>CAVVQK010000005.1:0-869675 GCA_963750215.1 uncultured beta proteobacterium
CCAAGAGTCAATCTGAAAGGTGCTCCAATAATCATAAAGGGGAGAGCAGGACCGAACCCGCCGTCGCCCCATTCCGTACCCCAGCTATTTACGAAGGTCAGAAGTTGCGCTTTGTCGTCGTAACCAATCATGCAAACGCAATGCAGTTCATCCGAGATTCGCTCCAGGCCCTTCGGCGTCTCGATGCGGCCGCGGTCAGCGTTCCTCCACTGCGGTGTCGTCGGAACGACGGTCGCGATTGCGTTTGCGTGCGCTATTGCCAACCGAACTTCATCGAGGTCTACGATGCGGTGGTAGCTCCTGATGCGATGCGCCTTCGCTTTTTCCTCCATTGCACGGTCCGGTAGGCGTCGGAGGCCAGGGCTCCCCAACGTTCGACCAAACTTGCATCGGCATCTGACCGTAGATCTCGGGAGGCCCGCATCGTTGTAACAGAGGCTTGCGCCGAATATCTGCTGTACCGGGAAATGTCCCCTCCATAATGCGCTGCGCGCCCGGGATAGATCGGGTTAAATTCCGTTGCCACAGTCAAGGCTCATCGCCTCCAACAGCGCGCTTGCCGCCAATCCGATTATAGAGCGGAAGGGGGATTCCAAACTCGTTGCGCGAGTGGGGCGCCCCCGGCCTTTCGACCAGGGGCGTGGTGCAGTTCTGCTGCACTTCAGCCGGTAAGCGACTTTTCACATCGCGCCGACGGCCGTCGGTTCCACAGCGACCGAAAGGGGATTTCCGCGCCGTGATACCGTACCCCGACATATGTCCCCAGCGCTGTCGACGCAACGCGACAAGGCGGGGCGGCTCGCCGCCTGTGTCGAGGGTGAGCTTCGACGGCGGGCGGGCGAGAAATCAGTATGGCGTCATGCCCGCCGGCGCCGCAACGCCCAACTGACCTGCTCTTGTTGCGCGGCTGCGCCTAATTCGCGCAAGAGCTTGTCGCTGGTGCTCGATGGCGGCCGGCTCGCACCTGGTCAGCGTCGGCGGGATCGGCGAGCACAGCCGGCCAGAATCGAGCGCCTCGCTGGCTTCGTTCGGATCAACCTTGGGACTCGGCACCGACGGCGGTAAGCCTCGCCGTTGAAGAACATCGGACTGGTGACGCGAATACAAATTTTCATCATGTCACGGTCGCCGCGACAACAAAACATCTGTCGGATATTTTACGAGCACGTCGCACGACCACAGCGCGCGAATTCCAACAATGCCGGCCGCTAAAATTCGCGTAAGCGTTTCGCCCCCACTTGAAGCGTGTTCCACGAAAGCAGCGCGATTGAACTCCAATCGCCAAGGATCAAGACCCGGCGTCGGAACGGTCGTGGATGCAAACGCGGGAACATCACTATCATGCCGCAGTCCCAAACGAAACCGCCGTTGCCGCTCGCGCGCTCGCGCTTGGCCAGAATCTTTTGCGCGGTTCGGATTGCCCACATTACGCGAGCCGCCGCGGATCTCGCGCCGCGTTCGCGTTGCGCACCGCCGCTTCCATGTCGACGCAGCCCGACCAGGCTAAGCGCCGTGCCGGATTGCGTGCCGACATTCGCCGTACCCATCAACCCTTTTGGCTGCCCAGCGCTGCCGGAGCCGTGGTGATAAGCGCAACGTCGACGGCTGTTGCCACCGTCCTGCCCAAGTCGGCCATGAGTAGCACATCCGCGTTTGCTCTTGCAACAGCAGGCGCCGCGAGACTTCGGTATAGCCCACACGTCTTTGGGCTGTTCGCCGGCAGCTGCGCGAGCGTCCAGTCACTTTCGCTTGCCGCCGTCAACTCATCGCTGAGCCAATACCCTGTTAAGCCGGAGCTGATATAAGGCAAGGTCAGCTCGCCTTGCAGGCCGCCGATGACCTCGACGCCAAGCTGTAGCGCGAGTGATTGCGCGCGTAGCGCATTCAAGAACGCGATACCCGGCGTTTCGTTCTCGGTCTCGACCAAATCGCCCCCGACCGTCGCCGTGCCGACGATGGCGCCCGACCGCGTCGCCAATCCATCGAGCGGCACAAAGGCGTGTCCTGGATACGGCGTCTGGCCGACCCGCTCGGCGATCCCGCAGCTTATTTCGTGTTCCCGCGGTGCATTTTTTTTCCAGCCGCGGATCGCTTTCGATCGCGCGCACCAGGCGCGCGACACTAAAAGCTGCCGTAGCGCGGGCGAGGCGCGGCGCAGGACCGCCGACAGACCGGCCAGTTCTTTCAACTTGGCATCGAAACGCTGTTGCGCCATCTCTTGCAGGTAGTCCATGACGGCCCGGCCCTTTTGCGTGGAAACTCAGGCCGATTGTTGCAAGACCGGCAGGACATTGCCGCCGCTTTCGGTGTCCTCGATGATCCGGGCAACCTACGCGGGTGAAAAGTACCGTGCTTCGCAAACCACTCCAGGTGCTCGACAAGGTCATCGCCTGTCATCGGCAACAATACGATGCTGCCATCAGGGTGGCGCCTGGGCCCCAAGGAACCTGCTCCCGGTAGATGCGCGCGAGCGCCGCGGCATGATCGCAGTCCGACTGGCGCGCGAGCCGCTGCTTCCGTTTCGACCTCGAGGGCTTAACCATGGCGCGCCTGCTTTTTCTTCGCCGCTGCCAGCATGGCCTTCTGCGCGGACGCAGCCGCAGCGGCTACAGGCTCGATCTGCAGGCGTGCGTACACTGCGGTGCTGCGATGATCCTTGTGCCCGAGCACGCGGCCGATCTCGGGCAGGCTGCGGCCGCTCATTGCCAGCCAGGAGCCGAGGCTGCGCCGCAGGTCGTGCAGGTGCAGGTTCTCGATCTGGGCGGGCCTCGAGCAGGTTCGTCCACGCCCGCTTCGCCCCGGCCCAGGTGCCCGCCTGCAGCACCGCCAGGGAATACCCATTGACTGCTGCCGCGATCTCGATGGCGCCGCTTCAACGTAGCAAGCGCACGGCCGGTGAGGGGCAGGACGAGCTCGTCGCCGCTTTTCGATTTCGCTTGCGGCACCGTCCAGGTGCCGGCCTGCAGATTTACGTCCTGCCAGCGCATCGCAGCGGTAACGCTGCGCCGGAATCCGACGAATAGCAGCACCTCGAAGTAATCGCGCCACGGCTGCGGAGCAGCGGCTAGTGCGTCCTGATGAATGGGAGCTCGTCGGCCTGCAGGAAGCGGCTGCGCTCGCGCTCCGGTGCGGCCTCGACGCCTTCGGCCGGATTGTCGAGTGTGTGCAGGCCCGCGCTCTTGCCGTACTCGAAGGCCGCCGATACCGACTCGAGCACGCGATTGGCCGTTGCGCTCTTGCCCTTTGCCAGGATGCGCGAGTGCAGCGCCGACACCTGGCTGCGCGTTACTTCGGAAATACGGCGCTGGCTCCAGTCCGCACTGCCGGCCGGCTTAGTGCGCTTGCGGCCGTGTTTTTTAGGCGCGGTGTCCGGAAGTGACAGCAGCCATAATTCGGCAACCTGGCGCATCGCCGCGACGCTGCGCTTGCCGCGCTCGGCGCGATCCGCGAAGTAACGGTCGAGCAATTTCTGCAGCGTGAGCTCGGTCTTGGCGTCGGCTCGCAGCTTCGCCCACATCGATACCGGCCGCAATCTTGTTGTTCATGTCGGCGGCTAGCAGTCGCGCTGTCGGCAGATCCACCTGGCCGTAGCGGCCCAGCTTGATGCGCGCAGCAGTGCCATTGACCAGGCGCCGCCGCAGATAGAAGACCTTGACGCCGGCCTCTGTGACACGCAGCTGAAGGCCGCGTACTTTGCTGTCGTGTACGGTCAGCCGTCCCGCTGCAGGGGGCTGCAATCCCTCGATGCGGGCCTTCGTAAATTCGAACCTGGCGGCCATGCCTGTAACTCCTCGAAGATGCTCCGGGCCACACCGGGGCCACAGAATAGGGGGATATTACAGGAAAACACGGCGCCCTGCAGGATGCTAAGTCATTGGTGCGCAACGAAAACGCTAGGCAGATCAGGGGTGTGGCCCGTTGCTACGAACCAGGGGGTCGTGGGTTCAAATCCTGCCGGGCGCGCCAATATTCAAGCACTTAGCCAATCTGCGCGACTGGCTTTTTGCTTCTGCGCGACTCCTGCGCGACTTTTTGCGCACGAATCACCTGTTGGCCACCCGAAGAGCGTGATGCTTGGCGTGCCCTTGGCCGCGCAAATCCGATTCGTCGCTGCGATCAGCTCGCCGATCTCCGCGGCAGAGTAGTGCGTGGTGATATCACCGTTCTTGTGCCCGAGGAGCAGCTTGCGGGTTTCGAGGCCTACTCCCGCAGACCTTAGTCGGCGCCCATACGTGTGCTTCAAATCGTGAACGCGCACTTTGGCAAAAGTCGGAGGGCAAGGCCTGCCAAGCAGCACTCCATACTCCTTCGCTGCCTCCTGGCGGGCACGTTGCCACGCGGTATTGTTCATCCGGACCACTGGCCTGCCCTCGTACGCGAACACGTGCGTCAGATGTTGGCCACGGCGCGCGTCGATAACTGCACGGGCCGTTTCATTCAGTACGACCAGACGATCTTCTGCATTCTTCACGTGGTCTCCTGGAACGATGAAGACGGTAGCGTCCAGCTCTGGCAGCTTTTGCTCCCACGCCCACCGCAAACCGCACACTGCACTTTCTCGGGTACCGGTGTTCACTTTGAACAACGCCATTTCCGCCAAGTGCTTCGGTAACCACGAGAACAGAAATCGCTGTTCGTCCCACGCCAAGGGGTACGGTGCTCGCGCGTGAGGATTCTTCGGCATCTCCAGCAGCGGCGGCGCGATCGGCAGCCACGGCTGATTGTCCTCGGTACGCCACTTTCGCGCCGCCAGGTGCAGAATGTGCCGGACGACTTCGAGCGTTCGTTTCACCATCGTCGGACTCACTCTGTCTTTCGGCTTCGGCAAGAGCAGCTTTCCTTGACTTGTGATGTTTGATGCGATAGCATTTGATGCATGCGTACAACCCTCGACATCGACGACGACGTTCTCCAGGCTGCGAAGGAACGCGCCCAGCGCGATAAAAGGACTACCGGAGAGGTGCTTTCCGAACTCGCGCGCAGCGCGTTGACGGCGCCGCCGCAGGGTCGGGCACGGGGGCCGAAACCAATTCACGGGTTCCGTCCTTTCCCTAAGCGCGGCGGTGTCGTCACCAACGAGTTGATCGACAAGCTACGCGAAGACGACGCGTACTGATGCGCGCGCTGCTGGACGTCAATGTATTGATCGCATTGCTTGATGCCGACCATTCGCTCCACGCACGCGCCACCGACTGGTTCGCGAGTCATGCGCGGGTCGGCTGGGCCTCCTGTCCAATCACCCAAAATGGGTGTGTGCGCATCATGTCGCATCAGGGGTATCCAAATGGGCTGCCGGTGCGTGCGGTTATGGAACGGCTTGCAGAGGCGAGTGCAGGTACCTTCCACGAGTTTTGGCCTGACGACGTCAGCCTAATCGACGAGGAACGGGTCGATGCCGCGCGCATTCACGGACCGCGCCAGCTGACGGATCTCTACCTGCTTGCGCTTGCGGTTCGCCACGGAGGACGATTTGTCACATTCGATCACTCGGTCGCGATGGAAGCGATCAAGGGAGCGAAGCCAAGGGACATGGTGACCCTCTAATTTGAGCTCTTCGGCGAGCGCGGCGTCCTGGTTATGTTCCAGGTGACTTCGCGCGGTTGCGCAAGAAGCCCTTCTTTCCCAACGTCCAATCGCGGATCGGCGAGTTCCTGGCCGCGCGCGAACGAGGAACAATTGCGTCTCTCGTTTGCGCCTAGCTTGCGACGCTCACTGCTGCACGACTCTTGAAACCCCGGTGCGCGATTTCTGCGCGACTTTTTGCGGGAACGGTGTGAAACCACAGGGACGAAAACTCGTGCGCCGGGCGTTCGCCATTAATTAAATCAACCACTTAGAAGACTTAAATCGCGCTACGAACCAGGGGGTCGTGGGTTCAAATCCTGCCGGGCGCGCCAGATTTCAAAGGGTTACGAGCCGCAAATGCGCTCGTTTCTCTTGCTGCGGGACCTGTGCGGGACCTTTTGTCCACAGGCCCGCTCCGGCATTTGCGACGCGCGGCGCGGTGCGCGTCTCCTCACGATCCAAGATCAAGTTCGCCTGCTTGAGCAGCCGGCCGACGTCGGCGCTCGCGTAATGGCCCGCCATCGAGTGATTCGCGTGGCCGAGCAGAACTTCGCGATCCTCCATCGATACGCCGACCGCGCGCAGGCGGCAGGCAAAGGTGTGGCGCAAGTCGTGGACGCGCACGCGCGACAGGCCAGCTTCTCGCCGCGCACGCTGCCATGCTGTGTTGTTCATCCGGCATACATTGCTTTCGCGCAACCCGGTGTTGACGGCGAAAAGTGCCATCCGAGCAAGCCGCGCCGGCAGCTTGGGAAAAAGCCTGTCCTGCTCCTCCCAGGTGATGGGGTAGGGCGTACTCGGCGATTCTGGTAGCATCGTAATGAGCGGTGGCATCCCCTCTAGCCAGGGACGACCCTCATCGTCGCGGTACGAGCGCGCCGCGCTGTTGAGCACGGAGCGAACGACCTCGAGGCTACGGTTGATGGTCGTGGCCGTTACGCCGTCGGCCAGTCGATCGGCGATGAAGCGCTCAAGCGTCCGGTCATGTATCCGGTGGAGCTCGAGCGTGCCAATGTACCGAGTGAGCAAGCGAACGTGCCACGCGGTGACATCGGCTGACCGCAGATCGCGAGACTCCTCGAGGTAGCGCGCTGCGGCATCGGCGAAGCGCGGGCGGGCAGCCTTTCGCTGTAGTTCCTGCTCGACACGCTCCATCTCAGCGGCGAGCCGCTGCTGGGCCTCTTCTTTGCTGACTGCGCCGAGCCGAGCGTAGATCCGCACGCGGCGGTGTTCTTTGTCGATGATGTGATGGCCGGCTGCGTTGACTGTTATGCCTGGGATCCGGGTGCTGGGCATCAAGGGGCTCCTGCATTGCATGGACGCCCAAATTGTCGCAGCGGCACGATGGCGTCTCGTCGTGGGGCCTGGCAGCAGCGGCCGCCACGCATAGGTGCAGAATCCCCTTGGCAGCGCTGTATAAAATTTGAGACAATGCAGCTCTTGATGGACAAGCCTATCGAGTGGCGCGGCTCATCGCTTGACGATCTGCGGGAATTTCCCGAAGCCGCGCGAAAGCGGGCAGGCTATGAACTGCGAAGGCTGCAGCGCGGCGAATTACCCGATGATTGGCGGCCATTCCCGGAAGCAGGGACTGGTGTGAACGAAATCCGAATCGATTCCCAGAATGGTTGGTTCCGGGTGATGTATGTGGCGAAGTTTGACGAAGCGATCTACGTGCTCCACAGCTTCCAGAAGAAGACCCGCAAGACGCCGCGAAACGACATTGAAATCGCCAGGCAGCGCTATCGCGCCGTAGTTGCGGAAAGGAAGGGATCGAAATGAAGGTTGATACAAAGTCCCGCCATCGGACGAAGGCTGGTGGAAACGTGTTCCTGGATCTCGGCTTCCCTCCGGCGGAGGCTAAGCGCCTGCTTGCTCACGCCGACGCGCAAATCGATGAATCGATTCGATTGAAGCAACAGCTTATGGATGAGATCGCGGAATGGATGAGAGAAGGTAGCGTCACTCAAGCCGCAGCAGCCAAAGTTCTCCACGTAACGCGGCCTCGCATTTCGGACGTCGTGAATCACAAGTTCGAGAAATTCACAATCGATGCACTCGTGAGCATGCTATTGCGCATCGGCAAACGCGTGGATCTTGCCGTGCAGTGACGTTTGAAGGTGAAGAATCGCAAACGGGAAAGGAAGCATCAACCGTTCGGCGATCCGGCCGTCAGCGCACTACGAGACCACTGACCGGTCGCCCAATCGCTTGGATGCCACAGATCCTCATGTTGAATCGAGCTGTTTTCGTCGTGCGTCCAAAGCAGCCCTTTCTGGATTGGGCGGCGCAGCTGGATGATTCGGGCCTTGTCCCGAATGTGGATGGCGAGCAAACGGCGTACCTTATCCCTCAATTTGACGATGACGACGAGGCTCAAAAGGTGCTCCAACGCGTGTTCGCTGAAGTTTTCGAACGCGAGCTCTTCGGTTCGCATACCGACGAAGCCGCATGGCCACAGAAGCGTACCCTCGCTTTGTTCCGGAAGTGGTTTACGGTCGAGCTGCATTCGGTTGTCGAGGATCTCTGTGACTATGAGCTCACGGACGACGAAGACTAGCCCGCAGGGCGCTCATTCGAGCTCGCCTGCGGACCCGCGATACCGCATTCAATCTTGAATTGGACTCAAGACCGGGGTCGAACGCGCGAGGTAGCGACCTAGGTCCGCTTGCAATTCGCGCACCGGGCGATGCAGCTGGCGCGGGGCTAGGCGCCTCACCCTATGCCGATGGCTGCCACGGATTTACTACGGGAACTCGTGCCTTCTCGTAGTCCGAGGCATCGCGCGAGACAATCGTGAGTCCGTGATGGGCTGCGGTGGCGGCGATAATGAGATCCGGCTGGGAGAAGGTGTGCCCGCTCTTGCGCCCTTCCTCAACCAGCAAGCGCCACTTGAACATGATGTCTTCAGTGACCTGCAGCACGCGCTGCTCAAACATCGGCCGCACTTTGTGTGTGAGCCAGTCCGTCAGCGCGGCGCGACGACTGACATCGGCGACGAGTTCAATGCCGAATCGGATTTCCGCGAGCGTCACCGCGCTGATGAACAAATGCTCCAGCGGTCGGGCGGCGACGAACGTCACCACATGTGGTTCGGGTCGCGGCCGCCGCAATTCCGAGATCACATTCGTATCGAGCAGCCAGCCGGTCACAGCGAAACGTCCCGCACCGGCATCAACGCACGGTGAACCGCGATTTCGACGTCTCGGTGCGGTGACGCTTGAATAGCGTCGACCAGGGCCTGACCTGTACGGTCACCTTTCAGACGCCGAAACTCTTCCGCCGCGATGACGACGACTTCGTCGCGGCCGTGGATCGTGACGTGCTGCGGCCCTTCACTGCGCACGCGACGCACCAATTCGCTGAATCGCGCTTTAGCGTCCTGCAGGAGCCAGTAACCCGGGAGGGATGCTGTATGGACTTTTGAGATTTTATCCATGTTGACCCCCGCAAATCTAGTCGTTCTGACCAGAATAGCATGAGGCGAAGTGGCGCTCAAGCGCAAATTCAAGTTACCGCCGCCGTTACTGTGGACGGCGATTTCATGGTCAAAGCCATCCGGCCATTTTGGTTGCAATCGCTGCGCGACTTTTGACACCCGCGTGCGCGACTTCTGCGCGACTTTTCGCGTGAAGGATGTGGAACCATAGGGGCGAAAACTCGCGCGCCGGGCGTTCGCCATTAATTAAATCAACTACTTAGAAGCCCTAAATCGCGCTACGAACCAGGGGGTCGTGGGTTCAAATCCTGCCGGGCGCGCCAAAATTCAAGGGGGTGTTTACCGGACACATGGTGAACACTTTATACCGGCGGTGAGTGTCAAGGTTGTTGTCGCATCAGTCATGCAGCGGCCTGATACGGTGCGCGTTCGGGGTTGAGCACGACCAGCCCGATGGGCAACCAATTGCGTGTCGAGCCACTCCAGCGCTCCGGGTTCACACAGCGCGCACGTTCGTAGAGTTGGTGGCGACTGGCGAGGATCGCGCGTTCGCGCCGATGATGTCGCTGGTTGGGCGTCACGTAGCGGATCGCGCTGTGGCGGTGCGTGCCGTTGTACCAGTCGACGAACCGAGCCACCCAGCGGCTGGCTGAGGCGAGGTCGGCGAAAGGCAGTCGCGGGTATGCTGGCGTGTGCTTCAGGGTACGAAACAGGGCCTCTGAGTACGGGTTGTCGTCGGACACGTGCGGGCGACTGAAGGAGGGCACGACGCCGAGCCACTGCAGCGTCGAGATCATCGTGCTGCCGCGCATGGGCTTGCCGTTATCGGAATGCAGCACGAGCCCGCGCGGATCGACGTTGCCCTCGGCGCACGACTGGGCCATGAGCGCAGCGGCGATGTCTGCCGACTCGCGTTCTGCGATGCGCCAGCCGACAATGCAACGGCTCCAGACGTCCAGGATGAGGTAGAGGTACAGGTACGATCCACGCAGGGTCGTCGGCAGCCAGGTGATGTCCCAGCTCCATACCTGATTCGGCCGAGTCGCCTGGTGCACCGTGGATGCGCGAGTCACGTGCGTCCGCGGCGCAGTCCACTTCTTCGTGCGCAGACCGTTGCGGCGCTGCACTCGGTACATCGTCGACTCGGACGCGAGGTACAGCCCTTCGTCCGCAAGCCGAGGAACCAGCTGCTTCGGTGAGAGCCCGGCGTAGCGTGAGCTCGTTAGCACGGTCACGATCTGTGCCTCCTCGGCGGGTGACAGCGCGTTGCTTGGCCGACGATGCGGTCCGCAGCGACGATCGCCGACCTCAGGGTCAGCACGCCAGCGCTCGATGGTTCGAGCCGAGATGCCGAGCACGCGACACAGGGGCGCGAGTCGCACGCCTGATGCTTGCGCTTCGGCGATGAGTTCGAGGATCACTTCTCGTTCTCCCCGTTGGTGTCGTCGTCCTCGTCCTCCCCATAGAGTGTCTCCACTTTTTTTTTGAGAACGAGAAGCGCCGCAGCTTCAGCCAGTGCCTTCTCCTTGCGAGCGAGCTCGCGCTCGAGCTGACGAATCCGCTTGATCGTAGACGTCGAGGCTCGTCCGCCCTCGGCAAGCGCAATGCGCCACTGCTCGTAGTCGGCGAGCTTCACCCCTTGGCGTTCGAGATAGGCGGTTAGCGCCTCGCCATCAAGTTTGGAGCCCGCGGCGAGCACACGAGCCTTCTGCTCGACCGTCCACTCACGCACGGCAGGTTTCGGTTTATCGGTCATGATCGGCAGGCTACGCGCCTCCTGCAGCCAGCGCGACAGGTTCTGCTGCCGGACCCCGGTCTCCCGAGCCAACTGCAATGCACTTACTGCGTTGTTGCCGGTGAGCCGCTGGATCATCTTCTGTTTGAAAGCCACGGAGAACGGCTTGCTCATGTCGTCGTCGAGTTCTCGCCCCTGTAAGATTCAACTTCGAACGACGCGACAACTATCCTGACACAGGGGGCCGGAGACATGGTTAACACCTTGGGTCCGAAAGGGTTCTCCAGGGGCTCGACGCGGCAGGCATCGAGATCGAAGTAGCCGATGTCGTATTGCATGAAGCTGACCAGCCAGATGTTGTCTTCCTCCTCCCTGACGCCGACATTCTGGCCGGCAAAGACCTGACTCAGGTTAACTTTCTTTCTGCCCATGCAGATCCGTCCGCACTGGGTGACGGTGACAGTGCGGTCATGAAACGGATATTCGATATCGGGTAAGCCGCGGTACGGGCGCTGAGATGGATGGTAAAGGTCAGCTGGGCATTTCATGTCCAGAGCCTGATGCGGGCGCTCGTCGGCGACTTCGGTCGGTGAATGCTTCCATCCCGCTTTCCCGGTACCGATTGATGATCTTATGGCCGGTGACCCTCGATATCCCAAACTCCCTACATAGGGCCGCGATCTTCTCGCCGTCAAGAAACCGGGACACGAACCTCAGCTTCTCGTCCATCTTCTGACACTCCTTCCACGGCATAGCGAGTCCTCCTCTCTATGCCGAAAACTGTAAAGGATGTGTCCGGTATAATCTGTAAACGAAGTGCCGCTACGCACACAGTGTGAAGTCCCAAGACTAAGGTGACATTATGGCTCACTCTCAACCCCAAGAGGAGAGAGCCCATGACCAAGACCGAACAGAACCGAGTACTAGCTTGGCGGCTGAAGGTACTGCGCGAGGCCAGCGCTGCGCGATGGCTGATTTCGGCGAAAAGCCCGGGAGAAGTGCGCAACGCATAATTTTTGCGGACGACCGCGGCATAATCACGTCGCTCGAAATTCTGGACCGAACAGGCGAGTTATTGCGGCGGACGGGGCGCCGACGCCCCTCCGCCGAGCCGCGGCTCAGAATGGTGAACGCCAGCTTAGCCCTGGAAAGCGCGCGTAATCACGGTCGGTGGTGATCCACTCGCATCCGGATTCGATTGCAAGCGCTGCGAACCATGCATCCTGAACTAGGTTGCCAGCCGCCTTGGACTTGCCGCAGAGCGTTTCGAAGATCGACCAGTGGCGATCGCCAGGCATGATCACGGTCGCATTGGGTTGCTTAAGGAGCGCGCGACAGAATGCGAACGTCTCGTCCTGTGAACTCGGCCGGGCGAATATCCTGGGGTGCGTGCACACCCGCACGACCCCACTTAACACTTGTGGCGATATGCCGTAGACCGCGGGGCCGTTGATTACCGACTCGAGCCAGGACTTGTGGTCTAAGTGGTTTTCAGCGTCCGAGCGGAACGCGTAGATCAGGACATTAACGTCCGGCAAAATCAACGGCGCTCTTCCATTCGGTCGAGCAGGGCGGCGCTGTCATTCAAATCCACGCCTGGCTGAGTCCCGCCGCCCGCTCGGCACTCGGGCAGCCTCACGTGCGTTTGATCCGACTGTTTCTTCGGACGGCGCAGGACAAGTTGAAGACCCTCCTCGATCAGGGCCGTAAGCGTAGCGCCACGCCGCGCGGCCTCCTTGCGGGCTCGTTCCAGGAGTTCCTCGTCCAACCGAACTGTTGTGCGCATATGTCTAAGCATACTTACTGTATGTCTATATGTCAACCGATGGAAGCGCTCCGAATCAGCGGTTAGGGACTTTTTAGGGACTCGCTGTAAAAGACAGTGAGGAGCCGCTACCGACCACATGGACCAACGAAACTCGTGGCGCTGCAGTCGTCAGACGCCGCCGACGATGGGCGTCATTTTAGACTTATAGTCCGGATCGCGTGGCGGCGATCCGACAAACCCGAGCTCGGACGCGAGCGGACCGTCCTTTCTGCCCCAGCTGTCGGAAAGAGACGCGGCGGGATAGGAAAACCAATGCCGCTTACCAGACTGAACGACGCGTAGATCACGATCGTCGTTTCCTGGAATGCACCGAGACCCTCGATGAACCAATCGGCGTTCCCGGGACGACCGGGCGGGCAGGGCTTCCTGTGCTCCAGAGGAAGTCGAGTCGGGGGATCACCGCGGCGCGCAGGCGCGATTAGACTGTGTCGCAGGTGTGATATCTTGACTCTGGCTATTGTCATGGCGGAACCCAAACATGACCGTGATCGGTCGAGCGACGCGCTTCGTAGCGTTCAGTCTTGTGGCCGCGCTCATGGTCGGATGCGCAACGTCCCCGCCCGGGGCCGACTTCCCGAAGGTGATGGCGATCGCGCTGACTCATCCCGAGGAGACGCGGCTCGGCCGACAGTTTGATGGCGCGGCACGAGAACATGGCGGGAATTCCGCATTTCGCCTGCTTTCGGTGGGAGTCGACGGGTTCCTGGCTCGTGCGCAGATGATCAATACGGCCGAACGGACTCTCGATCTTGAGTATTTTATCTTTCGTCAGGACGAAACCGGCCAGTTGTTGACAGATGCCTTGCTGCGCGCGGCCGATCGGGGGGTGCGAGTACGCGTCCTGGTCGATGACGGGGAAACGCTCACGGGCGATGAACAGATCGCGGCGCTAAGCGCACACCCGAAAATTGAGATTCGGATCTTCAATCCATTTACGTATCGCGGCCATGCCGAACTATTTCGCGCCATTGAATTCACGTTCAATGCCCCGCGCCTCGATTACCGGATGCACAACAAGCTGCTGGTCGTCGACAACGCGATCGCCCTCGTGGGCGGGCGCAATATTGGCGATCAATACTTTCAAGTCGACCCCGAGTCGCAGTTCGGTGATGACGATGCCTTTGTGGCGGGCCCGATCGTAAAGGACCTATCCAGGACATTCGATGACTTCTGGAACAGCGATCTTGCGATCCCGGTTGCCGCACTTGGCAATGCAGAGCACTCGGATGCGGCTCTCGAAGCATACCGCAAGACCCTAGACGAACATCGCAGGGAGTTGAGGGCGGACGGGACCGACTATGCGAGCCGGGTTGCGAGCGGTGAGCCGCTCGCCGGGATGCTGTCCGGCAGGCTGTCGCTCGTGTGGGCGCATGCGCAAGTAGTCTATGACAGCCCAGACAAGAGACGCGTCGAAAGAGGGGAGATGGTCGGCGAGCTGATGCACCGGACTGTGGCTGACGCCGCAGCGGCGGTGCGGTCGGAACTGTTGATGGTCACACCCTTCCTCATACCGGGAAATGATGGAATGCGGCTGTTCAAGGACCTGCGTGAGCGCGGTGTGCGCGTGCGGATCCTGACCAATTCGCTCGAGTCGACACCAGAACTGGTGGCGCAGTCCGGTTACATGCGCTATCGCATCCCTTTGCTCGAGGACGGCGTGGAACTCTATGAAGTACGTTCGCTACTAGGCAGTGCCAGGGGCAGCGGCGAGTCGTCGGTGGCAGCGCGCACCGGAAATTACGCGTTGCACGCGAAGTTGTTTGTGTTCGATCGCCAAAGGTTGTATATCGGGTCAATGAACTTCGACGAACGTTCGCACCGCCTCAACACCGAGGTCGGATTGATTATCGACAGCCCCGAGTTGGCGCGCCAAACCGCGGCGCGCTTCGAATCAATTGCAGTTCCTGCGAACAGCTACGTGCCGACGTTGCGTGGAGATCCGACGGGCGGGCCGCCAAAGTTGATCTGGCGCACCCGGGAAGACGGAAACGACATCGAATACGATTCCGAACCCGCGCGTAGTCCCTGGCAGCGAATGGAGGTTGATTGGCTGTCCCTGCTGCCGCTGGACAAGGAGCTCTAAGCGCTGGCGCGAAACCGGCCCGGCCCGGCAGCATAGCGGGAGACGTTGAGATCGTTGACTACCACTGACGGAGAGCTGCGATGATTAAGAATGGCATGCGGCCGATCCATCCCGGCGAGATATTACGAGAGGATTTTCTGGTTCCACTCGGCCAGAGTGCCAATGCCCTGGCGAAGGCACTGAATGTACCTGCTCCGCGTATCAACGACATCGTTCGCGAGCGGCGCGGTATCAGCGCCGATACTGCAATGCGGCTTGCGCGCTATTTCGATGGCGATGCACGCTCATGGCTGAATCTGCAAGCCGCATATGACCTTCGGGTTGCCGAGATCGAAAATGCGAAGCGTGTCGAGCGGGAGATCGCTCCGGTGGGAACATGAACGCATGTGCTTCTGTTCGGTCTTAGTCATGGACTTTCCACTCCTGGGTTGAGAAGCGAGCCATAATGTCACCTTGTCTTGGGACTTCATAAGGGCTTGCAGAAACTCAGGCCCTTTTTTTTCCGGGGTTGCGTGACTCTTGCGTGACTTTTTCACGCAACCGCCCGCAGAAGGGTCATCCCTGGTGTGCTTCGGGTCGCATTGATCCGGTTCACCGCTCGATCTCGACGCCGTAGCCAAGGCACTGGCGGCTGAGACGGGCATGTCGCGCGTTATGGGACGCCAGCTCGTTCGTACCAATCGCGCGACCGGTTCACGATCGCGACGACCGATAACATCACGGGCACTTCGACCAGCACGCCGACGACGGTTGCGAGCGCCGCGCCTGATTCCAGCCCAAACAGGCTGATCGCGGCGGCCACCGCCAACTCGAAGAAATTCGACGCGCCAATCAGTGCCGACGGTGCTGCCGCACAGTGCGCCACACCAAGCGCACGATTGAGGAGATAGGCGGCGCTGGCGTTGAAGTACACCTGGATTACGATAGGTACCGCGAGCATTGCGATGACGAGCGGCTGCGCAAGAATTTGTCCACCCTGGAACGCAAACAGCAGCACCAAGGTGGCGAGCAGAGCGGCGACCGACAGCGGCGCAAGCCGCGCCAACGTCCGTGCAAGCGCATCCGGCCCGTGCCGTAGCAACGAGTGTCGCCAAAACTGCGCAAGTGCGAGCGGCACGACGATGTACAGCACGACGGAGACCAGCAGCGTATCCCACGGCACCGTAATCGCTGCGACGCCAAGCAGGAGTGCGACGATCGGCGCGAACGCGACGACCATGATGGCGTCGTTCAGTGCAACTTGTGACAGCGTGAAATAGGGATCGCCTCGACAGAGCTGGCTCCAGACGAAGACCATCGCGGTGCACGGTGCCGCGGCGAGCAGGATCAGGCCGGCGACGTAGCTATCCTGCTGAGCTGCCGGCAGCCACGGCGCGAACACGTGACGCACGAAGAGCCACGCAAGCAGCGCCATCGAGAACGGCTTCACGGCCCAGTTGATGAACAGCGTAACACCGATACCGCGCGCGTGCGCGGCAACGCGATGCAGCGCGCCAAAGTCGATCTTGACGAGCATTGGCACGATCATCAGCCAAATCAACAGTCCGACCGGAATGTTGACGCGCGCGATCTCGAGCCGCGCGAGCACCCGGAAGGAAGCTGGCCAGAGCTGGCCCAGTACAATGCCAGCGACGATGCATATTGCGACCCACAGCGTGAGCCAGCGCTCGAACAGGCCGAGCGCAGGAGCAGCAGGCGCAGTTGCAATCGCCGCGTTGGTCATGCTGTACCGCGCCCGATTTCGGGCAGCTTGCTCTGCTGCGATAATCGGTCGAGTTCCGCGATCGGCGGGCTTGCGAGTAGCCGGATGCGCGTCGCGTGTAGATCGCACGCGTCGGAGAATGCCTTGCGCTTCGCCCCGTCCCTGCCTTCGACCACCGCCAGATCCTGCACCCCCCAGTGCGCAGTGACCGGCTGCCCCAGCCACACTGGAAAGAACTCGCCCGCGGCGTTGTCGCAGACCGTGATGACGAGGTCGAGCGGAGGAGAATCGAGCGTCAACTCGGACCAGCTCTTGCCGCGAATATCCTCGGTCGACAGGTAATTCGCCTCGAGGAATTCGAGCGCGAACGGTCTTGCCAACTGGATGGCTGCCGGCCCTGTAGGTGTTGAAGCGGCCACAGCCCACCCCCTAGGGAGGATACGCCATCATAAATGGGAGGGCAACGATCAGGGGATAACACACTCCGCGACGCAGAGGTGCTCGAAAGTGAATACGTCGCGGACTCGATCACGCAGCGACCCTGCCCAGGAAGGCAACTCGATAGCGTGGGCCTTGCACCTCCCACAGGAGGGTCGACATGAAAAGTCGATTCCTTGAAGAGAAGAACATACATCTTGCGTTCGAGGTTAGCCTCTTCTTGAAAGGTTTGTTCGCCGTTGCCGAGATTGTCACTGGTATCGGCGTCTATTTCGTCACGCAACAGTTCGTGTTGAAACTTGCCGAGAGAATCACGCGCGAGGAGCTGCTTGAAGATCGACGCGATTCAATCGCCACGCCGTCACACGTTACGGATCGGTCTTTGTTGCATGGGAGGGAGCTCATCAGCGTGCAGATTCGGGCGAGCGGGCTTGGTGCATCCATCGCGCCAGGCACCGCTTCAGTACAAATGGGTTTCGGTTCGCCTAGATTCGTAGCATAATCAGAGGAGCGGTTGATAGCGTCCTGATGAGCAGAACGAAACTGAGTATGAGACACAGAAAGCTTATTGTTTTCGTAGGTGTTGTGGCAGCGCTGCTGCTCGCGGGATGTGCATCAGCTCCGGAACGGGTCCTTTCACAAAAGGCTCCGTCATATGCCATTCTGCCGAATGGGCACGCTCCGCTGAATCCAGACCGGCTTTCGCCCCTCTATGCCGCGGTTGCGGCGGGAGACGCGAATCCTATCCGTCAGCTGGAGCGCAAGCATGGGCGTGCGCTCAATATTCTGTCCCTCTCGGGTGGTGGCCAGAACGGCGCCTTCGGTGCCGGCTTCTTGATTGGTTGGCGCGAAAGCGGTCAACGACCCGAGTTCGATATCGTCGGCGGCGTGAGCACCGGAGCTTTACTGGCGACACACGCTCTGCTCGGCACCCCGGCCGACGATGCGCAGCTCGAAGAGATGTACACGCAAATCACCAAGAAAGACGTCTATGATGAAAGAGGGATCTTTAGCCTCGCGTTCGGTGCTGATTCGCTGTCAGACACCGCGCCGCTGCGAGCACTCATCGCTAAACACATTACCGCGGAGACCTTAGAACGCGTGGCTGCCGCGTACAACGACAACCGGATCGTGGTCGTTGGCACGACCAACATCGATTACGGCCAGACCTGGGTCTGGAATATGTCGCAGATCGCGAAAGACGGAGACCTCGCGCTTTATCGTGAGGTGCTGCTCGCCTCTGCATCGTTCCCCATCGTCTTTCCACCGGTGGAAATCGATGGTCATCTGTTCGTCGATGGTGCCGCCCGTTCGAATGTTGTCATCGCAGGGTTGGGTGGAACCGAGCGCCCCCCGCCTCCACTATATGGACCAGGTAACGTATACCTGGTTGACAACGGCAGGCTTCACAGCCCACCGGAGGCCTTGCGCAGGGCCATCGGTCCCGTGGCTGCCACGACCATCAGCGTGATGATGGACCAGTCTATGCTGACGGCAATGACGCGATCCTATTTCGGAGCCAAGTTTCTAGGCTACAACTTCAAAATGGTTGCGATTCCCGACAATGTAAACATCGGTAAAGACCCGCTCGCCTTTGATCCGAAGCAGATGCGTGCAGCATTTGATGCGGGGCGCGCGCTTGCGAAGCAGCCCGACCATTGGTTGACCGTTCCGCCCAATCTCGGCGATATCCCCGGTTGGGTGCTCGAGCAGATAAAGTAGCGTTACCAAGAAGGCCGACTGGGTAACTCCGGCAGACGTTAAGGAACACGGCACCCGGACCTTTGGTCGTCAGCGAGGTCTTTCGAGATAATCTTCCAACGCCAAGCGTGGAACATCTAGGCGCGGTGCGCCAGGAGATGAAGCGCATTCGCCAACTGGACAGCGCGTCCGGCGGCTACGTTTACAGGGCGACTGTGCCTGCCGCGCGCCCGCCCGCGGACTATACGGCGCGAGTGATACCGCACTGGCCCGGCGCGGCGATTCCACTTGAAGCGGCTCGAATCCTGTGGCAGCGGTGATTCGATACGAGCATGAATATGCCTACACGCGCTGCGCGCCTACCTGGCGGAGGTCGAGATTTGCGCGCAGCGAGCGGTTGAACGATGGCGCTGCGCTCTCCTGCGCTCACCGGGGCTGAGACGTCTTTGGCGCGGCGCAGCGTGCAGCTAGCGCCGGCCTCGATCCCTACGTCGAGAATTGAATCATGACAGCGAACACGCTCGCCGCGGAACTGCTCGACAAGATGGATGCCTATTGGCGCGCCGCAAACTATCTGTCGGTCGGCCAGATTTATCTCTACGACAATCCGCTGCTGAAGCGGCCACTGGCGTTCTCCGATGTGAAGCCCATGTTGCTGGGGCACTGGGGCACGACCCCGGGGCAGAACTTCATCTACGTGCACCTGAACCGGGTCATCAAGAAATATGACCTCGACATGATTTACGTCTCTGGCCCCGGGCACGGCGGCCCGGCCGTCGTGGGCAACACGTATCTCGAGGGCACGTACAGCGAAATTTATCCGGACATCAGCCAGGACGAGGCTGGGCTGCGGAAGCTCTTCACTCAATTTTCGTTTCCCGGAGGCAT
This sequence comes from uncultured beta proteobacterium, assembly GCA_963750215.1. Taxonomy (GTDB): domain Bacteria; phylum Pseudomonadota; class Gammaproteobacteria; order Burkholderiales; family Casimicrobiaceae; genus PALSA-1003. The sequence goes on from CAVVQK010000005.1 coordinate 19,380, forward strand.
TCCCAGCCATGCATCGCCGGAGTGCCCCGGGTCGATCCACGAGGGCGGGGAGCTGGGCTATTCGCTTAGCCATTCATTCGGGGCGGTGTTCGACAATCCTGATCTCATCGTCGCCTGTGTCGTCGGCGATGGCGAGGCGGAGGCCGGCCCACTCGCTACGGCGTGGCATTCGAACAAGTTCCTCGATCCGGTCACCGACGGCGCGGTGCTACCGATCCTGCATCTCAACGGCTACAAGATTTCCAACCCGACCGTCCTCGCCCGGATTACCCGCGAGGAATTGGAGCAGTTTCTCCGCGGCTGCGGGTGGACGCCCTACTTCGTCGAAGGTCACGATCCCGGCCCGATGCATGAGGCCATGGCCACGACGCTCGACACGGCGGTGCAGAGAATCAGGAAAATCCAGCAGGACGCCCGCATGCACGGCAACCTCACGCGGCCGCGCTGGCCGATGATCGTCCTCAATTCACCCAAGGGTTGGACGGGACCGAAGTGGGTCGATCGGCTTCAGATTGAAGGCACCTTTCGCTCGCACCAGGTGCCGCTTTCGGTGGATCCCGCGCATCCCGATCATCTCCAACAGCTCGAAGCCTGGATGAAAAGCTATCGCCCGGAGGAGCTCTTTGATGAGCGGGGCCGCCTGAAACCGGAATTGGCGGAGCTGGCGCCCACGGGGGAACAGCGCATGGGCGCGAATCCTCACGCCAACGGCGGCATTCTACTTCGCGACCTGCGGATGCCGGATTTCCGCGACTACGCGGTCGCTGTGCCCTCGCCGGGCGCGGCCGACAGCGGCGACACGCATGTGCTCGGTCGCTTTCTGCGCGATGTGGCGAAGCTGAACAGTGAGCAGCGCAATTTCAGGGTTTTTGGCCCTGACGAGACAATGTCCAACGGCCTGGAAGCCGTCTTTGAAACGACCAATCGCCAATGGGACGCCGCGACCGTGCCGAACGACGAATTTCTCGCGCCCACCGGGCGCGTGATGGAAATGTTGAGCGAGCACCAATGCGAGGGCTGGCTCGAGGGTTACCTCCTCACCGGGCGGCATGGACTCTTCAACTGCTACGAGGCGTTCATCCACATCGTCGATTCGATGTTCAACCAGCACGCCAAATGGCTGAAGGTCACGTCGCGCCTACCGTGGCGACGGAAGATCGCCTCGCTGAACTACCTCCTGGCCTCGCATGTCTGGCGCCAGGATCACAACGGTTTCACGCACCAGGACCCCGGTTTCATCGATCATGTCGTGAACAAGAAGGCCGAGATCGTGCGGGTTTACCTTCCGCCGGATGCAAACTGCCTGCTGTCGGTGATGGACCACTGCCTGCGCAGCCGCCATTATGTCAACGTCGTGATCGCGGGCAAACACCCGGCGCCGCAGTGGCTGACGATGGACGCCGCAGTCCAGCACTGTACCGAGGGCATCGGCATCTGGCAGTGGGCCAGCAACGACCAGGCCGTTGCGCCCGATGTGGTCATGGCCTGCTGCGGCGACGTGCCTACGTTGGAGACCCTCGCCGCCGTCTCCATCATGCGCGAACACCTGCCTGACCTGAAAATCCGGGTGGTCAACGTCGTCGACCTCATGAAGCTGCAGCCGCGAACCGAGCATCCGCACGGCTTAAGCGACATGGATTTCGACGAACTCTTCACCAAGGACAAGCCGGTCATTTTCGCCTTCCATGGCTACCCATGGTTAATCCACCGGCTGACCTACCGCCGCACGAATCATGACAACATCCATGTCCGCGGCTACAAGGAAGAGGGCACAATCACCACACCCTTCGACATGACGGTACTGAACGAGCTGGACCGCTTCCACCTCGCGATGGACACCATCGACCGCCTGCCGCAGACCGGCGACGAGGGCATCTACTTGAAGCAGCAGCTCAAGGACAAGCTGATCGGGCACAAGGAGTACATCGACAAGTACGGCCAAGACCTGCCGGAGATTCGGGACTGGAGATGGAGCGCCCAATGGACTTGAGCCGACCACGCGGCCTAAGCTGTTAAGGGCTACCGGTGGGCTACTCGCCAGTGGTGCAGAGCGCGCGGTCGAAATCAAAACGACCCGCAACGATGGATAAATTACCGGGACCGCCAGTAGATATGCTCGGGTCCCGCGCCAAACTCGGAGGAAAGACGCACCTTTGGCACGGGCATTGCGGCAGTGGGCGAATGAAGGGATCGTTTCGGGGGCCTGAATGCCGAATACGAGGACATGCAGATGGTGATATTGCCGATGAAGGTATGAAGGTAATATTAACTATTGGCGACGCTTGATTTGGTACACGGGTGTCGTAGCAGTTACGGCTCAGGAGGCACGCCAATGATCAACTCGTTAAGTGGTCCGCTCCAGATCGGAATCTTTGGTGCGGCGAAAATCGCCCGATTATTCGTTGAAGCAGTGCGACCGTCGGCAAAGGTGCAGGTCCGAGCCGTCGCGAGCCGGGATGCCGAGAGGGCGCAAACGTTCGCGCGCGATTGTCGAATTCCGCAGGTCCACGCGACGTACGATTCGCTTCTAGCCGACTCCGCAATTCACGCGATCTACATTCCATTGCCGAATAATCTTCATGCGAAGTGGTCGATCCGGGCGGTCGAGGCGGGAAAGCACGTCTTATGTGAAAAGCCATTGACAACTTCGGCTGGCGACGCGGAAGCGATGTTTGCGGCGGCGCGACGACACAACGTCTACCTGGTTGAGGGTTATCCGTATCGTGCACAGCCGCAGACGCTGAAATTGCGAGAACTCCTTGCCCGCGGTGAGATCGGACGGATCCAGCTCATTCAAGCGTCCTTTGGTTTTGCGCTGGGCGACGCAGCGAATATTCGCCTGGACCCGGACCTCGGGGGCGGTGCCTTGATGGACGCGGGAAGCTATCCGGCAAGCTTGGTGCGGCTCATTGCCGGCGAGCGGCCTGCACGCGTACACGCGATCGCGCGGTGGGGAGAAAGTGGGGTGGACCGTACTCTGGTCGGATCAATCGAGTTCTCGAACGGGGTGCTAGCGCAGATTGCTTGCAGTTTTGCTACTGCTCGACATCGGCACGCCATCATTATCGGTGAGAGCGGGTCGATTACAACGAGCTACTTCAACGACACATCTGCCGCTTTTCCCCCGGTCCTGGAAGTGCGGCGTGGGAGTGGCTGGGACGCCCAGCAGGAAACCATCCAAACGAGCGCGATCAACGGCTTCCTCGCCGAAGCGGAGGCGTTCTACGATCTTGTCGCGTACGGCTGGGAACGTTGGACAGGTTCTACGCCGGAGGAGTCGGTCGACACGATGCTCATGCTCGAAGCACTCGCGGCAAGCGCACGACATGGGAACGTTATCGATCTAGCCGACCACGCCAGGATCTTGCAGGGAGGGCAAAGCAGTTAGCCAGTCTGTGCGACTCCTGTGGGGCTCTTGCTCACGATCCACCATTGCAGCGGCGAGTTGCCCTCGCAATGGCTCCATAGATGGACTAGACTTAGCTTAGTCATACAATCGATAAGGGCGCCATGAAAAAGGTCAACATTCACGAGGCGAAAACGAACCTGTCTCGCCTGGTCGACGAGGTCTCTGGTGGCGCTGAGGTCGTAATCGCCAAGGCGGGCAGGCCGGTCGCGAAGCTTGTGCCGATTGGACCAAGCCACGCGCGCAAACCGGGGTTCCTGAAGGGTAGGATCACGATCGCCGCCGATTTCGATGCGCCTCTTCCCGCCGATCTCCTCGATGCGTTCGAGGGCCGGACGTGAGGCTGCTGCTCGATACCCAGGTTTACCTTTGGTACTTGGCTGACTCGCGGAAACTCTCCGCAAAGGCGAGAGGCGAGATTGCCAGCGCCGAAGGTGTTTTCGTCAGCGCCGCGTCCATCTGGGAAGCTGCTGTGAAAGTGGCAGTCGGCAAGCTGAACGCGGATCCCGGACGACCTCGTCGCAGGCATTAGCGCCAGCGGGTTTGCGGAATTGCCGGTGTCAGCGCGGCATGCCGCGCGGGCCGTGACATGCCGCAGCATCATCGCGACCCTTTCGATCGCTTGCTTGTGGTACAGGCGATTCACGAGCCGCTTCATTTTCTTACCGCAGACGCGGCGTTGCGACGCTACTCGGAATTGGTGGTAACGGTATGAAGGCGCCTCGGTTCCACCCGAGACCTGCGGCAGGATGTTGCGCGCACCATACGCTCTATGATCCGCTCGGCCGTCTGTCCTCTTGATATCGCTCGCTCTCGAGTGCGAACTCCAGCGAGCTGACTTCGAGCGCTTCCACGCCCGCCAAACCTTCCTCCTCGGCCCAGTTCCGCACGGCAGCGTCCAGCGATGCCCACGCCGTGGATGAGTCAAGGAGCTTCAGGTCATCGCTCTCGAGCAGGAGAAGTCCTCCGCTCAATCCGCTGCGCGCGCCGTGCAGCGAGGCTTCGCTGGTGCGGATCCCGGATCCGGCCGGGTCGAGCCTGTACACTCGAAATCGCCGCGCGGCGCAGCCGTCGAGCGCCAGCGGTATCTCGAGAGGCACTGATGGTTCCGCCCGGTCGGTCCAGACGGTGCGTTCGGCAAATCGTGCGGCCGCGACGATCGGTGCCGCGGACCGCGGGCGATGCCCCCATGTGGCGGACAGCGCGTAAACGTTTCGCATGGGGTTGCGGAACCACTTCAACGCGCTGCGGGTACGCTCGGTGGGCCTGTTCAGCGCGCTGAGATACGCCTCGCTCGTCAGTACCTCGGGCCCCTCCGTTTCGTAGTACATCAGAAATCGCGTCTCGTCTTGCACGGATCGGTAGCGCAAGCCGCGGACAAAGCCCGGGATGCTGACGCGCTCAGGGATGTGCTCGGCGTTGTGCCAACGTTGGTAGGCAGGCTGGTGCTCTGCGGCGATGTTGGCCCAGAACGCCATCAACCCTCGTGCTGAATCGCTTGGCTGGGTAGTCACGGCGAGCTCCTGGCAATGAACGTTCTTGCAGGTCGTGGCACGTAGGCTTCGCTTTTCCGTATGCCGCAAAACCACTCCGCCCACGCTATATCGATCCCGACTCGCGCAAACGTGCGATCTCTTCATCACCGAGGCCAAGCTCGCGCAACACTTCTTCAGTGTGCTCGCCGGGCTCCGGCCCAAGCCGCTCCACCACCGGCGCTCCCGAACCGTACCGAACCGGATGCTTGAGCAGCTTGACGCGGCCCGCACGCGGGTGGTCGACCTCGAGAATCGGATCGACATGTTGCACGACCGGATCTTCGACGACCTTCGGATAGTCATTGACCGGCATGCACCAGATTCCATGTGCGCGCAAATGCGGGACCCATTCGGAAGTGGTCTTCCGCCGTAGGAAAGGATTCAGCGCGCGAAGGATCTCGTCGCGCTTTTCGAACGCCACCTTCGGGTCAGCGTAGGGCGCAAGCTCCGGGGGATCGCCGAGCGCCTCGCTGACTTTGCGGACCGGCGACATCGAAATCGCCAAATACCCGTCTTTCGTCTGGTAGAGCCCATAGGGTGCCTCGTGAAACGTCGACCCGATACGCTCGCGGGGCAACTCTACCTTGCCGCCGTTGAGGTAGTACGTCATCGGCTCGAGTTGGAGATCGAACGCCGCCTGGAGCATCGTTACCTCGACACGCTGCCCTTTTCCGGTACGCTCACGATGGAACAGCGCACCGAGGATCCCCATCGCCAGTAAGGCTGCGGCGTGCTGATCGACGACCGCCGCGCCGGTGGCAATCGGGGCCTCGCTCGCGCGGCCGGTGATCGATGCGAGCCCGGAGATCGCCTGAAGCAACAGATCTTGTCCGGGAAGATCGCGATAGGGGCTGTCCGACCCATAACCGGAGGCTGACGCATAGACCACCCTCGGATTGCGCTCCCGGACCGACTCATAGCCGAGGCCAAAGCGCTCGAGGACCCCCGGCCGAAAGTTTTCGACGAGCACATCGCATCGTTCGGCCATGCGCAGCGCGATTTGTTGCGCTTGGCTGTCCTTGAGATTGAGCGTCACGCTGCGCACGTTCCGATGCGAGAGCAGCATGAAGGCGCTCACCCCGCCCGGGAACGTCTGACCGCCCGACCAACTGCGTTCCCACGCTCCGCTACCGGGCGTCTCGATCTTGATCACTTCGGCGCCCATGTCCGCCAGGTATTGCACCGCGACGGGACCGAGCAAGAACTGGGTGAGGCTGAGAATCTTGACCCCGGAAAGGAGTTGCAGCGCTTCCATCGCGCTAGACGAGCTTGAGAATGTGGGTTGCGACCGCGGCGACTTCGCCGCGTTGATTGGTGACCGCAACGTGGGCGCGGATCTCCCCTTTCGCGTCGTCTCTCTCGGTAACCTTGTAGGTGACGGTGATGGTGTCGCCGATGAAAACCGGCTTGACGAAGCGCACACGATCGTAGCCGTACGACACGATAGGCTTGTCGCCGAGCATCGCGGCCAACTTGGTGGAACACGTCGACATATAGCCGACAAGCAGTACCCCGTGCGCTATCCGCCGCCCATAGCGCGTCTTGCTCATGTACTCTTCGTTGCAGTGATTCGGGCTGAAGTCGCCGGTAATCCCCGCGAACATGTACACGTCGCTCTCGCCGACGGTCTTGCTGAACGTTACGGTGGAACCGATCGCCAGCGGGCCGCTCGCGTCGGCCTCTGCTATGGGGATCGCTGTCTTCACGCCGTCGCCTGTCTGTGGGTTCTGCATTGGCAGTCTCGTTCGCACTGGGGTAGGATAATGTTCGCGGCGCTCGTGGGCGCGGGTATTTGCAAATACTTCTCAGCCCGTTCGTTGGTGCTGCCAGGTCGCAACCCCCAAGCAGAGCCGTCTACCGTGATTCTAGAATATTGATCGCTGTCCTGGGGTCTTAGTCGACAGGATAGGCGAAAAGGGGCACACCACGATCGATATTGTTACGGCCGATGAGGTTGCCGCCCTCGTCCACGACGGCGACACCCTGCTGATCGGAGGTTCGGGGGGCGGGCACGCCGTTCCCGATGCGCTCCTCGCCGCAGTCGAACGCCGCTTTCTCAAAGTCGGCACGCCGCGCGGAATCACCGCGCTGCATCCCGTCGGACTGGGCAAGCAGGACGCGGAGTTCGGTGCGAGTCGCCTTGCGCACCGCGGCATGCTGCGGCGCGTGGTTACCGGAACCTACGTCGACTCACCGCCGATCGCCAAGCTCGCCAGAGAGGACGCCATCGAAGCTTACTCGCTTCCGCAAGGCGCGCTCTCCCAGCTCATGCGCGAGATGGCCGCCGGGCGCCCCGGACTCGTCACCCACGTCGGCTTGAACACTTTTGTCGACCCACGACTGGGCGGCGGACGACAAAGCCCATCGGCGCGTGAAGACTTGGTAGAGCTCGTTACGCTCGCCGGACGCGAGTGGCTTTTTTACAAACCGTATCACGTCGACATCACATTCCTGCGCGGGACCACCGCCGACGAGAATGGCAACGTCACGATGGAGCAAGAAGCCGTTTTCGGCGAGATGCTCTCGATGGCCCAGGCGGTAAAGCGCGCCGGTGGAATTGTCGCGGTGCAGGTGCGCCGGCTGGCCAAAGCGCGCACCCTCCCCGCGAAGAGCGTGAAGATCCCGGGCATTCTGGTCGATTTGGTCGTCGTCGTCCCGGACCAGATGCAGACTTTCACGTCCGCCTACAATCCGAGCTACGCGGGTGAGTTGCGCATTCCAACCGACGAGCTGACGCTTCCCTTCGATGTACGCAAGCTCATCGTTCGCCGTGCGGCGTTCGAGCTGTTTCCCGGCGCGGTCTGCAACCTCGGCGCCGGGATCTCGACCGGACTGTCACGGATCACGGCCGAGGAAGGTTGCGTCGATATCGCCGTGCTCACCAACGAACAGGGGATGATCGGCGGCATGCCCGTCGGCGGTCTCGAAGCCGGCGCCGCGCTCAACTTCGATGCAATGATCGACCAGCCCTACCAGTTTGACTTTTACGACGGCGGCGGCCTCGACGTCGCGTTTCTTTCCTTCGCCGAGGCCGACGAGAGCGGCAGCGTAAACGTCAGCCGGTTCGGCGACAGGATCGTCGGGATCGGCGGATTCATCAACATAAGCCAGAACGCAAAGAAGGTCGTTTTCAGCGGTACATTCACCGGCGGCGGGCTCGACGTCCGCGCGGAAAGCGGCCGCCTGCGCATCCTGCGCGAAGGACGATTTCCCAAATTCGTATCCGCGATCGAACAGATCAGCTATAGCGGACCGTACGGACGCGAGCAGGGACAGGAAGTGTTGTTCGTTACGGAGCGCGCCGTATTCCGTAGCCGCTCCGAGGGGCTGGAGCTGTGCGAAGTCGCACCAGGGATCGACATCGAGCGCGACATATTCGCACAGATGCAGTTTCGCACTCCGCTCGCGGCGGATTTGCGCGAGATGGATCAGCGTATCTTCCACCCTGAACCGATGGGCCTGGATCTCGAGATCGCGCGCAAGCCGGCGCGCGAGCGATCGAGTCGTTTGCAACCAAGAGTGTTATCCGGCTCAAGATAGACTGGAGGATTCCCATGGCAACAATCACCACGCCGAAGCGAAAGAAAGTAACGCGTCGCCAGTCGCTGGCGGCTCTTGGTGCGACGGCTGCGTCGATTTTTACGCCGATCCGGTACGTCAAGGCCGCCGCGCCGATCACGGTCCGGCTCGGCGACATCACGCCCACCGATAACCCGGAATACGCCGCCCACGTCTTCTTCGCCAAGCGCATCGGTGAGGAGACCAAGGGCGAGTACGAGATCAAGATCTTCCCCAATAGCGTGCTGGGCGGCCATACGCAGATGAACGAGCAAGTGCGCAATGGAACGCTCGAGCTGGCGAAGAGCGGCCAGGGATTCCCGACGACCTACGACAAGGCGCTGGGCATCTTCAGTCTCCCGTATCTGTACACGACGCGCCAGAAGCTCTTCGCGGCGCTCGACGGCAAGCTGGGCGACGCTTACGCGAAGGCTGCGGCACCGTACGGTTTCGTCACCCTCGGCTTCTACGATTCCGGGATTCGCAACGTGTACAACACCAAGGGCGCTTTCAAGACACCGGACGAGTTCGCCGCGATGAAGCTGAAGATCCGCGTGCAGCCCGACAAGATCATGATCGCGACCTTCAATCTCCTCGGCGCCCAGTCGACGCCGATCGAGTTCGCCGAGGTGTACAACGCGCTGCAACAAGGCGTGGTCGACGCCGCCGAGAACTCGGTTCCCTACTACATCTCGATGAAGCACATCGAGGTCGCCAAGTACTTCACGAAGACGCAACACCTCTTCGGCATCGATCCGCTGTTCGCCAGCGCGAAGTGGTTCTCCGCGCAGCCGGCGCGGATCCAGAAGGTCTTCCGCGACGTCGCTCGTGAGGTCGTCGAATACGAGCGGAAGATATGGCTCGAAGCGGAGAACGCCGACTACTCGCGCGCCACTTCGATGGGTACGCTCATCAACGAGGCCGATATCCCGGCTTTCCAGCGCAAAGTGAAGCCTATCTGGGCCCAGAACAAGGCAGATCTCGGCGGCCTCTATGACATCGTCGAGGCAACGCAGTAACTGGGACTGGATCGACGCGGGCGTTCGTCAGGTTGAGAACGTCCTCGCGACCTGTCTTTTGGCTGCGATCATTGTCGACGTTCTGCTGCAGGTCATCTTTCGCTACGTGCTGTCGAACCCGCTGTCATGGTCGAGCGAGGTCGCCACCTACATGTTCGCATGGCTCACCCTCATCGGGATCGCGATCGCGCAACGCGACCACGCGCATATCGAGGTCCGACTTTTTGCCCACTTGAGCGAGGCCATAGGTATCGCGACGGCGTGGGTCTCCTGGATCACTTCGTTCCTGTTCTTCGCGGTGCTTGCGGTCGCCGGGTATCTGTTCGCCTCGGGTGAGATGATCCAGACAGGCCCAGCGTCGGGGATCTATCTCTGGGTCGTCTATGCGTGCCTGCCGACCGGTGCGGCGCTCGGTCTCTACCACACCCTGCGCGATCTGCCGCAATTGATCCGCGCGCCATTGTCGCTCGCCTCAGCCCATCATTCGGAAGAGGTCGCCGTTCGATGACGATCGTCATGCTCGCCGTCTTTCTCGTGCTGGTCATCGTCGGTGCGCCGATCCTCGTCGCGATGGGCCTCGGCGCCGCGACAGCCTTTGTCGGCTCCGGACTTTCGCTCTCCGAACTCGCGCGCTCCATCTATGGAGGGATGAGCGCCTTCACGCTGCTTTCGATACCGCTGTTCATCTTCGTCGGAGTGTTGCTCGACAAAGGCGGGATGTCTCTCAGGCTCGTCAAGTTCGCGGTGGCGCTGGTCGGCTGGCTCACCGGCGGGCTCGGCATATCCGTGGTCGGCGCGACGATGCTCTTCTCGGGGATCTCGGGCTCGGTCAACGCCGATGCGGCGGCGATCGGATCGGTCATGATCCCGATGATGGTGAATGCAGGGTATCGCAGCGCCTGGGCGGCCTCGATCGTCGCCGCAGCTGCAGGCACGGGGATCCTCATACCGCCGTCGATCACGATGATCGTCCTGGGCACCGTCGTGAACCTTTCGATCAAACAGCTGTTTCTGGCTTCGCTCCTCCCCGCGCTGCTGCTCGGAGTCGCCAAAGCAGTCATCATCTTTGTCCGGGCGAGGACCAAAGCCGAGCCCAGCAACGAGCGCATTGCCTTCATCTGCGCGATGTGCTCAAGACGTTCGTTGGCGCGATCCCCGCACTGCTCGCACCGGTGATCATCCTTGGCGGGATCCTCTTGGGCGTCTTCACGGCGACCGAGGCGGCCGCAGTCACGGTGCTCTACACGCTGCTGCTCACGGTCGTGGTCTACCGGTCAATCGCCGTGACGGCCCTCCCGGGACTGCTCCTCGCGACGGCACGCCTCACCGGGATCGTCGTCGGGCTGGTCGGGATCGCCTCCGCGATCGCCTACATCTTCGCCTACAACCAGGCATCGGACGCACTCGTCGCCTGGGCCGGCGGATACGTCACGCAGTACCTGATCTTCGTCACGATCGTGATGGTGCTATTCTGGATCCTCGGCGCACTCATGGACGGGATACCCGCACTGGTGATCCTGATGCCGCTGTTCATGCCCATTGCAGCAAAGGCCGGGATGAGCCCTCTTCATTTCGCGATCTTCTCGCTCGCGATCTTCGGGATCTCGCTCGTTACGCCGCCGATCGGAACGGCATGCTTCGTCGTATCGGCGATCGCGAGAGTCGAGATGCGCCGGCTGTTCCGGCCGATGACGCCGTTCATCATCGCGATGTTCGCGATGATTCTGATCCTGGCGTACGTTCCCTGGATCTCTCTTGCGGTACCGCGCGCGGTCGGCGGCTATATCGGCCCATAAGGAGTACGACCACGGATTTCCAACCGACAGAGGAACAACAGAATATCCGCGACCTGGCGAGGCGCTTCGCCACCGGGGTGATCGCACCGCGGGCGAAACAGATCGAAGAAGCGGACGAGTTCTTCCCCGATATCGTCCGCGCCGCCGGTGAGCTCGGTTTTCTCGGCATGGAGTTGCCGGAGAGTGCGGGTGGGATCAATTCCGGGACGATCGCCGCGACGATGGCGGCGCAGGAATTTGCACGCGTCAGCGCAGCCGTTTGCAACGTGCTCGGCGCGATCCGCCTTCACGTCGGCCTCATGCATCGATTCGGCAGCGACGCGCTGAAGCAACGTTGGCTGGGGCCGCTTACGGCTGGGACGGAGATCGGCGGGTTTGCGATCACCGAGCCCGGCGCGGGTTCCGACGTCGCGTCGCTGGCAACGGCGGCAATCCGCGATGGCGACCACTACGTCATCAACGGACAGAAGATCTTCATCACACTGGCGCCGGCCTGCAACATGATGATCGTGCTGACTTCGACCGACGCATCGCTTGGAAGCCGAGGACAGACCTGCTTCATCGTCGAGCGCGGGAACCCGGGGCTCCAGGTCGGACCCAAGGAGCCGATGATGGGCCAGCGCGGCGTCCCGGTCAGCGCGGTGTATTTCGACAACTGCCGAATCCCTGCTTCGAACATGCTCGGCGCGCTCGGCCAGGGCTTCAAGATCATGATGACGGGGCTCGACGGCACGCGGCTCGACATCGCGGCGCTCGCGCTCGGCCTCTCGCAGGCCGCTTACGAGCACGCGGCCGCCTATGCGGCCTCACGCCGGCAATTCGGCCAGCGTATCGGCGATTTCCAGGGCGTCGGTTTCATGCTCGCCGAAATGGCGACCGAGATCGATGCCGGCCGCTTCCTTCTTTACCACGCCGCTGCGTTACGCGACGCGGCAAAGCCTTTCACCAAGGAAGCATCGATGGCGAAGTACTATTGCGCCGACAATGCGATGCGTCATACGACCAATGCCGTTCAGGTCTTCGGCGGTTACGGCTACACGAAGGGGTACCCGGTGGAGCGGCTGATGCGCGATGCAAAAATCTGTCAGATCTACGACGGAACGTCGCAGATCCACCGCATGATCATAGCGCGGCAGATACTGCGCGAGTTCGCCGAAGACGCCTGAAGCAAGACCGTCATGTGCGGCAAAGCGTCCACGGCTGATGTCAACGAACGCACGCTCGCCCTCGCCGATGGCGAGGGCGTACCGGCAATCCTCGAAAAGCGGCAGGCGACGCTCGTGTACCGGTGAAGAAGCTCGCGGGAAGGTTGGCGATCGTTACCGGCGGTGGTCGCGGTTTGGGCCGCAGCATCGCCCTGGCGCTGGCACGCGAGGGCGCAGACCTGGCGATCGTCTACCCGCCGTTCGATACCAAGCCGGACGCGGTGGCTGCCGAGATCCGTGCGCTCGGCTGCCGCGCCGAGCCGTACGAGGCCGATGTCAGCGATGAGTCGGCGGTTCAGCGAATGGTCGCCGCGGTGCTGCACGACTTCGGCACGATCGACATCCTCGTGAACAATGCCGGGAAGATGATCGAGAAACTCCTGATCGCGACAAGCGCGCAGGAATGGGATGAGACGCTGGCGACCGATTTGCGGAGTGTTTTCCTTTGCTGCAGAAGCGTCCTCCGGGGATGATCGAGCGCAAGCGCGGTGCCATCGTCAATGTTGCTTCGCAGATCGCTTACAAGGGCGGCCTCCGGCTTTCGCACTACGCTGCGGCGAAGGCGGGCGTCGTAGCACTGACCAAGTCGCTCGCACTTGAAGTGGCAGGCTACGGGATCCGGGTCAATGCGATTGCCCCTGGTCCGATTCTCACCGACATGCTGCGCGAGTATATGCATGACCCGGAGTGGATTGCAGCCAAGGAACGCTCGATCGCGATCGGACGCTTGCTGACCGCGGAGGAGATCGCACCCAGCGTCGTCTTCCTCGTATCCGATGACGCCGCGCCGTTCACGGGACAGACCCTGCTGCCCAACGGCGGCGGCGTAATGATCTAAGGTGCGGATAGCCAAGCCGAGGAAACTCCAAGACGGTTCGCAGCGAGCGGGGACAGCGATGAGTGAGGCACGGCACGGTGTCGATGGGCGAGCCCACCGGTTGCGCCACCCGGGCGTCAGCCGCTGCAAGGTCGACGCGCAGCCGCCCCAGGACGTCCTGCGTCCGCCTCGCCAGACTCCTGCACCGGCGAGACGACGCGGGGAAGTTGTTGGCGATAGGCGAAAGATGAGAACTCCGGCTCCGCGGTGAAGGCCCGTGTATGAACCCAACTTCTTATGTAAAAATAGGTGAAACGGCGGAATTCGCCAAGACTCTGACGGAAGCGGATCTCGCCATGTTTTGCGCCATCAGCGGAGACTTCGACCCGATCCACGTTGACGAGGAACGCGCGAGCCATACCATCTTTGGCCGACGTGTGGCCCATGGAATCTTGTCGATGGCGCTGCTGTCCACAGTCTCGGCGATGATCAGCAAACGGGCGGTCGAGCGGGGCAGTCCGGGCATCTCGGTTTCGATGGGCTTCGATCACATCCGCTTCCTGAAGCCCGTATTCATTGGCGACACGCTCAGTGCGCGCTACACCGTTCAGGATATTGACCCGGTCAAGAGTCGCAGCCGCTCCAAGGTAGAAGTGCGCAATCAGCGTGGCGAGCTTGTGGTGGCGGGCGAGCATTTGATGAAATGGCTGCCGCCTGGGCCGTCGGCACAGGTTGCTGCGTAGGACGAGAACTTGGCGTGCGTTGGCAGGCTTTGCTAAACAACTTATCGGCCGGCTAAGGTGTCGTTTCGTTCCAAACATGTCCTTCTGCCGGGCGATTCGGCGCTTGGCGGTCACGGTGTGCCGCGCGCCCGGAGCTAGCCCATGTTCCGCTATGTCGTATCGAGGCTCGGCCTGGCGATCGTCATGGCGCTGCTTGCAACCCTGGTCATCTTCCTTATCGCCAACACGGTTCCTGGCGATCCGGTGCTTGCCCAGCTCGGCGACGTCGCCGCCTCCAACAAGGAATACCTCGCGCAGTTCCGCGCCAAATGGGGCCTCGATTTGCCGCTCTGGGAGCGTTATTTCATCTTTCTCAAAGGCCTGATGCACGGCGATCTTGGCATTTCTATCGCCACGCAACGTCCGGTGCTCGATGACATTGCCGCCTACGCTCCCGCCACCATCGAGCTCGCGACCGGGGGATTCATTCTCTCCATCGTCGTGGGCATTCCGCTCGGCATTCTGGCCGCCGTCAGGCGCGACAGCTGGATAGATCACACGGCACGGTTTCTTTCATTGATCGGCGTCTCGTCGCCCACCTTCTGGCTCGCTTTCGTCATGCTGGCCGTATTCTATGGGGGACTCCAGATCGCCCCGGGCCCCGGCCGGCTCGATCCCATCGCGCTGCCGCCCCCGACGGTTACCGGGTTCTTCCTGGTCGATACGCTCCTTGCCGGCGATTGGCATGGCTTTCGCGACGCGTTCGACCATCTGATTCTTCCCTCCGTCGTGCTCGCGGCCACGACCCTCGGCCTCATTACGCGAACAACACGCGCCAGCATGCTCGAAAGCCTGCAGCAGGACTACGTGCGGATGGCGCGCGCCAAGGGATTGAAGGAGCGCGCCGTAGTGATCTCCCATGTGCTGCCAAACGCGCTCATCCCGGTGGTGACGCTGGGTGGCCTCGCCTACGCCAATCTGCTGACCGGCGCGGTAATGACCGAGACCGTCTTCTCATGGCCCGGCCTCGGCCTCTATACTTTTCGCAGCGCCGCTGCGCTCGATTTTCCCGCGATCATGGGGATCACCATCGTGGTCGCGGTAACCTACTTGCTGATCAATCTGCTCATCGACATCAGCTACGCGCTGCTCGATCCACGGGTGCTGCGATGACAGGCCTCGATACCGCGCTCGAGCGGACGACGATCCTGCCGCCGTCGAAGACACGGCGCTGGATGCGCCGCTATGGCCTGGCCAGCCTGGGTGCCGGCATCATACTGATCTGGCTGCTGATCGCGCTAACCGCGCCGCTGATCTCGCCCTACCTTCCGGATACCGTCGACGTCGTCAATCGCCTCAAGCCACCGTCATTCGAGCACTGGCTCGGCACCGATGCCCTGGGTCGCGACGTTCTAACGCGGCTTCTCTATGGCTCGCGCATCTCGCTCGTCACCGGTGTCATCGTTGCCATCGCCGGCGCCGTATTCGGTACTCTGATCGGAGGCATCGCCGGATTCGCGCGTGGCAAGGTCGAAGAGCTGATCATGCGCGTGACGGACCTGGTGTTGTGCTTTCCGCCGGTTATCCTGGCGCTCGCGATCGCCGCGGCGCTTGGTATCGGAACAATTAACACAATCATCGCCATGCTGGTGGTGTGGTGGCCGAAATTCTCGCGCCTTGCCCGCAGCCTGGTCATCGTTCAACGGTCCCAGGAATACGTCGAAGCCGCGCTCGTCGTGGGATTGAACCCTTCGCGCACCCTGATGCGCCATATCCTCCCCAACGCGGTCGGGCCGCTCATCGTCCTGGTGACCCTTGACGTGGGCAACGCCATCCTGACCTTCGCCGGCCTGTCGTTCCTCGGCCTCGGCGTGGTTCCGCCGACACCCGAATGGGGCTCCATGGTCGCCGAGGGTCGCGAGTTGGTCGAGCAATGGTGGGTGGCATCCTTCCCCGGTCTCGCCATTCTCACCGTCGTCCTCGGCTTCAATTTTCTGGGCGACGGCATTCGCGACTGGCTCGATCCCAAGTCAAGGCGCCGCTGAAATTGAGCGTCATCGCGCCGAAACCCGAGATGCCAGCCGGTAGCGGCAACCCCGTGCTCCGGGTGCGCGGCCTCAAGACGCAGTTCTTCACCGATGAGGGTGTCGTCCGCGCTGTCGACGGCGTGAGTTTTTCGGTGGGCGGCGGCGAGACGCTGGGCATTGTCGGCGAGTCGGGCTCGGGCAAGACCGTGGCTGCGCTCTCCGTCATGCGCCTGCTCGAGGAGCCCTGCCGCATCGTCGCGGGCGAGATCCGCTTCCAGGGCCGCGACGTCCTTGGCATGACCCCTGAGGAGCTGCGCGCGTTCCGCGGTGGCGGCGTCGCAATGGTGTTTCAGAATCCCATGACTTCGCTCAATCCGGTGTTGCGAATCGCGCGCCAGCTCGTCGAGACCATGGTCGTTCATGGACGCTATGACGTGGACGAGGCAACGGCACGCTCCGTCAACCTGCTGGGTCGCATGGGGATCACCGCGCCGGAGCGCGCGATTCGCAGCTATCCCCACCAGTTTTCGGGTGGCATGCGGCAGCGTGTCGTGATCGCCATGGGCATGAGCAATGAGCCCGCGCTGCTTATCGCCGACGAGCCGACCACCGCGCTCGACGTGACCATCCAGGCACAAATCCTCGAGCTTCTGCGCGAACTCAATCAGGATTTCAGCACCGCGGTTGTCTTGATCAGCCACGATCTGGGTGTCATCGCTCGGGTATGCGCTCGCGTCATGGTGATGTACGCGGGGGAGGTCGTGGAGGAAGGGCCGACCGAGGAACTCCTCGCCGACCCCAGGCATCCGTATACTTGGGCGCTCATCAACGCGGTGCCGCGGCTCGACCGTCGGGCGCAGGGCAACAAACGGCTAACTACCATCGAAGGCGCGCCACCGGACCCGCTCAACCACCCGCAAGGCTGCCGGTTTGCCGAGCGCTGTCCGTTCCGGATCGAGAAATGCGCGCAGCCCCCGCCGCTGGAAGAAGTCGCTCCGGGCCGCAAGGCCCGCTGTTGGGTGACGCAAGCGGGCGGGACCCTGACCCGGCCAGACGCAGCAACCTTGGTCGAGCCGGCCCGCGCTAGCACGCGCCGCTTCGAGCAAAGCCAGGCCTCGGTGCTGGCGCGTGGCGAACGGCTCCTCGAGGTGCGTGGATTGACCAAGCATTTTCCCCTGCCACGCCAAAGCTTCTTCGTACCCGATCGCGTGGTCCACGCGGTGGACGGTGTAGATCTCGACGTGGCACAAGGCGAGACCGTTGGATTAGTCGGTGAATCCGGCTGCGGCAAGTCGACACTGGCGCGCGTGATAGTGCGCATCTACGAGCCGACCTCGGGTTCGATCATCTTCGCCGGCCAGGACATCAGCAACGCATCGCCAGCGGCAATTCGCCCGCTGAGGCGCCGCATGCAGATGGTATTCCAGGATCCCTATTCTTCCCTCAACCCACGCATGACGGTGGGCCAGATCCTGGGCGAACCGATGCGCTTCCATGGCCTCACCCACGGACCGGCGGACACGGGCGCCCGCATCGCGGAGATCCTCGACGTGGTCGGACTGAGCCCCAAGGCCGCCGCGCGCTACCCACACGAATTCTCGGGCGGTCAGCGGCAGCGGATCTCGATTGCGCGGGCACTCGCGGTCCGGCCCGATTTCATCATCGCTGACGAGCCTATCTCTGCTCTCGACGTCAACATTCAGGCGCAGATCATCAATCTGCTGGTCGATCTGCAAGAACGCTTCGGCCTCACCTATCTGTTCATCGCCCATGATCTGGCGGTGGTGCGACACATTTCCGATCGCATCGTGGTCCTGTATCTCGGCAAGGTGATGGAAGTCGCGCGCGCCGACGAGTTGTTCGCGGCACCCCTCCATCCCTACACTCGCCACCTCATCTCGGCGGTGCCGATCCCGGACGCAGCCATGGAGCGGCGGCGCCAGCACTTGCGTCTCATGGGCGAGCCACCGAGCGCGGTTGATCCTCCGTCGGGTTGCCGGTTCCGGACCCGATGCCCAATCGCCCAGCCGATCTGCGCCGCGCAAACGCCATCGCTCGCGGCACACCGCGAAGGCCACCACGTGGCTTGCCATTTCCCTGGTAAATTCTAGGCGATCTGGCGGGAGGCTCAGGTGGCGGTCACGCACCCCGCGTTGCATGACGGGTACCCACTGCGATCGGCGATCGGGCTCTTTACAGCGCTCTAGTTGACGCTTAGAGTCGCGCTGAGGTGTCCGGACCGTCGCCAACGGCGGCCAATGCACAATGAGGAGGAAGACCAATGACGCACGATAAGTGGCATCGTCTGAACCGGAGAGACGTATTGAAGCTCATCGGCGCAGGCGGTGCGATGGTCGCGTCCGGCTTGCCGGCGCAAGTACTGGCCCAGGCCCACAAGGACACACTGGTGATCGCCATCGATATCAGCGACACGATCACGCTCGATCCTGGGCGCCTCGCACAATATACTTCGCCCATGTCGGTCGAGGCGGCCTACGACACGCTCGTCACTATGACGCCCGGCGACTACATCAATCTTAAGCCGGCGCTCGCCACCCGTTGGGGGCGTACCCCCGACGGCAAGGGCTGGCGTTTCGTTATTCGTGACGGCGTCAAGTTTGCGAGCGGCAAGCCGATGACCATCGAGGACGTCAAGTGGTCCTTCGACCGGGTCATTAACCTGAAGGATCAGCCCGCGCAATACGTTCAGCATATCGACCGCGTGGAGATCGTCGACAAGCAGACGGTCGATATTGTTCTCAACAAGCCGGCCGAACCGCTGCTTAGCATCATCGCCGCACCCGAATTCGTTGTCATGGATCGCGCGCTGGTCGAACAGCATGGCGGCACCGCCGGCCCCAAGGCCAAGGACGAGGACAAAGCGACTACCTGGCTCAACGGCAATTCGGCGGGGACCGGCGCCTATGTCATCACGCAGTGGGAGCGCAACGCGCAGATTCAGCTGCTGCGCAACCAGTACTTCTGGCGCGGTGCCGTGCCCTTCGAACGCGTCGTAGTCCGCCACATGAGCGACAGTGCGGCCCAGCTTCTGGCGGTGCGCCGTGGCGATGCCGACGTGGCCTTCAACTTGATTCCCGAACAGATCGCGACCTTGAAAGGCGACAAGGACGTCCGCGTTGATTCGCTCACCAGCCTTGACTTCGTCTACATGGCGCTGACCCAGGAGCCGGAGTTCAACAAGGCGCTGGGCGTCAAGGAAGCGCGACAGGCGATCGGCTATGCCATCGACTATGACGGTATCAAGAACTCGCTGCTCGGCGGTGCCGCATTGCGGCCGGCACATTTCCTGCCCATTGGCGTCAGCGGGTCGACCGAGGCAATCGCACGGCAGATCGGCTTTCGCGAGGACTTGAAGCATGCAAAGGAGCTCTTGGCCAAGGCGGGTTACCCAGAGGGATTCGAATTCGAGATCGCCTACGGCAATGCCGCGGTGGCCGGCGTCACCTACCAGCTGCTTGCCCAGAAGATCCAGTCGGATCTCGCCCGCGTTGGCATCAAGGCCAACCTCAGCCCGAAGGACCAAGTCAATCTGCGCACCATGTATACGACCGGCAAGGCGCCGGGCGGCGTGCTGACCTTCTGGAACCCCCCGGCGGTCGATAACGGGCTTTGGGCGGATGCCGTTGTGCAGCGCGTTGCCAAGCGCGTTCACTGGACGCCACCGGAGGACATCATCAAACTCACCAACGAGGCGAACGAGGAGACCGATCCGAAGAAGCAGGCCGACCTGTGGGTCGAATGGCAGAAGCGGGTCGTCGACCAAGCCAACCACTTCATCCTGTTCCAGCCGATCTACCAGATCGCGGTGCGCAACACGATCGCCAAGCTCCCGCTCACCGCTGCGGGCTGGCAGCTCGACATGTACGCGGTGAAACCGGCGTAGAGCGAGCTGGACCGGGTCCCAGAAGTATTTTCCGGCCCGGTTATCTTTCGACGCGGAGCTTACGCCGCGGTGAAGGCGCTCCGCGATCGCTTGCGGCGTAAGGCCGGCCCGCGGCACGCGGCGGCAAAGCCGGCGGCGGGCGGGGCCTGGCTTGCAGGGGGCGCAGCCCCGACGTGTTCGGCTCATTCCTCAAGGCATCTTGAGACGCGGCCTCAGGACCATGCCGAGACCGATAAGCGCCAGGCGCGGTCGCGTGGTCGCGCCGCCGCTCCTTAGCGCTTGAAATCGGCTGGGCGTTTCTGTTGAAACGCATGAATCCCCTCAAGGTGATCGCCTGCTGCGAAACACAGCGTGTTCATTTCGTTCTCATAGCGCAATCCGGCTTCCAGCGACGCCGTCAGCGCCATTCGCAATGAAGCTTTGACCGCCTGCACTGCGACCGGGCTGTAACCGGCGAGCTGTCGGCAAAGCGCCTCCGCGCGCGCATCGACCTCCGCGTCCTCGACCAGGATTTCGATGAGGCCCAGGCGTTGCGCCTCCTGGGCATCGATCGCGTCACCGGTAAGCAGCAGTCGCATGGCTTGGCCATAGCCGATGAGCCGTGGCAGCATTTGCGAAGCGCCGCCGCCACCCACCCAGCCGCGCTTCACCTCCGGGAAACCGCAGCGAGTACTCGTTCCGGCAACCCGGATGTCGGCGGACAAGGCCATCTCGCAGCCACCGCCGAGCACCCAGCCTTTCAGCGCCACAACCACCGGCTTCCTGATATTGCGCACCGCAGTGGCATATTCGACGCGGTTGCGAAATTGCCACACAGAAGGGTATTCCGCCAAGGAATTGAGGTCACTGCCCGCCGAGAAGGCGCGGTCCCCGCTGCCCTTGAGAAGCACCGCACGAACCGTTTCGTCGTGATCGACAATCGCGCAATAATTCTGGAGCGCGGCGGCCATGTCAGGAGTGACGGCATTGAGTTTTTCGGGGCGGTTGAGCGTAATCTTGGCTACTGCCTCGGCAATCGTCAGCGTGACGGCATCAGTCATAACGATATCCTTCGCATTTTTGGCTTTGCCAGAAATACAGTTGTCTGGAACAGGTTCCTGACGCAGAGCCATCGGCAAGTGCAGGTGGCGACGAAGCGGCGAACCCGGCAATGGCTTATACTGACCTGATCAGGGGGCCCCACGAGAAAGCAGAGAGGCCATCATGCGGCACCTCGAGCCAGGTACACAAGCCCATCGCGCAACTCGACTTCGGGAACGGGTTAGGCGGTAGCGAAACGACGGATCCCGGCCCGGTCCTCCGATAACGGCAATGGGAATAGCGCTGGTCACCGGCGGTGCGCGTGGAATCGGCCGAGCTGTGTGCAAGGCACTGGCAGCGACCGGATTCGACATCGCCTGCGCCAGCATGGAGACACCGGCGGAGGCCTCGGAATCCATCGCCGCCATCCGTTCTCTCGGCCGCAGGGCGCTGTATATCCAGCAGGACATTTCAGAGATCGGCTCGCACGCGGCCTTGGTCGGAACCGTGTGTGACGGTCTGGGCATGATCGATTGTCTGGTCAACAACGCGGGTGTGACGTCCCTGCGACGCGGCGACATGCTGGAACTCAGCGCCGAGAGCTTTGACCGCTGCGTGGCGATCAATATGCGGGGAACGTTCTTTCTGACGCAGGCTGTTGCACGCGCGATGATCAGAGCCAAGGCGTCGGGAGAGCAGTCGGCGTATCGATCGATCGTGACGATCACTTCCATGAATGCGGAAATTGTCGGCCTCAACCGGGCGGATTATTGCATGACCAAGGCGGCGCTTTCGATGGCGTCGAAGCTGTTTGCGGCGAGGCTGGCGCACGATGATATTCATGTGTTCGAGCTGCGCCCGGGCATCATTCGCACCGACATGACGGCACCCGCGACCGCGACCTACGATCGTTTCATCGAAAGCGACGGTGTGCCGCTCAAGCGCTGGGGAACGCCCGAGGATGTCGGTGCGACCGTCGCAACGGTCGCCCTCGGGCGGCTGCCTTTCTCCACGGGCGAAGTACTGAACGTCGGCGGCGGAATACATTTGCACCGCGTCTGAAAGTTCGGACAGAGTTGTCCTACGGGTGCCGGTGGCGCCCGATCAGGGTTTCCGCCCAAATAGGGTCGGGGAACGAGGGATCTTCTGAAAATAACCACCGCCGGCGCACTTGCCTGGCGAATTCCGGCCGCGTGGGCGCAGCCGCCGGATCGGGATCGCGGCGTCACGGCTCGCGCCGAAAATCAGGGATGTCGTTCGGCCCGAGCGTGCCCAGGTGGAAGACGGTTTCAACAGCCGCAACCCACCCCCGATGTCGGACCTGTTCAGGGGCGGAACCCCTTAGGACTTCGCTTTCTTCGAAGGTTTTAGCTTGCCAGAACTGTTGAGAGCGAGCGCTTGGCGAACGAGCGCCTTGAAGGCGGATTCGTCAACTTCCTCCCCCTCGTGGATGTCGATCGCGCGGCGTACGTTTCCGTCGAGACTCGAGTTGAAGAGACGGGTCGGATCCTTCAGAGACGCACCCTTGGAGAAGGTAAGCTTGACGACATTCATGTACGATTCGCCAGTGCAGATGATGCCGTCGTGCGACCAAACCGGAGTGCCCATCCACTTCCACTCCTCGACGACGTCCGGGTCTTCTTCCTTGATGAGCTTGCGCATTCTGCTGAGGGTTTGCCCGCGCCAGTCCCCGAGGTCGGCAATTTTTTTCGAGATGAGCTCCGATGCCGACTGGTCCTGCCTCGCGACCGACTTTTTCATGTTCTCATCCCAGAGGTTGCAGATCTATTCATAGGCAAGACAGCGGAGGATGGTCATGTAAGACTTCAGAACAATGATACGCCGGGCGTATATGCGCAGAATAGCCAGTCGTAATGGTTGTTTCATGGGGATAGGACGGACAGCCCGCGTTTCCAACGTCTGAGAAGAAGGGTTACGTCAAATTCCGCCGCGCTGTGGTAGCGTTTTGGACATGCCCGAGTCTCGGCGAGGCTGCCGGGATGATACTCGCCGCAGGCGGCGTCCATCAGAACACCTCCGGCACGTACTTGAACGGAATGTTCGCCGCCTTGTAGCGGCCAATCTTGCGCTTGGGCAGTTCGACCTTCTTGGCGTGAAGCGCATGGTGAGGCACGTGCTTCAGGAAGTGGCTGATGACGTTGAGCCGTACTCGCTTCTTGTCCTCCGAGCGCGCGACGAACCACGGCGCCCACGAGGTATCGGTGGCGGCGAACATCTCATCGCGCGCCTTCGTGTAGTCGTCCCATCGGTCGTAGGACTTCAAGTCCATCGGCGAGAGCTTCCAGGTCTTGCGGCCGTCGTCGATGCGCGCCACGAGCCGACGCGTTTGCTCCTCGGGGCTCACCTCCAACCAGTACTTGAGCAGGATGATGCCGGACTTGACCATCAGCTGCTCGAACAGCGGCGCCATATTGAGGAATTGCCGCGACTGCTCCTCGGTGCAAAATCCCATCACCCGTTCGACGCCGGCGCGGTTGTACCAGCTGCGGTCGAAGATCACGATTTCGCCCGCTGCCGGCAGGTGCGGCACATAGCGCTGCGCATACATCTGGGTCTTCTCGCGTTCGGTCGGCGCGGGGAGGGCAACCACCTGGAACACCCGCGGGCTCACGCGCTGGGTCATCGCCTTGATGGTGCCACCCTTGCCGGCACCATCGCGCCCCTCGAACACGATGCAGACCTTGAGGCCCTTCGCCACCACCCATTGCTGCAGCGTAACCAGCTTGACGTGCAACTTCTTGAGCGCGCGGTTGTAGTCCCCGTTAGACAGCTTCTTGTCAGCCATCGCGGTGCCGCCCGCGGCTGCGGTCTTCGTGAACGCATCACGGCCGCCTCGCTTCGCCTTGCGTTTGCGCTCATCTTTCCTCGCTGCATTTTTCTTTCCCATCGCTTCCTCCATTACATCGTGGTTTGGAGCAAACAGCGGTGGCGAGACGTGGCTCGTTGACGCCGCTGACGTTCGGGGCCCAAGGCGCGGTGCACGCGCCTTGATCCACCCTCACAGGACCGCCCATTCCGGACCCACGGGTAACACTCTTGCGGGTTCTCGGCCGTTGCCAGGCGACCCCGTGATCGAAGAACCCCGAGTCGTAGTCCCATGAAGCTGACGAGCCAGATTCTATCGCCGATCTCCTTGATGCAGACGTTTTGGCTGGCGAAGGCCAGTCTGAGACTGATCTTTCGTTTGCCGCTGCAGATGCGGCCGCGTTGGGTATCGGTGATGGTTCGGTCGTGAAACGGGTAGTCGAAGGGTGGTAGAGCTCGGCGGGGCACCTCCTGTCGAGCGGCCGGTCCGGTGGCAGGAGTTCACTCCAGGGTGCGGAATAAAGTGTTACCCTTCCCACAGGGTACACCGGCAAATCAAGCGGTCAGCGGCCCATCCGTTGACCGCTTTTTCCTTCAGCAATGCCACTAGCGAAGTCTTGCCGAAGTTGTCGCCACAAACCCGCTCCGCCGCCTCGGGAGAATCATCGATGACCACATTCCGTCCACTGCAATTGCACGTGCCCGAGCCGCCCGCGCGGCCGGGACACGAAACCGATTTCTCGTACCTACGCGTTGCTCCCGCCGGTGCTGTGCGGCAACCGCCCGTCGATTCGAGGCCATCGCAAGCCAGCGATATCGCCGACGCGATGGTCCGCGTGCTCGACGACGAGGGACGCGCCGTCGGCCCGTGGGATCCGCACGCTGACCCGGAGCTGCTGCGCACCGGACTGCGCACGATGCTCAAGACCCGCCTGTTCGACGCGCGCATGCTCACCGCGCAACGCCAGAAGAAGATTTCCTTCTATATGCAGAGCCTGGGCGAGGAGGCGATCGGCATCGGCCAGGCGATGGCGCTCGCCCCGGACGACATGTGTTTCCCCACCTACCGCCAGCAAGGCATCCTGATCGCGCGCGGCTATCCGCTGGTCGACATGATGTGCCAGCTTTTCTCCAACGATCGCGATCCGGTCCTCGGGCGGCAGATGCCGGTGATGTACACCTCCAAACGCCATGGGTTCTACTCTATCGCGGGGAATGTCGGCAACCAATACATCCAGGCAGTCGGTTGGGCGATGGCATCGGCTATCAAGGGCGACACGCGCATCGCCTCCGCCTGGATCGGCGACGGTTCGACGGCTGAGCCCGATTTCCATAACGCGCTCACCTTCGCGGCCGTGTATCGCGCGCCGGTCATCCTCAACATAGTCAACAACCAATGGGCGATCTCGTCGTTCCAGGCCATCGCGGGCGGCGAGGTGGCCACCTTTGCCGCGCGCGGGCTGGGCAACGGCATCGTGTCGCTGCGCGTTGACGGTAACGATTTCCTCGCGGTCCTGTCGGTTTCGCGCTGGGCGGCCGAGCGCGCCCATCGCGGGTTCGGCCCCTCGCTGATCGAATGGATCACATACCGCGCGGGTGCGCATTCCACCGCGGACGATCCGTCCAAGTACCGTCCTGCCAATGATTGGGCACGGTTTCCGCTTGGCGACCCGGTCGCGCGGTTGCAGAAGCACCTGATCGGGATCGGCGCGTGGTCCGACGAGCAGCATGCCCGCGCGCAAAAGGAAGTGGAGGAGGAAGTCATCTCGGCGCAGAAGGTCGCGGAAAGCTACGGCACGCTGGCATCGGGGCACGTGCACGACACGTCGACGATGTTCGACGACGTTTACAAGGTCATGCCCGCGCATCTGCGCCGGCAGCGCGAGCAGCTGCAAGCCTGACCATGGCCTCGATGACGATGGTTCATGCGATCCGCTCGGCACTCGATGTCATGCTCGGGCGCGACTCCAACGTGGTGGTATTTGGCGAAGACGTTGGCTATTTCGGCGGCGTGTTCCGTTGCACCGACGGGCTGCAGGCCAAGTACGGCGCGTCGCGCGTATTCGACTCGCCGATCGCCGAGGGAGGGATTGTCGGCGCTGCGATCGGGATGGGCGCGTATGGCCTTCGCCCGGTCGCGGAGATCCAGTTCGCCGACTACATGTATCCAGGCTACGACCAGATCGTGTCGGGCGCGGCGCGCCTGCGTTATCGCTCCGCAGGCGATTTCACCGCGCCCATCACGATCCGCATGCCCTGCGGCGGAGGCATCTACGGCGGCCAGACCCATAGCCAGAGCCCGGAGGCGCTGTTCACGCACGTCTGCGGTCTGCGCACCGTGATGCCGTCCAATCCATACGACGCCAAGGGCCTGTTGATCGCGTCGATCGAGTGTGACGACCCGGTCATCTTCCTAGAGCCGAAGCGCATCTACAACGGCCCGTTCGACGGTCACCACGAGCGGCCGATCGTGCCCTGGGCGGGCCACCCGCTCGCGGATGTCCCCGAGGATTATTACACGGTGCCTCTGGAATCCGCCGCGGTGCGCCGCTCCGGACGCGCGCTCACGGTGCTGACGTACGGAACGATGGTGTGGGTCTCCGAGGCCGCGGTGCGCGAAACCGGTGTCGACGCCGAGATCATCGACCTGCGCAGCTTGTGGCCGCTCGACCTCGACACGGTCGTCGGCTCGGTGAAGAAGACGGGCCGCTGTGTGATCGTCCATGAAGCCACACGCACCAGTGGCTTCGGCGCCGAGCTCGCGGCGCTGGTGCAGGAGCACTGCTTCTTTCACCTTGAGTCGCCGATCGAGCGCGTGACCGGGTGGGACACGCCCTATCCGCATGCGCAGGAATGGGCCTACTTTCCCGGACCGGATCGAGTCGGCAAGGCGCTCCGCCGTGCGATGGAGGCCTAGAGATGGCTATCCATGTGGTGAAGGTACCGGACATCGGCGAGGGCATCGCCGAGGTCGAACTGGTCGAGTGGCGCGTGCGGCCAGGCGACAGCGTGACCGTGGATCAGGCGCTCGCCGATGTGATGACCGACAAAGCGACCGTCGAGGTTCCGTCCCCGGTTGCGGGAACGGTGGTCGCGGCCAATGGCAATGCCGGGGACAAGCTTGCGGTCGGCAGCGAGTTGCTTCGGCTGGAGACGACCGCGCCAAGGGCCGCCGCGAACGACCGGCCCGCCGCGGCTGCTGAGGCTTCGTCTGGGCAAGCGGCTGCTACGCGGGCGGGAACCGCCACGCTGCCTCCCGCGCCGAACCAGAAGCCGCTCGCATCGCCGTCGGTGCGTCACCACGCGCGCGAGCTGGGCGTCGAGCTCTCGCAGGTTCGCGGGACCGGACCCGGCGGACGGATCATGCACGACGACGTCGTGCGACACCCGACAAGTCTTACCGCAAGACCCGCTATCGTGCTGCGCGATGCCGCGCGCGACGGCGGACACCCGGTCCCGGTGGTCGGACTGCGCCGACAAATAGCGCAGCACATGGAGGCAGCGCTGCGAATTCCACACTTCACTTACGTGGAGGAAGTCGACGTTACCGAACTCGAGGTGCTGCGTTCGAAGCTCAACAAACAATTTGCGGGGACGCGGGGCCGGCTCACCATCCTGCCGTTCCTGATGAGGGCAATCGTACTTGCCGTCCCCGCATTTCCGCAGATGAATGCGCGGTTCGATGACGAGCACGGCATCGTGACTCGCTTTGATGCCGTCAACATCGGCATCGCGACGCAGACAGATGCCGGGCTGATGGTGCCAGTCGTGCGCCACGCCGAAACGCACGACCTGTGGGCGAGCGCAGCCGAGGTCGCGCGCCTGGCCGATGCGGCGCGCACAGGCAAGGCAACGCGCGACGAGCTTTCGGGATCGACGATCACGATCACGAGTCTCGGCCCCCTTGGCGGCATCGTTACCACGCCGGTGATCAATGCGCCCGAAGTGGCCATCGTGGGTGTGAATCGGATCGTCGAGCGGCCTGTGGTTCTGGCGAACGCGATCGTGTCGCGGCGTGTGATGAACCTCTCGTCGTCGTTCGACCATCGGGTAATCGACGGTCAGCACGCCGCGGAGTTCGTGCAGGCGCTGCGGGGCTATCTGGAATGCCCGGCGCTGCTGTTCGTCGAATGATCTCTAGCGATCGCGACACTCTTTGCGGTCGAATGGCGTCATATGCCGTGATGGGCGCGTAGCAGTCTACGCGAATCGCCATGGCGTAACGATATCGTTCCAGCTCGCCCCGCGCAGGCCCGTTCCCTCCCACGCCGACCGGATTGCAGCGGCTCTTCGTGACCCGCGGCTCGTGGCCGGACGCGTGCGCACGTGGATCAAGAACACTCAGGCGTGAGGGGCGCTTGGCCTAGGACTTCGCCGCGAGGTGCTTTCGCCGATTTGCCTCAGACACGAACTCCTCCATTTCGGGATCCATCGCGCTGCGTGAGGAAACGATGCCGATGGCCTTGCCGTCCTGCGTGACGGGCATGTGGCGAAATCCATTCTCTTGCATCACTAGCAGTGCGTACCCGAAAGGCTTGTCCGGACCGATGGTGTGCGGTGCGCGGGTCATCACATCGGCAATCGGTGTGGTTTCCGCGTTGAGCCCTCGCGCGACGACGCGAAATACGACGTCACGCTCGGTAAGGATCCCCACGAGATGATCGTCCTCAATTACTATGACCGCGCCGACATTCTTGGCAGCCATGAGCTTGGCGGCTTTGCCAACAGAAGTCTCCGGCGCAGCCTTGAGAAGCTTTTGTCGCTGCATGACGCTTCTGACCGGGTTATCGAACATGGAACCCCCGCAACGCTTGCGAATTGGAAATGCCGAAATTGCTCATGAGATCGCGAGCATGGCTCGCTTTCCAGGGTGGCCACGCTCCAGCAGTCGCGCCCAACCCTCGTCGACTTCGGCTTGCAGGGTTTCGATGTCCGCTGGGGTCAAATGCCGATAGCGACCCTGCAGCGCCAGATAGTCGCGCAGCGGGCGCGTTTTCGACGTGTAGTTGAGGGTGTAGGTGCGCCCATTTTCGACTTCGTAAAGCGGGAACGCGCCGCTCTCGACCGCATAACGCGCGGCGGTTAGGCCCGCGTCGTCCGGCAGTCCCCAACCGTCGAGACAGGGAATGAGCAGAGTGATGATTCGCGTGCCGTATATCGTTTTAGCCTTCTCGACTTTGCGGATCAGATCGGAGAGGAAGCCCACACTCGCGGTGGCCACGTAGGGCACGTCGTGCGCTGCCATGATCTCGGTGAGGTTCTTCTTTCGCGAGACCTTTCCGGCAGGCGTGGAGCCAGTGCTCGCCAGATGAGGCGTCGAGGAAGATTTCTGCGCTCCAGTGTTCATGTAGCCTTCGTTGTCGAGGCAGAAGTAGATGAAGTTCTCGTTGCGTTCAGCTGCTGACGACAGGCACTGGAAGCCGATGTCATAGGTGCCGCCATCGCCAGCGAGAACGATCACCTGCGTGTCGTACTCGCGCCGCGCGTCGAGCGCACGGCGCAGGCCCGATGCCGCGGCGGCGCTCGACTCGAGTGTTGGCTGGTACACGGGAATCTTGAGCGAGCTGTAGGGTTGCGGGCCGGCGATGATCGCCATGCAGGACGGCGGAATGATGGCCATCGTCTTGGGTCCGAGCGCGGCGAGCACGTGCCGCACCGACAGTGCATCGACGCAACCGGGGCATGCCGCATGCCCCGAGCAGAGGATGGAGTCTTCCGGCAGTTGGAGTGTCTGCATGCCAATCACCTGACCCAGACCGAATCCGGCTGTGGTTCGCTCGCGCTTGCCATCCGGGCGAACTCAGCGATCTTCTCCGGCGAGACATTGATGCCGCCGATGCCCGCGAGGTAGCCGTGAATCCGTGGCTGTTCAGGCATACCGTAGAGCGCAGCGCGCAATTCCTGGTGCAGCACGCCGCCGTGGCCGGGCGAATAGTTGCGATCGAGCACGAGCACGTCGGGAACACCGGCCAGGCTGGCGCGCAGCGTCTGCACCGGAAGCGGCCGGAACAGCCGCACCTTCAACAGGCCGACGAGCAAGCCCTCATCGCGCATCGAATCGACCGCATCGCGGGCGGTGCCGCACATGCTGCCCATTGCTACGATGACGGTGCGGGCGCCTTCGCAGCGGTAGCGCTCGATCAACCCGTAGCCACGGCCGGTGAGCTCGCTCCATTCACGGTCCGCTTCGAGCGCCACCGCAGGGGCTTGGTCCATTGCTTCGCCGAGCGCCTGGCGGTGGCGATAGAACATGTCCTGCGTCACCACGTTGCCCCAGGATTCGACCTTCGCGGTGTCGAGGCGATGGGGAGGCGCGTACGGCGGCAGGAAGGCATCGACCAGTTCCTGCGCCGGCACGCGCACCGGCTCGAGCGCGTGCGAAACGTAAAACGCGTCGAGGTTGACCATCACCGGCAGCAGCACCTGTTCGGCGACCCTGAATGCCTGGATGACCGTGTCGAGTGACTCCTGCGCGCTCTCCACGTAGTACTGGATCCAGCCGGTGTCGCGCTGGGCGATGCTGTCGGTCTCGTCGGGCCAGAACGCCCATGGCGACGCCAGCGTCCGGTTGACATTGGCCATTACGATCGGTGCCCGCGCGCCGCTCGCGTAATGAAGCAGCTCGTGCATGAGCAGCAGGCCCTGCGAGGCTGTCGCCGTGAACACGCGAACGCCCGCCAGCGAGGCAGGGATGCACGCGGCCATCACAGAGTGTTCGGACTCCGGCGTGATGACCTCGGCATCAAACTCGCCTTTGGCCTGGAATTCCGTGATCTTCTCGAGGACCGGCGTTTGCGGCGTGATCGGATAGAGCGGGACCACCTTTGGCCTCGCCAGTCGAGCCGCCCACGCGACCGCGTGGTTGCCGGTCAAGAGCGTCGGCTCCTCCAGCGCAATCGTTCCGTCGCGCGCGTTCATCGCGCCTCCTCCATCATCCGCATCGAGCCGGTCGGGCACTCCTTGACGCAGATGCCGCATCCCTTGCAGTAGTCGGTGAGCACTACATAGCCGCCGACCTCGCGTTTCACCGCGAGATCGGGACAGTAGTGAACGCAGTTGTCGCACTGAATGCAAGTGCCGCAGGAAAAGCAGCGCTCGGTTTCGGCAATCGCCTGCTCGAAATCGAACCCGCTTTGAACCTCGGAGCCGGTCGCGAGGCGCTGTGTGGCGTCGAGTCGCTGCTCCGCCGCCCGGGCCTGCCGGGGGTAATAAAACGTGTTGATCGCCGCGAGCTCGACGACGGGCTCGGCCTCGACATCCGCGTCGGTATCATCGCTGCCGCCATCCGCGCCTTGCGTGCTCCCGCGCAACTCCCGGTCGATCTCACGCGCGGCGCGTTTGCCCATGCCGATCGCCTCGGTCACGAAACGCGCCATGCTCGCGACGTCCCCACCGGCATACACACGCTCGACGCTCGTCGACTGACGTTGATCGACCTTGAGTAGCGCGCCGTCGGGTTCGAGCGCAGCCCGCAGCGGCGCGAGGTCCGGGTCCTGCCCCACCGAGGGAACAATGGCATCCGCCTCGAGTGAGAACTGGCTGTCCGGGACCGGGGTCACCGTGAATTGCCAGCGCTGTGCACCGGCTTCGAACCGCACCCGCACGCACTTGAGTGCGAGGCGTGCGCTGCCCATGTCGATGACCTCGGTCAGCATCGCGCCGTCCACCAGCACAATTCCTTCCTCAATCGCTTCGGCGATTTCCTCGGGCTGCGCCGGCATCTGCGAGGCGCTTTCGAGCGCTAGGATCGTGACTTCGTGGCCGCCGCGTCGCGCGCTGCGTGCGACATCGATGGCGGCACTTCCCGCGCCGATTACGACCACACGCCTGCCAAGTGCGGGTGCCGCGCCGGCGTTCACGCGCGCCAGGTAGTCGGCACCATCCATCACCCAAGGCTGCGTGTAATCGAGTCGAGGCAGGCGCTTTGGGCAGCGGGCGCCGATGGCCAGGTACACCGCGTCGAATTCGGCGCGCAATCGCTCGAAGTCTTCGGGTGTGTCCATTGATTCTCCGCAGCGCACGTCGATCCCCAGAGCCACGATGCGCGCGATCTCGCCGTCGAGCACTGATCGCGCGAGGCGATACGACGGAATGCCGTACCGCATCAGTCCGCCAAGCTCCGGGCGCGATTCGAACACAGTAACCGCGTACCCGCGCCGTCGCAGATGGAACGCTGCCGACAGTCCCGACGGGCCTCCGCCCACTACGGCGATCCGTTCCTTGCGCCGCACTTCGATCGGCGCAAACGCCCAATCCTCCGCGAGCGCCCGATCGCCGACATAGCGTTCGAGCCGGCAGATCGCGAGCGACCCGTCATAACTGGCGCGATTGCAGGCAGCTTCGCACGGGTGGTGGCAGATGCGCCCGGCCGTTGCGGGGAAGGGGTTGTGGCGGGTGAGTATCTCCCAAGCGCGGCGAAAGTCGCGCGCCCGGGCATGTCCGATCCACTCCGCGATGTCGCCGTTCACCGGGCAGGCGGCGTGGCACGGCGACGGAGCGTGGATGTGCTGCGGCAACGCGGCGCGCCACGTGCCG
This sequence comes from uncultured beta proteobacterium, assembly GCA_963750215.1. Taxonomy (GTDB): domain Bacteria; phylum Pseudomonadota; class Gammaproteobacteria; order Burkholderiales; family Casimicrobiaceae; genus PALSA-1003. The sequence continues at coordinate 51,750 of CAVVQK010000005.1, forward strand.
GTCTTGAACACCTCGGTGGTGCCGGTAGTCCAGATGCTGGGAACCGCGTCTTTCGCCTTCACGCGGCGGCCCTCCGCAATTGCGCCTCGACCCATCGGTAACCCGCTTCGCAAGCCGCGATGTTCTCGTCGTGCAGCTTCGGCGCCTCCTCGATAAGCGTGCGGGCCAGCACCTCGAGTTGTGGCGCCTCGATCGCCCGTGCAAGTGCGCCGAGCAGCGCGGAATTGACGATTCGTCCCAGTCCGTGGCGGCGCGCAATCAAAAGGCCATCGACCGGAATCACCCGGTAGCCTGTCAGCGTCTCGGCGAACTGCTCGGGCGTCCTCGACGAGTTGACGACGATCGGCGTGTCGGGACGGGCCGTTGCGAGTAGCCGGCCTTCGAGAAGGCTGGCGTCGAAGCATAGGATCGCGTCGGCCCGCTCGATGTCGCACCGCACGCGGATAGGCCGGTCGTCGATCCGAATGAAGGAACTCACGGGCGTGCCGCGCCTCGCGCCACCGTAGCTGGCGAAGCACTGCACCTGGCGCCCCTCAGCGAAGAACGCCATCGCCAGCAGGTTGCCGGCCGTCTGCGCGCCTTGGCCGCCCCGGCCCTGAATGATGATCTGCAGCAAGAGTTGCTCTCCTATGGCGTCCGCACGACAGTCGGGCATGCGTGCCGGAGTCGCTGCAGACGCCAGAGGTGCATTATTCCTTGGGCGTACCAGCCGGACCTTGGTGCAGATCAAGAAAAGCGCATGCTGCAGTGCAGCGCGAGCCGGCCGACCCATCGGTCGAGCCGGTGCGGGCGCCAAGACGGGCCCGGATCGAGGTAATAGCCCTCGCACGCGTACCCAACGGGTGCAAATAGCATGAGTGATTACCTGCCACGCCCGAGCCCGGACGCGGAACGGAGCCGCAAGCGTAGCCGGTCCTGCGCGCCTGCTTACCCACCACGGCGGCCTTACCGCCCATGCGCGACGGTGGATTCAGAGGAACCCCGCGCCATTCTCTTGCGCGCTCTCCCATCAGCGCCCGGAGAAAACGCTGCGGGCAATCATATTGAGCTGGGCCTGGGAGGTGCCGCCACCGATCTGGAACATCCGTACGTCGCGCAGCATGCGCTCGAGGGGCAGGTCGCGGGAATAGCCGGCGGCGCCGAACATCTGCAGCGCATCGGTCACCACCTGAAACGCCTCGTGCCCCGTGAATGCCTTGGCAATCGATGCTTCCTTCATCTGCGGGAGCATGACGTTGTTCGCCAGCGGACACGCGTTGCACGCCGCGCGGTAGATGAGCAGGCGGGCAGCCTCGAGCTTCATCTCGCTCTGCGCGATCATCCACTCCAGGCCTTGGAAATCCTTGAGCTTTTGCCCGAACGCGGCGCGCTCGCACATGTAGCCCACCGCCAGATCGTGCGCCCCCTGGGCAATCCCTAGCGCCACGGAAGAGGCGCCGATGCGTTGCGCGTTGTAGCCGTTCATGAGCTTCTTGAAACCGTCCTTCGGATCGCGGACAACCAAATTGGCTGCAGGAACCTCGCAGTCGTCAAAAATGAGTTCCGCCTCCGGAATTCCACGCAGGCCCATGGCGTCTTCCACCCGGCCGATAGAGAAGCCGGGCGTCCCCTTGTCAACCAGGATGCCTCCGATACCCTGGTCCTTTCCCTCCCGATCCACGATACGCGCGAAAATCAAATGCGTCCTGGAGATCCCGCCGCCCGTGATCCAGTGCTTGGTACCGTTCACGGTGTAGCGCCCGTCGCGGTCAACCGCCGTGGTCTTGAGCGCGGCCAGATCGGTGCCGGCGCCGGGCTCGCTCATACCGATGGCCGGCTTGTCGCCCTCCTGCAAGACGCGGTGGGCGACCTCGCGCTGCTGCTCCTCGGTACCGTAGGCCATGACGCAGCCGAGCGCTCCCATATTGGTCTCAACCACGATGCGCGCAGTCACCCCGCAGTACTTGGCGATTTGTTCGATCGCCAGCACCACGTCGATCAACGGCCGCTCGGGTCCGCCAAACTTTCTCGGAATAGTCATCCCCAGCAATCCGGCGCGGCGCAGTGCTTCAACGTTCTCGTGCGGGTATTCGTGCTCGCGATCCCAGCGTGCGGCCTTGGGCGCGAACTCCTCGCGCCCCATGCGGTCGGCCAGGGCAACGAGCATGTTCTGTGATTCGTTGAGCTGAAAATCCATCGCTATCCCTTTCTCAACGCTTGAAATCCCCGCCAATGTCGCGAGAGGCCGGGCAGAGGTCTGCGCGACTAAGTGCGGACCAGGGGGCGTGGCTTCCAAACCCTGCCGGGCGCGTTACCGACTTCGATCGGCCTATCCTCGCTTACTACTTCGAAGTTGGCCCCTGTGATGAACGCCTTGCGAACCTCATCAACACTGTCGCAGCCGCCCGGTCCGCAAAATGCGCTTGAATACTTTACATCTGTTCCAAGGTGCATCTGAGGGCAAAGATGGTCGTCGATCGGACCACATCGATTGCCCAGGAGGCATGCACTTGGGTAAGTGGTAGCTGATCGTTGGCCCGAAGCATCCAGGATCGCAATTTGGCCCGCTGTCGCCACTATCGGAGCCGCGGCATCCTTCACTGTGGGGCGAGTTGCTCGGCAGTGCCTGGCGTGCCGTGGTGGGTTGCTTTCTACCGCCCCGCGTCCATCAGGCGTGATTCAAACGCCATGCAAGCGCCGCAAGGCTCGCTTTGAATTGTAGCGGAAACATCCAGTTTCGCGACACGAGTTCCAAAAGAGCATGACGCGCGCGAATCAGTCGGCCAAACTTTGACCTGCATCAATTTCCACCTTTTTAGCGGTCGACCGCGGCATTTTGGGGCACGTTCATTGCTGCGGAAGCACAAACGACGGAAGCATCCGCTCCGACGACGCGTACCTAAATCTTTATTTGACTCGAGCAGCGATCGCAATGGAGGGCATCAAATGCACAACCGTACCCGGGAGCCTTACTGGTTTGAAACGGCTCAGGTAGGCAGTCAAGATTCTCCATCAGATCGATTGGTTGACGTGGGGGATCGCGATTCGGTACTGGATTTCACGAATCGTTATCTGGAGTCTTATTCGCTGCCTAAGAACATTGATGAGGTACACAACGTGACGGCAGCTATCTCGCGCTACAAAGGGCCTCGGATCGTTCGATGGGCAACCCTCGAATCATTCGTGGCTGGATTGGTATCGGTCCAGCGCGACTAGGTCAGAGAGACGGGACGAGGCGAGGAGAAGTCGCCGTCGGTGCCGAGATCGTACTCGCCAGGGCGGCGGCCGGTCGCGAAGACCTGTCACGGATGGGACGCGATTGGGCATGGCCCACCAAGGAGCCGTGCACGCCTTGATTCAGGTCAATGCATAACCGCTCAATCTGGGCAGAATTGCCGACTCAGCGGGTTGAACGTCGGTTGCGCTCACTTCGACCCGAGCGGGCCGAGCGCAGATCCGATTGATTATCCCGAATGGAAAAAGCGGTCGGGTAGCATGATGACCTAGGAGAGGCCTGGCATGAGACATCGTTCCCATCTTGCAACGCTGGTGCTCATCGCTTGTGCGCTTTGCGTGCCCGCAAAAGCCTTCGCCCAGGGTGGCCCGGTGGGCACGCCACCACCCGACCCGTGGCCGCGCGTAGTCGACCTGGCCGACGGGCAGGTGCTGGTCTACCAGCCACAGGTCAGCAAGTGGACCGACAATCAGCTCGAGTTCCGCGCCGCGCTCGCGATCAAGCCCGACAATGCGAAGGAAGAAACCTTCGGCGTGATTTTCGCCAGCACGCGCACGCAGGTCGACAAAGTGCTGCGCACGGTTACGTTCGAGAATCTGCGGATCTCGAAGATCGACTTCCCCACGTTGCCCAACCGGGGGGGTGCGTACGCGGCGGAACTGCAGACCGAATTCGCCAAGTCGATCCGCACGATCTCGCTCGACCGTCTCGAGTCGTCGCTCGCGTTCAGCGGCATCAAGCCGCCGACGGTAGCCGTGCAGAACACCCCGCCGCAGGTCATTGTCAACTACTCGCCGGCGATCCTGGTTCCGATCGACGGCGCGCCGGTGCTAAAGCCCGTGCCTTCGAATTCGCGCTTTCAGCGGGTTATCAACACGCGCGCGCTGATCCTGCAGGGCGGATTCGGACAGAACTTCCACATCCACGTCTACGACGGCTGGCTCGAATCGAGTTCGATCGGGGGCCCGTGGACGCAATCATTGCGCCAGCCGTTCGGCATGGACAGCATCGCGCAGGCGCTGGCGAGCTCCGCTTCCGTCGATATGCTCGATGGCGGGGCCAAGGCCAACCCGAAGCCGTCGCTCGCCAGCGGCGTGCCGATGATCTACACAACCCAGGTGCCGGCCGAACTCATCGTCTTCAGAGGCCAGCCGGACTTCGTGCCCATTGTGGGCACGCAATTGCTGTGGGCGGCGAACACGACTAGCGACGTGTTCATCGACACCAGCAACAACAACTATTACGTGCTGATGGCGGGCCGCTGGTTCCGATCCGCTGCACTGGCGGGCCCGTGGACCTTCGTGGCCAGCGACGCGCTGCCGGCTGGCTTCGCGCGCATCCCGCCGCAGTCGCTCGCAGGCGCAGTGCTGCCGACCGTGGCCGGTACGCCGCAGGCCAGGGAGGCGGTGATCTCCAATGCGATTCCGCAGACGGCGACCGTACCGCTCAAGCACGGCCCGACCTTCACGCCGAGCTTCGACGGCCCGCCGCAATATACGCCTATTGAAGGGACGTCGCTCTCGTACGTCTCGAACTCGTCGGAGCCGGTGATCGAGGTCGCACCGAACGCCTACTACGCGGTCGTCGCCGGCGTGTGGTTCACGGCGGGCCAGATCACCGGGCCGTGGACCATCGCCACGTCGGTGCCGACGGTGATCTACACGATTCCGCCGTCCTCGCCAATCTACTACGTCACCTACGTGAAGATCTACGAGGCGACGCCGCAGTATGTATACGCCGGCTACACGCCCGGCTATCTCGGCACGGTGGTGTCGTCTTACGGAACGGTCGTCTACGGCACGGGCTATGCCTACACGCCGTGGATTGGTTCGGTCTGGTATCCGTCTCCGTATACATACGGCCTCGCGGCCGCACCCATCTACAACCCGTGGGTCGGCTACACGTTCGGTTTCGCGGTGGGGCTGGCGACGGCGGCGTGGCTGGAACCGTACTGGGGCGGGGCGTGGTATTCGCCGGGGTACTGGGGCGGCTATCCGTGCTGCGGCACGGCGAGCGCCAACGTCTACGGCCATTGGGGCAACGCGGCGTACTCAGGCACGCGCAGCTGGTACGCGGGCGGCGGGGTTGCCGGATCGACGTTCTCTGGTTCCTACAGCACGGCGCGCGGTACGACGGGTAACATCAATGCGGGGCGGCAATTCAACGCCTGGACCGGCAACGCCTCGCGCGGCTACGACAGGACGTTCAACACCGCGGCGGGTGGCTCGGGCAGCGTGGCGCGGGGGAGCAACTACAACGTCTACACGGGCCAGCGTTCGACCGCCAATACGGTGTCCGGCACGACGGCCGGCGGCAGCACATACAGCCGCGCCGGCGCGACGACCGCGGGACCCGAGGGCGAGGCCCATGCGGGCGGCGGCTCGACGTACAACGCCAAGACCGGCAAGACCAGCACTTGGAACACTGCCAGCCTGGGCAACAACCATTATGCGGACGTCAACGGCAACGTCTATCACAACGACGGCAACGGCTGGCAGCAGCATTCGTCGAGCGGCTGGGGCGGCGCATCGGGCGACACGTCGTGGGCCGATCGGGAATCGCAGGCGCGCAGCGCAGGTGACGATCGCTTCGGCGGCTTCTCGAACAGCTTCGGCGGCGGCGATCGCTTCGGTGGTGGTGGTTTCGGGGGCGGCCGGTTCGGGGGCGGTGGCTTCGGGGGCGGAGCCCGATTTGGCGGAGGCGGTTTTGGTGGCGGTGGCGGCTGGGGGGGGCGCTTCGGTGGTGGCGGTGGCGGCTGGGGGGGCGCTTCGGTGGTGGCGGTTTTGGTGCTGGCGGTTTTCGCGGTGGTGGGAGGCGCTGATCGTAGGTGACCCGGCACGCTCATCACCTTCGACACGGGGCCGTGGCGAACTCATCCATCGCCGCCACTCGTTCTTGCATGGGGCTCGAAACCGCGCTCGCGTCGCCCTAGGATCCCGCTTGCCGCCGGGCCGCGTCCAACTCCTTGGTCAGCTGGGCATCGCCAGGAGATTTCTTCAGCGCCTGCTCGAAAGCGTGCACGGCGTCGGGATATTGTCGAAGTTCGACATAGCTGCGCGCCAGTAGCGCCCAATCGTCGGCGCTGCCGTCCTGCTGGGCAAGCCGCTTCGATAACCGATCCGCCGCCTCTTCCATGGTCAGCGATGATTTGCCGGTCATCTGGCCCGCGGGGGGAGAAGCCGGCATCGCGGCGGGAGTCGATGCCGTCTGCGCGCTGATCGCACCCGCATTACGGCTCGATCGCGATGTGAAGTAAAACAGGGCGGCGCTTACGGCGATCGCGATGATCGCCACGCCGCCGACCACTGCCAATGTCTTCCTGTCCATTTTGATTTCAGGGCGCGGTCAGAAATCCCAACGCCAGCCTATGTAAGAGAAATATCGGTTAACGGTCTGGTCGATCTGATTGCCACTGGTGGTCGTGCGCTCCCACGCAACAGCAACCGCAAGGGGGCTGAGACTCAACCGAATGGGCGCCGAAACGACGCGTTGCCCTGGCGGGCCATAAATTTCTGCGCTTGGCAGCAAATGTGCCAATCTGATTGCGGGTAGCCGATCGCTGAACATGTTTGACCGCGCGATCACCAGGCGGCCTGTGTGCGAGCCGCCTGAATGGCGCTCGATTGCCCTGACGTCGCGCGTAAAACTCGCCTTGCGCAAGCTGGGCGAGCCGCGAACGTCCGTCGGCGCGCGGTGCCTCGATCACGGGCACTGCCGAAACGCGGTGCCCCTGATTCCGGCTACCCGACGGTTTCGTGTCCAACCCGTGCACCGATTTGCGCTTATCGGGACAGCGGCGATGATCTGCGTTGCGGCCCCCGCCCCGGGCGATGCAGCCGGCGCCCGCGCGGAAAGCTCGAAAGTCGCGCCCGGATCACCTGAGTCAGCCCGCTTCGCGGACGCCGGGGCGCTTGCATCCAGCGCTGCGCGTGATTGGCTCTGCCTCGCTATTCGCCACCCGGCATCTTTTCCCACGCACGCCTACTTGCCCGTTTCGGCCTTGGTCCAGCTCGAGTCCGGGTTGTAGGCCGTGACCGCGCGAGCCAGTGCATCGGTCCTGGGACCCAGGTTCTTCTGGTAGACGATTCCTTCCTGGTTGACGATGAATGTCATCACGCCGGTGTCGTCGTAGCGCGCGGGCCAGGCGATGAGCGCGTAGCCTTCGGTCATGTGCCCGTTCTTCATGTAGCTGCGCGCGCCGCCCGGGGCATCCTTCCCCTGCGCGGTGAGGATCCTGTAGAGATAGCCGTGATAAGGCTGCCCGGGCCTCGCATCCGCGAACTCGGCACCGAGCGGGCTCTCCGGTTCGCCCGGCAGCGAGGCCCAATAAAGCCCGTCGTGCTTGCCCGGTGAGGACAATGCATGCATCGCGTATTCCAGGACGCCGTTGCCGTTCCAGTCGCGGGTATGGTATTCCCGCTGCGCGTCGGTATAGGCGAGCGCGACCTGGATCGCCGCGAGCTCGTTGCGGCCGATGCGCCGCAGGCGCATTTCCTCCGGCGCCGCCTTGGTGTCGAAGTGCCAGCCGGCGGCGGTCTTCACGATCGGGATCGGCAGCGTCCAGCCGTGGCGCCCGGCGCTGAGAAACGCCTTGTCGCTGCCTGCGGGCACGATCTGGTGCGCCTCGGACCACGCAGCGAGGAAGTTCGTCACGTCCTCGGGGTCGATCCTGGCGGCCGGGATGTAGTTGCGGTAGTCGGATCCGATGGCGGCCTTGATGGCATCGCCGTCGTGGCGCGCAATGCCGTCCACCAGCGCATCCGCGGCAGCCTCCGGAGTGGGGTAGGCATTCTGTCCCAACGCCAGCGGCGCCAACCCGAGACATCCGGCCAGAGCAGCGATATTCAGTATGTATCTGATGTTTGTCATGTTCATCTGCTCCGTCTCAACGACTCCGTCCGCCGCCACCTCCGCCACCTCCGCTACCTCCGCCACCTCCGCGGGCGCCACCACCCGATGGCCGGGCGCCACCACCGCTGGCCGATGGACGGCCACCGCCGCCCCCACCGCTGGCCGATGGACGGCCACCGCCGCCACCCCCGCCAGTTGCGGCGCGGGCACCGCCACTGCCTCCGGAGCGCTGCGCAGCCGCGTTGCTCGCCGCGCCACGGTCGACCTGCTGTCGAGCCTGCGCGCTGTTCGAACCCCGCAAGGCGTTGTCACGGCTCGCACTTTGCGCATTCTGGCGCGCCGCGTTGCGATCTGAGCTTTGCACGTTCTGCCGGGCGGCGCTGCGATCGACGTTTTGTGCCCGCTGCTGGGCCATGTCGCGATTGGCGGCTTGCGCACGATTTTGCGCGGAGCCGGTACCGGCGCTCACCCCCCGGTTTTGCATTGCCTGCGCGGAGCGCTCACGGCTGGCGTCGCGGCTGGTGGCGTCCTTGCCTCGGAACTGCTCGCGATTGGCGGCCTGGTAGTTCCTGCTCAGATTCTGACGCTCGGCATTGCCGCCCCGGTAGGGCGTGCTGCCGCGACGCTCGGGATTGTGATTCCAGTTTGTCTGGCGGCTGTTGACGTCGAGGCGCCGGTTGACGTTGATGTTGTTGTAGCGGTTGACGTTGATGTTGACGCTGCTGCTTCCCCACCCCCAACGGCAGCCACCCCACAGCGCATTGGTGACACCGATCCCCACGCCCCATGCAATGCCGGCGGCAATGGTCCGTGACCACCAGTAGCCCGGCGGCGGCGGGTAGTAATACGGTGGATACGCCGGGTAGGGCCATACCCCGTACACGACAGTCGGGTTGTACGCCGGCACGTACACGACCGACGGCTGCGCTGGCTCGATCACGATCAGCGGCGGTTGCGCGGCGGCTTGCACAACGGTCGTGGTCGCTGTTGTGGGCGGCGGAGCCGCCTCCGCCGCCTGGGTCGAAACCTTGACCTGTTCGTTCGACTTCAGGTTCCCGGCCTTCTGCGCCTGGCCACGCAGGCGTTGCACGGAGTCCATGACGTCATCCGGCTGCTCCAGGAACGCGTCACCCATGTTTTTCACCCAGTCCGGCTTATCACCGAGCGTGATGAGCACCTCGGGGAACGCGACCAGCGATTGCACGCTGGGATCCCACGGCTCGTTCTCGACCATCTTGACCGCGTCGTCCCCCTTCGCATCGGGGTGCGCCTTCGACCAGGCGGTGGCCGCAGCGAAATCGTCGGGGTAGGTCGTCGCCATGAAGAGTTGCGCCAGCAGTGAATCCGGATACAGCGCCACCTGCGCCGTCATCTGATCGAGTTGCTGATTGCTGAAAGGCTTGCCGCCACCCTGCGCTACCGCCGCCACCGGCAGTGCAAGGGCAAGGCAGGCTGCCGTTCGCCCTAACCACCAGAAAATGCATGTCTTCACCTGGATCTCCTCAAAACAGCGCCACTGCAGATCATCCTGTGCCTCGCTGAACTTGCCGTCGAAGCCGGGCGGCCCGCGATCGGAGCAGCCGAGCTGCCGCGGTGGCCAGCCTCGACGCCGACGTCATGGGATCAGCGGACCGAAGGTGCAATGGGGAAGAAGCCGCCGTCGCCGCGAACTGTCGAAAGTAGTGCCGGTGCCTGCGCGACGGCAAGTCGCCTGCGGCAAGTATAGACGATGTGGCCGGGCAGCGGTCGGCTCTTCGCCAACCGTCAGCCAGACCGGGATTCACTGCGATGAGCGGCCGCCGCGTGACAAGGTGCGCAACAAGGACATCAGGTTGCGCTCGACAGCCAATCCGGTCTGGCGCTCCACGGCGCGGTAGCGGCGGACCAACTCGACGCCAATCGGGGTCAGCGAGCTGCCACCACCGCGTTGGCCGCCAGTCACAGTCTGTACCGCGGGTCGCACAAGACAACGGTTCGTCTCGGCGACCAGGAGCCATGCCCGACGATAGGACATTCCGAGCTGCTTGGCGGATGAGGTGATCGAGCCGGATTGCTGGATGGCTTCCAGGAGCGCGACCTTCCCGGGGCCGATCGCCAACTCGGTTTGGCGGCCGCTATCGCGAATGTGAAATCGAACCTCGGGCTTCATCGATGCTCCAGGTCATTACGCATAACCGACGCTCCGCTGATCAAAGGAGACGGCCTTGACCAGGGCGTAGAGCTCCTGGCCGGTATGGATTCCAAGCTGCTGGAAAGATCGGCGTGTAATGCGCGCGACGAGTGTGACACTGCCCACCACGAGCTGCAGATCGACAATGGGGCCAATCTCCTCGTCGATGGCTGTGACGCGGGCAGGAAGTAGGTTGAGTATGCTCAGTCCGGTCGGCTTGTGCACCGAGAGCGATACGTCACGCGCACGAATCCGCGCTCGCACGCGCTCGCCTATGGTCGCGTCGAGATGGGGCACAATGAGTTGGCCACCGTCAAAGGCAAGGGTCGTCAACTGATCTTCGGCATCATGTCCCTCTACCCGGGTGTCGAGAACCGACCCCGCCTCATAACGACCGGTGGCGGGCTTTAGATCGAGGCGCCCCATCACTTCGTCGACGTCACCCACCGCAAGACATTTGCCATCCGAAAGCAAAACGACCGTATCGGCAAGCCGGGTGATCTCGGTCACGGCGTGGCTGACATACACGATCGGAATGTTGAGCTCATCGCGCAGGAGCTCGATATAGTCGAGGATCTCTGTCTTGCGGGGAACGTCGAGAGAAGCCAGAGGCTCATCCATGAGCAGAATGCGCGGTTGAGCGAGCAGGGCGCGTCCGATCGCCACGCGCTGCTTTTCGCCGCCCGATAGCGCCTCTGGCCTCCGGCGCAGCAGTGCGCCGAGGCCGAGGAGTTCGACCACTCGCAGCTTGTCGATGAAGCGATTCCTGGCCGAGCGCAACCGCTGTCCATAGAGCAGATTCGATTCCACGTCCATGTGTGGAAACAGCAGTGCGTCCTGAAACACGAAGCCGACACGCCGCTTTTCCGGCGGCAGGTCGATCCTCTTTGCCGCGTCGAACAAGGTCCAATCATTGATGCGGATCGAGCCGCGCAGTGGCCTTGTAATTCCCGCGATCGCGTTGATCACGCTGGTCTTGCCGGACCCGGAACGGCCGAAGAGCCCGACGATGGGCGCCTCCGCGGCGAACCGGACCGCAAGTTGAAACGTGCCGAGCTGCTGCTCGATGTCAACTTCGATCATCACCGTGCAGGCGTTTGGCGCGGCGTGTGAGCCATTCGGATGCCGCCAATGCGCCGATCGACAGGACCACCGCAATGATGCTCAGGCGCAGCGCCTGACCTTCACCACCGGGCACCTGGGTGAACGTGTAGATGGCCAGCGGCAAGGTCTCGGTTTCGCCCGGTATATTGGAGACGAAGGTGATTGTCGCGCCAAATTCACCGAGGCCACGGGCGAACGACAAGAGCGTTCCGGTAATGATCCCCGGCAGGGCAAGTGGCAGGGTGATCGATGCGAACACCCAGAGGCGCGACCCGCCCAGCGTACGCGCCGCCACCTCGAGCCGCTGGTCGATCGCCTCGATCGACAAGCGGATTGCACGAACCATCAGCGGGAAGCCCATGATTGCCGAGGCCAATGCAGCGCCTGTCCAGCGGAACGCAAAGACGATACCAAACCATTCATCGAGCAGGCTGCCGATGGGCCCGCGCTTGCCCAGCATTACCAGCAGCGCGAAGCCTACAACGACCGGAGGCAACACGAGTGGAAGATGGATGAGTGCGTCCACCAGCGTCTTTCCGGGGAATGAAAGCCGCGCCAAGCCATGTGCCACAAGGATGGCGAACGGCAAGCTGCACAGGACGCTGACCACCGCGACGCGGAGGCTCAGCTCGAGGATGCCGACGTCCGCCGGGCTGAGTTCGAACATGGCTTACTGAGCCGACCCGAAGCCGTATTTTTCCCACACCGAGCGCGCCTGGGCGGCGCGCAGGTAATCGAGCAGGGGTCGGGCCGCGGGCGACTTGCTGGCCGCAACCACGGCCGCAGGGTAGACGACGGGAGGGTAGCTGTCGGGGGGAAACGTATCCACGACCTTCACGCCTCTGTCAGCCAGGGCATCGGTCTTGTATACGATGCCGAAGGGCGCCTCTCCCCGCGACACGAGTGCCAACGCGGCGCGCACGTTTTCCGCTCGGACGACCTGTTTCTCGACGCTCTGCCAGACTCCCAGTTTCTCGAGGGCGCTCTTGCCGTATTTGCCGGCGGGAACGCTGTCGGGGTCGGCCATGGCTAGCTTCTCGGTTCCAAGCGCGGCGGCGAGTGCAAAATGCGGGCCGATCCGGAGCTTCGAGCTGCTGGCAGACGGCGCGATCAGGACGAGCGTGTTGCTTAGAAGATCAAACCGGGCAGAGCGCGCCACGAGGTGCCGCCGGTCGAGGTAATCCATCCAAGCGAGGTCGGCGGAAATGAAAACATCGGCTGGCGCTCCGGCCTCGATCTGCCTCGCCAGCGCGCTGCTTGCTCCGTACGACACAATCACCTTGCTGCCGGTGCTGGCCTCGAACCGTGTGGCCTGCTCGTCCATCGCCTCTTTCAGGCTCGCAGCGGCGAAAACGGTCACGCCTGCAGCCATCGCGGCGGGCGAGGCGACGGCCAGGCATATCACCAGAGCGAGCGGCGACGCTGCGCCTTTGAGCCAACACATGCCTGCCTCCAAGTGCGAGCGTAATATACAGTCGTATATTCCCAGCGCACAAGTGGGCGGGCGACTAAGCGCAGCGTCGGTATCAGGGTCCCAGTCGGTACGGGGCCTGCGCCGCCTCGATATCCACTTCCATAATTCCGCGGTAGGCTCCGTCACACCGCCCGCAGCCGAGGCGCTTCCCCTGTTGGCTCGCCCGTTGGGGAAGTGTTCCGTGGAGCGTGAGCGGTGCCGCATCGGCGTTTGGTCACAGGAGATGGTTCATGCCGAAGGCTCAATCGAGCATTGGTTTGTTGCGTGAAGCGCGGGCGCGGGAGGGAAAGGCCCTGCGCCGGCGGGTACCGCGCTCTGCGCACTCCAACTGGGCGGTGCAGACAAGAAGGCGCGACCCGATCGAGATTCTCAGAGAATCCGACGGCGGCCGAATACCGACGCTGATTCCGATCCGCTACGCACGCATGCTCCAATCGCCGTTCGCCTTCCTGCGCGGATCGGCGTCCGTGATGGCGTTCGATCTCGGGCAAACGCAGGCAACGGGTATCCGCGTCCAGGCGTGCGGCGACTGCCATCTGATGAACTTCGGTGCCTTCGCCACGCCGGAGCGGCACGTCATTTTCGACATCAATGATTTTGACGAGACGCTGCCCGCGCCTTGGGAATGGGATGTCAAGCGGCTGGCGGCGAGCATCATGGTGGCGGGACGCTATCGCGGCTTCGGCGAGCGGCAGTGCTCGGAGGCGGTTCTCAGGGCCATGCGCGCTTACCGCGAACACCTCTTCGAGTACGCCACCTGGCCGGAACTCCAGGTATGGTATGCACGCATCGACGCCGAGCAGATGGTTGCCAGGGCATCCAGGGCCAAGCCGTTGCTTCCCGGGGCTGACAGCAACGCCCGTGCGGCCGCCAACATGTCGGCGCGATTGCTGCCGAAGCTGACGGAGATAGTCGGCGGCAAGCGGCGCATCAAGGACGAGCCGCCGCTGCTCTACCACCCGCGGCACGACAGGGCATTCTCCCGCCAGGTCCGGGCGGCGATCCAGCGTTATCGGCGCAGTCTGCCCGCAGAGCGGCGAGTCCTGGTCGAGCGCTACGAGGTGATCGATGTCGCGATGAAAGTCGTCGGCGTAGGCAGCGTGGGCACGTTTTGCGCCGTGGCCCTGCTCCAGGCCGACGTGGACGACCCTCTCTTCCTGCAGCTCAAGCAGGCACGGCCGTCGGTCCTGGAGCCGTATGCGGGCAGGAGCGCCTACCGCAATCAGGGTGAACGCGTCGTCGTCGGGCAACGCCTGATGCAATCTGCCAGCGACATGTTCCTGGGGTGGGCAACTATCGGCAAGCCGCCGGTTGACTTCTACTTCCGGCAGCTGCGCGATATGAAGGTCTCGGTGAATCTCGATACGCTGCCACTTGCCAGCTTCATCAAATATGCGGGTTACTGTGGCTGGGCCGCGGCACGGGCGCACGCCAAGACCGGCGACGCGGCCCAGATCAGCGGCTACCTTGGACGCAGCGATGCGTTCGACGAGGCGTTGAAGCGCTTCGCGCGCCATTACGCGGATCAGACAGAGCAGGATTACACCGCCTTGGTCAAGGCGGCAAAGTCAGGGAAAATTCGCGCCGAGACGTTGGGCTCGGTCTAGCGCTGGCGCGCTGTCAAGTGGCAGATTGTGGCCGGCGGTGTAGACTGAAAACAACCGAGGCAAACCGGAGACCTCGGAGGCGAACGGTTCAATGCCGGTGTCTTGAAAAGAGGAGGCAAACTTGAATCAACAGAAACGAATCCGCTTGCTCGCGGGCTTGCTGGGCGCCGCACTCGCGACCGCGACGGGTTGGGCGCTCGCCCAGGAAGTCGTAAAGATCGGCTTCGCGTCGCCATTGACGGGTCCGCAGGCCAATTATGGCAAAGACAACCAGAACGGCGCGCAGATGGCGATCGACGAGCTCAACGCTCGGCACATGACAATCGGTGGCAAGGCGGTGACGTTTCAGCTCCTGTCCGAAGACGACCAGGCGGAACCCAAGCAGGGCCCGCTCATCGCTCAGAAGCTGGCCGACGCCAAGGTCGCAGGGGTGGTCGGACACTTCAATTCCGGTGTGACGATTCCTGCTTCCCGCATTTACAGCGAGGCCGGTATTCCTGAGCTGTCGGTGTCTACCAATGTCCAATACACGCACCAGGGTTTCAAGACAGCCTTCCGGCTCATGGCCGATGACGACAAACAGGGCAAGGCGCTCGGCGAGTACGCGGTGAAGACCCTCAAGCTGAAGCGACTTGCGGTGATCGACGATGCAACCGCCTACGGTCAGGGTCTGGCCAATGCGTTCGAGGCGGCGGTGAAGGCCTCGGGTGGTCAGGTGGTCAGGCATGAACACACCAACGACAAGGCCGTCGACTTCAATGCCCTTCTGACCTCGATCAAGGCCACCAATCCGGAGGCGGTCTTTTTTGGCGGCTACGACGCGCAGGCCGGGCCGATGGCCAAACAGATGAAGCTGCTGGGGATGAATATAAAGCTGATGGGTGGCGAGACGATGAATTCCGCCAAGTTCATCGAGCTTGCGGGCCCGGCGGCAGACGGTGACATCGCCTCGACGCCGGGCGCAGCCCTGGAATCCCGACCCGGTGGCAAGGCGTTCGCCGATAAATACAAGGCGCGTTACCATCAAGACATCGGGCTGTATGCGCCCTATTTCTACGATGGCGTGATGCTGATCGGTGCGGCGATGAAAGCGGCCAACTCGACTGACCCGGCGAAGTATCTGCCGGTGCTGGCCAAGATCAATTACCCGGGGATCACTGCGGATTTCCAGTTCGATGCCAACGGGGACCTCACCAAGGGACTGCTGACCATATTCGAGGTCAAGAGCGGCAAATGGGAGGTCGTCAGCAAGTAGCAGGAGCGCGCCGAGTCGATGCGCACCTGCGCATCGGCTCGGATCGCCAGGGGTAGGTTGGCCAGCACTTGCATCCAACCGGAGCGAGCGGCGGATGCGCTTGAGCTTGCCGCGGGTTGACCATTGCGGGTCTCGTATGGTCGCAAGGTAGGCGGTCCGGCGCCGCATGGCATTGCTCGGCTTCGCGCCGACCATGTCCTTTGGTGCAGTGGCGCCGCACTTAGTGCCAATTGAAGAAATCCCGAGTCGGAGCGAGGATTCGGCGAGAAACTGGCGCGCGATGGGCAGGTGATCGAGCGGGCTATCCACAGATTCAGGATCAGCCAAGCTTCTCCGGTGAAATGCGGGTGGTCGAGGAGGGTGCAGCCGCGCAGTAGATGGCCCGTACCGGAGGCGAGACCGATCGATTCGAGCCGCATCCCGAATCCAGTGCCTCGCAGCTTGGCCGTTCGCGGGGCGCAACCGCAGATACCGTACATCGCGATGGTCAGCAAACAGTCAGCAAGAATTCAGCGAAACGACAAGTGCCATGTGTAGATTTTTAAATCCATCGTCCTCGGTACCTCGGCTGAACAGCCGGGCGAGACCATGGCGGTCGTTTCGCAGCGGACGCCGCGGCGGCTATGCTGCCGGCAAGAGACAGTAGAGGGCCGATCATCTTGAAACCATCCCCGCGCCCAGCGGCCGGACTTAGCATTCGACCAAGCTACAAGGCTCACGATTATTCTGCCCAGGTACGTGACCTGTTCAACGACCGCGCGGTAACCTGGGGCCGGAACTACAAGCCGCAGGGAAAGCTGACATGGCGGCTGCACCAGTTCTGCTCCGTACTTGGCCAATTCGCCTCGCCACCCGCTGAAGTGCTGGATTTCGGTTGTGGCACCGGCCATCTGGCCAAGCATCTCTTGGTGCACCGCTATGTGGTGACTGCCTGCGACGCGGCCGATCAGATGATCATGACCGCGCGCCGGGTTTTCGGCGATACCGATATCAAATGGCGCACGCTTTCAGCTGATTGGCGACGGCTGCCATTTGGCGATAGGTCATTCGATGCGGTGGTAGCCTCCAGTGTGCTGGAGTATGTGGGGGACCTGGAGCTCGTTTTCAGCGAACTGGCGCGGGTATTGCGCGACGGGGGCGTGCTGATCTTCAACGTGCCGAACCCCATCAATGCCAGGCGCAAGCGGGAAGATTGGGCCAAGCGCGTGACGAAGCGCGCCTGGGTTCGGCGGGCTGTATGCACCATTCCGCGCATCCAGCGGTATCTAACCTACCTGGGTTTGTCAAACAACCGCTTCCCGCTTGGGGAATGGGAAACGGGCGCGAGCCGGCACGGGTTTGAGCGCGTGCACGCCGGTCATCGATCCCCGAATCGACCCTTGTTTCTATTCGCATTTCAAAAGAAATGCGCTTAGAGCAGGAAGAGCGAAACCACCGCTAGTCTTTCCTGCCGGAATGGCCGGACGACCCCACGCCGTCGCGGCCACCGACGACGCCGTTGAAGGTGATCAAATGAACCCCTGCCACGCGGTCAGCGACATCAAGGAAGCGAACTCGCGACCCGTCAGCGGGAACGCCGCGCCACGCTTGTGCGGCGCGACTCAGGCACTTCCCGGAAGCATTGATCGCAGAACGTTGTCGCGCAGAACGAAGTGGTGGAGCAGTCCAGCCGCAGCGTGTAGCCCCGCGAGCCAAAGTATCGTGTCGCCGAGATAAGTGTGAATCGTGGCGATCGTCTGCCCGGCACCATGGGCCGGCCGAAGTGCGGGCGCAACGTCGCCAAGCACGAGCAGGGTCAGCGGATGCCCCTCGAGCCACGCGCCAACGATTGCGCTGAGTGGCAGCGCGAGCAGGAGCAGATAGAGTACGACATGCGTGATCTTCGCGGTGTAGCGCAGCAGCGCTGGCATGGGCGGGTCATGCGGGGCGACGTCGAATGCTCGCCACGCTAAGCGCAGCAGGGTCAGCAACCCCACGCAAAGTCCCAGCGTTTCGTGCGTTCGGCGCGAGAAGTCGCGGGCTGTGGAATAGACGTGCTCTTCGGAACCGCCCGGGCTCAGCGCATACGCGGCGATCACCAGGACGGCGGTGAGCCAGTGGAACAACTGCGCCACGGTGCCGTAGCGCTCAGGGCTGCGCGAGCCGGAGCTAATCATTTGCGGTCCTCGCCCGGCTGTGCGTTCATTGGACGAGCCCGCCGACGGCGAGCCTGCGTTCGGTCTGGCGCAGCGCCAGTCCGGTGAGATTGGTCAGAACGAAGTATACCAACGCGACCGCAAGATAGACTTCGAGCGACCGATAGGAGACGCTGATGATCTTCTGACCTTCATGCATCAGATCGGCGATCGTCAGCAGCGATACCAAGGACGAATTCTTGATCAGGGCGATGAACTCATTGCCCAACGGCGGGATCATGCGGACTGCCGCCTGCGGGATGATGACGTGACGCATGGCCATGCGTTCTGGCATGCCGAGCGAGCGCGCTGCCTCCATCTGCCCGCGGGCGACTGATTGGATCGCGCCGCGTACGATTTCGGACACGTAGGCTCCGCTATACATGCCCATGCCGACGATGCCGCAGAAGAATGCGGGCAGGTTGATGCTCAGATAGGGCAGGCCGAAGAACCAGATGAACAGCTGCACCAGCAGCGGTGTGCCCCGGACAATCGCGACGTAAGCCGTGCACGCGCCATACAGGGCAGTACGCTTCGGATCAAGCCTCCCCAGGCCGATGAGCAGGCCAATGGCGCAGCCGAGCGCGATCGCTCCAAGGGTCACTTCGACGGTGACGAGGGTGCCGTGCGCGAGTTCCCGCCAGCCCGCCCAAACGGGAGAAAAATCGAGGTCCATGGTTCCTCGCTTGCCGCCGGGCCGGTCACAGGTACTTGTTGACCAGTTGCTGGTAGGTACCGTCGGCCTTCAGTTTTTTCAGCGCGTCGTTGAACTGGGCGAGGAGCTCAGGTTCGTCTTTGCGGATCGCGTAGCCGTACTCCTCGACCGTCAGCTGCGGCTCGATGACCTGTAGCGTGCCGCGGGCGCGCGCGTAGAGCTTGGCCGCCGGCTTGCCGGTGACCGCGGCATCGGCACGACCGACCTCGACTAGCTGGAACATTTCCTGGTTCTTCTCGACCTCGATACGCTCGACGCTGGGGAAGTTTTCCTTCAGGAAATTGACCGACTTGGTGCCCACCTGCACCGCGACCTTTTTGCCCTTGAGGTCGTTGGGGCCCTGGATGCGCTTGTCGCCCTTGGCGGTCATGATGACCAGGCCGCCCGGGTAGTAGGAATCCGTAAAGTCCACCACCTTCTTGCGATCGTCGGTGATGTATATCGCCGAGGCGGCGACGTCGAAGCGCTTGGCCAGCAGACCAGGGATCAGGCCCTTGAAGTCGATATCGGTCCACTCGACTTTCTTGTTGAGTACCTTCGCGATGGCCTCGATCAACTCCACATCGAACCCGACACGCTTGCCGCCTTCGCTGTACTCGAATGGCGGAAAAGTTGGATCGGTGGCGACGCGAAGCACGTCCTGCGCCTGCGCGAGACCGGAAAGTCCCAGCGTCAGGACGGCGAGGAGGCCAACAATGCGGAGGCGGGCAGGTGTCATGGAGTCTCTCCTGTGGGTGGGCAATATCGAACAGCGTGCGCCATTATTCCATGGTCTTGCGGCTGGAATGGCCCATTTCTGATCGGGGCGAGCGGGTACCTGACTTGTGCCTTAGCTTGGGGTGACCGACCCGGTGCATTTGCGGTTGCCTGGTGCCCGGCGTCGCATTTCCGCGCTGATCCGGGCCGCTCAAGGCGGGATGGCTGCGGACCGGGCCATCAACGAAGCTGCCAGCGTATGCCCACGAACACCTGTTCACCGCCGGTCGAGTAGCCCGCGGCGAGCTGATAGTTCTTGTTGAAGATGTTGTCCCCACGGGCGAACAGCGTCACGCCGTGGTCGAGCGGCCATTCCAGTGTCAGATTGAGGATTGCGTATCCGCCCATCTTTATCGTGTTCGCCGCATCATCGTAACGCAGGGACGAGGCCACGAGCTCCACGCCCAGGGACACCGGGCCAGTCTGCTGGGCTATGCCGATCGTGCCGTGGCGAAGCGCGCGGCGCGGCAGCTGCAGCCCGGTCGCGTCGTCGCGCGGCGATTGCAAATCGAGCGAGCCGTGGAACTGGGTCGCGCCCCAGGTCAGCACCCCGCCGAGCTCCACGCCCTTCAGTGTCGCATCCTCGACGTTTTGCGGCACGCAATTGAAATTGGCATCGCATTCGACCACGATCAGATCGCTGACGCGGTTGTACCATCCGACTGCGTGCAGTTCCCACTGCGCGTCGCCCGAAACGCCGTTGCCGTAGACACCGCCATCGACGTTGCGCGAGGTTTCCGGTACCAGATTCGGGTTGGAAAATTGGGGGTAATAGAGATCGTTGAACGTCGGCGGCTTGAACGCCGTGCCGTAGCTCGCAGTGACGCGCCACTGCGACGATAGGCGATAGCCGTAGGCAACCGTGCCGGTCGTGTGCGAGCCGTATTGATCGGAATCGTCGACGCGGAGGTTCGCCTGCAGCGCCTGCGCGCCGGCGCGGAGCTGGTAGATCGCCAGCGCGGAATTGGTGTTGCGCCCAGTGACCGGAAATTCGGGGTTGGTCGACACGCGCTCTTCGAGCCGCTCGACTGCCGCCGTCAACAGGCCCAGCGGCAGGGTGAAATCGTTCTGCCACGCGTATTGATGCTCGTTGGTGAGAAAAGGCGCATTGCCGAACGCGCTCTGGGATACCGAATCGTCGCTGCCGTCTCCAGCCGTCAGCCGCGATGTCCAGGACGTGGTCAGGCGATTGTTCGACGTGACCTGCCAGCTCTCGAGGGTGGTGATGGTCCGATTGTCGTAACTGTCGCCGTCATCGAATTGGGCATTCAACCGGCTGTGGAGAAATTGGGCCGCCAATTGCTGGTCGGGCGCATAGTTCCATGCGCCGCTGGCGCTGACGCTCCCTTCCTTATAGCCATCGTCGAGCGGCTCGTACAGGGGATTGAGGGGGTTGGCGATCGCATTGAAGCCATTGCTGCGGCGCGCATCGACCTGGGCGGAAAGCCGCAGCGTGTCGACGCTGCCGCCGATGCCGGCCATCACGTCGGTCGTGTTATAGGTTCCATAACCGGCCGACGCGTTTGCGCTGAATCCCGAGGCGCCGCGGCGCGTGAAGACCTGGATGACGCCGCCGATCGCGTCCGCCCCGTACAGGCTCGACGCAGGGCCGCGCAGAATCTCGATATGGTCGATCTGCGACAGCGGGATCGCCTCCAGCGCGGCAGTCCCCGTGGTCGATGAAGCGATGCGCATGCCATCGACCAGGACCAGCGTCTGGTCGGTATTCGCGCCGCGCAGGAAAACGCCCGATGTCGAAGCCGGCCCGCCCTCGGTCACGATTTCGGCCCCCGGCTGGCGCTGCAGGAGTTGCGCGAGGCTGTCGATGCCGCTGCGCGCAATCTCGTCGGGCCCGATCCAGGTGACATCGGCCAGGAGGTCGAGTAGCGGCTGCTCCGTTCGGGACGCAGTGACGAAGAGTGGCGGAACGGTCGCGACCTCGGAAATCGGTGGCGTCGGCTGCGCGACCGCCGGCATAGGAAACAGCACGCAAGCGGCGAGAGGGAGCATGGCGAGCGGTCCCCATGCGCCACGGACAAGCAAGACGTTGCGGGACATGTGAAGACTCCGCATACTGCCGTGCAACCCCGCACGGTGGTCCATCGGAGCAAGGCGAATCGCGAAACCTGCGCCTGGGATGTCGTTGCGCGGCGCCGCCTGGCGGCGCGCGACGACCGCGTGGTGCATGCCGCGCGACCCGCATTGCATCGTGTCCGACCGCGTGTACCCACACGACCGATCGGGCGCAGGCCGGTCTCCGGGCTTGCCGGTCTTGATCGCCCGCCTTCCCGTCGCACATGGACAGTGGCATTGAAGGACGACCCACACCGGCCCACCGTTGCGGGGGCAGCCGCGGCTTATCGCTCCACATACGCGAGCGGATCACCGCATTCCCGTTTCACCCGTCGCGAAGAAGCCGCGGCGGGCACCTGCAATTGCAATTCTAGCTCAGAAAGTGCCGTACGCTGCGCCGCCGCAGTGCGCGATCCGTTGCGAACCTCCGCATGCCGACGCGGTGCACCGCTGACCTAGGGGAGCTAAGCCTTCTCCATTCTCCAGCGGCAGCGCGAATATTCACGTTGTGTACCGCACATGCCGGTGCTAGATTTGGGTGGAATTTGTGCCTTTGGTGAGTAGTGGTACTGGGGGGTTCCCGCTTGCCTAAATGGAGACGTTTTTCGCGGTGTGTTGCTGCCGTTGAGCGCCATCTTGCACCTTCAAGCGTACACGTGCATGATAAGAATTCCCGTCGCACCAAATAGTTAGCGATACGACCTATTGTGGCACGATTGTTGCTTTGGTCATCTTGTGGATAACATTGCGAACACTTTCGCCGCTGCTAGCGGACCAATGAAGCGAGTTCTTGGACCCCTAAGGGCGCTGCGCGGGCGTCTGCGCGCTCGAGTCGATAGCGAGCATGAGCAAGCAGGTCTGAGGATCCTTCTTGTCGGCTTGATTACTTTATATATGTGGTACCGAGTCAGCGCTTCGTCGGCGCCAATTGGCAAGGACGATTCGATATTGCTTATTGGTCTTGTCGGTTTCTTTGTCCTCGCATTCGGAATCTTCATTGCTGTGTGCATTTGGCCTTCGGCCAACAAGCCGCGCCGTATCTTGGGAATGCTTGCTGATGCGGGTGGCACGACGTTCGCGCTTTTCTTGACAAGCAGCTCTGGTGTTTGGCTGATTGGCGTTTACTTGTTTATCACGTTTGGCAATGGTTTCCGTTACGGGAGTCGCTATTTGTTTCTATGTCAAGCGCTTTGCTTAATCGGCTTCGTACCGGTCGTGATATCTGCACCTTGGTGGCGCGACGAACCGACTATTGGCTGGGGTTTGATGTTATCGCTGCTCATTCTGCCCTTGTACGTTTCGACGCTTCTTAAGCGGATTAAGGAAGCGCAGGCGAAAGCGGAGGACGCAAACCGAGCAAAGAGTTCATTTTTGGCAAACATGAGCCACGAGATGCGCACGCCACTGAATGGGATCGTCGGCGTAGCGGATCTACTGCAGACGACACAGTTGAATTCCGAGCAACACGAAATGATGCGTTTGTTACGACATTCTGTCGTCCTGCTTCGCTCGCTTGTTGACGACGTGCTCGATATTTCGAAGATTGAGGCTGGGCGGCTGACGATTGAGATTACAGAATTTGACCTATATGCGACCCTCAATAGCATCATTAAGATGATGCGCCCGCACGCGGAGGGAAAGGGCCTCGCAATGCGCGCAATGGTCGATCCTGCGATCGACTACCAAGTGAAAGGCGATCCGCATCATCTTCGGCAAGTTCTAGTAAATCTGCTCTCTAACGCCATTAAGTTTACAGAGCATGGCCACATCGATGTTTCGGCGATGTTACTCAATGAGACGCCGGATGGTTTCCGCGTGCGCTTTGCAGTGAGTGATACAGGAATTGGCATCACGCCAGCGGCACAGAAGAGAATGTTTCAGCAATTTGTGCAGGCGGACAATTCAACAACGCGACGCTACGGCGGCACAGGTCTGGGTACCGCAATTGCCAAGCAGCTCGTTGAGCTGATGGGGGGGTCTATTGACCTGCATAGTGCGCCCGGCGTTGGGACCACATTCTGGTTCGACCTTCCGCTGCTTCGCTTCGAGCACGCACATCAGACAGAGCCGATCGAGCCAATTAGTACTAGTGGCGTCGGTGCATTGCTAGTAGCGGACACGGATAGCGCAGCCAAGGTTGAAAAGTTGGTTTCTTCGGTTTGCGGAAGCGTTGAGCGCATACATTCCGCTGAAGCGCTTGCTGTACGGTTTAGCGATCTACGACGCGAAGGGGTCACAGTTCCCGCAATAGTGGCTGCTGGTGAAGCAAATGCTGCGTGCGAAATCTTTGAGCGGATTGCTAGGGAGTACGGAGAGATACGTACCGCCATGGTCTATCTGGCGCTGACAACACCCAGCGAATCAGACCGGACGCGATTGCGGAGCATCGAAGGTGCAACGTTCCTCGGAGCGGATTCGTCACCGCGTTTGTTCCGCAACGCTATCCATGCGGCGACTTCGAGTGACACTCGCGAACGTGCCGAGGTTATAGATCTCGGATTAATATTGCAGCAGCAACGTCAGCCATTGCGGATTCTTGTGGCCGAAGATAATGCAACTAATCAGGCAATTATTCGTAAGCTCCTGGAGACGGCGGGTCACACTGTCACGGTGGCTAACGATGGCGAAGAGGCGCTAGACGTGTATGAGGTCCAATGCCCTGATCTTGCGATCCTGGACTTCAATATGCCAGAGCGCAGCGGCGTGGAAGTTACAAGTGCGATCCGTGCGATGGAGCCAAACGGCACCCACTTGCCTATCATTATCCTATCCGCATCAGTTACGCCAGAAACGCGCGAGCGAGTAAACTTCGCAGGTGCGGATGAATTCGTTGGCAAGCCGTACGAGGCAGCAAATCTATTGAATGTCGTAGACAGATTAGCGCGTAAAGCATCGCGAGACGCAAGGACGAAACCGCGTCAGGTCGCCACGGTGTCACACGCAGCAATACCACTCGTAGACCGAGTAAGGCTGCACGAGGTCGAGCTAATTAGCAACGACAAGAATTTCTTACGAAAGCTTATTGCTGGCTTTTGTAGCGATGTTGATTCGATGCTAAGTCGGTTAGATATGACAATAGTTGGTGGCAAAGTGGTGGCGATTACCGATGTAACCCATGCGATTACAGGCGCGTGTGTTGGAATCGGAGCAGCTCAACTTGCAGCGCGGTGCGTTGAGCTCGACCGCGCAGCCAATACTGGAGATAGCGGCCGACTAACAGGGCTTGCGGCCGAATTGCGCCGCTGCTTTGAGGCAACGGCCGCTCAACTCGCTAGCTTCCCCGCCGGAGAAAGCCGCGCAACGCACTGATTCTTCGTACGGTGCTTAAGTCTAAGCTGCCCCAACGGCAGCCTGCGTTTCTGGCGCATACAGCGCCTCTGATCCACTTTCTTCGCCAATTCCCGCAACCATTCTGTCTTGGCTTCTTAAGAGCCGCGCCATCATACGCAGATCCCTGGTCTCTAGCTGCATGGCGCCGTTGAGCCACAACTCAACGATACTCAAGAGTTGTTCCTTTGTTATAGGTTCACAAACCTGCTTTGCTTGAAACAGCGTGCCATAAGCGACGGGCTTCCGCTCGCGCTGTTGAATGTGCTTGCGCACTGCCTCGAGACCAAAGCCGTCCTCAGCCATGATGTCGACCACGCCGAGGTCATACATCTCCCTTGCGCTAAACACGCGGCCGCTCATGATTATCTCTTCAGCCTTCCTGAGGCCAACGCGGCGCTTCAATAGCAATAAACCGCCCATGCCTGGAATCAAATTGAACATGATCTCCGGGAACGAAAAGCTTGCGCAGCGCTCTGCAACGATGACCTCAGATGTCAGCGCGCACTCGAATCCGCCACCGAAGCACTTTCCTTGCACCAATGCTATCGTTGGAATGTTGGCGCCAATCCCTGTAAGCCGGCGATCGATGTTCTCGACGCATAGATGCCCATAGTAGCTTAGTAGCTCGCGGTTCTTGCGCATAATGGCTTCGATAAACATGCCAAGATCGCCACCGAGATTGAATGCACCCATCGCGCGGCTTCCCGCCACCAAATAAGCCACGCGTTCGGCATGTCCTTGGTGGTTCAGGTAGCCCTGATTTGATTCCAGGAGCTTTTCGAGGTGCTGCACTTCCTCGAGTAAAGTCTTGGTAAAGCAGGGGCGGGGCTCTGGTTTCATCCAAGAAAAAAGCGTCTTCAACTCGGCGTCATATTCAAGCTCCAGCTGTTTGTAAGTCCGGACCGTCGATAGCACTGGAAATTCAGCGATTGCGTTCATGACATCCCCTCCGCATTAGACAAAGGAATTCATACCCCTAATGCTTCCTAACATCGATCAGCAAAATTTGCATTGATTTGACAAAGTCTGGCTCAAAGTCTGGGTGCATTCGAGAGTGCGGCAAAGCGTATCGAGCATTTGTTGACCCAACTCTACGCGACGATATCTACACTCACTTCGCCACAGAAATCGAGGTGATGTCACGATCAAGTGCGATCGTGACCGAATCCGTTGGCCGCGCAAACTCTTTGCCCTCGTCTAGACCAGGGCGCGTCCGGTCCTTCGGACGGCCACTAGCCACATCGTTGCACAAAGTCATAGAAGCCGGCGAACGCACATTCGGAGACATTGAGTAGCTTGCTTCTGGAAGCGCTATTGCAGGCTTTAGGCCCTTGCGCTCGCGAAGCGACCGAACTATATCCAATCCTGTCCGAGAGGTAGCCGGGAGCCGCACTTGGCTCGATCCGAGTGGTGAGATGCGCTTGCCCCACCGGATGACGTGCGCTGACCAGGTCATACCACCGCCGAACCCCGGGAGCAATAAATGCGCCCCAGGCGCCACCCGCTTTTTTTCTAATGCTTCTACAACTGCAACCGGCATTGATGCCGATGACAAATTGCCACGCTCAAGTACGTGCGTGAATACTTTCTCCATTGACGTACCAAGCCGGCGCGCAACCGCCTCAATTATGCGCATGTTGGCTTGATGCGGCACGATAAGGTCGATTTCTTCGTCCGTTAGCACGGTCTTTTCCAAGACTTGTCTAGAGGCAGCTGTCATCGCGTTTACAGCTTGTCGGAAGACTTCCGGCCCATCGAAGTCCCAAGCTGTCGTCCCCAAAGTCACTCCCGCATTTGCATATGCAGAACCAATGCCTTTGATTCGCAATACATCTCGGCATTCGTAAGTGCATCCGAGCGCTTCGCCCAAAATGCCAACTGGCTCATCTGTCGCACGCAAAACAACTGCCCCGGCGGCGTCCCCAAATACAACCGAAGGACGCCGGTCATCCCAATCCATGAACGCAGAAAGCGTGTCGGCGCCGACCACGACAGCACTACGCACAGCCCCTGTGCGGATGAGGGCCGAGCCATAGGAGAGGGCGTACATAAAACTTGTGCACGCCGTATTTACATCGACGGCGGCTGCGCGTCGCGCACCAAGGCTCCGTTGTACGCGGGAGGCAGTGTTCGGCATCTGCTCGTCACCGGTGCACGAACCAATGACAACAAGCTCGACTTCGTCAGCTTTGATCCCAGCACAGGCTAACGCGTGTGCGGCGGCCACATAGGCGAGCTCCGAAACCGGGACATGGGAAATCGAACGCGTAGCGATCCCTGTGCGGCGAAGAATCCAATCAGCGCTGGTGTCGAGGAATGTTGAAAGATCGGCGTTACTTAGCGTTGCAGGAGGGATGCATTTCCCCCAACCAACGATCTCGGCGAACGTCGAATCACAACCCTTGCGAAGCGAACCTCGACCAGGCATTTTGAGCTAGGGCGACGATTAGAAGTATATGTAGCATACTGAAAAATACTGCATTACGCCATTCGTCTTGTTTGGTCGAGCATTGGCGCTAGCGTGCCCTGGGACCGGATTACCCGAGAGTTTTGCTTATGTATGGATCGGGAGCGTGAGAAAAGGCCGGCATTTTGGCCGGTTTTAGAGGGGGTTTAAACCAGCTTTTTCAATGTTGTACAGAACAACGCCAATCCGGCTGACTCGCGATGCGGATCAGGGGCGTCAAAGGTAGCCAGTTGAGACAAGTGCGCCGCGATTTAGGAAATTCATAGCGCAGTGGTAACCAAAACCCGACCCTTGGCACCAACCGCAGTCCTGTTATCGGAGCCCTTGATCCGGCCCCTCAGTTCCACGACATCACCGCCAAGTGCGGGATTGGGAGTTACACGCACGACCAACCATTCCAAGCGGATACATTCATCGGCGAATACGGGACGGCGAAATTTCTGCCAAAATTCCAATCCAACCATACCTCCACGTTTGGAGAAATAGGATGCAGTCAACGCCAACAGCAATGCGGTCGTGTGCGTGCCGCTCGCAATGACGCGTCCATATCTCGTTCCCGACGCGTAAGCCTTATCATGGTGAATCGGATTATCGTCGCCAACGAGTCGTGCAAAATGGGCGACTGAGGTCGATGTAAGTATAACTTCCGAAGAGAATCGCTCTCCTGGTCGGATTTGCATTCGTTATCCCAGGTATCTAGAGCTATCGAATTACCAAAGCGCCCATCCCTAAACCGCCATCTCTAAACAAACCTAAGCGTCGGAATATTGACCCTGAATCTCTCGTACCTTCTCCGTATTGGCCAAGAAAGCATCCACGCAAGCCGCGTCGAAATGCTTGCCTTTTTGGGAAACGAGGTACGCGAGACCATCGTCGACGGTCCAGGCATGCTTGTAGGGACGCTCGCTGACCAGCGCGTCGAATACGTCGGCAACGGCAACGATGCGCGCGACGATGGGGATGTCCTCGCCATGCATCCCTGTCGGATAGCCTGAGCCGTCGTATTTCTCGTGGTGCCCCAGCGCGATGATTGCCCCCATGGCGAGATACTTCGACGGACTACCCTTCAGGATGTCGTAACCTATTCGCGGGTGGTTTTTCATGACCGCGTCTTCTGCCGGCGTCAGCGGGCCTTCCTTCAGCAGGATGGAGTCGGGAATGCCAATTTTGCCGATGTCGTGCATCGGCGCCGCAAATTCGAGCACGTGCACCGTTTCCGGCGCGAGGCCGATGTTGGTGCCGATTAGCGCCGAATACTTGGCCATCCGCGTCAAATGATTGCCGGTCGTCCGGTCGCGGAATTCACCCGCCTTGGCGAGCCTGGACAGCGTTTCCAGCTCGCGCTCGTGAATCTCGGTTACCGACTTGTCCACCTGGTATTGCAGCACCCGCGCCTGGTCCGACAGGACAATCTTGTGCCGCCGTAGCTCGAGCAGGTTGGCGCACCGTGCGCGCGTCTCGTGCTCGTCGAGCGGCTTGATCAGGAAATCGGTGGCGCCTGCCTCGAGCGCTTCGTAGCGGACGCGGCGGTCGTCGACTACGGTGATCACGACAATCGGCACGTCGACGCAATGGGGCAGGGCGCGAAGCTGCCGCACGAGCTGGACACCGTCGAACTCGGGCAGCTTGTAGTCGGTCAGGATCATGTCGACCCGATTGTTGCGCGAGAACTCCAGAGCCCGACTCGGCGTGTCGAACAGCTCGAGGTTGAGCTTGCCGTCGATCTGCCGGACTATCTCCGCCAGCAGAAGCCGGCTGCTGAACAGGTCGTCGACGATAAGGACGGTATTGCGCTGTGCTCGAGCCAGCGCTAGCTCCGAAATCACGCCGGATTTCCCGGAAGAACGCGATGGGGCCAGACTCATAGCTTTTGTGGATTTCCCTAGGACTGGTCGAGCAAGCAACTAGTATGCCGTGTACAAGCTGTTTCGCCTACCGCCGAGCTGCCCGGTAGCGTTTCCAGCGGCTTGATGGAAGCCAAGGCGGGCCGCGGGTAGCCCGGAGCAAAGAGGGGAGGGAGCGGGGAAATTCATCCCGCCCATGGCTCTTTGCTGGGGAGAATGGTCGGGGCGATGTGATTCGAACACACGACCCCCTGCACCCCATGCAGGTGCGCTACCAGACTGCGCTACGCCCCGACACCACGGTGACCATTGTACCGGCATCAGCTGTCCGGGCCCAGAATTTGACGGATTTCCTCGATAACCTGCCGTATTTCGGCAGCCGAGAGTGACGCCATGGGGCCCGCTGCCGGCCGCGACATGCGTGGCGGGGGTGCCAGGTCCCCGTCGCCCACGGCCTCGGTTTCCAGGCGGTGCCGGGCGCCGTTGATGGTGAAGCCCTGCTCGTAGAGCAGATCGCGGATGCGGCGAATGAGCAGCACTTCGTGGTGCTGGTAATAGCGGCGGTTGCCGCGGCGCTTGACCGGCTTGAGTTGCGTGAATTCCTGCTCCCAGTAGCGGAGCACGTGCGGCTTGACCGCACACAGATCGCTCACTTCGCCAATCGTGAAGTAGCGCTTGGCGGGAATCGGCGGCAGGTCCGCCTTAATCTGCCTGGGCTCGGCCATGGTTCGCAGCTTCGACCATTGCCTTCAGTTTCTGACTGGCGTGAAAGGTGACGACGCGGCGGGCAGTGATCGGAATCTCTTCCCCCGTCTTGGGGTTGCGCCCCGGCCGCTGCGGCTTTTCCCGGAGCTGGAAGTTGCCGAACCCCGAGAGCTTGACGCTGTCGCCGGACTCCAGGGCAATGCGGACCTCCTCAAAGAATCGCTCCACCATGTCCTTGGCTTCGCGCTTGTTGAGTCCGAGCTGCTCGAACAGCAGGTCGGCGAGTTCGGCTTTGGTGAGCGTCATCGAGGTCCCCGGAGTCCCTACTGGCGTAACGCGCCGCCGAACCGATCTTGGATCACCCGCAGCAACGAAGCCACCGCGGAGTCGATTTCAGCGTCCGTCAAAGTACGTGCAGTATCTTGCATAAGCACTAGAATTGCAAGGCTTTTCTTGCCCACCCCGATTCCGGCCCCGCGGTAGACGTCAAACAGGGCCACGCGCTCGACCGCAGCCGGCTTGGTGGCGGCAAGGGCGTCGAGAACGCTCTGCACCGGGACCTTCTCATCGATGACGACCGCGAGATCGCGGCGCACGATCGGCAGCTTGGAGACTGGACGGGCCATCGCCCTCGGTCGCCGCCTCAGGGCCGCCAGGTCAAGTTCAAAGGCGACCGGCGCCTGGGGCAGCTCGAAGGCCCGGACCAGTCGCGGATGCAATTCCCCGATCCAACCCGCCACCTCGCCGTCGAGCAGGACCCGGGCGGAGCGGCCCGGGTGCAGGGCAGGGTGAGGCGCGGCCTCGGTCCGGACCGCCCGCGGCAAGCCGAGCGCCTCGACATCGCGCTTCAAGTCGAAGAAGTCGGCCGACCGCTTCGGTTCGCCCCACTGCTCGGGCAGCGCGGTGCCGCAGGCGAGTGCGGCCAAGCGCAGCGGTTGGTCGTATCCGTCCTTGCCGCGGGCGAAGCAGCGCCCGATCTCGAAGATCCGCACCCGTTCCTGTCTGCGGTTGGCGTTGCTGCGCAGGGTATCGAGCAGGCCACCGAGAAGGCTGCTGCGCATGACGTCCAGATTCCTCGCGATCGGGTTCAGGACGCGGATGGGGTTCTGCTCGATACCGAGCGCGCGCTCCCATGCGGCGCTGACGAAGCTGAAGGTGATGACCTCCTGGTAATCGCGGCCGGTAAGCAGGGCCCTTAGCGAGTCCGCCGGGCGGATGTCCTCTGATTCCGGCAACATCGTCTGCGGCTGGACGGGCGGCGTCGAAGGGATGCGGTCGTAGCCGTAAAGGCGGGCGACCTCCTCGACAAAATCCTCCTCGATGGCCAGATCGAAGCGGAAGGACGGCGGCGTGCAGACGAAGTCCGCGCCGTCGCGCTGCGGTTCGAGCTGCAGCCGAGTGAAGATCTCGGCCACCGTGTCGGCCGGGATGCGGTGGCCGAGCAAGCGGGCGATTCGCGGCCCGCGCACGCGGACTGGGTCACGTCGCGGCATCTCTCCGAGTACGTCGATCATTGGCCCGGCGGTCCCCCCGCAGAGCTCGATGATGAGCCGGCTGGCCCGCTCGACGGCCGTCGGCGCATTGGCAAAGTCAACCCCGCGCTCGAAGCGAAAGCCGGCATCGGTCGAGAACCCCAGACGACGCGCCTTGCCCTGAATCACGGCGGTATTCCAGAACGCGCCCTCGAGAAAGACGTTGCGCGTAGTCGGGGCAATGCTGCTGTGCTCGCCGCCCATGATTCCGGCGAGGCCCAGGGGTTTCTTCTCGTCGGCAACGAGCAGCAGATCGGGATCGAGATCGAGCGTCTGGCCGTTAAGCAGGGTGAGCTTCTCCGCGCGGCGGGCGAAGCGCACGACGATGTCGCCCTCGAGCAGCGCGTCGTCGTAGGCGTGGAGCGGCTGG
This sequence comes from uncultured beta proteobacterium, assembly GCA_963750215.1. Classification (GTDB taxonomy): domain Bacteria; phylum Pseudomonadota; class Gammaproteobacteria; order Burkholderiales; family Casimicrobiaceae; genus PALSA-1003. The sequence continues at coordinate 83,391 of CAVVQK010000005.1, forward strand.
CCGAGCTCGAGCATGACGTAGTTGGTGACGTCGACCACGGCCGATATCGAGCGGATGCCGGAACGCTCGAGCCGACGCCGCATCCACTCCGGCGTCGGCGCCTGCGGATCGATGCCCTCGATCACGCGGGCGCAGAAGCGCGGACAGGCGATCGCATCCTCGACGCGCACGTTGCGGCACGACTTTGCCTCGACCGGAGCCGGGGCGAGCGGCGGGGGCGTCAGGCGCGAGGTCGTAATCGCGGCCACCTCGCGCGCCACCCCGAGCACCGACAGGCAATCGGCGCGGTTGGGCGTAAGCTTGAGTGTAAGCAGCGGGTCATCGAGGTCGAGCGCGGCGCGCAGATCCTTTCCCGGCTCGAGATTCGGCTCCAGCAGAAGCAAGCCCGAAGCGTCATCGCCCATTCCCAGTTCTTTTGCGGAACAGAGCATTCCCTGTGATTCGGCGCCCCGCATGGAGGCCTTCTCGATGACTAGCCCGCCGGGGAGCCTGGCGCCGACGAGCGCGCACGGCACCATGACACCCGGGGCCACATTGGCTGCGCCACAGACGATCGACAGCGGCTGACCACGCCCGACGTCGACCTGGCAAACGGTCAGCCGCTCGGCGTTGGGGTGGCGGGCCACCCCGAGCACGCGGCTGACGACCACACCGGAGAACGCGGGCGCGGCGGGCGTGCACTCCTCCACCTCCAGCCCGGCCATCGTGAGCCGATGCGCGAGCTCATTGCTGTCGAGCGGCGGGTCGACCAGGGTGCGCAGCCAATGCTCGGAGAATTTCATCGCCTACGGGGCTAGACAAATTGACGCAGGAAATTCAGGTCGTTCTCGTAGAACAGCCGCAGGTCAGCAACGCCGTAGCGCAACATTGCCAGTCGGTCCGGCCCCATGCCGAAGGCGAAACCCTGGTAGCGCTCGGGATCGATTCCCACCGCACGGAGCACGTTCGGATGCACCTGGCCGGCTCCGGAGATCTCGAGCCAGCCATCGCCGAAACTCATGTCGATCTCCGCCGATGGCTCGGTGAACGGGAAGAACGACGGACGGAAGCGCACTTTGAGATCGTCGCGCTCGAAAAAGCGGCGCAGGAAATCGGTGAAGACGCCCTTCAAATCGGCGAAAGTCACGTTCTCGTCGATCCACAATCCCTCGACCTGGTGGAACATCGGCGAGTGCGTTGCATCGCTGTCGACGCGATAGACGCGACCCGGCGCAATGATCTTGATCGGCGGCGCGTGGGTCTCCATGTACCGCACCTGGATCGACGAGGTATGCGTGCGCAGAACCATGCCGCCTTCGACGTAGAAGGTATCCTGCATGGAGCGCGCGGGATGGTTCTCCGGCGTGTTGAGGGCGGTGAAGTTGTGGAAATCGTCCTCGATTTCCGGGCCGTCGGCCACGGCGAAGCCGAGGGAGTGGAACAGGGCCTCGATCCGTTGCAGGGTACGCGTGATCGGATGCAGACCGCCGACGCCCAGTCCCCGCCCCGGCAATGACACGTCGAGCGCGTCGGCGGCGAGTTGCCGTGCCAGGTTGGCTTCGGCAAGTTCTTCGCGCCGGCGTTCGAGCGCGGCCTCCAGGCGGGACTTTGCCTCGTTGATGCGGCTGCCCTGCGCCGGCCGTTCGGCCGCCGGCAGCCGGCCAAGCCCTTTCAACAACTCGGTGAGACGACCGGTCTTGCCAAGATACTGCGCCTTGCTGTCCTCGAGCGCAGCCGCGTCGGCACAGCTGGCAAATTCGGCCAGCGCCGCGGCAACGATGGATTCGAGTTCTGGCATCCCCGGAAACAAAAAAAGGGAGGCGTTTGTCGCCTCCCTCGTTGACTTGCTGCGCTCAGGCCAGAGAGGCTTTGGCCTGCTCTGCGATCTTGTTAAACGCCGTCTTGTCGTGCACGGCCAGATCGGCCAGGACCTTGCGGTCAATATCGATCGATGCTTTCTTCAGGCCGTTCATGAACACGCTGTAGCTCATGCCCAGCTCACGCACGGCGGCGTTGATGCGGGCGATCCATAGCGCACGGAATTCGCGCTTCCTGTTGCGGCGATCGCGGTACTGGTACTGCCCGGCCTTCATCACCGCTTCCTTGGCGATGCGGTAGACGTTGCCGCGGCGACCGCGATAACCCTTCGCCTTGGCGAGAATCTTCTTGTGCCGCGCCTTGGCGGTAACGCCTCGTTTGACTCGTGGCATGACCGGCTCCTTAGGCGTACGGCAGCATGGCCTTCACCGAAGCCGCATTGGTGCGGTCAACTCCGGTGGGGCCGCGCAGGTGCCGCTTGTTCTTGGTCGACTTCTTGGTGAGGATGTGGCGCTTGAACGCCTGCGAGCGCTTGACGCTGCCGCTGCCGCGCACGCGGAAGCGCTTTTTCGCGCCGCTCTTGGTCTTCATCTTTGGCATGATGCTCGATCTTCCCTATTTGCTGCCCACGGCGGTGCTCTCCGGCGGAGAGGCTTTCTGCGCCTTTTGCGTCGGCGCCTGACCGGCCTCGGGCTTGTTCGGGTGATGCTTCGCTACCACCTTCTTCGGAGCCAGCAGCATCACCATCTGCCGGCCCTCCAGCCTCGGAAACTGCTCCACCACGCAGAACGGCTCGAGGTCACCGCGGATCCGTTCCAGCAGGCGCACGCCAAATTCCTGGTGCGCCATCTCCCGGCCGCGGAAACGCAGGGTCACCTTGGCCTTGTCGCCCTCGCCCAGGAACCGGATGAGGTTGCGGAGCTTGATCTTGTAATCCCCCTCGTCGGTGCCGGGGCGGAATTTCACTTCTTTGACCTGGATCTGCTTGAGCTTGAGCTTCGCCTCGTGCGCTCGCTTCGCCTCGCGGTACTTGAACTTGCCGAAATCCATGATCCGGCATACCGGAGGCTTGGCGAGCGGCGCGATCTCCACCAGATCGAGTTCTGCCGCCTCCGCCCGCGCCATCGCATCCGCGACCGGCACGACGCCGATTTGCTCACCGTCTTCGCCTACTAGGCGAACCTCGGGGACGGTGATCTCCCCGTTGATTCGCTGCGCTCTTTCCTGGGCGATTGCGTTCTCCCGTGATCTGAAAATCCGGCCGTGCCGCCCGTTCCGTGCTCGCGCGCCGCCTTACGGGGTCAGCGTCGAGCCTTTTGCCTCGGCGTGAAGTCGAGACACGAAGACCTCGAGGGACATCGCCCCGAGGTCTTCGCCAGTGCGGGTGCGCACGGCCACCTGTCGCGCCTGCAGTTCCTTGTCGCCCAAGATCAACTGGTACGGCAGCTTTTGCAGGCTATGTTCCCGAATTTTATAAGTAATCTTCTCATTGCGCAAATCGGCCAGGACGCGGTACCCGGCAGCGCGCAAGGTCGCCGCGACCTCCCGGGCGTAGCCCGCCTGACGGTCGGTGATGGTCAATACCGCGACTTGCACCGGCGCGAGCCACAAGGGCAGCGCCCCGGCATAATTTTCGATCAGGATGCCGATGAAACGTTCGAACGAGCCGATGATCGCCCGGTGCAGCATGACGGGCACCTTGCGCGTGTTGTCCTCCGCGACGTACTCGGCACCGAGGCGCTCGGGCATCGAAAAATCGACCTGCATGGTGCCGCATTGCCAGGAACGGCCCAGCGAATCCTTGAGGTGGTACTCGATCTTCGGCCCGTAGAACGCGCCCTCCCCGGGCAATTCGGTCCAGCTCGCCCCGCAGGCCTGCAACGCCGAGCGCAGCGCGCCTTCGGCGCGCTCCCAGACCTCGTCGCCGCCCATGCGCTGGTCCGGGCGCAGGGCGAGCTTGATCGCGATGTCGTCGAAGCCGAAATCCTTGTACACGGTGAGGGCCAGGCGATTAAACGCGGTGCACTCGGGCTGGATCTGCTCGGCGCTGCAGAAGATGTGGCCGTCGTCCTGGGTGAAGGCGCGGGTGCGCATGATGCCGTGCAACGCGCCGGAGGCCTCGTTGCGATGGCAATAGCCGAATTCGCCGTAGCGCAGCGGCAGGTCGCGGTAGCTGCGCAGTTCCGAGTTGAAGATCATGATGTGCCCGGGGCAGTTCATCGGCTTGATGGCGTAGTCGCGCTTGTCCGACTCCGTCATGAACATGTTCTCTTTGTAGTTTTCCCAGTGACCGGAGCGCTTCCACAGGCTCAGGTCGAGGATCATCGGTCCCCGGACTTCCTGATAACCGTTGTCCTGGTAGACCTTGCGCATGCGCTGCTCGACCTGCTGCCAGATGGTCCAGCCCTTCGGGTGCCAGAACACCATGCCCGGCGCCTCGTCCTGCTGGTGGAACAGGTCGAGTTGCCGCCCGAGCTTGCGGTGATCGCGCTTTTCGGCCTCCTCGATGCGCTGCAGGTACGCATCGAGGTCGTCCTTCTTCGCCCATGCGGTGCCATAGATTCGCTGCAGCATCTCGTTGCGCGAATCACCGCGCCAGTAGGCGCCGGCGAGCTTGGTCAGCTTGAACACCTTGAGCTTGCCCGTCGACGGCACGTGCGGCCCGCGACAGAGGTCGGTGAACCGGCCTTCGCTGTAGAGCGAAATCGGCTCGGCGGCAGGGATCGAGGCGATGATCTCGGCCTTGTAGTGTTCGCCGATCGACTCGAAGTAGCGCACGGCGTCGTCGCGCGCCATCAACTTGCGCACCACCGGCTCGTCGTGGTGCGCGAGCTCGGCCATCTTCGCCTCGATCGCGGCCAGGTCCTCGGGCGTGAACGGGCGCTTGAACGAAAAGTCGTAATAGAAGCCGTCCTCGATGACCGGGCCGATGGTCACCTGCGCGTCGGGAAACAGCTCCTTGACCGCGTAGGCGAGCAGGTGCGCCGTCGAGTGGCGCAGCACCGCCAGGCCCTCCGGGTCCTTGTCGGTCACAATCGAGAGCTCCGCATCGCCATCGATGACGAAGGAGGTATCGACGAGCTGGCCATTGACCTTGGCGGCGAGCGCGGCCTTGGCGAGGCCCGGGCCGATCGACTGGGCGACCGCCATGACCGAGACCGGAGCATCGAAATGCTTCACGGCACCGTCGGGAAGGCGGACATCAGGCATGGCGGATCCTCAAAAAAAAGTGCGGACGAGCCGCACTTTTTCACCCCACACCGGCGTGCGAACTCGCGCTTCGATCAATCGGCCCCCTGCCGCGTTCGCGGTGTCATAACGCTGCCTTTCCGCCCTTCGTCATGGTGCACACTGGTAGGCGCGATTGGACTCGAACCAACGACCCCCACCATGTCAAGGTGGTGCTCTAACCAGCTGAGCTACGCGCCTGTAAGCGATCGATTATACGGGAGGCGACCATGGCAGGCCAAGGCTAGAGCAGCACGCGCAGGATGCCGACCAATACCGGCTGGTGCACGAGGTAGACGAGCAGGCTGTGGCGACCCAGCCAGGCGAGCCAGGCCGGGGTGACGCGCCCCAACGCCGTGACCGGGCCGCGCTCGCGCGCGAGCAGCCAGTGGCCCACGGCGACCCCGACGAGCACGACCCCGAGCCATGGCAGCAGCGGCACGTAGTCTTCCGTCGGCGGCTTGTGCGTCATCAGGCCGATCCAGTTGAGCCACGGCGCATCGAACAGCGGCAGGTGCACGGTATTGCCGATGGCGATCAGCGCGATTCCGGAGAGCAGGGCGATTCGTGGCGATTCGACCACAGGCCGCGCCAAGATCGAGCTCAGCGCGATGCAGTGCAGGACGCCGAAGGTGATGAACGTCTGCGGAAAGGCCAGGTAGCTCGCGGCGCTGACCAGCGCGGCGCAGGCGGCGATGAGGCCGACCCGGCGCCAGAACGCAGGCGGCGTTTGCCGCGCGCGGCGAGCGAGCACGAGGCTCACCCCGACCAGGGAGAGAAACAGCGTGACGACGATGCCGCGATAGCCAAGCCAGAACGGATCGTGATTGAAATCCGCGCGCAGCACGCGGAACCACACCAGGTCGAACGCGAAGTGATAGACGATCATCAGGCAAAGCGCGAAGCCGCGCAGCCCGTCGATGAGTGCTAGGCGCTGCGGCGCGGGGGGCTGGGCGGTGCCGTGGGCGCGTGTCCCTGCGGCGTGGTGACGGCGGCGACGGCGGCTCATCGCCACGCGCCGGTCCAGCGCAACCGGTAGCCGCCCTGGCCATCGTCGGCCGCGAGGGTCGACAGCGCGGCTGCGACCGCGTCCGCGCGCTCGCGATCTCCGGAGCGAGGGCGCAGCGTGACCTCCAGACTGGCGGCGCCCGCCGCGGTGAGCACGAGTTGCCCGCTCATCTCGACATCTCCCCCGCTGTTGCGCACCGGGCCGCTGAGCTCGGCACCGCGTCCGCTGAGGTCGATGCGCACGTCGCCCAAGGCGATGGGCGCGTCGGCGCGGGGCCCGGGCACGCTGGCGTCGCGCCATTGCACGCTCATCTGCCCGTCGAGCGCCTGGCCAAGCCACGCCAGGTGGGCTACCTGCAGGTAGATCCTGCCGCCAAGCGCGACCTTCGCGGAGGTGGCAAGCGGCAGGATGGCCTCGACCGGCAGCGCGAGATCGAGCGCGCGCAGTTCGAAATGATCGCGCGCGAACGCCAACGTCGCGCTCGGTGCGCCTGCCGTATCCGTGCCGATCGCGGCCCGAACTTCGCCGCGGAGCAGAGGCCACGGCTCGAGGCGCCAGCGCAGCGGCTGCCGCGTCCTCGCCGGCAGCAGGACGAGCTCCCCCGACCCGTTCCAGATCGTCCCGGCGGCGTTGGCCACCCGCGCGCGCCCGTCGGACAGGGCGGCGATGCGCGCATCGAGCAGCGTCGCGGGCGCCGTGGCAAGCAACGCGGCGGCGAGCAACACCGCGCCCAGGGCGACGGCCAGCGCGAGCCGCATCAGCGTGCCAGGGTGACGTCGGCGCGAACCTGTCCGGGCTCGACGCGGGCGGTGGCCACGAGCTCGACCGCGCGCAGTTGCGCGCTGCGCTGCAGGGCGTCGAGAAACACGGTGAGCGTGTCGAAGGCGATGTGGTCGAAGGTCAGGCGCAGGCGCTCGTCGTCGCTGCGCTCGATGGACGTTGCAGCGCTCTTGAGGCCCTGCTGGACGAGCACCGAATCGAGCGCGGCGCGCGGATCGCCGGCGGCGAGTGCAGGCGCGCTGCGCGCCAGTCCGGCAATCGCATCGGCTTGGCGCCGAGCTTCGGCGAGGGTCACCCGATCGCCGGCGAGCGCTCGCGTCGCCCGCTCGCTGTCGATCTGCAGCGGTTGCCAGATGAAGAGCCAGGCCAGCGCGAGGGCCAGCACCGCGGCAACGGCGGCGAGCAGGGTCCGCTCGCCCCGGGAGCGCAGTTGCCACCACTGGGCGAGGCCGTGGCGCTGGCTTAGGAGGGTTGTGGCCATCAGTTCAGGCCCACCCGCAGTCGGGCGCCGGTGGCCGTCGGCGCGCTGATCGCGACCAGGCCGGCGCGCTGCAGCTCGCGCTGCAAACCCGCCGCCTGCGCCGGGTCGACCTTCTGCAGATCGAGCAGCACGTGGCCGTCGGCATAGGAAAGGGAGCGGATCGCAGTCGCGGGCAGTGCCGCCAATGCGGGCGCGGCGCGCGCGAGCAAGGGCAGAAAGTCATCCGCGGCGACCAGGCCGGCGCGGTGCCTGAGGTCGCGCTCGCGCCGCGCCAGGGCGACTGCGGGCGGGGTACCGGCGGCGGCGGCGGCGGAGAACTCGGGCACCGCGGCGGCTGCAAGCGCGGTGAGCTCGCGCCCCACGCTCGCGATCTCCCAACGTAACCAGAGCCACTGCCCGAGCGTCGCCGTCACGTGGATGCCGAGGGCCAGCGCGGCGATCCAAAGGGCAGGGCGCAGCAGCCGGCCAGGCGCGCGTGCGGGGCGGGCAGCCTTGGCGCCGAAGCGGCCGCTCAGCAGATTGATCGCGCCGGCAAACGCCCCGGCCGCGGCGTCTGACCAGCGCCACGGGGTCCCGGCGACGAACTCGACCCCGGTCATCGCCCGGGCGCGGCTGAGCAGGGCAGCCGCGGCACCTTCGGCGTCGACGCGGACGGTCGACGGCGCGTCGGCGCCGCCGCGGGCGAGAGCCAGGGCCAGCTCGGGCGGCGGCGCATCGGCCTGGGCCGGGCCCACGGCGATGGTCGCGCCGCGGTGCGTGCGCACGAATCCGGGCTGGGTAATCGAGGCCGCGCACCAGCGCCAGCCGCGCGCGGGCGCGGGCGCGAGATCGCTCTCGAGCACGGCGCGATCCCAGGCAAGCCCGCAGCGTTGCGACGCGGCAACGAAGGCGGCCATCCAGCTGCCCGCCACGATCGCCACCCGCAGGCCGTCGCCGCTGCGCTCGTTGCCGAATGCGACATGACTCTCCTCGGGCGCGTCGGCGAGCTGGTCCTCGAGCGCAAACCGGGCCGCTGCCTCGATACGTGCCGGCGGTAACGGTGGCAGCGCGAGCGTGACGATGCGGCCATGGCGCGCGGCGACGACCGCTTCCCTTTGCTCAGCGGCGGGCCATGCGGCCGGCGCACTGCGGCCGCCTTGAACCAGTCGGCCCGTGGCATCGAACAGCGCCCACGCTTCATCGCGCCCCGCCTCGGGCGGATGGTCGATGAATACGCGCAGTGTGGTTGCGGTGAGTGCCATCGCCAGAGTCGGGCAGCCTATGCGTGCGTCGCGCGAGGCTGCGACAGGCATCGCGCGCCAGGGCGCTTCCCGGGCGACCGAGGTCGCTTCGATCGGCGCCGATTGTACTCGACCCGGCGCGGTAGCCCGGCGACGGCCGGCCGCCGCAATCGAGCTACTCGACAGTCTGCCAGACGACGTCGGGCCACGTGCGCTGGATGGAGGAGCGTTTGAGCAGCGCCCGGGCGTGGGCCACGGTATCGCCTTGCCGCGCTTCGATGGTCACCACGAACCAATCGCTGGTGACCGAGAGCAGGGTTTCATCAACCTTCAGGGTGGACGGCTGCAGTCGCCCGCGGAAATCACCCAGGTTGGCGAACGGCGTGGTGGCCCGGCTTGCCACCAGTGCCGCGGCGCCGGCGGCATCGAGCCCCCCGATCGCGGCGACGAGCACCTCGGCCGGCGCCGTGTTGACGTTGATCCGGGTCGGCGGATCGAGCGCATCGAGAAACGGCCACAGCCGAGCGACAAGCGTCGGGTCGGCGCCGCGCACGGCCAGCAGTTCCGCGATGCGGCGGACCGGCGCGTTGGCGGCGAGCCCCGGGGGGTCCTGCGCCAGGTAGTACGCGTCTTCCGCCCCGCCGTTGGCGGTGGTCTGGTCATCGGCGTCGATCCAGTCGGCGATCGCGTGCAGCAGCGCAGCGGGAACGCCGAGCTCCGCCCCCAAGCGCTGCAGCACCGCCTGCGCCGCCGTGGCCGCGCTGCCGCCCGAGGCGAGGTTGTTGACGTTAAAGCCACCCTGCGCATCGGTGATGTAGCCGCTGATCGAGCCGTTCTCGATCGGTGTCGTCGGCAGTCGAAAAGCCCAGGGCTGGCGCAGATCCACGAGCGAGGGCGGGGCATTTTCGAGCAGGATCTGGCGCGCCCATTGCACGCCGGCCATCGCCAGGGCCTGCGCCTGCACCTGATCGCGCCGGCGCTCGTACTCGCCCGCCCAACGCTGCTGCTGCCAGAGCAGCGTCGCGGCGATGGTCGCCGCCAGCGCGGCGAGCAGCATCGCCATGATGATGGCGGCTCCGCGCGCGGCTAGCGCAGGGCGAACCATCGCTCGATCACCTCGCCCGAGGCCAACGTGACGTCGACCTTGACCGCGCGCGGCAGCGCGCTTTCTCCGGCGAGCGGCCAGGTGTCGGCCCAGACCCCGCTCTGCGTGAGATAGGCGAGCTGGAAGCGCGTCACGCCGCCGAGCAGCGCATACGGCGTCGGGTCGACGCCGCGCGGCCGATCGTAACTCGCCCAGTAGAGCACTTCGACCGCGCCGTTGCGCATCCGATAGGCGAGCCGCTGCCCGGCGCTGCCCGGCTCGAGCGTGAATTCCGGCCCCGCGCGCGAGAATTCGAGCACGCTGTTGCCCACCGCATCGGCATTGCCGAGCCACGCCGGCTGCAGCGCGTCGGACAGGCGGGCCGGGCGCGGCATCGCCTGGCGCAAATCGGCTTCCAGGCGGGCAAAGAACAGGTCGAGCGTGCGCCAGCGCGTTGCCTCGGCGGCGAGCTTCGTTTCGCTTTCGCTCAGGGCGGAGACGGCCCGATAGCCCAGCGTGGCAATGATCGCGACGATGGCGATCGCGAGCAGCACCTCGAGCAGCGTGAAGCCGCGGTGCAACCCGGCGCAGCGCGGCGTCGTCACTGCCCGCTTTGCCCCACGTAGCCGACCAGGCGCGCGAGCACATAGTCGGGGCGCGCGGCTTCGGCGACGGTGATCTCGACCCGGCGAAACGCCGGGTTGGGCGTGCCGATGACCGTCGCGTGCCAGGTAAAGGTCGCGCCGGCCTCGAGATCGCTGCCGCCGCGCTCGCCGATCGCCGGGCCCGGCACGTCGAGCTGCGCGGCTGCCAGGCGATTCTCCGCCACCCAGAGCGCGAGGGTGCGCGCCTTGAGCGCGGTTGCGCTGTCGGCGCTCTGCGCAACGCTGCGGAACCCGGCGGCGAGTGCGATCGCGACGATCGCCAGCGCGACCAGGACTTCGACCAGCGTGAAGCCGCGCCGACGCCGGCCCCGAGCACGAGTCAGCGCCGGACCGGGCCGATGAGCGCGACCCGGTTCAGCGGGTCGGAGGTGAGCAGCAGCTGCCATTCCGGCGTGGCCAGCGCGATGACATAGGGCTCATTGCGGCCGCTGGGCACGAGCGGCAGGACCGCATCGGTTTGCACCGGCTGGCCGGCGTAGGCGCGCGCCGCGGCGACCAGCGGCGCCGGCAGGGCGCGCGGCGTGAGCAGGTCGTCGTCGGAGAGCGCGATCCAGTGCTCGCCATCGCTGTCGCTGCCGCGGCGCCAGAAGCGGTAGACGCTGCCGTTGGCCGAAACGCCGAGGGTCTCGTTCTTCCATTGCGCCAGCAGCGCGGCATGTTCCAGCGCGCCGGCAAAGCGTCCCCCCTCGCGCTGCAGCGCCCGGCGCGGGTCGCTTTCCAGCTGCGCATACACGATCCCGGCACCCAGGCCGATGACGATGAGCGCGACGAGTATCTCGACGAGCGTGAAGCCGCCGCAATGCCTTCGCGTCACAGGTCCCACGAACCGATATCGGCGTCATAGCCCGTTCCACCGGGCTGCCCGTCCGCACCGAAACTGAAGACATCGATCTCGCCGCGCAGGCCCGGATTGAGATACTGATAGGGATTCCCCCAGGGATCGAGCGGCAGCCGCTCAAGGTAACCGTTCGGCTTCCAGTTCGGCGGCAGCGGCGGCAGAGTCGGCCGCGCCACGAGCGCGTTGAGGCCCTGCTCGGTCGTCGGATAGCGCTGATTGTCGAGGCGATAGAGCTTGAGCGCAGCCATGATGGTCGCGATGTCGGCCTTGGCAGCGGTGACGCGGGCTTGATCGGGGCGCTCGATGATGCGTGGCACGACCAGAGCGGCGAGGATGCCGAGGATCACGATGACGACCAGGATCTCGACCAGCGTGAAGCCGGTGGCGGATGGTTGCAGGCGGCTGGGTCGGGCCATGGAGCCATTATAATCGCGCGCTTCTGCTTTCCGCCTGCGAGCGCTTGTGTCGCGCCGTCTGTTTGCGTTGATCGTCATCGCCCTCGCCGCGGGCGTAGCCTCCTGGTGGTGGGTCACGCGCTGGCCGCTGCCGCTGCCGCAGCAGCCGTATGCCTTCAGCGTGCGTCCCGGCGCGACGCTGCGCTCGGTCGCGCACGGTCTGACCGGCGCGGGTGTGCTGCCCGCGGACTGGACGCTCGTCGTCCTGGGGCGCATGACCGGCGTCGATCGCGCGATCAAGGCGGGCAACTACGAACTTCCCGCAGGCACCACGCTCGAGAGCCTGCTCTCGAAGCTGTCGCAGGGCGACGCCACGCAGACGAGCCTGACAATCGTCGAGGGCTGGACGGTGCGCGATCTGCGCGAGGCGTTGCGCGCGGATGGCGAGATTGCCCAAACCGCCGCCACTGCGGCCGATCCCGAGCTGATGCACGCGCTCGGTGCGACGGTGCAGCAGCCGGAGGGCTGGTTCTTTCCCGACACATATTTTTTTGCCGCCGGGGCGACCGACGTTTCGATTCTGGCGCGAGCCTATCGCACCATGCAGCAGCGCCTGGATTCGGCCTGGGCAGCCCGCGCGTCCGGGCTGCCGTTCGCCTCGCCGTACGAGGCACTGATCCTGGCGTCGATCGTGGAGAAGGAGACCGGCCGGGCCGCCGATCGCCCGTTGATCGCTTCGGTGCTCATCAACCGCCTGCAGCGGGGCATGCGGCTGCAGGCTGATCCGACGGTGATCTACGGCCTCGGAGCGCACTTCGACGGCAACCTGACCAAGCGCGACCTCGACACGGATACGGCGTATAACACGTACACGCATGACGGCTTGCCGCCGACGCCGATCGCACTGCCGGGCCAGGCGTCGCTCGATGCCGTCATGCACCCGCCGGCGACGCCTTACCTCTACTACGTCTCGCGTGGCGACGGGTCAAGCGAGTTCTCGGCAAATCTCGCCGACCACAATCGCGCGGTGGCAAAATACCAGAAGAACGGGCGCTAGCACGGCCGTCGCATCGCGCATGTCCAATCCTCCCCACCGCGGCCGTTTCATAACCCTCGAAGGCATCGATGGCGCCGGCAAGAGCACGCATCTGCCCTGGCTTAAGTCTGCTCTCGAGCGCGAGGGCCGGCGGGTGTGGGTAAGCAGGGAACCGGGCGGGACGCCCGTCGGGGAACGCCTGCGCGAACTGCTGCTGCACGAGCCGATGTCGCCGCTGGCCGAAGCGCTGTTGATGTTTGCCGCGCGGCGCGAGCACTGCGAACGCGAGATCTGGCCGCGGCTCGCTCAAGGCACGTGGATTGTCTGCGATCGCTTCGTCGACGCAACCTACGCCTATCAGGGTGGCGGCCACGGAGTGCCTCAGGAGACGATCGCGCAGCTCGAGCACGTGGCGCTGGGCGACTTTCGTCCCGACCTGACGCTCGTATTCGATGTGCCGGTTGAAGTCGGGCGCGAGCGGCTCTCCGGGTCCCGGACGCCGGACAAGTTCGAGCGCCAGACCGCCGAGTTCTTCGCCCGGGTGCGCGCGTCCTATCTGCAGCGGGCGCGGGCGGAGCCTTTGCGCATGCGCGTGATCGACGGCACGCGCTCGCCCGAGGCAATCCGGGCCGAGCTCATCGCCCTGGTCGCGGCACTGTGAACCAAGCGCCCGTGAGCGGAGCGTCGGCGTGGCAGCCGTTGCCGCCGTGGCAGCGCGCCGCGGCGGCCGAGGCGCTACAGGCGCGGGCGCGCTGGCCGCAGGCGTTGCTCATCACCGGCCGACGCGGCATCGGCAAGCGCATCCTGGCGCTGCATTTTGCGCAGGCGCTGTTGTGCGAGCGACCCAACCCGGATGGCAGCGCCTGCGGTTCCTGCCCGAGCTGCGGTTACGTCGCGGCGGGAGCGCATCCGGATCTGCGCAGCATCGAGCTCATCGAGTTCGACGAGGAGAACAACCCGACCGTGGTCAACGAAATCACGGTCCCGCGCATCCGGGAGCTGACCGAATTCACCCAGCTGTCGGCCCACCGGAACCGGGCCAAGGTCGCGATCATCGTCCCGGCAGAAAGCATGAACACGGCCGCGGCCAATGCCTTGCTCAAAACGCTCGAGGAGCCGCCGCCTGCGACCTACCTGATCCTGGTCAGCCACCTCGGCCGCCTGCCGGCAACCATCGTCAGCCGCTGTCGGCGGCTCGCAGCGCCCGAGCCCGATGCGGCCGCTGCCAGCGCCTGGCTGCTCGCGCAGGGCGTGGACGATGCGCCACAGCTGCTCGCCCAGGCGGGCGGCGCGCCCGTGCTTGCGCTGACCTTCGCCGATGCCGACGTGCAACGCGAGCGCGAACTGCTGCTTGACCTGCTGGCGCGACCCGAGCGCCTGCAGCCGGTTGCCTTCGGCGCGCGTCTCGACGAGTACGGCCGGGACGAGCGCAAGACACAGCTCGCCGCTGTGGTGTACTGGTTGTTGACCTGGACTGCCGATCTTGCCGCCAGCAACAGCGGCGGCGCGCCGCGGTTCAATCCGGACCGGCGCGAGGCCCTCGGACGGCTGGGGCGGAAGGTGGCGCGGCTGAAATTGTTCCGCTACTATGGAATGCTACTGCGGCAGCGCTCGCTGCTCGGCCACCCACTCCAACCGCGGCTGGTCGTCGAAGCGCTGCTGTTCGAGTACCTTGCCCTGTTCGCTTCGGGAGATGGCCATTAGCAACGGCGATCGCTTTGGCAATACGTCGACGGTGTCGAGACCGGGCGTGCTGTCGCTCAACATTCGCGAGAAGGCGGCGCTCTACGCCGCCTATATGCCGTTTCTCAAGGGCGGCGGCATTTTCATCCCGACCAACCGGCCCTACCAGCTGGGCGAGGAAGTGTTCATGTTGCTGTCGCTGATGGATGACCCGCAGCGCATCGCGGTACAGGGCAAGGTGGTCTGGATTACACCCGACGGAGTGCAGGGCAATCGCACGCAGGGCATCGGCGTCCAGTTCACCAACGACGAGATCGGCGCCTCGGCACGCGCGCAAATCGAGCAGGCTCTCGGCGAGACTCTGGCGTCGAACCGCCCGACGCACACGATGTAACGCTTGTTCGTCGATTCGCACTGCCACCTCGACTTTCCCGAGCTCTCCGCCGACCTGCCGGCGGTGCTCGCGGCCATGGCCGAGAACCAGGTGACGCATGCGCTGTGCATCAGCGTCAACCTGCCGGACATGCCCGCGGTGCTCAACCTCGCCGCCGACCATGCGCAGCTCTACGCCTCGGTCGGGGTGCACCCGGACGCGGAGAACACGCCCGAGCCCACCACGCAGGAACTGGTGCGGCTGTGCGCGCAACCCAAGGTCGTCGCGGTGGGCGAGACCGGGCTCGACTACTACCGCCTGAGCGGCGATCTTTCCTGGCAGCGTGAGCGCTTTCGCACCCACATCCGGGCGGCGCGCGGCTGCGGCAAACCCCTGGTGATCCATACCCGCGCCGCGGCCGAGGATACGCTCGCCATCATGCGCGAGGAGCGTGCGGGCGAGGCCGGTGGCGTCATGCATTGCTTCACCGAAAGCTGGGAGGTTGCCGCCGGAGCGCTCGACCTCGGCTTCTACATTTCCTTCTCGGGCATTGTCACGTTCAAGAACGCGCTGGCACTCAAGGACGTGGCACGCCGCGTACCGCTCGAACGCATGCTCATCGAGACCGACGCCCCTTACCTGGCGCCGGTGCCGTTTCGCGGCAGGACCAATCAGCCTGCCTACGTGCGCTACGTCGCCGAAGAAATCGCCCGCCTGCGCGGGATTTCCATCGACGAGGTCGCGGCAACGACGTCGGAGAATTTCTTTCGCCTGTTTGAGGTGGCGCGTGATATTCACTAGGTCAGCACACGCCGCGGGAGCAGCGCTGCTCGCGCTCGGTCTTTTGCTCGGCGCCGTGCCGGTGGCGCGGGGCGACGCGTCGTACGACACCTTTGTGCAGGCGGTGGCGACCGATCGCAGCGACCAGGTGCGGGCCATGCTCGCGCGCGGCATGGATCCCAACACCGTCGATCCGAACGGCGACCCGGTGTTGCTCGTTGCGGCGCGTGCCGGGTGGCAGCCGACCCTCGATGCGCTGCTTGGCGCCGGCGCCAAAGTCGACGCGCGCAATGGTTTCGGTGACCGCCCGATCACCGTCGCTGCCCTTAACGGCCACCTGGCGATCGTCAAGACCCTCCTCGCCCACGGCGCGGAGCTCGACGGGGCCGGCTGGACGCCGCTCATCTATGCCGCGACCAACGGCCAGACCGAGGTCGCCCGCTACCTGCTCGACGCCGGCGTGAAGGTCAACGCTGCCTCGCCCAATGGCACGACCGCGCTCATGATGGCGGTGCGCGGCGGCTATGCCACAACCGTCGACCTGCTCCTTTCCCGGGGCGCCGATGTCAACCAGCACAACGAGAACGGCGCGACGGCACTGAGCTGGGCAGTGCGAGGCGGGTACGACGCGATCGCCCGCGCGCTGCGCGCCCACGGCGCAACGAGCTGACCTGCCAAGGGCCGGCGCGTCGAGGCGAGGGACTGGCTGCCAGGCTCCCGATCTGAAGGTATAGAAAATATATACAAATAAATGGGTTGCAGCTATGACCTAGCGTCGTTTATGAGCTGCGCGTCGCGTTCGGGCCTGTTTCGGATCCGCGCGCAGCGGCCGGTAGATCTCGACCCGGTCGCCGTCGGCGAGGACGGTGTCGCGACGGGCCTTCCGGCCGAAGATGCCCACCGCACAGCGCGCCACATCGACATCGCAGAGCTTGATCCGCACTTCGGCGCAGTCGATGGCCTCGGCGATCGTCGCGCCCTCGGCCAGACGCAGGGCGATTTCGGTCGCGGCGTCGGGCAGCGCGTAGACGACCGTGACGCGGATCTCGCTCACGTGGCTTGGCGATGGGCGGGCGCTGGCGAAGGGCAGCGGGCCGCGGCGGCCCGAAGCCCGTCGTTGCTACAATAGGGCACGCGCGCGTCGTCTGGGTCTGCGCGGCGATGGCGCGCGAAGAAGCCGGCGATGAGCATAGTCGACAACAAAAAAGCCTATCACGACTATTTCGTCGAGGAAAAATTCGAGGCCGGGCTCGCCCTGGAAGGCTGGGAAGTCAAGGCGATCCGCGCCGGCCGGGCGCAGTTGAAGGAAGCCTACGTGGTGGTGAAGAACGGCCAGATTGTGCTGCTCGGCGCGCACGTGACGCCGCTGCCGACTGCTTCGACGCACATCCGACCCGACCCGACGCGCACGCGCACGCTGCTGCTGCACCGGACCGAGATCAACCGCCTCATCGGCAAGGTCGAGCGGGCCGGTTACACGCTTACCCCGCTCAACCTGCACTTCAGCAAAGGCCGGATCAAGCTCGACGTCGGTCTCGCCCGCGGCAAGAAGCAATACGACAAGCGCGCGGCGACCAAGGAACGCGAATGGAATCGCGAGAAACAGCGGCTGCTGCGCGGCCGGCCCGGCAGCAGCCGGGCGGCGCGAGCGCGATGACGCCCTCTGCATCCTTGCCGGTGAGGCTGCGCGCGGCAAGGCGCGCCGACCTCTCGCAGATCGCCGCAATCTACGCCGAGCAGGTGGCCACCGGGACGGCGAGCTTCGAGTACGTGCCGCCCTCGGTGGCGGAAATGGAGCGCCGCTACGCGGCGATCCTCGCCGCCGGCTACCCCTATTTCGTGGCCGAGAACGGCGAGGGCGGCGTCATCGGCTACAGCTTCGCCAGCGCCTATCGCCCCCGCCCCGGCTACCGCTACACCGTCGAGGACTCGGTCTATGTTGCTCCCGCCGCCAGCGGCCGGGGCACCGGGCGCACGCTGCTGTCGCGGCTGATCGAGGCGTGCGTGGAGCGCGGCGATCGACTCATGGTCGCGGTGATCGGGGACGTGAGCAACGCCGCCTCGATCGCGTTGCACCGTGCCGCCGGTTTCGTCGACGTCGGCCGCATGCCCGGCGTCGGCTGGAAGTTTGGCCGCTGGGTCGAGAGCATGCTCATGCAGCGCCCGCTGGGCGCCGGGTGCACGCGCCCGCCGACGCGCGCCTAGACGACGCGATCATGCCGGCGTCCGACGTTGGCGGGCACCCGGCGCGCGCTGACGCACTCGGCAAGCGGCGCGCCAATTACGTCGCGCTGTCACCGCTGCAGTTTCTGGAGCGCAGCGCCTTGGTCTGGCCGCACAAGATCGCGGTGCGCCACGGCGCGACGGCGTACACCTACGCCGAGTTCGAGGCGCGCTGTCGGCGTCTTGCCTCGGCCCTGGCGCGGCGGGGAATCGGGCGCGGCGACACCGTCGCCGTGATGGCGCCCAATATCCCGGCACTGCTCGAGGCGCATTACGCCGTGCCGGCGCTCGGCGCGGTGCTCAATGCGCTCAATTACCGTCTCGACGCGCGCACGATCGCCTTCTGCCTTGCGCACGGCGAGGCGAAGGTGCTGCTCGCCGACGCCGAGTTGGCCGCCACCATCCAGCCTGCGCTCGCGCAGCTCGACGCCGACCTGCTGGTGGTCGACCTCGACGATCCCGAAGGGCCGCGCGGAGTGCGCCTGGGCAGCATCGATTACCCGGCGCTGCTCGCCGAGGGCGACCCGGGCTTCGCCTGGCCGGGGCCCGACGACGAGTGGGATGCGCTGGCGCTGCTCTACACCTCGGGCACGACCGGCGACCCCAAGGGCGTGGTCTACCATCACCGCGGCGCATATCTGAACGCGCTTGCCAACGCGCTTGCCTTCGGCCTCAAGCCCGACAGCGTCTACCTGTGGACGCTGCCGATGTTCCACTGCAGCGGCTGGACCTATACCTGGGCGGTGACCGCGGCCGGGGGTACGCACGTGTGCCTGCGCCGCGTCGATCCGGCGCGGATCTTCCCGGCCATCCGCGACTGCCGCGTCACGCATCTGTGCGGCGCGCCGATCGTGCTCAACATGCTGGTGCACGCGCCGCCGGAGGTGAGGCTGCGCTTCGAGCACACCGTCGAGGTGGCGACCGGCGGCGCGGCGCCGCCCTCGGCAGTCATCGAAGCGATGGAGCGGATGGGCTTTCGCATCACGCATCTGTATGGCCTGACCGAGACCTACGGACCGGCCACCCTGTGCGCCGCGCAGGAAGGCTGGGGCGATCTTTCGCTGCGCGAACGCGCGCGGCGGATGGCGCGCCAGGGCGTGGCCATGCCCACGCTCTCGGAGCTGACCGTCGCCGATCCGGTCACGCATCGCCCGGTGCCGCGCGACGGGGCGAGCGTCGGCGAAGTCATGCTTCGCGGCAACACCATCATGAAGGGCTACCTCAAGAACGAAGAGGCCACCGCGCAGGCCCTGCGCGAGGGTTGGTTTCACACCGGCGACCTCGCGGTGTGGCACCCGGACAACTACATCGAGATCAAGGATCGCAGCAAGGACATCATCATTTCCGGCGGCGAGAACATCAGCTCGCTCGAAGTCGAGGAGTGCCTCTACCGCCACCCGCAGGTCATGGAGGCGGCGGTGGTCGCCCGGCCCGATGCGAGGTGGGGCGAGACTCCGTGCGCGTTCGTCGCCCTGCGCGCCGATGCCGGGGGCATCGGCGCCGAGGAGCTCATCGCCTGGTGTCGGGAGCAGCTCGCGCACTTCAAGGTGCCGCGCCGCGTGGTTTTCGGGCCGCTGCCCAAGACCTCGACCGGGAAGATCCAGAAGTACGTGCTGCGCGAGCGGGCCCGGGCGCTTGGCGGCGACGACGCCGACTGACGTCCGGGGCTAGAGGCGCGCGGCCTGCAGCTGGCGCGCGGCGGTGACGCCGCTTCGGGTCGCCGCCTCCAGCGTCGCCGGGAAGTCCGGGTCGGTGTAGTCACCGGCCAGGTAGAGGCGCTTCTCCAGCGCCCCGGGCGCGGGGCGGGCGAGCCCGGCCACGCAGGCGTAGGTCGCCCGGCGCTCGGCGATCGTCTGCGACCACGCCGGCGGCGGAAGGCCGGGGAGGAGCCGGCGCAGCTGCGCATCGATCGCGCGCTCAAGCTCGGCGTGCTCGATCCGCGCCGCCGCCACGTCGGTGCTGACGACCACCGCGGCGAGTCCCGGCGCGCCGCCGAGCTGGCCGCGGTCGAACAGCCACTGCCCGGGATCGCCGTCAAGCTTGAGCATCGGCAGCGGCGCGGCCAGCGGGCGCGAATAGTCGAGATAGGTCGTTCGTATCGGCTCGTAGGCGAAGGCGGCAACCTGGGCCAGCGGCACGGCGGCGGCGCGCTCGGGGAGCCCTGAGAGCGCAGCGAGCTGGTGCGGCGCGACGGCGAGCAGCGCCGCGACAAAGCGCTCTTCGCCCGCTTCGGTCGCCACGCCCACCGCGGCGTCCTGCGCCGCGAGGCTCTTGACGGTGCAACCGAGCCGCACCTCGCCCCCGCGCGCGGCGACAAAGGTCGCCGCCGCAGCCGGAAACAGGGCGGTCAGATCGACCCGCGGCACGAGCACGTCGGAATCGTGCGCGTGGGCGGCGAAGGCCAGGCGCAGGACGTTGAGGAAGATCTGTGCCGACGCGGAATCGATGGGCGTGTTCAAGGCGGCCATGCACAGCGGTTCCCACAGCAGCTTCACGGCCAGGGGCGATTGGTCGACCAGCAGCGCGGCGACGGTCAGTTGCGATGCGCAGCGGAAGCGCGCGCGCCGCAGCCGGCGCACGAAGGCCACCGTGGCGAGGCGGTCGGGGCGCGGCAGGCCGCGCATGCCGAGCAGGGCGACCGCCAGGTGCCATGGTGCCGGCAAGGCCGGCGTCTTGAGGCGGAATACGCCCGGCTGCTCCAGATGCAGCCGCCGCCGGTCGAAGAGCTCGCGCTCGGCGCGCTCGCCGTGCACCATGCGCAGCAGGCTCAGCGTTTGCGCGTAGGCACCGAGCAGAATGTGCTGGCCATTGTCGAGGCTGCGGTGGTCGACTTCGACCCGCCGCGCGCGCCCGCCGAGAACCTTCGCCGCCTCGAACACCGTCACCGGCCGGCCCGCTGCGCAGAGCGTGACCGCGGCCGCCATCCCCGCCCAGCCGCCACCGATGATCGCGACGCGACCGGTCGTCTCAGCCATCGGCGCGGCTCAATAGGACCATGAGGTCTTCCACGCTATCCACGCCTTGGCCAGCGGACTCAGGCCGATCCTGCGGTCGAGCACGTGGAAGCCATCGCGCTCGATCGCGCCCAGGAGAGCCTGGTAGATCGCGGCCATGATGAGGCCCGGCCGCTGCGCGCGGCGGTCGGATTGTGGCAGGGCGCCCAGCGCCCGGGCGTAGTACGCCCGCGCCCGCGCCACCTGGGCGGTCATCAGGGCGACAAAGGCGGGGCTGACGCGACGCTGGAACAGGTCGGCCGCCGTCACGCCGTGGTGCGCGAGCTCATCCTGCGGCAGATAGATGCGGCCTCGCGTCGCGTCTTCGCCCACGTCGCGGATGATATTGGTGAGCTGGAAGGCGATGCCGAGCGTGCGCGCATAGTCGCGCGTGGCCGGTTGCTGATAGCCGAAGATCTCGGCCGACATGAGGCCGACCACGCCGGCAACGCAATCGCAGTAGCGTTCGAGGGTCGCGAAATCGAGGTAACGGTTCTGGTCGAGGTCCATCGTCATGCCGTCGATGACCGCTTGAAGATGCTCGGGCCGCAGGTTGAACGCCGCCACCGTCGGCACAAGCGCGAGGGCGACCGGATGCTGCGGATGCCCGCCGTACACCGCCGCGATTTCGTTGCGCCACCAGGCGAGCTTCAGCCGCGCCACCCCCGGGTCGGCGACCTCGTCGACGACGTCGTCGACTTCGCGGCAGAACGCGTACAGGGCGATGATGGCGCGGCGCCGCTCGGGCGGCAGAAAGCGAAAGCTGTAATAGAAGCTCGACCCGCTCTGCGCGGCCTTGGCTTCGCAATAGGCGTCCGGAGTCATCGCCGCAGCGCCGACGCCGCCATGAGCACCCAATCGCGCCGGCGCAGCTTCGGACGGCGCCGGAAGACGTCGCCGCGCACGGCATCGATCGCGGCGAGGATCCTCAAGCCCCCGGCAAGGATGAACTTGAGCTCGAGCCCGAGGCGCAGCGGCAGGGCGCGGGTGAGCGGACGCCCCGATTCGAGCAGCGCGCGCGTTCGCGCCACCTCGAATTCGAGCAGCTGCGACCACGGCTGGTTGCAGCGGCCGGCGGCGATCTGGGACTCGCTCACGCCGAACCGTTGCAGGTCGTCTTCGGGGAGATAGACGCGACCCTTGCCCCAGTCGACGGCGATGTCCTGCCAGAAATTGGTCAGTTGCAGTCCGGTGCAGATCGCGTCGGCGTGGCGCAGGCTTCCCGGGTCGCGGGCGTGATAGAGATGCAGCAAGAGGCGGCCGATCGGGTTGGCGGAGCGGGCGCAGTAATCGAGGACCTCGGCGAAGCTCGCGTAGCGGGTCTTGAGCACATCCTGGCGAAACGCGGACAACAGGTCGTGAAAGGGGCGCACGGGCAGGCCGTGGCGGCTGATCGCGGCCGCCAGCTCGGCAAACGGCGCGGCGGTGGGCACCTCGCCCTGCTCGATGCGATCGAGCATCGCGGCGTAGGCATCGAGCCGGGCCAGGCGCAGCGCGGGCGGATCGTTACCCTCGTCGGCGAAGTCGTCGGCGGCGCGCGCGAAGGCGTAGATCGCCACGACCGCGCCCCGCAGGGAGGCGGGGACGAGGCGCGAGGCGACCGGAAAGTTCTCGTAATGCGAGACAGACACGGATATCGCGGGTTTCAGCGCCAAAGCGTACGCCGAGCCGAGCGCGCCAGCCTCTTGATGCCACGGCGCTTCATGGCGCGGGCTGGAGGTTTGCGCTATACTTATTTGTTTGGCGAAACCGGGCGCGAAAGTGGCGGAATTGGTAGACGCACCGGCCTTAGGAGCCGGAGCCGAAAGGCGTGAGAGTTCGAGTCTCTCCTTTCGCACCAGCGCCCGGCGGCAGGGCCCCGACGCACCATAGCAAGGAATCGTAGCGTATGCAAATGACACTGGAGACGCTGGGCCAGCTCGAGCGGCGACTGCACGTCGCGGTGCCGAAGGCCCAGATCGAGGGCGAGATCCAGAAGCGTCTCGCGCAGCTCGCCAAGACGGCCAAGATTCCCGGCTTCCGGCCGGGGAAGGTGCCGTTGAAGATGGTGGCGCAGCAATACGGGCCGCAGGTGCGCTCGGACGTGATCTCGGATACCGTGCAGGCGAGCCTCAATGACGCGATCCGCACGCAGAATCTGCGCGTGGCCGGGTATCCGCGCATCGAACCGAAGCAGGAGGTGGCCGAGGACCAGTTCGAGTTCTCGGCGGTGTTCGAGGTCTATCCCGAGATCAAGGTGGGCGACCTGTCGACGGTGACCATCACCCGGCCGGTGGTCGAAGTCACGCCGGTCGAGGTCGACCACACCATCGACATCCTGCGCCAGCAGCGCGTGCGCTACGAGCCGGTGACGCGACCCATGCGCAAGGGCGACCGCGCCATCGTCGACTTCACCGGCACGATTGACGGGGCCGAGTTTGGCGGCGGGCAGGCGCGCGAGTTTCCGATCGTGCTGGGCGAGGGCAAGATGCTGCCCGCCTTCGAGGTCGCTCTGGAAGGCATGGAACCGAGCCAGACGAAGCATTTCACGCTGACCTTTCCAGCCGACTATCATGGCAAGGACGTCGCCGGCAAGAACGCCGAATTCACGCTGACGGTGAAATCGCTGGGCGAGCCGCAGCTGCCGGCCGTGGACGCGGACTTCGCGCACAATTTCGGCATCGCCAGCGGCAGCCTCGACGAGCTGCGCAGCGAGATCGCGTCCAATCTTGCGGTCGAATTGCAGCGCAAGGTCGAGGGCGTGCTAAAAGACCAGGTGATGAAGGCGCTGCAGTCGCGCTGCGAGCTCGTCGTTCCCAAGTCGCTGGTCGAACTCGAGGCGGCTAGCCTGCGCGATCGCGCCGTCGCCGAGTTGAGGAGCCGCGGCGTGGAAACCGAGAAGCTCGAGCTCACGCCCGAGGTATTCCGGGAGCGCGCCGCCGAGCGCGTCGCCTTCAGCCTCATCGTCAACGAGATCGTGCGCCAGCATCAGCTGCAGGCGCGACCCGAGCAGATCCGCGCCCTGGTCGAGGAAGCAGCGCAGAGCTTCGAGCAGCCCGAGGCGGTGATCCGCTGGCACTACGAGCAGCCGGAGCGGCTGAACGAATACGAAGTGCGGGCGGTCGAACGCAACGTCATCGACTGGGTGCTGCAGCGGGCCCGGGTGGAGGACCAGCCGACCGCCTTCTCCGCCCTGATGGAGCCGCCGGTCGCAGCGCCTGGCGCGGCAACCTAGCAGGCAGGGCGGCAAACCGGAGCGGACGGGCAGACCATGAGCGATAGCCGAAGCAGAAACGAGCAACCGAGGGGACTCGGCTTGATCCCGATGGTGATCGAGCAGAGCGGCCGCGGCGAGCGGGCGTACGACATCTACTCGCGCCTGCTCAAGGAGCGGGTGGTGTTCCTGGTCGGGCCGATCGAAGAGGCGACCGCCAACCTGGTGGTGGCGCAGATGCTGTTCCTGGAATCGGAAAATCCCGACAAGGACATCAACTTCTACATCAACTCGCCCGGCGGCTCGATTGCCGCGGGCTTCGCCATCTACGACACCATGCAGTTCATCAAGCCCGACGTGTCGACCCTGTGCGTCGGCATGGCCGCGAGCATGGGTGCCTTCCTGCTCGCCGCGGGCAGCAAGGGCAAGCGCTTCGCCCTGCCCAATTCGACCGTCCTGATTCATCAGCCGCTGGGCGGGTTCCAGGGCCAGGCGTCGGATATCGCCATCCACGCCAAATTCATCCTCAGCCTGCGCGAGCGGCTCAATCGCCTGCTGGCGCAGCACACCGGCAAGCCCATCGAGCAGATCGAACAGGATACCGACCGTGACAATTTCCTCACCGCCGACGAGGCGCGGGAATACGGTTTGATCGACAAAGTCTTGCAGAAGCGGGCTTAAGGCCTGTAAAGTGTGTTCAAGCCGGCTCTCGCCGGGCGTGGGAGAGGCGGGCCAGGCAGCCAGGGCAATGCGGCAACAACGCGGGGAAAGGGCCACCGAGGCGGAATGAATGGCCGATAAGGCATCGGGCGACAAACTGCTTTACTGCTCCTTCTGCGGCAAGAGCCAGCACGAGGTGCGGAAGCTTATCGCCGGTCCGTCGGTTTTCATCTGCGACGAGTGCATCGAGCTCTGCAACGACATCATCCGCGAGGAGGGCGCCACCGCCGACCCGGCGCGCGCGGACAAGAGCAAGCTGCCCACGCCGCACGAGATCCGGCAGATCCTCGATCAGTACGTCATCGGCCAGGACCTGGCCAAGAAGATTCTCGCGGTTGCCGTCTACAACCACTACAAGCGTCTCGACACCAGCGTCAAGGAGGACGACGTCGAGCTCGCCAAGAGCAACATCCTGCTCATCGGCCCCACCGGCTCGGGCAAGACGCTGCTGGCGCAGACGCTGGCGCGCCTGCTCGACGTGCCGTTCGTCATCGCCGACGCGACCACGCTGACCGAAGCCGGCTATGTCGGCGAGGACGTCGAGAACATCATCCAGAAGCTGTTGCAGAAGTGCGACTACGATATCGACAAGGCGCAACGCGGCATCGTCTACATCGACGAGATCGACAAGATCTCGCGCAAGAGCGATAACCCGTCGATCACCCGCGATGTCTCGGGCGAGGGCGTGCAGCAGGCGCTGCTCAAGCTCATCGAGGGCACCATCGCGTCGGTGCCGCCGCAGGGCGGGCGCAAGCACCCCAACCAGGAGTTCGTCCAGGTCGATACGACCAACATCCTGTTTGTCTGCGGCGGTGCATTCGACGGGCTGGAGAAGATCATCCGCCAGCGCACGGCCAAGACCGGCATCGGCTTTGGCGCCGAGGTGTCGAGCCCGGATGATCGCAAGGACATCAGCATCCTCCTGCGCGAGACCGAGCCGGAGGACCTGATCAAGTTCGGCCTGATTCCGGAGTTCGTCGGCCGGCTGCCGGTGGTGGCGACGCTCGAAGAGCTCGACGAGGCGGCGCTCATTCAGATTCTCGTCGAGCCGAAGAACGCGCTGATCAAGCAGTACCACAAGATTTTCCGCATGGAAGGCGTCGAGCTGGAGGTACGCGAGCCGGCGCTGCAGGCGATTGCCAGCCGGGCGTTGGCGCGCAGGACCGGTGCCCGCGGGCTGCGCTCGATTCTCGAGCAGGTGTTGCTCGATGTGATGTACGACTTGCCGTCGCAGGCGAACTTGTCGCGCGTAATCGTCGATGAGGCGACGATCGCCAACGAGGGCAAGCCGCTGCTGATGTTTGCCGAGCAGCCGAAGGTGGCTGCGGCGCATTCCTAAGCGCCTTTGGCGCAGGTCAGGGCGGGAAGCGTCGGCTTGAACGGCCGGCTGCCGCCCCCATCTGCGCTGGTGCTACCGCTAACCCATTCTGCAAAGTGCGAGCTTCCATGGCCACTGAACCTGTGAACCGTTTCCCGGAGCTGACGAGCTTCCCGCTGCTTCCCCTGCGCGACGTCGTCGTCTTCCCGCATATGGTCATTCCGCTGTTTGTCGGGCGACCGAGGTCGATCAAGGCGCTGGACATGGCGATGGAGGCAGGCAAGCACATCCTGCTCGTGGCGCAAAGGTCGGCGGCCAAGGATGAGCCGGGTGCCGAGGACCTGTATGCGATCGGCAGCGTGGCAACCGTGCTGCAGATGCTGAAGCTTCCCGACGGCACCGTGAAGGTGCTCGTCGAGGGCACGCAACGCGCGCAGATCGTGCGTGTGGACGAAGTCGGCGACTACCTTTCGGCCCAGGCGGCGCTGCTTGTCGGCGGCGAGGACGCGACGCACGAGATCGAGGCCATGCGCCGGGCGCTGCTGGGGCAGTTCGACCAGTACGTCAAGCTGAACAAGAAGATTCCGCCGGAAATCCTGACCTCGATGTCGGGCATCGACGACGGAGGTCGCCTGGCCGACGCCATCGCGGCTCATCTCCCGCTCAAGCTCGAGCAGAAGCAGGAGATCCTCGAGATGCAGGAGGTCGGCAAGCGGCTGGAGCACCTGCTGGGGCTGCTCGAGGGCGAGGTCGATATTCTCCAGGTCGAGAAGCGCATCCGTGGCCGGGTCAAGCGGCAGATGGAGAAGAGCCAGCGCGAGTACTACCTCAACGAGCAGGTCAAGGCGATCCAGAAGGAGCTCGGCGAAGGCGATGACAACGCCGATCTGGACGAGACCGAAAAGAAGCTCAAGGCGGCCAAGATGTCGAAGGAAGCCGAGGGCAAGGCGATAGCCGAGCTCAAGAAGCTGCGCATGATGTCGCCGATGTCCGCCGAGGCAACCGTGGTGCGCAACTACATCGACACGCTGCTCGGGCTGCCGTGGAAGAAGAAGAGCAAGATCAACAAGGATCTGGGCAACGCCGTCAAGGTGCTCGACGCCGATCACTACGGGCTGGAGAAGGTCAAGGAGCGCATCGTCGAGTACCTCGCCGTGCAGCAGCGGGTCGATCGCCTGAAAGCGCCGATTCTGTGCCTGGTCGGCGCGCCGGGTGTGGGCAAGACCTCGCTCGGGCAGTCGATCGCCCGTGCGACCAACCGCAAGTTCGTGCGCATGTCGCTCGGCGGCGTGCGCGACGAGGCGGAGATTCGTGGCCATCGGCGCACCTACATCGGCTCGATGCCCGGCAAGATCCTGCAGAACATGACCAAGGTCGGCGTGCGCAACCCCCTGTTCCTGCTCGACGAGGTCGACAAGATGGGCATGGATTTCCGCGGCGATCCGTCTTCGGCGCTGCTCGAGGTGCTCGACCCCGAACAGAACAACACCTTCGTCGATCACTACGTCGAGGTCGAATACGACCTGTCAGACGTCATGTTCGTCGCCACCGCCAACACGCTCAACATCCCGCCGGCGCTGCTCGACCGGATGGAGGTGATCCGTCTTTCCGGCTACACGGAGGACGAGAAGATCGCCATCGCCAAGCAATACCTGGTCCCGAAGCAGATGAAGAACAACGGGCTCAAGGAGAACGAGCTGCACATCGTCGAATCGGCGCTGCGCGACATCACCCGCTACTACACGCGCGAGGCCGGCGTGCGCGCGCTCGAGCGCGACATATCGAAGATCTGCCGCAAGGTGGTCAAGGGCCTGCTGCTCAAGGCCAGCGAGGGCAAGCCGCGGGCGGCGAAGCACCCGGTCGAGGTCAACGCGAAGAATCTCGACAAGTACCTTGGCGTGCGCAAGTTCACCTACGGCATCGCCGAGAAGAAGAACCAGATCGGCCAGGTGACCGGCCTCGCATGGACCGAGGTCGGCGGCGACCTGCTCTCGATCGAGGCGGTGTCGCTTCCGGGCAAGGGCAAGACGACGACCACCGGCAAGCTGGGCGACGTCATGAACGAATCGATCCAGGCCGCGCTGTCGGTGGTGCGGCACCGCTCCAAGCAGCTGGGGATCGCGCCGGACTTCTACCAGAAGACCGATCTGCACATCCACATGCCGGAGGGGGCGACGCCGAAGGACGGGCCGAGCGCGGGCACCGCGATCTGCACGTCGATGGTGTCGGTGCTCACCGGCATTCCGGTACGCGCCGACGTGGCGATGACGGGCGAAATCACGTTGCGCGGCGAAGTGTTGCCGATCGGCGGCCTCAAGGAAAAGCTGTTGGCGGCCGGACGCGGCGGCATCAAGCAGGTATTGATCCCGGAAGAAAACGTCAAGGATCTGACCGAGATCCCCGACGAGATCAAGAATCGACTCGACATCCATCCGGTGCGGTGGATCGAGGAGGTGCTGGAACGGGCGCTGGAAAGGCAGCCGGTACCGGCGGTCGAAGCGCCGGCTGCCGAAGCCGCGGCTGTCCCGGCGGCAGCGGTCGAAGAGACGACCGCAGTCATCAAGCACTAGCAGCAAGCGCGCGCGGCCGGCGGTGCGCAGTTCCGGTGCGTCGCGATGTCGCACGCCGCTTGACACGGTGTTTTGGCGATTGCTATAAAGTACGCTCGCTCAATCGCACTCGCCGTGCTGCTGCCTGCGCATGCAGGGCCACCTCAAACCGCTCTTCACTCCGCAGCGAAAGGGGACATTCGTGAACAAGTCAGAACTGATCGACGCGATCGCCAAGCACGCCGACATCTCGAAAGCTGCCGCTGGCCGCGCCTTGGACGCGACGGTCAATTCGATTCGCGGCTCGCTCAAGAAGGGCGACATCGTGACCCTGGTCGGGTTCGGCTCGTTCTACGTCGGCAAGCGCACGGCCCGCCAAGGCCGCAATCCGCGCACCGGCGCGGCGATCAAGATCAAGGCGGCGCGCGTGCCGAAGTTCCGCGCTGGCAAAGCGTTGAAGGATTCGGTAAACTAGCCCGTTTCGCAGTCGGCGGGCCGCAGAAGTTTCTCGGTGCCCGGCATGGCCCGCGCGGGTGCTTAGCTCAGTTGGTAGAGCGTCGCCCTTACAAGGCGAATGTCGGGAGTTCGAGCCTCTCAGCACCCACCAACAGGCGCTTTAGAGCGGTACAGATCCGGGAGTGGTAGTTCAGTTGGTTAGAATACCGGCCTGTCACGCCGGGGGTCGCGGGTTCGAGTCCCGTCCACTCCGCCAATTCTCGATGGTACGGCCCTGAGACATCGGCTACGGGCCGTATCGAAGACAAAGGTGACAACCGCGTGCCGCACGGGTTGTCCAGAGGCTGCGGGGTTTTCTGACTCCGAGTCGACGTAGCCGAAATGATCCCGGCCCGCTTAACACCCGCCAGGCTCCTTGTTCGCATTGCCTGCAGTTTACTTGGTGGTCTTCTAGTTCCGGCTACGACAATCGGAGCCGCGAGCGCCGCGTCGTCGCTCGCCGTCAGCGCTCCACCGCACGGGCTCGTCGTGGTGCTGGAGAACAAGCCGCAAGAAGCGCGCTTGAATGTCGACGCGCTGCACAGTCCTTTCATCAGTGGCGTCGCCCTGCAGATCGGGTGGCGCGACATCGAACCGACGCAGGGGAACCCGGATTGGTCGAAGCTCGATCAACTCTTCGCGGCTGCCGAAGAGTCGAAGAAGTGGGTACAACTGCTCATCTTTCCGGGCTTCTTTTCGCCGACGCGTTGACCGCTCAAGGCATCGCAGCGAAGGGCCCGCAGCGATGCGGGCTTTGTGTTCTCGCTCTGCGCGCAGCAGAATGCGCCGCGGGCCCCGGGGTGCATCAATGCGCGTTACGGCTGCTGAATACGCGCCAAAGCGTCAGGGTCAGGATGCGCAGATCAAACCACAGCGACCAGTTCTCGACGTAGTAGAGGTCGAACTGGATGCGCTTGCCGAGATCGCTTGCGCCGCGCAGGTCGTTGACCTGTGCCCAGCCGGTGATGCCGGCCTTGACCAGATGCTTCTGCATGTACCCGGGAATCTCCTTGCGAAACTGCGACACGAACTCCGGCCGCTCGGGACGCGGCCCGACCAGGGACATTTGGCCGCGCAAGACGTTGAACAGCTGTGGCAATTCGTCCAGGCTGAAACGGCGCAGGAACGCCCCGAACCTCGTCGCTCGCGCTTCCCCATGGCGTGACCACACCGGCCCGCTCTTGGCTTCCGCATGCACGGGCATGGTCCTGAACTTGAGCATGGCGAAATGCTCGCCCTTCCACGTCATCCGCTCCTGCCTGTACAACACCGGGCCGTGCGAGGACAGCTTGACGCCGAGCGCGATGGCGAGCAGCAGCGGCGAAATGCAGACCAGAACGAGGGTCGCCAATACATAGTCTTCCGCCGACTTAAGGAGGCTGTTGATCCCGGACATCGGTGTCTCGGTGAGCGACACGACGGGCAGCCCGGCGACGTCGGTGAGCGAGTGGTTGAGCAGGTGAAAGCCGTAGATATCGGGCACGAAGCGCACCTCGATCGAGTGTTCGCGCAGGGCAGTGAGCACGTCCCGGATCCGCGCCTCGGCGCGCAGTGGCAGCGCAATCCAGACCTGATCGATGCCACGGACTGCGCGCTCCGTGCCGAGCTCGTCGATCGAACCCAATACCGGACAACCGGCAACGAGCGCTCCCCGCAGCGCGGGATCGTCATCGTAGAAGCCGGTGACGTTCAATCCTGCCCACGTGGCGAGCTTGAGCTGCGCGGCGACGAGGCGCCCGAGCTTGCCCGCGCCGACCACGACGACGTGGCGCAGGTTGTATCCGCGCTGGCGCAAGAGTCGAAGGCCGACGCGTGCGGAAATGCGCAGGATCGCCGTCGCCGCGAAGCCTCCGATCAGACACAGGCCGACCCAAACGCGGGAGAACGATTCACCGGATTTGGTCGCGAACAGCGCGCAACCGGCGAGTGCGCCCATGAACGACCAGGCGATCAGCAATTGCCGCATTTCGTAGCCGAGGCTCGCGCCGCGCTGCGGCTCATAGAGGCGGAACAGGGGAAAGATCGTGACCAGTGCCAGCACTGCGGCGAACATGAACAACAGATAGTGCTCCGGCGGCCAGAGTCCGCCCAGGTACGCGCGGTGGGCCACCAGCCCGACGCCAAAGGCGGCTAAAGGATCGCCGGCGCGCAGTGCGACGGCGAACAATGGAGCATGCGACCTGAGGATCGAACGCGGCATACGGCGGTGATTATCGCCCAGCCATGGCCGCCGCCTGACGCGAGCTTCGCCCGCGCAGCCGACCGGCGGTCGCGGCCGGCGCGCTCGCTGCTGTTAACGCCCTCCTTTTCTGCTATGCTGCTGTCATAATCGGCCGCCTCCGGAGGGAGCGTCGGGTATGCCGCACGGTCTGCGGGCTCGAGTCGCTCGTGGAACTCTGGCTTTTGTCGCCCTGCTTGCGCCGTCGTTCGCGCCGGCCTATGACTGGCTGCAGTTCAACGGCGATGCCGCACACAGTGGCAACAACCAGCTCGAGAGCCACGTTACCCCGAGCAACGTCGGACAACTCTCGCTCAAGTTTCAGGTATCGCTTTCCCCCGGGGACGTAGAGGACGGGGCGCCGGTTTTTCTCGACAGCGTGAGCACTCCAGCGGGAGTGCAAAGCCTGCTTTTCGTCACCACCCGCAACGGCTACATCATCGCCCTGAATGCCGACACCGGGGCCCAGGTCTGGAGTCATCAAAACGGCCCCGGCAGCTGCAAGATCAACAACGGCGGGAGCACGTGTTACACGACCTCTTCGCCGGCGATCGATCCCAACCGGCAATACGTGTACAGCTACGGTCTCGACGGCAAGGTGCACAAGTACGCCGTGGGCACGGGCGCCGAATCTGTGGGCAGCGGCTGGCCCGCGCCGACGACGCTGAAAGCCTTCGACGAGAAGGCCTCGTCTCCACTCGCGACTGCGGCCGTTTCCGGAACGAGCTACCTCTACGTTGTACACGGCGGTTACCCGGGCGACAACGGTGATTACCAAGGGCATCTGACGGCAATCGACCTCGGCACCGCTGCCGAAAAGGTGTTCAACGCCATGTGCAGCAATCAGGCGGTTGCCTTTGTCGAGCGCCCGGGCACGCCTGATTGCGCCGGTACCGGGTCGGCCATCTGGGGGCGTCCGAGTGCGGTTTACGATGCCGGCACCGGTCGCCTGTTCGTCGCGACCGGAAATTCCACCGGCGGCGCGTGGAACGGCACGACCTATTGGAGTGAATCGGTTCTCGCCCTGAACCCGAACGGCACAGGCACGGCGGCCGGACCGATCGACAGCTATACGCCCGCCGATGTCAATTCCCTCGACAGTTCGGATACGGACCTGGGCAGCACCTCGCCTGCCATCCTGCCGGTACCGTCGACTTCGGCCGTGCAGCACCTTGGCGTGCAGGGGGGCAAGGATTCGATTTTGCGCCTGCTCAACCTGGCTAACCTGAGCACTCAGGGAAAGCCGGGAAAGCAGGGGGGCGAAATCAGCACCATTTTCATCCCGCAGGGCAACGAGCTTCTGGCCCAGCCGGCGGTGTGGGTCAATCCGGCCGACAGCTCGACCTGGGTCTTCGTCGGCAACAGCGGCGGACTTTCGGGGCTGAAGCTGACATTCGACAGTGGCGGCAACCCGTCGCTGGTCCCGCAGTGGCAGCTCTCGTCCCAGTCGGCGCAGTCCTCGCCGCTGATCGCCAACAACGTCCTGTATTTCTTCGGTAGTGGTCACCTCGGCGCATACGCCCCGACGACAGGCAACGCGCTATGGAGTACGAGCCAGGTCGGCAACACCCACTGGGAAAGCCCGATTGTCGCCAACGGCACGGTGTACGTTACCGACGAGTCGGGACAACTCAGCGCCTTCGTGCTCAGTGGCGTCTCGCCGACCACGACGGCGCTTTTAAGCTCCGCCAATCCATCGGTTGCCGGTGCCTCGGTTACCTTCACCGCCACCGTCACCGGCAACGCACCGACAGGCAGCGTTGCCTTCAGCGTCGATGGCAGCACCATTTCCGGTTGCGGTGCAGTCACGTTGACTTCCGGCAGCGCCCCGTGCAGCACGTCGGCCCTTGCCCTTGGCGTGCATAGCATTGTGGCGAGCTACTCCGGTGATACGAACAATGCCGCTTCGATGAGCAGCGCGCTGCAGCAGACGGTGAACTCGACGTCAGCCGTGAACGTGGCGTTGGCGGCCAACGGCGGCGTGGCCTCGGCGTCGAGCACGATTGTCCTGCCGGGGTATTCGTTTCCGGTCGCGGCGGTCAACGACGGTGATCGCACCGGGGTGAACTGGGGTCACGGCGGCGGCTGGAATAGCGCCACGGCCAACGTCTTTCCGGACTGGGTGCAGATCAACTTCAGCGGCACGCAGACCATCGGCCAGGTCATCGTCTACACGCTGCAGGATAACTATGTCACCCCGGTCGACCCGCCCGCGAACATGACCTTCAGCCTCTACGGGGTCACCGCCTTCCAGGTGCAGGGCTGGAATGGATCGGCGTGGGTGAACCTCGGTGCGGCGGTGTCGGGCAACAATCTGGTCAAGCGCCCGGTCAGCTTCCCGGCCTACACGACCGATCGCATCCGGGTCAACGTCACAGCCGCTCTCGCCAGCTATGCGCGCATCGTCGAGATCGAGGCGTGGACTTCTAGCGCAGGGGGCGGGGGCGCCACCACGACGACGCTGTCGAGCTCGCCCAACCCATCGGTCAGGCGCAGGAACGTCACGTTCACGGCAAGCGTGACCGGCAACAACCCCACCGGCACGGTGAATTTCAGCGATGGCGGCACCTCGATATCCGGGTGCGCAGCGGTGGGGCTGGCCGGCGGCAGCGCCAGCTGCAAGACTGCGAGCCTCAACGTCGGCACGCACAGCATCGTGGCTACCTACAGCGGCGACGCCAGCAATAAGGGGTCGGCCAGCGCACCGCTGGCGCAGGTCGTGACGCACTGAAAGCCGCGCGCGCTTGGCATAGCCAAAGACTGGCCCGGGGTTTGGCAATCGTTTATCATTGGCCTTTGCCGCCAGGCAGCCGGCGCCGGCCGAATGCACGGCTGGACTCCGGGCGCCAGGAAACGCGAATCCGATGCAGCCTGTGACTCGCGTGTCTCGTGGCCATCCCACCCGAATGGCGAATGCAGGTTCGCCTTCCCGGATTGATCGACAAAGCGGAATGTCATGTACGACTTCATCTACAAGCGCAAGCGCCTGGTTCAGGTCGTCCTGGCGTTGATCACGCTGCCGTTTGCCTTTTTCGGCGTCAACTACTACTTCAGCAACGCCGGCCACGCCGGCGTGGTGGCCACGGTTTCCGGCAGCACGATCACCGATGTCGATTTTGACAACACGCTGCGCGCGCAGCAGGAGCGCATGCAGCGCTCGCTGGGGGCAAACTACGACCCCGCGATATTCCAGGATCCCGAGGTGAGGTACGCGCTGCTCGAACAGCTCATCGGCGAACGGGTCATGCAGGACCAGGCACGGCGCGAACACCTGACGGTATCCGATGAGCAGCTGCGCCAGTTCATCTCCGAGATCCCGGAGTTCCAGGAAGGCGGCAAGTTCTCGCAGGCGCGCTATGAGCAGCTGCTCTCGATGCAGAATCCGCCGCAGACACCGGTCGAGTTTGCGCAGAGCGTGCGCCAGGGCCTGATGCTCGCGCCGCTGGAGGAGCCCATCAGCGCGGCCAACATCGTTGCCCGCAGCAACGTCGAGCGCTATCTGGGTCTGCTCGAGCAGCAGCGCGAGGCCGCGCAGACGAGCATCGAGGCCGACGCCTTTCTCAAGGACGTCAAGATCGATGACGCCGCGGTCAAGGCCTACTACGACGGCAACCAGGGCGCCTTCCAGGTGCCCGAGCAGGTGAAGCTCGAATACGTGACCCTGAGCCCGGATACGCTCGGGGCGACCATCAGCGTCGATCCGGCCGCGGTCCGGAAGCAATACGACGACAACCCGCGCCTGTACGGCAAGGTCGAGCAGCGGGAAGCCGCGCACATCCTGATCGCGGTCAAGAAGGACGCATCGGCCGAGGAGGAGGCGGCGGCGAAGAAAAAGGCCGAAGAGATCGCCGCCGAGGCGAGAAAGAACCCGGCGCAATTTGCCGAGCTGGCGAAGAAGCTGTCGCAGGACACAGGCTCGGCCGCACAGGGCGGCGACCTGGGGTTTTTCGCTCGCGACGGGTCGATGGTCAAACCCTTCGAGGATGCGGTGTTCGGGATGAAGGTGGGCGAGATCGCCGGGCCCGTGCAGAGCGACTTCGGCTGGCACATCATCAAGCTCCTTGCCATCCAGCCGGCGCAGCAGCAGAGCTTCGACCAGGTGAAAGGGCAGATCGAGCAGGACCTCAAACGGCAGCAGGCGGGACGCAAATTCGCCGATGCGGCCGACCAGCTGCAAAACCTGGTCTACGAGCAGGCCGATTCCCTTCAGCCGGTAGCCAAGACGCTCAACCTGACGGTGCAATCGACGCCGCTGCTCACGCGCGCCCAGGTGCAGGCCCTGGCGCAGAACAGCACCAAGTTCGTGCAAGCCGTGTTCAGCCCCGATTCACTGCAGGCGAAGCGCAATACCGAAGCGATCGAGATCGCGCCCAACACGCTGATGGCAGCGCGCGTGGTGGAATACAAGCCAGCCGTCCCGCGACCGTTTGACGAGGTCAAGGCGGACATCCGCGGCGAGCTCGAGCACCGCGCCGCAAGTGAGCTTGCGCAACAGGCCGGCAAAGCGAAGCTCGCCCTGCTGCAGGAGGGCAAGGATGCCGGGCTCAGTTTCGGCAAGCCGGTCGCGATCAGCCGCAACCGGCCGCAACCGGGGTTTGCGCAGCCGGCCCTGACCGCGATCTTCCAGGCCGACACGGCGAAGCTGCCCGCCTATACAGGGGCGGTCAACGAGCGCGGCGGCTACTCGCTGTACAAGATCGAGCGCGTGATCGAGCCGCCGCCGCCGGATGCGGCGCGCCTGACCGAGTTCAGCAACCGGGTCGGCGAGCAGATCGGGCGCGAGCTGGCGGCGGCCAATGTCGCCAGCCTGCGGGCGAAGGCCGACGTGAAGATCAACCAGGGGAACCTGGACAAGGACGTGGAGCGCAGCGCTCCGGCGGACCAGCCGCTCAGCCCGCGGCGCCGTTAGGGCACTGCAGCTCGCTCATCGCCTTTTGCGTATCGGCGATGAGCTGGTCGCGCTCGGCCGCATCGTAATACACCTTGTCGCCGCGCTCGTTGTACTTGTACAGCGCCATATTGGTCTGCAGCGTCTGCAGCTGTCCGCTGAGCTGCACGCAGCGATCGAGCTTGGCCTTGGCGTCGGCCTCGGCCTTCTGGGCCTTGGCCTGGTCTTCGGCGCGCTCCTGTTGCCGCTTCTTGATCTGGGCGTCCTTCGCCGCCATGTCCTGGACCGCTTTCGGATCCGCCGGCGGCACGCTGGCGCTCACGCGCTCCGCCTTGACGCCCGGAGGCGGCGTGTCGCCATAGACGGTGCCGCCTTTGTCGTCGGTCCACTTGTACAGCGCTGCTGCGGCGGGCAGCGCCGCGAAGAGCAGCACGCAGGCGGCGAGCCGAAACGTTGCGCGGAGGTTCATCGTGTGCGTCCTAAAAAGCGACGATGCCGACACGGTAATGCAAACGATGCGCGGGCGTC
Source organism: uncultured beta proteobacterium (assembly GCA_963750215.1). Classification (GTDB taxonomy): domain Bacteria; phylum Pseudomonadota; class Gammaproteobacteria; order Burkholderiales; family Casimicrobiaceae; genus PALSA-1003. The sequence continues at coordinate 119,885 of CAVVQK010000005.1, forward strand.
AAACGGGAGCACTGCGCACGCGGCAGCGTTTACCGACCGCGTCGACCCGCGTATAATCCCGTTTTGCGCATAGGAGAAATGCACCATGCGTGTCGTCCAGAAGGCGCTGACTTTCGACGACGTCCTGCTGCTCCCCGCTCATTCCTCCGTCCTCCCGCGCGACGTAAGCCTGCAGACCCGCCTCACCCGCCGCATCACGCTCAACATTCCGCTGTTGTCGGCGGCGATGGATACCGTCACCGAGGCGCGGCTGGCCATTGCCATCGCGCAGGAAGGTGGGCTCGGTGTCGTGCACAAGAACATGTCACCCAAGGCGCAAGCCATCGAGGTGGCCAAGGTCAAGCGCTTCGAAAGCGGCGTGGTCAAGGATCCGATCACCATCCCGCCGACGATGTCGGTGCGCGAGGTGCTCGCACTCACGCAGCAGCATAAGATCTCCGGGCTGCCCGTTGTCGACGGCCGGCAAGTCGTCGGCATCGTCACCAACCGCGACCTGCGCTTCGAAACCAACCTCGACCAGCCGGTTGCCCGCATCATGACCCAGCGCGATCGGCTGGTGACCGTGCCCGAGGGCGCGGAGCTCGAGGGCGCCAAGGCCCTGATGCATCAGCATCGCCTCGAGCGGGTGCTGGTCGTCAACGACCGCTTTGAGCTCAAAGGGCTCATCACCGTCAAGGACATCCTGAAGGCGACCGAACACCCGCTGGCGTGCAAGGACGATCTGGGTCGATTGCGTGTCGGCGCGGCGGTCGGAACCGCCGGCGACACCGAGGAACGCGTCGAGGCACTGGTTGCCGCCGGTGCCGACGTGGTGGTCGTCGACACCTCGCACGGTCATTCGCAGGGCGTGCTCGAACGGGTGCGCTGGGTCAAGCGTACTTATCCGCAGGTGCAGGTCGTCGGCGGCAACGTGGCGACGGCAGCCGGCGCGCAGGCGCTCGCCGATCACGGCGCGGACGCGATCAAGGTTGGCATCGGGCCGGGCTCGATCTGCACCACCCGCATCGTTGCCGGCGTCGGCGTGCCGCAAATCACGGCGGTGCTGAACACCCTCGAAGCGGCCCACAGGCTCGACCTTCCGCTCATCGCCGACGGCGGCATCCGCTACTCGGGCGACATCGCCAAGGCCATCGCGGCGGGCGCATCGTGCGCCATGCTGGGGAGCCTGTTTGCCGGCACCGAGGAAGCGCCCGGCGAGATCGAGCTCTACCAGGGCCGCTCGTACAAGATCTACCGCGGGATGGGATCGCTGGGCGCGATGCAGCAGGGCTCGAGCGACCGTTATTTCCAGGATGCCGAAGGCGACGACGCCGCCGAGAAGCTCGTGCCGGAGGGGATCGAAGGCAGGGTCCCCTACAAAGGCGCCCTCGCCGCGGTCATCCACCAGCTCATGGGCGGCGTGCGCGCGGCGATGGGCTACTGCGGCTGCCCGACCATCGACGCCATGCGCACGCGCGCCCAGTTTGTCGAGATCACCGCGGCGGGCATGCGCGAATCGCACGTGCACGACGTACAGATCACCAAGGAAGCACCCAACTACCGGGTCGAATGAAACCGGCAGGACCCGCCCGTGTCTGAATCGCCGCCGGCTGCCGGCCGTCGTGCCGCATTGCCGTTCATTCTGGTCGTCGTCTTCATCGACGTCCTCGGCATCGGGCTGGCGATGCCGGTGCTGCCCATGCTTGTCGGCGACTACACGCCGGGCAGGGACGTGCAATCGTACTGGTATGGCGTGCTGGTCATCGTCTACGGTCTGATGCAGTTCATCTGCGCGCCGCTGCTGGGCGCACTGTCCGACCGTTTCGGCCGGCGGCCGGTGATCCTGGCGTCAATCTTCGGCCTCGGGCTGCACTACCTGTTGCTCGCGCTCGCGCCTTCGCTCTGGTTCATGCTGCTCGCGCGCGTGCTCGGCGGGGTTACCGGGGCGAGCTTTTCGGTGGCCAACGCGTACGCCTCGGACGTCACCCCGGCCGACGCTCGCGCCAAGAGCTTCGGCTTGATCGGGGCGGCGTTCGGACTCGGGTTCATCTGCGGCCCGGTGCTGGGCGGGCTGCTGGGCAGCATCAACCTGCACTTGCCGTTCTACGCCGCAGCGGGGCTGGCGCTCATCAACGGCCTCTACGGCATGTTCGTGGTCCCCGAATCGCTGCCGCGCGAGCGTCGCACTGCGTTTGCCCTCAGGCGGGCGAACCCGTTCGCGGCGCTGATGGCGTTGTCGCGCCACCCCGAGATCGGGCGGCTGGTGGTCGTGTTCGCGCTCGTCGTGCTGGCGCAGCTCATCCTGCAGACCACGTGGGTCCTTTTCACCCATTTCCGCTTTGGCTGGGGGCCGCGCGAGAACGGCTTTGCGCTCTTCTGCGTGGGCCTGGTCGCCACCATCGTCCAGGGCGGACTGCTCAGTCGTCTGCTGCGGTGGCTGGGCGACGTGCGGCTGGCGCTTCTCGGACTTGCCATCGGCACGGTTGCCTACCTGCTGTACGGCCTCGCGTCGCAGGGATGGATGATGTACGCGATCATCTTCGGCAACTTCGTCTCCTTTGCCGCCGGCCCGGCACTGCAGGGCATCGTGTCCAACGCGGTTGGCCCGGGTGAGCAGGGCGTCACCATGGGCGCGCTGACCTCGATCAACAGCATCATGTTCGTCGTCGCTCCGGCGATCGGGACGCCGCTGCTCGCCCAGGTGAGCCACCTGCCGGCTTCCGATTGGCGGGTCGGCGCCACGTTTTACCTGAGCGCGGCCCTGCAGGCCATCGCCCTGGTGCTGGCGCGGCGGCACTTCGCCCTTCAGCGCATGGCTCCCGCCGGCTGACCGCGCCGCAACCATGCACTGCAAGATCCTCATCCTCGATTTCGGCGCGCAATACACCCAGCTCATCGCCCGGCGCGTGCGCGAGCTCCACGTCTATTGCGAAATTCATCCGTTCGACGTCAGCGACGCATTCATCCGCGACTTCGCGCCAGCCGGAATCATCCTCTCCGGCGGTCCGGAGAGCGTCACCGCAGGCGATACACCGCGGGCGCCCGGCGCGGTCTGGGCGGCAGCCGTGCCCGTGCTCGGCATCTGCTACGGCATGCAGACCATGGCGGCGCAGTTGGGGGGTGCCGTGGAGAGCGGTCGGGTGCGGGAGTTCGGCTACGCCCAGGTCCGCGCCCATGGGCATGGGCGTCTGCTCGATGGCCTCCAGGACCGCAGCGATGCGCAGGGACACGGCCTGCTCGACGTGTGGATGAGCCACGGCGACAAGGTCACGGCACTGCCCCCGGGCTTCTCGATCATGGCGAGCAACGCCGCCAGCCCGATCGCGGCCATGATGGACGAATCGCGCCGCTTCTATGCGGTGCAGTTTCACCCCGAGGTCACGCATACTCGCCAGGGCAGGGCGCTGCTTGCACGCTTCGTGCGCGACATCTGCGCCTGCCCGGGCGACTGGACGATGCCCGGCTTCGCCGACGAGGCAATTGCCGCGATCCGGTCCCGGGTCGGCAGCGAGGCGGTGATCCTGGGCCTGTCCGGCGGCGTCGACTCGTCGGTCGCCGCGGCACTCATCCATCGCGCGCTCGGCGATCAGCTGACCTGCATCTTCGTCGATACCGGCCTGCTGCGCTTGAACGAGGCCGAGCAGGTCATGGCCACCTTCGCCCGGCATCTCGGGGTCCGGGTCGAGCGGGTGGACGCCAGCGACGCGTTCCTGCGCGCCCTGCGCGATGTCACCGACCCCGAAGAAAAGCGCAAGATCATCGGTCGCGAGTTCGTGCACGTGTTCCAGGCCGAGGCGGCGAGGCTCAGCTCTCACGGCAAGGGGGCGAAATGGCTTGCCCAGGGAACCATCTACCCCGACGTGATCGAGTCGGCGGGGGCAAAGACCCGAAAGGCGCACACGATCAAGTCGCACCACAATGTCGGCGGCCTGCCGGAGACGCTGCAGCTCAAGCTGCTCGAGCCGCTGCGCGAGCTGTTCAAGGACGAAGTGCGGGAGCTCGGCCTGTCCCTCGGTCTGCCGCGCGAGCTGGTTTTCCGGCATCCGTTTCCCGGGCCGGGCCTTGGCGTGCGTATCCTGGGTGCGATCAGCCGCGAGACGGCCGATCTGCTGCGCCGGGCCGACGCTATCTTCATCGAGGAGTTGCACCGTGCCGGCTGGTACGATCAGGTCGCACAGGCGTTCGCCGTCTTCCTGCCGGTGCGCTCGGTGGGCGTGATGGGTGACGGGCGCACCTACGAGCATGCGGTCGCGCTGCGCGCCGTGCAGACGACCGATTTCATGACCGCGCACTGGGCGCCGTTGCCGCACGAGCTGCTCGCCACGGTGTCGACGCGCATCACCAACGAGGTGCGCGGCATCAATCGCGTCGTCTACGACATATCGGGCAAGCCGCCGGCGACCATCGAGTGGGAGTAGCCGGCGGCAGCGTCGGCGGCAGTTCCCGGTCGGCCGCCCGCGCGCTTTGTCTGCCGCGGCGACGTGCCTACGCGCACTTGAGGCGAAGCCCATCGCCAGGACTTACAATGCATCCGGGTCCGGGTTCCGAGCGGATCGATCATGCGGCGGATGCGGGGAAATGAAACGCAAAACATTCTCTTCCGGCACGCGATGGGAGCCGATGGTTGGCTACTCGCGGGTGGTGAGGGTCGGCGACCATATCTGGGTCTCGGGCACGACCGCGACCGACGCCAAGGGGAACATCGTGGGCAAGGGCGACCCCTACCTCCAGGCCAAACAGGCGATCGCCAACATCGAGCGTGCGCTGGCGCAGGCCGGCGCCCGGCTTGCCGATGTCGTGCGCACGCGCATGTACGTGCGCGATATCGCGCAATGGGAGGCAGTCAGTCGCGCTCACGGCGAAGCCTTCGCTGCGATCCGTCCGGCGACGGCCATGCTGGAAGTGAGTCGGCTCATCGACCCGGACATGCTGGTCGAAATCGAGGCGGACGCCTTCCTCGCCGGCGAGCGGTCGGGAGCGTGAAGGCCAGCGGCACGGTGCCGGCGCCCTGCGCGCCGGGGGCGACCCCCGACGACGAGCGCTGGATGCGCGAGGCGCTCGACCTCGCCCGCATGGCGCAGGCGCGCGGCGAGGTGCCCGTCGGCGCGCTCGTCGTGCACGCCGGCACGATCATCGGCCGCGGCGGCAATGCGCCGATCGCCGCCAGCGACCCGACCGCGCACGCGGAAATCGGCGCCCTGCGTAGCGCCGGCGCGGCGCTGGGCAACTATCGCCTTCCCGACTGCGAGCTCTTCGTAACGCTCGAGCCGTGCGCGATGTGTGCCGGAGCGATCCTGCATGCGCGCATCGCCCGGCTGGTGTTTGGCGCGCGCGATCCCAAGACCGGGGCCTGCGGCAGCGTCATCGATCTGTTCGCGCAGGCGCGGCTCAATCATCACACGCGCGTCAGTGGCGAGGTGCTCGCGCAGGAGTGCGGTAAGCTGCTGGCGGACTTCTTCGCCTTGCGCCGCTGAACCTCTCGCAGAGCACACCGGCCTCGTCTTGGACACCTCGGCGAACTCCTCGCGCACCTACGGCATCGGCTTGTACGCCCCGGCAGGATTTGCGGTCGCGCCCGAAGCGCTGGCGCGGGCGGTGGCGCGGCTCGAGGCCGCAGGGCATCGAGTCGTGGTGGACCCGACGGCGAGGGCGAAATGGCAGCGCTTTTCGGCCACGGACGATGAGCGCCTGGCGGCGCTGTGGCGGATGGCAGATGATCCGCGCATCGAGCTCGTGCTCTCGCTGCGCGGCGGCTACGGCTGGTCGCGGCTGCTGGATCGGATCGATTTTGGCCGTCTCGCCGCGACGCGGAAGCGTTGGCTCGGGCATAGCGATTGCACCGCCTTCCAGCTCGCGGCCCTGGCCCGGGCCGGGATGGTGACCTTCGCCGGTCCGATGGCCGCCTTCGATTTCGGCGCCGAGACCGTGTCGAGCTACACCATGGGGCACTGCTGGGGCCTGCTCCGCAGCGAGCGCTACACCATCGAGCTGCCGCTGGACGGATCGGATTTCGCCGCGGCGGGTTCGCTCTGGGGAGGCAACCTGACGCTGGTGGCGCATCTGGTGGGCACGCGCTACCTGCCAGCGGTCGACGGCGGGATCCTCTTCCTCGAGGACGTCGGCGAGCATCCCTATCGTCTTGAACGCATGCTCTACCAGCTCCATTACGCCGGCGTGCTCGGGCGCCAACGGGCGCTGCTGCTCGGGGCGTTCACCGGCTATGCCCCGAGCCCCAACGACAACGGCTACGACCTCGCGGCGATGATCGCGCACGCGCGCGCCCGGTTTGGCGTGCCGATTTTCACCGGGCTGCCGTTCGGCCACTGCCCGGACAAGCTGACACTACCCGTCGGCGGTCGTTGCGCGCTCACGGTGAACGACGGCCGGGCGCGCATCGAGCTTTCGCATTACGGTCCCTGAAGCGCCTTCGCCCCTGCCGCCGAAGGCCACCGGCTGATGCGCATCGATCGCCTGGACCATTTCGTGCTCACGGTTGCCGACGTTGCCGCGACCTGCGCCTTCTACCGCCGCGTCCTGGGCATGGCGGTGGTGAGCTTCGGCGACGGGCGCACGGCGCTCGCCTTCGGGCAACAGAAAATAAACCTGCATGCGCGGGGGCGCGAGTTCGAGCCGAAGGCGGCGCACCCGACACCCGGGGCCGGCGATTTCTGCCTCATCACCGCCATGCCCCTGCCCGAGGTGGAGGCGCATCTGCGCGCCGAGGGCGTCGCCGTGGTCGAAGGGCCGGTACTGCGGACCGGGGCCAGCGGGCCGATCGAGTCGATCTATTTTCGCGATCCGGACGGCAACCTGGTCGAAGTGGCGAACGTCGTTGCCCGCTGACGCTCGCTACGCCGCGCCGAGCGCGAACTCAACGTCGGCCTCGGCAGTCGGGCGACCCTCCCCATCGAAGCTGCGCTCGACGAAGTGCGCACGGCCATCGCGCGCAACCGTCAGCACGGTCGAGCAACGCGTTCCGTACCGGGCATCGACGATGAACGCGCTCGACAGCAGACGCTCCCATTGCGGTTCGATGCCCGTCGCGGGCAGCGCCGCGGGCTCGGCCTGCGTGCGGTCGGCGAGCAGCGCGAACATCGATTCGAGGTCGACCGCGGCGGTTGCCAGGCACGCTGCCAGCCGTTGCTTGGCGCGCACCACCTTCGGCCACGGCGTGTCGAGAAGATGATTGGACAGGCCATGAATGCCGCGGCCGAGGGCGAGCGCGCCGCTGGCCCGGTTCGACGTGTAGGCCGCGGTGGCGACTTCGCCCAGGAGCAGGTTATAGCCGTGGTAACGCGTGCCGTCGACGGCGATCGCCGCGGCGCGGGTGAGTGCCGACGCGCGCCCGGCAAGGGACCGGCTGACCAGGCCGCCGCGAGAAGGTGCCCGCGGGTCGCGGGCTATGCCTTCGCGGTAGTTGGTGACCAGTGCCCAGCGGCCCTGGCGCGTCACGCCAAACCACGTTCCGCCCGCCTCGAGATCGACACCGGCGAGCGTGCCATCGCGCCACCAGCGCGCCGGCGCCGCGGCTCGGGCGTGGAATTCGTCGCGATTGGCCGCAATCACGAGCGCCAGCCGGGGGTGCGCGTCGAGCGCGATCAGGGCGAGACACACGAGGGCATGCGGCGCTTGGCCGGTTGCAGGCGGCCCGACTGCAGCTTAGCGCGCCTGGGCGACGAAGCGCTCGATGCGGCGCTCCGAGCCGGGGGCGAGGAACGCAGCAAAGCCGTTGGCCGCCAGCAGGTCGTTGAGCATCATCTCGAAGCGCTGCGTGTCGTAGACGTTTTCGTACACCTCCATCCACAGCAGCGGCTCGTCCTCGCCTTCGAACAGGCGGCCGACGATGCCGGCGCGCTGTTCCAGGGTGAGCAGCGTGGCCAGGATGGCGGAGCGCGCGGCCGCGGCATGCGCCGCGGCGATGCGGTAGTAGATGCAGCAAAGAACCAGCCGCCGGGTCATGCGATGCGTCCGCGCGGTTCGGCCGGCACCGGCACGGCATAGGGCATCGGCAGGAACGCGAGCGCCGCGCCGTCCGGGGAACCGGCGCGCAGCTCGCCGGCCGCGATCGCCGCGAGCTGCGCCACGCAAAGCACGTCGGCGCCCCCATCCGGAGCTGTCCCCGCGTTGACCACGGTGCCACAGGCCTGATCGCCAAATGCCGACGCGTAGAGCCGGGTCCCCGGTAGCGGGGCGGCGCCCGTATGCGCGAGCGCCAGTCGCTCCTTGAGCCGCCCCAGATGCTGCGTGCGCGCCACGATCTCCTGCCCGGTATAGCAACCCTTGTGGAAGCTGATGCCGCCGAGCACATCGAGATTGAGCATCTGCGGGACGAACTGGTCCTGCGTCGCCGGCAGGATCACCGGCACCGCGGCACGGATGGTCAGCCAGCGCCAGCAGGGAAAACCCGCTTCGCGCGCGGCTTGGCCCAGGCGATTCCACAGCCCCGGCGCCTGCGACGGTTCGACGCGTGGCGATGAAGCGCGAGCCAGGCAGAGCCGCAACGCTGCCTCCATCGATTGCCGTCCAGTGCTGCAGCGCGGGCGCCGCGCCGGCGACCTCGGCGATGGACTGCGCGGCCGCCGGTCCGCCGATGCCGATGCGGATCGCCGCGTCACTGGCATCGCGAAGCGTGACCTTGGCGCGCAGGACAAACATCGACAGGCGCCTTGCCACCGAGTCGAGCAGCGGGCGCGGCAGCAACAGCTCGAACTGGTCGCCGGCGATGCAGCGCACGGTGAAGTTGGCCAGGACCCGGCCCTTGGGCGAGCACCAGGCCGACAGGTGCCCGGTTCCCGGCGCGAGCGCGGCCACGTCGTTGGTGAGCTGGCCCTGGAGAAAGGTCGCGGCGTCGGCGCCGTTGACGGCCAGCGCGCCCAGCGGCCCGAGCTCGCAGACGACGGCCGCATCGCGGGCGGCAGCGAGTTCACCCGGCCCGTCACCGAATGCGCTGACCGCGGCAGCGTCGAACGACGCGCCGCGGGCGAGCAGGAAAGCGGTCCAGGCGCTCAAGATGGGCGGGGTCTGTAGGAGGGGTCGACGCCTGGCCGGCGCTCGTGAAAACTGTGCTAAAATCGAGTGTTAGCTTGGTTTGGCGGGGTCGGCAGTCATTCCGATGCGGATTGAAGCCCGCTTTTGCAGACGCTCCGCTTCCAGCCAGGTAATTCGCAGATTCGCCCGTTCAGGGTGCCTTGGGCGCCGCTTCAAAGCGGCGCACGCGGCCCGGTGGCGGATCGAGGCTCAACCCTGACAAGGAGTGTAGTGATGTCGGTCACGATGCGTCAAATGCTGGAAGCCGGGGTGCATTTCGGCCACCAGACGCGTTACTGGAACCCGAAGATGGCGGACTACATCTTCGGCCAGCGCAACAAGATTCACATCGTCAATCTGGAAAAGACGATGGCGATGTACCAGGAGGCGACCAAGTACATCCGCCAACTGGCCATGAATCGCGGCACCATCCTGTTCGTCGGCACCAAGCGCCAGGCGCGCGACATCGTCGCCGAGGAAGCCCAGCGCGCCGGCATGCCCTACGTCGATCACCGCTGGCTGGGAGGCATGCTGACCAACTTCAAGACGGTCAAGGCGTCGATCAAGCGGCTGAAGGATCTCGAGGCGATGGCGCAGGATGGCACCTTCGAAAAAATGAGCAAGCGCGAGGCGCTGACGCTGCAGCGCGAGATGGACAAGCTCAATCGCAGCCTGGGCGGGATCAAGGAGATGAACGCGCTGCCCGATGCCCTGTTCATCATCGACGTCGGCTACCAGAAGATCGCCGTGACCGAGGCCAACAAGCTCAACATCCCGATCGTCGGCGTGGTCGACACCAATCACTCGCCCGACGGGATTGCCTACGTGATTCCGGGCAACGACGACTCGAGCCGCGCCATCCGCCTGTACGCCCGCGGAGTCGCCGACGCGATTCTCGAGGGGCGGAGCCAGGTGATCCAGGAAATCATCCAGCCCGACGAGTTCGTCGAGGTCTCGGGGGACGAGGCGACGGCGTAGGTGCGGAGAAAAAAGGGGCCGCGGCCCCTTTGTTTCTGGACAACCAACCGGGTCGCACGCGGCGTCGAACCGACGCGTGCGCCACGACTCGAAGACTCGGAGAGACGCAGGATGGCGGAAATTGCCGCAAGCATGGTGATGGATCTGCGCAGCCGCACCGGGCTGCCGATGATGGAATGCAAGAAGGCGCTCGCCGAGGCCGGCGGCGACATGGACAAGGCGGAGCAGCTGCTGCGCATCCGCGGCAGCGGCAAGGCCTCGAAGGTTGCCGAGCGGGTTGCGGCGGAGGGCGTGATCGGCGCCTTCATCGCCGAGAGCGGCAAGCTCGGGGCCATGGTCGAGCTCAACTGCGAGACCGACTTCGTCGCCCGCAACGCCGATTTCGTCGCCTTCGCGCGACTCCTTGCGCGGCTCGTCGCCGAGCGCGATCCGGCCGACGTCGCGGTGCTCGCGGCGCTGCCGCTCGATGGCGGCACGGTCGAAAGCGCGCGCCAGGCGCTGGTACAGAAGCTCGGCGAAAATGTCTCGGTGCGGCGCTTTGTGCGCCTCGCCACGGAGGGCAGGCTGGGACAATACCTGCACGGCGGCCGCATCGGCGTCATCGTTGCCTACGCGGGCGGCGACGAGCAGACCGGCAAGGACGTTGCGATGCACGTTGCCGCGTCGGTGAAGTCGACGCGGGTGCTATACATCACGCGTGACCAGGTGCCGGCGGATCTCATCGCCAGCGAGCGGGCGATCTACACCGCGCAGGCGGCGCAATCGGGCAAGAGCCCGGAGATCGTCGCCAAGATGGTCGAGGGGCAGGTCAACAAGTTTCTGTCCCAGGTGACCCTGCTCGGCCAGCCGTTCGTCAAGAATCCGGACGAATCGGTGGAGAAATACCTCAAGGCGCGCGGGGCGACGGTCAAGGGCTTCGAGCTCTACGTCGTGGGCGAGGGGATCACGAAAAAAAAGGATGATTTTGCGGCCGAGGTCGCCGCGATGGCCAAGACCGACTGAAGCGCCGCAATCGAGCACCATCGACCGAACCGGGAGCGCATGGCCATGACAGCACCGATCGTCGCGACGTTGCCCACAGCCGCCGCACCGCGGGCGGAGCCTGCCTACAAGCGCGTGTTGCTCAAGCTATCGGGCGAGGCATTGATGGGTGACGACGCGTACGGCATCAATCGCGAGGTGATCGATCGCATCATCGCCGAAATCGGCGAGGTGGTGCGGCTCGGCGTTCAGGTCGCGGTGGTGATCGGCGGCGGCAACATCTTCCGCGGCGTCGCCCCGGGTGCCGCGGGCATGGATCGCGCCACCGCCGACTACATGGGCATGCTCGCGACGCTGATGAACGCGCTGGCACTGCAGGACGCGATGCGCCGCGCGGGCCTGGTCTCGCGCGTGCAATCGGCGCTGTCGATCGAGCAGGTGGCCGAGCCGTACATCCGTGGCAAGGCGCTGCGCTACCTGGAGGAGAACAAGGTGGTGATCTTCGCCGCCGGCACCGGCAACCCGTTCTTCACCACCGACACCGCCGCCGCCCTGCGCGGGCGGGAGATGGGAGTGGACATCGTGCTCAAGGCCACCAAGGTGGACGGGGTCTATACCTCCGACCCGAAGAAGGATCCCGCGGCCAAGCGCTATCCGACGCTTACCTTCGACGAGGCGATCGTCAAGAACCTCAAGGTGATGGACGCGACCGCGCTGGCGCTCTGCCGCGACCAGAACATGCTGCTCAAGGTCTTCAGCATCTTCATTCCGGGCGCGCTCAAACGCGTGGTGATGGGCGAGGACGAGGGCACGCTGGTGCACTGCTAGGAGGAGCCGATGATCGCCGAGCTCAAGAAATCCGCCGAGCAGAAGATGCAGAAGACCGTCGATGCGCTGAAGCACGATTACCAGAAGGTGCGGACCGGTCGCGCCCACACCGGTCTGCTGGACCATATCCAGGTCGACTACTACGGCGCGATGATGCCGATCAATCAGGTCGCCAACGTCACCCTGGCCGACGCGCGGACAATCGCCGTGCAGCCGTGGGAGAAGAAGATGGTGCAGGTGGTCGAGAAGGCCATCCGCGACTCGGATCTCGGCCTCAATCCGGCAACCTCCAGCGACGTGATCCGGGTACCGATGCCGCCGCTCACCGAGGAACGGCGCAAGGACCTGATCAAGGTGGTGCGGCACGAGGCCGAGAACGCGCGCATCGCCGTGCGCAACGTCCGGCGCGACGCCAACGAGCACCTGAAGAAACTGCTCAAGGACCACTCGATTTCGGAGGATGACGAGCGGCACGCCCAGACCGACGTGCAGAAGCTCACCGACCGCTATATCGCCGATATCGACAAGGTCCTGCAGACCAAGGAAGCGGATCTGCTGGCGGTCTGATGCGCCGGGCGGCAACTGCCCGCCGGCAGGACGTCAAGATCCTTTTGCCACTTCCGCGTACCGCCCACCACCTGCCGTTGCCGCCGCTTCCGGTGTTCGAGAGCTCCACGCGCGAAATTCCCGCGCCGCGCACAGTCCCGCGGCACATCGCGATCATCATGGACGGCAACGGCCGCTGGGCGAAGCAGCGTCTGCTGCCGCGGGTTGCCGGCCACCGCAAGGGCGTCGAGGCGGTACGCACGACGGTGCGCGCCTGCGTCGAATGCGGGGTCGAGTTCCTGACCCTGTTCGCCTTTTCAAGCGAGAACTGGCGCCGTCCCGCCGACGAGGTGTCGATCCTCATGCAGCTCTTCCTGCGCGCGCTCGAGCAGGAGGTCGCCAAGCTGCACGAGAACGGAATGCGCTTCCGGGTGATCGGCGACACGGCACGCTTCGAGCCGCGCATCCGCGAGCTGATCGCCGCGGGGGAGGCGCTGACCGCGCGCAACACGCGCCTCACGCTCACCATCGCCGCCAACTACGGCGGCCGTTGGGACATCGCGCAGGCCGCGCAACGGCTCATCGCCGCACACCCGGAAGCGGCGCGCGGCTTCGAGCCCGAGGCGCTCGAGCCCTACCTGTCGATGGCGTACGCCCCCGAGCCGGATCTGTTCATCCGCACCGGCGGCGAGCAGAGGATCTCCAATTTCCTGCTGTGGCAGCTCGCGTACACCGAGTTCTACTTCACCGATCTGCTCTGGCCGGACTTCGACGCCATCGCCCTGGCGACGGCCATCACCTCCTACCAGCAGCGCGAGCGCCGCTTTGGCCGCACCAGCGAGCAGCTCGTGACCAGCCGCTGATGCTCAGGACGCGCATCATGACCGCGGCGGTGTTAATCCCCCTGACGCTCGCCGCGCTGTTCGGCCTGGGCGCGCGCGCGTGGGCCGCGGCCACGCTCGCGGTGATGGCCGTGGCCGCGAGCGAGTGGGCGAACCTCGCCGGCTATCGCCGGCCGGCCTGGCTGCATGTTCGTCATCGGCACCATCGTCATCGGCGGCGCGCTGCTGCTGGCGCCCGGCAGCGGTTTCGGAGCCGATGGCGGCTGGCCGGAGACGATACCGCGGTTCGTCTGCGGCACCGCGACCCTGTTCTGGCTGCTTGTGGTGCCGGCGTGGCTGGCTGCCGGCTGGCGGGTCGAATCCAAGCTCGCCCTCGCCCTCGCCGGCTGGCTCGTGCTCATCGCGGCATGGGTGGCGCTGGTGCAGATTCAGGCCCGTTCGCCCGCATTGCTGCTCGCACTCATGGGCGTGGTCTGGATCGCCGATACGGCGGCCTACTTTGCCGGTCGCGCCTTCGGCCGGCACCGGCTGGCACCCTCGATCAGCCCCGGCAAGACCTGGGAAGGGGTCTACGGGGCATTGGCCGCCACCGCCGTGTACGCTGTCGCCTTGCTCGGATTCGCGCCCGCGGCGCGCGAGGGGGCGATCTCGCTCGCCGTCGCCGCCGCCTGGGTGGCCCTGCTGCTCGCGCTCACCGCGGTATCGATCGTCGGCGACCTGTTCGAGTCGCTGCTCAAACGCCAGCGCGGGGTGAAGGACAGCGGCCGCATCCTCCCCGGTCACGGCGGCGTGCTCGATCGCATCGACGCGCTCATCGCGGCGCTGCCTGCGGCGGCGCTTATCGTACAGTACGTGCTGCGATGAACCCGACCGCCCACGACCTGCGCCGCATCACCATCCTCGGTGCCACCGGTTCGATCGGGGCGTCGACCCTCGATGTCGTCGCCCGCCATCCGGACCGCTTCGCCGTGGCGGCGGTGGCCGCCAACAGGCAGTGGCGGCCGCTGCTCGAGCAGATTGCCCGCTTCCGACCGCCGTACGCGGCGCTGCTCGATGCGCAGGCGGCGGGCGAGCTTGCGGCCGCGGTAAAGCGGGAGGGCCTGCCGACTTCGGTGCTCTCCGGCCCGGCGGGCCTGTGCGAAGTGGCCACGCTCCCGGGGGCCGATACGGTCGTGGCGGCGATCGTCGGCGCGGCGGGGCTCGCGCCGACCCTCGCCGCGGCGCGCGCGGGCAAGCGCATCCTGCTCGCCAACAAGGAGACGCTGGTGCTCTCCGGCAGCATTTTCGTCGCCGCCGTGCGCGCGGGTGGTGCGACGCTGCTGCCCATCGACAGCGAGCACAATGCGATTTTCCAGTGCCTGCCACCCGGGTACGCCGGTTCGCCTGAAGAGCGCGGCGTGCGCCGGATCCTGCTCACTGCCTCCGGCGGTCCGTTCCGCGCCACGCCGCTGGCCGCGCTTGCCCGGGCCACGCCGGAGGAGGCCTGCGCGCACCCGCGCTGGCGCATGGGCCGCAAGATTTCCGTGGACTCGGCAACGATGATGAACAAGGGCCTGGAAGTGATCGAGGCGCATTGGCTGTTCGGCGCGCGACGCGAGCAGATCGAGGTCGTGATCCATCCGGAGAGCATCGTTCATTCGCTGGTCGAGTACGTCGATGGCTCGGTGCTCGCGCAACTGGGTAACCCGGACATGCGCACGCCGATCGCGCAGGCCCTGGCCTGGCCGGTGCGCGTGGCCGCCGGTGTGTCGCCGCTGGAGCTCGCACAGATCGGCACGCTGCATTTCACCGCGCCCGACCCGGCGCGCTTTCCTTGCCTTGAGCTTGCCTGTGCGGCGCTCGACGCGGGCGGCAGCGCGCCGGCCACGCTCAACGCCGCCAACGAAGTCGCAGTGGCGGCCTTTCTCGACCGCGCCATCGGCTTCCTCGATATCGCCGCCGTATGCGCGCAGGCGCTCGCGCGCCTGCCGGCGCAGCCGGTGGCATCGCTCGACGACGCGCTTGAGGCCGATCGCGCCGGGCGCGCGCTGGCACGTGAACTGCTCGGGCGCCAGGCCGTGTCGGCATGATCGGCATCGCGCAAAAGGTGCTTGCCTTCGCCGTCACGCTGGGCGTGCTGATCACGTTCCACGAGCTCGGCCACTATATCGTCGCCCGCCTGGCCGGGGTCAAGGTGCTGCGCTTTTCGATCGGCTTTGGCCGCGTGATCTGGTCGCGCCGGGTCGGTCGCGACCGCACCGAGTGGGCGCTCTCGGCGCTTCCCCTCGGCGGCTACGTGAAGATGGCCGACGAGCGCGAGGGCGAGGTCCGCGCTTCGGACCTGCCCCGCGCCTTCAATCGCCAGAGCGTGTGGAAACGCGGCGCCATCGTTGCCGCCGGGCCGCTGGCCAACCTGTTGCTGGCCGTGTTGCTCTTCACCGCCACCTACCTGGTGGGCATTCCGGGGCAGCGCGCAGTGCTGGCGCCGCCGCCGGCCGCGTCGCCCGCGGCCAGCGCCGGCCTGGTCGAGGGCGATCTCGTGCGCGGCGTCGACGACACGCCGGTGCGCTCGTGGCAGGACCTGCGCTGGCGCCTGCTGCGCGCCTCGGGCCATGAATCGGCAGCGCTCGAAATCGAGGCGCCGGACGGCACGCGCTCGGTG
This sequence comes from uncultured beta proteobacterium, assembly GCA_963750215.1. Lineage (GTDB taxonomy): Bacteria > Pseudomonadota > Gammaproteobacteria > Burkholderiales > Casimicrobiaceae > PALSA-1003. The sequence continues at coordinate 135,707 of CAVVQK010000005.1, forward strand.
CGCGAGCTCGAGCTCGGAGCACTCAAGGAAAGCGACTGGGACGCGGACTTCCTCGCCGCCCTAGGCCTGCGCATCGACCTGGGCGCGCCGCGGGTGAACGAGGTGGTGGCCGACAAACCCGCGGCCGCGGCAGGGCTGCATGCGGGCGATACCATTCTCGCAGTCAACGGCGAGCGCATGCACTCGCCCTCCGATGTGGCGAAGGTGACCAACGCCCATCCGGGCGAGCCGCTGCGCTTCACGCTGCGCCGCGACGGCGCCACGCGTGAGGCCGAGGTGGTACCCGAAGCGACCGAGCAGAACGGTCAACGCATCGGCATCGCCGGCATGCGCCTTGAGCATCGACCCGGCTGCGGTGGCGGACCTCGCCGTAACGGTTCGGTACGGGCCCGCCGAGGCGCTCTTGCAGGGGGCCACCAAGACCTGGGATCTGTCGGTTTTCACGCTGAAGATGCTCGGCCGCATCCTCACCGGCGGGGCGTCGCTCAAGAACATCAGCGGCCCGCTGACGATGGCCGAGTATGCCGGCCAGTCGGCGCAGGCCGGCATGCTGACCTTCATCGGCTATCTCGCTCTGATCAGCATCAGTCTGGGCGTGCTCAATCTGCTGCCCGTTCCCTTACTCGACGGCGGGCACTTGTTGTATTATCTCGTCGAGATTTTCAAGGGCAGTCCCGTCTCCGACCGCGTTCTCGAGGTCGGCCAGCGCATCGGCATGGCCGTGCTGGCCCTGCTGATGGCTTTGGCGCTTTTCAATGACCTTACGCGTTTCCTTTGATCCCCGCGGGCAGGTGCGGGCCGCGAGTCCGTGCGTGTTCGCCAGGATCAGGGCGGCGCTCGCGCTGCTCGCCGGCCTGCTGGCGACGCTGGTCGCGCCGCCGGCGCTCTGCTTCGAACCGTTTACGGTCAAGGACATCCGCGTCGAGGGCGTGCAGCGTACCGATGCCGGAACCGTGTTCAGCTATCTGCCGATCAAGGTCGGCGACCGGGTCGACGACGAGAAGGCCTCGGCCGCGGTCAAGGCGCTGTACGCGACCGGCTTCTTCCGCGACGTGCGCATGGAAGAGGAGAACGGCATTCTGGTGGTCATCGTCCAGGAGCGGCCGACCATCAGCCAGATCGACATCACCGGCGCCAAGGAATTCGACAAGGACACCCTGAGGAAGGGCCTGAAGGACATCGGCGTGGCCGAATCGCGCATCTTCGACCGCTCCGCGCTCGACCGCGCCGAGCAGGAAATCAAGCGCCAGTACATCAACCGCGGCTATTACGCGATGAAGGTCACGACCACGGTGACGCCGCAGGAGCGCAATCGCGTCGCCGTGAGCTTCAATATCGAGGAAGGCGACGTCGCCAAGATCGCCCATATCAACATCGTCGGCGCGCAGGCGTTTCCGGAGGCCACGCTGATGAAGGAGATGCAACTTTCCACCTCCGGCTGGTTTACCTGGTACACGAAGAACGACCAGTACTCGAAGCAGAAGCTGTCCGCCGATCTGGAAAGCCTGCGCAGCTACTACACCAACCGCGGATATCTCCAGTTCCAGGTCGATTCGACCGAGGTGTCGATCACGCCCGACAAGGACCAGATCTACATCACGATCAACATCACCGAGGGCCCCAAGTACACCATCGGCGACGTCCGCCTGGCCGGCGAGCTGCTGCTGCCTGAGAGCGAGCTGATGCGGCTCATCCTGGTAAAGCCGGGCGACGTGTACTCGCGCGAGAAACTCACCCAGTCGGCGAAGAACATCTCCGATCGCCTCGGCAGCGATGGTTATGCGTTCGCCAATGTCAATGCGGTGCCGCAGATCGACCGCGAAAAGCTCACCGCCGGGTTCACCTTCTTCATCGACCCCGGTCGCCGGATCTACGTGCGCAAGATCAACATCAACGGCAACGCCAAGACGCGCGACGAGGTGATCCGGCGCGAATTCCGCCAGCTCGAGGACGCCTGGTTCGACTCCACCCGCATCGAGCGCTCCAAGGTGCGCATCACCCGGCTCAATTTTTTCGACGACGTCAACATCGAGACACCGGCGGTCGCCGGCAGCCCGGACCAGGTCGATATCGACCTGACGGTGACCGAGAAGGCAACCGGCAACCTGCTTGCCGGTGTCGGCTTTTCCAGCGCGGACGGCCTGGTGCTTACCGGATCGATTTCGCAGAACAACGTGTTCGGCACCGGCAACCAGATCACGGCCGCGGTCAACACCAGCAAGATCGGCCGGACCATCTCGGTGCTGTATAGCGAGCCGTACTGGACCGAGGACGGGATCTCGCGCACCACCGAAGTCTACGACCGGTCCGTCAGTTCGTCGTCGCTCCCGATCGCCGCGTATTCCTCGACCACCCTGGGCGCGGCGATGGGCTTCGGCGTGCCGGTAACCGAGACCGACAGCATCAACTTCGGCGGGCGCTACGAGCACACCAATATTTCGCTCGGCGGCGGCAGCCCCCCGATCTACGTCACGTTCGTGCAGGATTTCGGGTCCACGACCAATGCCTTCATTGTCACCAGCGGCTGGGCGCGGGACACGCGCGACAACGTCCTGTTCCCCACCAGCGGTCTGCTGCAGAGCGCGCTCGGAGAATGGGGCACGCCGCTCGGCAACCTGCAATACTACAAGGCGAGCTACCTGATCCAGTGGTTCACGCCGCTGCCGGCGAGCGTGGTGTGGATGCTGCGCGGCGACTTCGGCTACGGCGGCGGGCTCGATGGCAAGCCGCTGCCGTTCTTCAAGGCGTATTATGGTGGTGGCGTGGGTTCGGTGCGCGGCTACGAGACGGCGTCGCTCGGCCCGCAGGACAACGAGGGCAATACGATCGGCGGCCGGCGCAAGATAATCGGCAATTCGGAGTGGTTCTTTCCCATGCCGGGTGCCAAGGCCAACGACCAATCGGTGCGCCTGTCGGTGTTCCTTGACGCCGGGCAGATTTGGGACAATGGTTCGCAGCCGCAGTTCGAGGGCTTCCGCTATTCGGCGGGCGTCGGGCTGGCCTGGAACTCTCCGGTCGGCCCGCTCAAGTTCAGCTACGGCTCTCCGATAGTCCGCAAGCCAGGCGACCGGATCCAGCATTTCCAGTTCCAGGTAGGGACGGTGTTCTAGGACAGGTGTGATGCAGAACAGAAAGTTGAGACACGGCATGAGACCATCGATGATGCGGGCCGCCGGCGTGCTGGCGCTCTCGCTGATCGCCACGCTGGCATTCGCGCAGAGCGGCGATTACAAGATCGGCTTCGTCAACACCGAGCGGCTGTTTCGCGAAGCCGCGCCGGCGAAGCGCGCGCAGCAGAAGCTGGAGAAGGAATTTGCCGGTCGCGATGCGGACATCCAGAAGCTATCCAAGGACGTGCGCGACCTGCAGGCGCAGCTGGACAAGGAAGGCGTCGCAATGGCCGAAGGCGAGCGGCGCAACAAGGAACGCGATCTGGCGAACATGACCCGCGACCTGCAGCGCCTGCAGCGCGAGTTCCGCGAGGATCTGAACCTGCGCCGCAACGAGGAGCTTTCGGCCGTTCAGGAGCGGGCGAACAAAGCCATCCAGCAGATTGCGGAAGCGGAAAAATTCGACTTGATCCTGCAGGATCCGGTGGTGTTTGCGAGCACGCGCATCGACATCACCGACAAGGTGATCAAGGCGCTCGCCGACAAGTAGGCCGGCGTGCATTGGCGGCGCGGCGCGAACGCGCATGGGCTCACGACACGCTGAAGGGATTTCCCTGCGCGAGCTCGCCGCGCGTTGTGGCGCCGAACTCGCCGGCGACGGCGAGATCGTGATCGACCGCGTCGCGCCGCTCGACAGCGCCGGCGAGGGCGCGATCGCCTTCCTTTCCGACCCGAGGTACCGGAGCCACCTGGCGCGGACCGGGGCGAGCGCGGTGATTGTCGCGCCGGCTGATGCCCCGGGCACGGCCCTGCCCAAGCTGGTCGCGGCCAATCCCTACGCCGCCTATGCGCAGGTTGCGGCGATGCTCCATCCGCGCCGGCCTCCCGTGCCCGGCATCCACGAGACGGCGGTGATCGCGCCCGGCGCCCACGTCGCGGCGAGCGCAGCGGTTGCCGCCCACGCCGTCATCGGCGAGCGCGCCCGTGTCGGCGAGCGCACCGAAGTCGGCGCCGGCACGGTGATCGGTGAGGACACGACCATCGGCGAGGATTGCCTGCTGCACGCCCGCGTCGTGGTTTACCCGCGCTCGGTCATCGGCGCGCGCACGATCATCCACAGCGGCGCGGTCATCGGCGCCGATGGTTTCGGCATGGCCGAGCAAGACGGACGCTGGATCAAGGTGCCGCAGCTCGGACGGGTGCTGATCGGCGCCGACGTCGAAATCGGCGCCAACACCACCATCGATCGCGGCGCGATCGGCGACACGGTGATCGGCGACGACGCGAAGCTCGACAACCAGATCCAGATCGGCCACAACTGCCGCATCGGCGCTCACACCGCGATCGCCGGCTGTGCCGGCATCGGCGGCAGCACGACCATCGGGAGCAACTGCAAGATCGGTGGCGCGGCGATGATCGCCGGCCATCTCGACATCGCCGCCGGCACCGTGATCTCGGCCGCGACCGGCGTGTTCGAATCGCTCGCCGCGCCAGCCATCTACACCGGCGTGTTTCCGGCGTTGCCGCATGGCGAATGGAAACACGTGGCGGGAACCATCCGCCGGCTGCGCTCGGTGCTCAGGCGGCTGCGCGCGCTCGAGCGCGCGCATAGCGACAAGGAGAACTGACCATGCCGGAGATGGACATCCAGGAGATCATGCGGCACCTGCCGCATGCCTATCCGTTTCTGCTGGTCGACCGCGTGCTGGAATGCGAAATAGGGCAGCGCATCAAGGCGATCAAGAACGTCACCATCAACGAGCCATTCTTTCAGGGCCACTTCCCCGGCTATCCGGTGATGCCGGGCGTGCTGATCATCGAGGCCATGGCGCAGGTTTCGGCCATTCTCGCCTACACGACGCGCGCCGCGCGCCCCGACGGCAAGTCGCTGCTGTTTTTCGCCGGCATCGACGAGGCGCGCTTCAGGCGGCCGGTGTTCCCCGGCGACCAACTGCTGCTCGAGGCGGTCGAGCTCAACGTCGTGCGCAGCGTATTCAAGTTTGCCGCCAAGGCAAGCGTCGACGGCGAGCTCGTCGCGCAGGCCGTGCTCATGGCCGCGGTGCGCGACATGAAGGCCTGAAGTTGGAGCACATCCATCCCACGGCCCTGGTGGCCGCCGGAGCCCGGCTCGCGCCCGACGTCCGGGTCGGTCCGTTCACCGTCATCGGCCCGGAGGTCGAGGTCGATGCCGGGACGACCATCGCCAGTCATGTCGTCATTGCCGGCCGCACCCGCATCGGCCGGAACAATCGCATTTTCCAGTTCGCCTCCGTTGGCGAGATTCCCCAGGACCGCAAGTATGGCGGGGAGCCGACGGCGACGGTCATCGGCGCGAACAACGTGATCCGCGAATTCGTGACCATTCATGCCGGGACGGCGCAGGATCGCGGCACCACGACCATCGGCGACCGCAACCTGCTGCTCGCGTACAGCCACATCGCCCACGACTGCGTCATCGGCAACGACACTACGTTTTCCAACAATGCGCAGCTTGCCGGCCACATCGTCGTCGGCGATTTCGCCGTGCTCGGGGGTTTCGTCGGCGTGCACCAGTTCTGCCGCATCGGCGCGCACGCGATGATCGGCGGAGGCTCGATCGTGCTGCAGGATGTCCCGCCCTTCGTGACCGCCTCCGGCTACCCGGCCAGGCCGCACGGAACCAACAGCGAGGGTCTGCGCCGGCGCGGGTTCGCTGCCAGCGACATCGTCGCCATCCGCGATGCCTACAAGACCCTGTACCGCCAGAAGCTCTCGCTCGACGAGGCGCGCAAGGCGATAACCGCCGCCGCCGCGAAGGCGCCGGTGCTCACCGCCTTGGCGCAGTTCCTGGAGACGCCGGGACGCGGGATCATCCGTTGAGCAGGCGCTGATCACGATGCCCGGGGGGGCGAAGGAGTCACGATCGGCATCGTCGCCGGGGAAGCATCGGGCGATGCACTCGGCGCCGAGCTCGTCGACGCGGTGCGGGCGCGGCTGCCCGCGGCGCGCTTCGCCGGCATCGCCGGGCCGCGCCTCGAGGCCGCAGGGTGCGAGGCCTGGTATCCGATGTCGCGGCTGTCGATCGGGGGCTATGTCGAGGTCATCAGCGCCTTGCCGGGGCTTTTGCGCATGCGCGCCGATCTCTCGCGCCGCCTGCTTGCCGCCAAGGCGAGACTGTTTGTCGGTATCGACGCGCCGGACTTCAATCTGGGACTGGAGGCTGGACTGAAGCGCCGCGGCGTGCGCACCATTCACTACGTCAGCCCATCGGTGTGGGCCTGGCGCAGCGAACGCATTCACACCATGGCCCGTTCGGTCGACCGGCTGCTCGCACTGTTTCCCTTCGAGCCGCCTCTGTACGCCGCTGCGGCACTGCCGGTGACATTCGTCGGCCACCCGCTGGCGGCCCAGGCCGCGACGGCGGCGAGCCGGCGCGAGACGCGTGAGCTGCTTCGGCTCGACGCGAAGCAGCCGGTGTTCGCGCTCCTGCCGGGCAGCCGGATGGCGGAGCTCGAGACCCACAGCGAGCTGCTGCTCGACGCCGCGAGCGAGCTTCTCGCGGCACAGCCGACCGCGCATTTCCTCGTCCCGCTGGTCAGCCGCGAGACCCGGGAACACTTCGACGCGGTCCGGCACCGTCGAGAGCTGCAAGCCTTGCCCCTGACCGTTCTCTACGGCCACGCCGATCAGGCGCTGCGCGCGGCGGACGTCGGGCTGGTCGCGTCCGGGACGGCGACGCTGGAGGCGGCGATGTCGCGCTGCCCGCATGTGATCTTCTATCGCCTCAATGCGCTGACTGCGCGCCTGGTCGCGCGCAAGCTGCTGCTGCCCTACGTCGGCTTGCCCAATGTGATCGCCGGGCGGTTCGTGGTCCCGGAATTCCTGCAGAGCGAGGCAACCGCGGCCAACGTCGCCCGGGCGGCGCTCAATCTGTTTGACGATATGCTGACGCGGCGCCGGCTCGAGGCGCTGTTCGCCACCATGGCCGGGATGCTGGCGGCCGATACGCCGACCCTGGTCGCCGACGCGGTGGTGGCGGAGCTGCGGCTGGCGGGCATTGCATGCTGATCGCCGGTGTCGACGAAGCGGGGAGGGGGCCGCTGGCGGGACCGGTGGTGGCGGCGGCGGTGATCCTCGACCCGATGCAGCGCATCCGCGGCTTGCGCGATTCGAAGCTGCTGACTCCGGCGGCGCGCGAAGAGCTGGCGCGGGCGATCCGGACGCGCGCCGTCGCCTGGGCGGTGGCCGAAAGCGATGTGGGCGAGATCGATTCCCTGAACATCCTGCAGGCGACGCTGCTGGCGATGCGGCGCGCCATCGAGCGCCTGACGACCCGGCCGGAGGTGGTATGGATCGATGGCCTGCATTGCCCCCAGGTCGACTGCCCTACACGGGCGATCGTCGACGGCGATCGGCTCATCGCCGCCATCGCCGCGGCGTCGATTCTGGCCAAGACGACGCGCGATGCCATGCTGGTCGAGCTCGATCGCAGCTACCCGGCGTACGGCTTTGCCCGCCACAAGGGCTATGCGACGCCCGAGCACCTGGCTGCACTTCGCGCCCACGGTCCCTGCCCGGTGCATCGGCGCTATTTCGCGCCGGTGGCCCAGACCGAGTTCGATTTTTCCGGGCGCTGAGATTGCGCCGTGGTTGCTTCACCCCGAGGCGCCGCGCTACCATGGCTCATCGGCCAGAATGCGGAGCGAAGGTGATTCACTACGTGCTTCATGACCCGAAGGATTCGGTCGCGGTCGTCGTCGTCGAGGGCGTCAAGGCCGGCCAGACCCTGACCGGGCTCATTCTCGACGAGGATCGCACGCTGACGCTGTCCTGCACCCAGGACATCCCGCTCGGCCACAAGGTTGCCCTGCGGGACATGGCCGTCGGCGATACGGTGATCAAGTATGGCGTCGACATCGGCAAGGTCGTCGCGCCGATCAAGACAGGCCAGCACGCCCACGTGCACAACATCAAGACCAAGCGCTGGTGACGGACATGCAATCGAGGTTCTGGGGCTATCGCCGCGAAAACAACCGCGTCGGGGTGCGCAATCATGTCGTGCTCCTCCCGGTTGACGATCTGTCGAATGCCGCCGCGGAGGCGGTCGCGCACAACGTCAAGGGAACTCTGGCGCTGCCGCATCCCTACGGCAGGCTGCAGTTCGGCGCCGATCTCGACCTGCATTTCAGGACGCTGATCGGCGCCGGCAGCAATCCGAACGTTGCCGCCGTGGTGGTCATCGGCATCGAGGAGGGCTGGACGAAGCGCGTGGTCGACGGCATCGCGGCGACGGGTAAGCCCGTCAAGGGCTTCGGCATCGAGCTCCACGGCGACCACGACACGATCATGCGGGCGTCGAAGGCGGCGCGGGAATTGCTCCAGTGGGCAAGCGAGAGGCAGCGCGTCGAGTGCGATCTGAAGGAGCTCTGGGTGTCGTGCAAATGCGGGGAGTCGGACACCACTTCCGGCTGCGGCTCCAATCCGACCGTGGGCAACGCCTTCGACAAGCTCTACGCGGCCGGCAGCACCCTGGTGTTTGGCGAGACCACGGAGCTGACCGGAGGCGAGGACATCGTCGCCGCCCGCTGCCGCGACGACAGGATACGCGCCGAGTTCAGACGCGTGTTCGACCGCTACCAGGAGCTGATCAACCGGCACAAGACGACCGACCTGTCCGATTCGCAACCGACCAAGGGCAACATCGCCGGCGGGCTCACCACGATCGAGGAAAAGGCGCTGGGAAATATCCAGAAGATCGGCCGAAAGTGCACGGTCGACGGCGTGCTCGACAAGGCGCAGGCGCCCACGCACCCCGGACTGTGGTTCATGGACAGCTCGTCGGCCGCGGCGGAGATGGTGACGCTGTGTGCGGCCGCGGGCTTCGTGGTGCACTTCTTCCCCACCGGACAAGGCAACGTGATCGGCAATCCGATCCTGCCGGTGATCAAGATCTGCGCCAATCCGCGTACGGTGCGGACGATGAGCGAGCATATCGATGTCGACACCTCGGGGCTGCTGCAGCGCGAGATGACGATGGATCAGGCCGGCGACAAGCTGCTCGAGATGATGTTCCGCACCGTGAACGGTCGCCTGACGGCAGCCGAGGCGCTCGGGCATCGCGAGTTCGTGCTGACGCGGCTCTACGAAAGCGCTTGATCGGCCGCGTGCCGGCGCGGGCGGGAACGGGCGCCTATAATCGCGGCATTTCCGCATACGGAGAAACGCCCATGCGACTGACGTGGTGCCTACGCGCTGCCGCCGTGCTGTCGGCAGCGACGCTGCTCTCGCTGGGGACGCCGGCGCGCGCCGAACTGACCGAAATCAACGTCGCCAAGCAATACGGCATCAGTTATTTGCCGCTCATGCTCATGGAAGATGGGCAGCTCATCGAAAAGCACGCCCGGGCGGCCGGAATCGAGGTCAAGGTCACATGGGCGACGTTTGCCGGCGGCAACGTGATGAACGACGCGCTGCTGTCGAACAGCCTGCAGATTGCCTCGGGCGGCGTCGGGCCGCTGGTGACGCTCTGGTCGCGCACGCGCGGCAACCTCGACGTGCGCGGGGTCGCCGCGCTCAATTCCATGCCGCTCTATCTGGTCACCCGCGACCCCCAGGTCAAGACCGCGCGCGACCTGTCGGACAAGGACCGGATCGCGTTGCCTGCGGCCAAGATCTCGGTCCAGGCGCTGGCGCTGCAAATGGCGGCCGAGCAGATCTTCGGGCCCGGGCAGCAGAATCGATTCGACGCGTTGACCGTTTCCATGGCGCACCCGGATGCGATGCAGGCGCTGCTCTCCGGGCAGTCGGAGGTGAACGCCCATTTCGGGTCCCCTCCCTACCAGTATGAGGAGCTCGCCCGGCCCGGCATGCACCTGGTGCTCAACAACTACGACGTGATGGGCGGGGCGGTGACCTTCAACGTCGTCTGGACCACGGCGAAGTTCCGCAGCGAAAACCCGAAACTCTACGCCGCCTTTGTCGCGGCGCTCGACGAGGCAGAGGCGTTCATCAACAGCGACAAGCGCGCGGCAGCCGAGGCCTACCTGCGCATTTCCAAAGACAAGGACACGCTCGAGGACATCGAGCGGATGCTGAACGATCCGCAGACCGTGTTCACGACCACCCCGCAGAACGTGATGAAGTACGCCGACTTCATGTACAGGACCGGTGCCATCAAGGTCAAGCCCGATACGTGGAAGGACTTGTTCTTTCCCAACGTGTACGCGCTGCCGGGCAGTTGATGCCGGACGCGAGAGTCATCGCCGACGCGTTGGCGCTCCCCGATCTGGCTGCAGTCCGCGCGGCGGCCGCGCGCATCGCGCCGCACGTGCATCGCACGCCGGTGTTTACCTGCCGCTCGCTCGACGCCGAGGTCGGGGCGCGCCTGGTGTTCAAGGCGGAAAACCTGCAGCGCACGGGCGCCTTCAAGGCGCGCGGCGCGACCAACGCCGTGTTCTCGCTGTCCGAGGCCGAAGCGCGCCACGGCGTGGTGACGCACTCGTCGGGCAACCACGGCGCGGCCCTGGCGTACGCGGCGGCACGACGCGGGATCGCCGCCTTCGTGGTCATGCCCGACAGTGCGCCGAAGGTCAAGCTGGAGAACGTGCGCCGCTATGGCGCCACGATACGCCTTTGTGCCCCGACCCCTGCCGCGCGCGAAGCCGGCTGCGCCGAAGTGCAGCGGGAAACCGGCGCCGCGCTGGTGCACCCCTTCGACGATGCGCGGGTGATCGCCGGCCAGGGCAGCGCCGCGCTCGAGCTGCTGGAGCAGGCAGGCGATGTCGACTTCGTCGTCGCCCCGGTCGGCGGCGGCGGCCTGCTCTCCGGCACGGCAATCGCCGTGCGCTCGAGCGCGCGCACGATCCGGGTTCTCGGGGCAGAGCCTGCCAACGCCGACGACGCGGCGAGAAGCTTCCGCTCCGGCCGGGTCGAGCCGCTGCCGGCGGCCAGCACGATCGCCGATGGCCTGCGCACGATGCTCTCGCCGCGCACGCTCGGGGCGATCCGCTCCGGCGTCGAGGCGATCGGCGTGGCAAGCGAGGCGGCGATCGTCGGCGCCATGCGCATGTTCTGGGAGCGGGCGAAACTCCTGATCGAGCCCTCCGCCGCGGTGCCCCTGGCGTGTTTGCTGGAGGGCACCCTCGACGTGCGCGATGCGCGGGTCGGCATCATCCTCTCCGGGGGCAACGTCGATCTCGACCGGCTGCCGTGGCAGTCCTAGACAATCCGCCGGTCGGCAAAATCCATGGCTGACACCGCGGCCCCGATCCTCGACGTGCGCGGCGTGACCTTGCAGTACAAGACGCACAACCGCCTGGTCACCGCCACCTATCGGATCGACTTCCAGGTCTTCGCCGCCGACCGCTTCATCCTGCTCGGCCCTTCGGGCTGCGGCAAATCGACCCTGCTGAAGGCGGTCGGCGGCTACATGAATCCGGTCGAAGGCGAAATCCGCTTGAAACAGCAGGTCGTCACGCGCCCCGGCCCCGACCGGATGATGGTGTTCCAGGAATTCGATCAGCTCCTGCCATGGAAGACGGTCAAGGAAAACGTGATGTTCGCGCTCACCGCCAGCGGCAGGCTCGCGGGCAAGGCGGCCGAGGACAAGGCGCTCGAGTACATCGCCAAGGTCAACCTCGCCAAATTCGCCGACAGCTTCCCGCACATGCTCTCCGGCGGCATGAAGCAGCGCGTGGCAATCGCCCGCGGCATGGCGATGGAGCCGGACATCCTGCTCATGGACGAGCCCTTCGCCGCCTTGGACGCGCTGACGCGGCGCAAGATGCAGGACGAGTTGCTCACACTCTGGGACGATACCCACTTCACGGTGCTGTTCGTGACCCACTCGATCGCCGAGGCGATCACCGTCGGCAGCCGCATTCTGCTGCTGTCGCCGGCGCCAGGGCAGGTCAAGGCGGAGATCAACAGCCTGGTCCGCGGGCACGGCGACGTGGCGCAGGCGCAGGGGCTGGAGCGCAAGATCCACGACCTGCTTTTTGCCGACGCGGTCGAGGGCGAGGAGGTAGGCACGCATGTCTGATCCTTCGGTGCAGCGCGCAGACGTCTATCGCCAACCGGTCGATGCGGCGCGCTTCGGCGTGGTAACCAAGGCGCTTTCGGCCTGGGAGCGACTCTACAACGTCGGCGCGGCGCGCAAGCTCGTGCTGCTGTGCGCGCTCGCTGCCGCATGGGAGCTCTACGCGCGCTGGCTCAACAACCCGCTGCTCTTTCCCACCTTTGGCGCAACGGTCGGGGCCTTCGTCGACGGCATGACGCATGGCGAGCTGCTGGCCCGGGCGTGGACGTCGATCAAGATACTGCTTCTCGGCTACGTAGCCGGCATCGCGCTCGCGGCCGTGCTCACCGTCATCGCCATTACCTCGCGCCTGGGTACCGATCTGCTTGAGACGCTGACTTCGATGTTCAACCCCCTGCCGGCCATCGCGCTGCTGCCGCTCGCCCTCATCTGGTTCGGGCTCGGCGCCGGCAGCATCGTGTTCGTGCTCATCCATTCGGTGCTGTGGGCGGTCGCGCTCAACACCCATTCGGGCTTTCTGTCGGTGTCGAATACACTGCGCATGGTCGGCCGCAACTACGGCCTGAGCGGCATCTCCTACGTTGGCAGGATCCTGATCCCGGCGGCATTTCCCAGCATCCTCACCGGGCTCAAGATAGGCTGGGCATTCGCGTGGCGGACGTTGATCGCGGCCGAACTCGTATTCGGGGTCTCGTCCGGATCGGGCGGCCTGGGCTGGTTCATCTACGAAAACAAGAACGAGCTCGAGATCCCCAGCGTCTTTGCCGGGCTGCTGACGGTGATCGTCATCGGGCTCATCGTCGAGAACCTGATCTTCCGCAACGTCGAAACGCGAACGGTGCGCCGCTGGGGCATGCAAAGCTAGGCTGGCCGCATGCGCGTGGTCATCGCCGAGTTCATGGACCAGGCCGCCGTCGCCTCGCTGCAGCGCCGGTTCGCCACGACCTACGACGCAGGACTTGCCGACCGGCGCGATGCGCTGCTCGGCGCGGTGCATGCGGCCGACGCGCTCATCGTGCGCAACCGGATCCGGGTTGACGCCGAACTGCTCGGCGCCGCCGACGGGCTGCGCGTTGTCGGGCGGCTGGGCGTGGGCCTCGACAACATCGATTTGCCGGCCTGTGCGGCGCGCGGCATCGAGGTCATACCCGCGACCGGAGCCAACGCGCTTGCGGTCGCCGAGTACGTGATCGGCGTGACGATGGTGCTGCTGCGCGGCGCCTATTTCGGCACGGCCGCGGTCGCTGCCGGAGACTGGCCACGCGCCACGCTTTCCTCGGGGCGCGAGCTCGCGGGCACGATTCTGGGACTTATCGGTTTCGGCAGCATCGGGCAACGGACGGGGCAACTGGCGCGGGCCATGGGCATGCGGGTCATAGGCTGCGACACCGGGATTGCCGCCACCGCGCCGGTGTGGGCCGCGCAGCGGACCGAGCCATGCAGTCTCGACGCGCTGCTGCGTGCCGCCGACGTGGTATCGCTGCACGTGCCGTTGACCGCCGCGACGCGAGGCCTTGTGGGCGCCGCCCAAATCGCGCTCATGAAGCGCGACGCCATCCTCGTCAATACCGCGCGCGGCGGCATCGTCGATGAGGCTGCGCTGGCCGAGGCGTTGCGCGCGGGCCGGCTCAGCGGTGCGGCGCTCGATGTCTTCGCCGCCGAGCCGCTGCCGGGTGGATCGGCATTGGCCAATTGTCCCAATCTGCTCCTCACGCCGCACATCGCCGGCGTCACGCGCGAGTCGAATGCACGGGTGTCGATGCTCATCGCCGAACAGGTCGCCGCCGCGCTCGAGGGCGTTGCGCGCACCTCCTAGAAAGCTCCCGGTGCCGCAGATCAGCCTCGATGCGCTGCACGACCTTGCCCGCCGCGCGCTCATGGGCGCCGGTGCCGTTGCCGACATGGCCGATGCCACCGCCGCGGCCCTGGTCTATGCCGATGCGCGCGGCCTCGCCGCCCATGGCGTCGCCCGCGTTCCGCAATATGCCGCGCACCTGCAGAACGGACGCGCGGATGGCCACGCGCGCCCGCGCGTGCTTGCCGCCAAGGGTGGGGCAACGCTCATCGACGCCGGGTCGGGTCTGGCCTACGCCGCCTGCGCGCTGGCGGTCGCCGAGGCGATCCGACGCGCCGTTGCGCTCGGGGTGGCGTTCTCGGCGGTCACCAACAGCCATCACTTCGGCGTGGCCGGCTACCACCTCGAGGCGGTGGCTGCATCCGGACTGGTCGGATTGGCATTTGGCAACTCGCCTGCGGCCATGCCGGCGGCAGGAGGCAAGCGCCCGATCTTCGGCACCAATCCGGTCGCGGCGATCTTCCCGCGGCCGCGCGCGGCGCCTGTGCTCGTCGATCTGTCGCTGTCCGCGACTGCCCGCGGCAAGCTGATGCTGGCGGCAAACGAGGGACAACCCATTCCGTTGGGCTGGGCCCTGGACAAGGAGGGCAAGCCCACGACCGATCCGCGCGCCGGGCTCGAGGGAAGCATGCTGGGCCTCGGCGGGGCGAAGGGCGCGCTCCTGGCGCTCGTCGTCGAGCTGCTGGTCACCACGCTCAGCGGTGCCGCGATGGGTTTTGAAGCGACGTCGTTCTTCGTCGACGCCGGCAACCGGCCGCGGCTGGGGCAGGCCTTCCTGGTCATCGATCCAGCGGCGCTTGCCGGGCGCGCGGTCTACGAAGAGCGCGTCGAGGCGCTGCTCGCGGTGATGACCGCCGAGCCCGAAGTGCGGCTGCCGGGTGCGCGGCGCCAGGCGCTGGCGCTGCAGGCCGCCCGGGAAGGCGTCGCCATTCCGGCCGCGCTGCAGGAGCGACTGACCGCGCTTGCCGGCTAGCTCAAGCTCGCATCGATCGCCTCGCGCAAGGCGTTGAATACGCCCGGCGCGGCGGCAATCATCTCGGCCCCGCGCAGGTGTTCCGCTCCGCCGGCGAAGTCCCCGACGCGCCCGCCGGCCTCGCGCACCAGCAACGCGCCGGCGGCCACCTGCCGCGCCTTGAGGCTCATTTCCCAGAACCCGTCGAGCCGGCCTGCGGCGACGTAGGCTAGGTCCAGGGCACAGGCGCCGGCCCGGCGAATGCCGGCGCAACGTGCCAGGAGCGCGTTGAAGATCGGCAGGTAGGATGGCAGCCTCGGACTCGCGCCGATCGGAAACACGGTTCCGAGAAGCGCGCCGTCGAGCGTGGTGCATCCGGACACGCGCAGCGCGACGCCATTGAGCAACGCACCGTGGCCCTTGATGGCGGTGAACAACTCGTCGCGGATCGGATCGAGCACCACCGCGTGGGTCAGCTCGGAGCCGTGGGTGAGCGCGATCGAGATGGCGTAGTAGGGGTAGCCGTGACGGAAATTGACCGCGCCATTGAGGGCGTCGACGATCCAGCGCCAGGTGGAGCTTCCCTCACGCCGGGGAGGCCCTTCCGCGCCCAGGATCGAGTGCTCGGGGAAGGCCCCCGCAAGGGTGCTGATTATTGCGTCGGCAGCCTCGGTGCCGGCGCCGGCGGCGATCTTGCCGTGTTCCTGGGATGAGCTCGGCAACCGGGCCAGATCGCGTGCCGCATCCTCGATCACGCTCGCGGCATTGCGCGCGGCGCGGACGGCAACGGCCAGGGAAGGGTCGCTCATGGCCTATTGTAGGCCACAAAATAACCACCGGCCATCCACCGCGGGTCAGGTCACCTTCACCCCGAGCATCATGCCGCCATCCTCGTGTTCGAGGTTGTGGCAATGGAACATGTAGGTCTGCTCGCCGGGGAAGGGGCAGCTGAAGTCGATGCCGATCCTGACGCTTTCGCCCGGCCAGACGAGCACGGTGTCCTTGCGCCCGAGATCGGTGGCCAGCCGACCGTGGTCGTCGATCTTGAGCGAGTTGAGCTGGTCGGGGCTCGTTTCGCGGGTCAGGACCTCGAAAGCGAAGCCATGCAGGTGCATGGCGTGCGGCATGCTGTTGAAGTCGTTGCGTATGAGCCAGGTTTCGACGGTATTGCGCTTGACCTCGATGGGTGTCTCGCCCATCACGAAAACCAGATCGTTGATGCGCCAGTGGCCCTTGGCGAAGCCGAGGCGAAAGGGGCGTTCGCTCGCCCCCGCCGTGGCGATGGGCGCCAGTGTGGACAAGCGCGCCGGAACCTTTGCGCTGTAGGTGGCTTTCTCGCGCACGCGCAACTGCAGCAGCGTTCGCGCCGTGCCCTCCGGGAAGCTTGCGCCGTGATGCATCGCCGCGTGGTCGGTCGCGCCCCCGGCTTTGGCGCCGCCATGGTCCATGGCGGCATGGTCCATGGTGCTATGGTCCATTGCACCGTGATCCATTGCCTCGTGGCCCGTAGCCTCCGGCGCCATGGCGGCCATTTCCATGTGCATCGGATCGAAGCTGCGCGTGTCGAGCCATACCGTGTCGCCGACGTCCAAGTCGCGCAAGTCGAGCAGCAGGTCCAGGCGCTCGGCGGTCGAGAGGAAGGCCTCGGTGCAGGACTGCGGTGCGGGCAGCAGCCCGCCGTCGTTGCCGATCAGCGTGAACGGCACCGCAGTGCCCGCTGCGGTGCGCCAGGCCAGGCGATAGGTGCGCGCGTTCGATGCGTTGAGCACGCGGAACCGGTACAGCCGCGTCGCCACGTCGAGATACGGGCAAGCCGTGCCGTTGACGTACACGGTATCGCCGAGGTAGCCGTGGGTTTGGTCCATGGGCGAAGGCGCGTAGTCGCTGCCCAGGCGGTCCTGCAGCAGCAGCGCAATCTCGCTTTTCCCCGGCACGAGGTCGAGCGCCGCGCGCAGTTTCGCTTCGTCGTCGTCGTTGATCTCGATGGCGCCGAACAGGCCCCGGTAAAGCTGCCCGGCTGCCATTCCGTGCGGATGCGGGTGATACCAGTACAGCGCCCCCCGGTTGCGCAGCTCGAAATCATAGGCGTAGCGCGCGCCGGGGGCGGCCAGCGTCAGTCCGGCGCCGTCGTTATGGGTGTCGACCGCGAGCCCGTGCCAGTGCACGATCGTGGCTTCATCGAGGCCGTTGTCGAGTTCGATGCGCACGCGTTGTCCCGGCCGGAGGACGAGCGTCGGATTGACGTACTCGCGGCCGTCATGGCGGGCGAAATAGGCCAGGGTCAGGGGGCCGGTGTCGAGCCCGCCCGGTCGCAGCGGAGCCGCGCGCAGCGTCAGCATCTGCTCGTCGAGCGCCAGGCGGCCGAGAAAGCCGCGCTCGCCGGGAACGAACAAGGGGCGGGGCGAACCGCCGCCGCCGCACCAGTCGGTGGGATCCGGCGTCGCGCTGTCGGGCCGCGGGTCGCTCCGCGCGCGGTAAGGCAACGAGCCCAGCGCGAGCGCTCCCAGGGTCTGCACGAAACTGCGGCGGGTGAAGGTCATGGCGCTCATCGCGGAACCTGCGCTGGAAAGACTGGCGGCCGCCATTATCGTTCAATCGGCGAGGGTGGCGCTGCCGAAGGCATAGTGCAGGCCGAGCCAGAACCCGGGCGGACTGCCCAGGCCGCGAAACTGTTCCGACACCGGGTCGATACCCAGCGCGGGGCCGAAGGCACCAACGATGCCGGCAACATGACCAGCGTTGCGGCGACGCCCTCCGACCAGGACATCGAGAACCTTTCGCAGTTCATCGCCAACCTCGACTGATCCTGCGCGAAGGCGGGGCGCGCGAGGGGAAATCAAGCGGCCGCCCCAGCCGGCCGCGCATGGGATCGGACCCCGTCGGCCGGAGCTGGCGCCCAACTGGCGCCCGAAGCCTCGCCGCAACGTGCGGGTCGGTCGCCCGGCGCAGACGCGTGCCGAGTCCGACGCCCTGCGCGTTGCCGCGCGTCCGACCCGGGAGTATGCTAACCGCGCCGCCCCAAGACGCGTCCAACGATTGTTTCATTCGGCGGCATCCCACTGAAGGAGAACGTCCGTGTCCGTCTCGTTGTCACTCACCGTCAACGGCAAAGCGGCGCGCGCGGAGGTCGATCCGCGCACGCTTCTGGTCGAATTCATCCGCAACCAACTCGCGCTGACCGGCACGCACGTGGGCTGCGACACCGGGCAATGCGGCGCGTGTACCGTCCTGGTCGACGGCCACGCGGTCAAGGCCTGCACCATCCTCGCCGTGCAGGCGCAAGGGGCCCAGGTCACGACCATCGAGGGCCTCGCACCCGACGGCACGATGCATCCGATGCAGGCCGCGTTCAAGGAGTGTCACGGCCTGCAATGCGGCTTCTGCACCCCGGGCATGGTCATGAGCGCGCTCGACCTGGTGCAGAGGCATCCGGGCGCCGACGAGCAAACCATCCGCGCCGAGCTCGAAGGCAACTTCTGTCGCTGCACGGGCTATCAGAACATCGTCAAGGCGGTGGCGCAGGGTGCCGCCGCGATGCGGAGGTAGAGCATGGGCGCAAACGATCTCAACACCATCGGTCAATCGATCCGGCGCAAGGAGGACTATCGCTTCCTGGTCGGCGCCGGCCAATACACCGACGACGTCAATCCGCCGCAGCATACGCACGTGTATTTCCTGCGCTCGCCGCACGCGCACGCGAAGCTGCGCAAGATCGACACCACGAAGGCGAAGGCCGCCCCCGGCGTGTTGGCGATATACACCGGGGCGGATCTGACTGGCGTCAACGGCCTGCCCTGCGGCTGGTTGATCACCGGCAGCGATGGGCAACCGATGAAGGAGCCGCCGCACCCGGTGCTGGCGCAGGGCAAGGTTCGCTACGTCGGCGACCCGGTCGCCATGGTGGTCGCTGAAAACCCTGCGCAGGCCAAGGACGCCGCGGAGCTGATCGAGGTCGACTACGATGTGCTGCCCTCGGTGGTCAATGCGATCGACGCGCTCAAGGCCGCCGCGCCGCAGATTCACGACGGCGCGCCCGGTAACAAGTGCTACACCTGGGCGCTGGGCGACAAGGCCGCCGCCGACAGCGCCTTCGCCAAGGCGGCGCACGTGACCAAACTCGACATCGTCAACAACCGCCTCATTCCCAACGCCATCGAGCCGCGCGCCGCGGTGGCAAGCTACAGCCGCGCCGATGACAGCTATACGCTCTATGTCACCAGCCAGAACCCGCACGTCGAACGCCTGCTGATGACCGCCTTCGTGCTCGGACTTCCCGAGACGAAGGTGCGCGTGATCGCGCCCGACGTCGGTGGCGGCTTCGGGTCGAAGATCTATCTGTACCCGGAAGAGACGGCGATGGTGTGGGCTTCGAAGAAGGTCAACCGGCCGCTCAAGTGGACCGCCGAGCGCAGCGAATCGTTTCTTGCCGACGCGCACGGACGCGATCACGTGACGCATGCCGAACTCGCGCTGGACAAGGACGGCAAGTTCCTCGCCATGCGCGTGCACACGACCGCGGCGATGGGCGCCTACCTGTCGACCTTTGCATCATGCATACCGACGATCCTGTACGCGACGCTGCTTGCCGGCCAGTACACGACGCCGGCCATCTACTGCGAGGTCACCGCGGTATTCACCAACACCGCGCCGGTCGACGCCTACCGCGGTGCCGGGCGGCCTGAGGCGACCTACGTCGTCGAACGGCTGGTGCACACCGCCGCGGCCGAAACCGGGGTCGCCCAGGACGACCTGCGGCGGCGCAACTTCATCCGCAACTTCCCCTATCAGACGCCGGTGGCATTGCTCTACGACACGGGCGGTTACGACGCCTGCCTCGACGAGGCGATGAAGATTGCCGACGTGAAAGGCTTCGCCGCGCGCAAGGCGGAAGCCGCGAAGCGCGGCAAGCTCCGGGGACTGGGCTACGCGTCGTACATCGAAGCCTGTGGCATCGCGCCGTCGAACATCGCCGGCGCGCTCGGCGCGCGCGCCGGGCTCTACGAGGCGGGCGAGGTGCGCGTCAACCCGACCGGCGGCGTCACCGTGTTCACCGGCTCGCACAGCCACGGCCAGGGTCACGAGACGACGTTCTCGCAAGTGGTCGCCAGCCGCCTGGGCATCCCCATCGACAATGTCGAGATCGTCCACGGCGATACCGGCCGCATTCCGTTCGGCATGGGCACCTACGGTTCGCGCTCGCTCGCCGTCGGCGGCACGGCGATCGTCAAGGCCCTCGACAAGGTCGTCGCCAAGGGCAAGAAGATCGCCGCCCACCTGCTCGAGGCGGCGGAGGCGGACATCGAGTTCAGGGACGGCAAGTTCACCGTCGCCGGCACCGATCGGAGCAAGGCCTTCGCCGAAGTCGCGCTGGCGGCGTATGTCCCGCACAACTATCCGCTGGACAAGCTCGAGCCGGGCCTGGACGAGACGGCTTTCTACGATCCGACCAATTTCACCTTTCCCGCGGGCACGCATATATGCGAGGTGGAGATCGATCCGGAGACGGGCGCGGTTTCGGTCGTCAATTTCTCCGCTTGCGACGACTTCGGCAACATCATCAATCCGATGATCGTCGAAGGGCAGGTGCACGGCGGCCTGGCGCAGGGCATCGGCCAGGCGCTGCTCGAACGCTGCGTCTATGACAAGGACAGCGGCCAGCTGCTCAGCGGCAGCTACATGGATTACGCCATGCCGCGCGCCGATGACCTGCCCTCGTTCAAGGTGGCAACCCGGGTCACGCCGTGCACGCACAATCCGCTCGGCGCCAAGGGCTGCGGCGAAGCGGGCGCGATCGGCGCACCGGCAGCGCTCATGAACGCGGTGCACGACGCGCTGGCGGCTGCGGGTGTCAAGTACCTCGACATGCCGGCCACGCCGCATCGGGTGTGGGCCGCGCTGCAAGCCGCGCGAAGCTAACAGAGGAGCCGTCCATGTACGCATTTGAATATCAGCGTGCGAAGAGCGTCGCGGACGCCGCGGCCGCACTGGCCAAATCCGGCGGCAAGGCGCTTGCCGGCGGCCAGAGCCTGGTCGGGGCGATGAAGCTGCGCCTCGCCAATCCCGGGACGCTGGTCGATCTGTCCGGCCTGTCCGAGCTCAAGGGCATCAAGAAGGAAGGCGAGGCGATCGTCATCGGCGCGCTGACCACGCACGCCGAGGTCGCGGCTTCGAGCATCGTCCGGCAGGCCATTCCTGCGCTCGCCGCGCTCGCCGAGGGCATCGGCGACCGCCAGGTGCGCAATCGCGGGACGCTGGGAGGTTCGCTCGCCAACAACGATCCGGCGGCCGACTATCCGGCCGCCGCGCTGGGCCTCGGCGCAACCATCCACACCAACCGGCGCAAGATCGCCGCCGACGATTTTTTCCGGGGCATGTATGAAACCGCGCTCGGCGACGACGAAATCATCACCGCGGTGAGTTTCCCGTTGCCGCAGAAGGCAGCCTACGTGAAGTTTCCGCAACCCGCGTCGCGCTTTGCGCTGGTCGGCGTGTTCGTCGCCCGGTCGGCAAACGGGGTCCGGGTCGCCGTCACGGGCGCGGCATCGCACGTGCACCGGGCCAAGGCGATCGAGGATGCGCTGGCGAAAAGCTTTACCGCCGCGGCGGCCAAGGCGGTGAAGATACCCGCCGATCACCTGAACAGCGACTTGCACGGGTCGGCCGACTATCGAGCCCACCTCGTTTCCGTGCTCGCGGCACGGGCCGTTGCTGCGGCGGGCTGAGGCGCCGAAGCTGCTTCCCTCAGGGGTCGAGCGCGCTTGAGCGGAGCGCCGGCGGCGCGCGATCGAAGGCGGGGCGGTGCAGCGCATTGCAGCGCTGCTGCAGAAAGCTGCGCACCGCCGGATCCGATTCCAGGCCGATCGCCCGCTGATAGGCCTTCTTCGCCGCATCGGTGTCGCCTGCGCGGGCATGGAGCTCGGCGCGTGCGGCCCAGTAGGGTTGATAGTCGGCAAGCCTCGGATCGCTTGCCATCGGCGCAAGCGCGGCGAGCCCTGCCGCGGGCCCGGCCGCCTCGGCGCAGGCGACCGCGCGATTGATCGCCACCACCGGCGATGCCGTGATGGCCAGCAGCGCGTCGTAGATCTGCACGATGGCTGCCCAGTCGGTGCGGCCGATCAGGCGACGGCTGGCATGCGCCGATTGCGCCGCCGCCTCCAGCTGGTAGCGACCGATCGCATTCATGCCCGCGGCTCGCAGCAGCAGCGCCTCCGCTTCGTCGATCAGGCGCGCGTCCCACAGCCCGGGGTCCTGGTCCGCAAGCGGTACAAACTCACCTTGCGCCGTGCGCCGCGCGCCGCGCCGCGCCTCGGCGTGGAGCATGAGCGCGAGCAGGCCGAGCGCCTCGGGCTCCTGCGGCAGCAGCGAGACGACCAGCCTGCCGAGCCAAATCCCCTCTTCGGCCAGGTTGCGGCGGCGCGCCTCGGTGCCCGCCGGATCGGACCAGCCTTCGGCGAATACCGCGTAGATGGCCTCGAGCACCGCGTCGAGGCGCTGGCGCAGTTCGACACGCCCCGGTACCTGGAACGGGATGCCGGCCTGCCTGATCTTGCCCTTTGCGCGCACCAGTCGCTGACCCATCGTCGCCGGCGCCACCAGAAAGGCCGAGCCGATCGTGGCGGCATCGAAACCGAGGATGGTCTGCAACATCAGCGGCGCACGCACGCCCGGGTCGATGGCCGGATGGGTGCAGGCGAACATCAGGCGCAGGCGATCGTCGGGAATCGGCGCCTCGCTCGCGGCCGCAGCCTCCACCTCATCGGCGATGAGCTGCACATCGACCGAGCCGTCTTCGGCTCTGTGCCGCAGACGGGCCGCATCGATCATCTTGCGCCGCGCCACGGTGAGCAGCCACGCTTCCGGGTTATCGGGAACTCCGCTCGCGGGCCAGCCGGACAGGGCGGCGGCGAAGGCCTCGGACAGCGCATCCTCGGCCCCCGCGACGTCGCGCGTGCGCGCGGCGAGAAAGGAGATCAGCTTGCCGTAGCTTCGCCGCGCCACCGCCTCGGTTGTCGCCCGGGCTCGCGCATCGCCCTCTCGCGCCATCGCGCCTCGCTACATGGTCCAGAGCGGGCGGACCTCGATCGCCCCGTGCACCGCACCCGGGCAGCGCGCCGCCCAGGCGAGCGCCGCGTCCAGGTCCGGCGCTTCGATCATGTAATAGCCGCCAAGCTGCTCCTTGGTCTCCGCGTACGGGCCGTCGAGGACGCTGCTCTTGCCGTTGGGCGCACGCACCGTCGTCGCCGACGAGGTCGGCTGGAGGCGATTGCCGCCGATGTAGACGCCGGCTTTCTTCATCGCTTCGGTATACGCGCCGTAGGCTGCCATCATCTGTCCGGCAGCTTCCTTGCTCGCCGACAGCATGGCCGCCTCGTTTCCATAAATCAGCAACAGGTATTGCATGGTTCGCTCCTTGGTCGATTGTGGCGAAAATATACTCCGCCGTGACAATGACGTTCGAGCAAGACCCATTTCGACACGACCGTGCCCGAACCCGATGTCCGCCTCCGGGGTGCGGGTGAGACTCACGGACCTGGTCACCAGGCGCAGGCGGCCGGGAAGTCATCGCGGCGATGCCGTCGGTATTGATTTCGCAGGCGACCCGGTCGATTTTTTTCCCAAAGCCCACAAATGGATTGCGGTGTTTTTCGCTGGCTTGCCGGTCAGGACATGGCGGTACGGGCGGTTGAGAAGGTGACCGCCCGAGACAGGGATCGGGATGGCGACAGGAGATCGGTCGCTGCGTACCTGCGGTGCCGACAAACCTCCCATCCGCAGTTGACTATCGAACGATCGTTCGATAAAGTATTCCTTCCTGTCTGACCGGAGCCGCCCCGGCTCGTTTCCGGGGTGGGCTCCGGTTGCCCGATTCGCCATGAAGCCTGCGCTTGCCGCGTTGCTGCAACATCCATTGCTCTGGCGCGGAGATCGGCTGGCGCAGGCCGACGACACGGTCGCCAGCGGGTTTGCCAGCCTTGACCACGAGCTGCCGGGCGGTGGCTGGCCCAGGGCCGCGCTGACGGAGCTGTTGGTCGATGCGGAGGGCATCGGCGAGTTGCAGCTGCTCTTGCCTGCGCTCAAGCGTCTCGCCCAGGCTGGCGAATGGGTCGCACTGGTGGCGCCGCCGCATATCCCTTACGCGCCGGCCTTCGCTGGCCGGGGCATTGATCCGGCCCGGGTCATCGTGGTCGCTGCGGCAGAAGACAGGCAGCGCTGGTGGGCGGCGGAGCAGGTGCTGCGTTCGAACAGTGCGGGAGCACTCCTATTCTGGCCCCTGACGGTGGGCGATCAGCGCACGCGGCGGTTGCAGCTCGCGGCGCAGGAGGGCAAGACGCTGGCGTTTCTCTTCGCGCCGACCGCGCGCGCTGCGCAGGCATCACCTTCGCCGCTGCGCCTCCGGCTCTCGTTCTCGGGACATTGCTTGAGCGTCGATATCTTCAAGCGCCGCGGGGGCGTGGTGTCCGCGCCGCTGCTGCTCGATGTGGCGACGGCGCCATCGGCGAAGGCCCCCGGCGCTCGCGCGCCGGGCCCGGTCAGACCGCTGCCGCAACGCGACCGTCTGGCGGCGAACCGCTCGGCAAGCTTTCATCGCCACTATCCGGTTGGCGGCCCCCAGGCGCGGATCTGGAATCGGGCGCTGGTGCGCGCCGACGAGGTCCGGCGCGTGCCCGGACCGGACCCCCGGGGCGAGCATGCTCTGGACCTGCCTTAACTTTCCCGATCTTCCGCTTGCGGTCTTTGCACGCGGCGCGGCGAGTGAGATGCCTGCCGTGGTGGCGAGCGCGAGCCACCGTCCCGACGTCGTCGTCGCCAACGCTGCCGCGGGGAAACGGGGCATCACCGCAGGCCTTTCCATTGCCGCCGCGCTCGCGCTCGACCCCGACCTCACGATTCACCTGCGCGACGAGCGCGCCGAAAGTCATGCGCTAAAAGGCATCGCGCTCTGGGCGGGGCAATGGACTTCCACGATCAGCATCGAGCCGCCGGACTGCGTGCTGCTGGAAATCTCCGCCTGCCGCAACTACTTTGGCGGCTTGGACAAGCTCCTGGGCCGCATCGATGCCGGCCTTGCCGCGATCGGTTTTGTCGGAACCCTTGCAACCGCGCCAACCGCCGGCGCGGCGAGCCTGTTCGCCCGTGCGGGCCAGGCGATCATCGCCACAGGAGACAGCGACTGGACAGGCAAGCTCGTCGCGCTGCCGCTCGCCCTGCTCGCCAGCGCGCAAACTGCGCTGGACACGCTCTCGGGTATCGGCGTGCGGACCCTCGGCGAGTTCATCGCCCTGCCGCGCGACGGCGCCGCGCGCCGCTTCGGCCAGGCGTTGCTCGACGAGGTCGATCGGGCGCGCGGGCTGCTGCCCGACCCGCGGGTGCCGTTCGTGCCGCCGGAGCGTTATCACGGCCAGCTCGAGCTGCCCGCGCCGGTGGTCGAGGTCGAGGCGCTGCTGTTCGGTGTCAAACGTCTGGTCACCGAGCTCGCCGGTTTTCTGCACGGCCGCGGAGCAGGCGTCACGCAGCTGCGCTTCGACCTGGTGCACGAAGACGCGGCCCCGACATCGCTGGTGTTGGGGCTTAGCTGCACGCGGCAGGTCGAGCACATCCTGAACGTGTTGCGCGAACGGCTTGCGCGCACCGAGCTGCCCGACCGGGTCGAGGCCATCCGGATCGTGACCGAAGAGATCGCGCCGCTGGGGGCGAAGGCGGGCGACTTCTTCCCGATCGCGGGTGGCGACGGTGAAGCCGGTGCGCAGCTGCTCGAGCGTCTGCGCGCGCGGCTGGGCGAGGATGCGGTAAGGGCCCTGGAGCTTCGCATGGATCACCGTCCCGAGCGGGCCTCGGGACAGACCGCGATGACGTTCGCCGCGACAGCGCCGGCAAAAACTCCGCCCGGCCTCCCGCTGCGTCCGCTGTGGCTGCTCGCTTCGCCGCGCCCGCTTGGGGCCGATCCGGCGCTCTCGGGGCTGAAGTTGCTGTCCGGCCCCGAGCGCATCGAGACCGGCTGGTGGGACGGCGAGGATGTCGGCCGCGATTATTTCGTCGGCCGCAGCCCGCGCGGCGAGCAGCTGTGGCTCTATCGCGAACGCGGAGGCGACTGGTTCATGCACGGCGTGTTCGCGTGATGCCATGCCTTACGCCGAGCTGCACTGCATCTCCAACTTCACCTTTCTGCGCGGCGCATCGCACCCGGAAGAGCTCGTGGTGCGCGCGCAGGAGCTCGGCTACGCGGCGCTGGCGCTCACCGACGAGTGCTCGCTCGCCGGCGCGGTGCGTGCCCATGTCGAAGCCAGGCAGCAGCGCCTGCCGCTCATCATCGGCAGCGCGTTTCGTCTCGACGACGGCCTGCGCTTCCTGCTGCTTGCAACCGATCGCGCCGGCTACGGCAACCTCGCGGCACTGATCACGCGCGGCCGCCGCAGCGCCGTCAAGGGCAGCTATCGCCTCACCCGCGCCGATCTCGCCGCCGGCGTCGCCGGCTGCATCGCGCTGTGGCTGCCGGGGCGCTCGCCCGACGGCGACGAGGTGCGCTGGCTCGGCGCGCGCTTTCCCGGTGCGCTGTGGATCGCGGCCGAACGCCTGCTCGACGCCGATGACACCGCGCGCTGCGAAAAGCTCGTCGCCATCGCCGCCCAGACCGGGCTGCCCCTGGTGGCAGCCGGCAACGTGCACATGCACCGGCGCGAGCGCCGTGCGCTGCAGGACACGCTGACCGCGATCCGCCTCAAAACCTCGGTCGCGCAGGCCGGCTACGCCCTGCATCCGAACGGCGAACGCCACCTGCGGCCGCTGGCGACCTTGCAGCGCCTCTATCCGGCTGCCTGGCTTGCCGAAACGCTCGTCATCGCCGGGCGCTGCCGGTTTTCTCTCGACGAGCTGCGCTACGAATATCCCGAGGAGATCGTGCCGGCGGGCCAGACGCCAACCTCCTACCTGCGACAGCTCACGGAGGAGGGTTTCGCCCGGCGCTTCCCGGCGCAGACGACGAGCGTGGCGGCGCGGGCGAAGGTGCGCAGGCTAATCGAGCACGAATTGGCGCTCATCGCCGAGGCGCGCTACGAAGCGTTCTTCCTTACCGTCTATGACGTCGTCGAGTTCGCCCGCAGCCAGGGCATCCTGTGCCAGGGCCGCGGCTCGGCAGCGAACTCGGCGGTGTGCTACTGCCTCGGCATCACCGCGGTCGATCCCTCGCGCATGGAGATGCTCTTCGAGCGCTTCATCTCGCGCGAACGCAACGAGCCGCCCGACATCGACGTCGACTTCGAGCACCAGCGCCGCGAGGAAGTGATCCAGTATCTCTACCGCAAGTACACGCGCGAGCGCGCCGCGCTGACCGCCACCGTGATCTGCTATCGGCCGCGCTCGGCCCTACGCGACGTGGGCAAGGCGCTGGGGCTCGATCTGGCGCAGGTCGATCGGCTGGCGAAGTCGATGGCGTGGTGGGACGGCAGCCGGGCGCTTTCGAAACGGGTGCAGGAAGCAGGCTTCGACGCCGCGAGCCCGGTGCTGCAGCGGCTTTTTTCGCTGGTTACCGCGCTGCTTGGCTTCCCCCGCCACCTGTCGCAGCACACCGGCGGCTTCGTGATCTCGCGCGGGCCCTTGTCGCAGCTCGTGCCGGTCGAGAACGCGGCGATGCCCGAGCGCACGGTCATCGAATGGGACAAGGACGATCTCGATGCGCTGGGCTTGCTCAAGGTCGACGTGCTGGCGCTGGGCATGCTCTCCGCCATCCGCCGCGCGCTCGATCTGCTGTCCATCCGCTACGGCCGCCCGTTCGGGCTGACCGATGTGCCCGCGGAAGATCCCGGCGTGTACGACATGATCGGCCACGGCGACACCGTCGGCGTGTTCCAGATCGAGTCGCGGGCGCAGATGGCGATGCTGCCGCGGCTTAAGCCGGCAAACTATTACGACCTGGTGATCGAGGTGGCGATCGTGCGTCCCGGTCCGATCCAGGGCGGCATGGTGCACCCGTACCTGCGCCGGCGGCAGAAGCTCGAACCGGTCACCTACCCAAGCGCGGCGGTGCAGGGCGTGCTGGAGCGCACGCTCGGCGTGCCGATCTTCCAGGAGCAGGTGATGCAGCTCGCAGTGGTCGCCGCCGACTTCACGCCGGGCGAATCCGACCAACTGCGCCGCTCGATGGCGGCGTGGAAACGCAAGGGCGGCCTGGAGCCTTTCGAGCGGCGACTGATCGATGGCATGCGCCGCAACGGCTACGATGAGCAGTTCGCGCGCCAGATCTATCAGCAGATCCTCGGCTTCGGCGAATACGGCTTTCCCGAATGTGTCGTCGGCGAGACACGTGTCGTGGATGCCGGTACTGGGCGGTGGGTGACCATCGATGAGATCCTTTCCGGCCGTGCCGCCTTCAAAAACACGCTTGTCTGTGATGGCGAGCTGCGATTGCAAAAGCAGAAAGTGATCGCAGTCAGAGCGAGCGGGACAAAGCCCGTATGGCGTTTGCATACGGCCTTGGGTCATACGATAACCGCAACGGCCGAACATCCATTCATGACCATACAAGGGTGGCGTAAGCTCGGCGAGCTGCGGCCGGGTGAACATGTGGCTGCGGCCCGCTCATTGCCCCTAAAAGGCCGACGTCGTTGGCCGGCCGCTAAGATTCTGGTACTTGCCGATCTCATCGCCGAGGGAAACGTATGTCATCCCAGTACCTTTTATTTCTACACGACCGCTTTATGGCATTGCGACGATTTCGTGAAGGCCGTCGAGCGTTTCCCCAACACGCGCGCCGTGGTCCAACGTCACCGGAGTTGCTATTCCGTGCGGGTCCGGCGGGTCGATCGACACCGGCCCATTGGCGCGGTTGTTTGGATCCGGAGATTGGGCATTTGGGGATGCACCGCGCGGCAGAAGTTTCTGCCCCCGCAGATCTTCGAGTTGTCGGACAGCAATATTGCACTACTGCTCGCTCGTTTGTGGGAGGGGGACGGCGGGCTATCGCTCACAGGACATGCCGCATACGATACCGCTTCGCCTCGGCTGGCCGCGGAGGTTCAGCATCTGCTTCTGCGTTTGGGTATCGTCGCGCGCCTTTATCGGCGGGTGCGTTCATACAAAGGACGAAAGCTAGAACACCATGTCGTTACCGTGACTGGAGAATCGCTGGTTCTCTTCTGGCAGCGCATCGGCCGTCGCTTTCAGGACCCCGAGAAGCGTCGGCGCTCCGCCGAGCTCGCTGCTCGCAGAAACGGGCGTATGTCCCGCGACATCATCCCCGCCGACGTCAGGGAGATCATTCGCAGGGAACGTGACATCGCGAAGCTCAGTTGGGCAGAAATTGGCAGAAAGACCGGCCTCGGGATGCGAGAGATCCAGGCTCATAGCAGCAATACCAAGATCGGGTTTCGTCGGTTTGTGATCGAACGTCTGGCAAAGGTACTGCACTCCCCTCAATTGCAGCGCCTGGCGGAATCGGATGTGTATTGGGACCGGATCGTAAGGATTGAAGCCATGGGGTATCAGCCAACTTACGATCTTCAAATCGGAGGCAATCATAATTTTCTGGCCAACAATCTCGTCGTGCACAATTCGCACGCGGCGAGCTTCGCCTTGCTGGTCTATGTTTCGGCCTGGATCAAACGCCATGAGCCGGCGGTGTTCACCTGCGCGCTGCTCAATTCGCAGCCGATGGGTTTCTATTCGCCCTCGCAATTGACGCAGGATCTGCGCCGGCACGGCGGGCGCATTCTGCCGGCCGACGCGACAGTGAGCCAATGGGAATGCACGCTCGAAGCATTAACCACGGTGCCGGAGCTGCGCCTGGGCCTGTGTCTGGTCAAGGGCCTGTCACAGGCGGCCGGGGAGCGCCTGGTCGCGGCGCGCCGCGCACAGCCGTTCGCCGACGTGGACGATCTCGCCCGCCGCGCCCGCCTCAACGCGCACGACATGCAGGCGCTGGCCGCGGCCGGCGCGCTGGCCGGCTTGAGCGGGCATCGCCGCCACGCGCTGTGGGATGTTGCCGGCGTCGAGCGCATGCCGGCGCTGCTCGACCCTGCGCCCATCGTGGAGGGCAGGCCTTCGCTCGTCGCGCCGAGCGAAGGCGAGGACATTGTCGCCGACTACGCGAGCCTGGGGCTCACCCTGGGACGCCATCCGCTCGCGCTGCTGCGCGAACGCCTGCAGCGCCAGCGCATGCTCACCGCGGCCGATCTCAAGGTGCTGCCACACGGGCGCCTCGCGCGCGTAACCGGACTGGTCACCGGCCGCCAGCGGCCCGGCACGGCGAGCGGTGTCACCTTCGTCACCCTCGAGGACGAAACCGGCATGGTCAACGTCATCGTCTGGCGCGATCTCGCCGAGCGCCAGCGCAAGGAGTTGCTGCGCTCGAATCTGCTCACGGTGTACGGCACGCTCGAGCGCGAAGGCGAGGTCGTGCACCTGATCGCCGGACGCCTGCGCGATCAGACGTCGCTGCTGGGCAAGCTGCTCGCGCGATCGCGGGATTTTCATTAGCACGCGTGCTACATCATGTCGCCCTGACGCCGCGGCATAGGCGCCAACGTTCTAACCGGCCAGCCGGAGGCGGCGCCGCATGCCGCGGCTCGAGATATCCTGCTGGGTCCTGCAAGAGCAGTAGTAGACCGAGAGCCGGGTCGTCTTCTCCAAGGCGAAGAGCAGGAGTGAAAGGGCCGCCTCGTCCGCGGCGGCGACGGGCTCCCACAGCAGCGCCTCGCTGGCCCCCCCTGCGGAGCCGTAGCCTTTCTGGGCAACGCGGACGGAATTCTCGCGGCAGACGAACAGTTCGTGGATGTTGAGGAAGGGGACCCCGAGGGCGTCCAGGCGCAGGACCATTTCCTTCATCTCCGGCAGCCGTTCGGGGATGACGGGGACCTCAACCGCCGTCTCGTCGAAGTAGCGCAAAGCCCTTTCCAGCGGCTCGGTGTCGAACTCGCGCGCGACGAGGTTGAAGCGCAGGGCGTCCAGGCCGGCGTCCTTGAGCTCGGAGAGCAGAGCGTCGGAGAGGAGGTCGCCGTTCGTATAGAGGTCGATGCGGACGCGAAAGGGCAAGGTCCTCAAGGCGCGCACCAGGCGCAGCAGGCGCTCCGGCCGCAGCGTCGGTTCACCGCCGCTGACGCCGACGCTGCGCAGGCCGTAGCGCCGCACGATCTCAGGAGCCTCCTCCGGTTCGGCCAGACGGAAGCCATGGACCACCAGCTCGTCGGTCCGAGGCTTCTGGTTGAAGCAGAAGAAACACTCGCGCGTGCACAGGCCCGTGACGAAGGCGTTGGTGCCCTTGCCCCCCAGGCAGCCGCGGCAGCCCGGCGGCAGGTGCCGCGAATAGATCGTCCGGCGCTCCAGCGAACCTTTGATGCCGCCGCGGCGCAGGGCTTCGAGCAGGGAGGACACCCGCTCGGCACGGTCGGCACCATCCTGCGCGCGCTCCACGGCGATGCCTTTCCTGAGGGTGTCGGCCTTGCGCGCGTACCAGGAGAGGTCGTCTTCTTCCTTGAGCATTTCTGCGCTCCCATACCGGACCCGCAGTCACTGCCCGGGTTGGCCGGCGATCTGCAAATGGGCACTCTGCGCTCGCGGGGTGTGGCGCATCTTGCGGCAGATCAACTATCGACGTTTGTACCGATTGGAAACGGGAAAGAGAGGTCACCGGCAGCCTGCCGGGGGTGCCAGCCCGGCGGGAGCAGACGCCTCACGCCTGGTGGCTGACTTGGCGTTGTTACAGCATGGCTCCGGCCGCCTTGGCCGCAGTGTCGCTGGCCTGCAACAGCGGCTGAAGCAAACCTCGAGCCATTAACATTCACTGGCGCAGGGTTATTGGCATGCCTTGGCCAGTTCAGTCGTCACGGCGCCAGAAAACTCGCCGCAGGTCATCTTGCATACTTTATGCAGTGGGCGCGAGAACGGCAGCATGTGTCGCGCGGTTGAGTCCACGGCGCGAATGTTCTTGACGGGTAAATGGGCCGGCATTACGCTTCGCGCGTTCGTCCAACGCTCGTGGCGAACGTACTTCCCATCTGCTGCAATCGAAATTTAGAAGCAACAGCCAATCCGTGGTGTAGACCTGTTTCGTCGTCGGCCATCGCAGACCTATGCGGCGGCGCGGATCGAATACACGTCAAGGAGGTTTGAAAAATGATTCTGGATCGCATACTTCGCCTTATCCAATGTTCGTGCCTGTGTCTCTTGGGTTTTGTCCTCGCGTTGCAACCGGCCATGGCCGCGAAGCCCCACCACGCCATGGTGCCGTTTCTGGTCGTCGGGCCGGAAGCAATTCCCGCTGGAACTCCGTCCGGCGCTCCCGGACCGCAATATGGCCTTTTCACCTGCCAAGTTGTTGGACTTAACCCGGGGGAAACCTGCTACGACCCGTACCAGATACGACACGCCTATCAAACCGACGTGCTGATCAGCGAAGGCTATGACGGGTTCGGGCATACGATTGTCATCATCGATGCCTACCAGTCCCCGAACATTGTGCAGCAGCTGAACCACTACAACAGCTTTTACGGGCTGCCGAGTTTGAACGGACTTGGGGGCGCGTTTGACCCCAGCCTCGGCACGTTCACCCAAGTGGCGCCTGACGGTCTCACGCCATTCACTCCCGGCGACGCCAACCAGACCGGATGGGCCGAGGAGATCAGCCTCGACGTCTTATGGTCGCATGCTATCGCCCCCGGCGCCAACATCGTCCTGGTGCTGGCGAAGTCGAACAACGATGTCGACCTTCAGAGCGCGCTTAAGTATGCGGTCGACAACAAGCTCGGTGAGATCATCTCGCAGAGTTACGGCGAGAACGAGAGTTGCATGGACCCGAACCTTCTCGCGCAGCAACACGATACCTTTGCCGCCGCCACGCAACAGGGCATTACGATCTTCGCCTCGGCCGGTGATTTCGGCGCCGGGCAGCCCACCTGCGACGGATCGGCTTTGGTGCAGGCGGTCGCGACCCCGGCCAGCGATGCGCTGGTCACGGGGGTGGGTGGCACGGAGCTGCATGCGGCGCGGTATTGTCTAACTGTGCTGGGCTGCGATCCCAGCGCAAATCCGTTGCCGGGGACGTATGAGGGCGAGATCGTCTGGAACGAGTCCGCCATTGGCATTGGCGCCGGCGGCGGCGGATTTTCGGTTCTGTTTGACGAACCCCCGTACCAGAAGGGCACGAGTGGACTTCACGGCGGGAAGCAGCGCGCCGTGCCCGACGTCGCCTACAACGCGGCGGTCTTGCATGGCGTACTGACTTACCTGAACATTCCTGGCTTACCGGTCGGTACCTACCTGTTCGGTGGCACCAGCGCCGGGTCCCCGCAATGGGCCGCCATCACCGCCATTGCGAACCAGAAGGCGGGAGGGCAGCTGGGATTCATTAACTCGGCTGCCTACCACATCGGCCGGGTGAACAAAGCTTATCCGGCTTCCTTCAACGACATCACGGTCGGCGACAACGCAGCTTTTGGGGTTGCCGGTTTCGCTGCCGGTCCCGGCTGGGACGCAACGACAGGCAACGGGTCGCCGATCGACACGGGTCTGACCGATTACCTTATCCAGTATGTGTCGCCGGGTGACGGACAGGCCGCGATCTCGACCACGAAGCCGAAGCCGCATCCGAAGCCGATTGTTCCGGGCAGCAAGGAACCACACTAAGATCGGCGTGCACCAGCGACGGGGCCCCTGGCGGGCCCCGTTTTCTTATGGTTCGGCGGATCGTACGAGGGTACCCGCGGCAAGCGCCGTCATTTGATCGACGACCCGTACCTCCATAGCCAAGCGCATGGCCGTTGCATGCCGATCGGTGTGATAAGGTTATGCAAGCAGCAGATGGACGGAACCTGGGCGCCCACGACATCTGGAGCGGATTCCAAGCAGCCTGGTCGCGATCGCGGCTGGCCGGCGAGGGCGAATTCAAGACGGGGCGGGACCGGATCTGATCCGGCATACCGCAAACCGCAAGCCCCAATCCACAAACCGATAAGATCAACGCGAGCCATGAAAACACGCATCACCGTATTGGGGGCGGGGTTCGGCGGCCTGGAGCTCAGCACGATCTTGTCCGAGTCGGTGGGCGATCAGGTCGACGTGACTCTGATCGACCAGAGCGACGGGTTCGTCTTCGGTTACTCGAAACTTGATTTGATGTTCGGGCGAACCTCGCCGGATGCGGTTCGCCTGCCGTATCGCGCCTTCGCCAAACCCGGGGTGCGCTTCCTGCAGCAGACGATCACGGCGATCGATCCGCAGCAAAGGCGTGTCACCACCAGCGCGGGTACGTACGAGTCCGACTACCTGGTCGTTGCCCTGGGCGCCGACTACGACTTCGGCGCCACGCCGGGACTGGTCGACGGTGGCAACGAGTTCTACACCCTCGAGGGGGCCGAACGGCTGCGCGGGGTCCTTGCGAATTTCTCCAAGGGTCGAGCCATCATCGGCGTCGCCGCCGCGCCGTACAAGTGCCCGCCCGCTCCGAGCGAATGCGCGCTCTTGCTGCACGACTACCTCAGCACAAGGGGAGTGCGCAGCCACTGCGAAATCACGATGGTCCTGCCCCTGAGCAGCCCCGTGCCGCCGTCGCCGGAAACCTCAAGGGCGCTGGTCGCCGCCTTTGCCGAGCGGGACATCAGGTTCCTGCCCAGCCACCGCGTGGCCTCGCTCGATCCGGGACGCGGCGTGGCGGTGCTGGACGACGGCAACGAGCTTGCCTACGACCTGTACCTGGGTGTTCCGAGAAACTGCGCGCCGAAAGTAGTCGACGAATGCGGCATGGCCGAGAACGGTTGGATACCCGTGAACCCGCGGACGCTGCAGACGCGCTTCGAGGGCGTGTACGCAATCGGCGACATCGCCAACACCGGAACGCCCAAGGCGGGCGTGTTCGCCGAGGGCGCGGCGCGGGCCGTGGCGGCTTCGCTGATCGCGCGTGTCAAGGGCGGCGGCGACAGCGGGGCCTACGCCGGGGCCGGCTCATGCTACATCGAGTTCGGAGCCGGAAGGATCGGCCGGGTCGACGTCGACTTCTTCTCGGGTCCCGCTCCGACCGGTACCTACCACGCGCCGTCGCTTGAACTGCGAGCCGACAAGGTGCATTTTGGCGCGAGCCGTCGCGCCCGCTGGTTCGGCCTCTAGGATGGGCTAGAACTGCTCGATGTTCCGGGCGCGGGCCGGCGTGAAAAGCATGCCGGACAGGGTTTGCCACGAATCGGCGGTCAACGCGGCCACACCCATCGCTCCGCCACTCGCCCGCGTGGGCGAATAATACGTCCCGAACAGCCGGTCCCAGAAGGAAAACAGTTCGCCGTAATTCGAGTCGGTTTCGGGCCTGAGTTTCGAGTGGTGAACCCGATGCATGGCCGGCGTGACGATGAGCCAGCCCGCGATCGGCTCGAATCGGGCCGGCAGCCGGATCGCCGCGTGTTGGAGGGCGGAGACGGGAACCTGGACCAGGGCGCGGACGGCCAATGCCCAGATGGGCAGGCCGAACACCACCAGCAAACCGATGCGCAAGGCGTAGACGAATATCGTCTCCAGGGGGTGGAAGCGCAAGCCGGTGGTGACGTCGACAGCCTGATCGGAGTGATGCACGACGTGCACGAGCCACAGCAATCGTGCGCGATGGAACAGGCGATGGCGCCAATACTCGCTCAGGTCGATAACCAGGACCGCGAGCACCAGCTGGGCGGACAACGGCAGCCACGGGCCAAAACCGTGGGCGGCCAGCGATTGCCACCAGGCCGCATCGGCCGGAATGCCCACTGCCAGCGCCCAAAGGAACGCCGCACCGACCGCCCACAGCGCGGCATTGCGCAGCGTATGGCGAAACTTGTCGCTGGAAGTGGGAACCGCGGCGGTTCGCGGGACGACCCCCTCCAGCAGCAGGAGCACGCAAAGCGATAGGGCCGTGACCCAGGTCACGGCCCTATCGAGAGTCGGTATCGCCTCCGCCGGAACCATTACCTGCTGCACCAGCGGCGAATGGTTTTAGTCCTCTGTCTTGCGGCGTCCCCGGAACCGCTGCAGTGCGCGCGCACCTGCAACGCCGACGACCAGCGCCAATGTGATCAGTCCGAAATCGTCCAGCGCGGGTATCGATCGAGGAACCAGGAGGCCCGCGTAGGCCGATCCCGCCGCCAATGACGCCATGACCAGGAGTACGAGTCTCATCTTTTAGTCCTCACACAAAATGGTTCGGATTAACCCAGCTCACGGCCCCGCGGTTATCCGGGGCAGGGACTGCGGCGACAATATACAGCCACATTGCCGTTTGTCCCAAGTGCGCGTATCGATCGCGGTGCCTTGGGCGCGCAGCCGACC
Source organism: uncultured beta proteobacterium (assembly GCA_963750215.1). Lineage (GTDB taxonomy): Bacteria > Pseudomonadota > Gammaproteobacteria > Burkholderiales > Casimicrobiaceae > PALSA-1003. Next base: position 171,913 of record CAVVQK010000005.1, read on the forward strand.
AGGACGGATTTCTGCATTCCAGCCCTGCCGGGACGCATTGTGTCCTACCAGGCTGGAGCCGGGCGGCCACCTCCCGTAACCTTGCTCCATGACAAGACCAGCAGGCGATCGGACGGGCAGAAGATGAGTACCGACCAACCCAACCCAGGCACAGGCAACGCCGCCGACCCCGCCAAGCGCGGCGGCCCCGGAACACGGCCATCCGGCACAAAACAAGACCTGCGTGAGATCGGCGCCGCGATCGTCGCGCTGTGGTGGCGGTTCTTCGATTGGCTGGCCGTGGTGTCCTGGAAGACGCTGCTGCTCGTTTCATTCCTGGGCCTGATACTGGCCGCAATACTCAATCGGCCCAACCCGTTCTTTCTGCTCATCGTCGCCTCGTTCATCATCAAGGTGGTGGCGGGCGGCAAGCGCAGAGCGGAGCTGACTGCCAGCGAGGCCACCAAGCGGGCCGAAACCGAACAGCTCGAACGCACCGTGCTGGAGGCGCGCATGGAGGCGCTGCAGGCCCAGATCGAGCCGCATTTCCTTTTCAACACATTGGCCAGCATCGACCAGCTTATCCAAACCGACCCGCCGCGCGCGTCCAGGATGCAACAGAGCCTGATCCGCTACCTGCGCTCGGCCATGCCGCAGATGCGCGACGGCAGCCGACCCTCGCTGGGTCAGCAGGTCAATCTGTGCAGCGCCTTCCTGGAAATCATGGCGGTGCGGATGGAAGGACGCCTGGAGGCGGTGGTAAGCGTCCCGGAAGGCTTGAAATCGGCGGTCTTTCCATCGATGATGTTGCAGACCCTGGTGGAGAATGCCATCAAACACGGCCTGGAACCCAAACCCGAGGGTGGCCGGATCGAAATCAGTGCCGAGGTCGTCGACGGGCAGTTGGCCGTCCACGTGCTCGACACGGGGGTGGGCTTCATGCCGAAGGGCGAAGGCGGGGTGGGGCTGGCCAACGTCCGCGAGCGGTTGAATGCCCTGTACAACGGCCAGGCCGAGTTGATCATCAGCGTGCCGTCCGCCGGGGGCACCTGTGCCACGATCAAGGTGCCCTACGAAATGCCCGCCGCCCCGGCCTGATTGGACGCGCCCGCATGCAGCCCGTAGCCGCACCCACCGCTGTGGTTGTCGACGATGAACGCCTGATGCGCGACCAGATCATCGGTCGCCTCAAGCAAGCCTGGCCCGAACTCGTGATCCTGGGCGAGGCCGGGAATGGACGCGAGGCAGTCGCCCTGGTGCAGAGTCTCGAGCCCGATATCGTCTTTCTCGACATCAGCATGCCGGGCATGGACGGCATCGAAGCGGCCAAAGCGCTCGCCGGCCGGGCCCACGTGGTCTTCATCACCGCCCACGACCAGTACGCCATCAGCGCCTTCGAGCACGGCGCGGTCGATTATCTGCTCAAGCCGGCGGAGCCGGAGCGGGTGGCGCTGACCTGCCAGCGCCTGCGCGAGCGGCTCAAGCAGGAGCCCGATCCGATGAACGAGCTCCTGGCGCAGCTGTCGCAACGGCTCGGGGCGGGCGGCGTGAAACCGCGCGAATACATGCGCTGGGTACAGGCCAGCGTCGGCGCCAATATACGCATGATCCCGACGAGCGAAATCCTGTTCTTCCGCGCCGAGGACAAATACACGCGAGTGCAGACCCAGCGTTTCGAGGCCCTGATTCGCAAGCCGATCAAGGAGCTGATCAGCGAGCTGGACCCGGCCGAATTCTGGCAGATCCATCGCGCCACCGTGGTTCGGGTCGATGCGGTCGAGCAGGTGAGCCGCAACCTCCGCGGCCATCAGGTGGTGCATGTGAAGGGCAGCGAGGAAAAGCTCGAGGTAAGCCGCACCTTCAATCATCTGTTCAGGCAGATGTAGCCTCGGCATGCGCTTCACCGCCTGGCGCGGCGCATAGGCCGGCAGGGGATTGATGAGGCGGCAGACTCGACGGCGCTTGCGCGGACGAGTCGCGTGAGGCGTGGACAAGCTGCCGTGGGCGCCGACATAATCACGGTCGCCAAAGCGCACGGGATGCTCAATGCGAACGCTTCTGATGGTGGCCGCCGGCGTCGTGCTCGCGCTCGCGTTCGACCTCGTCATGGCCGCGCTGCGCAAGCGCGGCGTCGACCGCAGCAGCGCCGACGGGGTGCTTTTCATCTGGATCTGGCTTGCTGTCACCGCCGTCGATTTCTGGGTCGGAGTCGATGCCGGCCATGCGGTGTCGCTCGAGCTGGGCGTGCATCTGCTCATCTTTGCGCTGCCCGCCGGGTTCGCCTGGGTGCTGTCACGCCGGCGTCATGCCCGGCGGCCCGCCGCGGAATGAGCCGGTCGCGGCTGGCCGGACTCCATGCGTTCGCTCTACAACCGCATCGCCGGCCAGAACCTCGACCGGCTGACGGCGCTGAGCGACGGCGTGTTCGCGGTGGCGATGACGCTGCTGGTGCTCGACCTGCGCGCGCCGGCGGCCGAGGCGATCCGCTCCGAGCGGGATCTGCTCAATGCCCTGCTGCCTCTTGCGCCCCGCCTGGTCACCTACCTGATGAGCTTCCTCACTCTGGGAATCTTCTGGCTGGGCCAGCAGGCTCAGCTCGACCGCCTGGCACGCGGCGGGCGGGACCTGGCGTGGATCCACATCGGGTTCCTGTGCGCGGTGACACTGGTGCCATTCTCGACCGCGCTGCTCGCGCAGTACATCAGCTATCGCGTCGCGCTGCTCGTGTACTGGGGGAACATCCTGCTGCTCGGCCTGCTGTTGCGGTGGACCTGGCGGGAAGCCGTGCGGGCGAAGCTCGTCCGGGACGACACCCCGGCGGAAGAGGTCGCCGCGATCTGCCGCCGGATCATCACCGCGCAATCGCTGTACGCGCTCGGCGCCGCGCTGTGCCTGATCAACACCTACTGCAGCATCGCCTTCATCGTCCTGGTGCAGATCAATTACGTCGTGGCGCCGCCGTGGCCTTCGCGGCGCTAGGGCTATAATCTGCCGTCACGTTCGGCCCTGAACACTCGCATGTCGGTCCCAGCGCTTCCATCCAGCGTCGACAGCGTCGTCGCGCTGCTCGAGCAGCACGACTACTTCGCCGACCGCCGCCTGGCCACGAGCGTGTTTCTGGCGCTCAAGATGCGGCGGCCGCTGTTTCTCGAAGGCGAGGCGGGAGTCGGCAAGACCGAGATCGCCAAGGTCCTCGCCGCCGCGCTGGGCCGCGAGCTCGTCCGCCTGCAATGTTACGAAGGCCTCGACACGGCCTCCGCGGTGTACGAGTGGAACTACCCGCGGCAGATGATCGAAATCCGGCTCGCCGAGGCGCAGGGCGCGGTCGACCGCGACGCCCTGGCGACGGACATCTTCACGGAGCGTTTCCTCATCCGGCGGCCGATCCTGCAGGCCCTGGTGGCGCATGAAGGCGCGGCCCCGGTTTTGCTCATCGACGAGCTCGACCGCACCGACGAGCCGTTCGAAGCCTATCTGCTGGAGGTGCTCGCCGAGTACCAGGTGACGATCCCCGAGCTTGGCGCGATCGTGGCGCCGTCGCCGCCCATTGTCGTCATAACCTCCAACCGCACGCGCGAGATCCACGACGCGATCAAGCGGCGCTGCCTGTATCACTGGGTCGATTATCCGACCGCGTCGCGCGAGCTGGCCATCGTCCGGCGCAAGGTCCCCGGGGCCGACGCAAGGCTTTCCCGGGAGGTGGTCGCATTCACGCAGCGGCTGCGGGCCATGGATCTGTTCAAGGCGCCCGGCATTGCCGAGACCCTGGACTGGGCCGAGGCCCTGGTGGCGCTCGATCGCATTGCGCTCGATCCGGAAACGGTCGCCAACACGCTGGGGGCGCTGCTCAAATACCAGGACGATATCGGCGCGGTGACGCCCGAGATCGCCTCCGAGCTCGTCGGCGCGGCCCGCCTCGAAGCCGCTGAGCTCGGCCCGCGGTGACCGCCACGCGGGCCGCCCGCGAGCGGCTGGCCGAGAATATCCTGCACTTCGCGCGTGTCCTGCGCGCCGCGGGACTGCCGGTCGGCCCGGCCAAGGTGATCGCGGCGCTCGAAGCGGTGCAGGCGGTCGGCATCGAGCAGCGCGAGGATTTCCGCGCCGCGCTCGAATCGGTGTTCATCGAGCGGCATGAGCAGCAGACGCTGTTCGATCAGGCCTTCGAGTTGTACTGGCGCAATCCCCGCCTGCTCGAACGCATGATGCGGCTGTTGCTGCCCAAGGTCCGCGGCCGCATGTCGCCCGCAGATGCCGGGGCGCCGCTGCCGGGGCGGCTTGCCGACGCGCTCGCGCCTCCGCGCGACGCCGAGGGCGAGGCCAAGCAGCAGGAACTGACCGCCGACGCGGCGTTTACGTTTTCCCCGCGGGAGGTGCTGCAAAGCAAGGATTTCGAGACCATGAGCGCGACGGAGTTGCAGGAGGTGAGGGCGACCATCGCCCGGCTGCGCCTGCCGCTACCCGAGTTGCCCATCCGCCGCACCGTCGCCGCGCGCCGGGGATCCGCGGTCGACTTGCGCGCGACCCTGCGCGCCATGACCTCGGCCGGGGGAACCGTGGTGCCGCTGTCCTGGCGGCAGCGGCGGCGGCGGCCTCCGCCGCTCGTCGTGCTGTGCGACATATCCGGATCCATGGACCGCTACTCGCGCATGCTGCTCTTCTTCCTGCACGCGATCACCAACGACAACGACCGCGTGCATACGCTGCTCTTCGGCACCCGCCTTACGAACGTCACGCGGCACCTGAAACGCCGCGATGTCGACGTGGCGATCGCGCGGGTGAGCGCGGCGGTGTCCGATTGGGCCGGCGGCACGCGCATCGGCGCCTGCCTGGCCGAGTTCAACCAGCGCTGGTCGCGGCGCCTGCTGGGCCAGGGCGCGGTGGTGCTGCTGATCAGCGATGGTCTGGACAGCGAGCTCGGGGATGGGCTGGCGCTGGAGATGGAACGCCTGGCCAAGTCCTGCCGGCGCCTCATCTGGCTCAATCCGCTGCTGCGCTACGACCAGTTCGAGGCGCGGCCGGCGGGAATTCGGGCCATGCTGCCCTACGTCGACGAGTTCCTGCCGGTGCATAATCTGGAGAGCTTGAAGCAGCTCGCGGCCGCGTTCGCGCGGCGGCAGGCGCGGCAGGGGAGCGCGCGCCGGTTCGCATTCGACGCGGCGCGTCGGGTTGCCTGAAGCGGTGGAGCGACGGCGATGGAATTGACGAGCTCGCGCACGGTCCCGGCGTCGGTTGAGACGACCTGGGCGGCGCTCAACGATGCGGAAACGCTCAAGGCCTGCATTCCCGGCTGCGAGTCGATCGAGCGCATGTCGGATACCGAGTTCCGGGTGGCGATGACCGCGCGGGTCGGTCCGGTGGCGGCGAAATTCAGCGGCCGCATCGTGCTCTCGGATATCGTCGCTCCCACATCGTATCGGATGGCCTTCGAAGGGCAGGGCGGCGCCGCCGGCTTCGCCCGCGGCGAAGCCAGGGTGGCATTGGCGCCGGAGGGCGCCGACACGCGCCTGGAGTACAGCGCGTCGGCACAGGTCGGCGGCAAGCTGGCGCAGATCGGCTCGCGGCTCGTCGACGGTGCCGCGGCCAAGGTCGCCGACGATTTTTTCTCCCGCTTCGTCGAGCGGGTCGGCGGCGGGCGCGGCGTCGAGGCCGCTGCCGCGGTGCCGCCGGACAGGGCCGCCGCAGCGCGGCGGATGATGTGGCTGCGGCTCGGGCTGGCCGCCTTGATCATCCTCGTCATCGCCATCTACTGGCTTACGCGTCCGGGGTAGAATGACGGGCAAGCAATGGCCGATGCCGGCGGTCGGATTTCCGGCCCAACCCACCTCTACTGCATCCCATGGATAGCGTCGATCTGGAAGTGCTGCGCAAGAGCGCCGAATGGCTCGCCGCCGGCAGGCGGGTGCTGCTGGTCACGGTGGTCAAGACCTGGGGCAGCTCGCCGCGGCCACCGGGCGCGCTGCTCGCCGTGCGCGAGGACGGGCAGGTGGTCGGATCGGTCTCCGGCGGCTGCATCGAGGACGACATCGTCGAGCGCTCGCGGCGCGAGGGCCCCTTCGTCACGCGGCCGCAGACGGTGACCTACGGCGTCTCGGCGGACGATGCGCGCAAATACGGCCTGCCCTGCGGGGGCACGATCCAGCTCGTGCTCGAGCCGCTCACGGCGCACAGCCGCATCGGCGAGCTGCTGGGCATGGTCCAGGACGGAAGGCTTGTCGCGCGCACGCTCGATCTCGAAAGCGCGGCGGTGGACCTCGCACCGGCCCGAGCGAGCGACGGGCTGACCTTCGACGGCCAGGCGCTGACCACGGTGCATGGACCCCGCTATCGGATCCTGGTGATCGGTGCGGGACAGCTGTCGAGGTACCTGGCGCAGATCGCCGTCGGCCTCGATTTCCAGGTGACGGTCTGTGATCCGCGCGAGGAATACACCGAAACCTGGGACATTCCGGCCGTGGCGCTGGTCAAGACCATGCCCGATGACACCGTCGTGGCGATGCGCCTCGACGAGCGTTGCGCGGTGGTGGCCCTGACGCACGATCCGAAGCTCGACGACCTGGCGCTGATGGAGGCGTTGAAATCGCCGGCGTTTTATGTCGGCGCGCTCGGCTCCCGAGCCAACAACGCCAAGCGCCGCCGGCGCCTCGAGGAATTCGACCTTTCGCCCGGGCAGATCGAGCGTCTGCACGGACCGATCGGGCTCTATATCGGCAGCCGCACGCCGCCGGAGATCGCGATCTCGATTCTCGCCGAGGTCATCGCCGCCAAGAACGGCGTGGACTTGCCCGACATCGTCCAGGTCGCCCTCGCCAAGGAGAAGCTCGGGCCGTCGATCGCCTGCGCCACCAGCGACGCCTGACCAGCGCCGCCGCGGCCAAGGCGCAGGCCGGGTCACTTGCGATCGATCTTGGGGTCGAGCGCGTCGCGCAAGCCATCACCGAGCAGGTTGAATGCGAGCACGGTCAGAAAGATCGCCAGGCTCGGGAAGAGCGCGACGTGGGGCGAGGTCATCATGTCGGCGCGAGCCTCGTTGAGCATGGCGCCCCATTCGGGGGTTGGCGGCTGCGCGCCCATGCCGATGAAGGACAGGCTCGCCGCGGTGATGATCGACGTGCCGATGCGCAGCGAGCAATACACGACGACCGCGGCGATCGTTCCCGGGAAGATATGGCGCACGACGATGGTCCAGTCCGACGCCCCGATGCTGCGCGCCGCCTCGACGAAGGTCAGGTGCTTGAGCGAGAGCGTGTTGCCGCGAACCAGCCGGGCGAAGGTCGGGATGCTGAAGATCGCCACAGCGATGATCACGTTGGTCATGCCGCCGCCGAGTATGGCGACGATGCCGATGGCGAGCAGAATGCCGGGAAAAGCGAACAGGACGTCGCACAGGCGCATGATGAGGCGGTCCCACCAGCCCTCGTAGTACCCTGCCACCAGACCCATCGCGGTGCCGACGACCGCCCCGGCTGCCACCGAAAAGAAGCCGGCGGCCAGCGAGATGCGCGCGCCCATCAGGATGCGGCTTAGGATGTCGCGCCCGAGCGGGTCGACGCCGAACCAGTGCTTGGCCGAAGGCAGTGCGTTGAGGCTGTCGTAGTCGAAGAAATTCTCGGCGTCGTAGGGCACGATCCACGGCGCCAGAATGGCGAGCACGACGAGCAGCACGACGAACAGCCCGGCGATGACCGCGACATGCTGCTTGCGGAACTTGCGCCAGAACTCGGTCCACGGCGTGCGCACCTCGGTCGCGGCAGACACGGTGGTGGTGGCGGTGGTCATCGATAGCGGATCTGCGGATTGATCACCGCGTAGAGCACGTCGACGATCAGGTTGATGAGCACGAACTCGAGCGAGAACAGCAGCACCAGGCCCTGGATGACCGGGTAGTCGCGCATGTCGACCGCATCGACGAGCAGGCGGCCCATGCCAGGCCAGTTGAACACGACCTCGACCACGATCGAGCCGCCGAGCAGGAACCCGAATTGCAGCCCCATCATGGTGACCACGGGGATGAGCGCATTGCGCAGGCCGTGCTTGACGATCACGACGCTCTCGGCAAGGCCCTTCGCGCGTGCGGTGCGCACGTAGTCTTCCTGCAGGATGTCGACGAACGAGGAGCGCGTGAAGCGCGCCATGATCGCCGCCACGGCGGCGCCGAGCGTGAGCGAGGGCAGGATGTAGTGGCGCCAGGTGTCGGCGCCCACCGAGGGCAGCCAGTGCAGCTGCACGGCGAAGACCTGCATGAGCGCCATGCCGAGCGCGAAGGCCGGAAAGGAGATGCCGGAGACGGCCAGCGTCATGCCGACGCGGTCCGGCCAGCGATTGCGCCACACCGCCGACACGATGCCGATGGCCATGCCGATGGCAACCGACCAGGCCATGCTCGCCACGGTGAGCCAGAACGTGGGCCAGAAGCGCTCGGCGATCTCGGTGGAAACCGGGCGCTTGGTGCGCAGGGAGCGGCCGAGATCGCCGCGCAGCACGCCGCCGGCGAAGCGCAGAAACTGTTGCGGCAAGGGCTGATCGAGCCCGAGATCCTGGCGCACCAGCGCAACTGTTTCCGGGGTCGCGTCGGGCCCCGCCGCAAGCCGGGCCGGATCGCCCGGAAGCAGGTGCACGAACAGGAATACCAGCGCGCCGACCAGCAGCAGGGTCGGGATCAGGCCCAGCAGGCGTCTGACGAGATACTGCAGCATCTGCAAACGCCCACGCGGCGCAAGCGCGACGGATTGCGGCGTCCGGTGCGACGGCAGAAGCCGTCGCACGCGGCGCTCATTTCAGGTCGACCTGACTGAATTCGAACGACGCGTCGGGCATGACGTACACGCCGCTGAGCTTCTTGCTGTGCGCCGACAGCAGCTGCTCGGTAACCAGGGGGACCCACGGCGCATCCTTCCAGATCGTCTCCTGCGCGTCGCGATAGAACTTCGCCTTTTCGGCCGAGTCGGTCGTGGCCAGGGCGGAGTTGATGTCGGCGTCGACCTGGGCGTTCTTGTAATAGGCGGTGTTGAACAGCTTCGGCGGCCAGGAATCGGACGCGAGCAGCGGGCGGATCGCCCAGTCGGCCTCGCCGGTCGAGGACGACCAGCCCACGTAGTACAGGCGCACCGGCGCGGTGGCCGGATCCGGCCAGCTCTCGACCTTCTCCACCCGCTGCCCGGCCTCGAGCAGCGTGATCTTGGTCCGGATGCCGATCTGCTGCAGCTGCTGCTGCAGGAACTGGGTCACCTTCTGCGCGATGCTGTGGTTGTACGCCGACCACAGCTCGGTCTCAAAGCCGTTCGGGTAGCCGGCCTCGGCCATCAGCTGCTTGGCCTTGGCCACGTCGTACGGCCACGGCCCGATGTCGACGTGGTATTCGATGCCGGGCGGAGTGATGCCCTTGGCCGGGACCGCGTAGCCGCCGAAGGCGACCTTGCACAGCGCGTCCTTGTTGATCGCGTAGGCGATCGCCTCGCGCACCTTGAGATTGTCGAACGGCTTCTGCAGGGTGTTCATCGACAGGTAGCGGTGCACGATCGAGGGCGCCGCGACGACTTCCAGGTCCGGCCTGGCCTTGAGCGTATCGGCGAGCTCGTAGGGAACGGGGAAGGTGAATTGCGCTTCCCCTGTCTCCATCACCACGCCGCGGGTGTTGTTGTCCACGACCGGCTTCCAGGTGATGCTGTCGACCTTGGGCAGGCCCTTCTTCCAGTAGTGCTCGTTCTTGGCGACCTTGAGGTAATCGGTCTGCTTCCACTCCACGAACTTGAACGGCCCGGTGCCGACGGGGTGCTCGGCGATGTCCTTGCCGTACTTCGCCAGCGCGGTCGGACTGATCATCACGCCGGCCGGATGCGCGAGCTGGTTGATGAAGGCGGAGAACGGCTGCTTGAGGGTGATTCGCGCCGTGTAGTCGTCGACGACCTCGGTCTTGCCGATGTTGCTGTACAGGCCGTAGCGCTTGAGCTTGTTGTCGGGATTGGTGACGCGGTCGAAGTTGGCCTTGACGGCGTCGGCCTTGAAGTCGGTGCCGTCGTGGAACTTGATGCCGTGCTTGAGCTTGATCGTGTAGACCAGGCCGTCCTTGCTCACGGTGTAGCTCTCGGCGAGCACCGGAATGAGCTTCATGTCCTTGTCGAAGCCGTACAGGCCCTCGTAGAAGGACTTGGCCATCGCCTGGCTCAGGGTATCGTTGGCGTCGTAGGGGTCGGTGGTGGTGAAGGTCGAGGCGACGGCGAACACCACGTCCTTGGCGGCGAGGGCAGGGAAGGCGGTCAGCGTGCAGGCCGCCAGGGCGAAGAGGGCGAGCGGGCGAAGCAGCGGTTTCATGCGGTTCCTCCAGAGAATGCTCAAGGCGGGGCGTCGGCTTGCCGGCGCGAACCTCAGTACGCGCCGCCGATTCGATGCGTGGCTACGTAATGATCCGGGCCCACTTGTTCGAGCGGCATCACCACCGGCTCGTCGTCGATGGCGCGGATTGGGCTGGGCACTTCGTCGGATGATAGCTCTGTTTTGCGGCGTCGTCGCGCCGGGTCGGCGATGGGCACCGCGGCCATGAGCTTGCGCGTATAGGGGTGCCGGGGCTGCTCGAAGATGGCGCGGCGCGGCCCGATTTCCACGATCTGGCCCAGGTACATCACCGCCACCCGGTGGCTGATGCGTTCGACCACCGCCATGTCGTGCGAGATGAACAGGTAGGAAAGCCCGAATTCGGCCTGCAGGTCGAGCAGAAGGTTGATGATCTGCGCCCGGATCGACACGTCGAGCGCCGATACCGCCTCGTCGGCGATGATGATCTTCGGCTGCAGCGCAAGAGCGCGGGCGATGGCGATCCGCTGCCTCTGCCCGCCGGAGAATTCGTGCGGGTAGCGCTGGGCGTAGTCGGGCGAGAGCCCGACGTGGCGCAGCAGCCAGGCGACGCGGTCCTGGGCTTCTGCGCCGCGGGCGGTGCCGTGGACGTAGAGCGGCTCGGCCACCGAAAACCCGACCGTGAGGCGCGGATCGAGCGAGGCATACGGATCCTGGAACACCATCTGGATTTCCCGCCGCAGCGGCCGCACCTGGTCGGACGGCAACCGCGCGATGTCGCGGCCGCCGAACTCGATGTGGCCGCCGGCGATGTCGACCAGGCGCAGCAGCGAGCGGCCGGTGGTCGACTTGCCGCAGCCGGATTCGCCGACCAGCGCCAGTGTTTCGCCCGCATGCAGGTCGAAGCTCACCTGTTCGACCGCGTAGACGCGCCGCTGCACGCGGCCGAAGAAGCCGCCGGGGAGGTCGAAACGGGTCTTGAGCCCGCGCACCTTGAGCAGCGGCGCTCCCGCGTCCGGCGGCCGCGGCGCGGCGGCCGGACCTGGCGCGGCGTCGGCGGCCGGCTGCAGCAGCGGGAAACGCGCCGGAAGATCGGAGCCCTGCATCGATCCGAGGCTGGGCACCGCGGCGAGCAGGGCGCGCGTGTAGGGATGCTGCGGCGAATGAAAGATCGCATCCGCCGGACCTTGCTCGATCAACTCGCCGCGGAACATGACCAGCACCCGCTCGGCGACTTCGGCAACCACGCCCATGTCGTGGGTGATGAAGATGACCGCCATGTGCATTTCATCCTGCAGGCGACGGATCAGTTCGAGGATCTGCGCCTGGATGGTCACGTCGAGCGCGGTGGTCGGCTCGTCGGCGATGAGCAGCGCCGGCTTGCACGACAGCGCCATCGCGATCATCACCCGCTGCCGCATGCCCCCGGACAACTGGTGCGGATAGCGCCCGAGCACGGCGCCTGCCTCGGGTATGCGCACTTGCTCGAGCATGCGCAGCGCTTCGCGCCGCGCCGCGGCGCGGTCCTTGCCCTGATGCAGCCGGATCGATTCGCCGATCTGCTCGCCCACCGAGTACACGGGATTGAGCGAGGTCATCGGCTCCTGGAAGATCATGGCGATTTCGGCGCCGCGAATCGCGCGCAGCGTCGTCGGGGCTGCCTGGGCGAGATCGATGCGCTGCCCGCCCGGACGGTGAAAGTCGATTCGGCCCGACAGGATGCGGCCGCCGCCGTGCTCGACGAGCCGCAGCACCGACAGCGCGGTCACCGACTTGCCCGACCCGGATTCGCCGACGATGGCGACCGTCTCGGCGCGGCCGACGGCGAAGGAGACACCCCGCACCGCGGCCACGGCGCGTTCGGAGGTGCGAAACTCGACCGCAAGGCCGGAGACGGCGAGGACGGGATCCTGGGGCACGGCGGCCATCGATACGGGCAAGGCGCTTCAGTGCGCGGGGCCAGCGCCGCGGGCGCGCAGCGCGGCGATGGTTGCGTTCATGGTGATCGCCTCCGGGTCGATGCGCAGGTGCAGCAGCGCCGGCCGGCCGGCCCCGAGGGCGCGCTCCAGCGCCGGGCCGAACTCCTCGGTGCGGTTCACGCTCTCGCCGTGCGCGCCGTAGGCGCGCGCGAGCGCGGCGAAGTCGGGATTGACGAGGTCGCTGGCGTAGACGCGTCCCGGATAGGCCCGCTCCTGGTGCATGCGTATGGTGCCGTACATGCCGTTGTCGACCACCACGAAAACCACCGCAAGGCGGTACTGCACGGCGGTCGCGAGTTCCTGGCCGTTCATGAGGAAGCAGCCGTCGCCGTTCCAGGACACGACCACGCGCTCCGGATGCACGGCCTTGGCGGCGATGGCGGCCGGCACGCCGTAGCCCATCGCGCCGTTGTAGGGGGCGAGCTGGGTGCGATAGCCCGGGTAGCGATACAGCCGGTGCAGCCACGCGGTGTAGTTTCCGGCGCCGTTGGCGAGGATCGCGTTCTGCGGCAGTCGCGTGCGCAACAGCGCGACCACCTGCCACAGGTCGAGCGCGCCAGGCATCGGTCGCGGCGCCTGCCAGGCGAGGTAGTCGGCGTGCGCGGCCGCGGCGCTGCCCTTCCAGGCGGGCGCGGCGATGGGCTCCATCCCCGCCAGCGCGGCGCATGCGGGTCCCATCGCCGCTTCGATGGCCAGCGCCGGCTGATACACCCGCCCCAGCTCGTCGCCTCCCGGGTGGACGTGGACGAGCGAGGTCTTGGGCTGGGGCGCTTCGAGCAGCGTGTAGCCGCCGGTCACCATTTCGCCCAGGCGCTCGCCGAGCACCAGCAGCACGTCGGCAGCGCGCACGCGCGCGGCGAGCTGCGGATTGACGCCGATGCCGACCTCGCCCGCATAGTGCGCATCGCGGTTGTCGAACAGGTCCTGGTTGCGGAAGGCGCAGGCGACCGGCAGCGCATTGGCCTCGGCAAAGGCGGCCAGATCGCGGCAGGCGGCGGCGTTCCAGCCGCTGCCGCCGGCGAGCACCAGCGGACGCTTCGCCGCCGCGAGCAGGGCGCGCAATTGCGCCATCGCCGCCGGCGCCGGGGCCACCGCGGGCACCACCACGGGTGCTAAGTCGGCGACCTCGGCGCTCGCCGCGAGCATGTCCTCGGGCAGCGCCAGCACGACCGGGCCGGGACGGCCCGACTGCGCAACGCGAAAGGCGCGCGCCACGTATTCGGGCACGCGCTCGGCGCGATCGATCTGCGCCACCCACTTGACGATGCTGCCGAACATGCGCCGGTAATCGATTTCCTGGAACGCTTCGCGATCGATGAAGTCGCTGCCGACCTGGCCGACGAAGACGATCAGTGGCGTCGAGTCCTGGGCCGCGGTGTGGATGCCGATCGCGGCGTTGGAAGCGCCGGGTCCGCGGGTGACGAAGACGATGCCGGGCCGGCCGGTGAGCTTGCCGTACGCCTCGCCCATGTAGGCGGCACCGCCTTCCTGGCGGCAGACGATGAGCCGCAGTCGTTCGCGCACCTCGTAGAGCGCGTCGAGCACGGGGAGGTAGCTCTCGCCGGGCACGCAGAAGGCGAGGTCCGCGCCCTGCGTGAGCAGGCTGTCGACGAGTATGCGACCACCGGTGCGCATCAATTGAGGTCAGGCGGATTGGTCGGGAACGGCTGGCCATTCTAGCGTGATTCGCCGCGGCCCCATGGGTCGAGTTGCCTTGGCCGTATAATCCGCGCGAGGCCGCCGCACCGCGTCGGCGGCAGGGGGAAGCGCACCGATGGTCGAATGGATCACGCTGCAGGAAGCGCTGTCGTTCAGTGCCGTGGCCCTGCTACTTGGCCTGATCACGCTGCGCTTCCGCCCGGAGCTGCGGCGCTCGGTGACGGTGACGCTGTTCATCATCGTGCTCGGGCTGTGCGGGCTCGCCGTGCTGGCGCGCTTCCAGTTCATCCCGCCGCACCTGACCATCGCGGTGGTGCCGCGCGAGATCTGCCTGCTGATCGTTGCCATCGGCAACATCCGCATCTTCATCGGCTTCATGACCGGGGTGCTCCTGGCGCGCCGTGCCGTGCCGCGCATTCTCGGCGAAGTGAGCATCGCGGTCGCGCTGGTGGTGTATGCGCTGTTCCGCATGGACGCGCTGGGCGTGAACCTGACCACGATCACGTTCTCGGCCACCACCCTGGCCGCGATCATCGGCTTTGCGGCGCAGGCGACCCTGGGCAACCTGATCGGCGGCATTTCGCTGCAGGTCGACAACACCTGCCGCATCGGCGACTGGATCGAGATCGACGGCGTGACCGGGGAGATCGTCAGCATTCGCTGGCGCTACACCGCCCTTGCCACGGTCAACAACGTCACCCTGGTCATCCCCAACGGCGATCTGATGAAGAACCGCGTCACTCTGCTCGGGCGACGCGGCGACCTGCGCATCCCGTGGCGGCGAACGATCGAATTCGGGGTCGGCTACGAATGGACCCCTGGCCAGGTCCTGGCGGTGGTCAACGCCGCGCTGGAGCGGGTCGAGATTCCCTTTGTCACCGCCGAGCCCAAGCCGCATTGCCTCTGCGCCGGCTTCGACGGCAGCGCCATCAAGTACGTCGTCTACTACTGGCTGTCGGACATCAAGACCTACCTGGTGACCGATTCGCGCTTACGGGTACATATCTACGCGGCGCTGGGCCGGGCGGGGATGGAGATTCCGATCTCGCGCTCGGAGCTGTTCCTCAATTCGGCGCGCAGCACGCAGGCGACGAGGCTCGCCCATGAACGCGAGTCGCGGGGCGCCCTGCTGCATTCGCTGGAATTGTTTGCACCGCTCACCGAAGCCGAAGCCCAGGCGCTCGCCACGGAACTCATTCCGACGCCCTTCGCGCCCGGGGACATCGCCACCAAGCAGGGCGAGCCATCCGATTCGCTCTTTATCCTCGCCCGCGGCGAGGTGGGCATTTTCCGCGATGCCGAACCGGGGATGCCGCCGGGCCGGCATCGGCTGGCGAAACTGTCGGCCCCGGCGTTCTTCGGCGAGATGGGCCTGCTCACCGGCCAGGCGCGAACCGCCACCGTCGCCGCCGAGACGGATGCGCTTTGCTACCGCCTCGACAAGCGCGGCTTCGAAGCGGTCATCCGTGCCCGGCCGGAGCTGGCCGACGCGATGTCGAAGACGGTCGCGGCGCGGCAGGCGGCGAACGACGCGACGCTCGCCTCGCTCTCCGCCGATGCGCGGGCGCGCGCCGCCGGCACCCGCGCGAACGAGCTCGTGCGCCGGATCCGCAGCTTCTTCGGGCTCAATTCCGAGTAGGCCCGCAGCGGGGCTTCAGGCTGCGGCGCGCTGCGCCGCAAGCAGCTCCTCGCGCCGCAGCACAAACACGCAATCCTCGGACGAGGGCGTGGCGACCCAGGTGAACGGCAGGCGCGGAAACGCCGCCTCGGTCGCATCGCGGTTGGCTCCCACTTCGACGATGAGCAGACCCTCGGGGCTCAAGAACTCCGCGGCGCGCGCGAGGATCGTGCGCACCGCGTCGAGGCCGTCCTCGCCGCCGGCGAGCGCGAGCTGGGGCTCGTGGCTGTACTCGGGCGGCAATTCCTCCATCGCCAGCGCCGTGACGTAAGGCGGGTTGCTGACGATGAGGTCGTATGCCTTCTCGGTGAGGTTGGACAGCAGGTCGGAACGAATCAGGTTGACTCTCCCCTGCACGCCGTGGTCGGCGACGTTGCGCAAGGCGACCGCCAGGGCGTCCGACGAGATGTCGGCGGCATCGACGTCGGCGTCGGGAAACTGGTGCGCCATCAGGATGGCGAGGCAGCCGGAGCCCGTGCACAGGTCGAGCGCGGTGCGGATGCGGGCCGGATCGGGAATCCAGGTGCTCAGGCCGTCGCCGAAGAGCTCGGCGATGTACGAACGCGGGATGAGCACGCGCTCGTCGACGTAGAAACGGTGCTCGCCCAGCCAGGCCTCGCGCGTGAGATAGGCGGCCGGCATGCGCTCGTTGACGCGGCGGGCGATGATGTCGAGCGCTTCCTCGCGCTCGGCGTGGGTGAGTTTGGCGTCGAGGAATGGCTCGAGCCGATCCAGCGGCAGGTGCAGCGTGTGCAGCAGCAGGTAGGCCGCCTCGTCGTAGGCGTTGGTCGTGCCATGCCCGAAAAACAGCCCGGTCGCGGCGAAGCGGGACACGGCGTAGCGCAGCCAGTCGCGGAGGGTTTCCAGTTCCTGGGTGAGGGTGCTCATCGGGGCGCCGGGCCGAGCAGCAGACGCTCCAGTATGCCACGATACAAGGCGGCCAGCGGTTCGAGCTCGGCGATGGCGACGCATTCATCGAGCTTGTGGATGGTGGCGTTGACCGGGCCGAGCTCGATGATTTCACGGCACAGCGCGGCGATGAAGCGGCCATCGGACGTGCCGCCGCTGCAGGACACCTCGGGGACGACGCCGCAGACCTCGCCGATCACCGCCGAGGCAACGCGGACGAGCACGCCCCGCGGCGTCAGATACGGTGCGCCCGCGCCGGTCCACACGAGCTCGTAATCGAGCCGGTGCCGCTGCAGCACGGATTCGAGGCGCTGCTGCAGGCTTTCGCGCGTGCTTGCGGTGGCGTAGCGGAAGTTGAACGCGAGCTCGAGCACGCCCGGGATGACGTTGGTCGCCCCCGTGCCGGCGTGGATGTTCGATGCCTGCCACGAGGTCGGCGGAAAGTATTCGTTGCCATCGTCCCAGCGCAGCGCCGCGAGCTCGGCGATGACCGGCGCGGCGAGGTGGATCGGGTTGCGGGCCAGGTGGGGATAGGCGATGTGTCCCTGCACGCCGCGCACGCGCAGGGTGCCCGACAGCGTGCCGCGGCGCCCGTTCTTGATCGTGTCGCCGAGCTGCTCCACCGACGAGGGTTCGCCGACGATGCAATAGTCGAGCTCGGTGCCAGCCGCCTGGAGCCGCTCGACTACACGCACGGTTCCGTCGGTGGCCGGCCCTTCCTCGTCGGAGGTGAGCAGCAGCGCAATCGACCCGGGGTGCGCCGGGTGCGCGTGGACGAAGTCTTCGGTGGCGACTACGAAGGCGGCCAGCGAGGACTTCATGTCGGCGGCGCCGCGACCGTAGAGCGATCCGTCGCGGATCGTCGGCGTGAACGGGTCGGAGCTCCAGGCGTCGAGCGGTCCGGGCGGCACGACGTCGGTGTGACCGGCAAGGCACACCGCCGGCCGCGCTTCGCCGCGCCGCGCCCAGAGGTTGGTCACCCCGTTGCAGCGCAGCGTCTCGCAGCGAAAGCCCAGAGGCTCGAGCCGCGCCTTGACGATCTCCTGGCAGCCGGCGTCGTCGGGCGTCTGCGACCGCCGCGCGATCAGCTCGCGGGCGAGCTCGAGCGTGGCGTTGGGCCCCATCGTGGTCGCGGCCGGATGCGGCCTTACGCCGTCACTGGTCGCGGTTGAGAAATTCCGGATCGATCTCGAGTTTGGCCAGGCCGCCGCCGCCGGTCTGGCGGCCGTCTTCGCCGATCTCGCCGCTGTCCATGCGCGAGGAAGGCGTGTTCTGGTTCACCAGCCAGGCCAGGTTGGTCGGCGAGTCGGAACCGGCGAGCGCTTCTTCGTAGGCGATATTGCCGTCGAGGTAGAGCCGGCAGAGCGCCTGCTCGAAAGTCTGCGATCCCGGGTAGAGGCTCTGCTCCATCGCCTCCTTGATCTGCGTGATTTCACCATTCTTGATCAATTCGGCGATGAGCGAGGTGTTGAGCAGGATCTCCACCGCCGGCTGCTGATCGCCCTCCTTGTTGCGCACCAGGCGCTGGGAAATGATCGCGCGCAATCCGATCGACAGGTCGGAGAGCAGGCCGGAGCGCGCGTCGTAGGGGAACATGTTGATGATCCGCGACAAGGCGTGGTAGCTGTTGTTGGCGTGCAGCGTCGACAGGCACAGGTGGCCGGTCAGCGTGTGCAGCAGCGCCTGCTGCATCGTCTCGCGGTCGCGCACCTCGCCGATCATGATCAGGTCGGGCGCCTCGCGCAGGGCGTTGCCCAGCGCCTTGTTGTAGTTCTGGGTGTCGACCCCGATCTCGCGCTGGTTGACGATCGACTGCTTGTGCTCGAACAGGTACTCGATGGGGTCCTCGAGCGTCAGGATGTGGCCCGACCTGTTGCTGTTGCGATAATCGATGAGCGCCGCGAGCGTGGTCGACTTGCCGCACCCGGTTGCGCCGGCGATAAGCACCAGGCCGCGCTTCTCCATCACCAGGTTGAGCAGCACCGGCGGCAGCTTGAGCTCCTCGAACGGCGGCACGTTGCTGCGCACATAGCGGATACACAGGGAGATCGTGCCGCGCTGGCGGAAGATGTTTATGCGGAAGTTGCCGACGCTGCGATCGAGGTAGGAGAGGTTCATCTCCATCTCGTTCTCGAACTCGCGCGCCTGGTCCTTGGTCATCAGCTCGTAGGCGACGCGGCGGACGGTCTCGACGTCCATCGGCTGGGTGGAGATGGGCGAGACGATGCCGTTGATCTTGATGTTGATCGGCGCGCCACAGGAGATGAACAGGTCGGAGGCCTGTTTGTCCGCCATCAGCTTGAACAGTCGGTCGAGGTACATGGGCCCTCAGTATGGCCGGCAGCCGGCTTTTCGGCGGTCGCCGGCCCGCCGTGACAATGTCATGAATTGACAAGAATAACCAAGCTCAAGCAAAGTAACAACTGGCGCGCCGGATCAACGCACGGTTTTGCCGACGGACGGCGCGCGCATCGGTCCTCTGCAGAGAACGTTCCATGCTGGCCATCATCGGCGGCAGCGGGCTTACCCGACTGTCAACGCTTGCCGTCGCCCACCGCGAAGTCGTGCGCACGCCGTATGGCGAGCCGTCATCGGCCCTGGTCTTCGGCCAGATTGCCGGAAGGGACGTGGTGTTTCTCGCCCGCCACGGCCACGGCCACACCATCCCGCCGCATCGCGTCAACTACCGCGCCAACCTGTGGGCGCTCAAGCAGCGCGGCGTCGATACGATCCTGGCCGTGGCGTCGGTCGGCGCGATCGCCGACGGCTGCGCTCCGGGCGAGCTCGTGTTGCCCGACCAGCTCATCGACTACACCAGCGGCCGCCACTGTACCTTTTTCGATGGCGAGGATCGCAATGTCGTCCACGTCGATTTCACCCAGCCCTACAGCCCCGGGCTGCGCCGCCGTTGCCTGGTGGCGGCTCGCGCCGCCGGCGTGACGCTGCACGACGGCGGCGTCTACGGCGCCGTATCGGGCCCGCGCCTCGAGACCGCGGCGGAAATCGACCGCATGGAACGCGACGGGGCCACCATCGTCGGCATGACCGGCATGCCCGAGGCGGCGCTGGCGCGCGAGCTGGGCATCGAATACGCCGTGATCGCGGTCATCGTCAACCATGCCGCGGGCCGTGGCGACAGCGCGCAGGAAATCTCCATCGAGCGCATCGCCGGTATCCTCGAAAGCGCGATGGACAAAGCCAAATTGCTCATCGACCGCGTCGTGCAGGGAGAAGCCGCGTGAGCGGGGAGGCGAGATGATCAGGCCGATCCTGAGGATGGGCGACCCGCGCCTGCTCGAGCGCGCGCGACCGGTCGAGCGCTACGGGACGCCGGAGCTCAAGGAACTCATCGCCGACCTGCGCGAAACGATGCTCGCCGCCCATGGCGCCGGACTCGCCGCGCCGCAGGTGGGCGTCGGCTTGCGGGTGGTGATCTTCGGCTTCGAGCACAACGAGCGCTATCCCGATCAGGAACCGGTTCCCTACACCGAGCTCGTCAACCCGGTGCTCACGCCGCTGACAACCGAGATGGAGGAGGGGTGGGAAGGCTGCCTGTCGGTGCCGGGCCTGCGCGGGCAGGTGCCGCGCTTCACCCGTTTGCGCTACACCGGCTTCGAGCCGGATGGCCGCCCGATCCGGCGCGAGGTCGCCGGCTTCCACGCCCGGGTCGTCCAGCACGAGTGCGACCACCTCGACGGCATCCTCTACCCGATGCGCATGCGCGACCTGCGCCTGCTCGGCTATACCGACGTCCTGTTTCCCGACGCGGAGCTCATCGACGAGTGATGCGGCGAGCCGACCGGTCGACGGGCACGCGCCTAGCTCAGCTGCAGCTGTTCGTAGAGCGCGGTCTCAAGGCGCAGCAGCGCCGCCTCGTCGTGCAGCCGCGCCCCGTCGAGCAGGAACACGTCCTCGGCGCGCTCGCCCAGGGTGTTGATCTTGGCGCTGGCGACGTTGACGTTCGCCTTCGCCAGCGTATACGCGATCCGGGCCAGCAGGCCGGGCCGGTCGCCGGCGACAATCTCCAGGATGTAGTGCGTTCCCTTGTCGTCGGGAAACAGCCGCACCTCCGGCGTGAGCGGAAAGTGCTTCAGGTGCCGGCTCATGCGGCCGATCGGCGGCGGCTCCAGGGCCGCGCGCGCGGCCAGCAGCTGCTTGAGTTCGAACTCGATGTAGCTGATCACGGCGCGGTACGCGGCATGCGCGCTGACCGGATCGTGCACGAGGAAGGTATCGAGCGCGTAGCCGTGGCGCGTGGTATGAACCTTCGCGTCCAGGATCGACAGCCGCGCCTTGCCGAAGAAGCCGCAGATGCGCGCGAAGAGCTCCTTCTGGTCGGGCAGGTAGATCATCACCTGCAGGCCTGCGCCGGAGCGCGACAGGCGCGCCCGGACCACCGCCTCCTGGCCGTCGACGCGAAAGTAGAGCTGGCGCGCATGCCAGGCGATCTCGTCGGCGCTGTGGCGCTGGAAATAGACGCTGTCGAGCTTTCGCCACAGCGCCTGCTCGGCGCCGTCGGGGACGGCGTAGAGGCGCAACTGGCGCGCCGCCTCGATCCGGCGCGCTTCCAGGCTGTCATCCAGGGTTCGCGTCGCGGCGCGGCCGGTCAGCTGCGCCAGCGTGGCGTGAAACAGGTCCTCGAGCAGTTTCGCCTTCCAGACGTTCCATACGCGGGGGCTGGTGCCGCGAATGTCGGCGACGGTGAGCAGGTAGAGCGCGGCCAGGCGCCTGGGCGTGCGCACCTTCGCTGCGAACGCCGCGACCACCGCCGGATCGCTGATGTCCTCCTTTTGCGCCGTCAGCGACATCGTCAGGTGCTCGGCGACGAGCCAGCCCGCCAGGCTCGCATCCGCCTTGGCCAGGGCGTGCAGGCGGCAGAAGCGCCGCGCGTCGGCGGCTCCCAGGCGTGAATGGTTGCCGCCGCGTCCCTTGGCGATGTCGTGAAACAGGGCCGCGACGTAGAGCACCTCGGGCCGCTCGAAGTCGGCGATCAGGCGCGAGCAGAGCGGATACTCGTGGCCGTGCTGCGCCTCGGTGAATCGGCGCAGATTGCGAATCACCATCAGGATATGCTCGTCGACGGTGTAGACGTGATACAGGTCGTGCTGCATCTGGCCGACGATGCGCCCGAACGCGGGGATGTAGCGGCCGAGGATTCCGTACTGGTTCATGCGCCGGAGCTCGTGGGTCACGCCGTGCGCCTGGCGCAGGATGGCGAGAAAGCGGGCGCGATTGTCCGGGTCGCGGCGGAACGCCGCGTCGACGCGCTTGCGGTAGCGCCAGAGCGCGCGCAGCGTCGGTGCCGACATGCCCTTGAGTTCGGGATGCCGCTGCAGGGTCAGAAAGCTGTCGAGGATCGCTCCCGGCCGCTTGCCGAACAGCTCCTCGTCCTTGAGGTCGAGCAGCTCGTCGACCGCCTGGAAATCGGCGTCGATGGGCTGCACCGTGACCTCCGCCGGGAACAGCCGCGCGTGCAGGTTCTGCAACAGGATGACGTTGAGCTGGCGGATCGATTTGGCCGCGCGGTAGTAACGCTGCATCAGCTGCTCGGAGGCGCGCCGCGACGGCGTGTCGGCAAGGCCAAGCTCGCGCGCCAGCGCGGTCTGAAGGTCGAATACCAGGCGATCTTCGCGCCGGCGGGCGAGATAGTGCAGCCGGATGCGCAGGTCGTCGATCAGCGTTTCGTTGCGCGTCAGTTCGCGCGCTTCGGCGGCGGTGATCAGCCCGCGCGCGGCTAAGTCGCGCCAGGTGTGGCCGAAGCCGGCGGCGCGCGCGATCCACAGGATCGTCTGCAGGTCGCGTCGCCCGCCCGGGCTCTCCTTGAGGTTCGGTTCGAGGTTGTAGGCGGTGTCCTGGTAGCGCAGGTGCCGCTGCTGCTGCTCCAGCGCCTTGGCCTCGTAGAAGCCGCGGACGTCGAGCGTGGCCTCGAAGCGGTGCCCGAAGCGCGCGTAGAGCGAACGCGACCCGCACAGCAGGCGGTGCTCGAGAAGGCTCGTGCGGATGACCGCGTCGGCCTCCATTTCGGCTTCGCATTCGTCGACCGTGCGCACGCTGTGCCCGATCTCCAGGCCGGTGTCCCACAGCAGGCCGATGAAGCGCTCGATGCTCGATGCGCCGCCCGGCTCGGTCGCGCTCAGCGGCTGCGGCAAGAGGACCACCACGTCGACGTCCGAATGCGGGAACAGCTCGCCGCGCCCGTAACCGCCAACGGCGACCAGAGCCAGGCCCGGTGGCGGAGCAACCGCCGTCCAGAGCCCGCGCAGGACCCGGTCGGTCAGCCGCGCCTGCGCGGCAAGCAGTCGCCGCGGCCGGCGTTGCGCGCGATAGGCGGCCTCCAGCTCGCGCCGGCCGGCGTCGAGTTCGCGCTTCCAGGGTGCGGCCGCCATGTCGACGGCGCGGTCGGCGGCCGGAGCAACCACGGTACTCAATGCGGCCTCTAGCTCGGCGCCGGCGGCGGAGCGCCCGGCGACAGCGTGAGCACCTCGTAACCGGATTCGCTGACCAGCACGGTGTGCTCCCATTGCGCCGAAAGGCTGTGATCGGCGGTGACGACCGTCCAGCCATCGGCCAGGCAGCGGATGCCCGGGCGCCCGGCGTTGATCATCGGTTCGATGGTGAACACCATGCCTGCCTGCAGCTTCAATCCGGTGCCCGCGCGCCCGTAGTGGAGCACCTGCGGCTCTTCATGAAACTGGCGGCCGATGCCGTGGCCGCAGAATTCGCGCACCACAGAGAAGCCGTGGCCTTCGGCGTGGCGCTGAATCGTCGCCCCGATGTCGCCCAGGTGCGCCCCCGGCTTGACCGCACGGATGCCGCGCCACATCGCCTCGTAGGTCACTTCGCACAGGCGCCGCGCCTGGATCGGTGGCGCGCCGACGTAGAACATGCGGCTGGTGTCGCCGTGGAAGCCGTCCTTGATGACGGTGATGTCGATGTTGACGATATCCCCCATCTTGAGCTTCTTGTCCCCGGGGATGCCGTGACACACGACATGGTTCACCGAGGTGCAGATCGATGCCGGAAACGGTTGATATCCGGGCGGCGCGTAGTGAAGCGGAGCCGGAACGGTTCGCTGCACCTCGACCATGTAGGCGTGGCACAGCGAGTCGAGCTTGCCGGTGGTCACCCCGGCGGTCACGTGCGGCGCGATGTAGTCGAGCACCTCGGCGGCGAGCGCACCGGCGACGCGCATCTTGGCGACCTCTTCGGCGGACTTGAGCGACACCGACATGGGGGGTCAGCTGCGCAGCAGCTCGTTGATGCTCGTCTTGGCGCGGGTCCTGGCGTCGACCTGCTTGACGATCACCGCGCAGTAGAGCTGGCAGTTGCCCTCGCTCGAGGGCAGGCTGCCGGCGACGACCACCGAGCCCGCCGGGATGCGGCCGTAGCCGACCCGACCGCTCGCCCGATCGTAGATCTTGGTGCTCTGGCCGACGAACACACCCATTCCCAGCACGCAGTTCTCCTCGACGATCACCCCTTCGACCACCTCGGACCGGGCGCCGATGAAGCAGTTGTCCTCAATGATGGTGGGGTTGGCCTGCAGCGGTTCAAGCACCCCCCCGATGCCCACTCCGCCCGACAGGTGGACGCCCTTGCCGATCTGGGCGCAGGAGCCCACCGTCGCCCAGGTATCGACCATCGTGCCCTCGTCGACATAGGCCCCGATGTTGACGTAGGAGGGCATGAGCACCACGTTGCGGCCGATGTATGCACCGTGGCGTACCACCGCGGGTGGGACGACGCGCACGCCGGCGGCGGCGAAGGCGGTCGCGTCGAAGCGGGCAAACTTGGTCGGCACCTTGTCGTAGAAGCGGAACGGCGCATCGGCCGCCAGTCCGAGGGGGACATTGTCGGCAATCCGGAATGACAGCAGCACGGCCTTCTTGAGCCACTGCTGCGTGGTCCACTCTCCGTCGACCTTGGCCGCGACGCGCAGGCGGCCGGAGTCGAGTTCGGCCAGCGCGCAAGCGACGGCGTCGCGGATCTCGGCGGCTGCCGATTGCGGCGACAGTTCGCTGCGCCGCTCCCAGGCGGCGTCGATCGTCGATTGCAGGTTGCTCATCGGAGGGCTGCGGCCGTGCAGGCAAAGGGCGCATTTTACCTGCTCGGCGCGGGCGCGCTGCACGCGCCGCCCCTGGCCCGCCCCGCGCGCGGCTGGCACGCCGCCTGGCTTACATCGCCTTGAACAGATGGGCGAAGGTGCGGCTGACGACGAGCTTCTCCGGGCGCGTCTTGAGGATGATCAACGGCTGGTCACGGTAATCGCGATCCACCCGCGCGATCGCCCGCAGGTTGACGATGGTGCCGCGATGGATCTGCCAGAACAGCTGCGCATCGAGCTCGTCGAACAGGTCCTTGATCGTCTTGCGGATCAGCGCCTCGCCCTCCGCGGTGATGACCTTGGTGTACTTGTCCTCGGCGTGAAAGTAGAGGACCTCGTCGACCGGTATCAGGCGCATCGAGGCTCCGAGCGAGGCCTTGATCCACTTGAGCCCGCCGCCCGATTCGCGCGCCTCGAGCTGCGCCAGCACGGTGGCAAGGTCGGTGGGCGGTCGCTCCAGGCGCTCCTTGAGGCGGGCGACGACCTTGGCGACGCGCTCGGCGGTCGGCGGCTTGAGCACGTAGTCGACCGCGCCCTGCTCGAACGCCGTCACCGCATACTCGTCGTAGGCGGTGACGAACACGACATGACAGGCACCGGCGAGCGCCTCGGCCACCTCCAGTCCCGACTTCACCGGCATGCGAATATCGAGAAAGACGATGTCGGGCTCGAGCTCGCGCTGCAGCGCCAGCGCCTGCTCGCCGTTCTCCGCCTCGGCGACCACGGCGAGTTCCGGCCAGGCCTGCATCAGACGCGCGCGCAACTGGGCGCGGAGCATCGGCTCGTCCTCGGCGATGAGCGCCGTGGGCTGCCTAGGGCGCCGGCTCATCGAAGGGAATCTCGATCGTCGCGCGCGCCCCGTGCGGCTGAACCTCCTCCAGCGTGAAGCGCGCGCCCGAGGCGTAGAGCGCGGCCAGGCGCTCGCGGAGGTTGGTCAGGCCCACGCCGTTGCCGAGCTTGTCGCGCAGGCCGCGCCCATCGTCGACCACGGCCACGGCGAGGCGGTTGCCGCTGCGCTGCGCTTCGAGCCTGATCGTGCCGCCCTCGGCAAGCGGCTCGAGCCCGTGCTTGACGGCGTTCTCCACCACCGACATCAGCAGCATCGGCGGAAACCGATGCTCCCGCAGGTGCGCGGGCAGGTCGATGACGAAAGCCAGGCGCGAGCCCATGCGCATCTGCATGATCGAAAGGTAGGCCTGCGCGAGGTCGGTTTCCTTGCCGAGCGTGGTGCTGTCCGAGCGCAGCTGCGGCAGCGCGGCGCGCAGGTAGGCGAGCAGGTGACCGAGCATCATGTTCGCCCTCGGCGGATCGGTCTCGGTCAGGAATTGCACCGATGCCAGGGTGTTGAACAGGAAGTGCGGCTCGACCTGGGCCTGCATGAGCTTGAGTTCGGCCTCGATCGCCTGCTTGGACAGCATGTTGCGGTCGGCGTCGGCCTTGAGCATCTGCGCGCGCGCCCGCGCTTCCTGGAACTTGAGCACGAAGAACAGGCTCACGAACGTGCCCATGAGGCAGGACGCGATCAGAGTGCCGGCGAGCTGATGCGTGTTGATCAACCCGGTCTCGAGGCGGTAGTGTTCGTCGCCGATCAGGTAG
Organism: uncultured beta proteobacterium; assembly: GCA_963750215.1. Lineage (GTDB taxonomy): Bacteria > Pseudomonadota > Gammaproteobacteria > Burkholderiales > Casimicrobiaceae > PALSA-1003. The sequence continues at coordinate 198,104 of CAVVQK010000005.1, forward strand.
CCCTTGATCGCGAAAACCAGGATGAGCCCGATGGCGCTTCCGACGACGACCGCGCCCACCAGGCGCCACACCGGGTGCGGCTTGTCCCAGGGGGCGGCGGCGTTGACGGCGTAGGCGATCGACAGGCCGCAGCATTGGGCGGTGATGAGCGGGTGCCAGAAGGCGCGCGTCTCTTCGATGTAGAGGATGGCGGCCACGCCGGTGTTGATGGCCACGATCAGGCCGACCGAAAGCCAGGAAACCCCGCGCAACCCCGCGAAGACGGGCGCCCACCAGGCGCTGGAACGGTCGTGTGCCATTGCACCGGCATGGGTCATGGCGCGAATTGTACGCGCCGCCATGTGCGCTCCCGGATTGCGCGACAGGGCGCGCCCATAGGCGATAGAACGGCCCGCCAGGGGGCGGGATGGCGGCGGGGAGGCTAGCCGCGGCGCGCGAAGCGGACGAGGCGATCGACCGCTTCGGCGCACTCGTCGCGATCGGCGACCAAGCGCGATGCGGATGTAGCCGCGGCCCGGGTTGACGCCGCCTGCCTCGCGCCCGAGGTAACTGCCGGGCAGAACCTGCAGCGCTTTGTCGGCGTACAGGCGACGGGCGAAATCGGCGTCGTCGTCGGCGACCCGCGCCCAGAGATAGAAGGCCGCGTCCGGTTGCCGCGTCGGACATACCGCCGCGACGCGCGGGGTGAGAAGCGAGAATTTCTGTGCGTATTGCGCCCGGTTCGCCCGCACGTGCGCTTCGTCGTTCCAGGCGGCGAGGCTGGCGCTCGCGACCGCTGGCGACATCGCCGAGCCGTGGTAGGTGCGGTAGAGAAGGAACGCCTTGAGCAACGCCGCGTCGCCGGCAACGTAGCCGGAACGCAAGCCGGGCGCGTTCGAGCGCTTGGACAGGCTGCCGAAGCTGATCAGCCGCGGAAAGCCGTCGCGTCCGAGCGCCTGCGCGGCCGCCAGGGAGCCGAGCGGCGGACGGGCTTCGTCGAAGTAGATTTCCGAATAGCACTCGTCGGCGGCGATGATGAAGCCATGACGATCCGACAGTTCGAACAGGCGTCGCCATTCGTCGAGCTGCATCACCCGTCCGGTCGGGTTGTCGGGCGAGCACACATACGCGAGCTGGGTCCGGTTCCAGATCGTCTCCGGCACCTCGTCCCATTGCGGCGCGTAGTCGTTGGCCGCGAGGCTGTTGACGCAATAGGGCGTCGCGCCGGCGAGCAGCGCCGCGCCCTCGTAGATCTGGTAGAACGGATTGGGCACCACCACCGTGGCGCCGACGCGGCTCGAGTCGATGACGGTCTGCGCGAATGCGAACAGCGCTTCACGGCTGCCCAGAACCGGCAGCACCTGCGTCGACGCATCGAGCGCAGGCAGCGCATGCCGACGCTCGAGCCAGCGCGCGATCGCCTCGCGCAGCGGGGGTGCGCCGGCGGTTGTGGGATAATTCGCGAGGCCCTTGGCGCCGCTTGCCAACGCATCGAGCAGCAGCGCCGGCGTGGGATGTTTGGGCTCGCCGAGCGAGAGATTGATCGGCCGCTGCGCCGGGTTCGGTGTGACGCCGGCGAAGAGCGCTCGCAGCCGCTCGAACGGATACGGTTGCAACCGCGCAAGCTGCGGATTCAACGTGGCAGAGATAACGTGAGCGAAGCCGAATTATACGCGCCTGTCGCCGCCCCGCCGTGGCGATGGAGATTCATAGCCGGGGGCTGCCTGCTGCTGGCGCTTGGTCTGCTCGCGCTCGTGCTCGCGCACTGGGGCTGGCGTTGGTTCGGTCCGGCCCCGGTGAGCTTGGCCCCACCAATTGTGGACGGCGACCTGACCCGGCATATTGCCGAAGCGCACCTGTTCGGCGCTGCGGCGCCGAGCGTGACGGCGAGCGAGCCGACGGCGGCCGGCGGCGAGTTGCGTCTGCTCGGCGTGTTCGCGCAGCGTGATGGCCAGGGCTACGCGCTGTTTCGGGCGGGCGCGCGCGGAGCGCTGTTCATCGCCGCGGGCAGCGACGCGGCGCCGGGCGTGCGTCTGGAGTCGGTGCAGCCCGGTGGCGTGACGCTGGTCGAAGGCGGCGTGCGGCGCGAGATCGCGTTGCGCAGCGCAGGGCAGGCGGACAAGGCGCGAGCGCCGCTGGCAATCACGGCGAGCGCGAACGGCGCCAGGTGCGCCGCACCCGCAGGCTTTACCGGACAGGTCATCCGCCTCAATGCCGAGCTCCTCTCGGGCATGATCGGCGCGCCCGACGCCTGGAAGGCGCTGCTGCAGGCGGGTCCGGGCGGCCTGATCGTCCGCGATCAGAGCGGGTTCGCGGGCATGATGGGCTTGCGCAACGGCGATCACGTCGAGCGCGCCAACGGCATCGCCTTGGCGATACCCGACGACATCGGGGCGACGGTGCTCAAGCCGCTCACGCGCAGCCAGCCGGTCTGGGTATCCGGGGTGCGTGACGACAAACCGCAGCAGTGGCTCTATCTCAACGCCGGCGCCTGCCCGGCTTGAGCGCCAGCGGCGGGAAGCCAATCGAGCACGGCCGGGAGCGAGGCGATGAAGCCGTCCGGCCCCCATGCCTCGGGCGTTATGTCGGGGCCGATATAACCGTAGCGCGCAACCAGCGCGGCCATGCCGGCGGCGCGCGCCGCGGCGACGTCGCGCTCGGCGTCGCCGACGTAGACACAATCGACCGGGCCGAGCCCGAGCCGGGTCGCCGCGTGCAGCAGCGGCGCCGGGTGCGGCTTGGTCTGTGCGGTGGTGTCGCCGCAGACGATGACATCGGCGCGCGAGGCCAGGGCGAGGTGCTCGAGCAGCGGCAAGGCGAAGCGCTCCGCCTTGTTGGTGACGATGCCCCAGGCAAGCCCCCGCCGCTCGATCTCGGTGAGCACCCGCTCGGCGTCGGCGAACAGCTGCGTGTGCACCGCGAGCGCCGCCGCGTAGTAGGCGAGGAAGGCATCCTTGAGCGTTTCCCAGTGCGGATCGTCTTGCGTCACGCCGAGGCCGGCGCCGAGCAGGCCCCGGCTGCCGTCGGAGGCGTGCGGGCGCAGGGCCGCAACGGGCAGCGGCGCCAGGTTGCGATCGGCGCGCACGCGGTTGAGCGCCGCGGCAAGGTCGCCCGCGGTGTCGGCCAGCGTGCCATCGAGATCGAACAGCACCGCGCGCACGGGCAACGCGCGCGGGCTGCCGGGTGCCTCGCTCTTAGAGGCCGCGGCGAAAGGTCGCAATGTAGTTGACCGCGGTGTCCGCTTCGAGCCGGTAGATGCGTGTCAGCGGGTTGTACGTCATGCCGGTGAGATCATCGACCTCGAGTCCGGCCTTGCGGGCAAAGCCGGCGAGCTCGGCGGGCTTGATGAAGCGGGCGTAGTCGTGCGTGCCCCGCGGCAGCAGTCGCAGCACGTATTCGGCGCCGAGCACGGCGAAAAGATACGCTTTCGGATTGCGGTTGATGGTTGCAAACACCACCAGCCCGCCGGGCTTGGCGAGCGTCGCGCAGGCGGCCACCGTCGAGGCCGGCTGCGGCACGTGTTCGAGTATCTCCATGCAGGTGACGACGTCGAAGGCGCCCGGCGTCTGCGTCGCCAGCGCTTCGGCGGAGACCAGCCGGTAGTCGACCTCGACGCCGGACTCGAGCCGATGCAGCTGCGCCACCGCGAGCGCCTTGTCGGACAGGTCGATGCCGGTCACCGCCGCTCCCGCAGCGGCCATCGCCTCGGCGAGTATGCCGCCGCCGCAGCCGACATCGAGCGCCGTCTTGCCGGCCAGGCCGTGAGCACGGCCGACGATGTAATCCAGGCGCAGCGGATTGATATCGTGCAGCGGCTTGAATTCGCTCGTCGGATCCCACCAGCGATGCGCCAGGGTGCTGAACTTCGCAAGCTCCGCCGGATCGACGTTCACCATGGCCCGAGTATAGACCGCCGCCCTCAGCCGGCCTGCAGCCGCTGCTGCCACAGCCGGGCGCGGGCGGCGAGGTCGGAGGCGTCGAGCGCGGTGAGGGAGCCCGACTTCACCAGCCGTTGTCCGGCGATCCACACGTCGCTGACCTGGTCGCGTCCGGTGACGTGCACCAGGTGCGAAAGCGGATCGTAACAGGGCGAATGCTGGAACGCGGCGAGGTTGACGGCGATGGCGTCGGCCTGCTTGCCGGGTTGCAACGAGCCGATCTGCGCCTCGAGGCCGAGCGCCGCCGCGCCGCCAAGCGTGGCCATGCGCAGCGCGGTTGCGGCAGGCAACGCGGCCGCGTCACCGGTCGCGACTTTGGCCACCAGCGAGGCGAGGCGCATTTCGGCCAGCACGTCGAGACGATTGTTGCTCGCCGCGCCGTCGCTGCCCAAAGCGACATTGATGCCGCCCGCCTGCAGCCGCACCACCGGCGCCAAGCCGCTCGCGAGCTTCAGGTTCGACGCCGGACAATGCACCACCTGGCAGCCTTGCGTGGCCAGGAGCTCGATATCGGAATCGAGCAGGTGCACCGCGTGCACGGCGATGAAATTCGACCCGGTCGCGCCGAGGCGATCGAGCCGGGCGAGGGGGCTCATGCCGTGGCTGGCCAGTCCCTGCTCGAGTTCGGCGCGTGTCTCCTGCACGTGGGTCTGGATGGGCAGATCGAGCTGGCGCGCATAGACGACGATCTTCTCCCAGCTCGAATCAGCAACCGTGTAGGGCGCATGCGGCGCGAGGGCAAACGCGAGCTTCGGCTCGTGTTTCCAGCTGTCGCGCGCGGCCAGTCCCGCCTGCAGATAGGCATGCGCATCCGCGGCATACGGGGTCGGGAAATCGAGCACGGGCAGGCCGAGGAAGGCACGCATACCGCTCTGGCGATACGCGCGCGCGGCCGCATCGGGAAAGAAATACTGATCCGCACAGCAGGTCACCCCGCCGAGCAGCATTTCGCCCGCGGCGATGAGCGTGCCGTCGTGCACGAACTCGGGCGACAGGAAGCGCGCCTCGCGCGGCCAGATGTGCTGCTCGAGCCAGTCCTTGAGCGCCAGGTCGTCGGCAATGCCGCGCAGAAGCGTCATGGCCGCGTGGGTGTGCGCGTTGACCAGGCCCGGAAGCAGCACGTGCGTCGAAAGCGCGACGCTTTCGGCCGCGGTGTAATCGCGCTCCGCGGTCGCCGTCGGCACGAGCGCAACGATGCGGCCGTCGTCGACCAGCAGCGTGTGCTGCTCGAGCAGGCCGGCGGGCTCGATGGGAACGATCCAGCGGGCGTCGAGGCGAAGGTCAACGGCAATGGGCATCGGTATAAAAAAGCCCCGCGCGAGGGCGGGGCTTTTGCAGTGCGCGAGAGATGCTCTGCGCTAGATGAGGATCGTGCCGTTCACTTCCTGACGACGATCTCGCCCTTCACTTCGACCTCGACGCGACGGTCCGGCGCCAGGCATGCGATCAGCGCCTTGCGTTCCTTCTGGTGACAGACCAGGCCCGGTACCGGCTGCGTCTTGCCCATGCCGAGAGTCTCGATCTTGTCCTTGGCGACGCCCTTGGACACCAGATAGTCGCGCACGGCATCGGCACGACGCTCGGACAGCTTCTGGTTGTATGCCTGCGTGCCGATCGGGTCGGTATGGCCGGTTACCAGAACGAGCTCGAGCTGGGTCACATCCTTGAGCTTGGAGATGACCTCGGCGTCGATCGCGGCCTTGCCTTCGGGCTTGAGCACCGCCTTGTCGAAATCGAACAGCGCCTTGGTGGCCAGCGTGATCTTTTGCAGGCCGGGCGCAGGCGGCGGAGCCGGAGGCGGAGGCGGAGCCGGCGGCGCCGGTTGCATCGGCGGCGGTGGCGGCTTCTTCACCAGGTCGGGATCGCATTCCACGATCGCCATCGCCGGAGTCCAGTAACCGGTTCTCCAGCAGAGCGTGTCATTCACTCCCTTCGTGCCACCATACGAGCCGCTGTGCCAGATGTTGGCATCGGGCTTGCCATAGCCGAACAGGACGTAGCCGCTGTTCTGGGGATTGGCCTGGCCAAACGCCGCGGACCATAGCGTGGCTGCTGCCGCGCCGGTCACTATGGTTGCAATCAGACGAAGTCTCATCAGTTTCACCCCTTTGCTTAAAGTTATCGTGGCTTACCCGCTTCTTTTGACCTGGAACAGCTACTCTGAACGCGGCCGACGGCCAAGCGCGCTTTGCGCTCGACTATAGCATAGGGATTATTGCGGCTGCAAAGATTCCCGCAACAAGAGCTTGCATAGTGTCGCGCGAATACAACGGTCATGATAAAATGCATCATTTTCCGCTCGCCGCGCCTATCGAGGGCCAAGGGCGCTGCAAGGTGCTTCTGTGCCCCGACGCCAAGGCGACCGGGCCAGCGGCGCTTTTTCATTCTTTCATTCGATAAAGAGCACCTTCCCTGATGGAGCAGTTCGCCAAAGAAACCCTCCCGGTCAGCCTCGAAGCCGAAATGCGGCATTCCTACCTCGATTACGCCATGAGCGTGATCGTCGGGCGGGCCCTGCCGGACGTGCGCGACGGCCTCAAACCGGTCCATCGCCGGGTGCTTTTTGCCATGCACGAGGCCAATACGGTCTGGAACCGGCCCTATGTCAAGTGTGCGCGGGTCGTCGGCGATGTGCTCGGCAAGTATCACCCCCACGGCGACAGCGCGACCTACGAGGCGCTGGTGCGCATGGTGCAGGAGTTCTCGCTGCGCTATCCGCTCATCGACGGCCAGGGCAACTTCGGCTCGGTCGACGGCGACGCGCCGGCGGCCTACCGTTACACCGAATGCCGGCTGCAGAAGATCACCGCCGAAATGCTGGCCGACATCGACAAGGAAACGGTCGATTTCGCGCCCAATTACGACGGCAAGGAGCAGGAGCCAACCGTCCTGCCGACCCGGATCCCGAACCTGCTCATCAACGGCTCGTCGGGCATCGCGGTGGGCATGGCCACCAACATCCCGCCGCACAACCTGTCGGAGATCGTGACCGGGTGCCTGGCGCTGCTCGACAACCCGGACATCACCGTCGACGAACTCATCGAGCATGTGCCGGCGCCGGATTTTCCGACCGCGGGCATCATCTTCGGCACCGAGGGCGTGCGCGAGGGCTACCGCACCGGCCGCGGCCGGGTCGTGATCCGGGCGCGCACGCATATCGAGGATCTGGAGCGCGGCAACCGCCAGGCGATCATCGTCGACGAGATTCCCTACCAGGTGAACAAGTCGACGCTGCTCGGGCGCATCGGCGAGCTCGTCCGTGACAAGAAGCTCGACGGCATCGCCGAGCTGCGCGACGAATCCGACAAATCCGGCATGCGCGTGGTCATCGAGCTGCGCCGGGGCGAAATCGCCGACATCATCCTCAACAACCTGTTCAAGCTGACCCAGCTGCAGGACAGCTTCGGCATGAACATGGTGGCGCTGGTCGATGGCCAGCCGCGGCTGCTCAACCTGAAGCAGTTTCTCGAGCACTTCCTGACGCACCGGCGCGAGGTCGTGGTGCGGCGGACGCGCTACGAGCTGGCGCGGGCGCGCGAGCGGGGGCACGTGCTCGAAGGGCTCGCCGTGGCGCTGTCCAACGTCGACGAGATCATCGCCCTGATCAAGGCGGCGCCGACGCCGGCCGAAGCCAAAGCCGGCCTGATGGCCCGGCGCTGGCGCTCGGCGCTGGTCGAGGACATGCTGCGCCGTGCCGCCGCCGAGGCCGCGCGTCCGGAGGGCCTGGCGCCGGAATTCGGCTGGCAGGACGCCGTCGAGCCGCGCGGCTACAACCTCTCCGATGCGCAGGCGCAGGCGATCCTCGAGCTGCGGCTCGCCCGGCTGACCGGGCTCGAGCAGGACAAGATCACCGCCGAATACAAGGAGGTGATGGCCCAGATCGTCGACCTGCTCGACGTCCTGGCCAAGCCCGCGCGCGTGACGACGGTTGTCGGCGAGGAGTTGAAGTCGATCCGTGAAACCTTCGGCGACAAGCGTCGCTCGGAGATCGTCGCCCAGGGCATCGATCTGTCGATCGAGGACTTGATCGCACCCGAGGACATGGTGGTCACGCTGTCGCACGGCGGCTACATGAAGGCGCAGCCGGTCGCCGAGTACCGCGCCCAGCGTCGCGGCGGGCGCGGCAAGCAGGCGGCGGCGACCAAAGAGGATGATTTCATCGACCATCTGTTCATCGCCAACACCCACGACTACATCCTCTGCTTCTCCAACCGCGGTCGCGTGTACTGGCTCAAGGTCTACAACGTGCCGCAGGGCAGCCGCATCTCGCGCGGCAAGCCGATCGTCAACCTGGTGCCGCTGCTCGAGCACGAGAAGATCACCGCGATTCTGCCGGTGAAGGAATTTGTCGACGACCGGTTCGTGTTCATGGCCACCGCGCACGGCACGGTGAAGAAGACGCCGCTGTCGGAATTCTCCCGGCCGCGACCGTCGGGAATCATCGCGGTCGATCTCGACGATGGCGATTTCCTGGTGGGTGCGGCGCTGACCGACGGCGAGCACGACGTGATGCTGTTCAGCTCCGCCGGCAAGGCGGTGCGCTTCGAGGAAACCGACGTGCGCCCGATGGGGCGCGGCGCGCACGGCGTGCGTGGCATGCAGCTCGCGAAGGGACAGCGCGTGATCAGCATGCTCGTCGCCGTCGACGAACGGCAATCGGTGCTGACCGCGACCGAAAACGGTTACGGCAAGCGCACGCCGATCGTCGAATACACGCGCCACGGCCGCGGTACCAAGGGCATGATCGCCATTCAGCAGAGCGGGCGCAACGGGCAGGTCGTCGCCGCGGCGCTGGTGCACGCCGACGACGAGGTCATGCTCATCTCCACCGGCGGCGTGCTCATTCGCACCCAGGTCAAGTCGATCCGCGAGATGGGGCGCTCGACACAGGGCGTCACGCTGATCAACCTGGGCGAAGGCGAGAAGCTCGCCGGGCTCGAGCGGGTGGTCGAAACCGAGGAAGATAACGGGGAATAGGGCGGGCGAGAGGCGAGCCCGCCAAAGCGCTGCGCGGCGCCTGCGCCGCGCGCCGCGGCGACGACTCATGGCCAACGACGACAAGGGCACCGAAGCGGATTTGAGCGGCCACCGCGCCGCGATCGACGCGCTCGACCGCGAGCTGCTGCGGCTTGTGTCCGAGCGGGCGCGCCACGCCCAGGCGATCGGCGCGCTCAAGAACGGCCCGGCGTATCGGCCCGAACGCGAAGCGCAGGTGCTGCGCCACGTCCAGGTCGACAATCCGGGGCCTCTGTCCGATGCCGCGGTCGGGCGCGTGTTTCGCGAGGTCATGTCCGCCTGCCTCGCGCTGGAGCAGAAGCTCTCGGTTGCGTACCTCGGGCCGGCGGGCACCTTCAGTCACGCCGCGGTGACGCGGCATTTCGGCGACGCGGTGGCCGCCGAGCCCTGCGCCTCGATCGACGAGGTGTTCCGCGCCGCGGAAGCCGGGCGCACGGATTATGCGATCGTTCCGGTCGAAAACTCCACCGAAGGCGCGGTGGGCCACACGCTCGATCTGATGTGCCAGACGCCGTTGACCATCGTCGGCGAGATCAAGCTGCGCATCCAGCAGAATCTGCTCGCCCAGGGCGTTGCCCTGGACGCGGTCACCCGGGTGTACTCCCATGCGCAATCGCTCGCCCAGTGCGTGCAGTGGCTTGCGCGCAACCTGCCCTCGGCCGCCCGCGTTGCCGTCGCCAGCAACGCGGAGGCGGCCCGACTCGCCTCTGCCGAGCGCGGCGCGGCGGCGATCGCGGGCGAGGCCGCCGCCGCCATTTACGGACTGGACATCGTGGCCGCGCATATCGAGGACGAGCCGAACAACACGACCCGCTTCTGGGTGCTCGGGGGCCATGCCGTGCCGCCGTCGGGCAAGGATGAAACCTCGCTGGTCATGGCGGCGCAGAACAAGCCGGGCGCCGTGGTCGCGCTGCTCGAGCCTTTCGCCCAGCATGGCGTGAGCATGTCGCGGCTCGAGTCGCGACCGGCGCGCACCGGCCTGTGGGAGTACCTGTTCTTCGTCGATCTCGAGGGCCACCAGGAGGATCCGGCCGTGGCCGCCGCGCTCGCCGATTTGCGCCAAAGGGCGCCGTTTCTCAAGCTGCTGGGTTCGTATCCGGCCGCGGTGGCATGAAGTCGAACCCATCCGCCGCGGCGGCGAGCGCCGCCATCGCCGCCGCGGCGCAGGTCGCCGCCCAGGCGCCTGAATACGTGCGCGGCATCGCGCCGTATGTTCCGGGCAAGCCGATCGACGAGCTGGCGCGCGAATACGGGCTCGCCGAAGCGGCGATCATCAAGCTCGCCTCGAACGAGAATCCGCGCGGGCCGAGCGCGAGCGCGCGCGCGGCGATCGCGGCGGCCGCCGCCGACGTCACGCGCTATCCAGACGGCAACGCCTTCGGCCTGAAATCGGCCCTCGCCGCGCATTATCACCTCGGCCGCGAGCAGATCGTGCTCGGCAACGGCTCGAACGATGTGCTGGAGCTGGCGGCGCAGGCCTTCCTCCGCCCGGGCGATGAGGCCGTCTACGCCCAGCACGGCTTCGCCGTCTATCCACTGGCGACGCAGGCGCGCGGCGCGAAGGGAATCGAGGTTGCGGCGCGCGATTACGGCCATGACCTGGTGGCCATGCGCGCCGCGATCACGCCGCGCACGCGGGTCGTTTTCCTGGCGAATCCGAACAACCCCACTGGCACGTGGCTGCCGCCGGCGCAGGTGAAGGCGTTTCTCGCCGGCGTGCCGCGCGAGGTGCTGGTGGTGCTCGACGAGGCCTACGACGAGTACCTCGAGGCGGGCCAGCGCTCGCCCGCCCTGAGCTGGCTGGGCGAATATCCCAACCTGGTCGTGTCGCGCACCTTTTCCAAGGCCTACGGGCTCGCCGGGCTGCGCATCGGCTACGGCCTGATGGACGCGGCGGTGGCGGCGCTGCTCGACCGCGTGCGACAGCCGTTCAACGTCAATTCGCTCGCCCAGGCGGCGGCGCTCGCTGCGCTCGCCGACGCCGATTACGTCGCCGAGAGCGCGGCGCTCAACCGCGCCGGGTTGCGCGAGCTCACCGCCGCGCTCGACCGCATGGGCGTGGGCTACGTCCCTTCGCACGGCAACTTTCTGCTCATCGAAGTCGGCGACGGGGCGCAGGTCTATGAGCGCCTGCTGCGACAGGGCGTGATCGTGCGCCCGGTGGCCAATTACGGCCTCCCGCGGCACCTGCGCGTGACCGTCGGCCTGGCGGCGGAAAACCGGCGCTTCATCGGCGCGCTCAGATCGGCGCTGGGCCGATGACGCCGGCCCGGATCGGCAAGCTCGTCGTTGTCGGCGTCGGCCTGATCGGCGGCTCATTCGCCCTGGCGCTCAAGCGCTGCGCGGCGACGACACGGGTGGTGGGCGTCGGCCGCAGCCGCAGCAACCTCGATGCCGCCCAGCGCCGAGGCATCATCGACAGCGCGTTCACCCTCGCCGAGGCGTGGACGGCGGAGCTCGCCGACGCCGACCTGGTATTGCTCGCCACACCGGTCGGACAGATGCCCTCGCTGTTCGCCACGATCGCGCCCGCGCTCGGAGCGCATACCGTGGTGACCGACGCGGGCAGCACGAAGCAGGACGTGATTGCCGCGGCGCGCGCAAACCTCGGCGGCGCGCTGCCGCGCTTTGTGCCGGGGCACCCGATTGCCGGCACCGAACACTCCGGTGCGGCGGCGGCGTTCGAGGCGCTGTTCCGCGACAAGCAGGTCGTGCTCACGCCGCTCGCCGAGACCGAGCCCGACGCTCTGGCGCAGGTGGGCGCCCTTTGGACCCGCTGCGGCGCGCTGGTGCGCCACCTCGACCCGCTGCGCCATGACGCCATCTTCGCGGCGGTGAGCCACCTGCCCCACGCGCTGGCATTCGCGCTGGTGGCCGGGCTCGCGGCCCGGCCCGACGCCGAGGAATGCTTCGCCTTTGCCGGCAGCGGGTTGCGCGACTTCACGCGCCTGGCGAGCAGCCAGCCGGAGATGTGGCGCGACGTCTGTCTTGCCAATCGCGACGCGCTGCGCCACGACCTCGCCTCCTATTGCCAGGAACTAAGCCGCGTCGATGCCCTGCTGGCTGCCGCCGACGGCGAGGCGTTGCTGCGCCTGTTCGAGAGCGCGCGCAGCGCGCGCGAAGGCTGGCTCGAGCGCGCGAGCGGCGGCGAGGAAGTCTAGGCTACGCTGCCGCGGCGGTCGCGATGAACCACCTCGATCTCGCGCCCGTCGCCCGAATGGCGGGCACGGTGCGGCTGCCCGGCTCGAAGAGCATTTCCAACCGCACGCTGCTGCTCTGCGCGCTCGCGCGCGGGACCACCGAGGTCGCGGGCCTGCTCGCTGCGGACGACGTCGAGATCATGCTCGGCGCGCTGCGCAGCCTCGGCGTGGGCATCGAGCGCCGGGGTGAGGCGCGCGATTTTGCCGTTCGCGGCAGCGGCGGCCCGTTCACGGTCAAGCGCGCGCAGCTTTTTCTCGGTAACGCCGGCACCGCGTTCCGGCCGTTGACCGCGGCGCTGGCCCTTTGCGGTGGCCAGTACGAGCTCGCCGGCGTGGCGCGCATGCACGAGCGCCCCATCGGCGATCTCGTCGACGCGCTGCGCACGCTCGGTGCGGACATCCGTTACCTTGGCCGCGATGGCTTTCCGCCCCTCGCGATCGGCCCGGGGCGGGAGCATTGCGGCGCCCGGGTGGAAATCCGCGGCGAGACCTCGAGCCAGTTTGTCAGTGCGCTGCTCATGGCCCTGCCCCTTGCCGGCGGCGGCACCCGCGTGGAGATCGCCGGCGAGCTCATTTCGCGACCGTACGTGGAGCTCACGCGCAGCATGATGACCCGCTTCGGCGTCGCGGTCGCGTGGGACGGCCCCGGCCGGCTGGTGGTGCCGGCCACCGAGGGCTACCGCAGTCCGGGGCGGGTCAGCGTGGAAGGGGATGCGTCCTCGGCGTCGTACTTTCTGGCGGCCGGCGTGATCGGCGGCGGCCCGGTGCGGGTGCAAGGCGTGGGCACGGACAGCCTGCAGGGCGACGTGGGGTTTGCCGACACGCTCGCCGCGATGGGCGGCGTGATCACGCGGGGAGCCGACTGGATCGAGGCCAGAGGGCAGCGGCCGCTGCGCGCGATCGACGCCGATTTCAATCGCATGCCCGACGCGGCGATGACCGCGGCCATGGTTGCGCTGTTCGCGGACGGCACATCCACCCTGCGCCATATCGGCAGCTGGCGGGTGAAGGAGACCGATCGCATCGCCGCCATGGCCACCGAGCTTGCCAAGCTGGGGGCCGAAGTCGACGCTGGCCCGGACTGGCTGTCGATCACGCCGCCGCCCAGGCTCCTGCCGGCGAGCATCGACACCTACGATGACCATCGCATGGCGATGTGCTTCGCCCTCGCCGCGCTCGGCGGCGTGCCGGTGCGTATCAACGACCCGGAATGCGTGCGCAAGACCTTTCCGGACTACTTCGCCGTGCTGCGCACCCTGGCCCGATGAGCGATGCGCTGCCGCCGGTCATCGCCGTCGACGGGCCGGCCGCGTCGGGGAAGGGCACCATTGCCCAGGGCGTGGCCGAAGGCCTGGGCTTCCATTACCTCGACAGCGGCTCGCTCTACCGCCTGGTGGCGCTGCGTGGCCTCGAGGCCGGAATCGCGCTCGAAGACGAGCCGCGGCTCGCCGCGGCCGCCGCGGAGCTGCCGCTGCGCTTCGAAGCCGAGCGCATCCTGCTTGCCGGGGCAGATGTGACGACGGCCATCCGGACCCCGGCGGTGAGCGCCGCCGCGTCCCGGGTTGCGGTGCACCCGCGCGTTCGCCAGGCGCTGCTCGCGCGGCAGCGGGCGTTGCGCCGCGCGCCGGGCCTGGTGGCGGACGGGCGCGACATGGGAACGGTCGTATTCCCGGATGCGAGCCTGAAGGTCTACGTCACGGCCAGCGCCGAGGAGCGGGCGAGGCGCCGGTATAAGCAGTTGATAGAAAAAGGAAACTCCGTTACACTTGCCAGTCTTTTGCGCGACATCCAGGAACGGGATGCGCGCGATGGAACGAGGGCGGCAGCACCGCTTCGGGCCGCCGCAGACGCGGTCATCCTCGATACGACCGGGATGTCGATCGCGGCCAGCATCGCGTTTGTGTTGCAGCGGTACCGTGCGCTGGCGGCGGGGAAGCCCTAGCCGGGTGCCGAGCTTGGAAGCGAAAGGTCTGCCGCAGCAGGGAATCGAGACAACGAGGCATTGAGCAACGACAACGCCGTCGGCGCGGAGTAAATGACAGGGCGCAGCCGCGCGATGGAAACGACCCACCGACCCGCCGCCACGCCCGTGGCGCGGACGAAGCGATAGGAAAGCGACCACTACTCATGGCAACCGCCACCACCAACCCACCCGGCCAGGCGCCGGAAAACTTTGCCGCGCTGTTCGAGGAATCGCTCGCGCGCCAGGAGATGCGCCAGGGCGAGCTCATCACGGCCGAAGTGACCCGCGTCGACTACAACATCGTCGTGGTCAATGCCGGTCTCAAGTCGGAAAGTTTCATCCCCATCGAGGAATTCAAGAACGACAAGGGCGAGGTCGAGGTCAAGCCCGGCGATTTCGTCACCGTGGCGATCGAAAGTCTCGAGGACGGCTACGGCGAGACGCGGCTGTCGCGCGACAAAGCCAAGCGGCTCAAGGCCTGGCACGACCTCGAGGCCGCAATGGAGCAGGGCAACGTCGTGCAGGGCCTGGTTACCGGCAAGGTCAAGGGCGGCCTCACCGTGATGGTCAACGGCATCCGCGCCTTCCTGCCCGGTTCCCTGGTCGACATCCGGCCGGTCAAGGATACCGCGCCCTTCGAGGGCAAGCCGCTCGAATTCAAGGTCATCAAGCTCGATCGCAAGCGCAACAACGTGGTGGTGTCACGGCGCGCCGTGCTCGAGGCGAGCCTGGGCGCCGAGCGCGAGGAGCTGCTCAAGACGCTGCAAGAGGGCGCCATCGTCAAGGGCGTGGTCAAGAACATCACCGATTACGGCGCGTTCGTCGACCTGGGCGGCATCGACGGCCTGCTGCACATCACCGATCTGGCATGGCGCCGGGTCAAGCATCCGTCGGAAGTGCTCTCGGTCGGTGACGAGGTGACCGCGAAGGTACTCAAGTTCGACCAGGAAAAAAACCGCGTGTCGCTGGGCATGAAACAGCTCGGCGAGGACCCCTGGGTCGGCCTGTCACGGCGCTATCCGACGGGCACGCGCCTGTTCGGCAAGGTCACCAATATCACCGATTACGGCGCCTTCGTCGAAATCGAGCAGGGTATCGAAGGCCTCGTTCACGTTTCGGAAATGGACTGGACGAACAAGAACATCCACCCGACCAAGGTCGTGCAGCTGGGCGACGAGGTCGAGGTCATGATTCTGGAAATCGACGAGGAGCGTCGCCGCATCTCCCTCGGCATGAAGCAATGCATGCCCAATCCGTGGGAGGAGTTCGCCATGAACCACAAGAAGGGCGACAAGGTGAAGGGGCTGATCAAGTCCATCACCGACTTCGGCGTGTTCATCGGCCTGCCGGGCGCGATCGATGGCCTGGTCCACTTGTCCGACCTGTCATGGACGCTGCCCGGCGAAGCCGCGGTGCGTGACTACCGCAAGGGTCAGGAAGTCGAAGCCGTGGTGCTGGCCATCGACGTCGAGCGCGAGCGCATCTCGCTCGGCATCAAGCAGCTCGATGGCGACCCGTTCTCGAACTATGTCGCGACCCACGACAAGGGCAACGTCGTCACCGGTACGGTCAAGTCGCTCGATGGCAAGGGTGCGGTGATCGGGCTCGACGGCGATGTCGAAGGCTACCTGCGCGCGTCGGAAGTGGCGCGCGACCGGGTCGAGGATATCCGCTCGCACCTGAAGGAAGGCGATTCGGTCACGGCGATGATCATCAACATCGATCGCAAGAACCGCTCCATCAATCTGTCGATCAAAGCCAAGGATCATGCCGAAGAAGCCGAGGCGATGCAGCGCATGAGTGCGGAGAATTCCGGCGCCAGCGCCGGGACAACCAACCTCGGCGCGCTGCTCAAGGCCAAGCTCGACAACAAGAATCAAGGGTAAGCGAGCCCGTGATGACCAAGTCGGAGCTGATCGACCGCCTGGCGGCGCAGTTCCCGCAATTGGTAGCCAAAGACGCCGAACTCGCGGTGAAGATGATCCTCGATGCCATGGCCGAGAGTCTGGCCAAAGGCGAAAGGATCGAGATCCGCGGCTTCGGCAGCTTCGGGCTCAACTACCGGCCGCCGCGGACCGGACGCAATCCCAAGTCCGGCGAGCGGGTGCAGGTGCCCGAAAAGCACGTCCCGCACTTCAAGGCCGGCAAGGAATTGCGCGAGCGCGTCGACTTCAAGAAGAATTGATGGCTGACCTCGGAGGCCGGCCGTGATGGCGTTCGCCCGCTGGACGGTCGGCATCGTCGTATTCGTGGGCTTGCTGCTGCTGTCGCTGCAGAATTCCGATCTGGTGACGGTCCGTTTCTACCAGTGGTTCTCCTGGCAGGCGCCGCTGATCATCCTGCTTCTGATCGCGTTTGCAATCGGCCTGGTCGCGGGTCTTGTCGCCGGGCTCATCCGGGTCGGGCGGCTGAAGCGGCAGCTCTCGCGGCTGCGCAGGGAACAGCGCCGGGGACCGGCCACACAGCCGCAGCGTCCCGTTGACGGCGGCTGAGGCAGCTTTCGCCGGCCATGGAAAACGAGCTTTGGTGGCTGCTGCCGCTCACCGTCCTGTTCTTCGCCCTCGGCTGGATTGCCGCGCGCATCGACATCAAGCACCTGCTGCGCGAATCGCGGGCACTGCCGCTGTCCTACTTCCGCGGCCTCAACTTCCTGCTCAACGAGCAGCCGGACAAAGCCATCGAATCGTTCATCGAGGTCGTCAAGGTCGATCCGCAGACAATCGATCTGCACTTCGCGCTGGGCAACCTGTTCCGCCGCCAAGGCGAGATCGATCGCGCGATCCGCATGCACCAGAACCTGCTCGACCGCCACGACCTGCCTGCCGAGAAGCGCGAACTCGCCGTGTTCGAGTTGGCCCAGGACTTCCATCGTGCCGGACTGCTCGACCGCGCCGAAGAGCTCTTCAGCCGGCTCGACGGCAGCCCGTTCGAGCTGCAGTCGCTGGGATTCCTGCTGCAGATCTTCGAGCAGGAAAAGGACTGGCAGAAAGCCATCGCGGTGAGCAAGCGCATGGAGGCGCTCGCCAAGCGGCCGTATTTCAAGGAGATCGCGCACTATTTCTGCGAACTGGCGCAGGGTGCCATGCTGCGCTCGCAGCTCGACGAAGCGCGGGGCCACCTCGAACAGGCGCTGGCTGAATACAAGCTGTGCACGCGCGCGACGATCGTGCTTGGCGACCTTGAGGCGCAGCAGGGGCATTACGACGTGGCGGCCGCGGTCTGGCAGCGCATCGAGTCCCAGAACCCGGCGTTCCTGGGCCTGGTGGCGGATCGGCTGGCCGACGCCTATCGCCGCAACGGCGACATCGTGCAGGGCATCCGGGTGCTGCGCAGCTTCGAAGACCAATACCCATCGCTGGATCTGCTCAACGCGCTCTTCAGCCAGGTGCTTGCCCACGAGGGCGCCGACGCCGCCGCCGCGCTCATCAAGGACGAGCTCACGCGCAACCCGACGCTGCTGGGACTCGACAAGCTGCTCGAGGCCCAGCTCATGGCTGCGCCCGCCGAGAGGCGGCACGATCTGGAGCTCGTCAAGGGCCTGGTGGGTCAGCACATCAAGCGCCTGGGCATGTACCGCTGCGAGCAGTGCGGGTTTCGCGCCAAGCAGTATCACTGGCGCTGTCCCGGCTGCGGCAAATGGGAAACCTATACACCACGCCGCACGGAGACTCCCGATGGCTATGTCGCCTAACCCTGCCGCGGCGCAGCCCAGGCTTATCGTCGCGCTCGACTTCGCCGATGCGGCGGGAGCGCTCGCGCTCGCCGAGCGGCTCGACCCTGCGACGTGCGCGGTCAAGGTGGGCAAGGAACTGTTCGTTGCCGCCGGGCCGGAGCTGGTGCGGCAGCTCACCGGGCGTGGTTTTCGCGTCTTTCTCGATCTCAAGTTTCACGATATCCCGGTCACGGTGGCGCGGGCCTGCGCCGCCGCGACGCGGCTGGGCGTTTGGATGCTCAACGTGCACGCGAGCGGCGGCCGGGCGATGCTCAAGGCGGCGATGGATGCGGTGCTGCACACTGCGGCCGAACGTGCACAGCCGCGACCGTTGCTGCTCGCGGTGACGGTGCTGACCAGCCTTGGCGAGGCCGATGTGGCCGAGATTGGCTTCGCGGAAGCGCCGGAGGCTCTCGCCCTGCGCCTTGCGCGCCTGGCCGCAGACTGCGGGCTCGATGGGGTAGTCTGCTCCGCCGTCGAGGCGCCGCTGCTGCGCCGCGCCCTGGGCGCCGGGTTCAAGCTGGCCACGCCCGGGATCCGCCCGGCCGGATCGGCCGCCGACGACCAGGTGCGCATCGTCACCCCGCAGGCTGCGATTGCCAACGGTGCCGACCTGCTCATCATCGGGCGGCCCATCACCCAGGCCGCCGATCCGGCGGGGGAGCTCGCCCGGATCAGCGCAGCGCTCGAGGCGGGCACATGAACATAACGGTGATGGGCAGCGGCTACGTCGGCTTGGTCAGCGGCGCCTGCCTTGCCGAGGTCGGCAACGACGTGCTCTGCTTCGACGTCGACGGCGGCAAGATCGACATGCTCAATGGCGGTGGCGTGCCGATCCACGAGCCCGGGCTGCCGGAGATCATCCGGCGCAACGTCGCCGCGGGCCGGTTGCGCTTCAGCACCGACCTCGATGCCGCGGTTGGGCATGGCACGCTGCAGTTCATCGCCGTCGGCACGCCGCCGGAGAGCGACGGCTCGGCCGACATCCAGCACGTGCTCGCCGCCGCGCGCAGCATCGGTGCGCGCATGAACGAGTTCAAGGTCGTCATCGACAAGTCGACCGTGCCGGTGGGCACCGTCGACCGGGTGCGCGAAGCCATCGCCTCCGAGCTCGCCGCGCGCGGGGTGCAGCTGCCGTTCGCCGTCGTCTCGAATCCGGAATTTCTCAAGGAGGGCGCCGCGGTCGACGATTTCATGAAGCCCGACCGGGTGGTGATCGGCGCCGACGACGAGCACGCGATCGGTCTGTTGCGCGCAGTCTATGCGCCCTTCCAGCGCAACCACGAGCGCCTGCTGGTGATGGACGCGCGCTCGGCCGAGCTCACCAAGTATGCGGCCAACGCCATGCTCGCCACGCGCATCTCGTTCATGAACGAGCTGGCCAACCTCGCCGACGCGCTCGGGGCCGACATCGAGCACGTGCGCCAGGGCATCGGCTCGGATCCGCGCATCGGCTATCACTTTCTGTATCCCGGCGCGGGTTACGGCGGATCCTGCTTTCCGAAGGATATCCGGGCGCTGCAGGCCACCGCGCAACAGCACGGGCGGCCGCTGACGATTCTGGCCGCCGTCGAAAGCGTCAACGAGGCGCAGAAGCTGCGCCTGGTCGAGAAAGTCGCGGCGCGCCTTGGCGCCGATCTCGCCGACCGGAAAATCGCGCTGTGGGGTCTTGCCTTCAAGCCCAACACCGACGATATGCGCGAGGCGCCGTCGCGGACGATCGTCGCCGGTTTCCTCAGTCGCGGCGCGGCGGTCGTGGCGTATGATCCGGTGGCGATGGAAGCGGCGCGACGGGTCTTCGGAGCGCATTCCGGCCTCTCGTATGCCGCCTCGCCGCTCGACGCGGTCGCCGGCGCCGATGCGCTGGTGGTGGTCACCGAGTGGCAGGAATTCCGCAGCCCGGATTTTGCCGAACTCAGGCGCCGGTTGCGGCAGCCGCTTATCTTCGACGGCCGCAACCTGTACGATCCGGTGCTCGCGCGCGCCGCCGGACTCGAGTATTTCGGCATCGGCCGCTCGTGAGCGCCGTGCAAAAAACCTTCGCCGCGTACCGCGATCTGGTCGCCCGCACGCGCCTGCTCGTCGTCGGCGACGTCATGCTCGACCGCTACTGGTTCGGCGATGTCGAGCGCATCTCCCCGGAAGCGCCGGTACCGGTGGTGAAGATCGCCCGCAATGAAGAGCGCCCGGGCGGGGCGGCGAACGTCGCGCGCAACGCGGCGGCGCTCGGCGCCCAGGTCACGCTGATCAGCGTCGTCGGCGACGACGAGGCCGGGCGGATGCTCGAGACGCTGCTTGCCGGCGAGGGCGTACGCACCTCGTTTCATCGCGACCCCGCGGTGCAGACAACGGTCAAGCTGCGCGTGATCGGACGGCAGCAGCAACTGCTGCGCATCGACTTCGAGACCATGCCTTCGCACGAGATCCTGGCGAGCAAGCTCGCCGACTACGAGCGCGCCTTGCCGGATTTCGATGCGGTCGTGCTGTCGGACTACGGCAAAGGCGGGCTGGCGCACATCGAGCGCATGATCGAGCGGGCGAGGAACCGCGGCGCGCCGGTGCTGGTCGACCCCAAGGGCGAGGATTACCGACGCTACCGCGGCGCGACCTTGCTCACCCCCAACCGCACCGAGTTTCGCGAGGTCGCGGGACGCTGGCGGACCGAAGCCGAGCTGGCCAGCAAGGCGCAGCAGCTGCGCGCCGAGCTCGCGCTCGAGGCCCTGCTGATCACCCGTTCCGAGGAAGGCATGTCGCTCTACACCGATGCCGGCGCGGTGACTTTTCCGGCGCAGGCGCGCGAGGTCTACGATGTCTCCGGCGCCGGCGACACCGTCATCGCGACCCTCGGCGCACTGCTCGGCGCCCATGCCGATCTCGCGACCGCGGTGCGCATCGCCAATCTCGCGGCCGGGGTGGTCGTCGGCAAGCTTGGCACCGCCGTCGTGCATCCGGACGAGCTTGCCTGACCTAGCCAGGCGCATGGCCAAGGCAAAAACCGCCTACGCCTGCACCGAGTGCGGCGGCCGGAGCAGCAAGTGGCAGGGCCAATGCCCGCATTGCGGGGCTTGGAACACGTTGGTGGAAGCCGTTGCGGTGCCCGCCGCGACACGCTTTCATGCCGTCGCCGGCGCGGTCGGCGAGGTGCGCGCGCTCTCTTCGGTCGAGGCGCGGGTCGATTCGCGCTCGCGCACCGGGGTGGAGGAGTTCGATCGCGTGCTCGGCGGCGGACTGGTGGCCGGCGCGGTGGTCCTGCTCGGGGGTGACCCGGGCATCGGCAAGTCGACGCTTCTGCTCCAGGCGATGGCTGCGGTGGGCGGCCGGCAGCGCGCGCTGTACGTGACCGGGGAGGAATCGGCCGAGCAGATCGCGATGCGAGCGCAGCGCCTGGGGCTCGTCAACGCTCCGGTCGAACTGTTGGCCGAGGTTCAGCTCGAGGCAATCATCGCGGCGATGCGCACGCAGGCGCCCGAGGTCGTGGTGGTCGACTCGATCCAGACCGTGTACACCGAGGCGCTGGAGTCCGCGCCGGGCAGCGTCGCCCAGGTGCGCGAATGTGCGGCGCAACTCACGCGCTTCGCCAAGCAAAGCGGGATCACCGTCATCCTCGTCGGCCATGTGACCAAGGAAGGGGCCATTGCCGGTCCGCGCGTGCTCGAGCACATCGTCGACACCGTGCTCTATTTCGAGGGGGATACGCACTCCAGCTTCCGGCTGGTGCGCGCAATCAAGAACCGCTTCGGCGCGGCCAACGAACTCGGCGTGTTTGCCATGACCGAGCGCGGGCTGAAGGGCGTCTCCAATCCGTCGGCGCTGTTCCTGTCGCAGCACGCGACGGCGGTTCCGGGAAGCTGCATCCTCGCGACCATGGAGGGCTCGCGGCCGCTGCTGGTCGAGGTGCAGGCGCTCGTCGATCCGGCGCAGGGCGGTCTCGCCCGCCGGCTCGCCGTGGGTCTCGACCCGCAACGGCTGGCCCTGCTGCTCGCCGTGCTGCATCGCCATGGGGGCGTGGAAACAGGCCAGCTCGATGTCTTCGTCAACGCCGTGGGCGGCGTGCGGATCGGCGAGCCCGCAGCTGACCTGGCGGTCCTTGCGGCCGTATACTCATCTTTTAAAAACATAGCTTTATCGAATAAATCTCTTGTATTTGGCGAGGTCGGGCTGGCGGGGGAAATCCGCCCGGTCCAACGCGGCCAGGAACGCTTGCGCGAGGCGGCCAAGCTCGGCTTCCGGCGCGCCATCATCCCCCATGGCAACCGTCCCAAGCAGGGCATCGACGGCATTGAGATCGTGACCGTCGCCCGGGTCGCCGATGCGCTGGAGCAGTTTGTCGATGCGCGCTGAGTCCGCTGTTTCGGCGAGCCGCTCAGGCGCGCGCGCGATGGTGCTCGATGCACCGGGGCAGCCGCTGCATCTGGAGGTGCGGCCAAGACCGCTGCCGGGGGCGGGGCAGGTGCTCATCGCCGTGCGGGCGTGCGGCGTGTGCCGTACCGATCTGCATCTGATCGACGGCGAACTGCCTGACCCGACGCTGCCGATCGTTCCCGGGCACGAGATCGTCGGCGAGGTTGTTGCCTGCGGGGACGGGGTCACGCAACACGTCGTCGGCGCGCGCGTCGGAGTCCCCTGGCTTGGCGCGGCCTGCGGGCACTGCGCGTTCTGCGCCAGCGGGCGCGAGAATCTCTGCGCGGAGGCGCGCTTCACCGGTTACCAGATTGACGGCGGCTACGCGGACTACGTTGTCGCCGACGCAAGGTTCTGTTTTGCGCTGCCCGATTTCTATGGGGACGTCGCGGCGGCGCCACTCTTGTGCGCCGGGCTGATCGGATACCGTGCCTACCGCATGGCAGGCGATGCGCGCCGGCTCGGCATCTACGGCTTTGGTGCGGCAGGGCACCTGGTTGCGCAGATGGCTATTGCGCACGGTCGGCAGGTGTATGCGTTCAGTCGCCCCGGCGATGCGGCCGGACAGGCGTTGGCGCGGCAGCTGGGGGCGGTGTGGGCAGGTGGCAGCGACCAGGCCGCGCCGGATGGGCTCGATGCCGCGCTGATCTTCGCGCCCGTGGGCGCCCTGGTGCCCACCGCACTCGAGTCGGTCGTGCGCGGTGGCACGGTGGTCTGCGCGGGAATTCACATGAGCGACATACCGGCCTTTCCGTATCGCCTGCTGTGGGGCGAGCGCTGCGTGCGTTCAGTCGCCAATCTCACCCGCCGCGACGCTACAGAGTTCCTGGCTCTGGCCGCATCGATTCCGCTCTCGATCCATGCCCGGGCCTATCCCCTGGAGTCCGCGAATTCGGCGCTCGCCGACCTGCGCGCGGGCCGCATCGAGGGCGCCGCGGTGTTGACGATCGACCGCTGAAAGGGTCGAATAGACGCTACTCGTTGATCGACCTCGAAAGGAGCCATGATCATGGCTGGAAAATCAGCATCGAAGTCCAAGCCGGCCGCAAGCCGCCGGGCCAAGCCGCGCCGCGCTGGCGCTGCCACGTCACCCCCGCGCGGACCGGCCCTGTCTCCAGGCGCGAACCTCGGAGACCTTTCGAAGATGGCGAAGATACTCACGCCCCAGCAGGCATTCGAGCTCTATCGCGCCAACGCCAGGATGGCGCTCGATGTGATCAACGCCTCGATCGAGAGCGCGGCGAAACTGCGCAAGCTGCAGTACGAGGGTGAGGAGGAAGCGCGCTCGATGCAGAAAAAAGCGGTCCGGCACGCCGCGGAGGCAAGCGACCCGCAGTCGCTGATGGCAGCCGGTCAGGCGGTCACGCAGGAGGCGGTCGAGAAGGCCATGCAGTACTGGGGCCAGATGTTCGACATGATCGTCGAAATCCAGAAGCGCCTGTTCACGCTCATGGAGCAGCAGATGGGCTACATGCCCGGTGCCAAGGAGGCGAAGGCGGCGCTTGCCATGATGCCCGACCTGGGCCAGACACAGAACCTGGTCAAGGCCATGCAGGGCGTGATGTCGTCGGGAGGGTCCGCGTTCGATTCGATGCAGCGCGTGATGGGCGACTTCGCCCGCATGGCGCAGCAATCGATGCCGGGCGTCAGACGCTGAGGCAAATCGCCGCGTCTGCTGCCGCGCACGCGGATGCCGCGCCCGGCACGGCGATGGCGCTCGTCCGGCCCTGGACGCCGATGGGTATGCAGCCGGACAAGACAACGAGCAGAACGCAGCCGAGCACCATCTTCATTGCGCTTCCTCTGTCGAGAGCCGTCGCATCGCCGCGGGGCGCGCCCGAAACCGCGCCGGGCCCGCCGTGGCGGGGCCGGCTCACCAAGGATTGCAGGATCGCCGGCTATTCTAGGCTGTATCGGGCAGTCGCGTACACCGGCACACTCCCCGCCGGAAGTGGCGAGGAAAGGACGAAGCGGGGCCGGATGATGCGTCCTCCGGCACCGATCGGGTCGGGGGCGGCCATGACGTGCGCCGCCGTTGACCTTGCAGACCGCGCGGTCTAAGGTGCAAGCGGCGGCAAAGCGGGGCGGATTGGGAGCGACGGCGGCCGGTCCATGGCCACGAACCGGGTGCGTTGCGAGCTGGCAACTCCTGCCTTTCGCTCGACCGGCGTCCGCCTCTGGGCGTATCGTATAGGCGCAGTTGGGGAAGCCAGCGGCGCTCGGAAGCTGGCGACTGCACCGATTGAGGGGAGATCGAGAATGAGAACAAGGGCCTTGCACTTCGCAGTGGCTGGCATGGCGCTGGCGTTGGCGCTGTTCGGCGGCGTCGCTGCGGCGCAGTCTTACAACATCACCTTTGCCGGCGCTCCGAGTTCGATTGCATGCTCGAACACCGACTTCACGCTCGGTCCGGGACTGACTTACAGCTGGAACTTGCCGTCTGCGACGACAAAAGTTCTTATCGTGGGCACGGCAGGATCCACAGTGATCCAAAGCGGCGCGGCGCCGTTCGGAACGGCTACCGGCACAGGGGTCGTGGTGGGGGGGGCCGGCACCCTACGCCTCGACGCCGTTCCCGTACACCGTCACCTATACGCTGAGGCCCGAGGCCTTCGGCGCGACCACAAGTTCCTTCAGTTTCCTGTGCGCGAGTGCCACGGGAACGAATTTCAGCTTCAATAACGGCGGGCCGTTCACCGCCTCGATCCCGACCCTCGACCGCTGGGGGCTCTTCACGCTGGCGACCTTGCTCGCCGCTGTGTCGCTCGTGCTGCTGCGCAGGCGCTTGGGCCGTACCTAGCGCCGGCGAGCTGCACCCTTCCAGAGGACGACAGCGCGGCCCTGACCGGGCGCTTGAGTCGCAAGTCCCGATCCGCGTCGGCGGCCGTCTATTCCGGCGCCATGCCCTTGTCCGCCAGCTCCTTGATCGCGCTATCCTTCTTCGACAGGTGCGCGAGCCCCATGCCGCGCAGCACATGCGGCGCCTTGGTGAACTGAATGTTGTCGTAGCCCACGATCTCTATGCGGTTGCCCCAGGGGTCGAGAAAGTCGAGAAACGGACCAGGCACGGTCTCGACGCCGGCGTCAATTAGCGCTTGGCGAGCCGTCTCCTTGCTATCGACCACAAGCCCGAAATGCCGCCCGTCGTCGGCCGCCTGCGTTCGGCCCTTCTGCAGTGCCAGGAACTGGTCTCCCAGATCGATGAAAGCCATCGAATCGCTCTTGCTTCGAAGCTCGAAGGCAAACAGGCGTCCGTAGAAATCCAGAGCCGCTTCGATGTCGCCAACCTCGAGAGCGATATGATTGAAACCGACGATGCGCGCTTTCTTTGCTTCAGGCATGGTGGCCTCCAAGGAGTGGCATGGTAACGATGATGCGCTTTCGTGCGCGCGCAGCAACGGCCGACCGGAGCGCATGGCACCGCAAAGCGATCGATTTTTGACGATAGCATTCCTTGCTGGGGTCACACCAGCAGCGCATTGATGCGAGAGAGGGCGCAGATGATTGAGCGCAGGAACGTGCTCAAGTGCTTGGCGGCGGTCGCCGTCGCCCTGGCCCCAGCTAACGCGGAGGCATCCACAATGTCTGAAGATGGACTGGTCAGCGTCGCAAGCAAGTATTCGGTCAAGGAATCTCTCGACCGGCTCGAGGCCGAACTCAAGGCTAAAACGATCACCGTCTTTGCGCGGATCGACCACGCGGCGGGTGCGGCATCGGTGGCGATGCCGCTGCGGCCGACGGAGGTCTTGATCTTCGGCAATCCGAAGGCGGGCACGCCGTTGATGCAATCCAGGCGGACGATGGGCATCGACTTGCCCTTGAAGGTTCTGGCCTGGCAGGACTCTGACGGAAAGGTCTGGCTTACTTACAATGATCCGGGCTGGCTTGCCCGGCGGCATCGCCTCGGCCCGGACACAACCGCGAACGTGAACGCGTTGACAACGCTGCTTGCCAATCTGGCCCGGGCTGCATCGGGGTGAACCCGATGCCGCAGATTGGCGGCCGGCGTGGCGCGCGCAGAGGGTCTGGTCGCTCGCGGCATGGGCAGTCTTGCCGACGGGCTGGCGCCGATCGCCTTCGCTGTCGTCAATCGAGCGATCGGTCGCGACAGTCCCGACTTCGGCGCCACGAGCGGCCCCAAGTCGGTACACTACTTCTCCGGTGCCCGCGCCCTGTTGGGGCTGCGATCCGGTCGCGACGGTGACGTAGGAACCCACCGAACGGCCAAGCGTACGGGGGCGCGCCCCCCGTGCGGTCGCGGCACGGGCCGCGCGGCCGCTCTAACAGAATGGATTGCCACATGAACGATGAAAAAATTCAGGTACGGGTCACCAGCAGCGGTCAGACGCTCGAAGTCGTCGTGCTGAACAAACGTCTGGACGTGATCCAGGTCGTGCTCGGGGAAGGCGTGCACAACGTGCGCTGCGACTTGATGCCGACGCGCAACGGCTCGGCCTACGTCGGTAACGCCAAGGGGCGCGAGATCGTCTACGAGCGCAGCCGCGAGGACGTCAAGGCCGACCTCGCTCGCGCCGCCGGATTTCGCGACTACAGAAGATAGCGGAGCGGGCCGGCGCAGTCGCGGGCATCAGCCGTTGTCCCGTGACAGCGACCGCCCGCAGGCAGGCCGCGCGACAATACGCCGTGCGTACTCGTCAACGACGGCGGATTTCGGCATCACCGGGTTCTGCCCGAACATGGCGAACGTCGTACCGTAGAGGATGTCCGCGGCGCTGAATCGCTCGCCGAGGAGGTAGGGGCCCGGGGAGAGCGCTTTGACTATTACGGCCATCGCTTCTTCCACCGGAACCCAACCCGCCGTGCCACGGGGAACCTCGACCTTCATGAACTTGGACATGAATGCAGGCTCCAGCACCGCGGTGTAGTAGCACAGCCACGAAAGATAGGCTCCGCGGTCAGGCTCGCCGACGACTGGCCCGAGGCGGTTTTTCGGGAACCTGTCCGTCAAGTAGAGCGCGATCGCAGGCGACTCGAACACGATGGCGCCGTCGTCAGAAATTGCGGGAACCTTGCCATGGGGATGGGGATTGGCCGGGTCGGCGGCGCCGGTGCCATCCCGCAATCTCGTCGTTACCAGCTTGATCTGATAGGGCGCTTCGAGTTCCTCGAGCAGGAAGATGATGCGTGATGAGCGCGTCTTGGGGCGATGATAAAGGGTAATCATGGCAATCCTCGCTGCACGGGGAAATCGATCGGCCATTGTGCCACGGCAATTTCACTGCCCCGGTCGCAGGAGTCCTGGGCGCCGGCCAACATGCGCAGCCAATTGGCCCGGCCATGCCGGAGGGCTTTCCCCCGCATGCGCTGTTAGCACTCCGGCCGCCCGGTTGCTGACGCACCCGGCCCCGGAGCGAGGGAGCAGCAACGAAGCAAGCGGCTCCGCGGGCAGCATCACCCCTGTTCATACGCATCCGGGATCGGAGGCGTTTTTTGTGCTGAGCGGGGAGCAAAGCGTCCGTGGTCCGCATGGCGTGATGCGCGTCGCGGCTGGTCGAGCGGAAGCGGGGGCGGGCGCCGACATGCCGATGCAGGTATCCAGCGCGGCTCGACCGACTTGCACGCGCTCGTGATGTTTGTCGTGGATGCAACTCGGCCGTTTTCGTCTCCAGCGAACCTCCTGTGACGCGGTGCTGTCGGGGCAGCCACTTGCCAAGCTAGAAAATGCAACTCGCGGGTGCCGGTCCCACCCGTGCGAGGCCGATGCTCCCGCTCTGCCCAGCGTTGGATCCGGCGACGAACGAGAACGATAGCGTTGCCGCATCGCAACTGCTGAAAGTCAGTGTTCCCGTGCCGACCTGGGCCGTCGTCGGCGCCGGTGCCACGCTGTTGAAAAGGCCGCCGGTGGTCTCATAAAGGGACAGTGGAATCGAGCGCCCGCCGGGAACGTAGTTCGCCTGCCCGGTATACCAGCGCTGGCCAGCCACTCCAAGCGCTTGCCCATCGACCGCGTAGGTGTACCAGGCGAAAAACAATACCTTGGCGAGGGGATTGAGCTCGATTATGAAGCCCTGCCCCGGCTTCGTCGGGTCGAACCAGTTTCCCGACAGACCGAAGTCGCCGCTGGCACCGATGCTACCGGCCTGCGCACAGCTGACATTGGGAGTGAGACGTGTCAGTGGCACCATGCCGTTGCGACCGGAGCCATCGGTGAACGTGTAGTTCAACTGCCCTGTCATGCAGTCGCTGAAGCTAATCCCCACATTGCCTACCTGCACGCTAGAGGTGCCGGGGAGCGCATCGAAGTTGCCGCCGACATTCTGATAGAGGGAAAGGACCGCGGCCGAATCGCCCGCCCGCACGTTGCCGCCGAACGTATACCAACGGGTATGATCGGCGCCGCCGCTAGCCGTATTGTCGAAAGTGAACCAGCCACCCTGCAAGAACCCGGTGCCCGGCGCGACGAGGTCCGGGAAGATCTCGATCTCCATGCCCTGGCCGCTGGTAGCCGGCTGGTACCATGAACCGGTGAGGCCCTGCTGATCGACGTTCGGCGCGCTCGGCCCGACGCTGATTGCGAAGGTCCGCGCCACGAACGTGCGCTTGCCCGTGTCGCACCCGTTCAGAAGGAACGCGTAGCCCGATTGCGCAATGTGGCCCGTTGCGGCGCCGGGGGACATGAGCGAGGGGTACCAACCGTCGAACGACATCCCATTACCGGCCTGACCGGGGCACGGATCGATCAGTGCGAACTGTGAATTGCCGATCAGCTGCGGAACGGTCCAATCCTGTAGATCGAGGCTGGTCGCGGTCGAGAAATACCACGCGGCCTGCGCTTGGGGCAAGGAACGGCAAACGAAGGTCAGCAGGAAGATGTTGAGCGGGTCGAAGTAGTAGATCGACGGCATCGCCTGCGAACCAACACAGCCACCGGCGGGAAGAAAACCGCTGTCGGCTCCTCCTATCCCCGGAGTGCTGAATGCGCCGTTGTTCCATTTCGAGAAGACCACTTGGCCGCCTCCGCCCAGCTGCGCGCGGGCGATGCGGATCTTTCCGTCCGATGTGAGCCCTGGACCGAGCGGCGCCACGTAGGTGACGTAGAGGTAATTGCCGTCGACGATGGCGCTGGGGATCGCGTCGCCCATTGCCGCCGGCGAAGGCTCCGCGACGGGTTCAGGAGCGGCGAGCTTCAGGACCGGATAGCGCTCGCTGTCGCCGAATTCGCCATTGGCCGGTGGCGGCCATGTCTTGCCATTGTCCGCAGATCGTGCAAATCCCACCGTGGCGTAAAACGGCTGCTGCCACACGCCGCCCGGACAATGATTCTCGGCTTCGTAGATGATGATCAGGTTGCCGGGCGGAAGGTTCGGGTCCTGAACTACCGATCCCGGCCCGGCATAATTCTCGTCGAACTCGGAGTCATAGGCCGGATTGCAGGTGGTGAAGGGGACCGGCACCGACATCACCTGACTGGAATACCCGGACGCGAACGTGAAGCTGTGCAGGTCCGTCGTTTGCAGGACGACGGCTCCGGAATTCCCGCCGGTCAAGCTGCTCGACGCGAAGAAAAGGTAAGCGGCGGAACCCGCTGCCGGCGGAAAGATCGTCGTGTGCTCGTCGGGGAGGCTGGGCAGGTTCGAGGGATAGCTGAGAGCCTCGTCCGGGCCCACGGACATGGTTATCGTCGGCTGCGCCCCCCAGACCCAACCCGACCTGACAGCCAGCGCCACGACGAACACGACAACGGTGCAAATCGACCTCGCCATTGCAGCCATGTGACACCTCGCAATCATTGATCGGACCGAAGCCGGGGTTCGACCTGAATCGCAGCGCCCGCGCGAGCCCGATAATCATGGAACTCGCGCGCCCGCTCGACCTGCGCGCGAATATCCTCGCATACGGACCGCCAGTCCTTCAATGCGTACCCGAAGGCGGCGGGGCGCCGAAGCGGCGGCTCGGCATCCGCGAGCGAAGGCAACGCCCTGCCATTGACCCCGGCAATCGCCTAGGACTACGATAGCGCGGCTGAGGTGGAGTGAAAAAGGGGGGAATGATGAATTGCGCTTTCGCGCTGCGTAGGCGGTTCCTGGGTGGGATAGCCAGCTTTATTCTTCTCTGTCTCGGCGCGCCATCCGCGATCGGAACGCCAATCACCTATGTCTTCAGCGGATCGGCGACGGGAACCCTGGGCGCAACTCCGTTCACCGGTGCGCAGGTTACCGTTACCGGCATCGCCGACACGGTGAACATCACGACCTTTGGCGGCTTCGCTTTCATCCCTTGCATCAACTTAACGAAAGTCACGGTCAATATTACCGGCGTCGGGAGCGCAACCGCCACGGGGCCAAACCTGATGTTTGACAATCAGGAAGTTGGAGTATGGGGCCTGAATGGAGGTATCTGTGTCGGCGGGGGAGGCGACTGGCTGGATGTAACCAACGCACTGGCCTCGACTTACGGGCTCGTCACTGCGATCGGTCCTTCGACAGGGACACCGTTTGTGGGGGGCAGCATACCGACGACGGCGGGCACGCTGACGCTTACCGTGGTGCCGCCCACGTTCCAGGCGATCCTCGGTACTGCCGCAGCTGCTCCCATCCCGACATTGAACGGTTGGGGGCTTCTATTGCTGGGCATCGTGTTGACTGGCGTGGCAGCGTTCTTCCTTCGCGGTCGAATGCGGTCGAGCCGTTAGCCGGCTCGGAAGAAGCCCGATCCAATAACGGGGTTCTGTCGGGTCATTCGGCGGCGTTTCCCTGTTTGGAATGGCCCGAGACCAGAAAAAGCGCGAATCTCGGGTTTGGGTCGTTATGAACTCGCCCACGGTTTTCCTCGTGATCTATCACCTGATCGCGAGAGCGTTGCAGTAACCCGACACGCAAGGAGAATCTCATGGGATTGATGGATATGCTCACGCAAGCCGTGAGCGGCGGCGGTGGGGCACAGCAATTCGGCCAGATTGCTCAGAATGCGCCGAGCGATGTGCTGGCCAAGGGGCTGTCGGCGGCATTCGCGTCCAATCAGACGCCGGCGATAGGAAATATGGTGGGGCAGTTGTTCGGCCAGTCAAATGGCGCACAGCAGGCAGGTATGCTCAACCAGCTCATCGGCGCTCTGGGTCCGAGCGTCATGGGCGGGCTCGCAGGGGGTGTGCTGGGCAGGGTGATGTCCCCCGGGCAGACGCAGATCACGCCTGAGCAGGCCTCGCAGCTAACGCCGCAGCAAGTACAGGACGTTGTGAATCACGCGAACGAAATGCACCCGGGTGTCGCCGACCAGTTAGGTCAGTTCTACGCGCAGCACCGGGGCCTTATCAATACGCTGGGCGGCATCGCAGCCACCGTGGCAATGATGAAGATGAAAGATCACTTGTCGGGACAATCGTAGGATAGGCGGATCTGTCGGCGCTTGCTCGGGCCAGCGCAGCGCGGGAAGCACAGTGGCGAAGGCGCTGGTGACAATGGCGTTGGCGATTGCGATCAGGAACGCACCGACGACAGGCATGATAATGAATGCTCGCGGCGCGTAACCGTAGCGTTCGCAGACGGCCTGCATGTTGGCGATAGGCGTTGCTCCGAGTCCAAACCCGCATTGCCCGGCAACTAGCATCGCCGCTTCGTAGTCGGATCGAAAGGTGACCAGAGTGGTCAACAGCGCGACGCCGACCGCTCGCAGCGCGAGGATCACGAACATGGGCAGCGCCAGGGCCGGCCGGCGAGCGCTTCATTTGCCCGACGGGGCGATCTTGGCAAAAAATTCGTAGATTCCGCTGTCACCCATGGCTTGGGCATCCGCGAGTTCGCCGGCGCGCGTCGCGTAGATTACCTTTCCCTGCGGCGAGAGCACGGCCACGGCCGGGATGCCGTTCTTGAGCGGGACGCCGTACGACTCGGCAATGTCGACGTTACGGTCAAACCTCCCGACGTTGACCTTCACGACCTTGTAGTTCCTGGCGATCAGCGGAGCGGATGCTCCGCTCTTGAATGCCATGTCGAGAACCTTGCAGTCACCGCACCAATTCGCCCCGAATACGACCAGAACGGGGACGTGGGCACGCTGCGCGTCCGTTAGCGCGGCGCGAATGTCCGCCTTCGCATCGGCGGCCTCGTTGTACATCGATGCGGCCGCCACCGCGAAAGGGGCTGCGGCGGCAAGAATAAGAGCGATCGCCCAGCGCATGGCACCTCCAGGATCGAAGAGTCTAGCAGTGAACCGCCGGATGCGCGTATCGGACGCTTACCTAGTTACCTCCAAGATGCGGTGGTCGATCTTGGTCGGGACCACGCGTGCGAGGCGCAGGCCGGCACGGCCGAACAGGTCCCGGAATTCCTGCTCGGTACGTTCCCTGCCTCCATCGGTCAGAGCCAGCATGACCAGATCAAAGGTGTTGGCGAGACTTGGCTCGCCGCCCGGAGCGATCACCCTTTCGCAGACCAGGAGCTTCGCGTGGCCCGCCATTGCGGCCCGACAGTTGCGCAGGATGCGCAGGCAGTCCTCGTCGTCCCAGTCGTGAATGATGTGTTTCATGAAATAGGCGTCTGCTCCTGTCGGGATTGCCTCGAAAAAGCTTCCGGTCTCGGTCCGGCACCGGTCCGTGACACCTTCCTGATCCAGGTAGCCCCGGCTGCGCTCGATGACGTGCGGCAGGTCAAAAAGCACACCTTGCACGCGGGGATTTGCGCGAAGAATCGCGGCGAGCGTGCTTCCCACCCCACCGGCTACGTCGACCAGGGTGCCAAGCCGTCCCCATTCATATGCCTCGACAAGAGCTTCATTGACCAAGCGCGACGCGGTGACCATCCCCTCGTCGAAGCGACGTCCATACTCGGGATGTGCTGCGAGATACTCGAACACCGGCGTTCCGTGAACGTGCGTGAAGCTTGGCTCGCCGGATCGAACGCTGTGCTCCAGCCCTGCCCAGGCTTGCCACATGGGCGAACTGCCGTGCATGCGAGCCAGTTCGCGCATCGACTCCGGCACATCGCTTCGAAGGTATTCAGAGCGCGGCGTATTGGCGAAGCGCCCGTCCGGGAGCTGACCGAACACGCCAATGCCTGCCAACGCGCGCAGCAACCGGTATAGCGTGGCGGCGTGGGCGCCAACGTCTCGGGCCAGCGCTTCGGCATCCATTGGCCCTCGCGCCAGCGCGTCCGCCAAGCCCAGTTCCGCCGCAACCTGCAGCGCGCGCGAAAGAACAAAGCTCATGAGCAGATTGCGCATTTGCAGTTGCGGGTCGACCTGACTGGTATCGCTCATTTCTCACCCCCGACGCTGGACTCCTGAGTATTATCTGTCGAATCGACGCGCCGACCACGTGCGCAGAACTGCCAGACGGATGCTCTTGACCGGGATCCGCTTGCCTAGAATGACCGCGACCTCCCATCCCACTCGTCGATTGCCGGTGAGGGTCACGCACCTTTGCGTCACCCGTCGCGACGGCGTAGGCTAATCGTGAGTTTGCTGGTAGCTACCCGCGCCACGCATCACCAGATCCCCGACAGAAAGTCCCAGGCGCCACCAGGGAGATTCTTACGATGCCACGTCTGAAGATACTGCAAGGCCGATATCCATTGATCGTGTTGGCGTGCTTGCTCGCGGGGTGCGCGGCTCCGCCGGCGACTCCCGAAATGGATGCGCTGGGCAAGTCGTTCCCCGTCGCACAAGGCAAGGCGAATATCTACCTTTATCGCAACGACAACCTAAGTGCCGAGGCGCTGAAGGTCTCCGTCAACGGCAAGGACGCGGGCGCTACCGCTCGCGCCACGTATTTTCTTTGGCAGGTCGAACCGGGGACATACGACATAAGCGCGGGTTCAGGCAATTCTTCCAACGTCCATATTGTTGCCGAACCAGGCAAGTCGTACTACGTCTGGCAGGAGGTTAAATTGGATCGGCGCCTGTTACTACTCGACATCGTTACCACCAGAAGCGACTTGCACGTGGTCGACAGCAATACGGGACAATGGGGCGTCTCGGAATGTAACCGCATCCAGTCGCTGCTGTGAGACGTGCCCTGGGGTGCTTGCGCCGGCGGCATCCGCTGGCGAGCGCTCTGGCTTGGGGTCATCGTTCGAGCGCTGCCATCTTGGGGAACCTCGACTTCAAGCTCGTCCGCGGGGAGAGTAGGGGGCCGGCGATGTCCGGCGCGGGACCGGCGCTGCCGCCGTGGTCAGCTTGTTCTACCGGACGCAATGAACCAAAGGAGCATCCGTGTCCACGCTTGCCAACATCGTCATCGCGCTCATCGTGCTCCTGCACGTTTATATCCTTGTGCTCGAAATGTTTCTCTGGGATAAACCCGCCGGGCTCCGAGTATTCGGCCAAACCCAGGAGGCAGCAACCGCGAGCAAGGTCTTGGCAGCGAACCAGGGGCTGTACAACGGCTTTCTGGCGGCCGGCCTGGTCTGGGGTTTGAGCCTTGGTGCGGCGGGCTCAGATGTAAAGGTGTTCTTTCTGTGCTGTGTTCTGGTCGCCGGAGTGTACGGTGCGGCATCCACGGGCATCCGCAGAATCCTGTTTACGCAATCGGTTCCCGCCGCGGTGGCGTTGGCACTCCTGCTGTTGTCATAGGCGCGCCTCGCGTTCCTGCGCTGCCGGCCGACAATGATGGCCTTTCCTCCTGGGCCGTATCAGCCAGAATGAGGTGTTGTCGCCTTCCACAAGGACAATAACTCGGCTTCTCGCGCCGGTGACAGTCCCGCTTTCAACGTTGCCTGACGCTCTGCTGGCTGCTGCTTGAACCAGGCGAGCGTATCCGCGGCCGTGATCGCGAGGGGTCGGAACGCGAGTCCCGTGGCAAGCGCGCTGCGGATGCTGCGCTTGGCGAACCCTGCGCTGTCGCCTTCGCCCGGTACCCAGACCGGCAGATCCGACCAAGGCGAAACCTTCTGCGCTTGCAGAAAATCCGTCGGCACCCAGGTAATGCGCGCATCGGAGTGAACCGCATCCCGGACACCTGTCAGCATGTCGCGCATCTGAATGGGGTGTTCAGGGCCGGTTGCGTTAAACGTGCCAAAGGTTCGCGACTCGGCCATGCGGACGGTCCACTCGGCGAGGTCGCGGGCATCGATAAACTGAACAGGGTCCGAGCCGTCGCCGGGAGCGAGGACATTGCCGCCGCGCGACAGGCGCACCGGCCAGTAGGTAAAGCGGTCAGTGGGGTCTCCCGGACCGACGATCAGGCCGGGTCGGATGACGGTGGTCATCGCCGGAAACTGTTTCGCTGCTTCCCGCTCACTGACCGCTTTGAGCGGCCCGTAGAGTTCGCCGACGTTGGCGCGGAGTGATTCCAGAGTCTCGGCCATCGCGTTCCTGCCCGTGTAGCTCACGAGGGGGGCGGATTCATCGGCGGGCTTATCGTCCTGGGCATAAACCGAGATCGTCGAGATGAAAATATATTGCTCAATCCTGCCGCGCAACACCTGACCCGCGTCTCGCACCCAGGACGGGAGCGTGGTGGGGTTGTCGATGCACGCATCCCATTCGCGGCCTTCGAGCGCCTTCAGATCTCCGGTGTTTCGATCGCCAAGCAGTTGCTCGACCTGGCCGGGCCAGCCGATATGCTCCTTACCGCGATTGAACAAGGTCACTTTATGCCCACGCGCAAGGGCGTAGCGCACTTGATGCGGCCCGATAAAACCCGTGCCGCCCAGAATCAGAATACGCAATGCCTTGTCTGCGCGCTTCGACATGTCAGCGGCAAGTGCAAATGGTCGTCGTCCTGCGAAGCCCAATGCGGCAAGAGCAGACAGGAAAACAAGGTTTCTGCGAGTCAATCGCATTGCAGCATCCTCGTCGCTGCCAGTGGCCGCCCCACGATCCTCCGCCGGCCGAATGGGCAATTATATCGAACGCCTTGCCACATCCCGGCTTTCGACGCCTGGCTGACCTTGGCGAGCGTCGGCGCAGAACGGCGTCCCGCAGCGATGCGGAATCGGCTGCGACCACGGGTGCGCCCGTATCGGGAAGCTGAAGCCCAGGGGCGTCCGTTGTCCGGCAGCGAGTCAGGCGCGCGTTGCGTAACGTAACTTCAATGCGTGGAAGATCGACGGCACGTCGGACCTCCACTCGCGCAGGGCAAGCGATATTGCCAGGCCCTCCGCGTCGGCGATGATACCCACATAGATTGGCACGGCAACCGCCTGGCCCGTAAATCCCATGGCGAGGAGGGCGAAGAATGCCATGAACAACGTTACGCCCCAGATTTTTGACGACCACATGTGATAACTGGCTTCGCGCCCGAATTTGCCGAAATCGAAGGCGTAGCGGGCAAGTTCAAGCCCGGCGAGGAGTAGAAGTGCGCCGAAATGATCTTCGATTACGCGTGGATAGAGAAGCCAAGCCGCAACAGTCGCGGCCACGTAAAAGAGCGAGTCGGCGATGCTATCGAGTCTTCGCAGGTTTGGCGTTGCGATATTCAGACGGCGGGCAATGATCCCATCGAAGATATCGGACACGAACGCGAGGGCCACGCACACGCCCAATGCGATCCGGTTGGGAGCGTGGATCGCGAGGAGCACCACGACGGGTGCGAGCAGGGCGCGCAACCCCGTCAGGGATAGCGGGATCCAGTCCGCAAGGCTCATCGACGCAAATGTCTCGTCGATGGCGCGCAAGGGCGGCTGAGGCAACCGGGTTGGGCAGCGAGCTTCGGCAGCATCGATAGGCGCCCCGCAAACGGGAATGTCCGGCCCGGCTTCAAACTGGAGGAAGACCCGAACGCACCGTTTTGGTTACGGGCAATAATACAGGGTTCCGCGCGCCGGCAATTTGGCTCCAGCACCGGCGGTGGCCTGCCCGCAGTGGAGCGATAATGTCGGCGCATGGTCCCGCAGCCCCACTCTCCGCAGCACCACCCGGGCGCGCCAAGGCGCAAGCGGCGCGGCTTGGCCGACACGGTCGGATTCGCGCATCTCGAGCGGCAGATTGAGGCGGTGGTGCAGCGGATCACCGCGCAGGATGGGGTGAAACTGGAGCGGATTCTCGCCTACAACGGCGTGGCCGCCGGCGACCATTGGCGGATGGCAATCGCGCCACACGACGACTACGCCTACGTCGGCCTCATGTACCCGCTTGTGTTGAGGAACGTCGCAGCGGCAACCGTCATCATCTTCGGTGTCGCGCACAAGGCGCGGCAACTCGGCCTTGAGGATCAAATCGTCTTCGACAGCTTTACCCACTGGTCCGGGCCGTATGGCGACATCGCGGTTTCTCCGCTACGCGAGAGGATCACGGTCGCGTTGCCCGAAGGCAGCTACTGCGTGAGCGACGAGATGCACAGCATCGAGCATTCGGTCGAAGCCAAGCTGCCCTTCCTGCAGCATCAGAAACGTGCGGTGGAATTCGTGCCGATTCTCGTTCCATCCATGTCGTTCGCGCGCATGACCGAGCTCGCTTCACAGCTTGCGCGAGCGATTTTGTCGATCATGGACGAGGAACACATGCAATGGGGTATCGACATCGCGCTGCTCTCGTCGACCGATGCTGTTCATTACGGCGACGAGGGCTGGGGCGGAATGAACTTCGCTGTCTATGGCGCCGACTCGGCGGGCTACGCCAAGGCGCTGGCACACGAGCAGCAAATCATGCACGAATGCTTCGATGGCGAACTTCGGCCGGACAAGATCGAGCGCTTCACCCGCTATACGCTCGCCGACCACGATCATCGCGAATACAAGTGGACGTGGTGCGGGCGCTATTCGGTACCCTTCGGCCTGCTCACTGCCTGGCACTTGCAGCAGTTGCGGGGCGCGGCGCCTCTGGCGGGCACGATCCTGGGCTACACAACGTCGTTGGAGGGGCAGGGTATCAAGGTCGACGATCTCGACGGCATGGGTGTGACGGCGACGGCAACGTTGCGCCACTGGGTGGGCTACGCTGCGGTCGGGTTTCGCTGACGGCAGCACCGGGACAAGCACGCAATCTCGTGATACGTTTGGCCCGGTGTGCACTTCGTGACCTAAGAATTGATCAACTCTAAGGGAGCAGGCATGTCTGCGTCACTTCGATCGGGCGCGCTCGGAAGTTTGGCTTTCATATCCATCGCCGCCTTGGGCGCCGCCGACGCGGCCGGCACGGCGCCCTTCAAGGTGCCGGCGGAGAGCACCATTCCCGGCGGACCGGATGGGGACGCAATCAAGCTCGGCAGGACGCTGATCACGGATACGCACAAGACCCTGCCCGACAACGTCGGCAACGGCCTCAGTTGCAGCAATTGCCACCTCGACGGTGGCACCCGGGAGGGTGCGGCACCCTTCGTAGGGCTCTGGGGCGTATACCCGGCATACCGCACGCGCAACGGCCACATCAATTCGATGCAAGAGCGGGTCAATGATTGCTTTGAGCGGTCGATGAACGGCAAGGCACTGGCAGTTGAGTCCAGGGAGATGAACGCCATCCTGATGTACATCCAATGGCTCTCGACGGGTGTGCCGGTTGGCGAAGAGGTTGTCGGTCGCGGCATGGGCACGGTCGACACCGCGTTGCAGCCCGACGCCATCCATGGCAAGCAGGTCTACGCCGAAAAATGCGCCAATTGCCACGGTGCCAGCGGCGGCGGCACCGCGAACCCGGCCGGCGGTTATGTCTTCCCCCCCGTCTGGGGCAATGCGTCATTCAATATTGGCGCCGGGCTGGCGCGAACCTACACAGCCGCAGGCTTCATCAAGCACAATATGCCGCTGGGGCAGGGCGGCTCCCTGAGCGATCAGGAGGCGATCGATGTGGCCGAGTTCATGACCCATCAGCCGCGCCCGGCATTCGCCGCCGCCAAGAACGACTACGCCAGGGGCAGCAAACCCAAGGACGCGCGCAACTGAGATTTCTGCGGCGCGAGCCGGATGCGAAGCTTCGGGCCGGTCGACGACCGTCACGCGGCTGCCAAGGACCGGCCAAGGCAAAGGTCGCTGCGGGTGCAACCGGCGATTCATCCTGAGCCGCCGCACGCGACCATGCGTTGGCGCAGCAAGGGCCGCGCGCCGGGGCGTTCGTTTGGCCGCTCACCGCCCGTCTGACACGGCCGGGTGACCGGGCCAGCGGTTTTGAGTGACTTCTTCGCGAATAGTGGAGCTGCTTGCTGCTTGTTGGAGTCCTTGTTTTATGGCGAAGGCGAGCTGCTGACCCACGCCGTCGGTCAGCTCGCGCAGCAAGTGCCCGGGATTGCCCATTTTTCGGCTTCCTCCCCCGGTGCTCGGTCCCAAGCTTGCACCTTGCCTATGGCCGCCTACCCGCCGGGTGCCACGTTGCCATGGCGGACGGCCACGGTTTGATTGCCCCGGTCCGGAGGCGCTGTGGCGGAAAAGTAACGCTACCCGGGGCCCAGTTGGCCATCCGGGCTGCGCTGGTGGACTTGCCAATACGAATTGTTATACCTTATCAAGGAGATTGTGCCGCATTGTGGTTCGCTGCAAGAAAAAAAGGGGGGGCTCATGTTCGATGATCGATGGTTGCGATGGCTAGTTGCGTGCTGTGCAGGCGCGATCATGGCAGTCGCGCCCGCCGTGATCTATGCACAAGTTTGGAACTCCCCGAAGGCCCCAGGGCCCCCGGACGTGTGCCTGCTACTGCCCGCCTTAAGTGCGGCCGGCCGTGTTACCGGTAACACCAATGGAGATTTCGGCACCCTTGGTGCCGGGCAGTCGGTGACGATGAGCGCGACGCTCGGCACGGCGACGAGCGGTACGTTTCGCATCGTCGGCGACCCCGGCGGAGTCAATACGCTCGCCGGACCGTCGGGTATCCCCGGGACCTTGACGTTCACCTCGAATGGCAAGCTGCCGGGTACTTCGGTGGGTGTCGGCTATTTCATCGACGCAGCCAACGGCGGAACGGTGAACATCACCGTCACCAGTTCTTGCGCGCTGTCCTCGGTTCCGATTCCGACGACCTCGCCTAGTGCGCTGCTGGTCATGGCCGCATGCCTGGCGCTTGGTGGGTTGATCGTTCTGTTCCAGCGCCGCAGCTGAATCGCCGGACCGGGAGGCCCTGCATATAGGGGCCATGGTGGTCCTGCTGCCAGGGATGGGCCGTGTTTTGCGGGGGCCCGGAGGCCCCTGCTACTCGGGTCGCTGCGGACCTGGAATCGCCGGCGCAAGCGTAGCGCAGCCTGGTCAATCTAGACCCACGGGAGTGAAGCGACACCGGGGCGCTCATGAAACCCTGGACATGAAACCATAGAATCCCTTGGGACGGGCCGCAAGTACGGTCGCCGTCTTTCCAACTGGACTGGATTCCCCTCCGAGGGATTTTAAGACAGGGCAGGGCCATAGTTGGCCGTAGATCCTCGTGAAG
Source organism: uncultured beta proteobacterium (assembly GCA_963750215.1). Lineage (GTDB taxonomy): Bacteria > Pseudomonadota > Gammaproteobacteria > Burkholderiales > Casimicrobiaceae > PALSA-1003. Next base: position 238,559 of record CAVVQK010000005.1, read on the forward strand.
ATGTCATCGTGGTCGGCGCGGGTCCGGCGGGTATCGGTGCCGCAATAGCGCTCGGAGACGGCGCTCTGGTTCTTGAGCGAGGCGCGGACTTGGGTGGTCTTTGCGGAACCCTTGAACTGGAAGGCGTGGTTTTCGATCCGGGAGGCCATTCATTCCACACACCGCACACGGCAATCCGCGAACTGGTGCACTCGTCGTTGACCATGGAAGAACAGCCTCGGCAGGCGTGGTGCCACGTCCGCGGCAACTTGATTCCGTATCCTTTTCAGAAGCACTTCGCGCTGCTCAACGATGCCGCAATCGTGACCGAGTGCCGAACCGGCCTCGCTGGCGCTAAACGGGACAGGCGCTGCTGCAACTTCGACGATTACATCGAGCTGCGATATGGCGCCGGAATCGCCCGACATTTCATGCGCCCCTACAACGAGAAGCTCTGGGGCGGTGAGTTGACCCGACTTGCCGTTGACTGGACCGCGGAACGCATGGCGGCGCCGGAGGGCGTGCGTGAGCCCTCGCCTCGGGATGGCGTGCGCATGCCGCTTGATGCCGAAACGCGGGTGTGCTATCCCGCACGCGGCGGATTCGGCGAAATCTTTCGCGCCCTGGCCCGGCGGATTCCGCGGCTGCGACTCGGTCAAGAGATCGTCCGGATTGACCCCCGTGCGCGCAGCTTGCAAATGGCGAACGGGCAGGCGGTTGGCTGGCGAAAGATCGTGAGCACCGTGCCGCTGCCGAAGTTGCTTGCGCTACTGCCAGAGGTTCCCGCGGAAGTACAAGAGGCGGTCGCGCGATTGGAGGTGCTACCTGTGCATCTGGTCCTGATTGCGCTCGAGTCGCGGCTCAATACGCTGATGCAGCGAATCTATTGTTGCGATCCCGAGTTTCCGGGCCACAAGATCGTGCTCAATCACAATTCGTCAGCCTATTTGCGCCAGCGACGGCATGGCATCCAGGTCGAAGTCTCGGGGCATGGGCGCCCGCTCGAGACTGACGGGACGTTGACCGAGAGCGTACTTCGCGGGCTAATTACGATCGGAATCATCAAAGGACGAGGCGAGGTCCGCGCCACCCGTGTGGTCGGGTTGCCGTTCGGCTACCCGGTACCTACGCACGAACGCTTGGATAGCGTCGAGCGGATTCGACGCTGGCTCTCGGGATTGGGCATTCACACCGTCGGCCGCTTTGGCGAATGGGCGTATATCAATTCGGACGAGGCGCTCTATCGCGGCATATGCCTTGGCACCAGTCTCGCCCGTTCGGGTTGAATTCAAGCAGGCTATGCGCAAGAACCTGATTATCGTTCGCGCCGGCGACAACTCGCTGCACCCCCGCTGGCTCGGCAACAACCAAGAGCGGAATTTCGATCTGCTCGTCTCCTACTATGGAGCGATGCCGTGCCGGTTCAAGGGTGAGTGCGACCATTACCACACCATGGCCGGACCACGCTGGCCCGCCCATCATGCGATTTGCTCACGGTACTGGGATCTGCTGTCGTCCTACGATCGCGTCGCATTCGTCTGCGACGATCTCAACGCGCAGCTCGAGACCTGGATCACGCTCTTCGAAATTTGCAGCCGGTACGAGCTTGACCTCGCCCAGCCATCCGTCCTGGGTTATTGCAATCATAGAATTACGCTGCCACAGAAGGGCTTAATACTTCGATATACCAACTTCGTCGAGGTCATGTGTCCCGTGCTCTCGGTTCGTGCACTTGGACGCGTGCGCAACACTTTCAGCGAAAGCATATCCGGCTGGGGGCTGGAAATCTTGTGGTCCCTGGCGCTGCCATATCCGGACTACAGGATGGCGATCGTCGACTGCGCTTACGTCATTCATACCGCACCGGCACGGCAAGGCTCGCTGCGGCCAGTTCTCGATCGTGCGGGAATCAACCCGAAGGACGAGCTCAAGCAGCTCATGCGCAAACACCGCGTCGAAACCTTTCAGATTATTGAGCACGCGAGGCTAGCGAATGGTTAGACCTTATGCGCGCCGCTCGGTGCGCATTGGCAGACTCGCTCGGATTTCCCTACCAACGGCGGTATTTTTTTGCTTCTGTCCGTCTTGCCACTTCCGGCAAGCGAAATCTACGGTGATTGCGGTATATGGTCTAAGCTATTGATTTTGTGCCCGGGGCCGGACTTGAACCGGCATGGCGGATTTCCCCGCCGAGGGATTTTAAGTCCCTTGTGTATACCAGTTTCACCACCCGGGCTGGCGGCTATTCTATACGTGTCGATCGCCCTTAACGGGCCGCGCCGGCATGTAGGCGCATGGCAGCGAAGGGCAGCGGCCGGCGAGCCATTGCCGCGGAACGCCTGGGTTCGTCGATCGAACCCCGGTATGATTTCCACCTTGCGCGCCAGGAGAGCCATTGCATGGGCAATCCTCGACCGACGCGCCTGTTTCCAGCCCGGATCCACGCCGCCCTCGAGACCCCTCCCCATGAAGAAAATCGTTCTGCTGCGTCACGGCGAATCGATCTGGAACCAGGAGAACCGCTTCACCGGCTGGACCGACGTCGGCCTGAGCGAGAAGGGCGTCGCCGAAGCGGGCAGCGCCGCCGACCTTCTGCGCCGGGAAGGCCTGGATTTCGACGTCGCTTTCACGTCCGTACTCAAGCGCGCGATCAAGACGTTGTGGATTGTCCTGGAGGGAATGGACCGCATGTGGGTTCCGGTGCAGAAGTCGTGGCGCTTAAACGAGCGCCACTACGGCGCTCTGCAGGGGCTCAACAAGGCCGAGACGGCAGCAAAGTTCGGCGACGCGCAGGTGAAGATCTGGCGCCGCGCCTATGACACGCCTCCGCCTGCGCTGGAGCCCGGTGATCCGCGGATCGAGGAAGGCGACCCGCGCTATGCCGACCTCGAGCCAGGCGCGTTTCCCCGTACCGAGTGCCTCAGGGACACGGTGGCGCGTTTTCTGCCCTACTGGCACGCGACAATCGCACCGGCGGTCCGCTCGGGCAAACGGGTGATCATTGCCGCGCATGGCAACAGCCTGCGCGCGCTGGTCAAGTATCTCGACGAGGTGACGGACGAGGCAATTGTCGAGCTCAACATTCCCACCGGACAACCGTTGGTCTACGAACTCGACAGCGAGCTCAAGCCGATCCAGCACTACTACCTCGGCGATCCGGAGGCCATCAATGCCGCCATGCGGGCGGTCGCGAACCAGGGCAAAGCATGATGAAGATCGAGCGCGCGTACACGATCGTTACCTGTCCGGGGCGCAACTTCGTCACGCTCAAGATCGTGACCGGCGACGGCGTGCACGGCGTGGGCGACGCGACGCTCAACGGTCGCGAGCTGGCCGTCAAGGCTTACCTCGACGAGCACGTGATCCCGTGCCTGATCGGCCGCGATCCGCGCCAGGTGGAAGACATTTGGCAGTACCTCTATCGTGGCGCGTACTGGCGGCGCGGGCCGGTGACGATGGCCTCGATTGCCGCCGTCGACATGGCGCTCTGGGACATCATGGGCAAGACCGCGGGCATGCCGTTGTACCAGCTGCTCGGCGGACGCAGCCGGCAAGGTGTCATGGTGTACGGTCATGCCAACGGGCGTGACCATGGTGAGGCGATCGAAGCGGTAGGGAGCTACCTCGCCATGGGCTACAAGGCCGTTCGCATCCAGGCCGGCGTCCCGGGGCTCGATAAGGCCTACGGCGTGGCCAAGGGTGACCTGTACTACGAGCCGGCCGCCCAAGGCCTGCCCGATGAGGAAGTCTGGGATACCGCGCTCTACCTGCGCCACACCCCTGACCTGTTCCGCAAGGCTCGCGACACCTACGGCGATGCTCCGCATTTGCTGCACGACGCCCACCACCGCCTGACCCCGATCGAGGCCGCGCGCCTGGGCCGGGATCTCGAACCCTATCGGCTGTTCTGGCTGGAGGATGCGACCCCCGCGGAGAATCAGGAAGCGTTCCGGCTCATCCGGCACCATACGACCACGCCGCTGGCGGTGGGCGAGGTGTTCAACTCGATCTGGGATTGCAAGGATTTGATCCGCGAGCAGCTGATCGACTTCGTCCGGGCCGCCGTCGTCCACGCCGGCGGTATTACGCACTTGCGCCGCATCGCCGATCTTGCCGCGCTCTACCAGGTCCGCACCGGTTGTCACGGCGCCACCGACATGTCCCCGGTATGCATGGCGGCGGCGGTGAATTTCGGCCTCTGGGTGCCCAACTTCGGCATTCAGGAATACATGCGCCACACACCGCAGACCGACGCGGTTTTTCCGCACCATTATCGCTTCGAGGACGGCTTCCTGGTCATGGATGAGGTTCCCGGGCTCGGTGTCGACATCGACGAAAAACTCGCCGCCAAGTATCCCTACGAGCGGGCGTATCTTCCGGTCGCAAGACTGCGCGACGGCACGATGTGGAACTGGTAGAAGGCGCGACGGCCCGCGGTTGGCGTTAACTGCTGAGTAGCCGTTCAGCGAGCGCGCCATCGCGGAGGGCGCCCATGGCGGCAAACGCGGCGCGAGCCGTTGCGGCATCGGCGCGCGCGGCCGCACGTTCCGCGGCGCCGCCTTGCGCAAGCTGGAGCGCGGCGCGATGCAACATCGCCCGCGCAAGCTCCAGCCGGCTTTCGGATCGCTCCAGGTCAACGATTGCCGCGTCGAATGCGCGCAGGGCGTCCGGGTACGCTCCCTGCGCCGCCAGGGTCTGTCCGCGCACGCGCCGCCCGACCGCGAGGTAATGCACCGCGTTGGCGAATTCGGCCATGGCGATGGCCTCGTCGGCGAGCCGCGCCGCGTCGGCCACGCGGCCGGCCAGGAGGTAAGCCTCCGCCGCCCGCCCGAGGGTCAGGTGGCGGGCCACGGAGTTTTCGGTATCGCGCACGACCGCCGCGTACCGCTCGTACCAGTCGAGTGCGACCTCCAGGTCGCCGCGCATGGCTGCCCCGTAGCCCAGCGCGTTGAGTGACCAGGCCGACAACACCAGCTGATCGAGCTGCTGCGCGCGCGCCCAGCCGCGTTCGGCATGGGTGCGGGCGGCCGTGTCGTTAGCCATGTCGGTCGCGATGAGCGCCGCCGAGGCATCGAGCCAGGTCGCCAGTCGGTCCTCGCCGATCTGCGCGCAGAGTTCCAGCGCCGCCAGCGTGCTGTCGAGCGCCGCCGCCAGCTCGCCTTTGCCGTGCAGGGCCTGCACGCGGCTGAACTCGCTCCATGCAGCGCGCGCCACCGAGCCGCTCTTGCGCCCTTCCTCGGCGTCTCTGGCGGCGTAGGCCAGCGTATCGCCCCAGCGACCCCTGGCCGCCGAATTTTCCGCCAGGAACTCATTGCCCGAGGCAATCGCGGCCGGCGCCCCGGTGCGCTCGCCCAGGGCGATGGCCGCGCGCGCCCAAGCGTCGCTTTCGTCATACAGCAGCAGATGCTGATGCGCGCCGGCAAGAAACGCGTAGATGCTGCCAAGCGTCGCGGGATCGTCGAGCGGCTCGGCCAGTCGCCGCGCCCGCTCCAGGTAGTCGATGGCCTTCTTGTGCTCGGTCCGATAGTGGTAGTAACGGCCAACCAATGCGGTCGCCAGCGCGAGAGCATTCGTCTGCGTGTCCGGATTGAGTTCGGCGATTGCCTGTTCGAGGTACGCCAGCCCGCGCGGGTCGCCGACCGGAACATAGGCGTTGCCGACCTTCGCCTTGAGCGCGGCACGCTGCTCCGGCGAGGTTTCCGCGGCAAGGGCGCGCTCGTAGCTCTCGACGGCGCGAGGAATCACTCCACGCGCTTCGTGGATATCTCCGATGGCGTCATCGATGGCTGCCATGTCATCCCGGCGGTCGAGGGCCTGTGCCGCCTCTCGCGCCTGCTCCAGGTACTGCAGCGCCTCGTCGTGCGCAAAGACGCGCTTGGCGTTCACCGCTGCCTGGCGCGCGTACTTCACGACGCGTTCGAGGTCACCCGCATGCGAAAAGTGATGGGCAAGATCCTGGGCATGCTCGTCCGGGTCTCCCGAAGCCCCTTGCCCAGGGCGGGGATTGGCATAAAGCGTCTCCAGCGCCTCCCCTATGCGCTGGTGCAAACGGCGGCGGCGTATCGGGTTGAGCTCTTCGTACAGGACCTCGCGAATCTTGTCGTGCGTGAAGGCAAAACTGTCGCCGCCGGCGCCGTTGACACGGATGAGCTGGGCCTTGCTCGCTTCATCGAGCGCATCAAGAAGCGCATCCTCGCCGGCGATCGATACGGCTGCCAGTTCGCGGAAGGGAAAGATCTTGCCCAGTGCGGCGGCGGTGCGCAACGTATCCACCGCGGCGTCGCTCATGCGGTTGAGCCTTCGGCCGATGGCCTCCTTCACGCTTTGTGGAATTGCCAGCTCGTGCGTCTCTTTGCGCCCCCAGCGGCCATCCTCGCGATAGATTTCTCCCTGCTCGATCAGCGATTTGACCACCTCCTCGATGAAGAACGGATTGCCCTCCGTCTCGCGGTAGAGCGCGGTGGTGAATTCGTCGGACACCATCTCCTGATGGAACAGCGTAGCGAGCAGCTTCCCGGTCTCCGCACGCGACAGGCGCCCGAGGGCAAGGCGCGTGGCCAGGCGCTCCCGATTCCAGTCGACCAGGGCCGAGGCGAGCGGATGGGCGCGATCGAGTTCGATCTCGCGGTAGGCCGCGAGCACCAGAACGCGGCTGGCGCGCAGGTGACGCAGCAGGTATTGCAGCAGCGACAGCGTTCCCTGGTCGACCCAGTGCAGGTCGTCGATGAAGATGAGCAAGCCGCGCTCCGCCGCCAGCGATTGCAGGAAGCGCGCGGCGTTGTCGAACAATCGCAGACGCTCCTCGCCCGGGGACAGGGTCGCGTTGGGTGCGAGCGCACCGAGCTTCGCTTCGATCTCCGGAGCGAGCTTGGCAATCTCAGGCGCGGTTGCGCCGAGCGCGGAACGCAATTGGTCCGGGCTCTGCCAATGGGTCCATTCGCGCAGTGCCTCGACCAACGGAAGATAGGGCGTTGTCGCTTCGTACTCGTAACAGCCTCCGCGCAGCACGATCGCGCCGTCGTTCTGCGCGTGCGCGATGAGGTCCTGGGCAAGACGCGTCTTGCCCACCCCCGGCTCGCCGGATAGCAGGACAAGGTGTCCGCGCGCCTGCCGCGCCTGGTCCCAGTGGCCCTTGAGCTGCTGCAGTTCCGCGCTGCGGCCAACAAGCTTGCCGCGTACCAGCTGCTGCAGCGGAGTGGCGAACGATGCCTCGACGTCCTCGACCCGCAGGGGCGGGAAGTCCGACGGCAGATCCGAGGCGATGATCTGGTAGATGCGCTCGGCCTCGGCGAGCCCGCGCAGCTTGTGCACGCCGAGATCGCGCAGGGCGGTCCCCGGAGGCAGCCCGTCGCTCACGCGGTCGGCCGCGGCAGTCGAGAGAAGCGTTTGCCCACCGTGGCCTGCGGCGGTGACGCGCTGCGCGCGCACCAGGGTCAACGACGAAACGTATTCGCCGTTATGAGCCTCGGCAGCGCCGGTGTGCAAGCCGATGCGCACACGGACTGCGCCTACGTCGCCCCAGTTTTCCCGGGCCAGCGCGCGCTGGGCCTCGAGCGCCGCACCCAGCGCGTCGCCGACATCGTCGAACGCGGAGCAGAATGCATCGCCCACAATCTGGAACACGCGCCCGCGATGATTGTCGATCGCCGACTGGACCAGCGCGTGATGGCGCGCAAGCGCGAGTTTCGCCCTTTCCGGATGCTGCTCGATCAGGCGTGTCGAGCCTTCAATATCGGTAAACAGGAAGGTAACGGTGCCGCTGGGAAGGCTGTTCATGCGCGGAACGGGGAGGCGGGCGTAGGGGTCCAACAGGCGGATGGAGCGATGCCGGCCCCGGCTGATTTCAACAGAAACAGCTGTGCGACGCAAACCCCCGGGCCAGCCTGACTCATCACGCATGCATGCTCTGGGCCGCCCGCGGTTGATGCCGGAGCGCGCGTGTTTGGGAGAGTCCCGACGGCCATGTACTATCGGGTGACGAGCTTGGCCCAAGCGCCGGGGCCCGGCGTGAAGCGCATGCCTGCAGCAGGGTTGAGGCACTTCCATCGGCCCGGTCATCGCGCCTCCATTCCTAGCGAGCATTGCCATGACGATACAAACGATCAATCCGGCAACCGGGGAGCTTCTCGCGACCTATTCTGAAATGGCGGCCGAGGCCGTCGGCGCCATCATCGGCGATGCGCACAAGGTTTTTCTGCAGTGGCGGCGAAGCGGCTTTGCCGAGCGCGCCGCGCCGCTGCGCAAGGCCGCGCAGATCCTGCGTGCCGAGGCGGTGGATTTTGCCCGCCTCATGGCGCGCGAGATGGGAAAGCCGGTGCGCGACGGCGTCGCCGAGGCCCAGAAGTGCGCGCTGGTCTGCGACTTCTATGCGGACAACGCCGCGCGCTTTCTGGCGCGGGAGCCGGTCGCCACCGAGGGGCGAAGCAGCTTCGTCACTTTCGTTCCCCTTGGCGTCGTGCTGGCCGTCATGCCGTGGAACTTTCCGTTCTGGCAGGTCTTCCGCTTTGCCGCGCCCGGCCTGATGGCCGGAAACGCCGCGGTTCTGAAGCACGCGTCCAACGTACCGGGATGCGCGCTCGCCATCGAAGACATCTTCCGGCGCGCCGGTTTCCCGGCCAACCTGTTTCGCACCCTCCTGATCGGCAACCGGCAGGTGGAGTCCGTGCTCGAGAACCCGCTCATATGCGCCGCGACCCTTACCGGCAGCGGGGCGGCGGGCCGGGCCGTTGCCCGCAAGGCGGGCGAGCTGCTGAAGAAAACCGTGCTCGAGCTCGGCGGCAGCGACCCCTACCTGGTGCTCGAGGACGCCGACCTTGATCTCGCCGCCACTGTGTGCGCCCGTGGCCGTCTGGTCAATTCCGGACAAAGCTGCATCGCCGCCAAGCGCTTCATCGTCGTCGACAAGGTGCGCGCGGATTTCGAACAACGCTTCGTCAAGGCCATGGCGACGGCGAAGATGGGCGATCCGCTGAAGGAGGATACGCAGATCGGGCCGCAGGCGCGGCACGATCTGCGTGACGGGCTGCATCGTCAGGTCGAGGCCAGCATCGCCCGAGGCGCCAGGTGTCTGCTGGGAGGGAAGATTCCCGAGGGCCGCGGCGCGTACTACCCGGCCACGGTATTGACCGCGGTCGCCAAGGGAATGCCCGCCTACGACGAGGAGCTGTTCGGACCGGTTGCAGCGATCATACCGGTCAAGAACGAGCAGGAAGCCATCGCGACCGCCAACGACTCTTCCTTCGGCCTTGGCGGCGCGGTCATCACCGGCGACCTGGCGCGCGGCGAGCGCATTGCCGCCGAGCTGATCGACAGCGGCTGCGTCTTCGTCAACGACAACGTGAAATCCGATCCGCGCCTGCCATTCGGCGGTGTCAAGGAGAGCGGTTATGGCCGGGAGCTCTCCGTCTACGGCATTAAGGAATTCGTGAACATCAAGTCGGTATACGTTGCTTGAGGCCGCCGCCGTCGGTCCGGGCGACACGGCCATGCCGCGACCGCGGGTCGCCTATCCTTGTCTCGCAGGCAGGAAACCCTCGCGCGGCTGCAAAAGAAGACCCCGCGTAATGCGGGGTCGCCTGTCTGTCGCGCTGCGAGGAGCCGCGCAAGGGATGCCGCCACGAGCTGTCGCGGGGGTGGCTTTCGACGCACTCACGCCAGGTCGTCGCATAAGCGGATGCTCGGGCTCCGACCGCCCGTCAATGGCTAGTCTTCCGTGGCATCCGCCATTTCGGCATGCAGCTCGACATGCTCCTTGCTCGCCCGGTTCGCATGCTCGTGCGGATGAATTGCGTGTCCGTGGGCGACATGGGCGTGGTGCGCTGCGGATTCGTGGTTGCCTTCGCTTACGTGTTCAGCCGCGGCGCGGTGGTGTTCGGCCGCGCGTTCGTGATGCTCCGCCGCTTTCTCGTGCAGTTTCTTCAGCTCTTTCATGATCGATCCTCGGTCAGATATCGATAGCCGCAAGTCGTGGCGCTCGTGACGCCAGCACCGAGGCTACCGCACCAGCATGGCGAATTTATGACCGCGGCGAATTTGCATTGCGAGCGACATGCTTGTTCTGCTCAACGCATCTACTCGATCGCGTTGCTCAAGTCGCCAACGTTCGAGCGCACGCCGGGCAACGGCTCGAGCGCGAAGCGGCGCGTAATGAGTTTCAGGATCGAGGTGGTGTCGTAGACGGTATGGTCGATGAACCCCTTCTTTGCCATCGGACCGATCAGCAGGGTCGGTATGCGCGTTCCAGGGCCCCAGCGGTCGCCGCTCGGTGGGGGAACATGGTCCCAGAAGCCGCCGTTCTCGTCATAGGTGACGACGATCAGGGTCGACTTCCAGGCCGCGCTCGCCTGTATCTTGCCGATCAGGTCGGCAATGTGGATGTCGCCGGCCAGCACATCGGCGTAGCCGGGATGCTCGTTGTGATTGCCTTGCGGCTTGTAGAAAACGACGGCGGGGAGCGCGTCGGCCTGGATTTGCGCCACCAGGTCCTGGTAGTCCTTCAGGTGCTTGGCGCGCTCGGCGGTTCCCGGCGCATACTTGCTGAAGTAGTTGAACGGTTGATGATGCGTCTTGAAATCCGGCGCCCCCGGAGCGGCATTGTCGATGACCTTTCGCGGCGCGCCGGCCGGTTGCATGCCGTCGCGCAGGGCGTCGTTCCACGCCTCGGAGTACCAGGCCCAGTCCACGCCCTTCGCCGACAGGGTATCGCCGATGGTGCGCATCGTCTGCGGCGGCAAAGGGTTGCGTTGCGGATCGGCGAAGCGCGGGTCGCCGCCGGCTGCGGGCGGTATGTTGCTCGGCTCAAAGGGCGGCTGCATGGTGTTGACCGCGAACCCGTCCGGCGTTACCGCGCCATCGTTTACGTACTGCGGCGGGCCGTCGAGCGCGCTGGCCGGAGAGGTCGGCGCAAGCGCCAGGCCGCCGCTTGCGTCGAGGGCCGCAACCAGCGCGGCCGGGGCGTTGGGAAAAACCGGAGTGCAGGCGCAGATCAGCCAGAAGTGATTGAGGAACGAGCCGCCGAAGGCGCCCATGAAGAAGTTGTCGGCCAGCGTGTATTCGTGGGCGAACTGCCACAGCGGCAGGGTCGAGGCATCGTAATACCCCATGGCCAGCCCGCCTGCGTCGGACAGCGCCGCATAGCGATCGAGCTTGCCGTGGTCGATTTGCTCCTGGTTGGTGTAGAAACGATGGATCAGATCGGGTGTCGCCACGGACAGGGGCTGGCCAACCGGCGCGGCGTCGATCCGGAACGGGCGATTGGGCAGGTTTGCTGGGTACGCGGGATCGGGTTTGCGGTCGGACTTCCATACCGGGGGCAGAACCGGCAGCACCGAACCGTCGCGGTCGGATTGCGTCCAGGTAGTCGCAGTGGCGTTGCTCAGGCCGTTGGCGCCGGGATAGAGCCCGTAGAGGTTGTCGAAGCTCCGGTTTTCCGCATAGATGACCACGATGTGGCCGATTTGGGCCAGGTTGGGCGCGGTTTGGGCAGGGCCATAGGGCGGCGCCGCGCACCCGGTCAGCGACAGCAGAAGCGCGATCAGCAATTGAGCGGTCGATGGGCGCATGGCTTGGGGTCGGGGCGAACTGGGAAAGGGTTTTAGCTACACAGGGAAGATGAAAGTGCGATGACACCTCGGAGCCCTGACCGGGTTGACCCTTCGCCGCGGCGCCGAGGCACGAATCGAGTCGGCCTTAGTCCGGGCTCGGGCGCAGTCGTGGCTGCGCCGGCCAAGCGCGCTCCCGGGCGTCCGCACTAATGCAACGGTCACAATTCTGACGTATTCTCGCGCCGTGGTCGCGATGTTAAAAGTCAAACTGCGGCGGAACCAATTCGAGGAGAACGAATGAGCAGCGTACTGCAGCGTAGTGTTGGCGGGCTTCTCGCCAGTCTTGCATTGGCCGCATCGACGGCCTGTGCGCAAACCGCCATTTGCTACAACTGCCCGCCGGAGTGGGCCGATTGGGCGACCCAGATCAAGCTGATCAAGGACAAGACCGGGGTTACCGTGCCCCCCGACAACAAGAATTCGGGTCAGGCGCTCGCGCAGCTTGTCGCCGAGAAGGCGAGCCCGGTTGCCGACGTCGTTTACTATGGCGTGACCTTCGGCATTCAGGCCAAGAAGGAAGGCGTGATTGCGCCGTACAAGCCGGCCCGCTGGAATGAGATTCCCGCGGGCCTCAAGGACTCGGAAGGATACTGGTTCACGATTCATTCCGGGACGCTCGGCTTCATGGTCAACGTCGACGCGCTCAAGGGCAAACCGGTGCCCAAATCGTGGCACGATCTGCTGCGGCCCGAGTACCGCGGCTTGATCGGTTATCTGGATCCGGCAAGCGCCTTCGTTGGCTACGTCGGAGCGGTCGCCGTCAATAGCGCCCTCGGCGGCACGCTCGATGATTTCACTCCGGCCATCAACTATTTCAAGGAGCTGAAGAAAAACGAGCCGATCGTACCCAAACAGACTTCCTATGCCCGCGTGCTGTCAGGGGAGATTCCCATTCTGCTCGATTACGACTTCAACGCCTATCGCGCCAAATACACGGACAAGGCCAACGTGGTGTTTGTCATCCCTGCGGAGGGCTCGGTTGTGGTGCCCTACGTCATGAGCCTTGTCAGCAACGACCCGAACCCGGCGGCCGCCAAGAAGGTGCTCGATTTCGTGCTCTCCGACGAGGGCCAGGCGGTCTGGGCCAACGCCTACCTGCGGCCGGTGCGGGCGAGCGCGATTTCAAAGCAGGCGGAATCGCACTTCCTGCCGGCGTCGGAGTACGCGCGTGCGAAGCCGCTTGATTACGCGAAGATGGCCAGCGTGCAGAAGAGTTTTTCTGACCGCTACCTGCGGGAAGTGCAGTAGCAGCCAGGCGGGCCCCGCGCGGCGGCTTGCGCGCCGGCTTGACTCCGACCCGACGGCGCTTCGATGCGATCCCCGGCACGTTCGCTGCTGCTGACGCTGCCCGCGCTTGCGGTGTTCACCGCATTCTGGCTGCTCCCCATGGCGCGACTTTGCGCGGTCGGTGCGTCGGGGCCGCAGGGGCTCGCCGCGTACGGGCTGGTGCTGGTGGACCCGCGCTACCTGCGGAGCCTGCTTGCAACGGTGATCCTTTCGGTTGCAGTGACGGCCGCGGCGCTGGTCATCTCCGGCTTCACCGGCTTCTTCCTGCAGCGGCAGCGATTCCCGGGAAGGACTTTGCTCGTGGCGCTGCTGAGCTTTCCGCTGGCCTTTCCCGGTGTCGTCGTGGGTTTCCTCGTCATTCTGCTCGCCGGGCGCCAGGGCCTGCTTGCCACCTTGACCGAGTGGCTGACCGGCAGCCGCCTTGTCTTCGCCTATGGGATGGGCGGGTTGTTCCTGGGCTACCTTTACTTCTCGATCCCGCGCACGATTCTTACGGTCATGGCGAATGTGGAAAAACTCGATCCGAGCCTGGAGGAAGCTGCCCGCACCCTTGGCGCCTCACCGCTGCAGGTCCTGAGCGATGTCATCCTGCCGGCGCTCACGCCGGCGCTCATCGCCGCCGGCGCGATCTGCTTCGCCACCAGCATGGGCGCGTTCGGAACCGCATTTACGCTGGCCACGCAGATCGATGTGCTGCCGATCACGATCTACAACGAGTTTACGAACTACGCGAATTTTTCGATCGCTGCCGTCCTGTCGCTCCTACTCGGCCTGGTGACATGGCTGGCCTTGGCCCTGGCCCGGCAACTGACCGGCACTCAGGCCGCCGCCGCGGCGTAGGTTGCCATGCGCGCCGCGCAGGCACTGAGGTTTCACCTGCAACTGGCACTCGCCCTTGCGACGGCCGCGTTCATGATCGTGCCGGTCATCGTGTCCGTGCTCGCCGGGGTGACGGAAAACTACTTCGTCGGCTGGCGCAGTGGCTTGACCCTGCGCTGGCTGACGGTCGTCTGGGCGATGTACCAGCCGACGGTATGGCTGTCGTTGCGCATCGCCGTCGCCTGTGTCGCAGTGACGGCGGCCATCGGCCTGCCGGCAGCCTATGTGCTGTGCCGGCACGCCACGCGTGCCACGCGCCTGCTCGAGGAGTTGCTTGTCTTGCCGGTTGCGGTTCCGGGCCTGGCCACGGCCCTTGCGCTGATACTCACCTACGGCCGCTGGCAGGCGCTGCGCACAAGCTGGCTGTTCATTCTGGTCGGCCATGTGCTGTTCACGTTGCCGTTCATGACCCGTGCCTGCCTGGCCGTGCTCTCCTCCATCGATCTCGACGCGCTCGAGGAGGCCGCCGCGACCCTGGGCGCCGGGTTTGCGCAGCGCTTTCGGACCGTCGTTGTTCCCAATGCCTTGCCCGGAATCGTCGCCGGGGCGCTGACCGTGCTCACGCTCTCGGTTGGGGAGTTCAACCTGACCTGGATGCTGCACACGCCGCTCACCCAGACATTGCCGGTTGGACTGGCCGACAGCTACGCCTCGATGCGGCTCGAAATCGCGTCGGCGTATACGCTCATCTTTCTGCTGATGCTGCTGCCGCTGCTGGTGGGTGTGCAGGTTGTTGCCCGGCGCTTCGTGGCGAGCGGGCAATGACCGGGCCGGAGATGGTTTCGATCCGCCTCGAGCGGTGCAGCAAGACCTTTGCCAATGGACATCGGGCGCTCGACCCGATTGACCTGGCTGTTGCCGCGGGAGAGACGCTGGCCGTGCTGGGGCCTTCCGGCTGCGGCAAGACCACGGTTCTGCGGCTGATCGCCGGCCTGGAACAGCCGGATCCGGGCGGCCGGATTTTCATCGGCGATTCCGACGTAACGCATGTCCCCACCGAGCAGCGCGGCGTGGGGATGGTTTTCCAGAGCTACGCGCTTTTCCCGAACCTGACTCTCGCCGACAACATCGGCTACGGGCTGAAGGTGCGCCGATTCGACGCGCGTCAGCGCCAGCAACGGGTGGCCGAGCTTCTGGCCATGATGCACCTGACCGAATTTGCCGGGAGGCCCGTGCATCAGTTGTCGGGCGGACAGAAGCAGCGGGTTGCGCTGGCGCGGGCGTTGGCGCCGCAGCCTCGGGTCCTGCTGCTCGACGAGCCGTTGACCGCGCTTGATGCCAAGCTCAGAGACGAGCTTCGCGTCGAGCTCGCCGAATTGCTGGGCCGCCTGCAGATCACCACGCTGCTGGTGACCCACGACCAGGCGGAGGCGATGGCGCTCGGTCATCGGGTCGCGGTGATGTCGCGGCGACGTATCGAGCAGCTCGGCTCGCCACAGGAACTCTATCGGGCGCCGGCAAACGCCTTCGTGGCTGATTTCGTGGGCACCATGAATCGGGTCAACGCCGAACAGGTCAAGGGCAAGGTAGTGCTCGGGGGCGACCAGCCGCTCTATTTTCGGCCGCATGATCTTGCGCTTGCCGACACCGCGGCGGCCGACGTCACGGGACTCATCGTCGGCAGCTTCTTCGCCGGGAGCGTGACGCGCGTCGTCGTCCGCCTGGACGACGGCCAGATGCTTACCGTCGACGCCCTCGGTCACGCCAATGTTGCCGCCGGCGCTCCGGTCGGCATTGTTTTCAATCGGCCGACACCGATTGGCACCGCGTAGCGCAAGCCCCATGCTGATCGCGCACATCAGCGACCTGCATATCCGTCGCCCCGGCGAGCTCGCCTATCGCCGCGTCGACACCGCGACCCACCTGCAGCGGTGCCTCGCCCACGTGATGGCGCAACGCCCGCTCCCGGACATGGTCGTCGCGACGGGCGATCTGACCGACTCCGGGCGGCCGGAGGAGTACGAGCACCTGGCCGGGATCCTGGCGCAATTGCCCATGCCTCTGTATCTGATTCCCGGCAATCACGACGATCGCGGCGCACTCCGAGCCGCCTTCCCGCGACATCACTACCTGCATGCGCGCGAGGAATTCATCCAGTACACGGCGCCGGCCGATCCGCTGCAGCTCGTGGCACTGGACACCGTGCTGCCCGGCGAAGGCGGAGGCCTGCTGTGCGACAGCCGGTTGCGCTGGCTCGAGGAGCAGCTCGCTTTGTACCGGCACCGACCGGTGGTCATTCTGATGCACCATCCTCCGTTCGTGACCGGCATCGAGTTCATGGACTCGGTGGGGTTGCGGACCGCGCGTCCGTTCGAGCCGATCATCCGTCGTCACGCCAATGTCGAGCGGATTCTGTGCGGACACGTCCACCGCATGATCGTTGCGCGCTTTGGCGGGACGCTCGCCGTTACCTGCCCGAGCCCGGCGCACCAGGTGGCGCTCGACCTCTTGCCGGGCCACCCCGCGAACTTCGTGATGGAGCCCCCAGGCTACATGCTGCACCGCTGGAGCGACGAGCGATTCGTCACCTATGGCGTTGCGGTAGGCGAATTCGACGGACCCTATCCGTTCTACGAGCAGGGTCGCCTGATCGACGGTGAATCCGGGGCTGAAGCGGAGCAATAGCGCGGCCACCCAGCAACTGGCGCCCGAGGCAACATGACAGATGAGGCGCGCCGCAGGAGCCAGTCACCTCCGCGATCTGCGCACGGCCAATGCTTGAGCGACCGACGGTCGCACCGGGGCGGGATGTATATCCCACCGGCCGTTATTCGCAGCGACCTACGGCGCCGCGCCGAACAAGTCCGACATCACGGACAGGTTCGCATCGCATGCATGGTTGAGACAGGGCAGGCCGAATCCGGCTTCGATCGATTTCAGCAGGGAGAAGTGAGTGTACCCCGTTGCGCTGGTAACGGGGACCCCGTAATACCGGTCCACGATGAGCACGACCTGATTGACGTTGGGCGCAAAGCTGTAGTCGTTCTCGTCCCGCAGGACGATGATCACGTTGTTCCCCGAAAGCCACACCGGGGAGCTGCGAATCGCGTTCACCAGGGTCCTTACCGTCACGTCACCCTGATAGATCAAGGCTGGATTCAGGCCAGCCTGCGTACCATTGTCGTTCGGATCGAAATTACAAAATGGCCCCGCATTGCCGCGTCCGTGCTGATCGTTGCATTGGTTGGGGGCAATGAACGAAAAGGTCGGAACGGTCCCGGCGGCCAGGTCGGCGTACAGCCCGCCCGGTCCGGTGAAACCCACCACGTTATCCAGGGTGCTGGTCGGGTTGTAACCTTCCTGCACGCTCTGGAAATAGACGAAGGGATTGTGTTTCGCCGCATACAGGGCAACGATATCGCTCGACGTCAGCGGCGGCGCAAGCAGCGGCGTGATCTTGGTGAAATCGGTGTTGTCGGTGAAGAATCCGTCGCTGTAGTTCACCATGTCGGCGCCGCCGGGAGGCAGGCTTTCCTGGTAGCTCTTCCAGCACAGGCCCGCCTCGGCGATCTGATCGGCGATCGTCTTGCCGACGGAGGGTGCGGAGGCGAGCCGGGTGCTGCGGCCTTCTGCCCCGTGTCGCGCGTTACAATGGCGGCGCGCCGTAAGGTCCGGGCAGACCGGCTCGCGGCTTGGCTCGAATGGCGTGTGCCGCAGGCTAAAGGTCGGGATCGCCTCCGATCCGGAGCCGACAGGATGAACCAAGCGGATTCCACCGAAAGACGGAGGTTCTGGTCGCGTTTGCGACGACCGCGCCTATTCGCAGGCGTAACGACCGGCGTCGTCGTATACCTGCTGCTGCTGTTCGTGGGCTCGATCTCGGGCCGGCTGCGCTTCATCCTGGCCTGGGATATCGGCGTCACGGTCGCGTTGCTGGCCATGCTGATCGGCCTGCGCAACACATCGCCGGAAAGAATGCGGACCATCGCTGCCCGGCAGGTGACCGGCAAATGGACCGTGCTCGGACTCACCGTGGTGGCGGCGTCGGCGAGCCTGGTGGCGATTGCCGCGGAAGTGCCCCTGATCAAGACGGCGGCGCAGTTCGAGCAGGTTGCGCGCTTGACGCTGGTCGTGGTAACCATCGTGCTGTCGTGGGCGCTGATCAATACCATTTTTGCGCTGCATTACGCCCATGACTACTATCTCCCCCCGGCCGGAGAGCGCGATCCCGCGGTGCAGGAAGGAATCGTATTTCCGGGCGGCCGGCCGCCGGCCTACGGCGATTTTGTCTATTTCTCGTTCACCATCGGCATGACCTTTCAGGTGTCCGATGTGCAGATCACCGCCTCCGCCGTGCGCAAGCTTGCGATCACCCAGGGAATCATTTCGTTCTTCTACGCGACCGGGATCCTGGCGCTGACCGTCAACCTGGTCGCGGGCCTGCTTTGAGGGGTGGGCCCCGCGCCCATCTGCGCGGGCCCTGTAGGTGCCGTGCGCCAGCTCTTCTGGTCACGTTCCTTGGAGAAGGTCCATAAGCGGCTGGGACGTTAGCAGTCCAATTGCCAGCCCTGTGTACGCTGCCGCGCTCAGGGTTGGCCCTTCCTCGTCTCCGATCGGACGGCGTTGGGCGTCGACTGCGTCATCGAGCCATCAAGGCTTCCACTTGGCACCTGTAGCGCCCCCCATCGGTTGTTGCGTGGTGGGGCGTGAGTTGGGAAAAGACGCACGCGTCTGGTGCTCTTGGGGTGCGGTACCAATTCCGATCCGGTAATTCTCATGACACGAACCGCAGGCGTTTGGCATCACCTGCTGCCAGTTGGTTGCGCCCTGAGCGCTCAAAGACGCAGCCTGGACGTCGGCAACTTTGAATATGTGCGAACTCACGTCGCCGCTCACGCTCGCCGTCTTGCCGCTCGCATCGGGCCCGGAGAAGAGGAAGTTCGAGGTCCAAGCGGTCTTCATCATGTGGCAGGACGAGCAACGCCCGACCGGCTGGCCGTTGACGTTGCCCAACGGATCGAAGTACGCCGGCATCCCTGCCTGGGCCAGCATGTGAGCCTCGACGGCATTGCCGACCACGGTTGTGGGGGCTGACTGACCCGGAACGGGCGCACTCCAGGGTATGTTGTTCTTCAATACTGCGCCTCCTTGCGACACGTGATAGCCGGCGACATCGTCGAGGGTCACCCCAGCGAAATCACCATGGGTCGCGTGACAGCTAAGGCACATCACGTCATTGCGCAGCACGGCACCGTTGTTCTGAAACGCGAAACTATTGCCGTTCGCGTCTTGGCGCTGAAATTGGGCGGGGCCGCCCTGAAGGCTGTGCGGGTCGTGGCAGTCGATGCAGGTCACCTTCAAGTTCGGATTCGTGTTGTGGGCACTGGCGATGACGTCAATGAATGTCATGTGGTCAAGGCTGGTGAACACCCCGCCCGCCCAGTAGAACTGGGGATCCCCATAGGTCGGCAGGGCGGCGAAGTCAGCGAGGCTGTCCGTGCCGGGGATGAAGTTGCCGCCGCCGACCGTCGCCTGGTTGTTCCAGGCGAAGTCGAAAGCACCGGCCGGCTGCGTCGAGGCAACGGCGTTCGAGTGGCACTGGCCGCACGTCTCGTTCTGCGCCTGCGCGCTCAGGTTCCTTGGATTGATGATTTGTGTCTGATCGCCGGTGCTGGCCACGTGATTGGAGCCGGGCCCGTGGCAGCGCTCGCAGGCGATGTTCTGCGAGCCTGCAACGTAAGTCGTCACGTTGCCGTTGGCGTCAACGGAAAGACCGGGGCCGGTGTCGTGGCAGCCGGCGCACACTTTCGCGTAGGTGCCGCCCTGAGTCGGGTTGTAATCAGGGGCATTGGCCCAGTATTGGCCGCGCTGGTTCCAAGCGAGGGGCAGTATCAGCATGTCCTGCGGTGTGCCCGTCGTGTCCCAGTTGACCCAGGTTGGCTTCGTCGCACCGGGGCCAATGTTGAGCAGATACTCTTGCTGCCAGTAGCCGTGGACGGTGGTGGCGCCGGAGGCCAGGAAGTTCGCGTTGCAGGGCACGGGTACTAGGGCACCTGTGGCGTTGAACGCCTTGAGCGGGAGGAGGCCACCCTGCCCGCACTGGCCGGCATCGGTCGCGACGCCGCCGATGGTGCCCTGCACCGGCATCACGGTTTCCCCGGCGTCGACCCTGCCGTTATTGTTGGCGTCGAAGGCCATGGAGAATTGGGCGTGGCCCGGGCAGTCCGCCGCCCAGCGGACCAACAGCACCTCCTGCTGAGTGCCGCTCACGGGCTCGGTGGCCTGCACGAGCGAGTCGGCAATGTTGGGTGCCGAGCAGTTGGCGGGCGGGGGCGGCCAGCCATTCAGATCAACTTGGTTCAGTGCGTGGCTGAGCACTCCCGCGTGCGCCGAATTCTCCCACCCGACGGCAGCGACTTCGCCATCGTGACAGCCGAGGCAGGTGTCGGAGCCCACGTAAGTGGGCGCAGGCGTCGCAGGCGCGGCAGTAATACCGCCACCACCGCCGCCACCGCATCCGCCCAAAGCGACCGCGAGCAAAGCGACGAGCCCAGCGCCGATCCAATGGCAACCGTTGCGGTTAACCGGAGGAATCAACATCACTCACCCCTCGCTGGACCCGACCGGGTTTAATCTACGCTGCTGCCGTGGTTCGCTTGTTGACAAAAGCCAAACCTGAGCCATGCCGCGCGCCTTGGCGCTCGCCGTCGGTCATGAGCGGTTCGGACACGCAATTGCCGTCAGCAAGTGCCATGGCCGTGCCTGCTTGCTGCAGACCGTTGAGGCGCTGGGTTTGCAACTCGGATTTCGCTGACAAGCCCGCGGCACTATTTTGGGGGCGGGGCCAGAAGACCCATTGGCCCGAAGGCCTCACGAGAGCAGGGGCAGTCCATACATCTGTCCTCCGTGAGGGCCCGGCCCACGCGACCGCATCAGCGCTTGGGGTAGGGCGTGCCGTCCTTGTGCGTAAAGCCGAGCTGCGGATCGACGAGCATGTCGATGTCCGAATAAACCACGCAATCCCCGCGCACGCGCGAACCGATTTCGAGACACAGGGCCGTGCTGCCGCTGCGGTTGACGAGGTGATGGCCGTCGGCGGCGTTGGCGCGGAACGCCGCGCAATCTCCGGCGCGCATGAGCTCCTCGCCACGGTCGGTGATGAGCACGACCTCGCCTGAGATCACGAACACGAACTCGTCCTCCAGCGAATGCCAATGGCGTTGGCTCGACCAGGCCCCCGGCGGCAGATGCAGCAGATTGACTCCGAACTGGGTCAGGCCGCCGGCATCGCCCAAAGCCTGGCGAATGCGCTGGGCCGCCTGCTGGTCAAACGGCGCGGGGTAGGATGAGCCGACCCGGCTGGCTATGGCGGGCACGTCGAGCTTGGGCATGGGCGAGACTCCATCGAAATCCAGTCCGAATGAACACAAACAATCTATTGGGCCTTCACAGCTAGCCGGCCGCGACCGCGGGCAGGGACAGGACGTCCGCCCGTGGCAGATGCTTGACGAGCAGCCGGTATATATCCAGATCGAACGGCACGCGCGGCGGCGCCTCGATGAGGGCTTGCAGCTCGCTCTCGTCGCGCGCCGTGGCGAGCCAGCACCAGTCGCGCAGGACGTGCAGCTCGGTGCGCTCGCCCGTGATTGAGCTCTCGCGCACGGCGATGGCGCCCGGGTAGGGCCAGTTGCGCAGCGCATACGGCGCCAGCGCGTCGCGCAGGCGGGCGTGATGCGCGGCGGGCGGTTCGGCACCGACGCAGGCTCCGGCGCATTTGCGCACCTGGCGCGCGAAGCAAGGGCCCTGGCGGCGCTCCAGACCGAGCGCGGTCCAGCACAGTCCCGCCTGCGCGGCAATTTCGCGCAGCGTCTCCCGCGCCTTCTGCCGCGACGCGAACGGACCGTAGAGATCGTCGAGTTGATGCGGATCGATGGCGTCGGAGCGTACGAAGTCGGGTGCCGCCGGCTGCGCGGGCAGCGCGAGCGCGACCATGTCGGCGCGCCGCCGCAGCCTGCGGTTGTACGCGGGCAGCAGCGTCTTGACCAGTCGCGCTTCGCCTAGCAGCGCGCCCAGTTCGCCGGCGGTCTCCTCGAATTCGATACGGGTGATCTCGGCCGACAGGCGCAGATCGTTGCCACTGCGATAGTCGGAGGCGAAATGGGAAGCGATGCGCGCCCGCAGGTTGATGCTCTTGCCGACGTAGAGCGGCAGGGCGTTCAGACCGTAGAAGCGGTAGATGCCGGGTGCTTCCGGAATCGAGTCGAGCGCGTCGGCAGGCAGCTGCGGCGGCAGGCTCGGCGCCTTGAGAATGCGGCCGATGGCCGCGTCGATGTCCGTCGCCGGCTTGTCGCGGTAGATGGCCTGCACGAATTCCCAGAGGATGCGGGCGTCGCCCAGCGCGCGGTGACGGTCGGCGGCGTTGAGCGCATGGCGCGCGATCAGCGCATCCAGATTGTGCCGGCCCGCCTCCGGATACAGCCGCCGCGAAAGCTTGACGGTGCACAGAACCTTGGCCGTGAACGAGCGGCCGAGGCGGCCGAACTCGTGCTTCAGAAAGCCATAGTCGAAGCGCGCATTGTGGGCGACGAACACGCAACCGGCGATGCGCGCGGCCACCTCGTCGGCGATCCGGCCGAAGGTCGGCGCGTCGGTCACCATCGCGTTGGTGATCCCGGTCAGCGCCTGGATCTCCGGCGGAATACTGCACCCGGGGTTGACCAGGGTGCTCCATTCGTCGACACCCGCGCCCTCGTCGATGCGCACGATGCCGACCTCGGTCACACGGTCGGCGCTGGCGGCGGTCCCGGTGGTTTCGAGGTCGACGAAGGCAACGGCAGGCGCAAACATGGACTTGACGGCTGAACGATCGTTCGCTAGTCTACCCCAAATGTCGAACGATCGTTCGTACCTCGCCGCCTTGCAGGATTATTACGCGCGCCATCGCGCGCTGCCTTCCTACGCCTCGATCGGGGGGCTGCTCGGCCTGCGCTCGAAGTCCTCGGTGGCGGCGCTGGTGGCGCGGCTCAAGCTCGCCGGCTTGGTCGAATCGACGCCCGACCGCCGCCTGGCGCCGACGCGACGCTTCTTCGCACGGCCGCTGGCCGACTCGCCGGTCCCGGCCGGGCTGCCCAACCCGATCGACGACGCGCCCGCGGACGCGCTGACGCTCGACGATTACCTGATCGAGCATCCGTCGCAGACGGTGTTCGTGCGCGTCAAGGGCGATTCGATGCAGGACGCGGGCATCCTCGACGGCGATCTGGTCGTGGTCGAAAAGCGCGCCACCGCGCACCGGGGTGAAATTGTCGTCGCCATCGTCGACAACCAGTTTACCCTCAAGCGCCTCGACCTCGAGCGCGGCCACTTCATCCTGCGCCCGGAAAACAAGGCGTATCCGGTCATCCGCCCGGAGGGCACGCTGGAGATCTTCGGCGTGATGGTGGGCCTGGTGCGCAAGACGGCCTGAGGCGCGACCGCGCGCAGGCTTTTGCCGGCGGCGGAGGTGCCTGCGTGTTTCTGCGTGTTCCAGCCGCGGTAACATAGCGGGCCATTGACGGGCGGTGCGCGAAGATCGTCGCGCCGGCCTGCCCGCCGCCCCTCATCTGCCGACTGCCCATGCCGCCCGCGCCCCGGATCGCGTTGATTCTCTCCGGAGGAGGCGCCCGGGCGGCCTACCAGGCCGGCGTCGCGCGCGCGATTTCCGAGTTCCTTCCTTCCGGCAGCGCGAGCCCGTTTGCCATCATCTGCGGCACCTCGGCGGGCGCGATCAATGCCGCGTCGCTGGCCGCCGGGGCGCGCGATTTTCGCCGCGCCGCAACCACGCTCTGCGGGGTCTGGTCGCGGCTGACGGTCGGGGACATCTACCGCGCCGACGCGGCGCACCTGTTGCAGACCGCGTGGCGAGTCGTGCGCTCGGTGCTGCCGCGATCGGATCGCAAGCGCCTGGTGGGCCTGCTCGACAATACGCCGCTGGCCCGGCTTCTGGAGCGCGAGATCCACTTTGCGTCGATCGGCCAGAGCATCGCCGCCGGAGCGCTCGAGGCGCTGACCATCACCGCGTCGAGCTATCAAACCGGCATGTCGGTGAGCTTCTGCATGGGCGGGCCGACGATGGAGCTGTGGGAGCGCTCGCAGCGCATCGGCGTACGCGCCGCCATCGGCGTGCCGCACCTGCTCGCCTCGAGCGCCATTCCGGTGGTCTTCCCGCCGACCCTGATCGGCTCCGAATACTACGGCGATGGCGCGATGCGGCAGATGGCCCCGACCGCGCCGGCGCTGCATCTGGGCGCGGACCGCATTCTCGTCGTCGGCGCGGCCCGCACCGGCACCCGCACCGCTCCAGGCGACTCGGTCGACCCGCCCTCGCTGGCGCAGATCGGCAGCCACGTGCTGGCCAGCATCTTCACCGACGCGCTGGGCACCGATCTGGAGAAGGTACGCCTGGTCAACATCGCCGTGCGGCAGATCGACCCGGCGCGGCTGGGCTTAAGCCCGATGCCGCTGCGCGACATCGCCATGCTGGTGCTCACCCCGAGCGTGCCGCTCGAGACCATCGCCCACGACTACGGCGACCGGCTGCCACCGAGCCTGCGCCTTGCGCTGCGCGGCATCGGCGGCACCCGCGCCGGCGGCGAGGGATTGCTGTCGTACCTGCTGTTCGATTCCGGGTTCTGCCAGGCGCTCATCGAGCTGGGCTACAAGGATGCGCAGGCCAAGCGCGTCGAGCTTGAGCAGCTGCTCGAGCGCACCTAGGGCGCGACGGGCTCGGCTTCGACCAGGCAGTCGTAGAAGGTCGCCGCGCGCCCCATATCGGTAAGCGCCTGGCCGGTGACCATGTTGGCGTTCGTCCCGTCCGGCGAGAGCTTGCGCCACCAGATCGACAGCGCCACGACCACGCCCGGCCGGGCGCGCGTGCTCACCCGCGCGGTGAGCACCAGCGCGCCGCGATCGTTGAACACCCGCACCGGGTCACCGCTGGCGATGCCGCGCGCGGCCGCATCGTCGGGGTGTATTTCCAGCTGCGGTGTGGGCTCGCTCTCAAGGAACGTCGGGAGGTTGGCAAAGCTCGAGTTCAACGCGTGCCGCGCCGGCGGCGAGATCAGCGCCAGGGGATAGCGCGCGGCGAGCGCGGGGTTGCTCGCGACCGACTCGCGCGGCGGCGTGTAGGTCGGCAGCGGATCGACGCCGGCGCGGCGCAGGGACTCGGAATAGAACTCGCATTGGCCCGACGGCGTGGGAAAGTTGCCGTGGGCGAAGGGCGCGAACGGAGAGGGCAGGTTGAGCCGCCGCCAGCCGTCGGCCTTCAACTGCTCCCAGTCGATCCCCTCCGCGTGCGGGTGCTGGGGCAGGAAGGCGTGGCGCGCGATATCCTCGTCGCTTTCGCGCAAGCACGGCTCGTCGAATCCCATCCGCTCGGAGAGCAGCCGAAACACCTCGGTGTTGGGCTTCGCTTCCCCGACCGGCGCGATCGCGCGGTTGTTCGCCAGCACGTACAGGTGTCCGTACGACACGTGCACGTCGTCGTGCTCGAGCTGCGTGGTCGCCGGCAGGACGATGTCGGCGTAATCGGCGGTGTCGGTGAGGAACACATCGTGGACCACGCAGAACAGGTCCTCGCGGCAGAAGCCGGCCACGACCTTGGCCGATTCGGGCGCGACCGCAACCGGATTGGAGTTGTACACATAGAGCGCGCGAATGGGCGGATCCTTCGCCTCCAGCAGCGCATCGCCGAGCGTCGACATGTTGATGGTGCGCGGATTGTTCCAGATGAGATCGGGACGCTCGAGCGCGTCCCGGTCGACCGGATAGCTGCCGCTCGACGACAGCAGGGCGCCTCCGGCGGGGTCGCGCCAGGCGCCGACCAGGGCCGGCAGGCAGGCCACCGTGCGCACGGCCATGCCGCCGCCGGCATGACGCTGCATGCCGTAGTTCAGGCGGATCACCGCGGGCTTGATCGTCCCGTAGTCGCGCGCCAGCGCGACGATGTCGTCGACGGCGAGCCCGGTGATCTGCGCCACGCGCGCGGGTGGATATTCGCCCACGCGCTGCCGCAGCGCCTCGAAGCCGAGCGTGTGCCGCGCGATGTAGTCGTGATCGAGTCGATCCTCGGCGACGAGGACGTGCATCATGCCCAGCGCCAGCGCGGCATCGGTGCCGGGCAGCAGCGCGAGGTGCACGTGGCACTTCTCCGCGGTCAGGCTGCGGTACGGATCGATTGCGATCAACTTCGCGCCGCGGCGCTTGGCCTCCTGCACGCGAGTCCACAGATGCAGATTCGAAACGATCGGATTGGAGCCCCAGATCAGGATCAGCCGGGCGTTCTCGAACTGCTCGACGTCGGTGCCGATCGAGGCGCCGATCGTCGCCGCATAGCCCGCCTTGCCCGCGCTCGAGCAGATCGTGCGATCGAGTAGCGAGGCACCGAGCTTGTGGAAGAAGCGCCGATCCATCGAGCCGAATTGCAGCAGGCCCATCGTCCCGGCGTAGCTGTACGGAAGAATGGCCTGCGGCCCCTCGGGCGAGGCCGCGATTTGTTTGAAGCGCGAAGCGATTTCGGACAGCGCCTGCTCCCACGTCGTGGGCTCGAAGCGAGCGGAGCCTTTCGGCCCAACGCGGCGCAACGGATGCAGCAACCGCGCGGACGAATAGGTGCGATCGAGGTAGTGCGCAACCTTGGTGCACAGCGTGCCTGCGGTCGGCGGATGATCCGGCGCGCCCTCGACCTTGATCGCGCGACCGTTTTCCACGGTGATCTGCAGTGCGCAGGTGTCCGGACAGTCGTGCGGACAGGCGCCCCGCACCACACGGCGTGACGCGACGGAGACAGGGGCGGCGTCAGGCGGCATCGGCGCATTCTAACCCGCGCCACGGGCGGCGGCTTCGGGTATGCTCCGCAGCGAAGTGCCCGCGTGGCCATGGCTCACTTGCTGCCGCAACTCATCTTGCGCTCGGGCGTGACAATGCCCCAGCTCGGCATGGGCACGTGGCGCATCGGGCAACGACGCCGGGCCCGCGCGCACGAAGTCGCCGCCTTGCGGCTGGGCATCGACCTGGGCATGACCCTCATCGACACCGCGGAGATGTACGCCGAGGGCGGCGCCGAGGAGGTCGTCGGCCAGGCCATCGCCGGGCGCCGCGACGAGGTGTTCGTGGTGAGCAAGGTCTATCCGCATCACGCCAGCAGGCGCGGCGTGATCACCGCCTGCAAGCGCAGCCTGAAGCGGCTTGCCATCGATCGGCTCGACTTGTACCTGCTGCACTGGCGTGGGGAGATCCCGCTTGCCGAGACCATTGCGGGGTTCGAGGCGCTGCGCGCCGAGGGCAGCATCGGCGCCTGGGGCGTGTCCAACTTCGATTGCTCCGACATCGAGGAGCTGCTGCGCCTGCCCGGCGGCGAGCACTGCGTTGCCAACCAGGTGCTCTATAACCTCGGCTGTCGCGGCATCGAGTGGGATCTGCTGCCGCTTTGCCGCCGCCATGGCATTGCGATCATGGCCTACTCGCCGCTCGACGAGGGCCGGCTGCTGAGGCAGCGGCGGCTGGGCGAGCTCGCCGCCGAAGCCCACGCGACGCCGGCGCAACTCGCGCTCGCCTGGCTGCTCGCCCAGAAAGCGGCCGTCGTGCCCAAGGCGGCCGATCCGATCCATGTGCACGACAACCGCGGCGCGCTCGAGATGCGGTTGCAGCCGCACGTGCAGGCGGGCCTCGAGCGCGCGTTTCCACCGCCGACCGGAGCCACTGCGCTGCAGATGATCTAGGCGCCTGGCGCGCCGGCCGCGTGGCAGCGGCCGGTAACTGCCGCAGCGCGGCAGCCAACAGCGCCCCGGCTGAGGGCTTCCGAGGCAGGCCTCCAAGCGCCGTTCCCACGCCGGCAATCAGGCCTGTTGGGGCTAGAAATCATGACCTTACGCAGGCCCGAGGATAGCCTTCGCAATCCATGGCATGGATGTTGCTGATCCATGGTCAGGAGACCTCAACTACGGCACCGAAACGCGACCAGGAGATACCCGTGCTCTATACCCATTACGATTACCTCGAACTGCCCCCTGGGGCGTCGACTACCCGCATCGAGGCGGCGTATCAGACCATCAAGCAGCGCCTCAATGGCCATTCCGACGACATGCTGGTGCGATTGATTCACCGGGCCTATGCGGTGTTGTCGGATCCGGAGCAGCGTCACGAGTACGACGACATCCTGCAGCGCGAAGCGGCCGAGGCCGATGCGGAACTCAAGGCGTGCCTGGATCAGCAATTCACCACCTACCCGCGCCATGTGCAGGACGTACCGGCGCCGCTGCTGGCGGTGATAAGGGCATGGGCCGCCTGACGCAGGCTCGGCGGGAGGCCCGCGCCGACCCACGGGCCTGTGACCGCGTTGCGCCCGTTGGACGGGCGCCGACACGGACGAGGAGCATGCGCCAGGTGATCATCGTCGCGCGCGATGCGGGGCGCTCCTGCTACTTCCGGCCGCTGTTCGATCGCCCGCGGCAATGGGCCGCGCAGCGTACGCCGCGCCCGACACCGACCGTTCACAAATAACGTCGCACCGCCGCGCGGTGCTGCAGGCAACACAACCTTGAGGAGGAAGCGGTGGTCCGCGGACGCAGCAGCACTGATCGTGTCAAGACTCCCCCGGTCGAAGGAGGGAGCGACCCCAACGCGCCCGCTTCGGGTCAACAACCGCCTGCCGTCGCCGATGACATGGCGGGCAGCGCCAGCAACGTGGAGAAGTGCGTCAACTGCCAGTACTACGACCGCCGGCGAGCCCGGCCGACCGACGGCAAAGCGCCGATGTGGGGGCAATGCCGGCGGCACTCGCCGCACTTGAACCCGGTCACCGCCAAGGCCTATGTTGTCGAGGGCGTGTGGCCGCTGGTCCGCGATGATGACTGGTGTGGCGAATGGCGCGTGCTGACGCGCATGGCCGAGGAGCCGCTGCCGGAAACGGTCGCCCTGGCGGCCGGAGACGCGCCGGCTTCCACGCCGACGCGCCCGCGTGCCGCGCCGGAACCAGCCGGCGCGAGCGTCGCCGCCGGCGACGACTAGGCGTCCCCAAGCCGAGTTGGTAGCGCTCGGGCGCGCGAAGGCGCGCCTCGCGCGGATCGTTCGGCGCCGCCACGGCGCATGGGTCGGCTACCATTGGGGCCGTGAATTCCGCTCTGCACGCCGCGCTCTCCGAAGGCGCGGCCATCGTGACTCCGAACCGTCGTCTCGCGCGTGTTCTGCTGCACGAGTTCGATCTGGCGCAACGCGCAGCCGGCCACAGCGCATGGCCGACGCCGACCATCGTGCCTTACCCGGTCTGGCTCGAAATGCTGTGGGACTTCGCCGCACAGGCCGATGCGGGCATCGAGGCGGCGCTGCTGCTCACGCCGGCGCAGGCGACGCACCTGTGGCGAGTGGTTGTCGGCGCACAGTCCATGCCGCTGCTCGATCCGGACGGCGCCGCGGCGCTCGCCGCCGACGCATGGGCGCTGGTGCACGAATGGGGAGCGGGCGGCGAGAGCTGGCGCGCCTGGCGGCGCGCGGGCGATCAAGGCGACGATGCGGCGGTGTTCGCGCGCTGGGCGGAGGCGTATCGCTCCGAGCTGCAGCGCGCCGGGGCGCACGATCTGGCGCAGGTTCCCGCGCAGCTGGCCCCGATCGCCGAACGCGTCGCGGCGCGGATGGGTCCGACCATCCTCGCCGGCTTCACCGAACTCTCGCCGCAACAGGAACGGCTCGCCGCCGCGCTCGTCGCTGCCGGCGCGCGCCTGCACCAACTCGACACGCTGCCTGCCGCGTCCGGGGCGGTAACACGTACGGTGGCGGCATCGCCGCGGGCCGAGGTGGCCGCCGCGCTGGAGTGGGCGCGGCTGCACGCGCTGCAACATGCAGGCATGCGCGTGGGCATCGTCATCGAGAATCTCGCCGCTTGGCGCGACGAGATCGCGGCGCTGGCGGAGGAGCTGCTTTGCCCTGCGGCACTCGTCCCCGGCGCGGTGTCAGCCCCGGCGCCGTTCGAGGTTTCGCTTGGCGTTGCCCTGACTGCCGTTCCCCTTGTGCTCGCCGCGCTCGATCTCATCACGCTGGCGCATTCGCAACTGACGCTCGGCGCGGCGGCGGCGTTGCTGCGCTCGCCCTACCTGCCGGGCGCCGAGGCGGCGTGGGTGGCGCGCGCCGGCATCGAGCGCGACTGGCTGCGGGCGGGTCGCCGCGAGGTGGCCCTGACCGATGCGATCGCGGCGCTGGAACGGCACTCGCCTGAACTCTCCGCCCGGTGGCGCAAGGGTCGCGAAGCACAGCGGCGGACGACGGAGGCGAGCCCGCGGGAGTGGGTCGACGCGTGGCGAGGCTGGCTCATGGCGGCGGGCTGGCCCGGTTCAGGCCCGCTCGACAGCGGCGAATACCAGGCGCGCGAAGCGTGGGAGAAGATTCTCGGCCAGTTCGCGAGCCTGGGGGCGGTGAGCGCGCGGCTTTCGCCGACCGCCGCGGTCGAAGCCTTGCGTGCGCTCGCAAGCCAGACGATCTTCCAACCCGAAGGCGGCGGCGCGCGCATCCAGATTCTGGGCGTGCTCGAAGCGACCGGGCTCGCCTTCGACGCGCTGTGGGTGGCCGGCCTGTCCGCCGATCGCTGGCCTCCGGCGCCGGCACCCAATCCATTGCTGCCCATCGCCTGGCAGCGCGAGCGCAACGTGCCGCGCGCCAGCGCGCAGCGCGAGCTCGCCTACGCGCAAAGGCTTACCGCGCGTTTTGCCTGCGCCGCGCCCGAGGTCACACTGAGCTCCGCGGAGAGCGCCGATGACCATGCGCTCGCGCCGTCGGCATTGATTCTTGCCTATCCCCAACGCGCGCCGAGCGCCCCCGTGCCCGCCTGGATGGAGGCGATCGCGCGCAGCGCGACGCTCGAGGCGGTCGCCGACGAGCAGGCGCCGCGCCTGGCTGAGCGCAGCATCGTCGCCGGCGGCTCGCGCATCGTCGCATCCCAGAGCGATTGCCCGTTCCAGGCGGTGGCGCGCCATCGCCTGCGCGCCGAGCCGTGGCCGCCGCCGTGGGTGGCCCTTTCGCCGGCGGAGCGTGGATCACTGCTGCACGCCGCGCTGGCCAATTTCTGCAAGGCGGTCGCAGACCATGCCGCCCTCAGCGCGCTTCCCGCAGCGGCGCGGGCGGCAGCCGTTGCCGCGGCGGTGGAGGGCGCCTTGACGGCGCTGCCGCACGCCCGATGGCGCAACGTGCCAGCGATCGTGCGCGCGGGCGAGACACGGCGCCTTGCCGCGCTGCTCGAGGCGTGGCTTGCGCTCGAGCGCGCTCGTCCGCCGTTTGCAGTGCGCGACGTCGAGGCGGAGACAAACCTGGAACTCGGTGGCCTCGTCCTCCGCCTGCGCCCGGATCGGGTCGATGTGCTGGCCACAGGCGGGCTGGCGATCATCGACTACAAGACCGGGCAGGTGGAGCGCCCGACGCAATGGTTCGACGCCCGGCCCCGGGCGCCACAGCTCGGCCTGTATACCCTGGCGCAACGGGCGAACCATCCCGAGCAGGCGGTGCACGCCGTCGCCTACGCGCAGCTGCAAGCCGGCGCGGTCGCCGCCTTCGGGCTTGCCGCCGACGCCGCGGCCTGGCCGGGCCTCGCCAGCGTCGAGCGCGCTGGTCCGGGCGGCGACTGGGCGGCACTCGAGACGTGGTGGCACAAGCGCCTCGGCGCGCTTGCGGCCGAGATTGCGCACGGTCACGCCGCCGTCTCGCCGCGCGAATCGCCGTTGCCCTGCCGTGACTGCGGCCTGTACGCGGTGTGCCGGATCCGGTCGGCGCGGCGACTGCAGGACAGCGAGTTTGACGATGAATGACGCCGGCGCGATCGCCGACGACTCTAACCGCGCCCTGGCGCTCGACACCGCGCGCTCGTTCATCGTCCAGGCACCCGCGGGCTCGGGCAAGACCGAGCTGCTGCTGCAACGCTACCTCGCGTTGCTCTCCGGAGTCGCCCAGCCGGAGGCGATCGTCGCCATGACCTTCACGCGCAAGGCCGCGGGCGAAATCCGCTCCCGCATACTCGACGCATTGCGCACAGCCGGCGGGCTCGCGCCGACGGAGCCGCAACGGGCGCTGAGCTGGCGCCTGGCCCGGACGGTGCTCGAGCGCGACCGCTCGCTCGGCTGGAATCTGGTCGCGCATCCGGCGCGCATGCAGGTGCACACCATCGACGCGCTGTGCGTCACGCTGATGCGCCAGGCGCCGCTGGCGGTACAGCTTGGCGCGCTGCCGCGATTGACCGAACGTGCCGAGCCGATGTACGCCGCGGCCGCGCGGGCGGAAATCAATGCCGCCGACGGCCAGGACCAAGCCTGGCGATGCCTGCTCGACTATCTCGACAACGACGCCGATCGGCTGGCCGGGCTCATCGCCGGCCTGCTCGGCAAGCGCGAGCAGTGGCTGCGGCATCTGGTGACCGACGATGCGGCGGCACTGCGCAGCGCGCTCGAGGCCACGCTCCGCGCGGTGATCGAGGCCGAACTCGGCGCGCTGCGCGCGCTCCTGCCGCACGCCACGGCGCGGGCGCTTGCCTCGCAGCTGCGCTATGCCGCAGGCAACTTAGCACGCCAGGATGCCGGCCACGCCCTGGCGGCCTGCCTGCAACACGACGCGCTGCCGCCGGCGGAGCGCGAGGCGCTGCCGCACTGGCGGGCGATCGCCGGTTGGCTGCTGACCAGGAAAGGGACCCTGCGCCGGAGTGTCAACAAGCAGCACGGCTTTCCACCCGCGGGTAGCCCGGAAGGCGAGAGGCACAAGCGGGAGATGGAGGATCTGCTCGCGAGCCTCGCCGCGATCCCCGGCTTCGCCGAGGCACTGCACTTCGTGCGCCATCTTCCGCCGCCACGTTACGACAACGCGGCCTGGTTGTTCATCCAGGCGCTGCTTACGGTGCTGCCACGCGTGGCGGCAAGGCTGCAACTCGTGTTCGCGCAGACCAACGCCATCGATTTCAGCGCCGCGACGCTGATCGCTCTGCGGGCGCTGGAGAACAGCGACGCGCCGTCGGATCTGCTGCTCGCGCTCGATGCGCGCATGGAGCATCTGCTGGTCGATGAGTTTCAGGATACGTCGCAATCGCAATGCGACCTGATCGCGTACCTGACCGCAGGGTGGACGCCAGGGGACGGGCGCACGCTGTTTCTGGTTGGCGATCCGATGCAGTCGATCTACCGCTTTCGCGACGCCGAGGTGCGCCTGTTCGTCGAGGCCCAGGAGCGGCGCCAGATCGGCAGCATCCGGCTCGAGGCGTTGACGCTGTCGCGCAATTTCCGCGCCCAACGCGGCCTGGTGGAGTGGGTCAACCGCACCTTCGGCGGCTTGCCGGCGCGCATCGCCCCCGGGCGCGGCGCGGTTGCCTTCAAGGCCGCGGTCGCGGTGCTGGGGCCGGGGCCGGAGCCCGCGGTGACACTCGACCTTCGCGCCGATGCCGCGCAGGAAGCCGCGGTGGTGGTGTCGCGCATCGCCGCCGCGCTCGCCACCGAGGCAAAGGAAATCGCCGTGCTCGTCCGCAGGCGCGCCGACTTAGCGCAGATCCTGCCCTTGTTGCGCGGCGCCGGAATCGCTTACGCCGCAGTCGAACTCGATCGCTTGTCGGAACGCCAGGCGGTGCTCGACATTGCCTCGCTCGCCCATGGACTGCTGCAGCCCGATGACCGAGCCGCCTGGCTGGCGATGCTGCGCGCGCCCTGGTGCGGGCTGTCGCTGCCGGACCTTTTCGCCATCGCCGCGGCGTGCGCCGGCGGACTGCTCTGCGAGGCGGTCAGCGGCGTGCGCCGCGAGGATGCGGTGGGGCGCCTGTCGGCCGATGGCCGGCCGCGGTTCGAGCGCTTCGCCGCCGTGGTCGGACCTGCGCTGGCGCAGCGCGGCCGCATGCCGGTGGTGGCGCTGGTGCGCGGCGCGTGGCTCGCGCTCGGCGGCCCGGCCTGCGTTGCCGAGCCGATCGATCTCGCCGCGGCGCAGCGGGTGTTCTCGCTGCTGCACGAGCATTCGCTCGGCGCCGACGTGCCCGACTGGGCCGGCTTCTCCGCGGCGCTGCATGCGCTCTACGCCGATCCGCCGGCCGACGCGGCGACCCGGGTGCGGGTGATGACCCTGCATCGCGCCAAGGGCCTCGAGTTCGACGTCGTGCTGATGCCCGGCCTGGGTCGCCGGCCGCCGCGCGCCGCGGGCCAGCTGCTGCTGTGGCGCCAAGCCGCGGCCGGCCTTCTGCTGGCGCCGATCCGCGCCCGGAACATGGGCGGCAGCGCTGACGATCCGGTGTACGCCTACCTGCGCGCGCTCGGGGCCGTGGAGGAGCAAGCCGAGCTGGACCGGTTGCTCTACGTCGGCTGCACGCGCGCGCGGCAAAAGCTGCATCTGAGCGCAACCCTCGACGTGGAGACGGGTGCCGAAGGCCAGGCGCAGTGGAAAGCGCCGGTGCGCGGGTCTTCGCTGTCTGCGCTCTGGTCGCGCGTACAGGACTTAGTCGCGACGCCGCCCGCCGTTGCAGCCCGGCCGCTGGCGCATGTCGCGACCGGCGCGGTGGCTCTGCAGCGCTTGCCGCTCGCCTGGCGACTGCCGCCGCCGGCAGTCGAACTCGCCTCGCCGCCGGAAGCGCAAACGGCGGGCGAAGCCCTGGAGTTCGACTGGGTGCGCGAGACGGCGCGCCGGATCGGCACCGTCGCGCACCGGTACCTGCGCCGCATCGGCGAGGACGGCTTGGCGGCCTGGCCACCCGAACGCGTTGCCGCGCAACGCGCCCGGGTCGAACGCGAATTCAACGCCCATGGATTCACCCCCGCCGAAGCAGGCACGGCAGCCGACCAGGTATTGCGGGCGTTGCAAACGACACTGGCGGACGGGCGCGGCCGCTGGTTGTTCGACCCCGCGCACACCGACGCGCACAGCGAATGGGCGCTCACGCACTGGCGCGACGGCACCTTCGTGCACCAGGTGCTCGACCGCACTTTTGTCACCGCCGACGGCAAGCGCTGGATCATCGACTTCAAGCTTTCGCCGCACCTGGGCGGAAGCGCCGCCACATTTCTCGACCAGGAGCGCGAGCGCTATCGGCCGCAACTCGACGCCTACGCGGCCGCGCTGCGCGCACTCGATGCGCGGCCGATCCACCTCGGCCTGTATTTTCCGCTGCTGGCGGGGTGGCGCGAGTGGACGGGGTCGCAATAGACGCGTCGGCCGCCGGGTAGTGCCGCAGAGGCACTACCGCGCGAACCGCTGCGGCCGTCTCTCGCCACCACCTCAAAGGCCCCCCGAACACGCGCGCCCGGCCGGCGGCGGCGACTGGCACGAGCCGCGCGCTTGCAGGACAATCGTCAAGGCCCAGGCAGTTGCCGCGCCCACAGCGTTCGGGCGCTTGCTGCATGTCGACCAAGACGCGCCTTCGCGACCCGGGAAGGCAATGGAGTCCTCGACAGCCATCTACAGGAGACATGACCCATGCGCAGAAGGTGTCGTAGTTGGCTCGGTGCTCTGATTGTCGGGATGGGTATTTGCTGGACCGGCGCAGCGTTCGCGGCGGATGGGATCGTTGGTTCGGTACTCGCTGTCAGGGGCGCGGTGTTCTCGGAGGTCGGCGGACGCCAGCAAGCGGTGCTGGCCAACACGCCCGTTCACCTGGGAGACACCATTGTTTCCATGGGCGGCAAGGCGAAGATCGCGCTTGACGACGGCACGATCATCTCGGTCGGCGAGAATAGCCGCATGCGGATCGCCGACTACGGCGACGCGGCCAACAACTTCAAGACGCGCGTCAGTCTGCTTTCTGGTTTGCTGCGATTGCTTGTTGCCAAGGTCACTCCCGCCGGAAGGTTTGAAGTCGAGACCGAGACGGCGGTTGCCGCCGTCCGTGGCACCGACTGGGTGATCGAATCGACGCCAGAACGGACCTCGGTTGCGGTCGTGTCTGGCGCGGTCGCAGTTTCCGGCCGCGATGGGCAGGCGCAGACGACCGTTGTGCTGGACGCCCCCGGCCAGGGAACGGACGTTGCCCGTGGCAGCGCGCCGACCGCCGTCGCCCATTGGGGCGCCGCGCGCTTTGACAGCATTCTGGCGCGCGCCACATTCGAGTAGGACGATGGGCGCCAAGCGGCTGCGCGATCTGAAGCTGTGCGGCGTGGCCATGCTAATCATGGCGATGTTTTCCGTCGTCCACTTGATCGCCATCGACTGGTCTTGGCTGCGCCGACTCGAATTGCTTGCTCTGGACGAGCAGATGAGGTTGCGTGGTCGCGAGCAGCCTGGGCCAGAAACAGTCATCGTGATGATCGATGACCAGACCATTGCCGCACTTGGCCGATGGCCCGTGCCGCGGCAAACACTGGCGCAACTTGTCACCCTACTGCACCGCGCCGGAGCCAAGACCATCGGGGTCGACCTGCTGTTTGCCGATCCGGAACCGGCACGCGACGGGGAGCCCGGCGATGCCGCTCTCGCGCAAGCGTTCGCGCAAGCAGGCAATGTGGTGCTGCCCTTCACCTTCACATTCGGCGGGCGCCCTGAGGAAGCGAAGCCGTTTCTGGCGCGGGCCGCCTACAGGCTGCTGCACAAGAGCCGCGATTATCGCCCCGTCGCACTCCGGCCGACAGCGGTCATCGCGCCGCTGACGATGCTGGCGGAAGCCGCGACCCTCGGCCACTCGCTGGTCGCTTACGACATCGACGGCGCGCCTCGCTACGACTATCCCGCGCTCGAATACGACGTCGATTACTACCCGTCCATGGCGGTGCGCATCGCCCAGCTCTTCCTGAACGTGCCATGGAGCGAGGTCGAAGTCGAGCTCGGTCGCGGCATCTCGCTCGGGCACGTGCAGGTGCCCACCGATCCGGAGGCACGGATTCTGGTCAACTACCTTGGCCCGTCCCGCACCTTTCCAACCTACTCGCTTGCGCAGGTGCTGTCGGGGGCGGTGCCCAGTTCGGTATTCCGCGACCGTATCGTGCTTGTGGGCGCCGATACGCTTGGCACGCCCGACACGTTCCAGTCGCCGTT
This sequence comes from uncultured beta proteobacterium, assembly GCA_963750215.1. Taxonomy (GTDB): domain Bacteria; phylum Pseudomonadota; class Gammaproteobacteria; order Burkholderiales; family Casimicrobiaceae; genus PALSA-1003. Next base: position 275,245 of record CAVVQK010000005.1, read on the forward strand.
CACCGCCGTGATGCCGGGTGTCGAGCGGCTCGCCACCGTCATCGACTCCATCCTGCACGAGCATCACCTGCGCCGGCCCGCCACCGCACCATGGTTCGAGGTTGGCTCAATGCTCGGGGCGGCTTTGCTGCTGGGCTTCGCCATGTCGCGTCTTTCGCTGGCCCTAGCCTTTCTGTGCGCAGTTGCCCTTGTCGTGGCGATCGCGGTTTCGGGGCAAATCGCGCTGGCGCGTTATGGCGTGTGGCAGATGGATGTCGTGCCAATCATCGCGATCATGCTGAGCTTCATGGTGCTGTCGCTATACCGGTACGGATTGCTCGACAAGGAACGCCGTCACATTCGCCGCGTCTTTCAGCGCTATCTCGCGCCGGACATGGTCGATAAGGTGGTCAGCGATCAAAGGTTGCCACAACTCGGCGGCGAGCTGCGAGATCTCACCATCCTGTTCTGTGACCTGCGAGGCTTCACTGCCCTGTCGGAGCGCCTCGATCCCGGCGCGCTCACCCGGATCGTCAATGAGTTCTTCGCGGTGGCGACGGAGGCAATCCTGGAGCAGGGCGGCACGATCGACAAATACCTCGGCGACGCGGTCATGGCGTTCTGGAACGCCCCGGCCGACCAGCCCGATCATGCCACTCTCGCCTGTCGTGCCGCATTGCGTATCCTGGACAAGGTGGACAGCCTGAACGAGTCGATGGCACTCGATAGCGGCCTGCCTCAGCTTGAGGTTGGGGTGGGCATCAACACGGGCCCCTGCACGGTCGGCAATTTCGGGTCGAGTCGGCGCTTCGACTACTCGGCAATCGGCGACGCGGTCAACGTGGCGGCGCGACTCGAGCACGAGACCAGGGCCTACGGCATCGCCATCCTGCTTGGACCCGAAACGGCAGCGCGAGTGGCCGACCTTGCCATACTCCCAATCACGCGCATCCGGCTGCGCGGCCGCGCCGAGGCGCTGGAGGTTTACGCGCTCATCGGTGATGAGCAGGTCTTGGCAGCCCCTGCGTTTCGCGAGCTTCGCTCCAACCACCTGCGCCTACGCGCCGGTTCGGCCGCGGCCGATGAGGCACGCATCCGGCACCTCGTTGCTGAGCTGAAGGCGCGGGCGCCGCCAGCCCGGCGGCCGCTCTACGACGTCTTCGCCTTGCAGGTCGCCGAGAAGACCGGAACACTCGAAAGTGACGCACTCTATTGAGTTGCTCCGCACCGGCGCGGCCTTCGAGCTGCAATTTGCCCGCTCTGTTGCGCGTTCCCGCCAAGCGACTTGAACCGCCAACCCTGCTGTCCGCATGCGGCGCGGGCGCGTGGATCCGGGCAGGCGGTAGCGAATCCGCAGCTCGGCGTCCAACAGCAGCATGCCTTGGACGCAGCGATGGTCGACGATGCGGTGCCAGAAGCCGAGGCAGCCGGTTGCTGGGTAATGTCTCAGTTTGATTGTAACGGTGCCAGAGTCGATTCGCCGCGTCCGCTACAACAGCTGTATGCCGCGCAAACCGAAACGTCTACGCGATACGAAGCAACTGGCAAGGCTGATCATCGACATGTCAACCGCGGCGACCGAATAGAAAAAACACCGGCGGGCGACACAACAGATACAGACGCCGCGACCTAAAGGCAAGAAACAGCCTATTCCTTAGCCGCTCCAGATTTGGCGCGCTCAATTAATCTCCTAACTTCGGAATGGGCATGGACTGCCAGGAGCTCAATTTCCGGATGCTTCGCTGCAAACACTCTGAAGATTTCATCGGCAAAGGCCTGGCCAATGGTTTCTACGCCCTTGAAATCGAATACGGCTACCTTGAACAACTCGATTCTGGCAAGGACCCGCTTCGCTTGTGAACGCGAGATCAGTTTGTCGTTGCCATACTGAGCCAGCCTGACAGGGACAACCGTCTTAGTAAAGCCATAGTCATCTCCAGAAGAGTATTGATCGAATATCTTTCTGAGCGTTCTCGCTGTATGGTTACTTAGCTTCATCCAGACAGATGTACCGCTATCTGCTTTCGTTGTTCTCTCCGCTATCCAATCTTCGTCACGCCCATATGTATGGGTAAAGTAGACGCCCCCTGAAAGAATGTCGTATTGGTCGAACATCCTTGACGCGAAGAAGATACCTTCCCCGGTGTGATTGCGTGGATCGGTAGTTAACTTTCCCTTCGACAGCTCCAGGATCGCATGCCGTTCATCGAGCAGGTTCATCGCTGTTTGAATCTTCTTGAAAATGCCGATGCCGTCGTCGTTGATCAGCACTTCGGTATCAATGGCGGTCTTTTTGATTTGGACCAAGATGGTTGTTCCGCCGGAATGATCGATCGCATTGTTGAACATCTCAGTGAAGCCGTAGTGCCAAATATCGAGGACGTTGGCTGGTAGCTGTCCCAGCGCCAGTTTGATATAGCTGGACCATACCAAGTCCTCAGCAAGCCCTGGTCTAATCGCGTATGTCTGTCGCCATTCCGACAGCGGACATATCCTGTATTTCCTGCTGCGGGTATTTCCAGACTCCTCTAAGGCATGCTCGGCGGTTAGCCTCTGCAAATGTTTGTTGACTGCCTGACGCGTTATCTTGAAGTGGCCTGCCGTCACCCTACTTATATCGGATGGATGCTTTTCGACCCTATTGAGGATGAACCTCCGAATATCCTCCCCCCGTGCATGGATTCGTGTCATGGTCTGAGCAGGGCCTTTAGTATTGGCAACTTAAGTCTAGTCTATTGACAACAACCTAAGCTATTATTGTCAACCTACTCGGAATTATTGTCAACCCTTCGGTGCTCGACCATGAATCGCCTGCGTCAGCAAGATCGCGACGACACGTTCTTGCTCGAGAACACCGCTCGCGGCTGACCGATTCAAACCGAGGCATTGGCGGTTGCTGACCACGCTGGACCGCAACCGCCGCCAGGCAGTAAAATCAAAGCTTTTTCAATGCCTTCCGGGCGCGCTTTTACCGCGGCCTACGGCGAGATCGAGCGTGCAGGTCTTTCGCGGCTTTCCCGCTGCAGCGGCGGATCACGTTGCCCTAACCGTCGGCAACTTCGATGGCGTCCATCGCGGCCACCAGGCGATGCTCACGCGCTTGACGGAGGCTGCAGCCGACCTCGAGCTGCCGGCGACGGTGCTGACCTTCGAGCCGCATCCGCGCGAGTTCTTCGCCCGGGAGGCGGCCCCGGCGCGCCTGTCGACGCTGCGCGACAAACTCGAACGCTTCGCTGCGCTCGGCGTTGAGCGGGTGTGCATCGCGCGCTTCAACGCGGCCCTGGCCGGACTTGCCGCGCAGTGCTTCATCGACGAAGTCCTGGTGCAGGGCCTGGGGACACGCTGGGTGCTCGTCGGCGCGGACTTTCGCTTCGGCCGCGGCCGCGGCGGCGATCTCGCCCTGCTGCGCGCCGCGGCGCGAACCTTCAGCGTCGAGACCATGGCAACGGTGAGCGTCGACGGCGAGCGCGCAGCGAGCAGCGCCATACGCGAAGCGCTGTCCCGGGGCGAGCTCGGACGGGCGGCGGGCATGCTCGGCCGCCCGTACGCAATCACCGGGCGCGTCGCGCACGGCGATAAGCGCGGCCGCAGCCTCGGCTATCCCACCGCCAACGTGGGGCTGCGGCACAAGCCGCCGCTGGCCGGAATTTTCGCGGTGCGGGTGCGTGGCGTGGGCGAGTCGCCACGGGCCGGCGTGGCGAGCCTGGGCGTGCGGCCGACGATCAGGCCCGACGGGCCGCCCCTGCTGGAGGTTTTCGTGTTCGATTTTGACCAGGCCATCTACGGCCGGCGCATCAGCGTCGAGTTTCTGCACAAGCTGCGCGACGAGGAACGCTACGCCGATTTAGCCGCGCTCAGGCGCCAGATCCATGCCGACGTCGCGCAGGCACGCGACTATTTCGCCACCCAGAAATAGCCCGGGGCCACGATGCCTGACGATCCGAAGACCGATTACAAATCGACGCTCAATCTGCCCGACACGCCGTTTCCGATGCGCGGCGACCTGGCCAAGCGCGAGCCCGGCTGGGTCCGATCCTGGCAGGAGCGCGGCGTCTACGCCGCCATCCGCGCCGCGAGCAAGGGGCGCAAGCGCTTTGTGCTGCATGACGGGCCGCCGTACGCGAACGGCCCGATCCACATCGGCACCGCGGTCAACAAGATACTCAAGGACATCGTCGTCAAGAGCCGGCAGCTCGCCGGCTTCGACGCGCCCTACGTCCCCGGCTGGGACTGCCACGGCATGCCCATCGAGGTGCAGATCGAGAAGACCTATGGCAAGCACCTGTCGACCGCCGACACGCAGCGGCTGTGCCGCGCCTACGCCACCGAACAGATCGCCCTGCAGAAGGCGGACTTCCAGCGCCTGGGCGTGCTCGGCGACTGGGAGCATCACTATGCGACGATGGGCTATCACAACGAAGGCGACGAAATCCGCATCCTCGGTCGGCTGCTGGAGAAGGGCTACCTCTATCGCGGCCTGAAGCCGGTGAACTGGTGCTTCGACTGTCAGAGCGCGCTCGCCGAGGCCGAGGTCGAATACGAGGACCGTCAGGACAGCGCGATCGACGTTGCCTTTCCCCTCAGCGCAGCGGCCGAACGGGCGCGGCTCGCGCGTGCCCTGGGACTCGACGCCGCTCCGGAAGGGCCGATCGCGGCCGTGGTCTGGACCACGACACCGTGGACCATACCGACCAACCAGGCGCTCAATGTGCATCCGGATTTCAGCTATGCGCTGGTGCACACCGCGCGCGGTCACCTGCTGCTCGCCGCCGACCTGGTCGAGCGCTGCCTGCAGCGATTCGGGCTCGAGGGCCGGGTGATCGCGACCGCCAAGGGAGCGGCGCTCGAGGGGCTGTCGTTCGCGCATCCGTTCTACGAGCGCGCCGCGCCGGTGCTCCTCGGCAGCTTCGTCACCCTTGATCAGGGTACCGGCATCGTGCACTCGTCGCCCGCCTACGGCGTCGACGATTTCAATTCCTGGCGCCGCTACGGTCGTTCGGACGACGCCATCCTCAATCCCGTTCAGGGGGACGGGCGCTTTGCGCAGGACCTGCCCTGGTTCGGCGGCATGAGCATCTGGGACGCCAACGCCCGCATCGTCGACAAGCTGCGCGAGGTCGGCGCGCTGTTGCACGCCGAGCCATGGACCCACAGCTACATGCACTGCTGGCGGCACAAGACGCCGATCATCTACCGCGCCACGACGCAGTGGTTTGCCGGGATGGACGAGGTGCCGGGTTGGCGCGGGATCAAGCCCGGCGAAACGCTGCGCACCACCGCCCTGCGCGGCGTCGAGGCGACCGAATTCTTCCCCGCCTGGGGCAAGGCGCGCCTGGCTGGCATGATCGCCAACCGGCCGGATTGGACGCTGTCGCGGCAGCGGCAGTGGGGCGTGCCCCTGCCATTTTTCGTCGACAAGGAGACCGAGGCACTGCACCCGGACACGCCGGCGCTGCTTGAGCTCGCGGCGGCGAAAGTTGAGCGGGGGGGCGTCGAGGCGTGGTTTGAGGCGACGCATGAAGACTTTGGCGTCGATCCGGCCAAGTACCGCAAGCTGACCGACACGCTCGACGTCTGGTTTGACTCCGGCTCGACGCACGAAACGGTGCTCCGGCGCGACCCGCAGCTGGGCTTTCCGGCCGACCTGTACCTGGAGGGCTCGGACCAGCACCGCGGCTGGTTCCATTCGTCGCTGCTGACCTCGAGCATGCTCAACGGCCGCGCTCCGTACGACGCGCTCCTGACCCACGGCTTCGTCGTCGACGGCGCCGGCATGAAGATGTCGAAATCGAAGGGCAACGTCGTCGCCCCGCAGGAGATCTCCAGCACCTACGGCGCGGAGATCCTGCGCCTCTGGGTCGCGGCTACCGATTACTCGGGCGAGCTGTTCATCTCCGACGAGATCCTCAAGCGCGTCGTCGAAAGCTACCGCCGCATCCGCAATACGCTGCGCTTCCTGATGGCGAACACAGCCGATTTCGATCCGGCCAAGGACGCGGTTGCCTTGGGCGAGCTGTTCGAACTGGACCGCTATGCGCTCGTGCTGGCCAATGCCACCTTCGCCAGCTTCGATGACGCCTACGCGCGCTACGAATTCCACCCGGTGGTGCAGCTGCTGCAGAATTTCTGCTCCGAGGACCTGGGCGGCTTCTACATCGACATCCTGAAGGATCGGCTCTATACCGCGGCGCAGAACAGCCGCGCCCGGCGCTCGGCGCAAACCGCGCTCGCGCTCATCCGCGACGAAATGCTGAAGTTCATGGCGCCGGTGCTGAGCTTCACCGCCGAGGAGGCGTGGCGCACCATCCACCCGGACGAGGTGACGATCTTCGTCCACACCTGGCGCCGGGAAATAACCGGGCTGGGGGTCATGCCGGAATTTGCCGCCAAATGGGCGCTGCTGCGCAGCTACCGTGGCGACGTGCTCAAGCGGCTCGAGGCGGCGCGCGAGGCCGGCGCGATCGGTTCCTCGCTTCAGGCCGAGGTCGATGTGGTCGCGCCTGCCGGCGAGTACGAAGCCCTGGCGAGCCTCGGCGACGACCTGCGCTTCGTCTTCATCACCTCGGCGGCAAGGGTCACCCGCGGCGCGGCGAGGGCGGTTCAGGTCACTTCCAGCGCGCACCCCAAATGCGCCCGCTGCTGGCACTATCGCGCCGACGTGGGCGCCGATCCGGTGCATCGCGGCCTGTGTGGCCGCTGCGTCGCCAACCTGTTCGGCACTGGCGAGCCGCGCGCCTTCGCCTGATCATGCGGCGCGCGGCTCATGGCTGAAAAGCGTCGCTGGTGGGCATGGCTGCTTCTGAGCGCCGGGGTCATCGCCCTCGATCAGCTCGCCAAGGCGGCGATGATCGCCGCCTTGCACCCGGGGCAGCAACGCGTCGTCACGGAATTCTTCAGCCTGGTGCTCGCGTCCAATTCCGGGGCGGCATTCAGCCTGTTTCGCGGTGTCCCGGGCTGGCCGCGCTACCTGTTCTCCGCCGTGGCCATCGCGGCGGGAATTTTCATCGTCTGGCTGCTGCGGCGCGGCGGCGATCGCTGGTACTGCGCCGGGCTCGCCTTGATCCTCGGCGGCGCGCTGGGCAATCTCTGGGATCGGGTCACGCTGGGCTACGTCGTCGACTTCCTCCTGTTCCACTGGCGGAGCTGGTCCTATCCGGCCTTCAACCTCGCCGACAGCGCGATCACGGTCGGCGCCGCGCTGGTCGTTCTCGACAGCATCGGGCTGCGGCGCGGGGCAGGCGCCGCCAGCGACTGAGCGCGGCCCGTTGTGCTCGCCGCGCGGGCCGCACCCGAGCGACGTCTAAATGGGTGGACCCGGCGGCACGAAGGCGCGGGTCCAGCCGGTCAACTGGTCGTAGACTTCGACCGAGGTCGCGCAGGCGCCTGGCGCGGCGCCGGGCAGCGGCGTCAACCGCGGCACGACCTCCGCGCGGCGGAAGAAAGCGGGCGCCAGCAGTGCGCCGGGGAGATCGAGGAATGCCCCACGTCCCGGCTCGAGGCACACCGTGATCGAGCCGCCGACCGGGTTGCCGTTGGCATCGACGAAGCTCAACACGCCGGCGCAGGGATCCGGCGGATGGGCGAGCACGTTGAGCCGGACTGTCTGGAATGCCGTCACGCCGACCGGGCCCAAGCCGAAGAACGGCGGACCGGCCTGAACCGCCGGCAGCTCCGGCGCGATCACCGAGCTCGCGTGGGTGAAGTTGTCGTAGATTTCCACCGTTGCCTCCGGCTGGCAGGGGCCCGCCGGGCTCGGCTGCGCTACCGTCACGGTGGCGTAGAGCTCGGCGCGTTCCTGCGGCTTGAGCCCGGCCTGGTTGGCGTTCCAGGTAATCGTCGTTGTCGACACGAGCTTGAAATCGTAGCGGAGATACACCTGGCCGTCGGCATTCATGATCGCGACGGCGATTTGGCACGGATTGAACGTCGTCACGTTGAGCTGGAAAGTCTGGTCAAACCCAAGACCCACCATCGGCGATACGATGGGCGGCGGCGGCGCGGTCTGCGCCTGCGTTGCGCCGGCGAAGCCGATCACCCAGCACAACAGGCCCGCAAGGGCTGCGCGTAGCGATAACTTGGTCAGCATTAGCCTCCTCCATAGGGTGCCGCACGTTAGGCGGGGCCCGGTTCGCATAAAAGTCGGAACGGGCGACGGGAGGGAAAGACGGTCGAACTTGGAATTGAAACGCCGGAACATTCTGTTCCGCTGATCGGCGGCGCGTCAAATTGCATGACGGGGCGCCTGCCTTCGCGGGGCAGAGGAGGGCCGGAAGCGCGGGGCGAAAGACCGCGAAATGCCGCGCGGATGACGCGGGCGTGCGGGGCGAGGGGCCGGGGGCTCCTAGCTCACGGCGATGTACTCGTAGAGCTCGAAGCCCGGGCCCTGCTCGACGAGCTTGGTCAGCACCGCGGTGTCGGCGCTCTGGCCACGCTGCAGCGAGATGGCCTGCTCGATCTCGAAGGTCTTCGAGGGCAGGAGCACCATCGGCTGCGAGCCTTCCTGCCCGTCCGCAGGCAGCACGACCGCCGGCAGCAGTGCCCCGTTGGTGGCATCCTCGGCGCGCGCCGCGGCGGCCTGCGGGTTGTCGGTCAACAGTTCGCACCCGAATTCGAGGCCGCTGCCGCGAAGGGTGTTGCGGAACCAGCGCACCATCGCTACCTGCAGGGCGCTGCGGCCTTCGACGCGCAGGGCGATCAAATCGCCGATGCGCAGCTGCGCGTGCACGGTATCGATCTGCCGCAGCGCGTAGCCGGCGGGGGTATGGTTGATGACCTGGCAGGCGTTCATGGTCGGCAGGCCGGTCGGCACGTTGGCGACTTCCGCGTGCGCGCCGCGGCTGTACTGCCAGATCCCCGGCAATCCTGCACACATCACCACCCGCGCGCGCGATGGGAGGCGGTTGAACTGCCGCGCCGGCGGAATGGCCCATTGCCGCAACAGCCGGCGCAGCAACGCCATGTACTCGACCTTCGCCGCCTGATCGCCGCCGACGCTGGCCGGCGGCAGTCCCCCTGCCTCGAGCGCGCGCAATTGTTCCTGGAGCTGGAAGGCCAAGTCGAAGGTCAGCAGGAACAGCTTGCTGCCGTCGACATTGCCGCCCTTGTTCGCGGCGTACGGAGGAAAGTCGTGGCCGACCGGAATGATCGCCACCGCTTTCGCCAGGCGGTGCACCGGCGCGACGTCGGTGATGCGCGCCCAGTGCGCGTTCTCCTGCAGGTACTGGATCACCTGCCCGAGCTGGCCGGGCATGAAGCCGTAGGGATTGGCGAGCGCGAGCAGCAGCGCCTGCACGTAGTGCCGCTCCGGCGTCGCTTCGGCGCTGTCGCTGGCAATCGGCGTCATCTGCAGGTTGCGCTGGTGCGCGAACAGGTAGATGGCGTGGGCGTCGTGCCAGGTGCGCGCCGGCACGGGAGCGTACGCCTGATAGCTGTTGACCAGAATGCGGGTCGTGCATTGCAGGCAGCGATGGATGAGGGCGACCAGCAGCCGGTTGCCGGAGAGCAGCATCCGTTTCTCGGCCTCGTGCGCGAGCAGGTGCTTGTAGGCGGTGGCGAGCTCGGTCGAAAGGGTCAGCGCTGCCTTCGCCGCGGCCAGCGCATCGCCGCTCAGCGGGTGCGGGGCACGCGCGAAATGGCGCTCGAGATTGGGCCACAGCGTGAGTGCGGTGCCGTAATAGCGCTCGGCCAGCTCCAGCCGCCGCGTTTCCGATACCTCGACCCGGTTGGTCGCGGCCAGCGCGTCGCCGATGACCCCGGCGGCATCGATCGGATCGCGCTTGAGCATTTCCTCCAGCCAGGGCTGGACGCGCGCCGGCCGCGTCTCCGGTGGGTTGGCCGGACGCGCATCGAGAGCAGGGAGGCTTAAAGCCAGGGCCATGACGTTAGCATTATTGGGCCTTGCGCCCTGATTGTAGTCGGATGCGCCCCGGTTTGGCAGGACTTGCGGCGCTAGGAGCCATCCAGGAACGCGGCCACGGGAGCGATCTGCCCTGGGTCGAGCAGCATTGGCGCATGGCCAATGCCGGGAAACTCGACCATCCGCGGGCGGGGTCCGCGTAAGCGCATGGCCGCGGCGGTGTCGGCGGCGAGCAGGTCGGACTCGGCGCCACGCAAAAGCAGCGTCGGGCAGACAATCGCGTCCCAGACCGCCCACAGGTCCGGCACGGCCACGTTGGCGCTGCGAAACGGTACCGCGATCCCGGGATCGTATTTCAGGCGCCAGCGCCCGTCGGCACTCTGGCGCGCGGTGCTGCGTGCGAGATCGGCCCACTGCGCGTCGGTGAGTGGGCCGAACGGGGCCGAAACCTCACGGATGTGCGCCTCAAGCGCGGCGAAGGTATCGAACACCGGATCGAGACCGACATAGCCCGCGATGCGCATGAGCGCCGCCGGCGCGATGACCGGCCCGACGTCGTTGAGCACCAGCCGGGTCACCGGCGTGTTGGGCTGGGCCGCAATCACCATCCCGAGCAGGCCGCCCATCGAAGTTCCGATCCAGGCAACCTTTTCGACGTCGGCATGGGCGAGCAGTGCCGTGAGCGTCGTGAGGTAGGTCGGAAAGACGTAATCGTTCACGTCGGGCAGCCAGTCGCTGTCGCCGCGGCCGGGCATGTCGGGACAAAGCAGGCGAAAACGGTCGGCGAGCGAGCGCGCCAGCGTGTCGAAGTCGCGGCTGTTGCGGGTGAGTCCGTGCACGCACACGACCACCCGCGGACACAGCGGATGACCCCATTCGCGGTACGCGACGCGATGAAAACCGTGGGCACTCAGGCTGTGGAAGTGGCATTCACGCGGCTGCAGCATGGCAATGGGCCTCTACGAAAGTTCGACAGGAAACAGGGGGTCGAAGCGCGGTCCGTCCGGCGCCATGAAGGCCTCGATCTCGTCACGTCGGGCGAGCGTATCGCGCAAGCCGAGCTCGAGCAGCGCCCGGATGTAGCGCTGCTCGAAGAGCAGGTACGACAGCAGGCTCGCGCCGGTTCCCTCGGTGCTGCCCAGTCCGTGCAGAAGGTAGCGCACGCCGCGCGGCAGGTATCCGGCATAGGGAACCGCCAGCGCACCCAGGTCCCGGCTCGGCAAGAGCACAAGGGCGTCAAGATGCACGATCTCCGGGTGGTGCTTCTGGCGCTCCTCCGGGACGAGATTCAGGACCTGATTGAGCCGCTGCAGGCGCTCGAGGTCGGCGCCGAGGTTGTCGAGGAAGATCGACGACAGCGCGTGTCCGGCCACCTGCGCAAACGACGGGTAGCGTGGCGGCGCATGCTGCTTCGTCTGCCCCGCAAACTGCCCGACGGCCACAACCAGGATGCGCCGCGCCCCAAGGTGGAGCGCGGGGGAGAGCGGCGTGAGCTGGCGCACCGAGCCGTCGGCGAAGAAATCCTCGCCCAACCTTTCACCGGGAAAAATGAACGGAATGGCGGTCGAGGCGAGCAGATGGTCGACGCTGATAACGGCGGGTTCGCCGCGCCGCCGCGTGCGTCGCCACGGCGCGATGGCGGGGGAACCCTGGTAGAAGGTGACCGCGTGCCCGGTGCTGTAGCTCGTCGCGTTGATGGCCAGCGCACGCAGCGCGCCGCTTTGCAGCTGCGCTGCGACCCGGGCGAAATCGAGTTCCCTCTGCAGCAGGGCGCGCAGGGGTGCGTTGTCGAGCATCGACGCCGCCCGTTTCGGACCGCCGACGCCGATCAACACCGAGGCGAACCAGCGCATGCCGTGCAACGCCACGCTGGCCAGGTCCGCGTGGTAGACCATGCCCACCTCGAGTTTGGCCCACCAGCGCAGCAGGCGGGCGACGCCGCGGCGGAAATCATCCGCGTGCACGGCCAGCGTGGCGGCATTGATCGCGCCCGCCGAGGTGCCGCAGATGATGCGGAACGGTTGCTTGTTCGCGCGCCCGAGGATGCGCGCGAGCGCGTGCAGCACCCCGACCTGGTACGCCGCGCGTGCGCCGCCGCCCGGGAGCAGAATCGCGATGTCGTGATTGGACGGATCGGGCACGGTGCTAGCGCGCGCGCAGCGTGCGATCCAGGATCAGCAGCATGGCCGCGGTCGCGCCCCAGATGTAGTGCTCGCCATAGGGAATGGCGTAGTAGTCGCGACGGATCTCGCCGACCATGCGGAAATGCCGCTGCTGATTGGCCGGGTCGAGCAGGAACGCGAGCGGAACCTCGAACACGGCGGCCACTTCCACCGGATCGACCTTGACCTCGAACGGGGGCTCGACCCAACCGACGACCGGGGTGACGCGGTAGCCGGTCACCGTTTCGTACTCGGCGAGCCGCCCGAGCAAGTCCACGCGCGCGCGCGGCAGGCCCACTTCCTCCTCGGCTTCGCGCAGCGCCGCCGCGCCGGCATCCGGATCCTCGGGCTCGACCCGGCCGCCCGGAAAGCTGATCTGGCCCGGGTGGTCGGGCAGGTCGGCGCTGCGTTGGGTGAACAGGACGTTCAGGCCGCCCTCGCGGTTGACCAGCGGCACGAGCACCGCCGCCGGCGTGGGCGGGCCGCTGCGGCCCGGCAAGCGATAGCCGTCAGAAAGGCTGCGTGCTTCCTCGGGCGCCGGACGCTCGAGGCGCTCGCGCAGCCAAGCCCTTTGCGCGGCGGGAGCGAGTGCGAACAGAGGTATCGGCATCGCGGGCGCGTCGGCGAAAGCGCAGGCCCGCTCGACGTCAGGCCGTCATGATACCGCCTTGCGGCGACGGGCCTTTTGCAACCGGGTGCGCGGGGAGGGGAGGCCTGCGCGGGGCGGTACCCTCGCGCCGGCGCGTCAGGCCAGCAGGCGGAATCCGGCCAGCGCCAGCGTGGCGACGAGAATCACGCGCAGGGCGCGCAGCGGCACCTGTCGCGCCACGAGGCTGCCCAGGACGATGCCGGGCAGGCCGCCGGCGAGCAGCGCCAGCAGCAGGGCGCCATCGATGGTCCCCAGCCAGACATGTCCGGCGGCGGCGACCGCGGTCAGCGGGACCGCGTGGACGATGTCGCTGCCGGCGATCTCGACCGGCTCGAGCTCGGGGTAGAACATCGCCAGGCACGCGGCACCGATTGCCCCCGCGCCGAGCGAGCTCAACGACACCGCGACGCCGATCACGGCGCCGACGGCTACCGTCGCGGCAGGCCGGTGGCGGCGCATGGCCTCGATCCGTGGCGAGCGCAGTGCCCAGCGCCGCAGAGGATCGCGCAGCAGCAACAGCACCATGCTGAGCAGCAGCGCGATGCCGACGCTGTCCCGGATCAGCCGATCGAGCTGCCGCGGCTCGAGATGCGCTGCGGCGACAAGAGCCAGGGTCGCGATCGCGGCCGGGACGCTGCCGAGCGCCAGCCGTTGCACGATCCGCGTGGCGACGTTGCGCGCCACGCCATGGGCGATGCTTCCGGCGGCCTTGGTGACCGCCGCGCAGGCGAGGTCGGTGCCGACGGCGACCGGCGCGGGCACGCCAAAGACGGTGATCAACAGCGGCGTCATGATCGAGCCGCCGCCCACGCCGGTCAGCCCGACGATGGCACCGACCAGCAGTCCGACGCCGGCGAGCAGTCCGAATCCGCCGGCGCTCACTGTCGCCGCCTAGCGGCTCGCTGCGCGGTCGAGCGCCGTATAGCCCGGCACCGCTGCAGGGCTCCGCGCGCTTATTGCCGGCGCGCGAAACTGTTCGCCGAGAAGGATGAGGGAGGGCCCGACCGATGCGGCGAGCGCGGGCAACCCTGCCAGCGTGGTGTAGCGCACCCGCGCCGTGGGCAGCGACGCGTCCTCGACCACGGCCACCGCTGTGGCGGCGGGCTTGCCCGCCGCGATCAGCGCCGCAGCGATCGCCTCGGCCTGGCCACTGCCCATGTAGATCGCGCCCGTATCGGCAGCCGCGAGGCTGCGCGCCCACTCGGACGGACGCTCTCCGGCGCCAACGCGCGGCGTGGCGAAGGCGACGCTGCGGGCGAGCCCGCGCTGCGTGAGGGCGATCCCCAGTTCGGCGCTCGCCGCGAGCGCCGCGGTGACGCCCGGCACGACCTCGCAGGCGATGCCCTCCGCGGCCAGGGCGGCAAGCTCTTCCTGCGCCCGACCGAAGAGCATCGGATCGCCCCCCTTGAGGCGGACGACGACCCGGTGCCGCCGGGCCGCGTCGATCAGGCGTTTGTTGATGAAGCGCTGCGCCGTGGAGCGCTTGCCGCAGCGCTTGCCCACGGCGATCTTCTCGGCCCGGGTGGCAAGCGCGACGGTGTCCGGGTGGACGAGCGCGTCGTGCAGCACGACATCGGCTTCGGCGAGCAGCTTCGCCGCGCGCAGGGTGAGCAGATCGGGTGCTCCCGGACCGGCGCCGACAAGGTACACGGTACCGGTCATCGCACCATCCCCGCGGCAACGGTATTGTTGGTCGCCTCATCGATGAGGATGAAACTGCCGGTCGCACGGTTGTCGGCGTAGCGGTCGGCAAACACCGGGTGGGCGAGGGCGAGGCAGACGCGGGCGATATCGTTCATCGCCAATGCGGGTGGCGCCGCTTCGCGCTCCTGCGTGGCGACGTTCCACAGGTGATCGATGCGCTCGACCCGGGCGCGCACTTCACGGGTCGTGTGCCGCAACAGGTATTTGCGCCGGGTGTCGAGCGGTGCGTCGCCAAGCCAGCAGATCGTCGCGTCGAGCCTGCGCTGCGGCTCTGGGGCTGCGTCCTCGCCCACCACGAGGTCGCCGCGGGATACGTCCCGTTCATCAGCGAGCACCAGGGTCACGCCCGCGTGCAGCCCGGCGCAAGGCAGCGCGCCCTCTGCGCTGCGCAGCTCGCGCACCCGGCTCCTGGCTCCGGAAGGAAAGATGCGCACCGCGTCGCCGACCGCGATCGATCCGGATTCGATGCGGCCCATGTAGCCGCGCGGGTGTCCGGCCACCGCCCGCGCAACATATTGCACCGGGAGCCGGAAGGGCGCCCGCGCCGGCGCCTGCGGCAACTCCGCGGTCTCCAGGATCTGCAGCAGGGTCGGGCCATCGTACCAGCCCAGCCGCTCGCCGCGGTCGACCACCATGTCGCCTTCGAGCGCGGAAATGGGCACGAAGCGCACACCGGTGATGCCGCTGCGGGCGGCGAAGGCGAGGAAATCGTCGACGATCGCCGCGAAGGTCTCGCTGCGGTAACCCACAAGGTCCATCTTGTTCACCGCCACGACCAGGTGGGCAACGCCGAGCAGGTGCGCAAGCGTCGCGTGACGACGGGTCTGGGCGACTACGCCATGCCTTGCGTCGACCAGCAGGATGGCGAGCTGTGCCGTGCTCGCGGCAGTCACCATGTTGCGCGTGTACTGTTCGTGGCCGGGCGCGTCGGCGATGATGAACTTGCGCAGTGCCGTGGCGAAGTAGCGATAGGCGACATCGATGGTGATGCCCTGTTCGCGCTCGGCGACCAGCCCGTCGGTGAGCAGCGACAGGTCCAGCGCCTCGCCGCGCTGGCGCGACGTGCGCTCCAGGGCGGCCAGCTGATCGGCGAGGATGGCCTTGGTGTCGTAGAGCAGGCGTCCGATGAGCGTGCTCTTGCCGTCGTCGACGCTGCCCGCGGTCAGGAAGCGCAGCACGCCGTGCTCGAGTGCGTCCAATTGTTCGCGCGCCGACATCAGAAGTAGCCTTCCCGCTTGCGCAACTCCATGGACGCGTCGTGGGTCTGGTCGTCGAGGCGGGTGGCACCGCGCTCGGTGACCGTCGTCGCGGCGGTCTCGGCGATGATGGCATCGAGCGTCGCCGCGGTGGAGGCGACCGGCGCGGTGCAGGTGATGTCGCCGACGGTGCGGAATCGCACCGAGATCTCGGCGACGATCTCGTCCTCGCGCGCGGGCGTGAGCGCGGTGACCGCCAGGAGCCCCGCATCGCGGCGGACAACGCGCCGGCGGTGGGCGAAATAGATCTCGGGCACGGCGAGGCGCTCGCGCGCGATGTACTGCCACACGTCGAGCTCGGTCCAGTTGCTGATCGGGAACACGCGCACGTGCTCGCCCGGGTGCACGCGGGCGTTGTAGAGATTCCACAGCTCCGGGCGCTGGTTCTTGGGGTCCCATTGGCCGAAGCTGTCGCGAAACGAGAAGATCCGCTCCTTGGCGCGCGCCTTTTCCTCGTCGCGGCGGGCACCGCCGATGCAGGCGTCGAAGGCGAACTCGTCGATGGCATCGAGCAGCGTGACCGACTGATGGCGGTTGCGGCTCTCGTCGAGCCGCGCCAGCAGCACCCGTCCGCGGGCGATCGAGTCCTCCACCGCGCGCACGATCAGCCGCTCCCCCAGTTCCGCCGCGCGGCGATCGCGGAAGGCGATGACTTCGGGGAAATTGTGGCCGGTGTCGATATGCAGCAGCGGGAACGGAAACGGCCCGGGGCGGAACGCTTTTTCGGCCAGGCGCAACAGCAGCAGCGAGTCCTTGCCGCCGGAGAAGAGCAGGGCGGGGTTGCGACATTGGCCGGCCACCTCGCGCAGGATGTGGATCGCCTCGGCTTCCAGCCATCCCAGGTGATGGGCGTCGGCTGGCGTCGCGCCGCCTTCGCGCTCCCGCAGGCTCGGCTCGAGCAATGCCGCGGCGGTCATGACAGCGCTCCGCGCGGCTCGAATTTCACCAACGCGAACTCCGGCTGCGGGCGATGGAGGCCGCATTCCCGGTGCTCCGCGTGTTCCCACCACCAGCGCCCGGCGCGCACATCCTCGCCGGGCTCGATTGCGCGCGTGCAGGGCGCGCAGCCGATGCTCGGATAACCGCGGGCGTGCAGAGCGTTGGTCGGCACATCGTTGCCGCGGATGTATTCCCACACCTCGGCCTCGCTCCAGTCGGCGAGCGGGTTGAACTTGGGCAGCTGGTGCACGGGGTCGAACTCCTCGAACGCCAGGTTGCGCCGCGTGACCGACTGCGCGCGGCGTTGCCCGGTGATCCACGCGCCGCGCATGGCCAGCGCCCGCGCCAGCGGTGCCGCCTTGCGCATCGCGCAGCAACGCTCACGCAGCTCCCGGCTGTGATAGAAGCCGTTGACGCCGTGGGCGAGCGCGTAGGCTTCCAGCGCCCGCGCATCCGGGTAATGCACTTCGATCGCCAGGCTATAGTGTTCGCGCACGCGGTCGATGAGCTCGTAGGTTTCCGCCGGCAGTCGGCCGGTATCGAGGGTGAAGAGCGCGATCGGCAGCGCATGCTTGGCGATCAGATCGGTCAGCACCATGTCCTCGGCACCCAGGCTGCTGGCGAACGCAGCCGGCGCGTGCCGGGCGGCAACGCGCCCGAGCAGCGTCGCGACCTCGGCCACGCGTTGGTCGGTGCTCATGGGCGAGCGCCTTGTCGCGGCGGCCAGGCCGGGAATGCAGACGACCCCAGGCGGCGCCGAAACAGCGGCGCGGGAGTCGCTGCCGTGGTCTGATAGGTGTCGCTGAAGTCGCGCAGGCCGCGCAGCGCGTCGTCGAGGTCGCGGTCGGCGCGCACCGCGAAGGCGTTGAAACCGCATTGCCTGAGATAGAACAGTTGGTCGCGCAGCACGTCGCCGATCGCGCGCAGCTCGCCGCCGAAGCGGTATTTCTCGCGCAGCAGACGGGCGGTCGAGTAGCCGCGGCCGTCGCTGAATTGCGGGAAGTCGACGGCGATCAAGGGCAGATTGCCGACGTCGGCCGCCAGGGCATCGGGGTCGGATTCGGGCGCGAGCCACACGCCGACCTGGCCGCGGGCGAGCAGGCCGCCGCGCTGCGTATTCCAGACGGCGAGCGGGACGATGACCGGGCCGGCCGCGGGTAGCTGGCCCGGCGCCGCCTCGCGCAGCAGCGTCCAGCGATCGTCGATGATCGCGCCGTCCTTAATGAGCCGCGGCATAGACGCGCTGCTTGAACGGCTCGATGCCGAGGCGGCGCACGGTGTCGCCGAATTCCTCGTCCGCGTGCCGGTTCTCGACGTAGACCGCGATGAGGCCGGCGACGACATCGGGGATGGCCGCTGCCGCGAACGACGGACCGATGACCCTGCCCAGCGCAGCGTGCGCGCCCTGCTCGCCGCCGATCGACACCTGGTACCACTCCTGGCCGTTCTTATCGACGCCGAGGATGCCGATGTTGCCGACATGGTGGTGGCCGCAGGCGTTCATGCAGCCGGAAATGTTCACCGCCAGCGCGCCGATGTCGTGGAGATAGTCGAGGTCGTCGAAGCGGCGCTGGATCGCTTCGGCGATCGGGATCGACTTGGCGTTGGCCAGCGAGCAGAAGTCGCCGCCGGGGCAGCAGATGATATCGGTCAAAAGGCCGATGTTGGGCGTGGCAAAGCCCAGCGCTTTGAGCTCGCCCCACAGGGCCAGCAGCGCCGACTGCCTGACGTCGGTGAAAATGAGGTTCTGTTCGTGTGCCACGCGCAGGCCGCCGAAACTGTAGGCGTCGGCGAGATCGGCGACCGCGTCCATCTGGTCCGAGGTGGCGTCGCCCGGCGGCACGCCGGTCCTCTTGAGCGACAGGGTAACCACGGCGTAGCCGGGCACCTTGTGCGGGAAGACATTGCGCTTGGCCCAGTTGCCGAAGGCGCGGTTGTCGGCGACCGCGGCCCGGAAGCCGGCATGGGCACCGGACAAGCGCTCGTAGGGTGGCGGCACGAAGAACGCGGCAAGGCGGGTGATTTCGGCGTCGGGGACGGTGGCCGGGCCGTCCCTCACGCGCTCCCATTCCGCTTCGACGTGTTGCGCGAAGACCTCCGGCGTCATCTCCTTGACCAGGATCTTGATCCGCGCCTTGTGCTTGTTGTCGCGCCGTCCGAAGCGGTTGTAGATGCGCAGGATGGCGTCGAGATAGTTGAGGATCTCCTCGCGCGGCAGGAATTCGCGGATGACATGGCCGATCATCGGCGTTCGCCCAAGCCCGCCGCCGACGAGCACCCGGAAACCGATTTCACCGGATGCGTCCTTGAGCGCATGCACGCCGATGTCGTGGACCTGGGTTGCCGCGCGGTCGGTTTGCGACCCGCACACCGCGATCTTGAACTTGCGCGGCAGGTAGGCGAACTCCGGATGAAACGTCGACCACTGCCGCAGCAGCTCGCAATAGGGGCGTGGGTCGACGATTTCGTCGCCGGCAACGCCGGCGAAGTGATCGGTGGTGATGTTGCGCACGCAATTGCCGCTGGTCTGGATCGCGTGCATCTCGACGCTGGCAAGCTCGGCCAGGATGTCGGGCACGTCCTCGAGCCGCGGCCAGTTGAACTGGACGTTCTGACGCGTGGTGAAGTGGCCGTAGCCTCTGTCATACTTGCGCCCGATGTGCGCGAGCTTGCGCAGCTGCGTCGACGACAGCAGCCCGTAGGGAATGGCGATGCGCAGCATCGGCGCGTACTTCTGTATGTACAGGCCGTTCTGCAGCCGCAGCGGTCGAAACTCGTCCTCGGACAGCTCGCCGGCAAGAAAGCGCCGTGTCTGGTCGCGGAACTGCGCGACGCGCTCGGCTAAGAAGCGGTGGTCGTGGGCGTCGTACCGGTACATGCGTGGCTCCGAATGGGCGAAGCCTACCGGCGCCGTCATATGCGTAAAAGGAATGTTTGGCGATTAGATGATAGCGATCGGGTATATTGAATCGTCCGCGGGTCGTGCCGAGCCGTGCCAAGGGTCGTGGGGCGCGCCTTGACGCCCGGGCTGATCCTGTTCGGTCACGGAGCGCGCGACCCGAGCTGGGCGGAGCCGTTCGAGCGTTTGGCGGCGCGGGTGCGCGCCCAGACTTCGACCGAAGTCCGGCTGGCCTATCTGGAGGTCATGGCACCGGACCTTCAGTCTGCCGCGGAGGCGATGATCGCAATGGGCGTAAGGTCGATTCGCATCGTGCCGATCTTCTTTGGCCAGGGCGGACACGTCAGGAACGACCTGCCGGCGCGGGTCGATGCGTTGCGGCGCCGCCACCCGACGGTGGATTTCCACTGCGCGGCGGCGATCGGCGAGGACGCCGCCGTGATCGAGGCGCTTGCGGGCTACTGCCTGCGGGCCCTGGCAGCCTGACGCTGGGTCGAGCGGCCCGGACCTTCGGCCCGGCCTGGCCGCGCGGCGTCAGTTTGCGCCCCCCTGAACTTCCGATTGCGCCGCCTGTGGGCAGGGGAGGGGTGAGGCCGACCCTGTTTTGACCCTTGCCCGCCCGAACACGGCCCGCCAAGGCGGCAGTCGTCGGCTTGGTACGTTCCTTGCGGTACCACCCACAAGCAAGGCTCCGGTGCCGCACGCGGGGTTGATCGCGGCGCCGGCGGCCACACCGTCAAGGAGCCCCGTCATGGGTATGCGAGCTGATTTTGCCGCCTTCGGCATCACGCCGAAGAGTTTCGTGTCGGAAGTTCAGGCGTTTCGCCTGCGGGTCGTCGATCCTGCCTTGACTGCCGACGACAGGAAGCGCTTGTACTGGCTCATCGTCCAGCACGCCACGATGCTCAATCCGCTGGACGCAGGCTACGAGGGTGCCGGCGTGGCGCTCAAACTGGCGCTTTGCAGCTGGCTCGATTCGCAGCCGCATTAGCCAAGCTCAAGCCGACGCCAGGGACGCACCGGCGGTTCATCGCCACCGGCCCGAGCGCGTATAACGGTCCCGCCAAGACCTGCTCCTGACATCGGAGGGAAACTGGCGCACAGCGGCAACGCTCCGCGTGCCGCGCGACGCACGAGGTGCGCCCGTGCCAGGCTCGGGGCAACCTTGATCCCGATCAGGACATCGCCCTGGAGTTTGCCCTATCCTCCTCCATTGCCTTAGCTGCGCCTGACGCAATTCGGGTCGTTTCGTTGTGCCGCATCACCCGTGCTGATGCCGAACTATCGACGCGATATCGATCGCGCCCGCGAGCGCGTCGCAATGGGCTGCCAGATCGTGCCGACGCGCTGCGGGCCCATCGAACACGCGGTGAGCGGTGACGGGGCGCCCGTCCTCATCGTCCACGGGGCCGGCGGCGGCTTCGACCAGGGACTCGATATTGGCGCGCCGCTGGCGCGCATGGGCCTGCGCGTCATCGCCATGTCGCGCTTTGGCTACCTCGGCACACCGCTGCCAGACGACGCGTCCGCAGCGGCCCAGGCCGACGCGCACATCTGCCTGCTCGATGCCCTGCAAATCCCGCGCGCCGCAATTGTCGGCGCCTCAGCCGGCGCACCTTCGTCGCTGCAACTGGCGCTGCGGCATCCGCACCGTTGCAGCGCACTGGTTCTGCTTGTTCCGGCGGTGTTTGTGCCCGGGACCGGCAGCGCAGCAGTGCAACCGTCCGCGGCAACCCGGTTACTGTTCAACACCGTCTTCAAGTCCGATTTCCTGCTCTGGGCTGCCATCAAGTATGCTCGTGCGACGCTGATCCGGGCGGTACTGGCCACAGCGCCGGCGATCGTGGCGCAGGCAACCGCGCAGGAGCAGGCGCGGGTTGAGCGGACCTTGCAGCACATGCTGCCGATCAGCATCCGCCGGCTCGGGCTGGTGAACGATGTCGCCGTGATCTCCAGGCCGCAGCGGTACGATCTGGAGCAGATCGCGACACCGACGCTGGTCATGAGCGCGGCCGACGACTTGTTCGGGACGTTCGAAGGCGCCCGTTATGCGGCCGCGCACATTCCGGGTGCCCGATTCATCGGCTACCCAGACGGCGGCCACCTGTGCGTGGGGCACCAGGAAGAGGCGATGTCCGAGATAGCCGCGTTCCTGACCGTTCACAACAAACATTGAATGGGAAACCCGATGAAGCCTGCAGCCGTTGTCTACGCGACTCGCGCCGGTCATACGCGGCGCATTGCCGATGCCATTGCCCGAGGCCTGGGAAAGCAGGGGCTGTCGACGCGGCTCATCGATCTGAGCGAGCAAGCGCCGAGCGCGGGCCTCGAGGGCTTTGGCTCGGTCGTGGTGGCCGCGCCCGTGCGCATGGGACGATTCGCGCCGCAGGTGGTCGCATTCGTGAAGAAGCATCGCTCCGAACTCGAGCGCATGCCGAGCGCCTTCGTATCGGTCAGCCTGAGCGAGGCGGGCGTCGAGCACTTCGAGGCGACGGCCAAGCGCAGGGCGAGGTTGGCGGACTACGTGCGCCGCGTCAACGAGCGCTTCTTCAGGCAGACCGGCTGGCGTCCGACGCGCATCAAGAGCGTCGCCGGCGCGCTCGCTTACAGCCGCTACAACGGCTTTCTGCGTCCGCTCATGCAGTACTTCGCGCGTCGATGCGGCGGCTCCACCGACACGTCGCGCGACCACGAATACACCGATTGGGGCGCTCTGAGCCAGACGGTCGACGCGTGGGCGAGGGAGATCCTCGCCGGCGGCGGGGTGAACCCGGGCGATCGGCGACCGTGAGCACGGCGCAAGCGTTTCAAACCGCTCGCGGTCCGGCTCGCACTAGGCAACGCCGAGACCGGTAACCACGGCGGCGGCCGCCACAATCAGCCAGGGTGGAGCTCCCCACCAGGCCAGGGCGAGAAACGCCGCCGCGGCCAGACAAAAGTCGACGCGGGTGGCAATGGCGCTCGTCCAGACGGGGTTATAGAAGGCGGCCAGCAACAGCCCGACCACGGCGGCGTTGACGCCCAGCATGGCGCGGCGCATCGCGGCGTATTGCCGCAGGCGGTCCCAGAAAGGCAGCGCGCCGATCACCAGCAGGAAGCCGGGCAGGAAGATGGCGACCAGCGCGATGCCTGCGCCGGTCCATCCGTGCGGATACTGGGTCGATACCGCACCGAGGAACGCGGCAAACGTGAACAGCGGCCCGGGCACCGCCTGGGCCATGCCATATCCGGCCAGAAACACGTCGTTTGAAACCCAGCCTGCGGGCACAACCTGGGCCTGCAGCAAGGGAAGGACGACATGTCCGCCCCCGAAGACCAGTGCGCCGGAACGATAGAAGGCATCGAAGAGCTGCGCGACGTAGGCGCCCGAGAGGGCGGAGACAATCGGAAGCCCAAAGAGCAGAACGAAGAACGCCGCGAGGAACACCGTACCGGTAACGCGGCCGATAGGCACGGCCTGAGGGGCCGCCGATGCGGTGACTGCCGCGGGCAGGAACAGCAAGCCAAGGACGGCGGCGCAAATGATGGCGCCAATCTGGCCTGCGGACGAAGGCCATACGGAAGCGATCAGGGCGGCGCCGATGGCGATCGTGGCGCGCAGCTTGTCCGGGCTCAAGCTCCTTCCCATTCCCCACAACGCCTGGGCGACCACCGCCACCGCCACGACCTTCAATCCGTGCAGCCAGCCGTTTCCAATCCGTTGCGTGATGGCCGCCAGGCTCGTGCCAAACAGGACCAGCGCGATGGCTGATGGAAGGGTAAAGCCCAGCCAAGCCGCCAAAGCGCCCAGCAGCCCGCCGCGCGACAATCCGACTGCCATGCCGACCTGGCTGCTCGCCGGACCGGGAAGGAACTGGCAGAGCGCCACGATATCTGCGTAGGCGTGTTCATCCAGCCAGCGGCGCTTTTGCACAAACTCCTGGCGGAAGTAGCCCAGGTGAGCAATGGGGCCGCCAAAGGACGTCAATCCCAGGCGCAGGAATGCGCGCAGGATCTCCAGCGCGGCACTCCACGTGTGCGGGCCCGGTGGCCGAGCCGATTCGGGGTTCCGTTCGCTCATGTAGCCCATTGCGATTGCGTCATCCCCTATTATGCGAGAGCCACTTCCGATTTGCCGACTTCGGCGCGAATTGGCAGATCCGAGCGCAGGTGCAGCTGAAGTTTCCGAAGCAGAACGGCCAACCCCATTTTGGAATGCCGCTGCGGTAGCAGCGATACCGCGACTGGGCCGACCCTTGCGCCCGACACGAAATGGACCGGAGCTATACTTCTCCTGGTATGAATGACCTCTTCGACGACGCGGCGAAGCGGGCCAGCCGCTACCTTGAATCCCTCAACACTCGGCCCGTCGCACCTGCGCCGGAAGCGGTTGCCGCCCTCGCCAAGTTCGATCAGGCCTTTCCGGAAGTTACGTGCACTGCGGAGGCGGTGCTCGCTGAACTAGATGAAATCGGCTCGCCGGCCACAATGGCATCGGCCGGCGGACGATTCTTTGGCTTCGTGATCGGCGGGGCGATTCCGGTGACTGTGGCCGCAAACTGGCTCGCCACCACGTGGGACCAGAACGCCGGTCTTGTGGTTACTTCGCCCGTCAATGCCGCGCTCGAGAAAGTCTCCCTGCGCTGGGCGAAGGAAATTCTGCATCTGCCTTTGGAAAGCGCGGGCGGGTTTGTCACCTGTGCGACGGCGGCGAACTTTTCGGCGCTCGCTGCCGCCCGGAACACACTGCTGGCGCGTGCCGGCTGGGATGTCGAAGCATCGGGATTGTTCGGGGCGCCGCCGCTCACGGTCGTGGTCGGCGATGAGGTGCACGCGAGCGTGCAGAAGGCGCTTTCGCTCGTGGGATTCGGGCGCGACAGGGTTGTGCGTGTGCCCGTCGATGCCCAGGGACGGATGCGCGTCGAGGCGTTCCCGGACGTTGACGACCGCACGATCGTGTGCGTGCAGGCAGGCAACGTGAACACCGGTGCCTTCGATCCCATGCCGGAGATCTGCGAGCGCGCTCACTCGCGGGGTGCATGGGTACATGTCGACGGCGCTTTTGGCATGTGGGCTGCGGCCGCTCCAGCGCGAGCCCATCTAGTCCGCGGTATCGAAGACGCCGATTCCTGGGCCACCGACGCTCACAAGTGGCTCAACGTCCCCTATGACAGCGGCCTGGTGTTCACGCGCGAGGCGGACGCATTGCGCAGGGCAATGTCCGTCGGCGGCGCGTACCTCGCGCAGGATGAAGACCGTGTCCCGTACCAATATACGCCCGACTTCTCGCGGCGCGCGCGGAATCGAAGTCTGGGCCGCATTGCGCCAGCTTGGCCGCGCAGGATTGGCTGATCTGATCGAACGCACGTGCCGCTACGCGGGCCAATTCGCCGAAGGGTTGCGCGGCGCAGGCTACCGCGTGCTAAACGAGGTTGTGCTCAACCAGGTCTTGGTGTCGTTCGGCAGTTCAGAGCGCACGCGCGAGGTGATTGCGCGGGTCCAAGGCGATGGCACCTGTTGGTGCGGCGGCACCGTCTGGCAGGGTAACACCGCGATGCGCATCAGCGTGTCGTCGTGGGCAACGGCTGACGCGGATGTGGAGCGCAGTCTTGCGGCGATCCTGCGTGTGGCATCGTCATGATGGGGGTGCAATTTCGTCGGCCGGTGAGTCGATCTCAAGTCAGGCTCGCGCCGTCCTGTCTGGCTGACGAAGGGCAGAAGGGGGCGATCGGGGCGGCGCCAACGGCGATTGGGGCGCGCAGGCGGTCCGGGCCGAGGCTGTTTCGCGACGCACGCGGCTGGGATCGGATAACTTTACATAATATTCATTATGCGTCATTCAAATTTCTGCCACCGGACGCCGGACAAGGTGCCTGCTGGGTTTGCCTGCCGTGCTCTGGTCACTGATCTGCCGGCGCACCGCAGCCAGCGACCGGTCCGAGGTCAATTGTCACGTGCCCGCGCGAGGGCCTTGTGCAACGCCTCCTGCTCCTCTGCCGTCAACTGCTGCGGTCCGAGGTTGAAGGTGAGCTTGTTGATCGTGCCGGTGAACGTGAACGGAACATCGTAGCGATACTCCACCAGCGCGAGGCCGGTGCGGGTGTCACTGCCAACGTCGAATGTTTCATCCTCCGGGAACGTGATCGGGGTGCTGTGTTCCATGGAATTCTTGGCCACTTCCTTGCCGTCCACGGAGAGCACGCCCGTCCCGCCCTTGCCTAAACCTGGACCATCGGGCTTGTAGTCGAAGACGATGGTGTGCTTGCCGGCACTCAGCTCGGGTCCTTCCCACGTCGTTCGTTTGAGATCGAGCAGGTTGTAGAGGAACACCACATGACCCCGGCCCACCCCTTCGATGCCCTTGCTCAGGAACAGCCCGTAGCCGCCGAAGCGCCCGCCGTCGGTGACGATCATGCCTTCCGCGCCACCTGCGGGGATCGTGACCTCTGCGGTGATGGTGTACGCCCTGTTCAGGATGTTCGGAGCGCCGCTGTTAGGTACGCCGGTCAATGTTCCCGTGTAGGTGAAGACGGTTCGACCCGCCGTCAGGTTCGGTTTCGGCGCGTTCCAGCGTGCCAGCGACGTGTTGTCGAGCGGCAGCACGTGATACTTCTTCGCCTCGGCGTAGAACAGATCCTGCATTTCTTTGAGCTTGTCCGGCATTTTGGCAGCCACGTCGTCGAACTCGGTGGGATCCCCTTTTTGCAGATCGCCAACGTGGTAGAGCTCCCAGTGGTACCCGGTGATCACATCGGGCGGCGGCTTGGTGGTGAGTTCCCACGGCAGCGTCGCCGGGGTCGTGCAAGCGATCCACCCGTCGTGATAGATGGCACGGTTACCGAGCATCTCGAAGTATTGCGTGGTGTGCCGGGACGGGGCGTTGGCATTCGCCTTGTCCCAGGTGTAGACCATGCTCGTGCCTTCGATGGGGCTCTGCCTGATGCCGTTGACCGTATCCGGCGGCGGGATCCGAGTCGCTTCGAGGATGGTCGGAACGATGTCGATGAGGTGGTGGAACTGCCGACGGATCCCACCCGCGTCGTTGATGTGGCCGGGCCACGACATGGCCACACCCTGCGCCGTCCCGCCGTAATGCGACGCCACCTGCTTCATCCACTGGAACGGCGTGTCCAGCGCCCACGCCCACGGCGCCGCGAAGTGCGGGAAGGTCCGCTCCGATCCCCAGAACTCGTACCATAGATACTGGTCCTTGACCGGCACTTCGACGCCATTGAACGTGGTGAACTCGTTCGGCGTGCCATTCATCATGCCTTCGGCGCTCGCGCCGTTGTCGCCGCTGATGTAGATGATCAGGGTGTTGTCGAGCTGGCCCATGTCCTCGACCGCCTGGATCACCCGGCCGATTTCATGGTCGGTGTACGCGAGGTACGCCCCGTAGACGTCGGCCTGCTTGATAAAGAGCTTCTTCTCCTCGAAGCTGAGCGAGTCCCACTGCGGCAGATCCTTCGGCCACGGGGTCAGCTGGGCATTGGCAGGCATGATGCCCAGCCGCTTCTGATTGGCGAAGATGGTCTCGCGCAGCTTGTTCCAGCCGCCGTCGAAGAGGTGCATGGCGCCTATCTTGTCGATCCACTCCTTCGTCGGGTGATGCGGCGCGTGGGTGCCACCCGGTACGTAATAGACAAGCCACGGCTTGCCGGGCGCGATCTCTTTGAGCTGCTTCATGTACTGGATCGCCTCGTCGGCCATGGCCGTGGTCAGGTTCCAGGTGCCCTCCGGCTTGCCTTGGAAGGGATAGATCGCCGTCGTGTTGCGGTACAGGTTCGGCGACCACTGGCTGGTATCGCCGCCGACGAAACCATAGAAATACTCGAAGCCCATGCCGTTCGGCCATTGATTGAACGGTCCGGCCTGGGTAGCCTCATAGAAGGGCGTGTTGTGGTCCTTGCCGAACCACGAGGTCGCGTACCCGTTGTCCTTCAGGATTTCACCGATGGTGCCGTTCTCCTTTGGGATGATGGAGTCGTAGCCCGGGAAACCCGTCGCGATCTCACCCACCACGCCGAAGCCGTTCGAGTGATGGTTGCGGCCGGTGATGATCGCCGAGCGCGAGGGCGAGCAGAGCGACGTGGAGTGGAAATTCGTGTACCGCAGCCCGCTCTTCGCGATGCGATCCATGGCCGGGGTCGGAACGACGCCGCCGAACGTGCCCGGTGCGCCGAAGCCGACATCGTCGGTCATGATGAGCAGCACGTTGGGCGCGCCCTTCGGCGGCACGACGCGGGGCGGCCACCACGGCGTGGACTCCGGGGCTTTTTCCTTGATCACTCCGCCGAATTTCGGATCGGGCGGTGGAAGCTGCTTGCCGTCGAGGGTCGTGGTGGCGCTGGGTGAGCCCAGCACGCCCGTTACCACCTGCGCCGGGGCCTGGGCAATGGCCAACATGGCAGTGATCAGAAATGCTGCAATTTTCACGACGCCGCCTATCACTTTCGGCCGCTGGTTCATGGTCCACACCCCGTGTTGAGAAGGAAGCCAGGCAATCTAACCGCAAATCATCGCCCCCAGCGGAGGGCGCGTAAATTGGCAAAAGGTGCGGCGAGGTTGCCCTAAAGGACAAGCATGCATGGCTCCGAGCGAAAGCGGATCGCTAGGCGAAATGTCCGACCGCTCATGACCGCGGATGTTGCCCGAACGAAGAAATTTTCTCCTTCAATCGCGGCGATTGACCGCCAGTCCGAGCATGGCCAGCAGCGTGAATCCGGCACCCACGTAGAACGTTTGCGCCGGGCCGAATGCGTCCCACAGCCATCCCGCCAGCACGCTGGCGATGAGCAGTGCTGCGCCACTGACCAGGTTGAAGATGCCAAAGGCGCTGCCGCGCAACGTTTCCATTGACGTGGCGGCAACCCGTGCTGCAAGCACGCCCTGGGTGAGCCCCATGTGCACACCCCACAGCGCAGTGCCCAGGCAAACCCAGGCGACCGACGCCGCGTTGGCGAGGACGATGTCGGCGAGCAGCAAGGCCAGCAGGCCTCCCTGCAGCAGCGCCTGCTGCCGGCCGCGATCGGCGAGCACGCCCGCCGGGTAGACAACCAGCGCATAGACGGTGCTCATGAGCACCATCACCAGCGGAATCCACGCCAGCGTCATGCCCACGCTCTGCGCGCGCAGTAGCAGGAAAGCTTCCGAGAAGCGCGCGAGCATCATGACCGCGGCGAAGGCTACGATCCACCAATAGGCCCCTGACAGCCGCGCCATGTCCGCCAGCGCGACGCGTCGCGCGGCGGCCGGAGGGGCTGCCGCAGCCGGTTCGCGCACGCCGACGACGAGCAGCGCTACCGCCGCAAAGGCCGGAACGGTTGCCAGCCAGAATACGTCGCGGAAATTGGCGGCGAGCCAGAGCATTGCCGCGATCGCGAGCGATGGTCCGGCGACCGCGCCAATCGTGTCGAGCGCCTGCCGCAGGCCGTAGGCTGCGCCCTGCACTTCCGGCGGCGTGATGTCGGCGATCAGCGCATCGCGCGGCGCCCCGCGAATGCCCTTGCCGAGACGATCGATCAAGCGCGCGGCGAAGACCCACGCGAACGAAGTCGCCAGCGCGAAGAGCGGCTTGCTCAACGCGGCCAGCCCGTATCCCAAGCCGGTCAGAAGCTTGCGCCGGCGGAAGAAATCGGACAAATAGCCCGAAAAGACCTTGGTGACCAGTGCCGTGGCCTCGGCGACGCCCTCGATTGCGCCCACGGCAAGCGCGCTCGCGCCGAGCGAGGTGACCAGGAACAGCGGCAACAGGCTATGAATGAGCTCCGAGGAGGTGTCCATCAGCAGCGACACCAAGCCGAGCGTCCACACTGCGGCCGGGATCCGCCGCCATGCCTGCGGGCCTGCCGTGCCCGCCGGCGGTTTATCAGCCAGGGTCGGGGGCAGGCGCACGGCTTGGTCCCGGCTCCCCTGCCCTGCCGCGGCCCGCCGCCGCGCTCATCGCTCTCCGGTCGAAGCCGACGGCTGCCAGAGCTCCACCTTGTTGCCCTCCGGATCGATGAACCATCCGAAGCGGCCGTACTCGTGCTCTTCGACTTCGCCCACCACCTGCGCCCCACCCAGGTGAACCTGGCCGAGCGCGCCGTCCAGATCGTCGACGATGAGGTTGAACATGAATTCGCGCGTCGACGGCGCGAAGTAATCGGTGTTGCCCGGAAACGGGCTCCAGACGGTGAAGCTGCGCGTGGGCAGGGTGCCGGAGGGAAACTCGACCGACGATTTGCCGTCGCCGATCCCGAGCCACTTGGCGTACCAGGCCAGCAGGCGCTCCGGGTCCGGTGACTTGAAGAACAGCCCGCCAAGGCCTAGCACTCGTGCCATGATGTCGCTTCCTTACTTCAGCACCACCGCCGCGCGCACCGTCCCCGCCCGCTCGTGCCGGGCGACCAGATCGATGCGATCGCCGGGTTTGCCGCGGACGACCCATTCGATTTTGGCGCGGTCGTCGGTGACATGATAATCCGGCCAGAAGGAAATGCCGGTGTGCTTGTAGGCCTTGCCCTCGAGCTGGCCGATCTCCTCCCGCCGCTTGCCGCT
The DNA here is from genome assembly GCA_963750215.1 of uncultured beta proteobacterium. Taxonomy (GTDB): domain Bacteria; phylum Pseudomonadota; class Gammaproteobacteria; order Burkholderiales; family Casimicrobiaceae; genus PALSA-1003. Next base: position 305,207 of record CAVVQK010000005.1, read on the forward strand.
GACGAGCTCGACAGCGCCTGTCAGCGCGATCTCGGCCCGCACCGGCCGCACCACCTTGCGCTCCAGCGCCCGCTTGCTCACGTAGCTCGGCAGCCAGCCCGTATTCTGCACGACCAGCCGCACCCGCCACAGGCCCTCACCCAGAGCGAGGGCGTCGGCGGCGACGAGCTCGAGCCGCGGCGAGAGCAGTGCCTGCCACAAGAGCCACTGCGGAAAGCGCGACAGTTCGCGTTCGAGCAATTGCAGCGGCGGGTTGCCGAAGGCGTGGAACCGGTCCCAGCCGCCGATCTCGATGTTCCCCAGCTCCGGATGCGCAAAGGCCTTCCAGTCGACGTGCGCGGCCCCGCCGAGCTTCTCCTCGCTCCAGCGAAACAGCCGCAGGTCGTCGGCGATGGGGTGGTCGCGGAACCAGTCGACATAGAGGTATTTCTCGAGCCCCGCTTCGCGCATCGGGCTCCAGATTTCCACCACCCAGCTGAACATGCCCAGATGATCGTAGATCCAGTCGAACGCGCCGCCGATGACCTGCTTCGGGTGGTAGCGGAATTCGTGATAGACGGAGATGTTGGGGTAGCCGGTGAGTTCGGTTCCCTTGGCCCCGACGCGCTGGTAGTGCCACAGATCCTCGGCGTGCATCTCGGTGTCGGGCAAATGATCGAACGGCCGCAGCAGTACGCCGGCCCAGGTGTGGAAGGCGACCCCGCCGCCGATGTTGGGATGGCGCACGATGAAGTCGGCGACGGCGCGCACTTCGGGCTCGGAGGTGGGGAACGGCCCGGCCCCGATCTGCTCGAATTCCTGTCGCCAATTACCAGGGAAATTTCTATTTAGATCAAGCCCCTGTTTAGGCTTCTTGATCTTTAGGTTGAAGCCATCGTAGCCTTCCAGCCGGCCCTCGGGAAGGATGCGGTAGTAGCGGCCGCCGACCTCGGTCGGCTCGCGCCGCACCATCAGCCGCGGCTCCTCCGGGTGCGGCTTCCACAGCCCGTTCGCATCGGCGATGCGCATCTGCAGAATGCGCCCGTTGCCGTCGATGTCCTCGACGCTCAGACCCTCGATGGCGTCCTCGTCGTAGGGATAGCTGCGCGTGCTGGAGCGGACGTATTTGGGCTTGTCCGCGAGCGCCCATTCGGCGCCGTCGGGATTGATGCGCGGGCAGATGTAGAAGGTGCGCGTGTCCAGCGCCCGCGTTACCTCCGGGTCGTGGCCGTATTTTTCCAGCAGGTGCTGCAGGAAATAGACGCAGGCGGACGATGCCGCCACCTCGGTCGAGTGGATGTTGCCATCGACCCAGAACGCCGGCTTGTCCTCGGGCGCGCCGTGCCCGCCATGAGTGACCGTGGCAAGCCAGATGTCCCTGCCTTCATGGCTGCGGCCGATGGAGTCGACGCGCAGCAGCTGCGGAAATTCAGCGGCCAGCGCCCGAAGCAGGTCGGTCAGCTCCGCGTAACGCAGGAAGTGGTCAAAGCCGGCTCGGGGCATCGTGGGCGCGACGACGGGCAAAGCGCGCAGTGTGGCTGCGGCCGGCGGATGTCGTCAACGTTTTGCGCCCAAAAGCGACCCGGCTGTGGTCGACAACCGGTCAGATGCCGGCGTACCACTCGTAGCCTTGGTCGTCCTCCCAGTAGCCGCCCTTGCCGCCGGCGATGAGGTCGAAGCTTTCGACCAACTCGATGCGCCTGATGTATTTGGCGTGCTTGTAGCCCAGCTGGCGCTCCACGCGCAGGCGGATGGGCGCGCCGTTTTTTATCGGCAGGGGCTCGTCGTTGAGCTCGTAGGCGAGGATGGTCTGCACATGGAATGCATCGTCGAAGTCGATGCTTTCATAGTACGGGGCCGCGCCGTTGGCCTCCATCGGATCGAAGCAATAGAACATCACGTAACGCGCTTCGGCTCGCGGCTGGACCATGTCCAGCAGCGCGGCGAGTTTCGCGCCCTTCCACTTGCCGATCGCGCTCCAGCCCTCGACGCAATCGTGGCGCGTGATTTGGGTCCGGCTCGGCAGCGCGCGCAATTCGGCCAGCGAGAGGCTCGCGGGCTTGTCCACCAGGCCGCCGACTGCGAGCCGGTAATCGACGAATTCACGCGTGGCGAGGGCCTGGTAATCGGGATTGTCGGGCATCGCCGTGCCGTTGCTGCGAAACGTCGGTGAGCGGTCGGCGTCGCTGAACTCCTGTGCCATCGCCGAACGTGTCAGCAGACGCTGTGTCGCCTGGGAGAGCTTCTCGCCGGCACCGAGCAGCCGCGGAAACCATCCGCTTTGCGACAGCGCGTCGCAGCCGGAAAGCGCCGTTGACCCGGCAACGGCGGCGGCGCGGGCGAGAAACCTGCGCCGTGAGGGCCTAGCGTGCAGTTTCATCGCTTGCCTCCACATCGACTCGAAAGCGCCCCGTGATCATGGAGCGAAGGTGGTTCCAGAGGCCGTTGACGATGACCTCGAGCACGTGGATGAGCACGAAGGCCACCAGCAGCCAGGTGACAATGAAGTGGATCGTGCGCGCCGACTGGCGCCCGCCGAAGAGATCGACCCAGCCGGCAAACAGCGTATCGAGCCGCGGCGACAGCGCCCATCCCATCAGCATGACGAGCGGAAGGAGGATGAAGATCACGGCCAGGTAGGCGAGTTTCTGCAGCACGTTGTAGCGCCTCGCGGCCTCGCCGGTCGGATGCCGGAAACGCAGGTGATCGATGATCGAGCTGCCGATCGAGCGCCAGTCCGCCGCCGTGGGGGCGAGGTCGCGCGCCAGGTGGCGGCTGGCCAGCGCGTAGGCGATGTAGCACAGCCCGTTGAGCACGAACACCCAGGCAAAGAAGAAGTGCCAGTGCCGCGCCATCGCCAGGTCGTACGAGCTGGGAATCGTCAGCCACGACGGGAACACGCTCGGAACGAGATCCCCGCCTTGGCCCGCAGAGGCGCCCAGCAGTCCGGTGGTGACAAAATCATGACCGAAGATGCGGGTGATGCCGACCGGATCGCCGTTCGCATCCTCCCGCGCCCCGATCATGAATATCGGTCCCCGGCCGGTGTACGACGATTTGCCCCAGTAGAGCGCCGGGTGGGCGCTGAAGATGTTGAGGCCGCTCAGCAGGAGGATCGTAAGCGCGACCACGTTGATCCAGTGCATGAGCCGCACCGGCAGCGTGTGGCGGTAGTACAGAGAGGTACCGGTGCGAACGCCGCCGGCGAGGTTTTCAGTGGGCATCGCGAATTCTTCCCGTGCCTCGCCGCGCCTTAGCGTCAGGAGCGCAAGCGCCGCGGGCCACTCACATAGGCATTGTCGCGCTCGAAGAAGCGAAGCTTACGCTCGATTTCGCGGCTGATGCCAATGCGCGCGCTGCGCCCCATCGGGCCGACCGGGCGCAGCGCCGTGCCGAGCCACAGCGGCTCGGGCGCACACAGGTCGTTGCCGTCGTAGCGCCGGTCGAGGTCCAGCGCCGCCGCGAGCCGGCCCGGCCCGCGCGCGAGATCGAGCGTGCGCGCCACGCCCCGGTACTGCTGCATCAGCGCGATGCCTTCGAGCGGCTCCAGCGCCCGCAGCAGGACGCCCGCCCCCACGCCCGGGCCTTCGCCGCTGACGTTGAGCGCGTGCCAGCAGCCGTAGATGAAATACACGTAGGCGTGCCCGCGCTCGAGAAACAGGGAGCGGTTGCGCGGCGTCAGGCCACGGTAGGCGTGGCCGGCCGCGTCGCCGATGACGTAGGCCTCGGTCTCGACGATGCGGCCGCTCATCCGCCCCTTCGGGTGGTCATGGACGAGCGTCTTGCCGATGAGGAAACGCGCCAGGGTCGCCGTGTCGGCGGGCAGATCGGCGCGGCGCAGCCGACGCGGCGGTGCGGTCATGGCAGGCGATCATACGGCAAGCCGGCGCGATCGCTCGCGGCGCGCTCGCGCGCGCATCGCTGCCGGGCCGCTTATCGCGGCCCGCGGATTATTGCCAGGTGATCGTAATTGACGCCGGGACGCCCGGCCCAGTGCTGTTGCTGGCCATTACCGTGTAGGTGATCGACGTGCGCCGCGTCTTTCCGGTTACGGCACAAGTCGGTCCGGTCAATCCCACGCAGGCCGCGCCGGTCCAGACATAGCTGTTGGCCAGCGGCTGGTTGCTGCAGTTGGCGCTGATTGTCGTCCCCTGCCCCGCCGAGGGCTGCGGGGGGTTGGCAGTCGGTGCGCAAACCGGCACGGCGCTCCCGCCCACGCAGGTGATCGTCTGATTGGCCGGGGTCCCGGAGACAACAAAACTGGTGCAGCCCGAATTGCTATATGTCACGCTCGCCGGCATGGCGGCCGAGGGCAAGAACAGCAACAGCGCAGCGGCGGCTGCCATGGCGGCCAAGGCGGCGGTACTGCGCCAAGGCGCCCAAAGTTCGTACAGACTCAGCACGATAGCTTCTCCCTAAATGCGTCGCTCCGTTGTTCTGCGCGCCCGCGGCGTCGGGCCAGCCGGGCGTCGGTCAACCCATGCCTGCAACCGGCATGCCCGGTGTTCGTCGCCGCCCGGACACGACTATGACATTAGCATAACAGCTCGGTAGCTTCTCCGCCACGCCAGGCTGCCAAGTGCGCCGGCCGCGACTTCAGTTCGCGTTGAAAATACCGCTGTAATGCATTGATTAGCCGGTATTTGTCACTGCGTCCACGAAAACAATCGCCGCCCGAAGCGGATGCGGAACGCAGGCTGGTTCGCGTTGGGGCGTCGGCACATCCCTTGTCGGGTTTGACGCCCCGGCATCGTCAGAGGGCACCTGGCGGGAATGGTTCCCTTGGCGCCCCACGGCACTTCCCGACCCGAGGCGCGCCACGCAAAGCGCGAGTCCCTCAGGTCGCAGCGATTATATCAGGCCGCGGGTATGGCGCGCGATCATCCGCTCTTCGTCGGTGGCGATGACCCACGCCGTCACCACCGCTGCGGGCGCGGAAATGCGCGGTCCGTGCCTGAGGTTGGCGGCCGGATCCAAGCTTACGCCGAGCCACGCGGCGTGGCGGCAAACCTGCTCGCGAATCGGCGCCGCGTTCTCGCCAATGCCGGCGGTGAACACCAGCGCATCGATGCCGCCCAGCGCCGCCGCGAGCGAACCGAGTTCGCGCCCGATGCGATAGCAGAACAGGTCAATGGCTTCGCGCGCGCTCGGGGCACCCGATTGCAGCAGCTCGCGCATGTCGCTCGACAGGCCGGACACGCCGAGCAGCCCCGAGCGCTTGTAGATCAGGGTCTCGATCGAGCGCGCGTCCATTCCCCGCTCGTCGAGCAGATACAGCAGCACGCCCGGATCGAGGCTGCCGGTGCGGGTGCCCATCGGCAGGCCGTCCACGGCGGTGAATCCCATCGTCGTGGCCACGCTCCTGCCCGCGCGCAGCGCGCACATGCTCGCGCCATTGCCCAGGTGCAAGACGACGGTGCGTCCGGTCGCGGCGCGCACATCATATTGCGGCAAGACCGAGGCGATGTATTCGTACGACAAGCCGTGGAAGCCGTAGCGGCGAACGCCTGCCTCGGAGAGCTCGCGCGGCAGGGCGAACGCCTGGGCGACGGGCGGCTGGGTACGATGAAAGGCGGTATCGAAACACGCCACCTGGGGCAGATCCGGCAGACGCGCGGCGAGGATGCGGATGGGCAGCAGATTGTGCGGCTGATGCAGCGGCGCGAGCGGCACCAGGCGTTCGAGCGCGGCTATGACCGCCGGCGTGACGCGTACCGGTGCCGCGTAATCGGCCCCGCCGTGAACCACGCGATGGCCGACTGCGCACAGCCGATCGCCCTGCAACCGCGGCGGCAGCCAGTCGAGCAGAAAGGCGATGGCGCCATCGTGCCCCGGTGGCTGCCCCTCGGGCCAGGCGTGCGCATCGATGGCGGCGCCCTGCGCGTCCTGGGCGCGAAAGCAGGCGCGGCCTTGCAGTTCCTCGAGGTTGCCGGCGAAGCGCAGCGGGAGCTCGGCGCCCGAGCCATAAACGGAAAACTTAAGGCTCGACGAGCCCGCGTTGAGCACCAGGATCGCCGCGGGCATCGGCCTACTGCGCGCCGGGTCGGCGCCGCAACGCGTGCGCGAGCAGCACCATGACGGCGGCCGACGCCTCACGCGTGCGCGCGCTGTCGGCCCGACTGGTGAGCACGATCGGCACCCGTGCCCCAAGCACGATACCGGCGCTTTCCGCGGCCGCCAGATACGAAAGCTCCTTGGCCAGGATATTGCCGGCCTCCAGGTCGGGCACCACGAGAATGTCGGCATCGCCCGCGACCGGCGAGACGATCTCCTTGATCTTCGCGGCGGCGGCGCTGACCGCGTTGTCGAACGCCAGCGGGCCGTCGAGCGTGGCCCCGCTGATCTGGCCGCGCTCGGCCATCTTGCACAGCGCCGCGGCATCGAGGGTGCTCTGGATCTTCGGATTCACCGTCTCGACCGCGGACAGGATCGCGACCTTGGGACACTCGATGCCAAGCACGTGGGCAAGGTCGATTGCATTGCGGCAGATATCGCGCTTGGTCTCGAGGTCGGGGTGGATGTTGACCGCGGCGTCGGTTACCAGCAGCGGCTTCGGATAGGTTGGCACGTCCATCACGAACACGTGGCTGACGCGGCGCTCGGTGCGCAATCCGGTCGCGTCGGCCACGACGGCGCCCATCAGTTCGTCGGTGTGAAGGCTGCCCTTCATCAACGCCTCGACCTCGCCGCCTCGCGCCATGGCCACCGCCCTGTCGGCCGCGGCGTGGCTGTGCTCGGTGGCGACGATCCGAACCCCCGCCAGCGCCACCCCTGCCGCGGCCGCGGCGGCGCGAATCTTCGCCTCGGGCCCGACCAGCACCGGGGTGATCAGGCCCTTGGCGGCGGCGTCGAGTGCGCCGAGCAGCGATTCCGGATCGCAGGGATGCACGACTGCGGTGGTGACCGGCGGCTGTCCGTGTGCCTGTTCGAAGATCTTCTGAAAGGCGTTGTAGCGATGGAACGCGACCTCGACCTCGCCCAGCCGCTGCACGGTGTGCCGCTCGGCCGGGCAGTCGACGAGCAACGTGCCCTCGGTGACGGTGTCGCCGTGCTGGTTGGTGCACTTCGCGTCGAGCAGCAGCTGCCGGCCGGCGGCGCGTTTTTCGCGCACCACCACGGTTGCCGTCAGCACATCGGCGACCGCCAACCGGCCCGTGAAGCGCAGCGCTTGTTCACAAATGCGCGCTCCCGGGCCGGGAAGCTGCGTGCCGACGGCCGTGGCAAGGAGAACACCGCCGCCGATGGCATGGGTCGACGGCGCGCCCGCAGGCCGGTGATTGAAATCGTCATCGATGCGATCGCCGGTGAGCATCACCAGGAGCTCGATGTCGGCGGCATCGAGCGTGCGCGAATAGCTTGCGCATTCCCCGAGCGCGATCTCGTCGAAGAGCCTGGTCGTCCAGTTCGCCATCGCGGCGTCTACGCCGACCTTGGCTCGGGCCAGGGGTCGAGCCAGAGCGCCTGCGCCAGGCGGGCAAAGCCGGCTTCGTGCGCCGCGGCGATCGCGCCGCGCGCCTGCGCGATCCGGCGCTCGAGCTCGCAGGGCTGCCGGCGCTGATGCAATTCCGGCAACAGGGCCCCGAGGCCCGGCGTAGCGATCGACCCGCGCGCGGGCCACGGCCCGGGGATCGGCCGCTTCAAGATGGACAGCGAAATCCTAATCCTGGCGTTTGTTTTGGCCATGGGCGAAGCGCGATCGAACTCGCGCCGCAAGATGGACTGCGCTAGGCATTATGCACCGCGGCATGTTTCATCGCCTTGAATCGCTCTTCCATCTCCTGCCGCCACTGCTTGCGCATTCGAGCCGCCTCGTTGCGCCTGCGCTCATCCGACGTCGTGGGCGCAAACGGCGGTACCGCAACGGGCCTGCCGGTCTCGTCGACGGCAACCATGGTGAAGTAACAGCTGTTGGCGTGGCGCACGATCTGCGCCTGGATGTTCTCGGTGATGACCTTGACGCCCACCTCCATCGAGGTCGTGCCAGTGTAGTTGATCGAGGCGAACAGCGTGACCAGCTCGCCGACGTGGACCGGCTGGCGGAAGATGACCTGGTCGACCGACAGCGTGACCACGTAGCGCCCGGCGTAGCGGCTGGCGCAGGAATAGGCAGCCTGATCGAGGAACTTCAGCAGGTAGCCGCCATGGACGTTGCCGGCGAAGTTGGCCATGTCGGGCGTGGTCAGGACGGTCATGGTGAGCTGGTGGGCGGATAGGTTCATGCAGCACTCCCGGTTTGCGGTTGCGGCGCCAAGACTGGCCAAGTAACCTAATGGACGCGCTCCGGGGCGTCAATGCGCGCGGCATCGCCCCGTAGTGGACGCGGCAGAGCACCCGGGCGGCGAGCTCCATCGCCGTTGACCCGCAATTTCATGAGGCGTAGATTGCAAGCATTCGGCGTGATGCCGATCCAGGACGGCGACGCAATGGCACCGTGCCCCGTCTGCGCGGAGAAGCTTCGGCTGCGGCTACTCGTAACCGGCAGCTTCTGCTGCCCGCGCTGCCACACACGGCTGCATTCCAATGCGTCCCTCGCCCTGAACCTGGCCGGCGCGATCTCGGCTCCGCCTGCCGTGCTGTTGGCTTTGGTGTGTGAGACGTTCATGTGGCCCAGCGTGACCTTTGTCGTCGTTTTCGCGGCCCTCGCGAGCTCGCTCGCGGTCGTGCTCATGCATGCCCGTCGCGACGGCGATTATGCTTAAGCACGCGACATGCCTCGGCATCGCCGCCGGTGCGATGGCCCTGGTCACTCCAGCTTGGGCCGTCGAGGCGCCGATCTACAAGTGCTTCGACAAGCAGCTGAACCTTGTCTACACCGACTTGCCGTGCAAGGAGGGGGAGGTTGTCGACATCCGGGCCGGCAGCGCCGATCCGGTGGCCGTCGCGCGCCTGGAGCGCGAACGCGATCAACTCGACCAGAGCGCCGCGCAGCGCATGGAAGACGAGCGGCGTGCGGCGCTATGGCCGGGATACGCGACGTGGCAGCCGCAGGAGCCGAGCCCCCCTGAAGCTGAGGCCGACACCTATGGCTATGGCTACGGATACGTCTATCCGCTCGTCCGGCGCCCGCGGTTGCACCATCCGCGACCGCACCGGCCGCACGTGATATCCGGCATCGCTCCCCATACGGTGCACGTCCCTAGGCCGTAGACTGCATTTGCAATGGGCCGGGCAACGGGTCGGTCCTGGTGTGCCCTACGCATCCCGCCGAGCGCGCTCAGTCAAGTAGCAAGCATGAGGATAGCTTCGTCCGACGAACTGGCACGCCTCGCTCCCGCTGAAGCCCTGTTCCCAAGCTCATCGGGTTCGATGAATTTTTGATCGCTGCTGGGCTCGCCCATCTCTGTGCTCTCAAGACTTGGGAAGTTCGATAGATTTACTGCTTTCCGTGCCGAGCCTGGAGCCGCCGCTGCCGACTGTCGCAGTCCGACCCTGAGCCGACATACGCGCCTCCCGAAAGCAGTCACACGATTTGCGCACAGGTCCTCAGCGGCTTGCGACGTTCCGAACGCGGGATGCCGCGAGGAACAATCGTACGCAGGTCTCGCGCTCAGATACAAACGCATAATTCGTGCAGGCGTGCTCGGCGATGACAACTTGCTCAAACGGGGCGCCGTCGCGCTGGAACAGGCCGGTGACGGCAGTGAGAAGCCCGATGGCGATGAAGGTCGCCAGCGTGGCGGCGACGAGGGTCGTGACAGCGTGGGGGCGGGCTAGCTTGGGCTTGGCGTTCATGGCAGTCTCCTAGCGGTTGTTGGGAAAGTCCGGTGTTGCTGGGACGTACTTTCCTACCGGCGAGCCGCTTCAGTCCTTTAGCCAGGCTTAAACGTTCTGAAGCGCGAAGGGGAACGCTGCCTAAATTCGCGGCAAAGCCCCCGGTCTCGCGGTCGACCGAAATAATGGATACTATGTCGTTGGCATCTTCCTCAGCGACTGACCATGGGCACAGACCCCGTGCGATTCGGATGCTTCGAGGTGCAACCCGAGGCGCGAGAACTGCTCGTCAACGGGGTGCCCGCCAAGCTAGGCGCTCGCGCCTTCGACCTGCTGCTGGCGCTTGTCGAACGGCGTGATCGGGTAGTCGGCAAGGACGAGTTGTTGAATCTGGTCTGGCCCGGTCTGATCGTTGAGGAGAACAATCTACAAGTCCACATTTCTGCGCTGCGCAAGGTGCTAGGGTCGCAAGCGGTGGCAACGATTCCGGGGCGAGGGTACCGGTTTACCGCGCCACTCGGTGCCAACGAAGCGTTGCCAGCGGCAGCGTCCGCAGCGATCGCTCCCAGCCACAAACCGTTGTCGATCGCAGTGTTGCCGTTCTTGAACATGGGAGCCGATCCGGAGAAGGACTACTTCGCCGACGGCATCACAGAGGACATTATCACTGAGCTGTCACGATGGCGGTCGTTAGCGGTGACTTCGCGCAACTCGACCTTCCGGTTCAAGGGAAAGTCCGTCGACATACAACGAGTCGGCCGCGAGCTGGGCGTTCGCTTCCTGGTCGAGGGCAGCGTCCGCCGGGTGGGGGAACGCATTCGGGTTACCGCGCAGCTTATCGACGCCGAGACCGGAAATCATCTCTGGAGCGAGAGGTTCGATCGTCCGGAAGCAGATCTCTTCGCGGTGCAGGACGAAGTCGTGCACACCATAGTCGGAACCTTAGCGGGCCGCGTGCAGGCGAGCGGAGCTGATCGCGCTCGCCGCAAGCCACCGTCCAGTCTGGACGCATACGATCATATGCTGCGGGGCAACGCGCTCCGCTGGGACGACCCCGCATCGGCAGCCGAGGCAAAGCGCGCCTTCGAGCGTGCGATCGAGATTGACCCTGAATACGGACTCCCTCACAGCTTGCTGGCGGTGCTGATCTGCCGGGAGTTTGAAAACGACCTTTCGGGATCACGGAAAACCCTCGATCGCGCATTCGCATTGGCACAGCGCGCCGTTGAACTGGCCGATGACGAAAGTACTTGCCACACGATACTGGGACAGATCTGCCTGGAGCGGCGATCATTCGATCTCGCGCTGCACCACACGGAGCGCGGCGTCGAAATCAACCCAGCCAACCAGTGGAACCGGGCCGATCTCGGCCTCATTCTCTCTTACATCGGCCGTGCTGACGAGGGGCTTCAAATGTTGCGGGAGGCGCGACGCGCGGATCCGTATTTTGGGCCTCGGTGGTACTGGCGTGGACTCGGCGTTGCGCAATTCGTGTTGCGTCGCTACGCGGATGGCCTGCCGGATTTCGAGCGAGGAGTTACCAACCACTCGCTCCGAGCGCTCGCGATGCTTGCGGGGTGCTGCGCGAAGCTCGGGCTTGCGGAACGGGCGCGGGAAATCGTGGCGCAGTGCCTTGCGCTTCAGCCTAGTGCCACCATCGCTAAGCTGGTCGCCAAGGTCCCGTTCAAGGATGTCGCCGATAGCCTCCATCTGGCCGAATGCCTGCGCTTGGCCGGAATACCCGAATAATTGGGTTTCCTTGTCTTGTGGCACTGTAGGCGAGCAATGGCGTAATCGAGTGTCCGCTGTCGGACAAATTCGTGACCGTTCGCAACTGGGCCGGGAGCAGCCCGGATCCACGACGGTCACATGAACCGCCCGATTGTCGATGCGTCGCAGTTCGACCCGAAGCGGTCATCGGCGAGCGGCCGGTTTCGAGAAATTCAGTTAGTGGGCGCGCGACCTTTGGGTATCTTGCCACCGTTATCGCGCGAATAGCGACGCCGCATATTGCAGTACCGGCTGCATATCAGCTGGAAGTACATCTCCTTCGTAAATTGCCAGATAGTTGATATGCCGGCCGGCATTGTTCAGCGCCATCCCCTTATCGATGGATCTTCGCAAGGCCAGCGGAGGATCTCCCTCCGCACCCATTACCTTGCTCGCAACTGGGTCTTGCGAGCCGCCGCGCATTTCAAAGCCGGTGATGATCCGCCCGCTGTAGCTGTTGATGAACGCGGTGCCGTCGAAGGCTTCGACCGCGGCGTGGCCGGCATGAAGATCGTTCGACTGGATGGCAAGCCTGCGTCCAAAAGCGCGTACTGCCCGCTCAATGACCTCCTGCTTGGAGCGCAAGTACGCCGCGCGATCTTTTGCGCCAGGACCGATAGTCGGCACACCCGGAGCTGCCAGAGAAACGCACTGATTGGGAAAGGAGTCGGCATAGACGCGAAAGGCCTCTTCCCATGCGCCTAAATATTTGCCAGGTGTATAAGAGTTGTTGAGCCACTTCTGGACGGCTTCCCGAGATTGAGGCAACGTCATTTCTTCGGAAACCGATGTCGGACCCGCAGCCGCGATCATCCTAAAAGCTGGCGACCTTCCGTATCTTTCGCCTAGTTGTTTCACGAATGCGAACCAACGGTCGAGGTACACGCGATCCCATGGCATCGGAAGCTTCGCGACGGTGCCGTGCTCAGGCCCATAGGGAATCTTGAACAGGTCGGTCTTTGCGCCTTCCAGCGCCCATGCAGGAGAAAAAAAACCGGGGAAGATGGCGACTTGTACCCATTTCTTTGATGATTCGGCGGCAGCGAACAGCGCATCCAGCTTCGACCAATCCGGTTTCCCTTGGACCGGCTCGATGTCGCGCCAATTGATCTGCACCGAAACGCCACTCATGAAGGGATTATTCAAGCCTTGCAAATTCATAGAGTGATAATTCTTCTCTCCTGAGTGCAAAACGACGGCGAGTCCTGTCGGTATCGTGTCACGGGTTGATGCACACGGTGCCCCGGGTTCTGCCATTGCAGCGGTCGGCAATAGCAAGCAGGCGCTCGCCAAAGCAAGAGCGATGTGAACAGCAGACTTTGCAGATCGTGACGCAAGGTGCATCAACATTTATGCCTCCAAGTGGTTGCATTGCTCCAGCGAGGCTCGGTGTATGCGCGCTCCCAAAGATGCAAACTTTGCCGTAAACGAGTATTGGCGCCTGTTCGGAGCACCCCGTCAATGGGTGGCCGCTTTGGAGCAGGCGGTTTGACCCCTTGAGTGACTCAATCTGGCCGGCCTCTGCCGGTCACTTACCGACCTGAAGCGGAAGTAAGCATCCGCAAAAGCCCGGACACGCAAAATCAAATTGGCCGCTTAGGTTACACTGGAGCGGCCTCCAATCGTTTGAGATCATCCTGCAATGAAAGTCGGGCTAGTCGGTGTCGCAGGCGTCCCGCTCGGGAAGCACAAGGTCAAGGATCCACGCCTGGATCAGGCTGACAAACTCGTGAAGGCTGACAATAAGACCTACGCGTTCATCGATGTCGTCGGAGAAGAGGAGGCCTCGACCGCGGATGCGATAGTCGCCTCACTAGAGGGCCGATTTGACCTGATCGTTAAGGATTTAGAATTCGTGGAAACGCGTCTCGAGCGCAACCTCCCCGCGGCAGAAAAGGCGGTTCTCGAAAGAATCAAAGCGCATCTGGAGAGCGAAGGGGTTGTCGCCGAAGCCGGATTGACGCCGGAAGAATTGCACCTCATCGAGTCGCACGCTTTTGTCACGGCGAAACCGATAGTGGTGGCCGAGGCGGCGGACTCTGCGACGTTCGACAATTTTTGGGTCCGCGTGGTAAGCGCGGGCGGGTATATTAGTTTTCTCACGGTCGGCGGCTCGGAGAACCGAGCCTGGTTGATTCGCAAGGGCTCTACGGCACAGGAAGCGGGTGGTGCGATCCACACTGACATCGAGAAGGGATTCATCCGGGTAGAGATTATTGGCTACGACGACTTCGTCGCCGCCGGCGGCGAAACGCAGGCGAAGCATGCCAACAAGATGCGCATCGAGACGAAGAGTTACGTGATGCGGGACTACGACCTCGCGAATTTCCGCTTTAAGAAGTAGAGCTCCGGTAGCGAGCTTCTCAGTTCTGGCCGGCTTCCACCCACGCTTGCCGACCCATTGCAACCATCTACGGCTGATACCCGTCCGCCATCCATTTGGCGAACAGGTCTATCTGTGATTGAGACGTTGGACAGCGCGCAAGCGGACGGTCCGTTAGCCGAACCGTTCAATGCCCTGGCCCGTTCCGCATTCCGATGCGGGCAACCGAGACTCGATTTTGCAGTTTGTCGTTGCCCGCGGTCCTGAAGCGCGTTACGGCTTGAAGTTGCTGTAAGGCCCGCCCGCGCGGTCGTAAGTGTTGCCGAAGTTGTCCTGTGTGATGTGCGCGGTACCGTCCTTCTCTGGGGTGAGAACCAGATCCTGTTCGAGAACAACGGACCGGAACTTCCAACCCGCCGGAAGTTTCAGGCGGCTGCCAAGGGTGGCAATCTCACCGAAGTTCTGATCCGGAAACGTGATGAGGCTGAATGACTTCATGACCCACGGGTTACCCTCAGGGTCATCCAGGACGGATATTCGCGTTCCCTTGTTGAAGCCGAAATGGGTATGGCGCGTGACGGTGATGTTCTTGTAGTCGGCCGCACCGGGCTCCGTGCTAATGCCCTTCAGGTCCAGCCAGTTCACCCAGCGTGCCTTCATGCCGCCGAAGTCCAGTTCCTTGCCCATCTCGACCTCGATCCAGTCCAGCGTCCATATGCGGGGGCCGTTCTTGAACACGGCAAGCATGTGGAACTTCTCCGCCATGGCCTTGACGTCGATCTTGTCGAGCAGCGCCGCGGGACACGAATCCCCGGTGGTGTCGCTGCCATTCAGACCCCACGTGTTGTAGACGTTTGCCTCCAGATTCTTGGTGATCGCGTTCCCGCCGATGAGGAACATCTCGGTGTAACGATGCCCGTACGTTTCCTTGAACGTGTTCAGTTTCGCGTCTGCGCCGTCATTCGGCAGGGTCACGACCAGCTTGGGATACAAGACGATGGCCGCCACGACGACGAGGGCGGCAATGATGCCGAGCGCCCACTTAATGTTTTTGCTCATTGCCACGGTGCTCTCCTTAGGTTGGAAAGATTGGGGGGGCGATTCATGCGTCGCCTTCGCAACGCCCTAGTCTGGATCGAAGGTGTACCGCTACGGCGTGCGCGTCACGGGCGGCGGCGTCCAAGAGCCGTCGAGGATCGAGGGTGGTATGCCCTTAGGCGAGTAGATGCGCATCACCAGCATGAACTTGCCCTTCGGCGCCGGCAGCCAGTTCGCCTCCTTGTCCTTGCCCGGCGAAGCGGCCTGCAGATACATGTCCACTGACCCGTCCGGATTTGCAACGAGCTTGTTGCGCTGGGCGAGGTCGTAGCGATGGATCGGATTGGGCACGAAGAAGAAGTCGGTGTCGTACATCGTCAGCGACCAGAACGCCTCCGCGGGCGGCAGCTGGCCCTTTTCGAAGCGCACCACGTACTTGTACTTGGCGCCGTCATAGGCATCCCCCTTCGCGTCCTTTTGCGAAAGGGGATACACCGCGTCCTCTGGCCGGTTCCAGCCCGGGCCGAGGAGGTTGGCCATTCCCCGCAGCCGATAGTCGGTGCCGAAGTTGCCCACGCCCTTGGTGAAATAGAGCCACCCGTTGGTCGTCTTCTCCTCTTTCAGGCGCAGTCCCATGTCCACCAGCGCCAGCTTCGGAACGGTCCGGATGGTTTCCCGGTCGAGAAAGTCGAGCTTGGAGGGATCGAAATCCTGGCCCGGCACCAACCCGATTCTGGCCATCCGGGCGACGATCGGCGCATCCTGCGCGGTTGGCGGATTGGTCTTCATCAACTGCGCGAGGCGCTTGAAATAGGTGACGGCTTCCATCGCATTCACCTGCTTGCGCACGGCGGCCTTCATGTCGAATTTGGGATCGACGACGCCGGGCGGCGGCGTATACGGCTTGCCGTAGGCCGAGAGCGGCACGACGGTGAACTGGCCCTGCAGCGCATGCACGGCCTTGTAATCTTCTGCCGTACCGTCGCTGTAGATGCGTCCCAGGATCCAGACCATCCCGGTCGGCGACTTGACCTCCTTGACGCCTTGCGGAAGCGTACCCGACCAGCCCGGGCCGGTGATCGCATAAGTCTGCGCCCTGCCGCCCGTCGTGCGCGAACCCGCCACCTCGAACACTTCCGACCAGCCGTCGAGCATCGGCATGATGTAGTAGCGCTCTCCCATGTCGGGGATGCCGAAGACCCAAGGCTCCTTGGAAACGTCCAGCCAAGTCTCGGTGTAGAGCGTGTCCGCGTTGGGCGCGGCGCAGCAGTGGTTATCCACCGCAGGGTAGCTCCGCATCTTGATCATTTGCCCCATCGGGGCATGCTCGGCATCCGCCTTCGCCACGTTGGTCTGCTGCTTGCGCACCGTGTCGAAGGTGATCAAGGGATAACCGTAGACGTAAGCGTCGACGGCGATGCCGACGGCTTCCACCGCGCCCGGCGCCTGGGCTTCGTCTGCCGCCGCCGCGAGGGGTATTGCGGTCACGACTCCGAGGCAGAAAACGACGGCGGTATGTTTGATCGATTCCATTGGGGGAACGGGTTATCTTAGAGTCCAGAGGACCATTTTCCGGCTGGTCTCATGCAGATTGCTTGACCTCGATCAATAACGCGGCTCGAGCGGTCGCCAAACAGGTGGGGATTGGATGAAGCAGAAGGGGTCGTCCATGCAGGCGCCGGAATGCGCGGATTACGAGGCCGCAATGGCTGCTTATTGCCAAATTCAGGGGCGACGTCGACCGGCTGCTGTTGGCCTATTCTGTTGAACAACTCGATGTTTGAGAGGCTCAGGGCCCGGTGTTGAGGGGTCGTTTGGCAGTGCTCGGTCGAGCCAGTCGCGTAGACACCCCTCAGGCAGGCGCTAGTTCTCCTTTTTCTGCTATTGGCGCTAACCATTTCGCCATTCGTCGCAGATTTTGCGCAGCCGCGGCAAGCAGGAACTCGTCATTTGCGCCACTGAGCCCCCGCAATCGTAATCGATCCAATTTCAGGATTCGTTTGAGGTGAGCGAACAGCATCTCGACCTTCTTGCGGTCCTTGCGCGATTGCTTGTAACCATCGGTCTTGGCAACGTCACGAGCCACATCGCGGGCGGATTCATGAACGCTGCGAACGATCTTCCGAACCCGGTCGTTTGGACAGCAGCGCGCCTTCATCGGACATGTCGCACAATCAAATTGGCTGGCTCGATAGATGATGGTGTCGGCCTTGGTGACGTGGGTACGCAGATTCTTGAATGCGCGCCATTGGCGGCGCAGCACATTGCCCTGCGGACAGCGGTACTCGTCAGCCTTCTCATCCCATTTGAAGTCGCTGCTCGATAGCCTCTTGTCGTTGGGGTCTGTCTTCTCCCACACTGGCACATGCGGCTCGATCTGCTTTTCCTCGACCATCCATCCTAGAATCTCTGCGGTGCCGTAATTGGTATCGCCGATCAACCGCTGCGGCTTGAGAGCAAACCGCGTCTCGACGCGGTCGATCATCGTCTTGGTAGCCTTGATTTCGTCGGTCTTGTAGGCGGGCGTCGCCTCGACATCGACGATGATGCCGGCCTGCACATCAACCAGATAATTGGTCGAATAGGCGTAGAACGCCGGACCACCCACTGCCGTCCACCGTGCCGCCGGATCGGTCGGCGAGATCGAGGCGGGAACGGTCATTGGCTCCGTCTGCGCCTCCAGGGCGGCCAAATACTCGCGCACCGCCCGTGTCGCGTGCTCGGGGTCGCCCAGGCCTTTGCCTTCTTCGCGCGCCATACTGCGGCTGCGATTGGCGTCGGCCCTGATCAAGCTCGCGTCGACAGCAAAGCCTTCGCCGCCAACCAATCCTTCCTTCATGCAGCGCTCGACCACGCTCTCGAACACCTGCCGAAACGCTTCGCTCTCCCGGAAGCGCCCATGCCGGTTCTTCGAGAACGTCGAATGGTCCGGCACCGCATCCTCGAGACCCAAGCGACAGAACCAGCGATACGCCAGATTGAGATGAACCTCTTCGCACAGCCGGCGCTCGGACCGAATGCCAAAGCTATAACCGACGATCAGCATCCGCATCATCAGCTCCGGATCGATCGACGGCCGTCCCGTATGACTGTAGAACGGCGCCAGATGGTCGCGCAGCTCACCAAGGTCCAGGCACCGATCAATCCCACGCAGCAGGTGATCAGCCGGAACGTGATCTTCAAGATTGAACGAGTAGAACAGCTGCTTCTGCCCGTCAGAACCTGATCCCATCATGCCCGCCACTCCCCAAGCTAAGCCTTGATCTCAGCATAGCCAGCAGAGGGCCATTTTCAAGGAGTTTTTCAACGGTATAGGCCGGTCAGCGACCGTCGGCTTCGGCGGTCGCTCGCGGCCTGACGCGGCTACACCTCCGTCTGCTCGGCGATCTCTAACGCATCGTCGACTTCGATCCCAAGGTATCTGACGGTGCTCTCAAGCTTAGTGTGCCCGAGCAGCAGCTGAACCGCCCGGAGATTCCTGGTCCGCCGGTAGATCAGTGTCGGTTTGGTGCGGCGGAGCGTATGCGTGCCGTAAGCCGCCGGGTCCAGCCCAATCGACCTCACCCAGGACCCAACGATCCGGGAATATTGCCGGGTTGAGAGATGGGGCGACTCCGACACACGGCTCGGAAACAGGAACTCGTCGGGCTTCAGATGCGCAGCCATGATCCAGGCCCCAACCGCATCCCGAGTTTGCTCGGTGATCTCGAATTGCACCGGCCGCTGGGTCTTCTTCTGCATGACAATCGCCCGCGGCGCGACTGCTCTGCCTTGGACAACGTCGTGGACGCGTAGGCTGACCAGATCGCAGCCACGCAGCTTGCTGTCAATGGCGAGGTTGAACAGCGCGAGTTCCCGGGCTCGATGATCCAGTTGCAGTCGAATCCGGATGGCCCGGATCTCCTTCAGCTTCAGTGGGGGTTTCTGGCCGAGCAGCTTGCCTTTGTTCCACGGTATTGCACGCCCTACGTTTGTCGTGGCGGTTTCCATGAACGGCTCCTCTGTTGAGGGAAAGGAGCTTCATGTTGATCCTAGCCGAGGGGCGCTTGTCGACCGAGGGCGATCAATCCGAGACGGTCTCTGGAGAACGGATCGAGAACGGGCGCAATTGGTTAGCCCGCCGGCATTGGCCGAAAGTCACCGACAATGGAACTTGCGCGGTCACGCAAGCCGATGCTCCCCGGCGCCACAGCGCCCTTTCAGCAATGAGACATGCCCCATCAGTCGCACCTGTTGCCCAGCGCGACAATGACGGCTAGCTTCCGCGGATCAATTCGGCAATCAAAAGTCAGGGCAGTAGGCGGCGCCGGGGCGCCGCCTACTGCAACCGATTCATAGCCGTAACTTTCCCTTAAGCGGGCACATCGCTCACGGCAATGTCCAACGCCTCGGCAACACCTTTGCCATAACCCAACGCGCCCGCAACGCCGTTGCCATAGGCTGGGTCGGCCTTGAGGCAATTGCGGATGTGGCGAACTTGGATTTCCTTCGGTGCCGCACCGATGGAGCGTGCAGTGTTCTCGAACAATGCTTTCTGCTGGGCCGGGCTCATCAGTCGGAACAGCGCGCCAGGCTGTGAGTAATAGTCCATGTCCTGGCGGTGATTCCAATGACCTGCGGCGCCCTCCAGGCTTAACGGCGGCTCGCGGTAATCTGGCTGCTCGGCCCATTCGCCTTGGTCGTTAGGTTCGTAACCGAGGGTGCCGCCGTGGTTGCCGTCGACCCGCATGGCCCCGTCGCGGTGGTAACTATGAACCGGGCAGCGCGCGGCATTCACCGGAATCAGGTGGTGGTTGACGCCCAACCGATAGCGCTGTGCGTCACCGTAGGCGAACAAGCGCCCCTGCAGCATCTTGTCCGGCGAGAAGCCGATTCCCGGAACGATGTTCGCCGGATTGAACGCCGACTGTTCGACTTCGGCAAAGAAGTTTTCCGGATTGCGGTTGAGTTCCATCACGCCCACTTCGATCAGCGGATAGTCCTTGTGCGGCCAAACCTTGGTCAGATCGAAGGGGTTATAGGGCATCTTCGCAGCGTCGGCTTCCGGCATGATCTGCACCTTGAGCGTCCATCTCGGGAAGTCACCCTTCTCGATGCTCTCATAAAGATCACGCTGATGGCTCTCGCGGTCCTTGCCGATGATCGCTTCCGCTTCGGCGTCAGTGAGGTTTCTGATGCCTTGTTGCGACCTGAAGTGGAACTTGACCCAGTGGCGTTCGTTCTTCGCGTTGATGAAGCTGAACGTGTGGCTGCCGAAACCGTGCATGTGGCGGTAGGTCGCCGGGATACCGCGCTCGCTCATCACGATGGTGACCTGATGCAGCGCCTCCGGTAGCGAGGTCCAGAAGTCCCAGTTGTTTTTAGCGCTGCGCAGGTTGGTCCGAGGGTCGCGCTTGACTGCGTGGTTGAGGTCGGGGAACTTCAGCGGATCGCGCAGGAAGAACACCGGCGTGTTGTTGCCGACTAGATCCCAGTTGCCCTCATCGGTGTAGAACTTGACGGCGAAGCCCCGGATGTCGCGCTCGGCATCGGCCGCACCGCGCTCCCCGGCGACGGTCGTGAACCGGGCGAACAACTCGGTCTTCTTGCCGATTTGGGAGAAGATCTTCGCTCTGGTGTATTTCGTGATGTCGTGGGTGACGGTGAACGTCCCGTAGGCGCCCGAACCCTTGGCGTGCATGCGCCGCTCGGGGATGACTTCACGATCAAAGTGGGCGAGTTTCTCCAGGAACCACACGTCTTGTAGCAACTGCGGCCCCCGTGGGCCAGCTGTCAGGACGTTCTGGTTGTCGACGACTGGGCGGCCTGCGTTAGTGGTCAGTCTCTTTTCGCTCATATAGCCCTCCTGCTCGGTTGTGGATCCGTTGCTTACAGCTAACGGCGCAGTTGAGCGGCGGGGCGAAGCGCCATCCGTCTGACGCACTGGTCAGACGCTCTTGCCAGACCGACAACTCCGACCAACACAAATGCTCCCACAATGTATGATCACCCGCTATGTCGTGGATCAACAAACCATCAAAAAAGGGTCAAGCAGGGCGTTGGCGTCCGCGATGCGTGAGGCGTCTGCAACCACTCCGCCGTGGCCGCTTTGGAGTGGAAGCCCGACGGCTGGTCGCTGCCCCGCGCAGTCAGACGTACGAGTCCGAAGTACCCGTAGAGGTGCGAGAGTGGATAAGTTCCGCCCCGACTTCGCCTGACCTTGTGCTTGACGCGCAACCACCGGCGCAACCGCGCAGCGGTGTAAGTGTCGACCGCCTGGATCAGCGTCTCTTCCACGTCGATCACCGCCTGCTGAGCATTTCTGCCCTGCCGGTAGGCGTACTGCTCGGGTGGAAGGTCGGCTTCGAAGATCGGTTCGAGCACCAGCATCGCTGCCGTCATGCACACCCGATCACGCAAGGTCGAGATGCCCAAGGGCCTGAGCTTGCCGTTGGCCTTCGGGATTTACACTCGTCGGATAGGGTCCGGTCGATAGCTCTCCTCTCTGAGCGCAAGCGCCAGTTCACCGAGCCAGCGTTCCACCCCGTACGCTTCGACCTGCGCGAAGTCCTGCTCGTCTACACCCGGTGCCCCTTGGTTCGAGCGGCACTGAGCATAGGCATGCGCCAGAATGTCCTCGCGGTAGATCTTGTCGTACAGAGCATATGCTTCACGATCCATGCGAGATTTCCGCTTGAGCGCGCGGTTATTGTGGGTCGTAGGGTACCTAGAACCTTCCAAGGCAAACGGCGGCCCCGGATCGGGACGCGTTGAACTGGCTCCAAGAATCGCGAGTGCCAACCCAGAATACGCTATACGCCGTATGCGTTGCCGAGTCGGTCTCGCTGAACAGCGGGAACATAGCGTCGCTTGGCAATTGTGTGATCGCACCGTTGCTCGAATCCTTCGACAGGAAATGCAGTTTGCGGTGACCTCGAAGGGTCTCCTCGTCGATCGGCAGCAGTCCATTTGGGGATACATCGTATCGATTCGTCGCGGGCGCTTCGGTACCAGGATGCGACTTCGCGCAAACAGGACCCAAGTAGCCCGCGGGAATCACGATTTCGACAGGCGGCTTAAAGAGATCGAATCCGCCCCCAATCCAAAAGAAGAAACCTAGAAACGCGACAAGGACTAACACTGCGACGGCAACAATCACACGCGACATGGCGCCAACGGTCATTCATGAGAGTGATCGATATGATAGCGACAAACGTCCGCTCTGGGATGCGGATTCAGCCGATCGACGCAACAGTTTGGTGGAATCGTTCAGCTGGTGTCTCGAAGTTTAATGTCTTTCTTGGCCGCTCATTCAATCTTCTGGCCACGGCGTTGAGCCTTGCTTGAGAGTGGCCTGAGAGGTCCTTTGGGAAAGTACTGCCTCAATAGCTCGTTCGTGTTCTCATTGCTCCCACGCTGCCAGGGATTCTGAGGATCGCAGAAATAAACCTGGATGTCGGTGGCCAGGGTGAAGCGCTTGTGATCGGCCATTTCCTTACCCCGATCCCAGGTCAGCGACTTGTAGAGTTCGTCCGGTAACTTGCGCGCGTTCTTGATCAAGGCGTTGATGACCGTCTCCGTATCTTTGCCGGCAACCTTCACCAGCATCACATAGCGCGTCTTGCGCTCGACCAGCGTCGCAATCTGGCTGTTCTTACTCCCAATCAACAGGTCGCCTTCCCAGTGACCGGGCACCGCACGGTCTTCCACGTCGGCCGGACGCTCACTGATCGAGACGGTGCCGGTGATTCGGCCATGCTTGTCCGTCTTCTGGGTGTGATGGCGCGAACGACGCATCCCTCGCGTTCGGCGTAGATGCTCCAGCAGCTCCCGCTTCAGAGCGCCGCGAGCCTGTATGTACAGGCTGCGATAAATGGTCTCGTGTGACACGCGCCAACTCGTATCATCTGGATAGGTTTGCTTCAGCCACCCAGCAATCTGCTCAGGTGACCATTGCAACTGGAGCTTGCCTGCCACGAGGCGCACCAGCGCTCGGTTCTGTGCCAGTTTACAGGTCTTGGGGCGACGTCCTCGGTCCCAGGCAGACTTGTCGGCCTGACTGGATCGATAGGATTCCTGCCCGCCATTGCGCTTGATCTCCCGGCTGACGGTGGATGGCGCTCGACCGAGCTTCGCTGCTATCGAACGCATGGAATAACCCGCAACTATCGCCCGCGAGATCTCTTCGCGTTCGGTCAGGGTCAACGCCCATCGGGAGCGGCGTCGCGGCACCGGCCGGATCCCACCC
Organism: uncultured beta proteobacterium; assembly: GCA_963750215.1. Classification (GTDB taxonomy): domain Bacteria; phylum Pseudomonadota; class Gammaproteobacteria; order Burkholderiales; family Casimicrobiaceae; genus PALSA-1003. The sequence continues at coordinate 328,255 of CAVVQK010000005.1, forward strand.
CTCGCTCCTAAAATACCCGCTATTGATGGATGGTGCCGATCGAACAACTGGGCAATCTGGTGAAGCGTGTCACCCTTCTGCCAGCGCGCCCACATCAGCGCCTTCTGGCTCTCCGTGTAATAGATCTTAGGTCTTTGCTTCATCTGCAACACTCCTCTGCGCTGATTGCTCAGCCCATAGTGTGTTGCATCGACCGGTTGCGCCCGCAGAGAAACTCGCGATCGTCTCCTCCTGGCCTATACCGTTGAAAAACTCCTTGAAAATGGCCCTCTGCTGGCTATGCTGAGATCAAGGCTTAGCTTGGGGAGTGGCGGGCATGATGGGATCAGGTTCTGACGGGCAGAAGCAGCTGTTCTACTCGTTCAATCTTGAAGATCACGTTCCGGCTGATCACCTGCTGCGTGGGATTGATCGGTGCCTGGACCTTGGTGAGCTGCGCGACCATCTGGCGCCGTTCTACAGTCATACGGGACGGCCGTCGATCGATCCGGAGCTGATGATGCGGATGCTGATCGTCGGTTATAGCTTTGGCATTCGGTCCGAGCGCCGGCTGTGCGAAGAGGTTCATCTCAATCTGGCGTATCGCTGGTTCTGTCGCTTGGGTCTCGAGGATGCGGTGCCGGACCATTCGACGTTCTCGAAGAACCGGCATGGGCGCTTCCGGGAGAGCGAAGCGTTTCGGCAGGTGTTCGAGAGCGTGGTCGAGCGCTGCATGAAGGAAGGATTGGTTGGCGGCGAAGGCTTTGCTGTCGACGCGAGCTTGATCAGGGCCGACGCCAATCGCAGCCGCAGTATGGCGCGCGAAGAAGGCAAAGGCCTGGGCGACCCCGAGCACGCGACACGGGCGGTGCGCGAGTATTTGGCCGCCCTGGAGGCGCAGACGGAGCCAATGACCGTTCCCGCCTCGATCTCGCCGACCGATCCGGCGGCACGGTGGACGGCAGTGGGTGGTCCGGCGTTCTACGCCTATTCGACCAATTATCTGGTTGATGTGCAGGCCGGCATCATCGTCGATGTCGAGGCGACGCCCGCCTACAAGACCGACGAAATCAAGGCTACCAAGACGATGATCGACCGCGTCGAGACGCGGTTTGCTCTCAAGCCGCAGCGGTTGATCGGCGATACCAATTACGGCACCGCAGAGATTCTAGGATGGATGGTCGAGGAAAAGCAGATCGAGCCGCATGTGCCAGTGTGGGAGAAGACAGACCCCAACGACAAGAGGCTATCGAGCAGCGACTTCAAATGGGATGAGAAGGCTGACGAGTACCGCTGTCCGCAGGGCAATGTGCTGCGCCGCCAATGGCGCGCATTCAAGAATCTGCGTACCCACGTCACCAAGGCCGACACCATCATCTATCGAGCCAGCCAATTTGATTGTGCGACATGTCCGATGAAGGCGCGCTGCTGTCCAAACGACCGGGTTCGGAAGATCGTTCGCAGCGTTCATGAATCCGCCCGCGATGTGGCTCGTGACGTTGCCAAGACCGATGGTTACAAGCAATCGCGCAAGGACCGCAAGAAGGTCGAGATGCTGTTCGCTCACCTCAAACGAATCCTGAAATTGGATCGATTACGATTGCGGGGGCTCAGTGGCGCAAATGACGAGTTCCTGCTTGCCGCGGCTGCGCAAAATCTGCGACGAATGGCGAAATGGTTAGCGCCAATAGCAGAAAAAGGAGAACTAGCGCCTGCCTGAGGGGTGTCTACGCGACTGGCTCGACCGAGCACTGCCAAACGACCCCTCAACACCGGGCCCTGAGCCTCTCAAACATCGAGTTGTTCAACAGAATAGACCCGATGCAGCCTGTCGTATGCGGGAAATGCGGACGTTGGCGGGCTTCGCCAACCGCTTGAAGTAAACTCTCGGTCGGATTGGCCATAGGCCAGTCGAATCGGTCCCGGCCTTAGCTTCCCCTGTTAATGCTTATGGAGCGGAACGAGTGACAGCCTACAAGACGCTGGCGGCACCGCACCAGAGGGCTCGTCCTGACGGCTCGGGCCGCCGGCGTCTCAGCTTCACCGCCGACGAGTGGACACGGCTCGGGAGCCTCTACGGCGTGATCGCGTTGCTGCATCTGTGGGGCTGGGGGTTATTTCTCTATTACTCGTCACACTATCCGGCGTTGGTCGGGCTGGGTTTCGTCGCCTATATGTTTGGCTTGCGCCACGCGTTCGATGCGGACCACATCGCGGCCGTGGACGACACAGTGCGATACATGCTCCAGAAGGGCAAGAGGCCCCTGGGTATTGGCTTCTTCTTTTCGCTGGGTCACTCGACAATCGTCTTCTCCCTCGCAGTCGCCATCATCTTCGCGGCCGCTGCCGTCAAGCAGAGGCTGCCGGCATTGCAAAATCTTGGCGGCATCATTGGTGCGAGCGTATCCGGCGCGTTCCTCTGGGCGATCGGGGTTCTCAATCTGTTAGTGCTACAAGATATTCTCAAGGTATGGCGACAGGTGAAGACCGGAAAACATAGCCACGCCCATCTGGAAGAGCTGCTCGCACAACGTGGTTTCATCAATCGTTTACTTGGCGGGCGACTGCAAAAGATCATCAATCACAGTTGGCAGATGCTTCCGGTTGGCGTGCTCTTCGGTCTAGGATTTGATACCGCATCGGAGGTTGGCCTACTTGCGATGACCGTAGGCGCTTCGACCGGCAATTTGCCGGTTCCTGCGTTGCTTTCTCTGCCGATCCTCTTCGCGGCTGGAATGACGGCGATGGACACTACGGACGGCGTGCTAATGTCGAAGGCCTACGACTGGGCTTTCGTCAATCCCTTGCGGAAGGTCTTCTACAACATTACCATCACCAGCCTGTCGATAGCCGTTGCGCTGGTCATCGGCACGATCGAATTGCTGCAGGTCCTCATCGGGATTCTTGGTCTCGAAGGACCATTCTTCGACCTTGTCGCCGGACTCAACTTCGCCATTCTCGGGTATATGATCGTGGGCACATTTCTCATTGCTTGGGGTGCCTCGGTGACAATATGGAAATTCGGTCGCATCGAGGAACGCTATGGACACATCCATCCCGTTCACACTCACGAGCATTCCCATGACGGCGCCCTCAGCCACTCCCACAAGCATTTCCACTAGATCGCGGTGAGGCCCCGGGCTCTGTTTCGGCGCCGTCGAATGGCCGTTATCAGCGACTTGGCTGTAAGGCCGCTGTTGCTGATTTACTCGCGTGACTGGTGGCGCCGTGAGCCGCGTCGAACCCGTCCCATGCAGGCGTGGGCAAGACTAATGAACTGGGCCGACACAAAGCCCAGAATCATCAATGCTGTCAGCGAGCGGCGCCAACGACGCACGGAGATCTCAAGCGAAACCCATCGCCGAGCGACTATCTCAGGTGGTGGGCGTGCGCAGCAGGAATAAGGACGCCCCGAGACCGGTTACTTGTGCCGGCCGGCGCGTGCGGCCGTCCGGACGAATGCCTTGCGCTCGCGGGCGGTCTGCTCGAATTGGCGGGCGATGTTGCCACAAACCAGGTCGCATAGAGCGTAGACCGAAGCGTCGGCGATGCGGTAGTAGACGCTCGTGCCGCGGCTTTCGCGCGCTACAAGGCCGTGCGCGGTCAGCATCGCCAGGTGGCGGGAAACGTTTGCCGCCGTATAGCCACACAGCTGCGCCAGTTCCCCGACGTTGCGCTCGCCTTCGCGCAAGTAGTTGAGTATCTGCAGGCGCGTCGGTTCCGACAGCGTCTGGAAATACGCCGCGACCTCCTGCAGCGCTTCTGGGGAAAGACCCTTCATGCTCGGACAAGCGGGTTGTCGCAAGACGCTCATCATGCCTCAAAGCCCTTTGCTTTGCCGCAATCTTGGCTTAAATCGTTCTTGACTATTTGCGTGATTAGCTAAAGAATAGCACAATAGATGGCCCGAATCCAGCCCACGCGCGAGGTCGTGGCGGCAAGGTCCATCAGGAGATGAGTCATGCTGAAGAAATGCCTGCTGGGCGCGGCGTTGATGGTGGATCTGGTGGGCTTCCCCGTCGGAGCAGCAGGCGGCGAGTTGGCGAGCGCCCCGGTGCAGGCCCCCAGGGCAAGCGACTCCGCGAGCTTTGATGGTGTCGTGGAAGCCGTCCGGCAAACCGTCGTCGCCGCGCAGGTGGCTGGCGCGGTCGTCGCCATCGAGGTGAAGGCCGGCGATGTCGTCAAGGCCGGCCAGGTGCTGGCGCGAATCGACGCCCGGGCGGCGGAACAAAACGTGGCCGCCAGCGACGCCCAGGTCCAGTCGGCCCGCGCCACCCTTGAAGTCGCGACCAAGGAATTTGATCGCCAGAAACAACTCTACGAGAAGAACTACACCAGCCAGGCTGCACTCGAGCGCGCGGAGGCGCAATTCAAGGCCACGCAGGCGCAGGTTGCGGCACAACTTGCTCAGGCCGGTGCGGCGCGCGCGCAATCCGGTTTCTTCGTCGTCAAGGCGCCCTACGGCGGCGTGGTCGCCGAGGTCCCGGTCGTGCTTGGCGACATGGCGCTGCCGGGCCGCCCGCTGTTGACGATGTACGATCCCGCTGCGCTGCGCGTCACGGCTGCAGTTGCGCAGACGGACGTCGTGCGACTCGCCCCGGGAAGGCCAGTCAAGATCCAGTTACCCGGCCTGCCGGCAGATCGTCAATGGGTAACCCCTACGCATGTAACCATGTTGCCCACGGCGGATCCGGGGACTCATACGGCGCAAATCCGGCTTGAACTTCCCCCGGGTATCGAGCCCGTCGTTCCGGGGACGTTTGCCCGCGTCTGGCTACCGCTGCTGGGTGGGACAACCTCTCGGCTGTACATACCCGCCGGGGCCGTGGTCCGTCGCGCGGAAATGACCGGCGTGTACGTGCTCGACGCCAACGGCCACCCCGTCCTGCGCCAGGTGCGCCTCGGTCCCGCGGCAGACGGCACCGTCGAAGTACTGACTGGCGTAACCGCGGGTGAGCGCGTGGCGGTCGATCCGCAGGCCGCTGCCCGCGAGCGCTGAGCCGCCCCATGCGCAAGGCGCTCGGCATATCGGGTCGTATCGCGGCCTATTTCCAGACGGCGCAGATCACGCCGCTGCTGGCCATAGGCGCCCTCCTCCTGGGCGCGTTCGCTGTGCTCGTCACGCCACGCGAGGAAGAGCCCCAGATCAACGTGACAATGGCCAACGTGATAATCCCATTTCCGGGGGCATCGGCGCGCGACGTGGAACAGATGGTGGCTACACCCGCGGAGCAGGTATTTTCACAGATCGCCGGCATCGAGCACGTCCTGTCGGTCTCCCGTCCCGGGCTGGCCATTCTGACCGTGCAGTTCAAGGTCGGAGTACCTCGCACCGAGGCGCTCGTGCGGCTCTACGACACGGTCAACGCCAACGCCGACTGGCTGCCCAAGGGCCTGGGCGTCATGAGCCCGCTGATCAAACCCAAGGGCATCGACGACGTGCCCATCGTCACGCTCACGCTTTTCAGCCGCGATGCCGCAGTGGGCCCCTACGACCTCGAGCGCGTGGCGCATAGCATCGAGACCGATCTGAAGCGGGTCGGCGGCACGCGAGAGGTCAACACCATCGGCGGCCCCGGGCGTGCCATCCTGGTCGAGATCGATCCGGCGCGCATGGCCGGCGCCGCCGTGACCGTTCCCGACCTCCGTGCGGCGCTGCAGTCGGCCAATCTTGGTCTTCCGGTCGGCGAGTTGCTCGTGGCCAACCGGGCGGTCGCGGTCGAATCCGGGCCCTTCCTCAAGGATGCCCGCGACGTGCGCGAGCTGGTGGTGGGCGTGCACGCCGGAAAGCCGATCTTTCTTCAGGACGTGGCCACCGTCCGCGACGGCCCGCCACCCGCCAGCCGCTACGTCTGGCACGGCGTGGCGGGCAAGGGTGGCGGCGAGTATCCGGCCGTGACCATGGCCATCACCAAGAAGCCGGGCGAGAACGCCATCGATGTCGCCAACGCGGTCATGCGCCGTGTGGCGATCTTGCGCAACACCGTCATTCCGCAAGACATCGAGGTCGCAGAGACGCGCAACTACGGCGCAACCGCGGACGACAAGGCGCAGAAGCTCATCCAGAAGCTTTTGTTTGCCACCGCGTCGGTCGTGGCACTCGTATTCGTCGCCCTCGGTCGGCGCGAAGCCGCCATCGTCGGCAGCGCCGTGATCCTGACGCTGGCCGCGACGCTGTTTGCCTCATGGGCGTGGGGCTTCACCCTCAACCGCGTCTCATTGTTCGCGCTCATCTTCTCGATCGGCATCCTGGTGGACGACGCCATCGTGGTCGTCGAAAACATTCATCGGCATCAGCAGCTGTTCCCGGGCAAGCCGCAGGTGGAGGTCATTCCGGGCGCAGTCGACGAGGTCGGCGGGCCCACCATCCTCGCCACATTGACGGTTATCGCCGCGCTGCTGCCGATGGCCTTCGTTTCCGGCCTGATGGGGCCGTACATGAGCCCCATCCCGATCAACGCCAGCATGGGCATGTTGCTGTCGCTGGCAATCGCCTTCGTGGTCACGCCATGGCTGTCGCGCTTATGGCTCAAGGCACCGCACGCCGCGGCGGGCGTTGCGAAGCCGCAAGGCCTCGCGGCTAAGCTCGCTCCGCTGTTCAACGCCATCTTCAGACCGCTCCTCGACGACACCCGGGGTCGACGCAACCGCAGCATGCTGGGTCTGGGCATCGCGGCTCTGATCGCCGTTTCCCTGGTGCTGCCGGCGGCTGGCATCGTGCAGTTGAAGATGCTGCCTTTCGACAACAAGTCGGAGTTCCAAGTCGTCGTCGACATGCCCGCGGGAACGCCCGTGGAGCAGACCGCCGCCGCCCTCCACGACCTGGGGACGTACCTGGCCACGGTGCCTGAGGTGACCGACTATCAAGCCTATGCCGGGACAGCGGCCCCGATCAACTTCAACGGGCTTGTGCGCCAGTACTACCTGCGCGCCGGCGGTGAGGTGGGCGACATCCAGGTCAACCTCGTCGACAGGCACCGCCGCAGCGAGCAGAGCCACGCCATCGCAACCCGCGTGCGCCCGGCGCTGCAGCAAATCGGCCGCCGCTTCAATGCCAATGTCAAAGTCGTTGAAGTGCCCCCGGGGCCGCCGGTACAGGCCCCCATCGTCGGCGAGATCTATGGCCCGGAGGCCAATGGGCGCCGCGACGTTGCCAAGGCCGTGCGTGCCATCTTCGAGAAGACACCGGGGGTGGTCGATGTCGACGACAGCAGCATCGCCGCGGCGCCGAAGATGCTGCTCCTGGTCGATCGGCGCAAGGCCGCGATGCTGGGCGTACCGCAGGAAGTCATCGTCAGCACGCTGCGCGCCGGACTCGCCGGCGAGGCGACGAGCTACCTGCACGACGAAACCAAGTACCCGGCGGCGGCGACGCTGCAGCTGCCCGCCGAGCAGCAGGGCGATCTCGACACGCTGCTGCAACTGGGAGTTCGCTCCGATTCGGGCAAGCTGGTGCCGGTACGCGAACTGGTTAGCATGAGCGACTCGGTGCGCGAGCAGCCGATCTATCACAAGGACCTGCTGCCGGTGAACTATGTCATCGCTGACATGGCCGGTCGCATCGACAGCCCGCTGTACGGGATGTTCGCGATGCGCAAGGACGTCACTGCAGTCCCGACGCCCGGGGGCGGCTCACTGGTGGAATACTTCATTCGACCGCCCGACGATCCCTACCGCGATTACGCCATCAAATGGGATGGCGAGTCGCAAATCACCTACGAGACTTTTCGTGACATGGGTGCCGCCTACGCGGTTGGTCTCGTGCTGATCTACCTGCTGGTCGTTGCCCAATTCGGCTCGTACCTCACGCCGCTGATCATCATGGCACCAATCCCACTGACCATTATCGGTGTGATGCCAGGCCACGCGCTCCTCGGCGCCCAATACACCGCGACCAGCATGATCGGCATGATCGCACTGGCTGGAATCATCGTGCGCAATTCGATCCTTCTGGTGGACTTCATCAACCTGCAGGTGCGTGACGGCGTCCCGTTCAAGGACGCCGTGGTGCACTCCGCGATAACTCGCGCGCAGCCGATCATGCTGACCGGCCTCGCCGCAATGCTCGGCGCCTTGTTTATTCTCGACGACCCAATCTTCAACGGCCTCGCCATCTCGCTCATCTTCGGGATCTTCGTCTCCACCATGCTCACGCTGGTGGTCATTCCGCTGCTGTACTACACGGCCTACCGCAAGCGCCTCGGGCCGTCATCTCAAGGAGAATGATTCATGACCTCTTGGCAAATCGTGCGTCTCGTCGCGGGCGTGTTCATCCTGCTGTCGCTCGCCCTCGGTGTTCCGGGCAGCCCCGTGTTCGTCAGCCAGTGGTGGCTCGCATTCACCGCGTTCGTCGGCGCCAACCTGCTGCAGAGCGCCCTGACCCGGTGGTGCCTGATGGAAACCATCGTCCGCAAGTTCGGGGCGCGCGAAGGCTGCTGAGCGGGCCCCGGCAAGGAATCGCCCGATGCGCAGTGCCGTAATCGTCATTTCGTCGGCGCTTATTCTGTTCGCGCCGACGCTGGGCGCCACGGATCTGCTTGACGTGTGGCGCGCCGCGTTGCAACACGACCTCGAGTTCGCAGCGGCCGACGCCGCGCACCAGGCCGGCGAGGCCCGCCGCGCGCAGGGCCAATCGCTGTGGCTCCCCACGATCCAGGTCACCGGGACGGCCGGGCGTATGAGCAGCGAAACCGCGACCAATGGCGCCCAGTTTTCCGCGCCCGGATTCCCCCAAACCGACGCCGTCAGTTTCAACACCTCGGTCACCAATGGCGCTCTCGGGCGCTGGGTGGTCGAGGCGCGCCAGCCTCTCTTAAGCGGCGAGCGTCTCGCGCAAAGCCGGCAGCTGGGGCTCTCGGCCGATATCGCCGATCTCGACTGGCAGATCGCCAGGCAGACACTGATGCTGACCACGGCGCAGCGCTACTTCGAGGTTGCGCTTGCGGGCGAGTCGCTGCGTGTGCTGCAGCAGCAACAGATCGCTGTCGATCGTGCGCTGGCCGAGGCGCGGGATCGCCATGCACTGGGCGACATACCGGTCACCGACACCTACGAGGCGGCTGCCCGCTCCGAGGCTCTCAAGGCGCAATTGCTGGCGGCGGATGCGGACCTGCAATTAAAGCAGGTCGCATTGTCCGATGTCACCGGCTTGCAGCCGGATGCCATGCACCTGCTCTTTCCGGCCAATGACACCGCGCCGGGCGAAGCGCGCATGCTGACGCAATGGCTCGCCGACGCCGGCGACCGTAACCTTCTGCTCCGCAGCTATCTGACCCGAACCGAGCTGGCGACGGAAGAATCCGCGAAGTTCAGTCTGGCGGCGTCGCCCAAAATCGACCTCGTAGCCCAGATTGGCCAGGATCGCCTGAACGGCAGCGGTGACTTCGGGGCGTCGAGCATCAATTCGAGCAACAAGATGATTGGCGTGCAAATTACCGTCCCGCTCTATAGCGGTGGTTATCGCAACGCCCGGCAGGAAGAGGCGCTCCACCTGGCCGACAAAGCGCGCGCGGACGCCGAGCGCACGCGGCAGCAGATCGGGCAGCAAACCCGGGCGGCGTGGCTGGGCCTGACCGTGGGCGCGAGCCGCGTTGCCGCCCTGGCCGAGGCGCTCCGGGCCAACAGATCCAGGCTCGAGGCCACGCGGCTTGGCGTTCAGGTCGGCGACCGAACGACGCTCGACCTGCTCAACGCAGAAAGCGACGCCGCCAATGCCGAGCTGGCGCTGCTGCAGGCGCGCGTGGCCCTGCTCATGGATCGCTTGCGCCTCTCGGCACTTGCCGGGCAACTCGATGAAGTGGCGCTGCAGGCGGTCAATGCTACGCTTCGGGCGGCAGACAAGCGCTGAGCAACCCACGGTGTCGTGGCGGCGACAGGGTTTGCGGCATGGCTATGCCGGGTTGGCCACTTGGGCTTGAGTGCCTGTGGCATGCCTGGAGCGACGGCATTCACGTAAAGGAGTGAAAGCATGACAAAGGTATATCGGGAAATCACCCGCGCGGTGTCCACTTCCCTTGCAAAACTGCGTGTCGACACACCCGACATCATGAAAGGGTTCAACGCCCTGGCTGATGCGGCGACCCGTGATGGCGCCCTTACCCGCAAGACGAAGGAGTTGATCGCGCTAGCGCTCGGCGTCGCCGGGCATTGCGACGCATGTCTTGGCTTCCACCTGAAAGCATTGATCAAGCTCGGAGCCACGCGAGCCGAGATCGAGGAAGCGCTCGGCGTCGCAGTCTACATGGGTGGAGGTCCATCGCTCATGTACGCGGCCGACGCGCTGGGCGCGTTTGAGGAGTTATCGACGCCAAGCTGAGTGCTCGGAACCCGAAGCGATCTGCTCACGGACTGGCCACTCGCGGCTTGCTCACCCGCCTGGCGCCGCCGCCGCGACCTCAACCTTCGCGCGCGCCGAGCGACCATACCCTGTCCGTTCGCAAAGTGTTATCGTTATGGACCCGCCTCAGGGCGGGTATTGCAGCATCTCGGAAGCCAACCATGCGACGGAGGAGACCCATGAATAAGAGGATTTTGCGCCAACGCGTGCTACTCGCTGCGATCGCGCTGGCGGGCGCGCTCGGGGTTGTATTCGGTGGCGCGTCGATGTCCCAGCCGATGTCGGCCCAGCAGGTTGTCCTTTCCGGAGGCAACGAGGTTCCGCCCGTGACGACTTCCGCATCCGGTACTGGAACCGTGACCATCAATCCCGATCACACCGTCAGCGCGACCATCACGGTGACTGGAATGACTGCGACCGCATCCCACATTCACGAAGGTGCCGCGGGAGCCAACGGCCCGGTCATCGTTCCGTTCACCAAAACCGGAGACAACACGTTCGCCGCGCCACCGGGGGCGAAGCTCACGGACAGTCAATATGCCAGCTTCAAGGCGGGCAACCTGTACGTCAACGTACACAGCGCGCAGCACCCGGGGGGCGAGATCCGCGCCCAGCTCAAAGGCGGTTGATTCGGAGCGTTGTCGCGGAGCCGGCGCGCAAAGCGGCAGGCTTGTTTTTGTCTGCAACGGCTCCGCCAGCGCCTCGGGTCGGATCAAAGCTGCGCCGGCGAGCGTTGGGATGGCGACATGCAAGCGGATGGGAGGGGTGACGAGGGTCCGTTTCGGGCCATGAACCGCCCGTTCGCATTCTTTGCCGAACTGCCAGACCCGGTTGACGCCAAAACCCCAGGCAAGGTGATCGGCCCGTAGGGTCGCGGCTCACCTGCTCGCCAGCGTCGCCTGGGGACGCGACGCCAAGGCAGCAAGCCAAAGCCCAGGCCATCATCGAGCATCGCATCCATGAGCGGGTCGATACACGTCTGGTCGACCATCGCAAGCGCGTTCCTTGCCTCCTCGGTGGAAGCGGTCGAGGCCCTGACCGTCGTGCTTGCCGTGGGCGTGGTGCGCGGGTGGCGATCGGCGCTGCTGGGAACGGCCGCCGCGCTCGGCCTGCTGGCGGTCCTGGTGGCCGTTTTCGGGCTGGCGCTGAGATCGGTGCCGGTTGCGCTGCTGCGGCTCGTCGTCGGAACCCTGCTGCTGCTCTTCGGCCTGCGCTGGCTGCGCAAGGCGATGCTGCGCGCGGCCGGCGTAGTCGCCTTGCACGACGAAGTGGCGATATACGACAGCGAGGTCCGCGCCTTACGCGCTGGCCCCATGCACTTGTTATCGCATACCCGGTGGGATCTGATCGCCATTGCGACCGCATTCAAGGCCGTGACCCTGGAAGGGGTCGAGGTCATCGTCATCGTCATCGCCCTCGGAGCGGTGCAGGGCTTGCTCGTTGCGGCAAGCCTTGGCGCGGTCGCCGCGTGCCTGCTCGTGGTGGCCGCGGGATTGCTCTTGCACCGGCCCCTCGCCCGCGTTCCCGAAAACAGCCTCAAGTTCGCGGTGGGGATCGTGATGACCGCGTTCGGCCTGTTCTGGTTTGGCGAAGGCATCGGTTCGCGCTGGCCATCCGACGATGGCGCCGTCCTGGCACTGATGGCGATCCTCGCCGGCGCGTCGTGGCTGGGCACCCGGTTCGCCGCACGGGTGGCAGCGGGCAAGGACATCGCCGCTGGCGGAGAGACGCCATGAACGGACTCGCGCGCGCCCTGCGCAGCGTCGTCGGCCTGTTCGTCGATGACGGCAAGCTGGCGCTGACGATCCTCGGCGTGCTCCTCGTGGTGGGGCTCCTGACGCACACCGGGGCGCTCGACGGGTCGCTCGCGTTGGGGTTGCTCGTCGCCGGGACGATTGGCGCCCTGCTGGCCAACGTAATTCGCGCGGCCGCGACGACCAAGCGCTAGGCGCGGGCGCGTGCTGCGCCTGCTCGGAGTAACCCAAAGGAGAATGTCCAATGCCCACCCACGTAGGTGTCCCGATCATCCAGCAGGCAATCCAGCTTTCGATCGCCCCGGTGTTCCTGCTCACTGGCATAGCCGGCCTGCTCGGGGTCATGGCCACTCGCCTGGCCCGCATTATCGATCGCGCGCGCGACCTCGAGGCGAGGTGGGGAACGCTAAGCGAGAAGGCTCTGGCGAGCGCACGCACGGAGATTCGCACTCTCGAACGGCGCCGAAACCTGGCCAGTTGGTCGATCAACTTCTGCACCGGCGCGGCGCTGCTGGTGTGCATCGTCATCGCGACGCTTTTCTTTGAGGAGTTCTTTGGCACGGACCTCAAATGGCTCGCCGGCGCCCAGTTCGTGGCGGTGATGATCGCCCTGGTCGGCGGGCTCTCCTCCTTCCTGCGCGAGGTCTATCTGGCAACCCACACGGGACGAATCGATCCGGAAACGTTCGGCCGCTGACTTATATTCGCGTCGGGAGCGGCGCGTATCGCGGTCACCAGCGCAGGTTGACGTTCTTGACCTGGGTGTAGCTCAGCAGTTCGTCGAAGCATTCCTCCTGGCCGAGGCCGCTTTGCTTGGCGCCTCCATAGGGAGCGCCCAGGTAGCGGCCGGTCGAATTGATCCATACGTAGCCCGCCTCAACGCGCTCGGCCGTCTCCATCGCGCGGCTCAAATCGTTGGTGACGATCGCGGCCGCGAGGCCGTACTCAAGGGCGTTGGCCTGCTCGAGCATGGCGTCGACATCGGTCCAGGTCAGCACCGACATCACCGGACCGAAGATCTCCTCGCGCGCGATACGCATGGCTGGGGTCACGCGATCGAACACGGTGGGGGCAATGAAGAATCCGCGGCGCAGGCTCGGATCAGTCGGCCTGCCGCCGCCGGTGAGCAGAGCCGCGCCCTCGCTCCGCGCCGAATCGATATAGCCCATGACGCGATCGAACTGTCGCCGGGAGACGATCGGGCCAACCTCGTTGTGCTCGAGCCAGGGAAAGCCGACCGGAAGGGCCTCGACCAGGCGCACGAGCTCGGCCACTACCTCGTCATGCAGGGAGCCATGCACGAAGATGCGCGAGGTGGAACTGCAGGACTGTCCCTGCCGGTTCATATTCATGCCCTGCACGGCGGCGGCCGCCGCCTTCTTCGGGTCCGCGTCGGGGAAGATGAGGATCGGATTCTTGCCGCCGAGCTCGAGGCTCACCCGCTTCAGTCCCTCTGCCGCGTCGCGGGCAATGGCGCGACCGGTGGGGATCGAGCCGACGAAGCCAACCCGACGCACATCCGGATGCCGAACCAGGGCCGAGCCGACGCGACCGTCACCGGTGATGATATTGACCACGCCGGGCGGGAAGATGCCATCGCATAACTCGCCGAGCTTCAGTCCCGAGATCGGAGCCTGCTCGGAACCCTTGATCACCACGCAGTTGCCGGCGGCAAGCGGTGCGGCGGCCTTTTCGGCGCAGAAGCGGAAGGGATGATTGAACGGGTTGATCTTGGCGACGACCCCATAGGGCTGACGGCGGGTGAAGTTGAGGTGGCGCGGACCCTGCGCGAACGTTTCGCCCTTAATCTCGGTAACGAGCCCGGCAAAATAGTTGAGGCTCTCCGCGGTCCACACCATGTCGCCGCGCATGCCGGCGATGGCATTGCCTGAATCCACCGCGTCGATCAGTGCCAGGCTGTCCTTGTGCTCGAGGATGCGCTGGGCGAGAAGTTCGAGGCAGCGGGCGCGCTCGCGGATGGGGGTGCGGCTCCACTCGCCGAAGGCGGTTTTCGCGGCGCGGCAGGCGCGCTCGACATCCTCTGCGCTGGAATCGGGAATTTCGGCGAGCTTCTCGCCGGTCGACGGGTTTATCGTCGCAAACGTTCTGCCCAGCTCGGGCGCGACCCAGCTGCCGCCGATATACAGACCCTTCGGCGTGAAGTCGAGGCTCGGCGCGGTCACGGGCTGGGCTTGAACGGGTTGCCTGGAAACCGCACCCGGTAGGTCCGGCTTCATCAGTCGCCTTCGAGGCCGTTGAGGGCGAAATCGAAAATGTGCTGACTCTTAAGCCCTCCGGCCGAGGCGCGTTGGGCGTAGGCCCTGGTCAGCGGGCGGTTGAGAATGAATGGCACGCGACCCTCGGCAACGCCTCCATGGCTACGAAGCCGGTGCCCGGCGAGGCCGGACAGATCGTGCTCGGCCCGCGCCCCGCCGATGCAGGTGCCGCTGTCGCCGATGACGACGATGTCCCCTTCGCGATCGAGCGGCAGGTCGAAACGCCGCACCGCGTCCTCCTTTTCGAGCACGGCCTCGATTCCGGCAAGCCCGTAGATGAGCTTCATGACCTCGCCCCGGTCTGCGCCCCGGCGGCAATAAACCCGGACGAAGCCACCCAAAGCGCCATGGTGGGCGACGAAGCGGTCGGTGATCGGGCAGATGACTATCGTCCGCCCGCGGCCCCGGTTTGCATCGAGGTGATCCTGCAGCCAGATGACGTTGGGCTCCCCGTCCGGCTTGGACTTGTCGTTCATGCCGTGGTCGGCGGTAAGCGCCACCACGGCGCCGAGGGCGTCCAGGCGCGCGAACATGGCGTCGAGCGCCTGGTAGAAGCGGTTCGCCTCCGGTTCCCCGGGCGCGTACTTGTGCTGGACGTAGTCGGTGAGCGACAAGTACATGAGGTCGGGGCGTCGCGTCTCCAGCAGCCGCACCCCGGCCTCGAGCACGAAAAGCGAAAGTTCCATCGAATACATGTCGGGAAGCGGCATGTCCACAAAGCCCAGCACATCTTCGATCCCATGCTCGTGCCGACGACACGCGTCGGCGCATTGCGAGGAGAAATTGACGCTCTGGCCGCGCATGTCGAAATCCTTGCCGAGCTGTTGCCGCAACTTGTCCTTCGCCGTGATGCACACGACCCGGGCGCCGAGCCGGGAAAAGCTCCCGAGAATGGTGCCCGAGCGCAGCAATTCGGGTCCGGTCATGACGACCGCTTTACCGCTGTCCGGATCCAGATAGAAGTTGCCGGAGACGCCATGCACCGAGGCCGGCGCCCCTGTCGCGATCGACAGGTTGTTGGGGCAGGTAAAGCTTGGAATCGTACCCTCCGCGGTGGCGCTGAAGCCGGTGCGCATGAAGCGCTCGACCGTCGGGATGATCCCATCCTGCAGGCCGCGCTCGAAATACGCAGGGTCGCCACCATCGATGCAGACCACGACGACCGGTCGCCTCGGCCACCGGTAGGTGACGGCATTAAGCGCTACGTCGGCCGCGGCCATGTGTGTTGCCCGCGCGTGCGGTGAGATGAAGCAGTCAGTTTGAGCGTCGAGGCGGGAGCGGCACGAAACCGCCGTCAGCACGCGATCATCTATGTTGCAACGGTCGCCCGGAGTCAACCCTGCACGCCGCGCTTGGTGCGGATGGGCGAGGAACAAAGATGTCGGAACTCGCCGACCCCGCGGCCCTTGGCCAGCGCATGAACCGCAGCAAAATCTGTGAAGTCGGCCCGGATGAATGATTCTTTCATAATAGTATCAATTACATAGAACTGTTATTTAATATGAAGCCTAATATTTGCAATGGGAGGCCGTTCACTCTTTGACGCCGATGGCGTTGGCGTCGAAACCCTGACGCAGGGATCAGGGCAGCCGTCCGGAGCCAGGCGGCGTCCGGTGATGCACGCGATCATCGAGCCGCTCGTCGACGATCCCCACCGGTTCGAGGTGGCCAATAACCTCGCTCCCTTCCGGGAACAACGCGGCCACGGCTCCTTCGGCCGCGTCGACGATGCGATGTCCTTCGTGCACGCTGATGGCTCCGTCAACTTCGAGATGGAACTCCACGAACACCCGGTCGCCCGCGTTCCGGGTGCGGATGTCGTGGATAGCCCGGGCACCTGGGCACCCCAATGCGGCGGCTTCGATCTGCTTGCGGTGCGCGGGCGCGAGCTCGCGATCCAGAAGTTGGACTGACGCATCGCGGGCGATGCTGCCCGCGTTCCACAGCATGTAGACGGCGATGGCGAGGGCGAATGACGGATCGGCTCGCACCCATCCGGTCGCCCAGGTCACCGCCAGAGCGGCCAGGACCGCCAAATTCACGACGACGTCGGTCAGGTAGTGAATGCGATCGGCGGCGATTGCGGTCGACCGGGTACGGCGCAGGACCCAGGTCTGCATCGCCACGAGCAAAACCGACGTGACCAGGCTGCCCGCAGCGACGGCCACACCCAACCCGACACCGAAGAGCGGCTCCGGAAAGAGCACGCGCCAGAGCGATTGCGCTCCGAACACGACACCGGTCGCGCCGAGCAGTATCGCCTGCGTGAACGCCGCCAGTGCTTCGCCCTTGCCGTGACCATAGCGATGGTCCGGGTCGGCGGGACGGTGCGCGTAGCGCACGCCAGCAAAGGTGGCGAGGGACGCCAGCGCATCGACTAAGCCATCCGCTGCAGAAGTCAGAAGCGCCATGGAGCCGGTCAGCAGCCAGCCCCAGACCTTGGCAATGATAAGGATCAGCGCCAAAGCGAGCGCGATGGCGCTCGCGCGCCGGCTCAGGGCGGCATTGCGGCCGCCGCGGCGCCTTGCTTGAGCGCGCTCATCCGCGCGTGCGGACCGAGGCGTAGGGTCCGGTCTCATCGTCAGGCAACCGGCGCTGCGACGATCCGGTCTGGCAACGCCTTAGCGCATGCGCTTGTCGGTCAACGGCTCCTGCCTTGGGCGCCGAGGCGGGATGAGCGAACGGCCGGGCGCGTACCGCCGCCCAGCCCTGCCCGCGCGATCACGCTGCGGCGCTTGCGCAGTCGCGGGAGATGTCAGCGCGCCGTGTCGTCAAGCCTTCTTAGCCCACGCGTTACACCAGCCCTTGGCGTTGACAAGCTTGCCGCCGAACGCACTGCACGGGCCGTCGGCGGCCCCCGGCTTGCCGGAAAACAATGCGCAGTTCGAGCACGTCGCGGTATTGTCCTTGCGGCCCGCGGCCTTGGTGGCATCGGCCTTGTAGCCCAGCGCAACGGCCGTCGGGTCGGACTCGCTCAGCATTTCGGCGGCCTGGGCTGCGCCGTTGAACAGCGCGGCGGCGAGCGGTGCTGCGGCGAGTCCGGCAACGCTGAGCTTGATGAAGCGACGGCGATTGGCTGCGGGTGCGGTCATGGTGCTCTCCTTGGGGTGCTGATGCGGATGGATGGTCAATCGGCGGTCTCCATCTTGACGATGGCCGGAGCGTTTGTCGAGTGGTGACATGGCAGCGGCCGGTCAACGTACCAGGCAAAAGGCGCCGCTTGCGAGGGCATGGTTGGCGTCGAGGGCGCGGTAGATGCCGATCATCGCGAAGGTGACCAGGAGCGCCGCGGCCGCGAACCGCATCGGGGCCCGACCAAGCGAGGATCCCGCGCGCTGGAACAGCAAGCCGGTGACGCCCAGATTGGGAAGGGTGCCCAGGCCGAAGGCAAGCAGGACGGCCGCGCCCTGCCAGGAGCCGCCGGCGAAGAGCGCAAGCGGGAGCACGCTGTACACCAGCGCGCAGGGCACGAGGCCCCAGACGAGCCCGAGCATGATCCGGCCCGCCGCCCCAGGGCGTTGCAACAGCGGCCGCAGCAGCGGCAACGCCCTGCCGAAGACGCCCGCGCCCACGCGCTGCAACCAGCCGACGCCGGCGCCGCGTGCGGCGAGGCTCAGGCCCAGGAGCAGCAAAAAAGCATTGGCCAAGACGTACAGTGCGCGCTGCACCGGCACGAGGTCGGTGACCTGGAGCGCCGCGGCGCCGGCGGTGCCGAAGGCTGCGCCGAGCAGCATATAGGTCGCCAGACGCCCGGCATGGTAGGCGAGCTGCTGGCGCACGATCACCCGCGCAGGTCGCAGCGCCACCGCGCCGTCGCCGGCATCGCGCGCCGCGAGCGCGGCCATGAAGCCGCCGCACATCGTAAGGCAGTGCAAGCCGCCCAGGGCGCCGACCAGCCAGGCGCTGATCAGTATGCTGTAGGCCACCCGGGTGCCTCCGGCCGCCGCCGGTGCTGGTCAGGGCGGCCTTTTGGACTTAAACTCCGTGTCGGGCCCTCCGGCAACCCGCGCCTGAGCCCTGTGCCCTCCTGATGACGATCCCAGTCACTCGCCCTTTGCCGGAAGCCAACGCGCTGCCGGCCGTGATATCCATCCGCGACCTGAGGACCTACTGCAGCAGCTGCAGCATGCGGCAGTTGTGCCTGCCCGTCGGTCTGGATTCGAACCTCATGCAGGAGCTCGACAACCTGGTTACCAGCCGGGTGCGCCTGAAGAAGGGGGACGCGCTGTACCGTGCCGGAGACCCTTTCTCGGCGCTCTACGCCATCCGCATGGGTTCGTGCAAGACGACGGTGTTGTCCGAGGATGGCCGTGAGCAGGTTGCCGGCTATCACATGCTGGGCGACGTGCTCGGCATGGACGGCATCGGCACCGAGCGCTACGGCTGCGAAGCCGTTGCGCTGGAAGACACCGAATGCTGCGTCCTGCCTTTCGACGAGCTCGGGGACCTCACCCGCAGTTCCGGCCCGCTGCAACATAACCTGTACCAGTTTCTGTCGCGGGAAATCGCCCGCGGCCAGGACATCATGCTGCTGCTGGGCAGCATGCGGGCCGAGGAACGGCTGGCGGCGTTTCTGCTCAACCTTTCGCAACGCTACCGCGAGCGCGGCTACTCGGCGACCGAATTCGTGCTGCGCATGTCCCGCCAGGAGATCGGCAGCTATATCGGCCTGAAACTCGAAACCGTGAGCCGACTTTTCTCGCGCTTCCAGCAGGAGGGCCTGATCCAGGTCCAGGGCCGGTCGATCAAGCTGCTCGACATTCCGACCCTCAAGCAATTGCTCGGCCAGGGCTCCTGAGCAGCGCTTGCTGCGGCAAGGGCCGCGACGCGACGTAATCGGGGGGCTCACCCGCGCACGCCCGCACCGAGATCGGTCAGCCCCTCCCCGCCGTCCCGTTTCGGACAGCCGGGCGGACGCGTGGCCGCATCAAGCGGGCAGCGATCGATTTCAAACGGCGAGCGCCCGAGAAACACGGTCAGCGCCGAGGACGCGATCCCGAGCCCCCAGAAAGTGAAGAAGCCCAAGCTGTAGAAGGCCTGCGGGGAAAGGCCGGATGGGGCGCCGAAAAACCGCAACTCGGACGGATCGAACAACGAAAAGAAGATCGTTTCGGCCACCCCCGCCACCAAGAATGCCGGCCAGACGACCCACGACAGGCGCCGCGCCAGATTGGCTTGCATCATGCTCTGCCCTCCCCGTAACCGTGCATCGCGCTTCACCTACGAGTGCTCGGCCGCTCCCAGCCGGACCTGCGACAGGCGCCCTACACCGGTCGTGGTCGGCAGCTGCCAGTCGGCCGCCTGCAGGGTCAGTACCCAGCGCCCCTGAACCTGCTGTCGCAGCGCGCCGGTATAGTCGCCATCCGCGCCCTGGGCCAGGGTCACCACCTCCGGCTGCCCGCCCGTGACGGGACGTGTCAGGGTAAGGCGCAGCCTCTGCGGCGCCGTGACAAGACCTTCGATGTGCGCCCGTACTTCGCCGCCTGCGGCGACGGTGATCGTCGCGCCGAGCCGGCGTTCGGGGTCAGGCCCCAAACGCTTGAGCGTTTCGTTGATGCGCAACCCCTGCTTGTAATAGTCCTGCGCGAGCACACCGTCGTCGCTCTTGACCGCAATCCACGCGCTCGTCAGCGACGCGACGACGACCACGAATGGCCCCGCGGTCAGCAGCCAGGGCCACGGTTCGCGATACCAGGGGCGCGCGTCGCGGGCGCCCGTGGGCTTAGCGGGGAATGATGAAACTCGATTGCTCATGGCGGTTCACCTGCGCGTCGTTGACTGCCTGAATGACGAATTCGATCTTGTGCGTTCCCGGGGCGGCCACGTCACGGTCCGGCTGAGCGGGCGCGCCGTCCGCGTCGGACTGCCCTTCGCCTTCGAGCGTGAGTTGCAGGCGCAGCGCCAGCAGCCGCGTCTGCGCCGGACCGACCGCGACCGGCTGCTCGACGCCGGCGACCTTCAGGCCCGGCAGGCCCTCGACGCTGATCAGAAACCGGCGCGGCGTCTCGTCGGTGTTCATCAGCTGCAGGCGATACACGTTCTCGATTACTCCCGGCGCCACCTCGCGCGCGAGTGGGCCCCGATCGCGGATCACATCCGCCTTCAGCGGGTTCTTCATCGCCAGCGCCCCGGCTGTCACGCCAACGACCGCAAGCAGCACGGCGGCATAGGCGAGCGTGCGCGGACGAAACACGCGCCGCCACATGGTGCGGGTGTCGTAGCCCCGGGCGAGCGCATTTTCGGTCGTGTAGCGGATCAGCCCGGGCGGATAGCCGAACCGCTCCATCACCTGGTTGCAACCATCGATGCATGCCGCGCAGCCGATGCATTCGTATTGCAGGCCCTGGCGGATGTCGATACCCGTGGGGCAGACCTGCACGCAGATGTTGCAATCGACGCAATCGCCCAGCCGCTGGCCTTCGCGCATGACCGCCTTGGAACGCGGGCCGCGCGGCTCACCCCGGTCGCGGTCGTAGGTGATGACCAGCGTATCGGGGTCGAACATCACGCCCTGGAAGCGTGCGTAAGGGCACATGTACTTGCACACCTGCTCGCGCATGAGCCCGGCGTTGCCGTAGGTCGCGAAGCCGTAGAAAAGGATCCAGAACGTTTCCCACGGCCCGAGTTGGAAACTGACCGCCCGGGCGCCCAGATCGTGGATCGGCGTGAAGTAGCCCACGAACGAATAGCCGGTCCATAGCGCGACTGCGAACCATACGCCGTGCTTGAGGGTTTTGATGCTTAGTTTTTGCAGCGACAAGGGCGCCGCGTCGAGGCGAATGCGCGCCAGCCGGTCGCCTTCGATCTTGCGCTCGATCCAGGTGAAGATCTCGGTGTAGACCGTCTGCGGACAAGCGTAACCGCACCATAGCCGCCCGGCGACCGCGGTGAACAGGAAAAGCGACAGCGCGGAGAGGATCAGCACAACGGCCAAGTAGATGACGTCCTGCGGCCAGAGGACCAGGCCGAAGATGTAGAACTTGCGCGCGCCAAGATCGAACAGCACCGCCTGGCGGCCATTCCAGCCAAGCCACGGCAAGCCGTAAAAGATCGCCTGGGTCAGAAATACCAGCCCCCAGCGCCAGCCGGCGAACCAGCCGCCAACCGCGCGCGGGTAGATCTTCTTCCGGATCTCGTAGAGCGCAACCTCCTCCGGCGGGGGTTCGAGGGGAACCGTCGGGTAGGGTATGGGACCGTTCACGGCGCTCTGCTTGCATCGAGGTAGCGAGGGCGGCGGCTCGGCCGTCAGGGCGGCTATTGCGCCGCGCCCGCCTTCAGGTTCGACAGTCCCCAGACGTACGCCGTCAGCAGCTGGATCTTGCCTTCGTCGAGGCTGTCCTTGTGCGCGGGCATGCGCGTGATTGCACCGGCCCCGCCGCGGCCCTTGCCGATTGTCTCGATGATGGTGGCCTCCGAGCTGCCGTAGAGCCAGATCTGATCGGTGAGGTTGGGCGCGCCGATGAGCTGGTTGCCCTTGCCGTCCGCACCGTGGCACGCCACGCAATTCTGCGCGAACAGGGCCTTGCCGAGTTGGGCGCGCAGCTCGTCGTGCGGAAGACCGGAAAGGGAGCGCACGTAGGCGGCGGCGTTCTTCACCCCCTCCTCGCCCAGCACGGCAGCGAATGCCGGCATGATGCCGTTGCGGCCGTTGGTGATGCTCGCCTTGATCTGCTCCGGCTCGCCGCCATACAGCCAGTCGTTGTCGCGCAGGTTGGGAAAGCCCTTGCTGCCGCCGGCATCCGAGCCGTGGCATTGGGAGCAATTATTCAGGAACAGTCTTTCACCCATCGCCCGCGCCTGCGGATCGGCGGCAATGCTCTTGATGTCCATCGCCAGATACTTCGCATACAGGGGCTTGAGCTTGTCGTCGATCTCCTTGCGTTCGCTGGCGTAGGCGCCCGCGGAGGTCCAGCCGAGGACGCCCGGCAGCTTGCCCAGCCCCGGGTAGAGGACCAGGTAGCAAAGCCCGAAGACAATCGTGATATAGAACAGCCACATCCACCAGCGCGGCAGCGGATTGTTGTACTCGCCGAGATCCTCGTCCCAGACGTGACCGGTCGTGCCGGGCGCTTCACCGGGCCTCGACGCCGGTCGTTGCACCCGCATCCGGCCCATGGCGTAGAGCAGCGCGCCGCAGCCGAGGATCGACACCAGGGCGATGACGGCAACGTAGAAGCCCCAGAAGTCCGATGTGAAATCGCTCATCGCGGCGCTCCCGGGGCGCAGCCCACGCGCGCGCACTCCGTTTCGTCCGGCAGGGCGAACGGCTCCTGCGCGGCCACATCGAAAGCCTGCTTGCGGCGGCTGCTGTAGGCCCAGGCCACGATGCCGATGAACACGACAAACGAGATCACGGTGAAGATGCTCCCCAGCGTCGAGTAGATTTCCATGCTCACCTCACGTTGCGCAGCGCCAGCCCGAGGTTCTGCAGGTAGGCGATCAGTGCGTCTTGTTCGGTCTTGCCCTGGAGCTCCTCCGGAGCCTTGGCGATTTCCTCGTCGGTGTAGGGCACCCCGACGCGGCGCAGCGCCCGCATCTTCGGCTGGATATCGCTCGGATTGAGCTCGGTCTTGGCAAGCCATGGGTAGCCCGGCATGTTCGATTCCGGGACTACGTCACGGGGATTGTTGAGGTGCACCCGATGCCACTCGTCGGAGTAGCGCCCGCCCACGCGCGCGAGATCGGGGCCGGTGCGCTTGCTTCCCCACTGGAACGGGTGGTCGTACACCGACTCGCCGGCGACCGAGTAGTGACCATAACGCTCGGTCTCGGCACGGAACGGCCGGATCATCTGCGAGTGGCAGCCGTAGCAGCCTTCGCGCAGGTACACGTCGCGGCCGGCAAGCTGCAGCGGCGGGTACGGCGTGACGCCGATGACCGGCTCGGTCGTCGACCTTTGAAAATACAGCGGCACGATCTCGACCAGGCCGCCGACCGCGACCACGAGCACGATCAGCACGATCATCCAGCCGATGTTCTTTTCGACGATTTCCTGTGTCAGACGCATGATCCTTCGCTCCGTGTCAGGCCGTGGCGGCCAGGCCGGCTGGAACCGCGACCGGAATGGCGGCCTCGACGGCCTTCGCGCCGGCGGTGGTGCGGATCACGTTGTAGGCCATGATCAGCATGCCGCCGAAGAACAGCGTGCCCCCGAGCAGGCGGATGGCGTAGAACGGGTAGCTTGCCTTGACGCCTTCGACGAAGGCATAGGTCAGCGTGCCGTCGGCGTTGGTCGCACGCCACATCAGGCCCTGCATCACGCCGCCGATCCACATCGACGAGATGTAGAGCACGACGCCTATGGTGGCGATCCAGAAATGGGCAGTGATCAGGCGCACTGACCACATCTCAGTCTTGCCGAACATGCGCGGGATCAGGTAGTACATCGAGCCGATGGTGATGAATGCCACCCAGCCCAGCGCGCCGGAATGGACGTGGCCGATGCCCCAGTCGGTGTAGTGCGAAAGGGCATTGACCGTCTTGATCGACATCATCGGCCCTTCGAACGTCGCCATGCCGTAGAACGAGAGCGAGACGATCAGGAACTTGAGGATCGGGTCTTCGCGCAGCTTGTGCCAGGCGCCCGACAGGGTCATGATGCCGTTGATCATTCCGCCCCACGACGGCGCGAGAAGGATGAGCGAGAACACCATCCCCAAGGATTGGGTCCAGTCGGGCAAGGCGGTGTAGTGCAGGTGGTGCGGCCCGGCCCACATGTAGGTGAAGATCAGTGCCCAGAAGTGGACCACCGACAGCCGGTACGAATAGATCGGGCGCCCCGCCTGTTTCGGCACGAAGTAATACATGATTCCGAGGAAGCCCGCGGTGAGGAAGAAGCCCACTGCGTTGTGCCCGTACCACCACTGCACCATGGCGTCCTGCACGCCGGCGTAGGCGGAATACGATTTCATCGGCCAGAAGGAGACCGGGATCTCGGCGCTGTTGACTATGTGCAGGATGGCCACGGTCAGGATGAACGCGCCGTAGAACCAGTTGGCGACATAGATGTGCGGCGTCTTGCGCTTGAAGATCGTTCCGAAGAACACGACTGCGTATGCGATCCACACCACGGCGATGAGAATTCCGATCGGCCACTCGAGCTCCGCATATTCCTTGGCGCGGGTGAAGCCGAGGGGCAAGGTGATCGCCGCCAGCACGATCACCGCATTCCACCCCCAGAAGGTGAAGGCCGCGAGCCAGTCGCTGAACAGCCGCACCTGGCAGGTACGCTGCACCACGTAGTACGAGGTCGCGAACAGGGCCGAACCGCCAAAAGCGAAGATCACCGCGTTGGTGTGCAGCGGCCGCAGGCGACCGTAGGTGAGCCACGGAATATTGAAGTTGAGTTCCGGCCACAGGAGCTGGGCGGCGATGACCACGCCGACGAGCATGCCGACGATCCCCCACACGACCGTCATGATCGAAAACTGCCTGACCACCTTGTAGTTGAAGGTCGCTACCGTGCTGGCGCTCATGCGTCGACTCCGTTCATTGCCGCTACCTCCGCTAGCAGATCCGCGCGATCTTAACGGCTGCCTCCGCGCGGCGGCTTGATACAGATCAATCGGGGGAATCGTCGTCCGAAAGGATCCTGTGCGCCGGACCTTCCAGGTCGTCGAACTGCCCGCTCGCTACGGCCCACCAGAACGCCGTGCCGATGAGGAACACCAGCACCACTCCGAGCGGAATAAGCAAGTAGAGAATGTCCACGGCCCGCGCCTATGCCGCTGCCGCGAGCGCTGCCGTCGCCGGGGTCGTGCCCGGCTTGGCCGCGCGGTCGCGGCGCAACAGCCGCAGCGAATTGGCAACCACCAGCAGCGAGGAGGTCGACATGCCCAAGGCGGCGACCAGGGGCGAGACGTGCCCGCTCGCCGCCAGCGGAATGGCGACGAGGTTATAGGCGAACGCCCAGAGCAGGTTCTGGCGGATCACGCGGAAGGCCTTGCGCGCGCGCGCAATCGCCTCCGCGATGCGCATCAAGTCGTCGCCGAGCACGACGACGTCGGCGGTCCACTGCGTCAGCGTCGCGGCGCTGCCAAGCGAGAGCGAAACGTTGGCCTGCGCCAAGCCCGGTGCATCGTTGATCCCGTCGCCGACCATGGCGACAATCTCGCCCCGGCGCTGCAGCCCGGCGACAAACGCCTGCTTCGCTTCCGGGCCCTGATCGGCGTGACAGTCGGCAATGCCGACCGCGTCGGCGACGTGCTGCACCGTCGGCGCGCGGTCTCCCGAGAGCAGCGACACCGCCAATCCGCTCTGCCGCAGCGAAGCGACCAGCGCCGCCGCAGACGGCCGCAGCGTGTCGCCGAAGCCCAGCCAAGCGAGCCAGCCCGCCTCGTCGCCCAGTGCCACCGCGATCACATCGGGCGCGAGGGCGAGCGCAGGCACCGGCTGGCGGTGCAATGCGGCAACCCAGTCCGGACGACCCAGGCGGTAGCGCCGACCGGCGATCACGCCCTCGACACCGCTGCCGGGCGTCACCACGACGTTGCGCGCCGCGACGTCGGTGCGCGCCGCGGCGCGCAGCGCGCGCGCAATCGGGTGCTCGGAGCCTTGTTCCAGGGCCGCGGCGAGGGCGACGCAGGTCGAACCATCCGGGCTGCCCAGCGGCTCGACGCGGACAACCCGAACCTGCCCGGTGGTCAAGGTACCGGTCTTGTCGAGCACGACATGGGTAACCCGCGAAAGCGCTTCCAGTGCGTCGCTGCGCACCGCAAGAATGAAGCGGCGGCCGAGCGCCCCGGCGGCCGCGGAGAGCGCGGCCGGCGTTGCCAGCGACAACGCGCAAGGGCAGCTGACGACGAGCACCGCGAAGGTGACCGCCAGTGCCCGCGCCGGCTGCAACTGCCACCACACCAGACCCGTCGCTGCCGCCAGGCCGAGCAACGCGGCGACGAACCAGGCCGCCGCGCGGTCGGCGAGCAGCGCCACCCGCGGCCGCTCGGCTGCGGCGCGCTCAACCAGCCGCGCCAGTCCGGCCCGGGTGGTCGCCTCACCCGCCGCCGTCACCCGCACCAGCAGCGGACTTTCGCGATTGATCGACCCGGCGAGCACCGTATCGCCGGGTTGCTTGCTGCGCGGCCAGCTCTCGCCGGTCAACAGCGCTTCTTCGACGCTGGAGCGACCCTCGATGACTGCGCCGTCTGCGGGCACGACCGCTCCCATCGCAACCCGGATGCAATCCCCCGGTCGCAGCAGCGCCGCCGCCACGGTCTGCGCGGCGAGCGAAGCCGGATAATCCGGCACGCGCTCCGCGATTTCGGGCAGATCGCTGGTAATGGACTCGATCGCGTCGCCGGCCCGCTGCCGCGCCCGCAGCTCAACGAAGCGGGCGACGAGCAGCAGTGCCACGAACATCGTCACCGAATCGTAGTAAACCGCGCCGACGCCGCTGAGCGTCGCCCACGCGCTGGCGGCGAACGCGCCGCCGACGCCCAGGGCAACGGGCATGTCCATGCCGAGCCGGCGCACCCGCAGATCGCGCAGCGCACCGGCAAAGAATGGCGTCGCCGAGTACAGCACGACCGGCAGGGTCAAGCCAAAGCTGGCCCAGTTGAGCAGTCGTTGGTACTCGGGCTCCACGCCGTCGACGCTGATGTAGCCCGGGATCGCGAACATCATGACCTGCATCATCGCCAGCAGCGCCAATGCGGTGCGCGCGAGCAGCACACGTGCCTCCTTGCGCGCCAATGCTTCGCGCCGCGCCGGATCGTACGGATGCGCGCGGTAGCCTATGGCGGCGATCGCCCGCAGCAGCGCGGCCAGTTGCGTGTGCCGCGAGTCCCATTGCAGGCGGGCGCGGCGGGTGGCGAAATTGACGCTTACCGCGACCACTCCCGGCTGCCGCAGCAGATAGGTTTCGCTCAGCCAGATGCATGCTGCGCAATGAATGCCTTCGAGCAGCAGCGAGGTCTCGCGCAGGTCGCCGTCGAGATGAACGACAAGTCCTGCCGCCGCGGCCGCTTCCGCCGCGCGCAAGGATTCCTCATCTTGGGCGATTTGCGGCGGCGGTCCGCGCGACGCACCGCAGCGGCGATAGAACTGGTCCAGCCCTGCGGCGTGAATGGTCTGCGCTACCCCGAGGCATCCGGCGCAGCAGAACCAGTGTTCGGCGCCGTCCCATGCCGCGTGCCAAGTCGAACCGCCCGGGTTCGGCTGCGCGCAGTGAAAGCATGCTTCCCGGTCGCCATCGGCTGGAGGCGTGGCGGCAAGCGCCGCGGGCGCCCGCGGCGCATCCGCTGCCACGGGTTCGGCGCCGGCCAGCGCGATGGAGGACGCGGACATCGAGGCAATATACCGACGGCCTCTGGGCTCGCCGTTGACCCAGATCAAGCCAGGACCGGCGCCCGTCTTTTGTTCCCTGCTACCATCGACGCTGCGCACCGGACACCCCTGACTCGCTGTCGTGTTGATCGCCCTCTTCGCCGACGTCCACGCTAACCTGGAGGCACTCGACGCCTGCCTCAACCATGCGCGCAGTCGCGGTGCGCAGCGGTTCGCATTTCTCGGGGATTTCGTCGGCTACGGCGCCGATGCGCGGGCGGTTATCGAGGTCATCGAGCGCCACGCCGCCGGAGGCGCGTTGGTTCTCAAGGGCAACCACGATGAAGCCATCGACAAGAGCGCCGGCTACTTCAACGACGCCTCCCAGGCCGCGCTGCAATGGGCCCGCGACACGCTCTCCTCCGAGCAGAAGCGCTTCCTCATTGCGCTGCCACTCGTCGCCAGGGAGGGAACGGTCTGCTACGTTCACGCCTCGGCGGCGGCACCGGAACGCTGGGACTACATCGACAGCCCGGCAGCCGCCAAGCGCTGCACCAATGCGACCGACGCCTGCTACACCTTTTGCGGTCACGTCCACGACCAGGTCCTGTATTTCCAGACGGCCCAGGGCCGGATGAGCGAATTCCGACCCTATCCTGGCACGGCGATCCCGGTGCGCAGTCATCGCCGCTGGGTCGGGATCGTCGGCTCGGTCGGGCAGCCGCGCGACCGCAACCCGGCAGCCGCCTACACGCTGTTCGATCTCGGCCGGCAGGAGGTTACGTTCTTCCGCGTCCCGTACGATGCGGCTGCCGCCGCAGCCAAGATCCGCGCCTGCGGCCTACCCGCCTCGCTGGCCTATCGCGTGGAGCTCGGCATCTAGGCGGGCCGGCGCAACCGTCCCTGCCCATCGCCCACCATGCGCGAACCCATCCAAACGGGCAGCGTCATCGACGGCTATCGCCTGGGCGAATGCATCCACAAGGGAGGCACGGGGGCGATTTATCGCGCCACCGGGGCGGTGGGCCGGGAGCCCGGCTTCCCGCTGGTGTTCAAGCTGCCTTATCTCGGTCACGGCGAATCGACGATCGGCATCCTCAGCCTGGAGATGGAGCAGATCGTCCTCTCCCGCCTCATCGGCCCCCACGTTCCGCGCTTCGTGGCCACGGGCGATATCCGCGCGGTGCCCTACATTGTGATGGAATGGATCGATGGCCCGAGCGTGGCGCAAAGCGCGGCAAGGGCACCCCTTGCGCCCGAGGAGGTGGCGCGCGTCGGCGCGGCGCTCGCGGACGCCGTGCACAGCGTGCATCTGCAGGAGGTCATCCATTTCGACCTCAAACCGGAGAACTTCATTCTTCGCCCTTCCGGTGAGGCGGTGCTGCTCGACTTCGGCTTCGCGCGCCATGCGCGCTACCCCGATCTGCTCGGCGAGGAGAGGGAGTTCGCGGCCGGTTCCTCGGCTTACGTGTCACCGGAACAGCTACAAGGCGACCGCAGCGACGAGCGCAGCGATCTTTTCGCGCTCGGCGTGCTCCTCTATGAGCTCGCCACCGGCAAGCTGCCATTCGGCGATCCGCAGACCTATACCGGCATGCGCGACCGGCTGTGGCGTGTGCCGGAACCGCCGCGGGCGGCCAACGCGGCGGTACCCCCCTGGCTGCAGGAGATCATCCTGCGCTGCCTGGAACCGGAAGCCGACGCGCGCTATCAATCGGCGGCGCACATCGCCTTCGATCTGCGTCATCCGCAGCAGGTTGCGCTCGACGACCGCTCCGGCAGGACCCAGGGCATAAGCGTCCCGGCGCAAATCGGCAGGTGGTGGCGGGCGCAGCGCCGCGACAGCGCGGTGCGACGGCAGCGGCGTACCGCGGCCAACCGCGTACCGGTGATCATGGTGGCGGTCGATACCGAGCATCCGGACGATGAGCGAATTCCGGCGCTGCAGGCGGCGACCCGCCAGCTCATTTCGCTCTACCCCGAATTGCGCCTGATGTGCATCTCCGTGGTGAGCGCCGCCCCGATCGGCGAGGGATCCGGCGACCTGGATACGACCACAGGCAAGCATCTCGAACACAAGACGCGTCTGCGACACTGGGTCGAACCGTTGGGAATCGCCCAGGCCCGGACTTCATTGCACGTGGTCGAAGGCGCCAATGCCGGCAGCACCCTGCTCGAGCTCGCACGGGCGAATCACGTCGATCTCATCGTGCTGGGCGCGCCGGGCGCATCGCAGCGGGCGCTTGCCTGGTGGCGCTCGGTCGCCTCGGGCGTTACCGCCAATGCGCACTGCAGCGTCTACGTCGTCCGCGTTCCGGAGGCCCCGGAGGAGGCCGGACCCGAAGCGTCGTGACTAGTGGTGTGCGGGGCCGACTCCGATGGGCGGCGGGGCCAGGTTGGCAATGCGGGTGAACAACGCCTCGTATCCGCTGCCCGCTTCGGCGCCGAGCAGCGGATCGGCATGACCGAGGAACGCCCCATCGATCGCCTCCCAGTCCGCAGCGGTCAGATGCTTCTCCGCCAGCGGCAGAACCTCCTTCTCCTCGGTTCGCATGTGATCCCAGTGGAACGCCGCATAGCCCTCGACGGCCCCCAGGAAAGAGGAGAACTCGATTGCGCCTCCCTGCTGGTAGCGCGTCAGCGCCTGTTCCAGGGTGCGGATCTTCTGCGCCCCGACGCGGTGTCCCAGCTCCAGACGGTCGAGCAGGGGTGCGGCTTGCGGATGGCGCAGGCGTAAGCGCGCGAAGAGGTACTCATCCTCTTTGGGATGGTGGAAGCGCTCGGGAAAGGCGTCGATGTAATACACCATCGCACCGAGTACATCGAAATCGGGCTTCGCTCCCCGGTCGCGGATCTCATGCACCAGATAGAGCATGCCGTGCAGGACCGCCGCCAGCGATCGATGCTCGTCCTGAATGATGCGGATTGCCTCCATAGCTTGAGCTCGATCGCAAGTTCGCTAATAGCGCCAATCGATCCTAGCGCCCCGATGCCAAGATGCCTTGACCTGTATCAATCGGCGCGCAAATGGCCTTCGGGCGCCGAGACGCCTGAGGCGCGGTCGCCCGTCTCGATCTCGCGGCCGCGGCGGGTACGGCAAAGCATCGTGCCACCTCCGGCGCGACGCCGGGGCAAAGATCTGACATGCCCCTGTCACATCCTCGCAATGTGACGACGAGCATGTCAAGAGGACAAAGGGCCGTATCCAGACCTATACTTGGGCCCCGTCGGCTGACCGCCGGACGGCGCCGCATCCGTGGTCGCGATTCAATGGGCACGCGCTCCCAGCCCCTCGGGTAGGGCCGGTCTGCTAATCAGCAACACGCTTGGGACAAGCGTCAGCTCCAAGAGCCTGGCATGACCGAACGTCCATATCCCGAGACAACCGGGCAACAGGTTGAACGCGGCTGGCGCTACGGGTGGATCGACGCGCTCGTCATCCTGGTCGTTTTCGTGCTGCTGTGGCTACTGGTCGTTCTGAGCGGCGACATGCGGGTGCGCTTCGACGAGCTGAACCCGCCGCCGCTCTCGCTCGACCTGAGGTTCATCCCCTACTACACGGCGCGCACCGTCCTGCGGATGTTCATCGCCTTCGCTGCGGCGCTGCTGTTTACCTTTACCTATGGCTACATCGCGGCCAAGAGCCGCCGCGCGCGCAAGGTCATGCTGCCGCTGCTGGACATCCTGCAGTCAGTGCCCGTGCTGGGCTTTCTCTCCATCACCGTAACCGGCTTCCTGGCACTGTTTCCCGGGAGCCTGCTCGGAGTCGAGTGCGCCAGCATCTTTGCCATCTTCACGGCACAGGCATGGAACATGACCTTCGGGTTTTACCACTCGCTGATCACGATTCCGACCGAGCTGCAGGAGGCGGCCACGGTGTATCGAATGAATCGCTGGCAGCGCTTCACCAAGGTCGAACTGCCCTCCTCCGCGATCGGCCTGATGTGGAACTCGATGATGAGCTTCGGCGGCGGCTGGTTCTTCGTGGCCCAGAGCGAAGCCATTACCGTGCTGAACAAGAACATCAAGCTGCCCGGACTGGGGTCGTACATGGCCGCCGCGGTCGACGCCGGCGACACGCGGGCTGCCGTGTACGCCATCATCGCCATGATCGTCACCATCGTCGTCATCGATCAGCTCCTGTGGCGGCCGCTGGTGGCGTGGGCCGAGAAGTTCAAGCTGGAGCTGACCGAAGGCAGGGACAACCCCACGTCGTGGGTTCTGGACCTGCTTCAGCGTTCGTATGTCCTGGCCTGGTTTTCCGACCATGTCGGTCAGGCGCTGGCTCGGCTCTCGGAGCGGACCTCGGTGCTGGGCTCGGATCTGACGCAGGCCATTACCGGCCACACTCCTGCGCCGGCGCGGTTGCTGCTGCGCGTCGGGCTGTGGGCGGCCATTGCGATCGCCATCGGCTGGCTCATCTTGGATGCAATCGATATTGCGCAGCAGATCAGGACCAACATGACCGGTGCGCAGATGTTGCACGTGGTCTGGCTGGGCGTGCTCACGCTCTTGCGCGTCGTGGGCATGAGCATCATCGCCACGCTCATCTGGACTCCGATCGGAGTCTGGATCGGCCTGCGGCCGCGCGTGGCGCGCATCGCCCAGCCGCTGGCGCAGATCGCGGCGTCGTTTCCGGTGAACATGACTTTTCCGTTCGTCGTGGCCTTCTTCATCGCCGCCCAGATCCCGATCAACTGGGGCAGCATTCTGCTGATGGCCCTCGGCACGCAGTGGTACATCCTGTTCAACGTCATTGCCGGCGCGATGGCGATCCCCACCGACCTGCGAGAAGCGGCGGCCATGTTCGGCCTGCACCGCTGGCAGCTTTGGAAGCGACTGATCATTCCAGCGATCTTTCCATTCTGGGTGACCGGTGCCCTGACCGCGACCGGGGGAGCCTGGAACGCCAGCATCGTGGCCGAGGTCGCCACCTGGGGCAAGGACAGGCTCGTCGCCGACGGCCTTGGCGCGTACATCACCGAGGTCACCGAAAAGGGCGACCAGCCGGCGATTTATTTCAGTATCATGGTCATGGCGTTGTTCGTCGTCGTCATCAATCGCGTCTTCTGGCGCCGTCTCTACGACCTGGCGGAGCGCAAGTTCAAGCTCGATTGACCATGCCGGAAGATCGCAATGCCGCGTTGGAAAAACGGAGCGGAGCCGCCTCGCCCTGCTCCATCCGTGGAGTAGCCGATGGCTGTTGATGCCTTGCTCGCCGAAAGACCCCAGCCGGAGTTGCCGCCCGAAGGCGGTGCCGCGCTGGCGCCGTTGATCGAGCTGCGGCACGTGTCGAAATCCTATGCCGGCGCCGAGGGCCCGCCGGTGACGGTGCTCGACGACATCAGCCTGGAGGTCCGGGAAGGCGAGATGCTCGCCCTGCTCGGCCAGTCGGGGTCGGGCAAATCCACCATCCTGCGCCTGGCCGCCGGCTTGACCGACCCCACGCAGGGCGCGGTCCTCAGTCACGGCGCGCCGCTGGACGGCGTCAACCGCGGCCTGGCGATCGTATTCCAGAGCTTTGCCCTCTATCCCTGGCTCACCGTGCAGGAAAACGTCCAGGTCGGGTTGCTCCAGCGGCGGCTCGACGCGCAGCAGGAGCAGGAGGAAATCGACCGGGCGCTGGAGCTCATCGGCCTGTCCGGCTACGAGAACGCCTACCCGAAACAGCTGTCTGGCGGCATGCGCCAGCGCGTCGGCCTGGCGCGGGCGCTGGTCGCACAGCCCGAGGTGTTGTGCATGGACGAGCCGTTCAGCGCCCTGGACGTCCTTACCGCGGAGAGCCTGCGCACGGAGGTGGTCGACCTGTGGCGCGGCTCCGGGCACGCCGGTCTCAAGAGCATCTTCCTGGTCACGCACAACATCGTCGAGGCGGTCTTCATCGCCACGCGCATTGTCATCATTTCGACCCATCCGGGCCGCGTCCGCAACGTCATTGCCAATCCGCTTCCCTATCCACGCGATGTCAATTCCAAGCCATTCGCCGCCATGGTCGAGCAGGTCCATGCAGCGATCACGGCGTTGGTCCTGCCCGACGAACCGGCCGAGGCGACCGCGCTCCCGGGCGGCCCCGGCCTGGATCGGGCGGCCGGAACGCTTGCCGGAGGTCCGGGTCGGGTGGTGGCACCCGGGGCCCGGGTCGAGCCGATCCCGAACGTGCCGGTGGAAACCATCATCGGCCTGCTCGAAATCATCGAGGACGCGCAGGAGACGATCAATGTGTTCGACTTGAGCGCGCGCATCGGCAAGGAGTTCGGCGAGACCATCGCCATCGTCAAGGCGGCCGAGATGCTCGACCTGGTCGACACGCCCAAGGACGACGTGCTGATGACCCAGGCCGGCTGGTACTTCCTCGCCGCACCACCGCCGGCGCGCAAGACCCTGTTCCGGCAAGCCATCCTGAAGCTGCGCCTGTTCCAGATGCTCACCGCGCACCTGGAGGAATCGCCGGACGGAAGGATCGATGCCGACAGCGTTCTGGAGGAACTCGCGACCCTGTTGCCTTACGACCAGCCGGCGAGACTGCTCGAGACGCTGATCGCCTGGGGGCGCTATGCCGAGCTGATCGACTTCGACCGCAATGCGAACGCCGTCTACCTGCACGAGGCGAGCGAAGATGAGGATGAAGATGAAGACGAGGCGTCTTGACCGTGATCGAGCCTCCCGGGGCGCGGCGCGGTTGAACGGGAGCGATCAGAGGCGATGAATCCCCTGGGTGCCCTGCTCTCCGCCGACGACGTACGCCTTGACGTCGATGTGTCGACCAAGGAGCAGCTGCTCCGACAGGTCGCCTCGATCCTCGCTGCCCGGCAGGGCCTCGCCGAGGGCCCCATTCTGGACGGCATGCTGGCGCGCGAGCAACTTGGCTCGACCGGCGTGGGTCACGGTGTCGCCATTCCGCACGCGCGCATGACGCAGTGCGGTGCGGCGGCTGGCGTCTTTGTACGTACGAAGATCGGCATTCCCTTCGATGCGCCCGATGGCAGGCCCGTTTCGGTCTTTCTTGGGCTCATCGTTCCCAACATGGCAAACGAGCGGCACCTGCAGCTGCTCGCGACCGCCGCGGGCATGCTGAGCGACAGGGCCTTCCGCGACAAGCTCCGGGCCTGCACCGACCCGGCCGCGGTGAGGGAGCTTCTTGCGGCGTGGCCGGATGCGCCGGCTACAATCGACTGAATGGCGAACACCCGCCGGGCCTTCGCCAGGCAGCCACGCGGTCCGGCGCGGGTCACAAGCGCCTGATGCGGCGGTGGCGCCGCTGGCGCGGAATCGGTCGGCGCGTTGGCCGAGCTGCGACGGTTACAGCGGCAACGCGCGCCCCCTATAATAGGCGCCAGGGGAAGGGCAACTGATTCGAGGCACTGGCGCCAAAGTCATGCGCGCGGAAAAACAGGTTCGTTGATTTCCCCAATGCAGCTGCGCCCCGGCAACCGCGCGGACCTAGCCGCGCCGCATGCGAACGTCGGCCCAACCCCACCGGGTCTGTCGGCCGGGCGGCTGCTCGTCATCTTCGCCCCCATTTTTGTGTTGCTTGGGTCGACAGCGGCCCTCGCGGTTTCGGCGTGGGTGATCGGCTGGCACCGCACCGAAATGCTGATCGCGGCGGGCCTCAGCGGCGCAGGCGCCGGTACGTTTGCCATGTTTCTGCTTTACCGGCAAATCCGCGAGAGACAGGCGGCGACCCGCGCTCTGCAGAGCGTGACGGCCCGCGTTAGCGACATCGTCGAATCGGCAATGGACGCGATCATCACCATCGACGCGTCGCAGCGGATTGTCCTGTTCAACGCTGCCGCCGAGAACCTGTTCGGGTGGCCGCGTGACGCAGTCCTCGGGCAACCCGTGGACAAGCTCGTTCCTGAACGATTCCGCCTCCGCCACCGCGGCCATATCGAGCACTTTGGCCGAACCGGTGTGACGGGGCGGCGGATGGGCGGCCCGACGGTGCTCACCGGGCTGCGAGCCGACGGGGCGGAGTTTCCACTCGAAGCCTCGATTTCCCAGCACCAGGAGGAAGGTGGCGTGCGCTTCACCGTCATCATCCGCGACGTCAGTGCCCGCATCGAAGCCGAGGCAATGCTTGCGCGCAGCGAGGCGCGCCTGCGCGGCATCCTCGACTCGGCGATGGATGCGATCATTACCGTCGACGACAGCCAACATGTCGTCCTGTTCAACGCTGGCGCGGAAGCGATGTTTGGCGTGCCTCGGGCTGACGCCCTCGGAGCACCGCTCGCGTCATTCATTCCCGATCGATTCCGCGCCGTCCACGCCACACATGTTCGGCGATTCGGCGACACCGGTGCGGTATCGCGCCGGATGGGCGAGTCGCGCATCGTCACCGGGCTGCGCCGCAACGGCGAGGAGTTTCCGATCGACGCGTCGATCTCGCAGCTCAGGGAGCCGGGTGGCAAGTTCTACACCGTGATCCTGCGCGACGTATCCGAGCGTGTCCGGGTTGAAATGGCGCTGGAGCGCTCGCAGCAGGAGCTGCGTGAACTCGGTGCCGCGGCGCATGCTGCCCGGGAGCAGGAAAAGAGCCGCATCGCCCGCGAGCTGCACGACGAGCTGGCCCAATCGCTGACCGCCCTGCAGATGGACGTGGCGTGGATCCAGCAAAAGACGCCCGAAGGGCAGCCGGCAACGGTGGACAGACTCCTCCGCATGGAAGCGTTGCTCGAACAGACGGTGGCGGCAACGCGGCGGATCGCGGCGGACCTGCGCCCACTGATGCTCGATGACCTGGGGCTCGTGCCCGCGGTCGAGTGGCTGGCTGAGACCTTCACGCAACGCAACGGCATTCCGTGCGAACTGGCGGTGAGCAGCCCGGAGCTCGAGCTGCCGGGCGCGCACGCAACCGCCGTCTTCCGGATCGTCCAGGAATCGCTCGCCAATATTGCCAAGCATGCCGGCGCCTCGCATGTGAGGGTCAGCATCGAGCAACATGGCTCCGAGCTTGCGCTCAGCATTCGCGATAACGGTTCCGGATTCTCGTTGCAAGCTCCGCGCAAACCCACCTCGTACGGCCTGCTCGGCCTGCGCGAGCGGGCAACGCTGCTCGGAGGCAGAGCTTCGATCATCAGCGCGCCGGGCCAGGGTACGCAGGTCGAGGTCCGGCTTCCGGTGATGCCGTCTGGGACGTCGGCATGATCCGAGTCGCCATCGCCGACGACCACACGATTGTGCGCGAAGGGCTCAAGCAGCTGCTCTCGGCGAGCAGCGACCTCGAAGTCGTGGGCGAGGCGCGTGACGGTCACGAGGCCCTGAAGATCGTGCGCGAAAACGACGTGGATGTGCTGCTGGTCGACCTGTCGATGCCGGGCCGCAGTGGCATGGAGCTCATCAAGCTGGCCAAGGCCGAAAAGCCCAGGCTGCGGGTCCTGGTGCTATCGATGCACGCGGAGCAGCAGTATGCGGTACGTGCCATCAGGGCCGGCGCCTCCGGCTACCTGACCAAGGACAGCGCCACCACGCAGCTGGTCTCCGCGATCCGCAAGGTGGCTGGCGGCGGCGCTTTCATCAGTGCCGAGGTAGCCGAGGAGCTTGCCCGTTCGGCCATGCCGCATGGCGAGGGCCCGCCGCACTCGTCGCTCTCCGACCGCGAGTATCAGGTATTCCAGCTGCTCGTTTCCGGCAAGTCGGTCTCCGATATCGGCGCGCAGCTCAACCTGTCGGTCAAGACCGTCAGCACGCATAAGGCTCGCCTGATGGAGAAGCTGGGTCTTGCCAACCAGACCGAGCTCGTCCACTACGCGATCAAACACAAGCTCGTCGACGACTCGGCCACGCCCGCTTGAGCCTCCGTGGGTAGGTAGGACGAATCCTACCCCCCATAGGCCCGCGCCCTACCCCGCGCTTCGGAGTTTCGCCGACGGCCGCAATCAGCGGCCGCTGATGGTGCACGCCCCCACGGTTGCCGATACTGCAGCCATGGACATGCATCACATTGGCACGGTGTTCGTGGTCGAGGATTCCTCCTCGATCCGCAGCCGTTTGGTCGACCTGCTCGGCGAGATCGAGGGCGTGATTGTCGTTGGCGCAGTGGGGTCGGCAGACGAGGCGGTAGCGGGAATCATGCGCACCCAGCCGGACTGCGTCATTCTCGATCTCCAGCTCATCGACGGCAGCGGTGTTGATGTCCTGCGTGCCGTGCATCCGGGTTCGCCAAAGATCGCCTTTGTCGTCCTGACCAACCATCCGACCACGCAGTATCGGCGGGTTTGCATGAAGGCAGGAGCCGCCTTCTTCCTGGACAAGAGCACCGAGTTCGGGAAACTCAAGCACGTCGTTACCCAATGCCTTCTCAGCCGTTCATGACATGAATCGTACGAGCATCCGCAGGACTTACCGGGAGGTCGAAATGGCAGCTGCCCTCGCACTTGCAAGAAACGTTGAAAGCCTGGCGCCCGTTCGCCCGCGCACCGTGCTGCACGAGGTCACCCGCCCTCCCGTGGCGCGGCCCACGTGCAAGCTGCCGGAATTCTGCCTTGCCGAAGGCCTCGACGCGCAGGCCCTGCGCCAGATCGAGGCGCTCATGAACAGCCGAATCCGGCTGCGCAAGGGTGAAACCCTGTTTCGAGCCGGAGACCGCTTCACCGCCCTGTATGCCATCCGCTCCGGCTCGTGCAAGACCGTGCTGCTCACCGAGGACGGGCACGATCAGGTTGCCGGCTACCATATGTCCGGAGACGTCATCGGCACGGGCGGCATCGGCGCGGGCAGCCACGGCTGCCAGGCCGTCGCTCTCGAAGACACCGAGGTCTGCGTGCTGCCGTTCGAGCGCCTCGAGGCCCTGAGCCGGCAAGATGACCGCTTCCAGCGCAATCTGTACCGGCTGCTCTCGCGCGAGATTGCGCGCGAGTGCAACCTCATGCTGCTGCTGGGGACGATGCGTGCCGAACAGCGGCTGGCAGCATTTCTCCTCGACCTCTCGCAGCGCTACCAGGTGCGCGGCTATTCCTCATGCGAGTTCATATTGCGCATGACGCGCGAGGAAATCGGCAGCTACCTGGGGCTGAAGCTCGAAACGGTCAGCCGCCTGTTCTCGCGCTTCCAACGCGAGGGCCTCTTGCAGGTCGAGGGGCGTGTGGTGAAGCTTCTCGACCGTGCCTCGGTCACGCGGCTCACCCGCTGGGACTAGACACCGGCTTGGATACTCGATCCTGCGGCGGCTGCCGGTCCCGCCGCTAGAGTGCGGGGCGGCGCCACCGCAGCGGCCCCGCCCGCGGCATTCAGCGCCGGGCGGCCTTCGCCGCCCGCGCCTCGGACGCGATCTGCCGCCGCAGCGCGGCATAGCGCTGCTCCCCGTCCTTGCCGAACAGCGGATCGTCGAAGTGCCGTATCGCGGTATCGATTGCCGCCCAGTCCCGGGAACGCAGCAGCTTGGCCGCCAGAGGAAGGATCGTCGCTTCCTCAGTCTGCATGTGCTTGCGGAACTCGCTTATATAGGCGCGCCCGGGCGCCTCGACATGCTCGCGCGAGCTGATCGACCCGTTGACGATGTCGTCGAGCGCATGCACCAGGGCGTCTCCGCCTTCCCTCAGCCGCTCGTGCTGTTCGGTCAGCTCGTCGACGAGCGGACGGGCGCTCTGCTCGCACTCCCTGATTCTCGCAAAGGCCAGATCTTCCTTGGGATGATGCAGAACATCGGAGTAATGCGTCATGTAGAACATGATGTCGAGCATCATGTCATAGTCGGGCGACTCGCCCTTGTGGAAGAGGTCAAGCTGACTCTCCAGAAGATTGAGGAGGGTTGCGAAGTTGACGTGTTCCGCGTGCCAGTGGGCGATGGCGTCAGGCATGGCTACCTCGTTACTGAAATGCCGCAGCGCGCTGCATCAGCTCGGGCAGATTCGGCTCGTTCGGGTCACGCGGCTTGCCCGGATGGATGATCGATACCTGGCAGCTTTCGGCCGCCTCGACCAGCTGGGCATAGGTTCCGGCCGTGATGTCCGCGATGTAGGCCTGCTTGTTTTCATTGTACGCGAACATCTTGGCGTTGATCCCGGTGCACTCGTTGCAGCTGGTGC
Organism: uncultured beta proteobacterium; assembly: GCA_963750215.1. GTDB lineage: Bacteria > Pseudomonadota > Gammaproteobacteria > Burkholderiales > Casimicrobiaceae > PALSA-1003. The sequence goes on from CAVVQK010000005.1 coordinate 367,886, forward strand.
AGCGCGGGGACTCGATATAGGCTTCCTCGGAGGCCGTCGCGGCGTCCGTCTGCGGTCCCGGAGCGCTCGCCGCGGTCGCTGGCGCCGCCGCTGGCGCCGCCTCCGGCGCTGTGCCCGCGGTCGCGGCATCTGCCTGCGCGCGTTGCTCGCCGGCGCTGTGCTCGCGGGCGAGCAGGCGCTCGGCGTGCGAGTTATGGATGCCGCCGAGTTCCTGCAGGCTGTGCCACATGTCCCGGCAGCGGCGGGCCTCTCGCAGCAACCTCTCGTCGGCGATGACTTTGTGCAGAGCGTTGTCAGCCCCCACCATCAGCAGGCAGGGCACGTTTTCCAGCGACGTCTTTTCGTCCCGCGCGAGATATTCCCCCGCCAGGAGCATGTTCGCTGTCCAGTCGGCGCGCGGCACGCGCGCAAGGTGCCGTGCGTAGCGCCGATCGCAGGCGACGAAATCGACGGGCGTGAGGTCCAGATGCAGGCAAGCTCGCTGATGTGCCTCGTCCTCGTAGGCGAACGGATGCGTGGGCCAGTCTCGTTCGACCTCGGGGTTGGCCTGCAGGTCGAAGCGCGACGCCCAGTCCGAGCCGGCCGAGGGATCGTAGGTGAAGGCTGGAAATGCGCGCGAGTCCATCGCCGCCGCGGCGCACAGATAGGGAGGAAGGTCGCCGGCCGTCCCGGTTGCGCCGGAGAACACGGTGAACAGCGCCGCCCCAGGACAGGCGATGCCGCGGCGCAATTGCGCGCGGAACTGAAACAGATTCGAGCTCGCCGATTGCAGCACATAGACGTCGCTAAGACCCATCGCCATGTGCGCAAGCTGGCGGCTCTTGAGTCCGAATCCGAGATGCGTCCCGGCAAGGGGCAGTTCGTCCAGGATATCGTCGCTCTGTACCAGGACCTTGATCGGCAGGCCGGCCGACAGGATCTCGGTCAGGGTCGAGGCCTCGGCCGCGTCGAGCTGGCGCAAATTGATGCACACAAGGTAATCGGGGAACAACGCTTCGTCCGCCGGGTCAAGCCCGTCGGCGGCGTAATTCTCGAACAGCGCCGTGTGCCGCGCCTCGCGGAATTCGCCTGCGACCTCGAGCTCCGCCACGGCGATCGCCCGGGCTATCGCCTTCACCTGCGGCAGGCGCTCGCGGTACGCCGCCAGGGCGGCCACGCAGCTCGGGTAGACGAAGGCGTGCAGCGGTTTGCCCTTCCCCGCCGGGGCCACGCCGGAATAGAACTGCTGCGACTCGAGCACGGACACCAGCTCCCGCAGTCGCGTGCGCCGGCTCTGCGGCAGTGTCGATTCCGGCTCGGCCTTGGTAAGCAGGCGCGACATCACGCCGAAGTCGAACAGGTCGGCATCCCGGTCGCCGATGGACGCCTTGAGGCTCTCCCTGCTCCGCCCCGCGTCCGAGCGGTTGAAGTCGGCGCGAAGGATGTCGGAAAGGTCGTGGATCAACCTCCCGACGGTGTCACGAAAGCGCGCAGCCTTTTCCTCCTCCACGCCATGCCATACGTGTTCGAGCAGGCGGGCGGGCGTGGCCGCGTCGCAATCGACCAGCGCGCCATCGAACTTGAGGGCAGCCCGGGCGCGGCCGAGACTGTCGCACAGCGCCTCGTCCTCGCCCGTGCCCAGGCGCGCCGCGGCCAGGTCCCAAAGCGTCGAGAGCGATCCCTGCACCCCCTCGGCCAGCAGTCTGCGCAGGTGCCGCTCCAGACGCAGCACGTGTCGGGTTACCCGTTCGCTGTGCTCGCCTTGGGCGATGCCCTGCAAAAGGCGGTCGAACAGGCCGGAGAGCGCCTGCACCCGGTCGCCCCCAGGGACTTTGTCGACCAGCACGAGCGGAAAGTCGTAGCGCAGGGCGGTGAGATCGCGATAGCGCGCGAGCAAGGCCGGTCGCAGTGCCAGCGGCTCGACGGCATCGAGCCCGGTGGCGGGTCGTCTGCCGGTCAGATGAAACGCGACTTGCGACTTGGTTTCGGCTTCCATGAGCATGTTCGGGGCCTTTAGGCGGGATGGCCGGGCGTGGCGTGCGAGTCCTTCGGCCAGACGGTGAACTTGTCGAATTCGGCTTCGAGCCCTGCCCTGATGCGCGCCGTGGTGCGCAATTCGCCGTTCCCCCGCAAATCCTCGTAGCAGGGAACATCCGGGTTCCGGTACAGGATCCCGACCGGAATCGGATCGATGCTCGAAGCGACCGCGCGTGCCCGGTCGAGGTCGGCCGGGTCGTGGCGCTCCTGGTTCTTGTATACCTTGGCGAGGCTGGGCGAAATCGCCAGGCCCGCTTCGTGATGCAGCAGCTTGACCTTCAGCGGATCGTGCAGCCATGGCTCGAGCAGCGTCGGCAGCCATTCGGGGCAGCGCTGGACGATGCGCACGAAGGAGAGCCCCTTGTGGTGAAATGCAGCCTTGACGATGTCGTAGACGATCTCCGGGATCCAGTCGACCGTCTGGGCGACGAACGAGACGTTCTGCACGCCGAGGGTGACCGTGAGCGGATTGAGCGCCTCGAGGTAGGCACCGTGCGGGGTGGTGTTGCTCTTCAGGCCCTTGGGCGACGTGGGCGAAGCCTGCATCTTGGTCAGGCCGTAGATCTGGTTGTCGTGCAGGAACACCGTGATGTTCATGTTGTAGCGCAGCGCGTGAATCCAGTGCGCCGCACCGATGCTGCAACAGTCGCCGTCGCCGGTGTTGACGAACACGTGCAGATCCGGACGCGCCATGCGCACGCCTTCCGCGATCGGCAGCGCGCGGCCGTGGATGCCGTGAAAGCCGTAGGTCTTCATGTAGTGCGGGAACCGGCTCGAGCAGCCGATACCCGACACGAACACGGTCTTCTCGGGCCGCAACTGCTCGTCGCGGCAGAGGCGCTGCACCGCAGCGAGAATCGCGTTGTCGCCGCAGCCGCTGCACCAGCGCGGCACGCCGCTCTGGTAGTCCTCGAGCTCGTGACGCTCCTCGTAGAGCCTGATCATGCACCCGGTGGTGGCGGTCGTCATGGTTGTTGCCCCAGTGTGGCAATCTTGTCGCGAATGACCTGGTGCAGGGTTGCCGGCTTGATCGGCGCTCCGCGCACCTGGCTCCAGCAGTCGACATCGACGAGGTAACGCGCGCGCAGCAGCATCGCCAATGCCGAATAGCGGCGATTGGTCTCATCGATCAACTCGTCTTCGGGACGATCGCTCCAGTTACCTTCGATGGTCATGACCTTGCGGAAGCGGCTCATCGCCTCCTTGATGCCCGGCGGCAGCGGCTGCAGGAAGCGCAGGTGCATCGATGCAACCTTGGCACCCTCGCCGCGCGCACGCTCGACTGCTTCCTCGATCGTTCCCTTGGTGCTGCCCCAGCCTATGAGCAGCAGATCACCTTCATTGTCCCCGAACAGCGGGGGCGGCGTCAGCGTCTTGGCCAGCGCCGCGAGCTTCAGGCTGCGCGCACGCAGCCCCTGTTCGTTGCTCTCGGCATCGTAGGCTACGTGGCTCAGGCGGTCGTGAGCCAGGCCGGTTACGGTGTGCATGCCGTTGGCCTGGCCCGGGATGAAGCGGCGCGCGAGGCCGGTGGACTCGTCCCAGTCGTAGGCCTTGGCGCCGGCGGGAACCGGGCTCTGATCGAGCGGCGGCGCTACCCAGGCGTCGCTGAACTGCGGCCGCGGAAACGGCGTCTGCGAGGTCGCCAGGTTGGCGTCGGAGAGCACGACCACCACCATGTTGAAGGTCTCGGCGATCCTGCGCGCGGTGATGATCGAGTAGAAACAATCCTCTATCGTCGCCGCCGCAAGCACGACCTTGGGCGCATCGCCGTGGCTGCCGAACATCGCGGCCAGGAGGTCACCCTGCTCCGCTTTCGTCGGCTGCCCGGTCGACGGGCCGCCGCGCTGCACGTTGACCACCACCAGAGGTATCTCGGCCATCACGGCCAGGCCGATGGCCTCCTGCTTGAGCGAATAACCCGGCCCGGAGGTGATCGTCACCGTGCACTTGCCGGCGTAAGAAGCGCCGATCGCGAACGCACAGGCCGCGATCTCGTCTTCGGCCTGGTGCACGATGCCACCCACCTTCTCGAACACGTCGGACAGATAATGCGATGCCGAAGTGGCGGGCGTGATGGGATACATCGCGCAGATTTCCATGCCCGAAGCAAGAACGCCGAGTGCCAGTGCCGTATTGCCGTTGGCCACGATCTGTGGCTCCGTCGCCCGGACCGCGGGGATTTCATACTTAAAATCGAGGTTGCCTTCGGCCCAGGCGTAACCCGCCTCCAGCAGCGTCACGTTGGTCTTGACCACTGCGGCAGCCTTCTTGCCGAACGTGAGCGCGATCTGCTCGCGCGCGAGTTGCAGATCCAGGCTGTAAAGGTTGCACAACATCCCCAGCGCGAACATGTTCTTGCCACGTTTAGCATCGGCGGCGATGGCGCGGCACTCGCGCTCCATCGGCACCTCGTAGACGTTGTAGCCGGCGGCGACGAGCCGGTCGTAGGTTTCGGTGTAGGAATCAGCGACCTTCGGGTCGGCGTCGTCCCGCCACATGCTCTCCAGAAGGATGATGCAGCCGGGCTTGAGCTCGTCGGCGCGGACGCGGCCGAGCAGGACCTGCTCGTTGAACGCGACCACCAGGTCGGTCTCATCGCCGCCGTTGGTCACCTGGTTCGACCCAAGGCGGATTCGATTCCCGCTCGCGCCGGCGACGCTGCGTGCCGGCGGGCGGATTTCCGCCGGGATGATTTCGACCGTCCACACGCCGTTGCCCATGCGCGCGGCAATGGCGCCAAGCGCCTGGCCGCAGCGCTGTGCCCCCTCGCCCGAATCGCTGATGACCTCGACGACGTGCTGGTTCAGTGTCGTTGCAGTTTTCTTCGCCGGCGTCGGTCGCGTCGGTCGCGTCGGTCGTGGCTGCTTGGCCAAAGGTTTTGCAATCGTGATTTCGGTCATGGTGATTTTCGTGGTCGGTGGCGGCGCGCGCCGTCGTCTCGGTTAGGCTACGTGGATGCGGGCGAAGTTTTTCTCCCTCACATCGATGCCGAAGCACCGGCTGGGGAGGTCGGAGCTGTCGCCCCGGTAAGGCGTGTCGGCATCGCGCAAGCCGAGGTAGGCCTTCATGCTGCGCGCGGCCTTGCGTCCCGCGCCCATCGCCTCGATCACCGTGGCGGCACCGGTAACGATGTCGCCACCGGCAAACACGCCGGCGATGGAGGCGGCGAGCTCCGCGTCCGTGTCGATATAGCCGCGTGCGTTGAGCTTGAGTTTCGAGGTCTGGCCCATGATCGGGTTGGCATTGGTCCCGATCGCGAACACGACCAGATCGACGTCCAGGTCGTGTTCGCTGCCCGCGACAGGGACGGGACGCCGGCGCCCCGAAGCGTCGGGTTCGCCCAGCTCCATGCGCACGCAGCGCATGGCGCGCACATCGCCGTTGCCATCGCCGAGGATTTCCACCGGATTGGTGAGCCAGCGGAAGGCAACCCCCTCCTCCTCGGCATGGTGGACCTCTTCGCTGCGCGCCGGGCACTCAGTGCGACTGCGCCGGTAGACGCAATAGACCTTCTCGGCACCCAGACGCAGACACACCCGCATCGCGTCCATGGCCGTGTTGCCGGCGCCGACCACGGCCACGCGCTGGCCGAGCGGGAGCGGCGTATCGTAGTTCGGGAAATCCTTCGCCCGCATCAGGTTGCAGCGGGTCAGGAGCTCGTTGGCCGAGAGCACGCCGTTGAGAGCGTCGCCGGGAATGCCGAGCATCGACGGGTAGCCGGCCCCGGTGCCGATGAAGACCGCGTGGAATCCCATCTCGTCGAGCATCTGCTCGATCGTGAACAGTCGTCCGACCAGCGTATTGCATTCGAACTTGACGCCAAGCTTGGCCAGGTTGCGGATTTCGGCGTCGATCACCTCGTTGGGAAGGCGAAAATCCGGGATGCCGTACTTGAGCACGCCGCCGGCCTGGTGAAATGCCTCGTACACCGTAACCTCACACCCGGCCTTGGCCATGTCCGCGGCGCAGGCCATCCCCGCCGGGCCCGAGCCGACGATGCCGACCTTGAAGTCGTTGCGCTCGATGTAGGGCAAGTTGGTCCAGCCTTCGGCAATGGCGCGATCGCCCACAAAACGCTCGAGCCGGCCAATGGCCACCGGCTCCAGCGTCTGGCCGACCGTGCACACGCCTTCGCACTGGGATTCCTGCGGGCAGACGCGCCCGCACACCGCCGGCAGCAGATTGGTGGCGGCGATGACGTCGTAGGCAGCGCGGAAGTCTTTCTGTCCGAGCTTCTCGATAAAGCCGGGGATGTCGATTCCCACCGGGCAGCCGCGCACGCAGGGTTGATCGGGACAAAGCAGGCAGCGCTCGGTCTCGACGAGCGCCTCCTCCTGGGAGTAACCGCAGGACACCTCCGAAAAATTCTTCACCCGTTGCGCCGGTTCCTGCTCGCGAACCGGGGTTCGCTGCTGCGGAATGGTGCGGATGGTCCGTTTCTTGGCCACTTAACCTCCCCTGGCGTCGTCGAAGGGATCGGGCAACTCGAGCAGTTCGGTGGACAGGCTGCTCGCGCTTTGGCCGGACGCCTGCGCCGCCAGCGCGCCCAGAGTCGTTTCCGTGTTCATGCGGCAGCTTTCCGACCAGCGCTCACGTGCGGTCTTCTCCTCGGCGGCAAACCGCCTCAGCCTGGCAATCAAGTCATCGAAATCGACCAGGTGGCCGTCGAAATCCGGGCCATCGACGCAGGCGAATTTCACCTCGCCACCGACCTTGACGCGACAGCCGCCGCACATCCCCGTGCCGTCGACCATCACCGGGTTCAGGCTCACGATGGTCTTGATCTTGTGCGCGCGCGTCGCCTCCGCGCAGCCGCGCATCATCACCGGCGGACCGATCGCCACGCATTCGTCGATATCGGGATGCTTTTCGATGGCCCGCCTGATTCCCTCCGTCACAAGGCCCTTGATCCCGCTCGAGCCGTCGTCGGTGCAGACGATGAGCTCGTCACAACAGGCATTGAACTTGTCGGTCCAGAACATCAAATCCTTGGTGCGGAATCCAAGCACGCCGATGACGTAGGCGCCGTTTTCCTTGAAGGCGCGTGCCTGAGGAAAGATTGGCGCCACGCCGAGCCCGCCGCCGACACAGATCACCTTCTTCGCCCCGCTCACCGGGCTGGGTATGCCCATCGGACCGACCACCGCGTGCAACGTACCGCCCACCTTGCAGGCCTGCTGCATTTCCTTCGTCGTCTTGCCGACCGCCTGGATGACCAGGGTAATCGTGCCCTTGTCGCGGTCAAAGTCGGCGATCGTGAGCGGGATGCGCTCGCCGTGTTCGTGTGCCATGACGATCACGAACTGGCCGGCACGTGCCGCCCGAGCCATCAGCGGGTGCCGGATCTCGAGCAGATACGTAACGTCGGAGAAATCCTCGCGTTTAACGATTTCGAAAGCCGATAAACTCATCGCCTGCACCTCTGCTCGGACCGGGCCGAGCTTTCGTAGCGGTTGCGCCGAGGCCTGTTCATTCGCGCCGGCTGTCTGCAATCATGTGCCGGTGATTCTACGTACGTGCCAGGTACAAAGCAGCTTGAAACTGCGCATTCCTTGATCTGCGTCACGGTTTGAGGAGCGGAAAGTTGCGCTCGCGTTCGCCCTAATGTGGCGCGGAGAGCAAAGATGCGGCGCTTTGACCTAGGTCAAGGGGTCGCTGCGGCGCTGCCGTATCGTGACCGCTTGTATGCAAAGGCACATCCTCGTTACCGCGGGATGCGCATCGTGCCGTGGCTGCGGCGCATCAAGGGGAATGACGGCGGCAAACGATGATGAACCACGCTCGGCGAGGTTGCCGCTCCGGAGCGCGGCATCGAATGGCGGCTCCCGGGGCTCGAGAAGGGCGCGCGGCGCGCCCTGAGACCGTGCCGCAGCGGTTAACGCGGCAGTCTTTCCCTTCCCGCCTGTGGCATCTGGCCGTCCTCGGCACCGTCCTCGGTCTGGCCTGGATCGCGCCGGTGGCCCTGGCCGCGACGGCACCCGATGTCAACGAGACCTGCCTGGCCTGCCATGGCGACCAGGACGCAAGACGCGCCGATGGCCGGTCGATTGCCGTCGCCAGCGCGACATTTGCCCAGTCGGTACACGGACAGATGGGGCTCAAGTGCACTGACTGCCACGCCGATGTATCGGTGCAGAAGCTGCCGCATGCGGAAAAGCTCAAGCCGGTGGATTGCGCAACCTGTCATGCGGCGCAGGTCAAGGAGTACCGCGCGACCGTCCATGGGATGGCCCGCCAGGGCGGCAATACGATCGCCGCAACCTGCACCGATTGTCATGGCGTGCACGATATCAAGCCTGCCAAGGACCCGACCTCACGCACCAACCACGCCAACCTCGAGGCAACCTGCGGCCAGTGCCACGGCAACCCGGCGATCGTGCAGAGGGGCAACCTTCCCGGCGGCAACATCGTCAGCCAGTTCCACGACAGCATCCATGGGCGCGCGCTGGAGGGCGCTGCGGCAGGCTCCGCCCCGACCTGCACCAACTGCCATGGCGCGCACTCGATCCTGCCCAAATCCGATCCGGAAAGCAGGACCAACCGGGCGAAGATTCCCGATACCTGCGGCAGTTGCCACAAGCAGGAGCGGGCACAGTTCGCCACCAGCATCCATGGCCAGATGTGGCAGGATGGCAATCCGGCGGCACCGGTGTGCAGCGACTGCCACACGGCGCATCAGATCCGCCAGCACGACGTGGCGAGCTTTCGGACCGGGTTGGTCAACGAATGCGGCACCTGCCACGCGGACTACCTGTCCACGTACCGCGACACCTTCCACGGCCAGGTCACTGCGCTGGGTTACTCGAGCATGGCGACCTGTGCTTCGTGTCACGGATCGCACGCAATACTGCCCGCTTCGAATCCGGCATCGACGGTGTCGCCCCAGAACCGACTCAAGACCTGCCAGCAATGTCACGCGGGGGCGAGCGCGAATTTCGCCAATTATGACCCCCACGCCAACCGCCACGATCGCGCCCGCAACCCGTTCTATTACTACGCCGCGCTGTTCATGGACTGGCTGTTGATCGGAGTGTTCGGCTTTTTCGGTATCCATACCCTGTTCTGGTTCGTGCGCTCGCTGCGCGCACGGCTCTCATCCCGCCGCAATGGCGGCAGCACCGGGGAGAAGCGTTGATGTCGAGCTCAAGCAAGCCTATCCCTGGAGCCATGCCGCGGCCGACGTCGGGCGGCGGGCGCTATTACCGCCGCTTCACGCGCGCCGAGCGCATCATGCATTCGCTGCTCATGCTGTCCTTTGTTGGTTGCGCCCTGACCGGGCTGCCGCTGCTGTACTCGGCCAAGCCGTGGGCGACCGTGCTCGCTCACCTGCTGGGAGGCTTTCAGGCGGCGGGCGCCATTCACCGCGTCTGCGCGTTCGTCATGCTGTCGACATTCGCATGCCATCTGGTCGTGGTGGTTCGCCGCGCCATCGTGAGCAGGAATTTCATGGGCCTGCTGTGGGGACCGGACTCGATGGTGCCGCAGCCGCAGGACGGCATCGACATTTACCGCAATTTCAAGTGGTTCTTCGGGTTGGGCCCGCAACCACAGTTCGATCGCTGGACCTACTGGGAGAAATTCGACTACTGGGCGGTGTTCTGGGGCATGGCCATCATCGGCGGCTCGGGCCTGCTGCTGTGGTTCCCGGTCTCCCTCGCCCATTTGCTGCCGGGTTGGATGTTCAACCTTGCGTCGCTGATTCATGGCGAGGAAGCGCTGCTCGCGGTCGGCTTCATCTTTACCATTCACTTCTTCAACTCGCATCTGCGTCCGGAAAAGTTTCCCATGGACACGGTCATTTTCACCGGGCGCATCTCCGAGCATGAGCTTAAGCAAGAGCGCGCCGTGGAATACGAGCGCCTGGTTCGCCAGGGCGCGCTGGCGGCAAAAGAAGCACCGCCGCCCACGCTCGAATCGCGCGCCTTCGGCTGGTTTGTCGGTGGTGCCGCGCTGCTGTTGGGCATCGTGGCCATTGTCCTGATCCTGTACAGCGTTTTCCACTGAACCACATGCACCCGGACGCTTTGCCGCTGACCCGGTCCTGGCAATCGGCCGCCTGTTCCTGAGAGGAAATGTGTGATGAAGATCCGTGCTGGACGCCCGTTGATCCTCGGAGCGGTGGCAACACTCGTCGTCGCGGCGATCGCCCTGGCAATGCTTGGCACGGGTGGAATCGTCGCCTGGGAGTACTCCAACAGCGACGCGTTCTGCACCAATATGTGCCACTCGGTCCACCCCGAGGAACCGAAGGCCCATGCCGCATCGTTTCATGCCCGCGTGCATTGCGTCGAATGCCACATGGGCCGGTTGTCGACCCTGCAGCTCATGGCGATCAAGCCGACCCACATCAACGAACTCTGGGGCATGGTCGTCGGCTACGAGCGGCCGACGATCAGCCACAGCCTGCGCCCGGCGCGCGAGTCGTGTGAGGCCTGTCACTGGCCGGAGGCACGCCACGACGACACGGTTCGGGTGAAATATCGCTACGACGACGACGCCAAGAGCACGGAGAGCCAGACCACGCTGCGCATGCATACCGGCACCGGCGCGGCGCTCGCGAGCGGCTCCAACGAAACCGACATCGCGCTCAATCCTGGGACCAAGGTAGCGAAAGGCATCCACTGGCACATCGCCCAGGACCTCGAGTACGTGGCGCTAGACGTGCAGAAGCAGAAGATCGCGCTGGTCGAGCTGCATGATCCCAGCGGCAAGGCGACGGCGACGTATTTCGATTCCACCGCCGGAGTCAGTCGCGCCGATGTCGACAAGATGCCCCGCCGGCGCATCGATTGCATCGATTGCCATAACGCGAGCGGCCATCCGTTCAGCAATCCGTCCGACCTCGTCGACGATGCGTTGGAGGAAGGTCGCATCGACCGCAGCCTGCCGTCGATCAAGGCGCGCTCCGACGCGATCATCCAGAAAGCCATGGGCATTTCCGGTCCGGAAGACGAACGCGCGGCCAAGTTCGCCGCGGTGATCGCAGCCTCCGCGCCGCACGGCGAGCAAAAGCCCAAGGTCAAGGAGGCGGAGCAAAAGTTCGCGGCCGAAATGCAGCGGATCCTGCTCCTGACCTCGTTCGCGGCTCCGGAGCTGACCTGGAAGAATTTTCCCAACAACGTGGGCCACAAGGACTTTCCGGGCTGCTTCCGCTGCCATGACGGCAAGCACGTGAACGCGGCCGGCGACGCCATTCGCCTGCAATGCACGCTCTGCCACGCCCTGCCCCAGGTGGTCGCGGAAAATGGGGTGCGCAGCGTGCAGTCCACGGTCAGTCCCGATCTCACGCCACCGTCGAGTCACGAGGAGCCCAACTGGATGCGCGACCACCGCACCCAGGTCGACAGCAGCTGCGGTGCCTGTCACGGCAAGATCCAGTGGGGGACCGACGGCGGCAGTTTCTGCTCCAACCCGGCCTGCCATGGGCGCAAGTGGCCGGAGATGGACCTCGATGCGCACGAGGCAACGCCGCCGGCCGGGGCAAAACCTGCCGCCCCGGCCAAGTCGGGCAAGCCGAACAAGGCCGAGGGGCAAGGCGCCCCCAAGCTCGCCTCGAGTCGCTAGAGGCACCGGGTATCGCCCCCGCACCGGGCGAAGGCTCGACGATTCCCCGCCGCCTGTCCCTCGGCGGCGGAGGAGAGGGAAGTGCCCCCGCGTGGCCTGCGCAAAACGGCAAGAAAAAGCCGGCTTGGCGCCGGCTCGTTCCCTCCTGCGGCGAAGCGACTGCCTACTGCGACAGCACCCACTTGACCAGCGATTTCACATCATCGGCCGAAGCCTTGACCGGCGGATGCCCCTTGCCGCTGGTGAGCTTTGCCTCCAGCGTCGCCTGCGCGTCGGCCTGGCCCTTGTACTTGGCAGCGACATCCTTGAACGAGGGGCCCATTTTCTTCGTGTCCACGGCATGGCAATTAAGACAGCCGCTGCTCTTGGCGAGCGCTTCCTGCGCGCCCGCCGCGCCGGCGACAACCAACGCCATCGATGCCACTACTGCCATTGCGATGAGTTTCATGCCTTCTCCTTCCGTCGCGAATAATTCCGTATGATAACGTGGCTTGCAGAGTCCTGGCTAACGGTGCGGTGGGGCGCGGGCCAATCCAGCCCGCGTAGGCAGGTCCGACCCGGCCGTGGTGCCGCGCAGCGAGGCGAAGCTCAAGCCATGGAAATCCGCAGATCCGCCCTCATTGGCCGTGCCGCGCCAGACACCTTCGATCTGATCGAAGCGGCCGAGCATTACCCCGCGTTCCTTCCCTGGTGCGCCGATGCGGTGATCCTCGCGCGCGACGACAGCGTGGTGGTAGCGCGTCTGACACTCAACTATCGCGGCCTGCACTTCGACCTGACGACCCGGAACCCGAAGCGGCGCCCGAACTGGATGGCGATCTATCTGGAGCGGGGGCCCTTTCGACGGTTCGAGGGCGAGTGGCAAGTGCACGAACTGGCGGCGCAAGCCTGCAAGATCGAATTCACCCTGCGCTACCAATTCGACAGCGCGCTCGTAGGCAAGCTCGCCAGCAACGTGTTCGACGGCATTGCCGACAAGCTGGTCGATGCCTTTGCCCGCCGCGCCGAGGAGACGCTCGGCCCTGCCGCTGGCGCGATCGATCAGCATGCGCTTCCAACCGGAGAGAAATCACCATGACCGATCAAGCCCTCGTGATGGCTCTGCAGCACTCGCACCTCGGCCGCGAACTGTCGCCCGAGCAGATGCAAACGCTCGCGGATCACCTCGCGTTTCGCGATTTGCAATCCGACGAGGTGCTCGTTCCGGAAGGCACGTCCGACAACCATCTTTACGTCATCGTCCGAGGCGCCCTCGGCGTGATCAAGAACGCCGGCACGGCCGAGACGTTGACCCTGTTTGCGCTCAACCAGGGCGACCTCGTAGGGGAGCTGAGTTTCATCGACCAGACCCCCCATTACGCATCGCTGATCGCGATCGGCCCGACTCGCGTGTTCGGCCTCGAACGCGAGAAGCTCGAAGCGCTGTTGCCGCAGCATCCGGAACTCGTCTACCGGGTGATGCGCGCGATCATCCGCACCGTGCACCAGATTCAACGGCGTTTGTCGATGCAGTCGGTCGAGCTGACCAACTATATCTACAAGCAGCACGGAAAATACTGATTTCTCCCGGCCGAGCCAGCGAAAGAAACGCCGGCGCGGGAGGAACCCGCGCCGTCCGAACGGACCGTGCGCCAGGATACGTCGGCCATTCCCCGTGGCCCAGGGCCGGAGCCCCCTTCGCTCATGCCCTATCGCTTCGCTTCAATTCGCGAGCCGGGATTAGAAGTGATATTTCACTCCGACCAGGACCGATCCCACGTTGTAGTTTGGCGAACCGTAGCCCGGAGTCAGGATCGAGACGTTGTTGCTGCCGGCACCCTGGATCGACGCCGCGGTGTCGTACCAGTTGTTGTCGCGGTAGTAGCTCCAGGTCGCCTGGCCCAGCAATTCCATTTGCGCGGTCAGCCTGTAGACCGCGGTCACCCTGAGGCTGTTCATCGTCGAATTGATGTCGGGAGAGCTGCTCACGTTCTGGTAGGACAGGGTCGGAGCAGCCACAAAGACGCCGTTGTACTGGCCGAACATCACGGCCCCGTAGGCGTAGGTGTATTCGAGCGCCAGGTTCAGATTGTCGTTGACCTTCCAGTCGCCGCCCAGACCGATGGTGTTGACGTTGCTGGTGTACTTGTTCTGGAAGTAACCGGCGCTTCCCAGGCAGCCTGGGGTGGCCGCCTGGGCGGCCGTTGAGCAGGCGCCGTTGCCGGTGTTGTTGAAGTAGATCCGCTCGAACGTATAGAAGGCGTGCAGGCGCACATCCTCGCGCGGCCTGTAGTCGACGCTCGGCGTGACAGTCAGGTTGTAATCTTCGTTGACGCCCGCGCCATTGCCCGTAAAGGGAGGGACGTTGGAACCGATGGCGGTCGCGGGCGGATAGGTGTACTTGTCGTCCTTGTACTGAAGGAAGAGGTTGGCGGACCAATTCTCCGACGCCGAGTAGTCCGTCATCAGCTTGACCGCGTTCGATGTCATGGGCGCCTGGTAGTAGGCGCCGGAGTAGGCCAGCGAGGCGGCACTGGCCGGCGGCCCTTCCAGATTTGCCCACGGTGTCAGGTAGCTGAGGCTGCCGCTGCGCTCGGCGTGTTCGTAGACGAGCCTGCCGTAGACCAGGGTCCCGAGTGTCGACAACAGGGTCAGCGATTCGGTGTTGCTGCTGCTGCTGCCGACCTGCGCGTTGCTGCGCTCGATGTCGTCGTAGCGGTAGGCGAATGTCAGCTTGGTATTGGTCTTGGGATCGAATCGATATCCCGCGTCGAAGCCCGCGTTCTGTTTCAGCCACTCCTGCGGAACGACGAAGGACGAGCTGGTGAAATTGGTGTCGCCCCCGCCGCCGGTGTTGCCGGTAAAGACCTGATACTGGTTGAGGCTAACCAGGCGCCGATCGTAGCCGTAGTACGCATTGACGTCCCAGTTGGGGGCGGGTTGCGAATTCAATCTGATGTTGCCCTGGATAACCTTGGCCCGGGCGTCCAGGGAATTGGCGGTCGTTCCCTGCAGGGCCGCGTTGAGGTTGCTGAATCCGGGCGCGCCCTGGGGATTGGGATCGGCGGTGTCCGGCGCAAACATGTCATCCTGCGTTTCCAGGCCCAGGCGCAGATTCAGATTGATGCGCGTGTTCGGGACCATGTTGGTCGCCGCCAGCAACGTGAGGTATTGGGCGGTGGTATCGGGCGGCGTCGAATAGGCCGCCGAGAGCTGATAGGGTACCGCCGCGTTGGTGAACGCATAGGGAAGGTTGACGAAGCTGTTGCCGTCATGGAAATGCGAATAGGTGTACTGCAGCGACAGCTGATTCACACGCGTGGCATAGGCGGCAACCACATCGTAGCGGTCGGTCGTGTAGTCGATTGGCAGGGCAAACGCCGCCCCGCTAAAGGACCCATAGTACGACTCCTCCATCGAGCCTTCCTTGTACTCGTGGCGGAAGAGGCCACTTAAGGTCCAGTCGCCGGAGATGTACTTGAAGACGCCGCCGAGGATGTTGCGACGGGTCCCCGTCTGCACCGGCTGCATGGCGCCCGTCGCACTCAGGACGGGGATGGTCAAGGAGGACTTGGTGATGCTGCCTGGCATGGTGGCGGTCGCGCCACCCCAAGGGGTCAGGCCGCTATTGAGGGTCGCCTGGCCGCCGTTGACGTTATAGATCGAGTCGATAACGTTTCCGGTGTAGGTGATGGCGTCATAGGAAAGCCCGGCGTCCCAGGTGCCCTGCTTGCCCCATTGCACGGCCAGCGAGCCGTTGTTCACCAGATCGTTCGAGCTGCTGGCCGGGTTGGACGAAAAGTCGGCGAGGCCGTGGCCGGTCTGGAAAATCAGGTTGTCGCCGGTCGCGTCGAAATACCACGTGTCGGTAGAGCCCCCCGTGGGGTAGCCATAACAGGCAAATTGTCCGGCGATGTCGACGCCGGTGGTATTGAGGCCGGTGTAGCGGCCGGCCAGGTTGGCGTTGGTACCGAAGACACCCCCCAAACCGATCCCGATCTCGTTGTCGTACTGCATGTCGCCAGCGAATGCGTCGCACGACGCCAGATAGGCGGTTGCCACCAGGGCGGCCTTGAGCATTTTGCGATAGACCATGTCAACCCCTCCTCTGCTCGTATCGACGCGTCACCGGAAGAAGTAAGGTCCGCTGGGGCTGTTCGAGCCGTGGACCTGCGAATGGCAATTGACGCATGTTCTCTGGTTCGCCAGCGCGGAATTGAAGGCGGTGCTGCCCGTTTGCGAGTGGAACGGAATCGAAGCCTTGCCGCCGAAAGCTCCGCCGCTGTTGTTGGACTGGGCGCTGTGGCAGGACGAGCAGAGGAAGTTCACCGGCTCAAGCATCAGCCGCGCCTGGTTCGAGCCGTGCGGCGTGTGGCAGTTGGTGCAATCCTCGCGCACCGGCTGATGCTCCCACAGGAACGGCCCGCGCTTTTCGGCATGGCAGTTGTAGCAGGTCTCGTTGACCGTGAATTCCTTCAGCTGATGGGGCCCCGCCGAGCCGTGCGGGTTGTGGCAATCGGTGCAGGCGACCCGCCCTTCGCGCACCGGGTGGTGCGAGTACTCGAGCGACTCGGACTGCTGCTGCTTGTGGCAGGTGAAGCAAGTTTCGAACTGCGTCGCTTTCGACAGAACCGGATCCTTCCTCGCGTGCACCGTGTGGCAATTGGTACAGGCGATATCGTTTTGCTCGTGCTGGCTGCCCCTCCAGTTCATGCGCAGTCCGGACTCGTGGCAGCCCAGGCAGACGGAGTTGCGCTCGGCAACCGGGGAGATGTCCGCCCATGGGACGTTCGGTTTGCTGAACAGAATCGGGGGCAGGATCAGGTTGCCATCCGGTCCCAGTTTTCCGTTGGCGTGATCCCCGGCCGGGCCGTGGCAGGATTCGCAACCCTGCTGGCCAAAAGGCGTGCGCGGATCGCCCTTGACCGCCATCTTGGTCTCGAGGATGTAATCGACCGGGTGAGAATTATGGCAGGCGAGGCAGGTCTTCTCCCCCTCTGCGGAATACGGCTGATTCATCCGCGCGCTGCCTGCGCTCGAACCGGGCCGATCGGCGGCGGGGTCGTTGGCCGCAACGCCGGACACCACGCCACCCATCAGCAAGACCACGCCGAAGGCCAACTTGAGGATCGCGCCCTGAGCCATGATTCCTCCTCGCCCTATCTTCTGTCGCACAAGATACCGCCGATGCGACCCGGTTGTCACCCGCGACGCAATGACGCTAAAAGGCTGTCCATCCAGCGCCAAACTAGAGAAACGCTAAGCGCGACGGCGATTCGGATCGTTGACTTAGATCAATATCCCCGAACTTGGGCCTCAGCCAGCCCTAAGGAGCGCCGAGTATGTGGCGCGCAAACAACAGCCACGACGCAGCGCGAATGCCTAGCCGGCGCTGCGGCTGGCGGGCGGGGCGCTCTGGCGGCCAGCCGCCGCTCAACCTACGCCGGGAGTATCCGCGCCCTCTCTCTGCAGCACAGGCGGTGGCGGCGCGGCGAGCCACAGCTGATACATGGTCACGACCCACATGAAGGCGAAGCAGATTCCCATCAGGCCCCCGGACAACAACACCAGCCAGGCAAATGGATGGTACAGCTTGGTCAGGTACCACGACCCGATGTCCACGATCACCGCGAAGAATGGAAGCGCGATGATCGTGCACTTGAACCAAACCGGGCGCAGATAAGCATGGCTGAACATCAGCCCCATGACAAAGAACACGAACGTGAGTCCGAACAGGTGAATGTGCGATACACGAACCAGCGTGAAAACGTCGGTGCCGGTATCCTGGACAGCGACCTTCTGCAGGTTTTCGTATCCGTTCAGGTTCGGAAGATGCGGGTTGCTGCCATCGTGGCAAAGCATGCAGCGCTGGTCGATCAGCGGCTTGATGTCCGCATCGTATTTGGCCCGATTCGCGCCCTCCTGCACCCACGTAATCAGGGTGTTCATCTCCTCGGCGGGCAGCATGTTCGACATCGGTCCGCGCAGTGCCGATTCAAGGCGCGAGCCCTTGCCGCTGCCGGTGTAGGCGGTCAGGATGTCCTTGTATGAAACCATGAACGGGTTGCCTCCCGCGCGCCCGGCGTAGGTGTGAAACAGGTTGATCAGGGCGAACACGTAAGCGAGCCCGATGACGACCAGAGTCGAGGTGTACAGGACCCGCTGGCTGTAGGGCAACTCGGAGTAATGGCGATAGTAGCGATGCAGTGCGACGTCACTCATGCTTGGCTCCGGTCATGCTGGCTAGGACTTTCGGCTGCGGCGCAGGCCACGTCCCGGCGCTCCGCCCTTGATGTTGGCCCGGCACGCTGGGTCATGATTGCGTGACGGGGCACGAGGCTCTCGCTGCGCCGACTCACTTGGGCGGCAGCGTTACGTACACGACCGCACGCGCCTTCTGGCGCGTGTAGTAGGCCGCGAGGGCCTCGACGTCCGCCTCGGTCAGCATTTCCGACATGGCGGCCATCTGCGGGCTCTTGCGCTCGCCGCTGCGATAGGCTTGCAACACCTTTTCCAGGTAATCCATGCGCTGGGCTGCCAGCGCAGGCAAACGCGGGTCCGTGCTGTTGCCGCTGACTCCGTGACAGCGGTCGCATCTTTGCACCCAATCAGCCACGCTCAGGGGCTTGCGTACGTTTGGTGGTTGCGGCTGCTGGTTGGCGTAAAAGGCGGCCAGATCCTTGGCCGCAGCCTCGTCGAGGCTAAGCGCCGGGCTGGTCATTATTTCATCGCTGCGCGCCCCGTTCTTGTAGGCCAGAAGCGCGACCGCAAAATACTGCGCATCCTGGCCGGCGAGGCTTGGAACCGCAGGACTCCTGCTTACGCCATTGTCGCCATGGCACCCAGCGCAGGCGGCCGCAGCCGTCTTGCCCGCTGCCTGGTCGCCGGCCGCCGGGGTTTGTGCCCGGCCGGGCTTTTGCAGCGCGAAGTAAAACGCAATGTTGCCGAGATCCGCGTCCGTGACTGTCGCGAGCATCGATTTCATTACGTCATTCTTGCGTTGGCCGCTCTTGTAGGCTTTCATCGCCGCGACAAGATATTTCGGATCCAGCCCGGCGAGACTCGGCGTGCCGGGCGTCTTGCTTATGCCGGTGTCCTCGTGACAACCTGCGCAGGAGGCCGCCGCAGTCTTGCCAGCCTGCAGCGGGTCGAGCGCCGTCGCGGCCGGCTTGCCGGCGCCGGTTGCCCCGGGTGGCGCAGGATCGAGGCTCGCATAGTAGGCCGCTACGTCGACGAGTGCGTCATCCTTCAGAAACTGGACGACGCCCTTCATCACGCTGTCTTTGCGCGCACCGGACTGGTAGGCGCGCAGCTCGAGGTAGAGATAACCTGGGCGCTGGCCCGCGAGGTGCGGCACGCCCTTCATGGTGCTGATCCCGTTCGCGCCGTGGCAGCCAGCGCATGAGGCATCGGCCAGGCGCTTGCCTTCCGCCACATCGGCCGCGGTGGCATACACAGCACGCAGATCGGCCCCGCTGCCGGGCGTGACCCGGGCGGGCTGGGCTGGCGCGCTGGCAGAATATCCCACGCCGGTTGCGCCCGCGATGAGCGTAAATGCCATCACATGAATGATCTGTGTGCTGCGTTTCATCGACCTCTCCTCGCGCGCTGTCGGGCTCCCCGCGGCCACCCGTTATGCATTGCATGCCGTATGACTTGGCAGCTGCCTTTGCTGGTTACGCCATTTCGGCGCGCAGGGTGTTGATCTGCATCAACTCGCCGCACCGGAGTTGGCATAGAATCCTCGCTGTTTGACTGGAAACCAGGACCTGGCGCCGTAGACAGGGGTTATCCACGCAGTCGTGGCGAAGTAAACGTGTTCCGAAGCGCAGTAAATATCCAACCAGGAGGCAGAATGAAGGCGATCGTAATCGCAGTGGCAATGGCCGTCGGCATGGTGGCCGGCGGTGCGGCGAAAGCAGCAGGGGAAGAGGATTTGGCCAAGAAGTCGGGCTGCCTGAACTGTCATGCCGTGGACACCAAGAAGGTGGGGCCGGCGTTCAAGGAAGTCGCTGCGAAGTTCAAGGGCAAGTCCGATGCAGACGTTTACACTGCGTGGAAGGCGGCCAAGGTACACGCGTCGGTCAAGGCGCCCGAGGACGACGTCAAGAAGGTCATCGACTGGGTCCTGACACTGAAGTAGCTTTCGACGCCGGCACACCGAAAAGCCGACGCGAGCCGGCTTTTTGACTTGGTTCGTGATTTGCACGAAGCTGGAGGCGCCCCTGAGGGTCGTACCGCGCGGCATTGTGCGAGAGTACGTTACGTAATCATGGGAGCGGGAGGAGCATCCGATGCTTGGCATTGACGCAGGGCGCTGCCAGAGGGCTTCGTTCATCCACAGGCCACGCCTGCAACTGCTGGGCGCGCTGGCCGCGGCGATCGCACTGTCGATGATCCAGTCGCAGGTGCTTGCGGCCCCTGCGGCAAAAAGCGGCAAGGAGGTGGTGGAGACCGTGTGCGCCGCCTGCCATGGCACCGGCGCCAAGGGCGCACCGAAAATCGGCGACAAGAACGCCTGGAGCAAGCTCTCATCGCAGGGCCTCACCAGCCTGACCCAGAACGCGCTCAATGGTATCCGGCAGATGCCATCGCACGGCGGCAATCCGGGTCTCAGCGATTTCGAGATCGAGCGGGCGATCACCTACATGGTCAACCAATCGGGTGGCCACTGGAGCGAGCCTATCGACAAGGCCAGTCCGCCGAGCGCGCGCACCGGCGAGCAAATCGTCCAGGCGCAGTGCGCAAAATGTCACGAAACGGGGGTCGGCGGTGCGCCGAAGATCGGGGATCAGGCGGCGTGGGTACCGCGGCTCAAGCAGGGGCTCGACAACGTGGTCCGCTCCGCCATCAATGGCCATGGAGGCATGCCGGCCCGTGGTGGCATGGCCGATCTCACCGATCCCGAAATTCGCAGCGCGGTGATCTTTCTTGTCAATGCTGGAGCCGTAAACAAGCCCGCCCCGAGCGCTCCGGTCGCCACCGATCAGGATTACCAGGTCGTCGAAGGCGTTACTGCTTATCTGGGGGTCGTCTCCTCGGCCACCATTCGCGAGCAGCAAAAGGATTACCCGGTCAGCGTTTACGGCGCCGCGCCGCCGGGCCCGGGCGAATACTACGTAACGATCGCCCTGTTCGAGGCGAAGGGCGGCGGGCGCATTACCGATGCCACGGTACGGGCAAGGGTCGTGGGAACGGCCGAAGCGAGCTCGGAAAAGACGCTGCAGGGAATAACCATGGCCGGTGCGCTGACCTACGGCAACTACTTTGCCATGCCCGACGCGGGCACCTACAAGATCACCGTACGCATTTCCCGGCCTGGCGCGGTCAAGCCAGTCGAGGTGCAGTTTCTGTACAAGCGTCCTTGACCACGGACTGCGCGCGCGGCGCACGCTGCGCCTGGCGTCGCCGCGGGGCGCCGTGGTTCTTCGTACGCGACCAACTCCTCGACAATCCGCCCGAGGCAAAACCGCGGCGCAACGCATCGGGACGGTGCCGCCGCGGGCACGCATGCGAATGCGCACCCCCGGCCGGACCGGCCTGTTAGCGCACTGATCACCTGCGCCATGACCTAGATCAAGTCGATTGTGTCGCGCCCGAGCCACGATGAGGCCCTGGACCGCGGCGAATTTTGCGACCGCCGCCCTCCCCGCGTTCCCAGGCAACGGTGTGGGTGCAGCAGACGCCGCGCTGACCCAGTCGCGATGGATTTCGCCATGTCCACCATCGAACCGCCTACCGAGGCCAGCGCCGAGGCCGCGATCACTCGCGTCTTGAGCGCAGAGCGCGATGCGCGCGAGGCGATTGCGCAGGCGCGGCACGTGGCTGTGGCAGTGAACGAAAGTGCGCGGGCCGCGGCGCGCGCGCTCGGCGAGCGAACCGAGCGGCGCATTCGCGCTGTCCGCGCAGCATTCGCTGCACGCCTCGCCGCCGAGGTCGAGGCCATCGATGCTCAAGCCGCGGCACAGGATGCTGGGCAGCCTTTAGCGGCCGACGAGCTCGACCGCCTCGAACGCGCGGTTGCGGCACTCGCCGCCGAGCTCACGGGAGGGACGGTGCGATGACACGCGAGGGCGACCTCGCGTATGCCTGGGCGCGTATCTGCGCCCGGCTGGGCGAACGTCCCGACGAAGTGGCGTGGCGCTCGATCGAACTCATCCGCGAGTTGCCGGCCCTGCTCGAGGCGGCACGTCAGCCCGCGTTTCGGCGCTGGCTCGACGGCATGACGGCCGACGCCGGGCCGCACGCGATCGAAGCGTTGCTCCTTGCGCAATGGCGGGCGCTGACGCGCGAGGTGGCGAGCTGGATGCCCGTCGCGTGGCAGCCGGCGGTGGAGTGGACAGCCGTGCTCCCGGACCTCCCCGTATTGCAATACCTGGCGCGCAACGGTGAAGTATTGCCCTGGATGCGGGAAGACCCGGTTTACCGGGAACTCTCCGGGATGCATGCCGGACCGGCTGCTCTCGCCCGGATCGCACCGCTCGCGGCAACGTGGAGCGACCCGGACGGGATGCTGCATGCCTGGCGCGAGGAATGGGCGCGCCGCATCCCCCGTGGCGCATTCATCGATACCGAGCTCCTTGACACGCTGGTTCGGGTGCTGAGCGCACATCGCGCGGCCCTTGCGCCGGCTTGGTTCGCCACCGGAGCCACGCATCGGCGCGGCCTGGCGGCGGTGCTCCTGGTGCGGATGCGCCGCGCGACCCTGAGTCCGGCGGCGGCGTTCATATTCCTCGCGCTGTGCGCGCTCGACCTCGAACGCCTGCGTGGCGAGCTTCTGCGCCGCGCGCTTTTTCCGAAATTCATTCTTGCCGCATGATCCGGCCGGAACCCGCGCGCTGGTTTGAAATCCTTGCCGCACGGGATGACACCGTGCTGGTGCTTGAGGCACTCGCTGCAGGCGGCACCGTCGAGTTCGAGGCAAAACCAGACGTGGCGCAGAGCTCGCTGGGTGCCGACGTGTGGCCGCGGCTGCAGCAATTCGCCGAGTGCACACGGCGCTACCACGTCTACTGGCCCAAGGCGAGAGGCGCGCCACATGCGTTCACGGAGCCGCCTGCGGAAGTGCTCGCGCGCTCTCTGACCCGGGTCTATGCCTGGGCGCAGGGAGCTGAGCCGGTGATCGCACAGCTGCAGCGGGTTGCAGCGGAGCGCATTGAACTGCAATTGTGGCAAAAGGTGCTCGGCGCGCTGGCCGGGTCGTCCATCGATTTCTCGCAGCTGGCCGCGGCCGGTCCACTTGCCCAAGCGCGCCTGTTCATATTTCCACCCGAGGCCGGGCCGAAACTTGCGCCCGAAGCGCTCGTACGCCAATTTGTCGTCGACGGGCGGCTGCACGTGCTCGCAGTCGGCAGCGCCGCGGCGTTGCAGCCGCTGGCGACGCAGGTGGCCGCGTTCAAGGGAACGTCCTATGCGCTGCCGGGTTGGCTGCATGCCGACGCTGGGGAGAACGCGGCCGACATTGCTGCCCAGCTCGGCGCGCTGGAGCGCCAGGAAGCGGAGCTGAAAACCACCCTCGGCGCGTTGCACGAGCGCCATCGGCTGCCCGCTGCGCTCGGCGACGCGGGCCACCTGCAGTGGGTGATCCAGAACGTGCCCGTGTTCGAATCGGCCGGGCTGTTCTGCCGGATCACCGGATGGACCAGCGAGTTGTCCGGTGATCGGCTTGCAGCCGCGCTCGAGCACTCGGGCGCGCGTGCCATCCTCCACTATCCCCCGTCGCCGCAAAGCTCGACGCCGCCACTGATCCTCTCCAACCCTCGCTGGGCGCGTCCGTTCGAGGTGTTTATCCGCGCCTTGGGGATCCCTGCGCGCAACGAAGCCGATCCGACTACGCTGCTCGCCATCGTCGTGCCGCTGATGTTCGGCTACATGTTCGGCGACGTCGGCCAGGGGCTGGTCATCGCGGGGGCGGGTTTTCTGCTGCGCAGGCGCTGGCCGCTGGCGCGGCTGTTCATCTCCGGCGGCATCGCGGCGAGCTGCTTCGGCCTGCTCTTCGGCAGCGTGTTCAGTCTCCGCGGCCTGCTCGCGCCGCTGTGGGTCGACCCGCTCGCCGATCCGCTCACCGTGCTGGTGGTGCCGCTCTACGGCGCAGCCGTGCTGCTGACCATCGGCTTGCTGCTGAGCGCGACGGAGGCCTATTGGCGGCACGAGCTGCGAGGCTGGTTCTGCAGCGAGGTATGGCTCGCGGTCGTCTACGTCGCGCTCCTCGTCGGCATCCTGCATCCGGGCGCGTTCGCTGTGGCCGTTGGCGCCGCGGTCGCCTTCTGCCTGGGCCGCGCCATTACCGGACGCAAGCTGGCGGCCGCACTGATCGCGATGGCGGAACTCGTGGAGCGAACGTTCCAGATCCTGATCAACACCCTGTCCTTCGCGCGCGTGGGCGCCTTCGCGCTCGCGCACGCGGGGCTTTCGGCGGCGATCGCCGCGCTGATGGAGGCCAGCGGCAGCATGGCCGCGAGGGCCGCCGTGCTCGTACTGGGCAATGTGGTCGTGCTGGTGCTGGAGGCAATGGTTGTCTCCATTCAGACGACACGGCTCGTGCTGTTCGAATTCTTCACTCGCTTTCTGGTCGCGCAGGGACGCGTGTTCCGCCCCGTGCCGGCCCCGCCTTCACTTGCGCAGGAGCATTGAATGAAAAAAAATTCGGCCACATTCGTGATTGCGTTGACCGCCGTGGCGGCCGTGCTCGCAGTCGGCGCCACGGTGCTGCTCGTCGGCGCACCGGCGGCCCGGGCCGCCGCCACGCCGGGTCCGGGCGCCGCGCTCTCAGGCGACGCGGCGAGCTTCGGCCTGCTTGCCGCGGCGCTCGCTACCGCGTTCGCGGCACTGGGCGCGGGGTTTGCCGTGGCCAAGGTAGGCGCCGCAGCGATCGGCGCGCTGGCCGAAAAGCCCGAGCTCTTCGGGCGCCTGCTGATCTTCGTCGGCCTGGCGGAGGGCATCGCTATCTACGGCCTGATCGTGTCGATCCTGATCCTGAATCGCCTCGGCTGATGGTGGTCGCCGCCTACATCGGGGACGAAGCGAGCGCAGCCGGTTTCCGGCTCGCCGGCGCCACCGTGATCGTCCCGCGCCCGGGCGAGGAAGCAGCCGCACTGGCGACGGCGCGCGGCAGCGCGGCGTTGGTGCTCGTCTCCGCCGCGACCGCGGCAAGGATCGCGGCCCGCGATATCGAAACTGCGCAGACCGCGCTCACCCCGCTCACGCTCATCGTTCCCGATCTGCATGGGGCCGTGCCCCTGCCCGATCCGGCCCAGCGCCTGCGCCGGCAGCTTGGGCTGGACGTCGTGCGATGACACTTGCCGCGCGGGAGCAGGCGCTGCTCGACCTGGTCGAGGCCGATCGCGCGCTGCGCTGCGACGCGATCGTGGCCGAGGCGCGTGCGGCCGCCGCGGCTACGCTTGCAACGGCCCATGCCGAGGCTCGAGCCCGGATGCGCAGCGCCTTCACGGAAGAACGCGAGCGCCGCTCGGCGCGGCTGGCGGCTGCGGGAGCGCAACTGCAGACCCACCGCCGCCTGCACGACCAGCGGAGCGCGGCGGCACTGGTTGCGGCCGGGTGGCTGCGGCTGCCCGCCGCGCTGTGCGCCCGCTGGCAGCAGGGTCCGGCGCGACGCGCCTGGGCGGAAAAGGTCATCGCCGCAGCCCGCGCCGCCCTCCCCGGTGGCAGCTGGCGGATCGTGCACGCGGCCGGATGGCCCGACGAGGAGCGCGCTGCCATCTCGGGAGCGCTGCAAGCGCAGCTCGGCACTCCGCGGCAGGTGGTCGCCGATGGCTCGATTCAGGCCGGCCTCAAGGTCGCGGCCGGCCGGGTTGTGATCGACGGCACGCTCGAGGGCCTGCTCGCCGACCGCTCCGAGATCGGCGCCGGCCTGCTGCGGCACTTGGAGCAAGAGCAGTGAGCCGTGCCACGATCCGCTGGATCGCCGGGCCGGTGTTGCACGCGCTCGCCACGGGCCCGTTCGCGTTGCGCGAGTCGGTTCGCGTCGGCGACAACGCGCTGCTTGGCGAAGTGGTGCGTCTGGATGGCGACCAGATCGTGGTGCAGGTCTACGAGGACACGACCGGGCTCAAGCCCGGTGCCGTGGTCGAGGGCGACGGCCTGCCGCTTACGATCCGTCTCGGACCCGGATTGCTCGGCCACATCTTCGACGGGCTGCTGCGCCCGCTCGCTGGCGCCGACTCGGCCTTCGTGCGGCCGGGAATGCGCCACGCGGAGCCGGGAACCTTCGCCTTCTCTCCACGCCTGGCACGCGGCGACATGATTCGTGGTGGGGCGGTCATAGGCGAAGTGAAGGCGGCCACCGGGCGGCCGCAGGCTTGCCTCGCACCACCGCATGTCAGCGGTGAGATCCTCGCCATCGTCGGCGCCGGCGAATACGCCGAAGACGCGGTGCTCGCCACGGCACGCGACGCCGCCGGACGCGAGCACGCTCTCACCATGACCCAGGTGTGGCCGGTGCGCGTTCCGCGTCCGGTCGCCGCGCGCCTGCCCGCGACCGCGCCGCTGGTCACCGGCCAGCGCATCCTCGACAGTCTCTTCCCGGTCGCGCAGGGCGGCAGAGCGACCATCCCCGGTGGCTTCGGAACGGGCAAGACGGTCCTGCTCGAAGCGCTGGCCAAAGGCTGCAATGCCGACGTCATCGTCTATCTCGGCTGCGGCGAACGCGGCAACGAGATGGCCGGGGTGCTCGACGAGTTCCCGCGCTTGAGCGATCCGCGCAGCGACCGGCCGCTGATGGAGCGCACGGTCATCATCGCCAACACCTCGAACATGCCGGTCGCCGCGCGCGAGGCCTCGATCTATTGCGCCGCGACCGTGGCCGAATACTTTCGCGACCAGCGCCTGCACGTGGCGTTGATGGCCGATTCGACCTCGCGCTGGGCCGAGGCTTTGCGCGAGGTGTCCGGCCGCTTCGGCGAGTTGCCTGGCGAGGGCGGGTATCCGGCATACCTGTCGTCGCGACTGGCCGACTTCTACGAGCGGGCGGCGTTAGTCGAGCCGCTTTGCGGCGGCACCGGCTCGGTGACCGTGATCGGCGCGATCAGTCCGCCTTCGGGTGACTTTTCCGAGCCGGTCACGGCGCACACCAAGCGCTACGTCAAAGCCTACTGGGCGCTCGACGTCAAGCGCGCCCAAGCTCGGTTCTATCCCGCGATCCACCCCCTGCAGTCCTACGCCGAGGACGCGCGCAGTTTCGCGCCGTGGTGGGCCGCCCAGGGTAACGACCGCTGGCTCGCGCTGCGCACGCGATTCCTCACCCTGCTCGACGAGGAGGCGCGCCTGGAACGCATGGCGCGAATCATTGGCAAGGACGCGCTGCCGGTGCGCCAGCAGCTCACGCTGTTCTGCGCTGGGCTGGTCAACGACGCGTTCCTGCGGCAATCGGCGTTCTCGGCCATCGATCGCGTGTGTGCGCCGGCGCGGCAGGCGGCGATGATGGGCCTGCTCGAGCGCTACTTCGATCTCGCCGAGCACGCCCTCGCCGGCGGTGCGACGCCGGTGCAAATCGCCCAGATGGCGTGCGTGCGGCCGCTGCAGC
Organism: uncultured beta proteobacterium; assembly: GCA_963750215.1. Classification (GTDB taxonomy): domain Bacteria; phylum Pseudomonadota; class Gammaproteobacteria; order Burkholderiales; family Casimicrobiaceae; genus PALSA-1003. The sequence goes on from CAVVQK010000005.1 coordinate 394,986, forward strand.
GATTGGGCGAGGACATTGCCAACGACGAGCTCGAGCGCTTCGACGCCCTGCAGGCGGCATTCGAGCGGGAATTTGCCGCACTCGGCGAACGGTCAGGAGCAGACGATGCGAGTCACAGCTGAAAACGCCGCGACGCGCCTCGACGGCCCGCTGCTGTTTCTGCGCCGCACGCTCGACGTCGGCCTGCACGATGCGGTCGAAGTGCGCGGCGTCGACGGCCGCGTGCGGCTGGGACGAATTGCCGCCATCGACGACGAGCTCATGACCATCGAGGTCCTGGAGAACACTTCGGGGCTGACCCTTGCCGCAACGGTCGTGCGCTTTTTCGGCGAGCCCATGTCGTTCGGCGTTTCGCCGTCGATGCTCGGGCGGGTGTTCAATGGCGTCGGCCAGGTGATCGACGGCGGCCCACCGCTCGCCGCCCGCGAGCGCCTGCGCATCGATGGCCTGCCAATCAATCCGGCCGCGCGGGCGATGCCCCGCGATTTCATCGAAACGGGTGTCACCACGCTCGACCTGATGAACAGCCTCGTGCGCGGGCAGAAGCTGCCGCTGTTTTCCGGCGGCGGCCTGCCCCACGACCGGCTGGCGGTCGACATCGCGACCCACGCGCGGCTCACCTCCGCGGCAAGCGGCGAGTTTGCCATCGTGTTCGCCGGCATCGGCTTGCCCTACGACAGCGCCGAGTATTTCCGGCGCAGCCTCGAGCAGGGTGGCGCGCTCGAGCGCACCGCCCTGTTCCTCAACCTGGCCAGCGATTCATCGACGCAGCGCCTGCTCACGCCGCGCTTCGCGCTCACCGCCGCCGAGTACCTCGCGTTCGTTTGTGGCAAGCACGTGCTGGTGATTCTCACCGATATGACGAACTACGCCGAGGCGCTGCGCGAAGTCTCCTCTTCGAAGGGCGAGATCCCGAGTCGCAAGGGCTTTCCCGGTTACATGTACTCCGACCTCGCCACCCTATTCGAGCGCGCGGGCTGCCTGCGCAACCAGCCGGGGACACTTACCCAGCTGTCGATTCTCACCATGCCGGCCGACGATATCGGTCATCCGATCCCGGACCTTACCGGTTACATCACCGAGGGCCAGATCGTGCTGTCGCGCGACCTTGATCGGCGCGGCCTCTACCCGCCGGTCAACGTGCTGCCGTCGCTGTCGCGTTTGATGAAGGACGGCACCGGCGGCAACTACACCCATCCCGACCATCCCGCGCTGGCCAGTCAGCTCTACGCCGCCTATGCGCGCGCGGTGCAGGCCCGCGTCCTGGCGAGCGTCGTCGGCGAGGAAGGCCTGGCCGACACGGACCGTCGCTATCTGGCGTTCGGCGCGGCCTTCGAGGCGAAGGTGGTGGCGCAGGATGGACCGCGCACGTTCGCGCAAAGCATGGAAACCGGCTGGGCGCTTCTCGCCGGGTTGCCGGTAAGCGAGCTGTCGCGTCTTTCCGACGCGCAGATCGACGCGCATCTGTCCGGGCGCAAGGGCAGACTGCCGCCAGGCCAGGCGGCCGGGGAGGAGGTGGCCGGGTGAGCGACCTCACACCGACCCGCAGCGTCGTGCTCGAGCTCAAGGACGAGCGTCGGGCGATGCGCGACGGTTACGTCTTCCTCGATGAAAAGTGTCTGCTGATCGCGGCCGAGATCCTGCGCGAGCTCGCCCGCCACGACGCGTTGCGGCGACGCTTCCTTGCCTCCTACGCCGCGGCCGTCGCCGCGCTTCAAGCCGGCGTCGCGCGCCACGGGCTGCACGGATTGCAGGTCTATCCGGCGGCGGACCTGTCCGGGGCGCAGCTGCAGCGCGAATCGCGCACGCTGATGGGGGTGCGGCTGCAGGACGCGTCCCTGCGCGCCGAAGCGCTGGCGGCGGCGCCCGCGGTCGACGCCTCCCCGGAAGCTGAAACCTGCCGCCGCGCCTTTGCCGCATTGCTGGACAGCGCCGCCCCGCTCGCCGCCGTTGCCGGCAATCTCGCGCGCTTGTCGCTCGAGTACCGGCGCTCCGTGCGCCGTGCCCACGCGTTGCAGGACGTCCTGCTGCCGGAGCTCGACGGCACGGTGGCCGATCTCGAGACTCGCCTCGAGGAACTCGAGCAGGAAGACGCGATCTGGATGCGCCACGGCTCGTAGGGCGCATTGAACGCTGCCGCAGGGTCACACCGCCTCGCGCCCCGCTTCCGTGCCGCGTTTGGATGCAACACGGCCCGGTGCGACGCCGCCGCATGTCTTTTTCTTGCGCAGGATCACGCTCTCGGGGTGGAAGCCGCCGGCGCCCGTCACGACCGTTGATCCAGGTCAAACGCATACCGATGCGGCGCGCTTACTGTATGGCAACCGTAGACAAGAAGGCCCGCCGCAGTGTGTGTGCTGTTGTCATGGCATGCCCCGCGCCTGGTCACGAATGTGCCGAAACCATGGACTGCACCGACCTGCTGGGGCAACAAAACCGGGCTAAGCGGCATCGAAGCACGGGCGACGCGGTGCTCATCGGCACGGCGGGAACCTCGCCGCGCGCAAGCCGACCGATACCGTGCCAGTAATGAATCCATACGTCGCATTCCTGCTCTACCTGCTGGCGATACTCGGGTTCGTGTTCGTCACGCTGGTGATGAACCGCTACCTCGGCCCGAAGCCGGCCCTGTCGGCGCTGAAGCAGGAGCCCTTCGAGTGCGGCGCCACGCCGGTCGACACGCGCAACACCAAGGCGGTCCCGATCAAGTACTACGGCGTCGCCATCGCCTTCATGCTCTTCGATCTGGAAACGGTGTTCCTATTCATCTGGGCGCTTGGGGCGCAACCCCTGACCGGGTTCATGCTGTTCACGTTCTTCCTGTTTGCGTTCCTCCTCGTCCTGATCCTCCTCTACGTGTATCAGGCGCGCCTCCTGGATATGGTGACCGAATAGCCATGCGACGGGGCACGATACCCATCCAGCCCGCCTATGCATCGCATGGCGCGCTCGACTACATCTCGACCAAGAAGGACGAGCTGGTCGGGTGGGCGCGCAAGTTCTCGCTGTTTCCGTATCCGTTCGTCACCGCCTGCTGCGCGATGGAGTTCATGGCCGTGAGCTCGACGCCCTATGACACAGACCGCTTCGGCGCCGCGCTGCCGCGCTTTTCGCCGCGCCAGTCCGACCTGCTGATGGTGGTCGGTACCGTAACGCATAAGCAGGCCCCGATCCTGCTCAAGGTCTACGCCCAGATGTGCGAACCGAAATGGGTGATGGCGTTCGGCGCGTGCGCGACCAGCGGCGGGTTCTACCAGAATTATGCGGCAGTGGCAGGGATCGACAAGATCATCCCGGTTGACGTCTACGTCCCGGGGTGCCCGCCGCGGCCGGAAACGGTGATCGACGCGATCATGCAGCTGCAGGACCGGATCGCACACGCGCACCACCCGATCATCAGCGAGAGCTTCTGATCATGGCCGCGCCGATCGTCGATCTCCTGCAGCGCGAGCTCGTGCTCGCAGGTGGCGAGGCGAGCCTGTCCCACGGCATGCTCGTGTTCACCATCCCCCCTGCCGCCGTGCTCCCCGGCGCCCGCCGGCTGGCGGCGGAGTTCGGGTTCGATATTTTCCTCGACGTGACCGCGGTCGACTGGCCGCAGCGGGTACCGCGTTTTGATGTCGTCTATCACTTTTATTCCACGTCTCACCGCATGCGGGTCCGGCTGAAGACCGCAGTCCCGGAGTCGGAGCCGGTGGTCGATTCGCTGGTATCGGTCTACGGTTCGGCGCACTTCATGGAGCGCGAATGCCACGACATGTACGGCATCGTCTTTCGCGGTAACCCGGACCTGCGACCGATCCTGCTCTACGAGGGTTTCGTGGGGCACCCGCTGCGCAAGGACTATCGCAAGGACCAGGAACAGCCCCTGGTCTCGTATCGAGCCTGACGAGATCGACCGTGGATACCCGAGTCAACGCCCCGCTGCGCAATCCGATCCGCCCCGCCTTCGAGCGCGGCGCGCGCGATGAGGCGATCGTCGTCAGCATCGGCCCGTCGCACCCGGCCACGCATGGCACGGTCCAGCTCATCGCCGAGCTTGACGGGGAAAGGGTGCAGCGCGTCGATGTGCACTGCGGCTATCTTCACCGCGGTTTCGAAAAGGAATGCGAGGACCATACCTGGCACAACCTCATGCCCTATGTCGACCGGCTCAACTACTGTTCCGGGCTGGTCAACGACTTTGCCTACTGCGAGGCGGTCGAGATGCTGCTCGGCATCGAGATCACGCCGCGTTGCCGCTACCTCCGCACCCTGCTGTCGGAGTATTCGCGCGTAGCCGACCACCTGACCTGCGTCGCGGCAGGGCTGATGGAGCTGGGCGCGATGACGGCGTTCCTTTACCTGGTGATGATCCGCGATTACATCTACGAGCACCTCGCGGACCTGACCGGCGCCCGGCTCACCTACACCTACGGCCGCATCGGCGGGCTTGCCCGGGACCTGCCTTCCGGCTGGCTCAAGCGCCTGGGCGAAATCCTGGACCAGTACGAAATGTTCGTGGCCCGTATCCACGGCCTCCTGGACCGCAATCGCATTTTCATCGACCGCATGCGCGACGTCGGCGTGCTCTCGACCGCCGATGCGCTCAACTGGGGTTTCACCGGTCCGATCCTGCGTTCGACCGGCGCGCCGCGCGACCTGCGCAAGGACACTCCCTACCTCGCGTACGCCGAACTGGATTTCGACGTTCCGGTCGGCATCAAGGGCGACAACTACGACCGCTACTACGTGCGTATGCGGGAGATGGACGAATCGGTATACATGATCCGGCAGCTGATCGATCTGCTTCCGCAAGGCCCGCTCAACGTCGACGACCGCCGCTGCACCCTGCCCGAAAAGCGGCTCGTGTACACGGAAATCGAATCGCTGATCAACCACTTCAAGCTGATCATGGACGGACCGGACGTCCCGCCCGGCGAGGTCTACGCGGCGCACGAGGCGCCCAACGGCGAGCTCGGGTTCTACCTGGTGAGCACCGGTGGCGGAACGCCGTACAAGCTGCACGTGCGCGCGCCCAGCTTCGTGCACATGGGCGGCATGGCCCGGATGCTCGAAGGCTACCAGCTCGCCGACATCATCCCGACCTTCGGCTCGGTGAACATGATTGGCGGCGAATGTGACCGATGATCCGCCGGTGAGCAATCGATGCAGCACCTGATTCCGGAATTCGAGCAGCTGCGGGCGCGCTTTCCGGCGACTTTTGCCTCGTCGCTGGTGTTGCCGTGCCTGCGCCGCATCCAGGAAGACCGCGGCTATGTCGCCGACAGCGACATCGACGGCCTGGTCGACTACCTCGGCGTGCCGCGCATCCAGGTCGAGGAGGTGCTGAGCTTCTATGGCCAGCTGCGGCGCAAGCCCATCGGCCGCTGCCACATCCAGGCCTGCCGCAACCTGTCGTGCTCGCTGCTGGGCGCGGAGCGAATCCTCGACCATCTGAGCCGGAAGCTCGGGATCGCGCCGGGCGAGACCACAGCGGACGGACGCTTCACGCTGTCGACCGTCGAGTGCCTGGCCGCCTGTGGCACTGCGCCGGTAGTGATGGTTGACGGCACCTACCACGAGAGCATGACGCCGGAGAAGATCGACGCGCTCATCGGGGCGCTGCGCTAGCATGGCAAACACCAAGCTCCTGATGACCTTCCCGGTTACGGCGACCTCGCACACGCTCGCCGAGTACCGCGCGCGCGGCGGCTACGCTTCGCTGGAAAAGGCGCTGCGGCAGATGAAGCCCGAGCAGGTTGCCGCCGAAGTCAACGCCTCTGGCATCCAGGGACGCGGCGGCGCCGCCTTTCCAATGGGCCGCAAGTGGGCGGTCGTGAATCCGAACGATGGCCAGCCGCACTACCTCTGCGCCAACGCCGACGAGGGCGAGCCCGGAACCTTCAAGGATCGCTGGATCCTGGAACACGCGCCGCATTTGCTGCTCGAGTCGATGCTCATCGCGGCCTACGCGCTGCAGGTGCGCCACGCCTTCGTCTACATCCGCGGCGAATTCGATCAGCCGTATCGCCGCCTCGCCGCCGCGGTGGAGGAAGCCTACGCGGAGGGCTATTTCGGCCAGGGCATTCTCGGCACCGACTTTGCCTGCGACCTGGTGATCTACCGCGGCGCCGGTTCCTACGTGTGCGGCGAAGCCTCGGCCCTGATCACCTCGATCGAGGGCAAGCGGGGATACCCGCGCAACCGGCCGCCGCGGCTGACCGTGCGTGGCCTGTACCAGAAGCCCACCGTCATCAACAACGTCGAGACGCTGTCCAACATCGCCTGGATCATCGCCCACGGTGGCGCGGCGTACAGCAAGGTAGGGACGGAAAAGGAGCCCGGCACGCGCCTGATCTCGATCTCCGGCCACATCGCCCGCCCGGGCGTCTATGAGGTCGAGATCGGCTACCCCTTCGCCAAGTTCATCCACGAGGATTGCGGCGGCGTCCTCGGCGGCCGGGCGCTCAAGGGGGTCATCCCGGGCGGCATCTCGACCAAGGTGCTGACCGGGAGCGACATCGGGCCGCTCACCCTCGATAACAAGTCGCTCGCCTCCGCCGGCTCCTCGATGGGCTCCGGCGGGATGGTCGTCATCGCCGAGGGCACCTGCATGGTGCGCCTGCTGCAGGTGCTGCTGCGCTTCTACCACCATGAGTCCTGCGGGCAATGCACGCCCTGCCGCGAGGGCATGGGCTGGCTGCATCGCATCATCGACCGCATCGTCGCCGGCGAGGGGCGGCCGGAGGATATCGAGCGCCTGAACCAGATTTCGGCCTGGAACGACGGCACGACCATCTGCGGGATGGGCGATGCCGCCGGCTACGCGACGAGCGGAATCCTGAAAAAGTTTCGCGACGAGTTCGAGTATTACATCGAACACAAGCGCTCGCGCTGCAACGGAACCCTGGAATGCCCCAGATCTTCATAAACGGGCAGCCGGTCCAGGCCGAGCGCGACCAGAGCATCCTGCAGGCGGCGCTGGCGAACGGCTTCTATATTCCAAACTTCTGCTGGCATCCGGAGCTGTCGGTGGCGGGCAACTGCCGCATCTGCGCGGTCCAGGTCGAAGGCCGCAGCTGGGCGGAAATCGCCTGCAACATGCCCGCGGTGGAGGGCCTGCGCGTTCTCACCGACTCCGACGTGGTCAAGGAGTACCGCAAGTCGATCATGCAGCTGTTGACGCTCAATCACCCGGTCGACTGCGGCATCTGCGACAAGGCCGGCGAGTGCAAGCTGCAGGACTATCACTACAAGTTCAACGGCTCCCCCTCCCTGTCGCGGGACGCCAAGGTGCGGGCGACGAAGTTCCACCCGCTCTCCGAGCGCATCATCCTCGACAACGAGCGCTGCATCCTCTGCTCGCGCTGCGTGCGCTTCACCCGGGAAATATCGAAGTCGTACGCGCTCGGCATCGTGCAGCGGGGCGACACCGCCATGGTCCGCGGCGCCGAGGATCACCCGCTCGACGCCGACCCCTATTCGGACAACATCGTCGACCTCTGTCCGGTAGGGGCCCTGCTCTCGCGGCCATTCCTGTACCGGGCCCGGGTCTGGTATCTCAAGCCCACCCGGTCGGTCTGCCCGGGCTGCGCCCGCGGTTGCACGGTGCAGATCTGGCACCGCAAGCCCGAGTGGAAGCTGCACGCGCTCGACCCGCGCCGCAACGTCGCCATCGAGCGCGTGACACCGCTCGAGAACCGCGAGGTCAATGGCCTGTGGATCTGCAACAAGGGACGCGACCTGGCGCAGATCTTCGAGCGCCCGCGCGCGGAACAGGCGATGCAGAAAGGCGTCGCGGTCGACCTGGCCGCGGCCATCGACTCGGCCCGGCGCCTGCTCAGCGCCTCCAGGCATCCGGTCGCGCTCGTGTCGAGCTGGGGCTCGAACGAGGAACTCGAGGCGTTCAAGGCCGCGCTCGGCGCGCGCTGCGCCTGTTTGGTCAAGCAGGACTGGGAGCCGCAGCCGGGAGAACGGCTCGACGACGACCTGCTCATCCGCGCCGACAAGAATCCCAACACGGCCGCCGCCCGCGCGCTATTTCCGCACACCTACGACGACACGCGGGCCCTGGACGCGGATACCGACCTGGTGCTCATCTGGGGCGAGGGCTTCGACTTTGCCCACCTCCCCGCCGGGGCGCGGACGATATTCCTCAACTCCTATTTGCAGCCGGAGAACGGCCACGCCGACGTCTTCATTCCGATCAGCATCCAGACCGAGCGGCGCGGGCACTACACCAACTTCGAGGGCGTGGTGAGCGCATTCGAGCCGTGCTTCCCGAAGAAGGTGTCGGTCGCCGACGCCCAGACGCTGTTCGCCGCGCTCTTTGCGTCCGAAAGCATGCCGGCATGATGCAGGATCTCGTCGTCTACCTCTGCTTCATCGCCTACGCGGTCGCGGTGCTGCTGCTGTTCGGCACCGTGCTGACCTGGGTCGAGCGCAAGCAGGCCGCCATCATGGCCGATCGCATCGGCGCCAATCGCGCCTACGTGCGTATTCCCTTCACCCAGATCAAACTCGTGTGGTGGGGCCTGTTCCACGGCCTGGCCGACGGACTGAAGATGATGCTCAAGGAGGACTTCAGGCCGAACGCCTACGACCGCTTCGCCTTTGCGCTCGCGCCCTGGGCCGTGTTCACCCCGGTGCTGCTCGCCTTCGCCGTGATTCCCTTCGGCGGCATGCTCGTTCCGGGCCGGCTGCTGCACGGGGTGCCAGCCCTCGCAGCCTGGTTCGGCGATCGCAGCTACCGGATGCAGATCGCGCGCATCGACGCCGGCCTCCTGGTGGTATTCGCCTTTGGCGGCTTGACGATCATCGGTGCCATGCTCGCCGGCTGGGCGTCGTCGAACAAGTTCTCGCTGCTGGGCGCGCTGCGCGCCGGCTCGCAGATGATCTCCTACGAGCTGATCATGGGCCTCACCGTGCTCGGGCTCATCCTCATCTACGGCACGGTCGACCTGACCTCCATCGTCGAGCAGCAGTCCGGCGTGGTGCTGGGGTTGCTCCCCGCCTGGGGTATCGTGCTCCAGCCCTTTGCCGCCATTCTGTTCCTGACCGCGGCGATCGCCGAGAACAAGCGCATACCTTTCGATCTGCCCGAGGCGGAGTCGGAGCTCATCGCCGGCTATTACACCGAGTACAGCGCGATGAAGATGGGGCTGTTCATGTTCGCCGAGTTCATCGAGATCGCCATCGTCGCTGCGCTGTTCACCACGCTCTTCCTGGGCGGCTACAACCTGCCGTTCATGACCGACGAGGGTTTTGTCCTGCCGGGGAACCACGTCGTGTCACTCGGCCACGGCGCCATCGTCGCCGTCCAGCTGCTGGTGTTCCTGGGCAAGGTGCTGCTGCTGTCCAGCTTCCAGATCCTGATCCGCTGGACGCTGCCGCGCTTTCGCTGGGATCAGCTGCTGCGCTTCGCCTGGAAGTTCATGTTTCCGCTGGCGCTCATCAACCTGGCGGTGACCGCCGTCGTCGTCTGGGCGCTGCACGCCTAGCCGCCCCCCGCGCCGTGCACGCATGAAACCCTACCCGCGCAAGCAATACTGGAACCAGCCCACCATGTCCTGGTGGGAGCTCGCCTACCTGCCCGAGATCGTGCGCGGACTTTGCATCACCGGCGGGGTGTTCCTGCGCAACATGGGACGCTGGCTGACGCTGCGCAAGGGCGCGCTCACGACCTACTATCCGGAGGAAACGCGAGCCGATTACGCTGAAGGCAATCGCGGCAAGCACGTGCTGACCCAGCGTCCCGACGGCCGGCCGCAATGTATCGCCTGCAACCTGTGCGCAACGGTGTGCCCGGCGAAGGTCATCGAGATCGAGGCCGCGTTTGATCCGGACGACGCTGCGCACCCGAAATATCCCGCCCGCTTCGAGATCGACTATTCGCGCTGCATTTTTTGCGGGCTGTGCGTCGAAGCCTGTCCCGAAGACGCCATCCGCATGGTCAAGGAAGTGCCCGACCTGCCGACGCCCGATCGCCGCCAGCTGTGGCTGTCACGGGACGAGCTGCTGACCTGGAAACCGCTGCGGGACGTCGCCAAACCCTACCCACCCAAGGGCGCCCTGGTAAGGAAGGGACCGGCATGATCGAGACCTGGCTCCTCTGGCTGTTCGCCCTCACGTCGCTTTGCGCCGCCGTCCTGACGCTGGTATTGCGCCACCCGATGCGCGTGGCGCTGGCCCTCATTGCGACCATGCTCTCCTTAGCCGGCATCTACGCGCTGCTGGGCGTGCACGTGATCGCGGTGTTCCAGGTGCTCATCTACGTCGGCGCGGTGATGGTCTTCATGGTCTACGCCATCATGCTCCTGGACGTGCGCGACCGCTCGTTCACGCGCCGCTTCTCGACGCTGCTGGTGCCGGGGGTGGCCGCGGCCCTGCTCTTCCTTGCGATCCTCGCCCACGCCCTGTGGCACGCCCTGCCGGCGGCGAACGGCGCGGTCGGCAGCGGCGTGCTCTTCGGGCTGCAGCATTTTTCGGTCGAGTTTCTGGGCGCCTACTGGCTGCAGTTCGAGCTCGTTTCCGTGCTGCTGGTGGCCGCGGTCGTCGCCGCTCTGGCGGTGCTCGAAGTGGGGCGCAAGCACCGTGGATAACGTACAGATGCTCATCGCGACGTCGGCGGCGCTGTTCGCGCTGGGGCTGCTGGGCGTCATCCTTCGGCGCAACGTGCTCGTCATGCTGATGTGCATGGAGCTCATGCTCAACGGCGTCAACCTGGCCCTGGTCACGTTCGCGCAACTGACCGCTACCGCAGGCGGAGCGGTGCTCGTACTTCTGGTCTTCGTCGTGGCCACGGCCGAGATCGCCATCGCCATTCCGATCGTGCTCCTGCTGGTGCGGCGCAAGGACGTGCTCGACCTGGATGCGTACGCGGATCTGAAGGGATAGATGGTGGGCCACCTCCTCAGCCTGATCGTAGTCCTGCCGCTGGCCGGCTTCCTCTTGAACGGCATGCTGGGCAACCGCCTCGGCGCGCGCTTCGTATCGGCTGTCGGCTGCGGGCTGCCGATCCTGGCCTTCCTGGTGACCGTGCAATGCTTCCTCGACCTGCGGGCCGCCGGCGGCTCGCCGCGCCTCGAGCTCGCCTACACGTGGGCGCTCATCGGCGACAACCGCTTCGAGGTCGCCTTCTATTTCGACCGCCTGAGCGCGGTGATGGCGCTCATCGTCACCGGCGTGGGATCGCTCATCCACCTCTACTCGATCGGTTACATGAAGGACGACAAGAGCTACGCCCGCTACTTCTCGTACCTCAACCTGTTCTTGTTCTTCATGCTCCTGCTCGTTCTCGGCCGGTCGCTGCTGGTTCTTTTCGTCGGCTGGGAAGGCGTCGGCCTGGCCTCGTACCTGCTGATCGGATTCTGGTTCGAGGATCCGGACAAGGCGCGCGCGGGCAAGAAGGCATTCATCACCAACCGCATCGGCGACGCCGGATTCCTGCTGGGCATGTTCCTGCTGTACACGACGCTGGGCACGCTGGACATGGACCGCATCAATGCGGCTTTCGGCGGCCCCACGCTGCCCGCGGTGTCGGCGAGCCTGGTGGGCATCCTGCTTTTCATCGGCGCATCGGGCAAGTCGGCGCAGATTCCGCTGCACGTCTGGCTGCCCGACGCCATGGCCGGCCCGACGCCGGTGTCCGCCCTGATCCACGCGGCGACCATGGTCACCGCAGGGGTCTATCTGATCGCGCGCCTGTCGGGCATCTATCTTCACGCGCCCGAGGCCAGTGCGGTCATCGCCGCCATCGGCGCCCTCACCGCCTTCTTTGCGGCGACGATCGCCATCACCCAGACCGATATCAAGAAGGTGCTCGCCTACTCGACGATATCGCAGCTCGGCTTCATGTTCGTGGCGCTCGGGGTGGGCGCCTACAGCGTGGCGATCTTCCATCTCTACACCCACGCCTTCTTCAAGGCCTGCCTGTTCCTGGGTGCGGGCAGCGTGATCCACGCCCTGGGCGGCGAGCAGGACGTGCGCAAGATGGGCGGCCTTGCGCGCCGGATTCCGGTCACCTTCGTGACCTTCGCCGTCGCCACCGCCGCCATCGCCGGCCTGCCCCCGCTCTCCGGGTTCTTCTCCAAGGACGAGATCCTCTGGTATGCCTTCGCCAGCAGCCAGGGCGGCTCGCCGCTGCTCTTCGCCGTGATGGCACTGACCGCCCTGCTGACGGCGTTCTATATGTTCCGGCTGCTGTGGCTGACCTTTTTCGGCCGCTCGCGGATGAGCCCCGAAACCGAGCACCACGTGCACGAGTCGCCGCCGTCGATGACCGGCGTGCTGATGGTGCTCGCCGTGCTCTCGGCGATCGGAGGCTTCCTCGCGCTGCCGCACTTTCTCGCGCCGCTGCTGCCGCTGCCGGAGGTCATGTCCGGGCTCGAGCCGCTCGAAACGCCGCTGTTGATCGTGTCGATCGCGATTGCCCTGGGCGGACTGGGCGCCGCCGCGTTCGTGTACGGAGGCGACGCTGCGCGTGCCGCGCGGTTGGCCCGCCGTTTCCCCGGGCTGCACCGCGTCCTTTCCGGCAAATACTTCGTCGATGAAGCCTACGACCGGCTGCTGGCGCGGCCGCTGTACTGGATCTCCGACCGGGTCTTCCTCAGGCTCGGCGACCAGAAGCTCTTCGACGGCTCGCTGCACGGCATCGCCGCGCTCGGGCGGCGCAGCGCCGGGGGCTTGAGCCGGGTGCAGACCGGCAACCTGCACCTGTACGCGCTGCTGGTGCTCGTGGGAATCGTCGTCGCCGTCGCATGGAGCGCTCACCATGGCTGACGCCGGCGTTCTCAACCTCGTCCTGTACCTGCCTCTTCTGGGCATCGCCGCCATCATCGCCCTGCCCCCCAGGCAGGACGACCGCGTGCGCCGGATCTCGCTTGCCGTGATGCTGCTGCAATTCGTTCTCGCGGCATGGCTCTACTGGCGCTTCGATGCCGGCACCGAGGGCCTGCAGTTCGAGACGCGGCTGCCCTGGATCGCCGCCTGGGGCGTGTACTACCAGATCGGGCTCGACGGCTACAACGTGCTGCTGGTGCTGCTGACCGCATTCCTCGGCCCGCTGGTGGTCGCCGGCGCCTTCTCCGCCATCCAGAAGGACGTGAAGCTCTTCTACGCGATGGTGTTCGCGTTGCAGTTCGCGATGCTGGGCACCTTCCTCGCCCAGGACCTGTTCCTGTTCTACCTGTTCTGGGAAACGATGCTCATCCCGCTGTTTTTCATCATCGGCATCTGGGGCGGGGAGCGGCGCATCTATGCCACGCTCAAGTTCGTGCTCTACACCGCGTTCGGCAGCATCCTGATGCTGGCCGCGGTGATCTACCTCGTCTATTCCCTCAATGCGACCAGCGGCGTGACCTCGTTCGCCTTCGCCGACCTGTACCGGTCCGAGCTTCCCTTGTCGGTGCAGACGTGGCTGCTCGCCGCGTTCGCGCTTTCGTTCGCGATCAAGGTGCCCATCGTGCCACTGCACACGTGGCTGCCGGACGCGCACGTCGAAGCACCGACTGCAGGCTCGGTGATCCTCGCCGGCGTCCTGCTGAAGATGGGAACCTACGGCTTCATGAAGCTTGCCTTCCCGCTGTTCCCCGACGCCACGCGCATGCTCGCGCCGGTGTTCCAGACCCTCGCCGTGGTCAGCATCCTCTACGGTGCCTGCCTGGCGCTGGTGCAGACCGACATCAAGAAAATCATAGCCTACTCGTCGATCAGCCACTTAGGCTACGTGATGCTGGGCCTCGTCAGTCTCGATCTGCTCGGAATCCAGGGTGCGGTGGTGCAGATGGTGAGCCACGGCCTGGTAGCCGGCGGGCTGTTCCTCATGGTCGGCATGATCTACGAGCGCTGCCACACGCGCGAGCTCGCCGCATACGGCGGGCTGGCAAAGCTCCTGCCTCTGTACTCGGTGTTTTTCGCGCTGCTGACGCTCGCGGCGATCGGGCTGCCGACGACCAGCGGATTCACCGGCGAGTTCCTGGTGCTGCTGGGCGCGTTCAGGGCGGCATGGCCGCAGTACGTGCTGGGCACGGGCTACCCGCTGCTGTTGAGCGCGAGCGCGGTCGCCGGCGTGGTGCTCGGGGCGCTCTACATGCTCTGGTTTGCGCAGCGCTTCCTCTTCGGTGGGGAGAAGGCGCCGCACCGGCCGCTGCTCGACCTCAACCTGCGCGAGAAAGCCATCCTCGGGGCGATCGTCGTGGCGGTTTTCGCCCTGGGACTGTTTCCCGAGGACCCGCTGCGCAAGACCGAACTTGCGGCGCGGCAATACCAGCAACTGGTCGCCGGAACGCGAACCGGGAGCCACGTGGCGGGCCACCCGGCGGCGCCTGCTGCCTCTCCGGCTGCGCTCGCGGCGGCTAGCACCGGCAACGGCAAATGAGCTGGCAGGACGCGCTCACGGCGATGGCACCCGAGCACCTGCTGCTGCTCGGGATCGTGGCCCTGCTCGGGCTCGATATCGCCGCGCGGCCGACCCGGGGCAGGCTCGCCGTGGCGCTGGGCGCCGTTGCCGCCGCCTGCGCCGCCGCGCTGGTGCTGGCGCTCACCGGCTACGTCTCCGCGCCATTCCCCGGGCAATATTCGGTCGCCCCGGTGGCGTCGCTGGGCAAGGCCATCGTGCTGGTGCTCGCCATCCCCGTGCTGCTCATCGCCCAGGATGAGTCGGACCAGCGCGCCTTTCCCGTGCTGCTGCTCTCCTCGCTCTACGGCGCCTGCCTGCTGCTCTCGGCGGACAGCTTCCTCACCCTCTTCCTCGGTCTCGAGTTGCTGTCGCTGCCGGTATACCCGCTGGTGCTGCTCGCCTTCCGCCGCCCGGAGAGTGCCGAGGCGGCATTGAAGTACCTCGTGCTCGGCGGCACCGCCACCGCAACGCTGCTCATGGGTGTGGCACTGCTCTACGGCGGCAGCGGCTCGCTAGCGCTCTCCACCTTCGCCAGCGCGCTGGGCGCGAAGGACACCATGGCCAGCGTCGGGGTCGGGCTCGTGCTGGTGGCTTTCTTCCTCAAGGCGGCCATTGTTCCGTTCCACGCCTGGGCCCCCGACGCCTACGAAGGCGCCGCGGTTCCGGTGACCGCCTACATGGCCACCATCGTCAAGGCGGCGGTGCTCCTGACCGCGGTGCGTCTTTTCGGGACCGCACCGGTGACGCGGCCGCTCTCCGACCTGCTCGCCATCCTGCCGCTGCTCTCGATTGTCTGGGGAAACCTGGCGGCGATGCGGCAGCAGAGCTTCCGCCGCATGATCGCCTACTCGTCGATCGCCCACGCCGGCTATCTGTTCTATGCCCTCCTGGGCGCCGGACCGGGCCGATTCCAGGCCGTTGCCTTCTACGTGCTCGCCTACGGGCTGATGAATGTGCTCGCTTTCGCCTCGCTGCCGCCGGATGCGAACGACGCGGCGCGCGATCGTCTGGACAACCTGAAGGGAATGTTCCAGCGCCAACCCTTTGCCGCGCTCATGATCGGCATCGCCATGCTCTCGCTGGCCGGCATTCCGCCCTTCCCGGGCTTCGTCGCCAAGTTCCTCATCTTCAAGAACGTGATGGCCGCCGGCTATACTGTCTACGCAGTCGCCGGCCTGGTCGGCAGCTACATCGGGATCTACTTCTATCTGCGCGTCATCCAGTACCTGTTCATGAGCGCCGGAGAGCGGCCCGCCGCCCGCGCCGCGTCGGAGCGCCTGGCGCTGTTTGCCAGCGTCATCTGCCTGCTGGCTACGCTGCTGCTGATGGTATTTCCGGGCTGGGTGATCGATCAGTTCTAAGCGCCTCGGCGACGAGCTCGGCGATGTCCCGGGTGGTCACGTCGGCTTCGCGGCCGAGCGCCTTGGTGCCGTCCAGGATCATGGTGGCGCAATAGGGACAGGCCGTGGCGATCACCCGCGGGCGCTGCGGCAGCGCCTGCTCGACGCGGGTTATGTTGATGCGGCGGCCGATGTTCTCTTCCATCCACATGCGCGCGCCGCCGGCACCGCAGCACATGGCCTTGTCGCGCCGGAGCTCGAACTCGAGCGGCGCATCGGCGGTCAGCCGGGCGAGGATGGCGCGCGGCGCCTCGTACTCGCCATTGTGCCGCGCGAGGTAACACGGCTCGTGGTAGATGACGCGTTCGAAGGCCGGGGCGACGCGGACGCGGCCCTCGGCCATGAGCCGGGCGATGAGCTGGGTGTGGTGCACCACCTCGTAGCGCCCGCCGAAGTCCGGATACTCGTTGCGCAGGGTATTGAAGGCGTGCGGGTCGCAGGTCACGATGCGGCTCACGCCCAGGCCGTTCAGGGTCGCGATGAGCGCCTGCGCGAGCTGCTGGAACAGCATCTCGTTGCCGGCGCGACGCACGCATTCGCCGGTCGAGGTTTCGCGCCGGCCGAGGATGCCGAAGCGCACGCCGGCATGCTGGAGTATCCGGGTGAAGGCCACGGCAATGCGCCGCGCCCGCGGATCGAAGGATTGCGCCGAGCCGACGTAGAAAAGATAGTCGAGGGCCTGCACGTCGGCCGCGGTCTGCACCACCGGTACACCGAGCCCGTCGGCCCAGTCGCCGCGCGTATCGGCCGGAAGCCCCCAGGGGTTGCTCTGCACCTCGTAGGCGTTGAACACCGCCTTGAGCTCGTGCGGAAACGCGCCCTCCATGAGCACCTGATGCTGGCGCATGCGATAGAAGCGCGGCAGGTGCTCGAGTTCGATCGGGCAGGCCGCCTCGCAGTAGCCACAGGTCGTGCACGCCCACAGCGTCTCCGGCGCGATCACCTCTCCCACCAGGGCCGGCAGCGCGGCGGCGTCGCCGGCAACGATCGCATCCCGCTGCGCGAGCAGATGCTGCTTCAAGCTGTCGTGGACCCACTTGAGCGAGAGCGGCTTGCCGGTGAGGAAGGTCGGACAAGCGTCCTTGCAGCGCCCGCATTCGGTGCAGGTGAACGCGTCCAGCCCGTCCTTCCAGGTCAGGTCCCCGGCGCTGCGCACGCCGACCCGGATCGCGCTCTCGTCGCCCGCGCCCATGATCGCCTCCAGGTCGAGCGCCGGCACGACGTTGCCCGGCCCGCCGCGGCGGAAGAAGAGCGTGGGCAGCGCGGTGACGATGTGGAAATGCTCGCCGACCGGAAGGATGACCAGAAAGGCGAGCACCGTTGCCATCTGCATCCAGTACGACGCCTGGTACCCGGCGAAGAGCGCCTTCTCGGACAGGCCCGAGAACGCCCGCGCGATCGCGTCCCCGGCGAAGGCGAAGGCGCGCTCGTGCGCGATCCCGGCATCGGCCGTCGCCCGGAGCGCGAAGCGGAAGCCGTCGAAGAGGAAATCGGTGATCATGATCGCCGCGATCAGCGACAGGATCAGCAGCGCTTCGCGATTGCGCTCGAGCCGCGCGGGCTTGCGCACGAGGCGCCGCCACAACGCGTAGCCGACCGCGGCGAGCACCGCGAGCTCGATGCAATCCTTGAAGGCTGCGAACAGGCCTCCGGCGAGCCCGGGGTAGACGAAACCCTCGTCGTAGCCGATCAGCAGCAGCTGCACCTTGCGCACGAGCAAGGTCGTGAAGCCCAGGAAGATCACCGCATGCATCAGGCCCGGCTTCCACTCCCCGGCGACCATGCGCGATTGCAGCAAGCCGTTGACCAGCACCGCCCGCAGGCGCGAGAGCGGGCGGTCCCAGCGTACTTCGGCTTGAAGCTTGACGACGATGCCGAGCTTGCGCCACGCGAGCACGCCGAAGCCAGCGAGCGCGGCCGCGAGCAGGCACGTGATCGCGATCGGGTTCACGCGAGTTCCTGGCGCAGCGGCGCTGTCAGGGCAGTGTCAGTGCGAGTCAGACCTGCGCGCAAGGACGACGCCACCCCCGGCGCGCGTGCGGCCGATGCCTCATCCGCGCCTGCGTTGGGGTGCGCAAGGCGGACCGGTCACGCTCCCGCCCGGGCGGCGATCGGCGAGTAGGCGTCGAGCAGTTGCAGCCGCGTCGCCTGCAGCCGCTCGGCCACCACGCCCAGCAGCCGTTGCATCAACGTAAAGCCGAACAGCGGGTCCTCCTGGCACGCCACCAGCAGTTCCGAGCCTTCGAAAGCCATCGCATCGACGCGCTCCAGCGTGCGTGCCTGCAGATGCTTGCCCCGCCCCATCAGCAACGCCGACCAGCCGAGCTCGTCGCCCGCAAACAGGGTCTGTACGCGAAAGATATGACCCGGCGCGGCAATTTCCAGGGCCACGATGCCGGAGACGATGAGGTAGAACTCCGAGCACTCGTCGCCCTCATGGAACAGGACCTGGTCCCGTTCGAAGCGAATCTCCTTGGCCAGGGTCGCGAGTTTCTCAACCTGCCAGGGCTCGAATTCCGCAACGAACGGATGGTGGCGTAGTTTTGCAAGAATCGTCTCCCTCATCGTTTCTCACCTTGCTCGGGCATGTTCAGGTCCGGTTGAAGTCGTTCGCATTCAGACGGTTGCGTAGCTAGCATAACGCGGTTCGTACATCTGCGCCCGCACGAATCCGAGCAGGTCGGCGGGCTCGGCCTTGGGCGTGAGCCCGCGGGCGAAAGCCACCTTGGCGACCGCAGCCGCGATGTGGGCCGAGACGTCCCGGATGTTCCTGAGTGGAGGATACAGGCTGCCTTGCTGCAGATCCTCGGCGCTGACCTGCGCGGCGAGCGCGTGGGCCGCTGCCATGAACATTTCCTCGCTGACGCGGCTTGCCTTGGCGGCGATGACCCCCAGGCCGACGCCGGGGAAGACGTATGAGTTGTTGCCCTGGCGCGGAACATGGGTGCGACCGCCGAGGGTCACCGGGTCGAACGGCGAGCCGCAGGCGAACAGGGCGCGCCCGTCCGTCCAGCGGTAGGCCTGGGTGGCCGTGCACTCCGCTTTGGAGGTCGGGTTCGAGAGTGCGAACACGATCGGCCGCGTGGTTTGTTTGGCCATCGCGCGCAGGACCTCTTCGGTGAAGGCACCGCCGACCGCGGCCACGCCGATAATCGCGGTCGGGCGCAAGGCCTTGACCGCGTCCAGGAGGCTCGCTACCGGCGCATGCTCGTGGGCGTACGGCCGCTTGTGCGGCGCCAGGTCCGTGCGCCCGCTGACGACCAGGCCCTTCGAGTCGAAAAGCCAGCAGCGCCTCCGCGCCTGCGAGGGCTCCATGCCCTTGGCGACCATCGCCGCGACCACCAGGTCCGCGATCCCGGTCGCCGCTTCGCCTGCGCCCTGGAACAGAAGAGTCTGCTCGCCCAGGGTACCGGCGGTGACGCGCAGCGCCGAGAGCAGCCCGGCGAGTGCGACCGCCGCGGTCCCCTGGATATCGTCGTTGAAGGTCGGGATCCGGTCGCGGTACTGCTGCAGCAGCCGGAACGCATTGTGGGTGGCGAAATCCTCGAACTGAATGACCACGCCGGGAAAGAGCTTGCCGGCGGCGTCGACAAACTCCTCCACCAGGGCGTCGTACTCCTCGCCCCGCACCCGCGCCCGATGCAAGCCGATGTAGAGCGGATCGTCGAGCAGCTCGGAATTGTTGGTGCCGACGTCGAGCAGGACGGGCAGGCAGGCGGTCGGGGGCACGCCGGCGCAGGCCGTGTACAGCGACAGCTTGCCGATCGGGATGCCCATGCCGTTCGCACCGAGGTCGCCTAAGCCCAGGATGCGCTCGCCGTCGCTGACGACAATGATCGCCACTTCGCGCCGCGGCCAGTTGGCGAGAACCTCGGCGACGCGGCCGCGATCGTCCGCGCTGATGAAGATGCCGTGCGGGCGCTGGTAGATGTGCGTGTAGCGCTGGCAGGCCAGCCCCACCGTCGGCGTATAGACGATGGGCATCATTTCGTCCGGATAGTCGATCAGCAGCCGGAAGAACAGCGCTTCGTTGCGGTCGTGCAGCGAGCGCAGGCTGACGTATTTTTCCAGATCGGACGGCTGGCGGCGGAAGTTCTCCAGCACGCGGCCCAGCTGGTCTTCCTGCGATGCCACGTGCGGCGGCAGCAGGCCGCGCAGGTGCAGCTCGTCGCGTTCGGCTTCGGTGAACGCCGTTCCCTTGTTGAGCGCCGGATCCTGCAGCAGGGCCACGCCATGCGGGACCGCTGCGTGCGGAGCCGCGCGCAATTGCTCACGATTGGTTTGCATCGTCCATCCTCCATGCCCGCCCGCGCCTGAAGCGCGCCCTGTGCTGCGGCGTCGTGCGCGCGGCGGATTTCACATCGTCTCCGGCGTCATCTTGATGGCGCCGCATGGGCATTCGGATACGCACAGGCCACAACCTTTGCAGTAGTCGTAATTGAACTCGAAGCGCTTGCCGGGCCCCAGCTTGATCACCGCATTGTCGGGACACACGCCGTAGCAGTTGTCGCATTCGAAGCAATTGCCGCAGGACAGGCAGCGGCGCGCCTCGAACAGGGCATTGGTTTCATCGAGCCCGCTCACGACCTCGTCGAAGGTCGAGGTGCGGCGGGCGATGTCGAGCATCGGCCGCACGGTCTTGGGCGCGTCGCTGTAGTACCAGGTGTTGAGCTTGTCGAAAGCCGCCAGCTCGTGCCGCGGCGGCGCCTTGTACGCCGTGCCGGCGAGCCAGGCGTTGATGTTGCGCGCGGCCTTCTTGCCGTGGCCGACACCGACGGTGACCGTGCGCTCCGAGGGAACCATGTCGCCCCCGGCAAAGATGCCGGCGTACCCGGTCATCATGTTGGGCGTGACCTGCACCGTGCCGTCCTTGAGCTCCAGCCCGGGCACGCCGTGGAGCAGCGACAGATCGACATCCTGTCCCAGCGCCAGCACCAGCGAATCGGCCTCGAGCGTCTCGATCTCGCCGGTGGGCTGCGGGAAGCCGGTGGCGTCGAGCACCATCTTTTCCACCGTCAGGGTGCCCTCGTCGGCCATGTTCTTGATCGTCGACAGCCAGCGGATGAGCACCCCTTCCTGCAGCGCCTCCTCGACCTCGAAGTCGTGCGCCGGCATCTTTTCCCGTGTCCGCCGGTAGACGATGATCGCTTCGCTCGCGCCCAGCCGCTTGGCGGTGCGGGCGACGTCGAGTGCGGTATTGCCTCCGCCGTAGACGACCACGCGCCGGCCGAGCATGGGCTTGTCCTCGCCCTCCATGGCCCGCAGCACCGAGACCGCGTCGAGCATGCGCGCCGCGCTTCCGGCCGGAATGTAGGCGCGCTTGCCGATGTGCGCGCCCACCGCGAGAAACGCGGCGTCGAAGCGCCCTTCGCCCATGGTGTCGAGTATCTTCGTGACCTTGGTGTTGAGCGTGAGCTCGACGCCCAGATCGAGGATGCGCCGGACTTCGGCGTCGAGTATGTCGCGCGGCAGTCGATACTTCGGGATGCCGAAGCGCATCATCCCGCCGGCGAGGGGACCCGCCTCGACGATGCGGACGTAATGGCCGGCGCGCCGCAGGTGATACGCGGCGGACAGGCCCGAGGGGCCCGCGCCGACTACGAGCACCCGCTTGCCGCTGTCGCTCTTCGGCGGCGTGAATTGCCAGCCGCGCTTAAGCGCCTCGTCGCCGAGAAAGCGCTCGACCGAGTTGATGCCGACCGCCTCGTCGATCTGGCCCCGGTTGCACGCCCCTTCGCATGGGTGGTAGCAGACCCGGCCCATGACCGCCGGCAGCGGGTTGTCCTCGGTGAGGGTCCGCCAGGCGGCTTCGTAAGCGCCCGACTCGGCGTGAAACAGCCACGACTGGATGTTCTCGCCCGCCGGGCAGGCGTGGTTGCACGGAGGCAGCCGGTCCAGATACACCGGCCGGTTGGTGCGCCAGGAGCCGGTCTTGTTGGCGAGGCTGGAGCCGACGTCGAGGGTGATCGCGAAGGGCTTGTCCATCGCCGCGCCCCGGCTAGTGGAGCAGACCGAAGTCGGCGATGTTGCGGTCGGCGATCTGCTGGATCTGCGCCACGCGTTCGGGCTCGGGCGGGTTGCCGAACAGGTGCGCGAAACGTTTCTGCAGCTTCAGGTATTCGGTCACCGGAACCTTGTCCCGGATCGGCGTGTGCGCCGTGATCTCGCCGTGATGCGCCTCGAACAGCGGAAACAGCCCCGACTCGACGGCCATCCGGGCGACCTTGATCGTGTCCTCCGGCGCCGATCCCCAGCCGAGCGGGCACGGCACGTGGATGTGGATATAGCGCGCGCCCTCGATGCCCATGGCGTAGGTCACCTTGCGCTCCAGGTCGCGCAGGTTGGCGACGCTCGCGGTCGCGACATAGGGAATCCGATGCGCCATCGCGATCAGCGGTACGTTCTTGCCGGTGCCGAAAACGTTGCCCGGATCGCGGCCCATCGCGGGGGTGGTGGCGGTGCGTGCCGCCGGCGGGGTCGCGCTCGAGCGCTGCACGCCGGTGTTCATGTACGCTTCGTTGTCGTAGCAGATGTAGAGCACGTCGTCGTTGCGTTCGAACATGCCCGACAGGCAGCCGAAGCCGATGTCCGTGGTGCCGCCGTCGCCTCCCTGGGCGATGACGCGCACGCTGCCGCGTCCGAGCGCCCGCTGCGCGGCCGCCACGCCCGAGGCCACCGCCGCGGCGTTGCCGAACAGCGAATGGATCCACGGCACCTGCCACGAGGTTTCCGGATACGGCGTTGAAAACACCTCCAGGCAGCCGGTCGCGTTGACCGCGATGAGCTGGTTGCCGGTCGCGCGCATCGCCGCGTCGATGGCGTAGCGCGCGCCGAGCGCCTCGCCGCAGCCCTGGCAGGCGCGATGCCCCGAATTGAGCGAGTTGGTGCGCTCCATGTCCGCCTGCACCGAGCGCTCCTCGGCCTTGAGCAGCCGGTTGCCCACGGTGAAGGTGCCGGTCTGATAGAACTTGATCGATTTGGTCCACGCTGGCTCTCCGAGGCTCAACCGATGCGCGAGGCGACGGTGCCGAGCCGGCGCAGGATCGCCTCGGCCGTGGGGCCGGTACGGCGGGCCGTGCTCTCGCGCTCGAGCTCGTGGCTGACCACGTCGGCGTTCAAGTCAAGGAACGTGACCTGTTCGAGCTCGTCGCGCTCGGCGTCCTCGAACAACCGCCGCAGCGAGGCGCGCGTGATCGCCCGCCCGCCAAGGCCGGCGATCACCGTGTAGCCGTTGAGCACGATCCCCGACAGCGACTTGCGCACGCCGTCGGAAACGATGCCGCCCAGGCCGACGGCCAGGCATTTTTCCAGCACCACCACGCGCTTGGCGTTCTGCAGGGCCTCGCGCAGGACGGCGAGGGGAAACGGGCGGAAGGAGCAGATCGACACCGAGCCGATGCGCGAACCATCGGCGCGCATCTCGTCGACTACTTCCTGCACCGTGCCATTGACCGAGCCGAGCGCGACCACGATCGTCTCGGCGTCTTCGGTGCGGTAGGTGCGCAGCAGCCCGCCGGAATCGCGGCCGAACTGTTTCCGGAATGTCGCCGCGAGTTCCGGAATGAGTCCGAGCGCGCGCAGCTGCTTGTGGTGCGACAGGTAGCGCACCTCGGTGAACGCTTCCGGGCCGACCATCGCGCCGATGCTCACCGGAGCGGCCGGATCGAGCATCTGCCGCGGCTCGTAGCGCGGCAGGAACGTGTCGACCTGCTGCTGCGTGGGCACGTCGACCCGCTCGTAGGCATGGGTGAGGATGAACCCGTCCATGCACACCATGACCGGGCAGGACAGTTCCTCGGCCAGCCGGAATGCCTGAATGTGCAGATCGAGCGCCTCCTGGTTGGTTTCCGCGTAGAGCTGGATCCAGCCGGCGTCGCGCATCGACATGCTGTCGGAGTGGTCGTTCCAGATATTGATCGGTGCGCCAATCGCCCGGTTGCCGATGGTCATGACGATCGGCAGCCCCAGCCCGGCGGCGTTGTACACCGCTTCGGCCATGTACAGCAGGCCCTGGCTGCTGGTCGCCGTATAGCTGCGCACGCCGGCGGCCGACGCGCCGATGGCCACCGATAGCGCCGCGAATTCGGACTCGACGTTGATGAACTCGCAGCCGGCGAGCGCCTGCGTTTTCACCATCTCGCTCAGGGCCTCGACGATATGCGTCTGCGGCGTGATCGGGTAGGCGCAGATCACCTGCGGCCGGCAGAGCGCGATGGCCTCGGCGACCGCGCGCGACCCTTCCGTCTGCTTAAGCATCGACCGTTTCCTTCGATCTTGGCCGCGAACTCGAACGCTTCGGTGGCCGCGGCGACATTCTTCTGGGCCACGGCGGCGGGAAACTTCTGGCGGATGGCGGCGACAACCGATGCCAGCGCGATCCGCCCGGTGACCGCGGCAAAGCCGCCGAGCAGTGCCGCGTTGGGAACCGCGCGGCCCACGTGCTTGAGCGCGAGCTCGGTGGCCGGCAGCGAGCACAGGCGGAAGCGCCCGACGCCGCGGGCGAAGCCGCCCAGCCCCAGCTGGTCGAAGCTGCGCGTGGAGTTGATCAGGATGTAACCGCGCGCCTGCAGGCCGCTGAACAGGTCGACCTGGTGCAGCAGCGTGGGGTCCTGCACGATCAGCGCATCGGGCTCGAGCACCGGTTCGCGCAAGCGGATCTCCTTGTCGTCGATGCGGCAGAACGCCATCACGGGCGCGCCCATGCGTTCCGAGCCGAAGCTGGGAAACGCCTGGGCATAGCGCCCTTCGAGGAAGGCCGCAACCGACAGCATCTCGGCGCCGGAAACAACGCCTTGGCCGCCACGACCATGAATTCGAATCTGGAACATGTCTGGCCGCTTCAAGTGCTCGCCGTACATGGTTGCCGGCGCACTCTTGGAACGAATCCTTTGCTGATTTGGGCATTTTCGCAGTATTCCCCAAACCTACCTTGACGCAGGTCAACACTCGCCGACGAAGCGCGCGATAGCTTCGTGTCCTGGCCCGTGATGACCGCACTGGCCCACGGTCGCGGCCATGCGAGCCAGGAGACACCGGCCCCGAACGCGAGCGCGGCATCGATCACGCAGGGAAAGGAAGTGCACGATGGAACACGGCGGCCCGCTGATCGCCGGCGTCGGTCTCACCGACCCCGCACGGCGAAGCCATTGGCCGGCGCGGCTTGACCTGGCGCAAAGCGCGTCCGGTCTGGTACTCGCCCTTTTCATGTGGGTACACATGGCCTTCGTCTCGTCGATTCTGCTCGGCAAGGACGCCATGTGGATGGTCACCAAATTCTTCGAGGGCTATTTCTTCTTCGGTCGCTCCTATCCCGCGATTGTCTCGGGCGTGGTTGCGTGCGTCATCACACTCGTCGTCATGCACGCCCTGCTTGCCGTGCGCAAGTTCCCGATCAACTACCGCCAGTTCAGCACCTTTCGCGGCCACATGCGGATGCTGCAGCACGAGGACACGACGCTTTGGTTCTGGCAGGTGGTCACCGGCTTCGCCCTGTTCTTCCTGGCCTCCGTGCACCTGTACACGATGCTGACCCGCCCGGACCACATCGGACCGTTCGAATCCGCCGACCGGGTCTGGAGCGATCACTTCTGGCCGCTGTACATCGTGCTGCTGCTGACCGTCGAGGTCCACGGCGGGGTCGGGCTCTATCGCCTTGCCGTGAAGTGGGGTTGGTTCGCAGGCGCGGATCCGAATCGGACACGGCGCCGGCTCAAGCTGGCCAAATGGATGCTCACCGCATTCTTCCTGGTGCTGGGGGCGGCGACCTTGGCGGCCTATATCAAGATCGGCATCGAGCACCGTGACCATTACGGCGAGCATTACGTGCCCGCGCAATTGCAGGTGCCCGCAGCGCTGCCCGCACCCGCCGGCGGGGGCGCGCCAGGGAGCCCGCGATGAACGTGATCTACACCGACGTGCTGGTGATCGGCGGCGGCCTCGCCGGGCTGCGCATGGGCATCGGCGCCAAGCGTCGCGGCCACGACGTGATCATCCTCTCCCTTGTCCCGCCCAAGCGCTCGCATTCCGCGGCGGCGCAAGGCGGCATGCAGGCGAGCCTGGGCAACGTAGTCAAGGCAATGGGCGACAACGAGGACGTGCATTTCGAGGACACCGTGCGCGGCAGCGACTGGGGCGCCGATCAGCGCGTGGTGCGCATGTTCGTCGACACGGCGCCCAAGGCGGTGCGCGAACTCGCGGCGTGGGGCGTGCCGTGGAGCCGCGTGCAGAAGGGCGACCGCCAGGTCATCATCAACGGCCAGAAGACCACGATCACCGAGCGCGACGAGGCCCACGGGCTGGTGCTGCAACGCGACTTCGGCGGCACCAAGAAATGGCGCGCCTGCTACGTCTCCGACGGCACCGGCCACGCCATGCTCTACGCGATGAGCGACCAGGCGATCGCGCAGGCGATCACCGTGCACGAGCGGATGGAAGCCCTGGCGCTGATTCACGACGGGTCGCGCTGCTACGGCGCGGTCGTCCGCAACCTCGTGACCGGTGAGCTGGTCGCCTACATAGCCAAGGCGACCGCGATCGCCAGCGGCGGCGCGGGTCGCCTTTATCGCGCCACGACCAACGCGGTCATCTGCGAGGGCATCGGCACGGCGCTGGCGCTGGAGACGGGCGTGGCCGCGGTGGCCAACATGGAGGCGATCCAGTTTCACCCGACGGCGATCTTTCCGGCCTGCATTCTGGTCACCGAGGGCTGCCGCGGCGACGGCGGCTTGCTGCGCGACGCCGAGGGCAAGCGCTTCATGCCCGATTACGAGCCGGAGAAGAAGGAGCTTGCCTCGCGCGACGTCGTCTCCCGGCGCATGGAAGAACACATCCGCAGCGGCAAGGGCGTCAAGTCGCGCTTCGGCGAGCACCTCTGGCTCGACATCACCCTGCTCGGCGCCAAGCATATCGACAGCAACCTGCGCGAAGTGAAGGAAATCTGCCATTACTTCCTCGGCATCGATCCGATCAAGGACTGGATCCCGGTGCGCCCGGCACAGCATTACACGATGGGCGGGGTCCGCACCGACCATAGCGGCGGCAGCCCGACGCTCAAGGGCCTGTATGCGGCGGGCGAGGCCGCCTGCTGGGACCTGCACGGCTTCAACCGCCTGGGCGGCAACTCGGTCGCCGAAACGGTCGTCGGCGGCATGATCGTGGGCGAGTTCATTGCCGATTTCTGCGCCAGCCCGGAAAGCAACCTGCGCCTGTCCACCGGCCTGATCCGCGAGTTCCTGGAGCACGAGCAGGCCAAGCTCGACGCCCTCGCCGGCAACCGCGGCGGAGAGGAAGCCAACGCATTGCGCGTGCGCATGCAGGAGATCATGACCAGCAAGGTGGGGATCTTCCGCACCGGCGATGAGCTTGCCGCGGCGGTCGAGGAACTGCAGTCCTTGCTCCGGCGCAGCCGCAACATCGGCCTGCGCTCCACCGCCAACGGCGCCAACCCCGAGCTCGTCGCCGCCTACCGGGTGCAGAAGATGTTGCGCCTGGCGCTGTGCGTCGCCTACGGCGCGCTGACGCGGACCGAGAGTCGCGGTGCGCATTTCCGCCATGATTATCCCCGGCGCAATGACGCCGAATGGCTGCATCGCACGCTGGCGACGTGGAAGAACCCCGACGACACCCTGCCGACACTGGCGCGCGAGCCACTCGACGTGATGCAGATGGAGCTGCCGCCGGGGTGGCGCGGCTACGGCGCGAAGGACTACGTCGACCATCCCGACACGGCCAGGCGCGCCGCGGAGGTGGAAGCGCTGCGGGCGAAGCTCGCCGCTGCAGGCCGGGTGGCAGTGCAGGAAGCCTTGATGCCGTACGCGACCCTGTTGCCCGAGCGCTTTCGCGGACCCAACGAGCGCATCGACGAGCCGTTTGCGCCGCCTGCCGCGCCGCCTGCCGTGACACCTGAACGGACTCCCACCACATGACCGAATCGGCCGCCACGGCGCCCCGGGTGCCCTCGTCTGAAACAGCGCCGCGCAAGGTGCGGATCAGCGTCCTGCGCTACAACCCGCAGCAGCGTGGCAGCGTGCCGCGCATGCAGACCTACGAGCTCGAAGAGGCGGAGGGGATGACCCTTTTCATCGCCCTCAACGAGATCCGCGAAAAACAGGATGCATCGCTGCACTTCGACTTCGTCTGCCGCGCCGGGATCTGCGGCAGCTGCGCCATGGTCATCAATGGCCGTCCGGGGCTTGCCTGCCGCACCTTGACGCAGAAGCTCGGGCCCGAAATCACGCTCGCGCCGCTGCCAGTGTTCGAATTGATCGCGGACCTCTCGGTCAACACCGGCAGGTGGATGCGGGCGATGAGCGAACGGCTGCAGGCCTGGGTGCACATGAAGCAGCAGGAGATCGACATCTCCCGGCTCGAGGAGCGCATGGAGCCGGAGCTGGCGCAGAAGATCTACGAGCTCGACCGCTGCATCGAATGCGGCTGCTGCGTCGCCGCCTGCGGCACCGCGCGCATGCGCCAGGATTTCGTCGGCGCGGTCGGCCTGAACAAGATCGCCCGCTTCCGGCTCGACCCGCGCGATACGCGCACCGACGCGGACTTCTACGAGCTCGTCGGCGACGACAACGGCGTGTTCGGCTGCATGTCGCTGCTCGCCTGCCACGACGTGTGCCCGAAATCGCTGCCGCTCGCCACGCAGATCGCCTTCGTCCGCCGCAAGATGGCGGGCGCAGGCTGGAAATAGCGGCCCGGCAGTCCGGCCCGCCGCGCTGCCGCCGCGCGCCGAATCGATGCTAATATCGCCTCCCGACTCTGCCGCTGGAGGCAGGCCCGAGGTATGAGCACCATGCGATTGGCAAAATACGTCAAGTTCCGCGAGGAGAAATTCGGCGCGGTCCTTTTCGAAACGCGCTCCGAGAAGGTGTTCACGCTCAACCCCACGGCAACCGCCATCGTGCGCGAGATCGAAGCCGGCGGCGACGAAGGCGCGATCGCGGCGCGGTTGAAGGCACGCTTCGACGATCGCGACGGCGCGATCGAGCGCGAGGTCGTCACCTTCATCGCCGACCTGCGGCAACGCGGACTGCTGGAGGGCTGACCGCGTGACCAAGCCGGCGACGGGCGCAGCCGCCGCGGCCGCGATCCCGGCAACAGACGGGGCCGGCGCCGAGTCGGAGGACCTTGCCGCGCCCCTCTACGTTGCCTGGCAGATCACCAACGAGTGCAACCTCGCCTGCCTGCACTGCATCGAGGAGAGCGGGCCGGGCAAGGCATTCGCCGACGAGCTCGACACCGAGCAGGTCTTCGCTGTCATCGACCAGCTCCTGGAGCACGAAGTCCCGTACCTGTCTTTTTCCGGCGGCGAGCCGATGTTGCACCCGCTGTTCTTCAAGATGGTCGAACGCGCCTGCGCACGGGGTGCACAGCTCAAGATCGAGACCAATGGCCACTATCTGTCGGTGGCGAACTGCGCCCAGCTCAAGGAGTTCGGGGTCAAGGCGGTGCAGGTCAGCCTCGACGGCGCTTCGGCGCCCTCGTTCCAGCGCATGCGCATACGCGGCAGCTTTGACTGCACCGTCGAAGGCCTGCGCAACCTGCGCACGGCGGGAGTGCCGTTGGAGATCAACTTCTCGCCCGCGCGCTTCAACGCCCATGAAATCGGCGCGGCCGTCGACCTCGCCTATGAACTGGGCGCCTACAGCTTCTACACCGGGCGGACGATGTACACCGGCAACGCGGTCAAGGCCTGGCGCCATCTGGAACTCTCCGACGATCAATACGACGCGTTCTTTGCCGTCCTGCGGCAGAAGGCCGAGGAGTACCGCGGCCGCATGCGGGTCTACTTTCACGAAGCCGGGCTGCTCGAGGAGTTGCGCTACCGTCTGCAGCACCCGGCGGCACTGCTGATCGTGCTCCCCAACGGGCTGGTCAAGCTCATCAATGCCCTGCCCTTCGTATGCGGCGATTTTCGCCGCCAGACCTTGCCCCAGATCTGGGCGAATTTCCGCCGCGCCTGGCGCGACCCGCGCGTGGCCGAGTTCGTCGATGCTCTCGCCGCCGACCCGGGCAAGACGCGGACGCTGCACCAATGGGTCTATCTCTGAGCACGGCACCGGCCGAGCGGACCGTCCCGCTGCACGGGGCGCTGCGCCGGCTGCTGTTGGTGTGCAGCATGGTGCGCTACCGGTTCTTTCTCTATGCCGGGCTTTTGCCGTACCTGCTCGGTGCAGCCTGGGCCTATGCCTTCGGCGGCGCCTTCGATGCCCCGGTGTTCTGGAGTGGTCTGGGTGGCGTGGTGCTCGCGGTGATCGGCGTCGAGGCGTTCAACGAGTACTTCGATTCGCGCATGGGTACCGACCGCGTCTTCAACCCCGCCGACCTGCCGCCCATGTCCGACGCCGTGCTCTGGCTGGGGGTGGTGTCCTTCGCCGGTGCGCTCGCCGTCGGCGTCTATCTGACCGTGCGCGGCGGCTGGCCGATTCTAGCCTTCGCACTCCTGGGCGGCGCGGCGGCGATCTTCTACGTCGCGCCGCCGATACGCTGGGCCTATCGCGGTCTGGGCGAGTTGGTCATCGCGCTTTCGTACGGTCCCTGGATGGTGCTGGGCAGCCTCTACCTGCACACCCGGGCCCTGTCGTGGGGGGCGCTGCTCGCGTCGCTCGTACCCGGATGCCTGATCATGGCGCTGGCGGTGGTCAACGCGATTCCCGACTACCATCAGGATCGCCTGGTGGGCAAGCGCAATCTTGTCGTCCGCCTCGGGCGCCGGCGGGCGGTCTGGCTCTATCTCGGCCTTGCCTCGGCCGGGCTGCTGGTGGTGCCGGTAGGCGTGGCGGCGGGCGTCTTTCCGCTCACCTGTCTGGGCGCCCTGCTCGCGCTGCCGCTGCTCCTCGGCAGTGGCCGGGCTGCGCTCGCGGGCTATGCGACTCCGCGCGCGTTTGTCCCGGCGGTGCGCCGAATCGTCAGCTGCTACCTCATCGCCGTGCTGCTGTTCGCGGCCGGCGTTCTGGTCCAGGCGTGGCGGCCGTTCCACGCATGAACCGTATCGATCAGCTGCGCGCACCACTGTTCGTATCCTGGCAGATCACGCGCGACTGCGATCTGTGCTGCCTGCATTGCTGTACCGAGTCAGCGCCGGGCAAGCGCCTGGCGGACGAACTCGACGCCGGCGAGGCGATGCGGCTGGCCGACGACATCGTCCGCAGCGCGGTGCCCTATGTGATGCTCTGCGGCGGCGAGCCCTTGATGGTGCCGCACTTCCTGGAGCTTGCGGAGGCCCTCGGGCGGGCGGGCGTCCAACTCAAGATCGAGACCAATGGGCAGCGCTTTGACGCCCAGGTTGCCGCCCGCCTTGCCTGCCTGCCGATCCGATCGGTGCAGGTGAGCCTCGACGGCGACACGCAGGACGTCTACGCGAGCCAGCGTCCGGGCGGGTCGCTGGCCAAAGCCCACGCGGCCTGCGCCGCGGTGCGAGCCGCCGGACTTCCGCTGGAGATTACCTTCGCCCCGACCCGGCTCAACATTGACCAGGCCGAGCAGGTCATCCTGCGGGCCGAGGCGCTGGGCGCTTTCCGCTTCAACACCGGGCGGCTCATGCGCGTGGGCACCGCCGCAAGGCTGTGGGGGAAGCTCGAGCCTT
The DNA here is from genome assembly GCA_963750215.1 of uncultured beta proteobacterium. GTDB lineage: Bacteria > Pseudomonadota > Gammaproteobacteria > Burkholderiales > Casimicrobiaceae > PALSA-1003. The sequence goes on from CAVVQK010000005.1 coordinate 426,355, forward strand.
CCGAGGAGCAATATCGGGACTTCAAGCGCGTGCTGCGGCGTATGGCCCGCCGCCTGCAGGGCGCGCTGGAGATCTGCCATGTTCCGTTCGATCTCGAGGAGGGGTTGCGCGAGAGCCTGCGCACGCCCCCGGCAACCCTGCTCGTGCTGCCCAACGGCTGGGTCAAGGTTGCGGCGGCGCTGCCACAGATTTGTGCCGACCTGCGCCGCCATAGCCTGGCAGAAGCTTGGGAGGCCTATCGCAACGCCTGGAGGAGTGATACAGTGCTGTCGGCAGTAAGGCGCGCGGTCGACGACCCATCGCGGCACGCGCAGGCCAATCGTTGGAACCTGTTGCCCGTCGCTAGGGCGTGACTTGACGGAGGGATGGATGAGTGAGCTTAACCTGACGGTCGAAGCCGCGAAGACCGGCGACGAGCGCAAGAACAATACCGCGCAGCCGGCGCAGAAGCCGGCGTGGGCAACGCCCAAGCTCGAGGACGTATCCGAGCAAGTGATGGCCCAGCCCTATATCCGTTTCACCTGAGATACCCAGAACTTCCGCAATGCCGGGGCGTTCGGTCGATGAGTACCGAGCGCCCCTTTTTCTTGCCTGGCAGCTGACCAACCGCTGCGCTTCGCGCTGCATCACCTGCTGCGAGGAATCCGGTCCCGATAAGGCGTGGAGCGATGAGCTTCGCCGCGACGAGGCCCTCGACCTCGCCCGGCGCATTGCGGCTTTCGGTATCGCCTATGTCGCCTTCGGCGGTGGCGAGCCCCTCGGTGTGCCGCACTGCTGGGATTTGTTCGAACTGCTCGCAGCGGCCGGTATCGCCCTCAAGATCGAGACCGACGGCAGCCGCATCGACGCCGCGGCCGCCGACCGGCTCACGGCGCTCGGCGTCGAGTGCGTGCAGATTTCGGTCGATGGCGCGACAGCGGCGACGCACGAGCGGGTGCGCCCCGGGTCGAGCTTCACGGCGGCGATCGCGGCCATCGAGCGGCTGGCTGCGCGCGGCTGCGCGCCGCAGCTCGTGTTCGTGCCGACCCGCTTCAACCTGCACGAGATCGTCGCCGCGTTCGACCTCGCCGCGACACTCGGCTGCGGCGCATTCGTCACCGGCCCCTTGATGCGCATCGGCCGTGCCGCGGCCGATTGGGAGCGCATTGCCTGCAGCGACGAAGACTGGCGGCGCGCGGTCGTCGCGCTCAGGAAACGCGCCGCCGCGAAGAGCTCCAGCATCGCGCTGTCGATCTATCCCTGGGACATCGTTACCGAGATCGAAACGCGGCTTGAGCAGCCGCAGGTGATGCTGCTGGTCGTGCCCAACGGCAAAGTGAAGCTCCTCAATGCGCTTCCGTTCGCGGCCGCAGACCTGCGCCGTGATTCGCTCGAGGACGCGTGGCGCGCCTATCGTCACGCCTGGCGGGCACCGGAGGTGCGGGACTTCGTCGCCCGCTGCCGCGACAGCCCCGCGCTGCTGCGGCACGCCAACGAGACATGGACCTTGCCTGCGCCGCGTTGATCGGGCGAGAATGATCCGGAGGTTGTTGATCCACGTCAAGACGCCCGCCAGGGCGACGGGCCAGACTGGTGCGTGGGCTCGGGCGTCGAGCCACGAAACAAAGTCAACCGGGGGAGAACTCCATGTTCAAGCATATTCTTGTCCCAACCGACGGTTCCAGGCTCTCGGAGCGCGCCATCCCGCATGCGGTGGCGCTTGCCAAGCTGATGTCGGCAAAGATAACGGGGCTCACCGTTTCCGAACCGTTTCACGTGTTTGCGGCGAAACCGATGATGGTGACCGACACCGAGGCGGTGTATCGCAAGCACTGCAAGCAACTTGCGGCAACCTACCTCGATGCAATCAACCAGGCCGCGCTGAAGGCCGGCGTGGCATGCAGCGGTGTGCACGTTATCTCCGATCAGCCTTACCGGAAGATAATCAGCACGGCGACCGCGCGCCGCTGCGACTTGATCTGCATGGCCTCGCATGGGCGCCGCGGCGTCTCGGCGCTCGTTCTGGGCAGCGAGACGCTCAAAGTCCTGACACACTCGAAAATACCGGTCCTGGTGTGGCGCTAGGAACCGGGCACAGCGGTCGTTAGCGCGGGTACCGGGCTGCGCTTGGCGCGGATTGCGCGTGCCGGCCCGCCGGGTGTCCACGCTGATCCGAAGGGCCCGCGCCGCCGAAGGCCGCGCGACGGAGCGCTCTTGCTCAAGCGGCGCCGGCGATGGTTGGTCAGCAGCCATCGTTTTCATGGCAATGCGGGGTCGGTCGCTCCCGTCGCTTTGCCAAGGCCCCGAACGATGACAAGGAATGCCCATGCGACAGCTCGACGACGCCGGCCTTGACCTGATCTTCCGCAGCGCGCGTACGCGCAACGCCTGGCAGGACAAGCCGGTGACCGACGGCATGATCCGCGCGCTCTATGACCTGGCGAAGATGGGCCCGACCAGTGCCAATTCCTCTCCCGGGCGCTTCGTGTTCGTCCGCTCGCAACAGGCAAAGGAAAGGCTGCGGCCGCACCTGACGGCCTCGAACGTCGACAAGACGATGAAGGCACCCTGCTGCGTGATCATCGCCTACGACACCCGGTTCTACGATGGGCTGCCGAAGCTGTTTCCATCCCGCGATTATCGTTCGACGTTCGCCGCCGACGCGGCGCTCAGCGAAGAGACCGCTTTCCGCAACGCGACGCTGCAGGGCGCTTATCTGCTCATCGCTGCCCGAGCGCTGGGATTGGACTGCGGGCCGATGTCCGGATTCAACCGAAAAACCCTCGATGCCGACTTCTTTGCCGACGGGCGTTGGCGCTCCGACTTCCTGTGCAACATCGGCTACGGCAGCGACGACAAGCTGTTTCCGCGCAACCCGCGTCTGACTTTCGACGAGGCCTGCCTGGACCTATGATGCGGCTTGCGGCGCAGGCGAGCTGAAGCCCTCCTGCGGGGGGTGTCCGACCGTGTCCCCGGCGATCGAGCCGATCGTCGCGGCATGCGGCTCATCCTCGGCGGCATCGGTGGCAGCGACGCGCGCTGTCGACTTCCCCGTGCCGTGCGCTTGCGGTTCGGCTGCCTGCGGGGCTGGCGGAGCCGGCGCGCTGCCGGCAATCATTGGGCGCGCGGCGCCGTTGCCCCTGATGCGAATCGGTCCGTTCGCCTTCCCGGCTTCATGGGCATCCATCCGCCCGCGCAAGCCCTCGTCGACGCGACGGCAGGCATAGTAGAAGCGCTTGACCTGCCGCTTGAACAGCCCGCGGCGCAGGTTGTATTCCTCCATGCTGATGACCTCCTGCTGAAACAGCGGGTCGAGCGCGCGCAGCAGGTAGTCCGTCTTCTCGATCAATTGAAGGTAGCGATTGGTCAGGGGCGAGATGATTTCGGCGGTGTGGCACAGGGGCGGCGAGCAATTCGGGGTCTCGGTAACGGACAGGGTGATGCCGTGCGCCCGCATCTGGGCCTCGGCCTGGGCGATCGCCTCGTCGATGGCATCGTTTGCCTGGATTACCTGGTCGCGCAAATCCGCCTCGACCTTGGCGACCACCTCGTTCGCAAGCCGCGAACGCGCCTTGAAATGAATGAAGTGGACGTGCTTTGAGGCATAGCGGTAGAAATCGACGTAATAATTCTTCATGTCCTGAATACCAACTTGCCAGGGTGAATTTAAATCTAGCTTATCGGATACCCCCTTGGATGCCCCCACGCTCCAGCGGCGGGTTTTCCCTGGGCCCTAGGTAGCCTGAGCCTTTGCCGCGTCGATCCCGGGCGATTCTGGCAAGCCAGGACACATCTCTGGGTAGTGCTTCTTCCATGCCGTCTGGTCGTCTGGCGTAAGGTCATCGACGTCCGCTACTTTCCAGTTGCCATAAAGGCTGCTCAGTGCCATTGCAAGATCAGTTGGCAACGCCTTCCGGCATGCGCTCGTCAGCTCCCCGGCATTCGCGAAGCACGCTTCGCCGTGAGTTGCTTCGACGTCGGGCCACCGCGGGCTGGGCACTCCCAGCCGGTCTGTTCCCTGTAGCGCTCCTGGGCGTAGTAGTGGCGATGCCCATGGAAGGCGTGAATCCCGACCCGTGCGCACTCGGCGCGGAAGTGCTGCAGATAGTCGCGGTAGGTCGTATAGCCGGGCGCCCACAAGGCTCTTTCCCTTGGCCAGGACCCTCGCGTCGTCGACAATTTGTCGCTGTTCCAGGGTGCGGATCGGAATCTCGCGTTCCCGCCCACCCTTGGTCCAGGAATCCTTGAGCACCAGCGAGTCACCGCGATCCGCCCACTTGGGGACGATCTTGATCGACTCTTCCCGCCGCAGGCCGAATGCGGACTGCAGGCGTAGCGAGATGCGGATACAAAGGGTACGGATTTGTTCGAGTTGGTCCATGGCAAGCTCCTTGGCTTTGGACAGATTGGTCACATAGACGCGGTCTGGAATGCCGTAGGCGGCATTGGTGCGGGCGATGATGTTCTCCTTGCCGGTCTTCTGCGCCCACCAGCGCAGTGCCGACATCCGGTTCTTGATCGTCCCCGGGGAGAGGTTCTCCGCGAGCCAGCGCTCGACCAGCTTCTCGACGTGCTTGGGCTTCAAGCTGTGGGCGTTCATGTGCCGGAAGCCCATCTCGTCAAGTTGGTCGGCGATCAAATCGAGGATGTGTTCCCGATCCGCTTGGGTGGCGTAGCTGCCGTCGCGATTGCGTCGGCACAGTTGCTTCAAGTCGTAGTTCAAATCGCGCATCGGCGCCTCCTTTCGTTTCGTCAGACCCGTTAAAACCGTCGTGGAGCGTTTCCTTCTGCTGCCGTGGTGTATTCCGTCTGGTAAGTGTTTCTGCTCGCCTGGGGCGCCAGTGGCAGCCGCAGGGGAAACTGCTGAGCACGGGACACCACTCCCGTTGTATGCGGTTGGTTTGCTGCTCGCCGGCGCCGCATGGCGCTTACTCGGCGTCGCGATCGCGTTCCTGTGGGAACTGCCCAATCGCGAGAGCCATTAACCCAGGGCTCAAGGAGCGCCGTTAAGGCGCGATGTTTGATCCCTTACGGGAATCATTCGGCGAGGAGCGTTGCACTCCCTGCAAAGCTGACGAGTCATTCACCCAAGACTCGACGGAGCGCCGCTAAGGCGCAGCTTTCGATCCGTCACCGTGGATCATTCGGCGAGCGGCATTGCACCTCTCGCAAAGCGGACGTGAGCGGCCTCTCCAGGAGGCCGTCACGTGGGATGGAGCCCTGGATCACGCGACGCGTCAGCGCTTGACATGCACGCCGACGGTGCTATGCGCGTACGTCACTGGCAGTGACGACGCGCGGCGCGTGCGAGCAGGCGGTGCGTGAGCGCAGCGGCTAATGCCACATCGCGCTCGGCGAGCTCGATGGCTCGCCTTATGCGAGCGGCGTCAAGCCGCGCGCCTCACGCACCGCGCGATGGCGGCGCTCTCGTAGGGCCAGGGGGGACGGCGGGCGATGCCTGCGCTCTCTGCAGGCATCACCGCCTTAGGTGGTAACGCTCAAGTTAGCGACGGACGCGATGGTCCCCGTCGTATCGACGGGACGCAACTGTGAAACGAGCCGCGCACGGACACCGCGCCGCTCCCGCCACCCTGAGGTTGCACCTGGCGCATCGATCTCGCGTCAAGCACGAGACCGATACGCTGCTCCAGACGCTTCTAGCGTCCACGACCGAGGCAGCAACACAACATCGCTCGGTCTCTCTCGAAGAACCCGGCGCTCGCGTTCAAGCGTGGACACCGGGCCACCCCTCTCGGGATGTCTCCTGACAAGCCGCCCCAAGGACGACTCGCACTGACTTGCACCGCCGTTATCGACGGCGACTACGCTCCGACCGTCCCGAAGACGGCGATTACTGCACACGCCCGCGTCTTGCGACGCCCGCGCAATTGAAGGGCAATCACGCGCGTTACTCCATCCCGAAACGCCTTTGACGGCGCGCACGAAGCGATACGGGCTTACTTGGTGCTCTACGGGTCCGAAGACCCAACTGTCTGAGGCTTGCCCAATCTACGCGGCTAGCTGACGTGCTTGCTTTCGTCGCTCATGATGAGCAACCAGGGATGCAAGCGACCTGCGCGAATGAGATTCCTTTCTAGGCCCAGCGAATCCTTGCGTCAAGAGCAGAAAGCAATATGCAAGACGACAACACCCGCATTCCTGGCGCTTTCCGGCTTGACAACGTGCTCACGCATTGCGTTGGGTCCATGATGCCGCGCCCGATCGACGATGAAAACCCGATAAGCGACACGAAAAGTGTCACGTTAACCGACCAGGTTGGGCGGGTGCCAGCAAGTTGAAGACTGCGGGCGTCAAGCGCGAGAGAACGTCGATCTAACCCGAATGGTCAGTCAGCTAAAAAAATGCTTCGGAGTTCTCCGTTATAGAAGAAATAGGCAGTCACCTTGTCACTCGACGCGCCAAGAGCAAGAACATCGGTCTTCAGATTGAATTTCTTCTCTCGCTCATATGAGTCGCTGTACTGTCCGGGCGGCATTCGAGAGATCGCCGAGGACCAATACAGTGGCCAAATCGAGACTCGGTCGATCACATACCCACCGTTACTTTTCTTGGTGGCAAACAGGAGCTGCGAGGAGCGAGGCTTGTTCTTCGTGTTGAGCAGGATCATGAACTGCTCTCGCTTGCTTCCGTCGAAATCACCACTCGTCACGCCAGGGCAAGCTTCCGGATGAGCCTTTTGCCAACCTGCTCGATCATCCGACGTTAAGTCTGCGACATCTGCGACTTTCCAGTTTCGATACCGCGCGCTCAACTGAGTCGCAAGCTCCGCCGGTAACGCTTTCGCGCATACGTCGCTTACCTTCAAGTCTTGCGCAAGACAGGGCTCAACGACGATCGGGATCGAAAGTACCACGAGAAGAAGAATTATCTTCATCGAATCCATCCCCAAGACGCGGTCAGTAGTAGGCACACGGCTTTACGCACTGACCTTCGGTAGGCAAGTCTCCCCGCCCGCCATTAATGCCTGGTGGGAGCTGGAAGTGATAGTGGCCGCCACTCCAGCTTGGCCCGCCGCCTAGCGTCTCATCTTGTGCGAACTGAGCACCGCAGGCCTTGGCGCAGCACATGAGCTTCTTTGGGTTCGATATGTCGGAGGCTCTGATGTCCACAGCAACGCCGCGATTGTGTGGCGTTCCTGGTGGATGTCCGGCATATGGCTCGTCAGTCGAGGTGATGGTAAATGGGGCACCATAGCAATTCCGCAGGCAGGTTACGAAGACGTAAAGACTCGCATTCGGTCCGCCCGGTAGAGGAACACCGGGTTTCACTCCCCAGCCAAATCCTGGATCGGTCCCCCACCGATCTAAGCCGTTCGGATCGTAGTACGTGATCGGATTGGCGCCGACGAAAAGGTAAGTATTAACACCCGCGTTCACGCCAATAGGATCACTCTGCTCATACCTGCCGACGCCAGGATCATAATCGCGGAAGTAGTTGTAGTTCGTCCCCGTCTCCGCATCGTAGTACTGGCCCGGCAGTATTCGAATGGACCCTCCCTGTAGATGGGTCCTCTGTGATGCCGGCACATGATGAAAACCGCGCACGACTGGTCAGAGCAACTCGCGAAACTGCTCGATTGTGAGGCCGGCGTCGCGAACGATACCGCCCATCGTGATGGCGTTGACCGGGTTGTGGCGGGGAATGGTCAAAATGCGTGAACCATTGCCCATGACAACATGCTTCCCTTGGCGAAGGATCGCAAATCCTGCCTTTTCGAGCGCGCGTACCGCGTCAAGATGATTGACGCCAGGAAGTTTTGGCAAGGCTCAACCTGCCACTTCGACTACCCGAATGTCCTCACCACGGAGCTGCTCATCGACAGCCGACAAGTATTCGACGATTGCCACGCGAATGTTCTCCAAGGCTTCCGCCTCATTTGCACCTTGCGACCAGCAACCCGGAAGTCCAGGAACCGAGGCGGCAATACCTTCGTCCGAACGGTGAAGCGCAACTTTGTATTTCATGGAAACCTCCATACGCAAGTATAGCGCGCAGCACAGCGTTCCCGAAGTGGGTGGCTTAGACCGCTTCAGTCGCTTGCTCCCGCGGATGGAACTTTCGGTGCATCGCCCGCAGATCGTTGATGGTGACGCGCGTATAGAGTTGCGTGGTCTCGAGCGAGGCATGGCCGAGCATTTCCTGTAGCTGGCGGATCGGCGCGCCGTTGCGCAGCATGTGCGTGGCGCACGCGTGTCGAAACGTATGGGGTGATACCGGCTTTTCGATACCCGCCGCAAGCGCACACTTGTGCACGACGTGCCAGACGGCATTCGGGTCCATCCCTTTGCCCCAGCGGTTGAGGAAAAGGTGCTTGTCGCGGCTGGCGCCCACCCACTCCGGCCGGACGCCGATTAGGTAGTTCCGGACCAGCTCGCAGACGGACTTACCAAGGGGTACAACGCGATCTTTCCTGCCCTTGCCTTCGCGGACGAACACGTAGCCTCCCTCGAGGTCGATATCGTCGATGCGGAGCTTGGCGAGCTCCTCGCGGCGGATTGCCGTCGAGTAGAGGATTTCCAGGATGACCCGATCGCGATAGCCGCGTGGCGTCGTCACATTGGGCACGGCCAAGATGGACTCGACCTCCTTCGTTTCCATGATTGAGCGGGGCAGTCGTTGTGGCTTGCGCGGCCGAGGGATCTTCGACGACGGGTCATTCAGCAACCAGCCTTGCGCGACCAGGAAGCGGCCGAAGGTGCTCACATGGCCGATGAGCTCGAGCTGGCTGCGCACAGCCAGGGGCGTGCCCTTGGCAGTGAGTCGCCAGGCAATTTCCTCGCGGTAGCGCAAAAGAGTGTCGTGGTCGAGCTGGCTGACTTCGGTCGCACCGATACCATCCAGAAACCCGAGCAGCTCCTTGAGGCCACTTTTGGCGCCCTGGACAGTGTGTCGGCTGCGCCCTTCGGCCAGGAGCTGATTGAGGTATCGGCGGACCGCATCAGCCAGGAGCATGGCCGGCCTCCCTCGGGTGGTACCTCGCGTGCACGGACTTGAGGTCCAGAGGCACGACGCGGGTGTAGATCGCCGTGGTGTCTAGCCGGGCGTGTCCGAGCAGCTCCTGGATCAGCCGAATGTCCGCGCCGGCTTGCAGCAGGTGTGTGGCGCAGGCGTGCCGCAGCGCGTGCGGGGTGACTGCTTTCTTGAGGTGACATTGCTGCCGGTAGTTGCGCAGGATCATCCGAATCTGTGGCTGCGCGAGCGGCCGGCCGGTGACCACGACCAAGAGCGCACGCTCGAAGGGGCGCGATTGGCAGAATGCCGGCCGCACAGAGTCAACGTAGCGCTTGAGCCAATCACTCGCCGCCTGGCCGAGGGGCACGATGCGCTGCCGGTCGCCCTTGCCGTGACGGATGGTGAGCGTCTGGACCACCAGATCGACATCGGCAACCTGCACCTGTTCCAGTTCGCCAACGCGAATGCCAGTGCCGTAGAGCACCTCCAGCAAGGCCCGGTCGCGGATACCAAGGGGCCGGGTCGTATCCGGCGCCGCGAGGAGTTTCTCGACCTGCTTGACCGTCAACACTGCGCCGGGCAGCCGATCTTTGCAGCGCAGCTCGACGATGTGCTCGGCCGGATGCAGCAGCAGTTGCCCCGACGCGGTCAGGTAGTCGAACAGCCGCTTGACCGCGCGCAGCCGCAAAGCCTTGGTCTCAATCCCGATTGCTTCGCTGCGCACATAGGCTTGGTACAGGTCGATGTCGGTGCGACTCACCCGGCGCAGATCGGCGGCGAGCGTTGCGCACAGCCATTCCTGGAAGCGGCGCAATTGATCGCCATAGTTGTCGAGGGTCTTGGGGCTGTAGTTGCGCAGCCGCAAGTCGGCCAGGAGCGAGGTCACCGCATCGAGGAAGGTCATATCCCCCTCCCTCCCGGGATACTTCCCACCCCGACAATCCGCGAAGTGGGGCGTGCGGCGGGCAAGCCCTTGCTGCTAAAGAGGAGGGCACGCGAGAGGGGCGAGTCACGAAGGTACCTCGAAGTGGCTTGAGGGAACCTCGAAGTGGGGATTCCGCTCCTCGAAGGCAGGCTCCACAGCCACGAAGCCGAGGCGACGCGCTCGCTCACGCCGCCTCCAAGGTGTCCGGGTCCGTCAGGATAAGGCTTCGGACCGCCGCATCGGCGTCCTCGTCCCAGGTCAGCTCGTAGACGTATTCTCTACCCCAGGTACCGGTACGCGCCTTGAGGTACTCGAGATCCTCGAGCTCCTTGGCGTGTGTGCGCACCTGCCACTCGGTCCAGCCGGTGGCTTCGCGAATATCGCGCCGCGTGAAGTCGTATTGCGCCGGCGCGATGTTGTGCGCCTCGCAATGCCCCTTTACCATGGCGTGGATCTGCCGGAGCAGGTTCCGCGCCGGCGCGGAGAGCTCATCCAGGCTCGCGCCAAACACCCGTGCGGCCAGCTCGTTTGCCCTCTGGACATCGCACTTGCTGACTTCGACATAACGGAAGACCTTGCCGCCGCGCTCGGCTTCCTTAACCGTGCGCTGCTTCTGATGCAGGAAGGCGACGGCCTTGATCAGCATGAGGTACTTCTTGTGGTCGCGGCGGGCCCGCAGGCTATGTGCCGGAAAGGTGAGCTGCTCGGCAAAGGGGTTAATCACCACCAGGGGCTCCAGCAGCCGCTGCGCCGCGTGATGCTTGGCGATGACTGCAGCGCGATCGAGTTCCGCGAGGTAGCCCGCCAGCGTATCGCGATGCCGCTGGGTCGCGAGGATCGTCTCTGTCATTTCTCGCGATTCGTCGATCGTAAGGGTTAGGAACCGCGAGGCAGTCTCTTCGTCGAGCGAGGGCGCGGTGGTCGTGAGGAGTACCGCCACCGGGCCTTGCACCGTGCACTGATCGGCCTTGAGCTTGCCGGTCAGCGGATCCTTGATGGTGGTCGAGATCGTGATCTTCTTGGCCGACTGCAGCGCCCGTAGGCTGTAGGCCGCTTCGCCCAGTCCGGCGGTTTCCTCCAGAGCGAGCACCTTGTGCGCGAGGCTCAATTCGTCCCGGTAGAACAAGGTCTGGGACGTGAGCCGTGTGTACTGCACCTTGTCTTCGTCGGGGACAAATGCCAGGACAGCATGCTGCAGCGTGGATTTGCCGGATGCGGAGCGCGATTGAAGCAGCAGCGACAAAGGGTCATCGAGCTTGCGCGACACCACCGCGATATAGCAGAGCAGCTTGTTTGCCTCCTCTCCGGCCACGCCCAGGGTTCTAAAGTCGGCGAGGATCTCGGCGAACAAGTCGGGGTGCGTCAGAAACGCCAGCGCCCCCGCGGTCTCTTCGGGAGAGGACTCCGGTGCCGGTTCGCTCGCCGCAGGCTGCACCACCCAAGCTTCAACCCGCTCCAGGACGCGCGTCAGGTCGGCTTTGATGACGGCTTCACCCATCCCGAAGAGCGCCATGCAGACCTTGGTGTAGGCCTCGCGCGAGCGTGCGCTGTACAAATCGAGAGTGGTCAGCTCGAACCCCTTGTGAGGATCGCCTACGGCCTTGATGGTGGCCTTGAGCTGGGTCGTCTCGCGGGCGATGCCCTTGACCTCGTAGTTCCGGCCATGCAGCGCCAGCTTGAACCCCTGGGCGGTACGTTCGTAGCGTTCACCGGGGACGGCGATGACCGCTCCCTCAGCCCTGTCCTGTAGCGAGACGAAGCCTTCGGCGACCTTTGCGTGTAAGGCGCGTTCGGCCTCTTCGGCATGCCGACCGGTGAGATACGAGTTAACGTCTTCGCCCTCGGGCGGCGTGATAGCGGTGGCCGCGAAGCCGCTTTCCTTTAGCTGCTTGCTGACCAATGCGGCGCCTTGCCTGCCGGCAGTGTCAGCAGGGAACACCAGGACGACCCGCTGAACACCGCTCTGCCGGAAGAGACCCAGGTGCTCCGGGGAAACGCCATCCGGGCCCAAGCACGGCATCGTGTCCGGCAAGCCACGATCGATCGCGGTCAAGGCATCGAGCAGCGTCGCCGTCAGCACGATAGCGGTGGAGCGCTTGCATGCATGGTGGTTCCATAAGCCCTGGCGTTCGCCGGACAGAAAGAGATGGCTGACCTCGCCGTCGACGATTCGTCGGCCATGGAGGTTGACGATCGCGCCATCCGTGCTCCATAGCGGAAACACCACGCAGCCGTGAAAAGACTCGCGACCACCGGCGGTCAAGACGCCCAGCGCCTTGAGCTGCGCGACCGCGTCAGCGTCCTTGGGGAGTATCTCCAGGAGTGACCCATTGGCAAAGCCAATCTGGAAGGTCTTGAACAGCGCCACGTCGCGCAAGCCGCAAACCTTGGTCAAATACCGAAATCCCTCCGGGACATTGAGCAGGGTCTGGTGATAGAAGGCCGCCACCCGCGTCAGCAGCTTGACCCGTAGCTCGGGACTGTTGAACTGCCCAGCGGGTGCATCCACAGCACGTGCCATTGGAACCTCTGCGGATTCAGCAATCGTCTCGTAAGAGAACGTACAGTGCTCTTGCATAATGTTCATACTATGTACTCTCTTTGTCAAGCACCGCGATCCGCCGTACCATGACACTCGATCCGGTCCCTTCGATGGATTTGACGAGATGGCGGCAATGCAGAAGACAAGACAGCGGACCAAGCAGCAGATGGCCCAGGGTTTCGGCGAGCGCTTGGCGGAGTTGCGCAAGGCCGCCGGCTACACCCAGCGCGAGTTGGCGGCAGCGAGTGGTGTCTCCCGGCGCATGATCGTGTACTACGAGGGCCAGGAACGGCAGCGGCTGGCCGAGGTGCTGGTAAAGCTGGCGCCGCCGCTGGCCACCACCGCCGATGAAATGCTCGGCCTTGTCGCGCCCAAGAAAGCTGCGCCGAGCGTGCTCGACGCCCGTGTCGTCCGCCGCCTGCGCGCGATCGACCAACTTCCCTCCGCCGACAAGCACCAGGTGCTGCAATTGATCGATGCCTTTGTCGACCATGCCCTGCGCAAGCGACGCAGGTAGAATCTTCGGCAATCCCGCCATTCACCCCCCAGCTAAGCCATAACCTCCTTGCGCTCCCGCCCCGCCCTAATGCGGCGGTGAGCCGTGCTTTGCGCAGAGGTCACAAGTTGAACTCCCGCGCCCTCGCGGACATCAGGTAGCGCTTGCAGTCGGCAGCCTTGTAGAAGACGCGCTTGCCGCGCAGCAGCGGCTTCGGCCACTGCGGATCGGAGCGTTCAAGCCGGTAGGCTGAGATGCGCGAGCGACCGGTGAGCGCACAGAAGTACGCGCGCGTGAGTTCGGCGTCCGGATGATCCAGGGGATTGAAGGTGAAATTCATGGGCGCTCCATACGTTGCAAGGGTTGACTGTCATATCGCAAAGCATGCACGACGATATTGAACATCGCCAACCATCTGGGGAGTACAGCAGCGTCTTCCAGCGCGCTACAGCGTAGTTGCGGAAGCCTTTCTCTGTGCGCGTGTGCGGTTTGAACGCGATTGAAACCATTCCGCTTTGGATCGAATGCATGAACTCAAGGTCGAATTGAAGGCGACGCGGCGGACTCGCGGCAACGCGAGATCGCGAACGGAGGAACAGGGGCGCCGGGGCAGAGCAGAGCAAACGAAGGAAGGCAAGATAGAACGCCGCGGCACGCGCCGCGTACTAAGCCATTGTCTGCACAAGGAAAGACACGGCACGCGAAGGAACAGCTCGCGTGCCGTCGCCCGTCGCAAGTCGCGGAAAACACTTACCTTTGTGCGTGCCGTCTATGCTGATATGCGCTGGCGTGCGATAGAAAGGCCAGCATGCAGAACACGCGGCGAGGAATCAGCTGCCGTAGAACTCCATTTCGGATAAGTGCGCGCGGACTAACAGCGCGCCACCCAATCAGCAATATCAACGCGGTCGCCAACTGAAACCAGAAATAGACTGTATGTCGCAAGACCTCTCGCCCCGGAAAGGAGCGGAGCCACGCGGTCTACAGCGCCCACCAAGCGAATATGATCCCAAACAGAACCAGAAGCGTCGCGCTAGCCATAGAACCGCCGCATCCGCGTTCCTCAATGTGTTCGGGATCTTTCCATCTCTGTTTTTTCGGAAAGCATCCGGTCACGCTTGGCCAATCCAAGGGCCACACCATAGGCCTTTGAGAGTAATTGACACATTCTTGCCTTCGGGAACCGAAATCAGAAGACACTCTGTATCGTAGCCAAGCAGCCCAGCCTCGCGATTTACCGCAAGTACCTCGCCATCTTCTCTCCAGTAAAGCCGTCCTATGAAGCCTGTTGCGTTCCAGAAAAACGGTGGATACACCCGGCGCTCATCGCCGCTGGCCAGGTTACGGACAAAGATGGCGCTCTCGGAGACGTATGCCAGATACTTACCATCCATTGAGATCGACGGTTTGTGTCCTCTTACGATGTTAGTGATCGCGCCATCATTGATTGATGCGCGCTTAATCCAACCGTCCGATGAATCGAAAAGAAGTACCCCGCCATCGACCGGCCGAGTCACGGTCGTCTCTCGATTTGCACTCATGGGCCAGCTCGCGATCTTTTTCTCGCCAGGGAGTGAGACCACCTCTACGTCACAGGCTTCTGACTGACAGGTGACCAGCGCGGCGCTGTGACCATCACCGCTAAACTCAGCAGACGCGATGTGCCGTCTCGACAAAATCGGCGAGACTGAGCGAGACGTCGGATCTAGCCCGTAGAGTGTGAATTGCAAAGGAATCCTACTGGCGTCCACTGCAACGATGCTTATCCTACCCGCGGTGCTAGCGACGTCGACGATGTTAGCCAGTGAGATACCCTGTCTGCCTGAAGATGCCGTTGCAGTCACCTCGGACAAGCTGGTAAACGAAAGCCCTTGAGCCCCCCATAGGACTATCGTTCCTCGCAACAGCGGTGAGCTGGCAGCAACGGCGCTGACACTAAAAACCACGAAGAACCACCGAGCGAGGTCGCGGACGCATGGCCAACCTGATCGTACTAGCGGGAGCATGTTCGTGCCCATGGAACTAGGGGACGACAGGAATGGGCGGTGGCGGATTATCGCCCCAACCAGGCGTATTCCCGTACCATCCGCCATGAGGGAATCGCGGCGGCTCGCAACAATTTAGGAAGACTGTGGAGGCGAACGTATTACTGTTTGGACCGCTACTGCTGTAACCGCCTCTTGGGTATGAGTCATACCCCTTCCGAATACAGTCCTCGGGGCTAGTGCAAGGACCAGTTCGTGGCTTGCAGTCTTCACAGAAGCCACCGCTATCACGCCCATCTCCGAACCGAGGAATGCCGATATCGCCGCCGAACCCACCTGGCATCGGGTAGAGGCCAAGCGGAACGCCATCGATCGTTACGAAACAGTGATACAACCCCAAAAAGGAGCCGAAAGAACGCGAACCCAGGGGAGCTATTGGTCGGCAACACAGTTGAACCTTCAATCCCATCATGTCCAACAGCGCGACAGGACTTGCCACTGCGTAGAGGTACGTGTTCAACCCGCCGCGCAATCCAATTGGATCACTCTGCTCGTATCTTCCGGTTGTCGGGTCGTAGTCGCGGAAGTAGTTGTAGTTCGTCCCGGTCTCCGCATCATAGTACTGGCCGGGCAGTACTCGAATAAATCTGTCCCCTATAGAGCGACCTTTTACTTTTTATCTGCCCTCGTCAATCGAAGTATCTGACTGTAAAGTAACGATGCAAGAAGGGCAGCAATACAGGGCCATATCGGTAACAGTAAAGCTGTCCAAAAGAGGATATAGCTTATGGCTATGTATCCTCCTATGACCAGAGGTAGAGCCCAAGGAACGCCCCTCCTCAACACCCAAAGAAGAGCCATGAACTCTGCCGTGACAATCCCAACAGATAGCCAAAAACTCTCCTTTAACGAGCGTCCATCAACCCGATTTTGCGTCAATGTAGCCTGCACCTCGGTGTAGGTCATGAGGCCATATGGTGTTGGACCCTCATCCACACCAAGATCCGTACCGAGGATGACGATCTTCTTGTGAATCGCCGCGGAATCAATTTTTCCATCCACAACGTCGATAGCTGAGTAGGTGCGAATAGTCCCCCTCGGCCCGTAGTAGATAGGCATCCTCATTTGACTCGGGTCGGTTGATTGAGGCAACGCGCTCGCATTAGCGGCCATCGCGTCCGAAAACTGTGGTAAGCCGTGGCAGGTAGGTGCAACTCCAGATATCAACCCGAGGCCGTTCCGTGCTAGGTCGGTAATCGCGAGCGACAAAGCGGTGTCCTCGGGCTCCGAGGGATCAGCTATCCCTTGCATCGGAATTTGACACGACATTGCAGTAATAATTGTACGATCGGTTCCGCTCAAAAGGCACTTGTTGGGCGGCGCTGATTTGCACGGATGCAGAAACGCGACGTTAATCCCAAGTTGTGCCGGATCGCGAGCAAGTAGTTCTTTTACTATTCTCTCAAAGACGCTATCGCTAAGAGGCCAGTTGCCGAAGCGTTTCAAGCTATTCTTATCGATCGCCACTATTACAACACTGCCGTTGGTGGGGGCTGAAACTCCACGAACCTGATAGAGCAGATCGACATAGCCGGATTCAAGATCGCGCATCGTCGGGGATCTGGAGGACAGGACCATGAGATAAGCCAAGAATAAGCCAAAAACAAGCGTTAACCCATCGCAACTGCGAAGCTTCATTTGCATTTGGCCCATAGCCAGCTAGAAATGCGTGGTTGTCGGCAACCGTTTGCCTTATCCACAGCCTTGTCTGGCGGGGTTCATGGTAACTGGTGGATTACAAGGTTGATTAATTGGAACGATTGGCTGCACGCAGCCCTGTTCGATCCTTACCAACATCGTTGCTCCATTCGGCGGGTAGTACGAAATATATTTACCGTTCCACATATATATTTCAATTGTTATTCCTTGGCCATTGGCATATCCAAGGAAGCGCGAGCCCGTGAAGCATCGAAGGGTTTTGCCCGGCGCGTCGGATATACCCACAAAATCGTATGGGCACGGTCCATAGCCGAAGAGCGGAGGAGACTCCAGACCAAAGGGGTCCGCGGCGTGCAACGGATTTGACTGCACATACTCGTAAGTATTAACACCGCCCCAGAGCCCAATCGGATCGCTCTGCTCATACCGCCCGACCGTCGGATCGTAGTCACGGTGATAATTGTAGGCCGTTCCTGTCTCTGCATCATAGTACTGGCCGGGGAACCGTAACCCGTAGGTGAATGTTCCCTGGCCACTTGGATTCGCATTGGCCGCATTTGCCCCGAATGGATCAAGGTTATCCCACTGCCACATTATTGCGTTGTCCGAAGGCCGGGTCACCGCCCGTGGGCTGCCGAGATGATCGGCATGCACGTAGTAGATGTTGATCGGCGTTGGATTGCCGGAGCCGCCCGTCGGCCGCAATGTTGCCACCGGCAGATCCTCTAGCCACACCGTCTCTTCGATCAGATTACCGCTGCCGTCGTACTCGCCGAGCAAGTGACCCTGCTCATCGTAGACGAAAAGCGTGGTCACGCCGCTGACCGTCTTGCTGACGCGCTGTCCAAGCGCACTGACGGCATAATTTGCAATCGTCGTGCCGCTGCTCTGGATCGAGACCATGCGGCCAGCGTTGCTGTAGGTGTAGGCGAGCGCGGTAGCACCGTTCATGTACCCAGCAGCGACCACCCCAATCATCGCCTGTAGTTGATTACTGCCGCTGTAGTAAAGATTCGCGCTGTTCCCGCTAAGCGTGGCGTTGAGGCGATTGCCGACCGGATCATAGGTTAACTGCTGGGTGTTGGTGACCGGATTGCCGGTCTGCGCCACCGTTAGCCGGTCCAGCACGTCGTACTGGTAGGCCTGAGTCGCCGCAGGGTTGCTCGGATCGGTGATTCCAACAATTCGGCTCGCCAAATCAAAGGTCTGGTTCTTCTGCAAGATGGAAGTCCCATCCACGAACTCCCATGTGACCAAGCGCCCGTCGTTGTCATAATCTCGATACATGTTGAGGCCATTGCCCCAGAACCACACGGAAATCGGCCCAAAGGGCTCAGTCGCCACTGAACCGCCCCGGGATTCCAGGAGACTCCATTATTTGAGAGGATGGAGTCATGAACACATCGACGAGGTACTCGCCGGAGATCCGCGAGCGGGCGGTTCGGCTGGTTTTTGAACACCAGGGGGAGCACGACTCGCAGTGGGCGGCGATCAGCTCGATTGCGGGCAAGATTGGCTGCACTGCGGAGACGCTACGCAGGTGGGTGCGCCAGGCTGAGCGTGACCAAGGTCGGCGCGCGGGGGTGACCAGCACGGAGCGGGACCGGCTCAAGGAGCTGGAACGTGAGAATCGGGAGCTGAAGCGGGCGAACGAGATCTTGCGCAAGGCATCGGCTTTTTTCGCCCAGGCGGAGCTCGACCGCCGACCGAAGTGATGGTGTCGTTCATCGATGCCCATCGTGCCGTTTACGGGGTTGAGTCGATCTGCGCGGAGTTGCAGATCGCCCCATCGCAATATTACGCGCACAAGGCGCGCGAGGCAGAACCGGCGCGCCTGCCGCCGCGGCTGCAGCGCGACCGGACATTGGTACCGGAGATTCGTCGCGTGCACGAGGAGAATTTTGGTGTCTACGGTGCGCGCAAAGTCTGGCGGCAACTTGGCCGCGAGGGCAACGAGGTTGCCCGCTGTACGGTCGAGCGGCTGATGCGCTCGCTCGGTCTGCAGGGGGTGGTGCGCGGTCGCAAGCGCCGCACCACCATCGCCGACGACAGTGCGCAACGACCGCTCGATCGAGTCAACCGGCAATTCCAGGCAAGCCGTCCCAATCAGCTGTGGGTGGCGGACTTTACTTTCGTCGCGACGTGGACCGGCTTCGTATACGTCGCGTTCGTGGTCGATGTATTCGCCCGGCGCATCATCGGCTGGCGCGTGGCGCGCTCGATGCATGCCGAACTGGTCCTGGACGCGTTGGAGCAAGCGCTGTGGTCGCGTTCCGGAATCAAGGGGGTCGTGCATCACAGCGACCGGGGTAGCCAGTATCTGTCGATTCGCTACTCCGAGCGATTGGCCGAAGCGGGAGCCGAGCCATCCGTGGGTAGCGTGGGCGATTCGTACGACAACGCGCTGGCCGAAACGATCATCGGGTTGTACAAGACGGAGGTCATTCACCGCCGCGGCCCCTGGCGACATCTGGAGGCCGTGGAGTACGCAACGCTGGAGTGGGTCGACTGGTTCAATCACCGTCGGTTGCTCGAGCCAATCGGCAATGTACCGCCGGCAGAACTCGAAGCGAAGTACTATCATTCAACGAGTCAGCTGCCGTTGGCGGCCTGACTCAAACCCGGACGTCTCCAGAAAACCCAGGCGGTTCATTACCGTCGCGGGCACAACCCATGACTTGTCGATCAACCGCCCACCCCGGATTCGGTTTTGCTTACACAAGCGCTGCATGTGCCGGCGCGAAAGTCCGGCGTTGCGCGCTGCAGAAAGATTTGTCCATGCAGCAATTACGTACGCGTGTGCGCCAGCCCCGTCAAGGAAACTACTCGCGCGTATACCCGGCCTGCAGCAACGCGTTAACCTGCCCTGGCAATACGCTGATCGTGCCCGAAGCGTCGGGCTGCAGAAACGTGCCGCCGATCATGAAGCCGCCGACATTGGGCGGTACGCGCAGACGAACTGTTTCCACCTTTTCGGCCTCGTCGCGTTCCCTTCCTTTCAACGCTCGCCGGTAGAAGTCGATCATGCCGGTGTTGCTGCCGCTAATCATGTAGTTTAACGCCTGCGTCGTGCTGTCGACGTCATCGTCGTATGCCGCATTCGGGAAGCTCGCCATGTTGTCGAGATAATCTCCGAGCCACGGCGCTGACTCCAGTACAAAGACGCGCCCGGTTTCGATCGACGGCGTCACCGCATAGGCGCGGCTAACCTTGTCGGAGTCGACCCTGATTGCGAGAATCGGCAGCCGCGTGTCGCGCTTGAGTTCCTGGATCAAGCTTTGTCCGCTGGCCTTGTCCTCGACCAACACCACGTGCGGGTGAAACTGTTCGCCAAGCGTCGCTGCCATGGCTTTGAGCGCTGGAAATTCGACGCGCCGCTTCCAGCGATCGATTAGATACCAGCCCGCATCAGCTTCGCCCCAGGTCGTGCAGACCGAAAAATCGTTGTCGTGGCCCGCCTTGAACGCTGTATCCCAGCTCTGAATGATGCGATGAAGTGTCGGCAGCGTGCTGTAGTAGCGCCACCACTCGCGCTTGAAGATCGCGCCTTCCAAGGCGCTCGGGCGCTGCTGATAAAGCGCCTCGAAGCTTGAACCTTGCACCGCCTTGATCTCCTCGAGGTCCTTCTCGTTGAAACGATCCGGGCATAGCGCCTCACCCTCGCTGCGCCCAAGCGGATCGTTCGCCTCAGCAAATGCAGGCAGGTTTATGACGGTCCAGTTCGGCGCGTCGTCGCTCGCCAGGATCCGACCGGCCAGGTCGTTCATGTGCCAGCGCGTGAGGATCAGGACGATCGCCGCTCCCGGCTCCAAGCGCGTGTAGAGATCGTCCGTCCACCATGTCCAGACGCGATCCCGGTACGCCTGCGAATTCGCCTCCTCGCGCGATTTGATTGGATCATCCACGATGATGATGTCACCGCCCTGGCCAGTCACGCCGCTACCGACGCCGACGGCGCGCAGCCCTCCCCCGGCGTCGGTTTCCCAGTCACTAATCGCCTTGCGGTCGGTGCTCAACGCAATGCGCTCGCTGCAGATGCGCCGTGCCTTGCGGCTGAACTTCTCAGCAAGCGTCGAGTTGTAGCAGCCGACGATCACGCGTGTCGTGGGTTTCCGCTCGAGCCGCCAGGCGGGATAGCGGACGGTCGTGAGCTCGGACTTTCCATGCCGCGGAGGGACGAAGATCATCAGCTTGCGGATCTCGCCCGCCGTAACGCGGTCCAGGTGCTCGCGGATGTTGAGCAGATGAGGCCAGTCCCACGAGAATTGTGGTGTGACCTCCTCCAGCCACTCGGCAAAGGGGAGATCATGCCGCCGGTTGGCGGCGAGCATTTGCTGGTGCCCAAATGCAGCCTCAAGCCGCTCGATTCTGGCTCTTAAAAGACTCACGGCTGACGCCCGGCGCCCAAGTGTGCGCGATGCGAAAGGGGGTATCTATAGGGGTATTCCTTGCAGTGCTGTACGCTTCTCGCAGGGCAGTGTTGCTCCGCCTTGAGACTCCTCCTTGGCTTTCAACGCAGCCCGCGCGTCAGCGATTGCGCTGTTGGCAGAATCGTGGCGTAGCTGTTCGGCTGTTTTCATAGGGTCAGACCTTTCCGTCAATAACGTGAGCTTCGCGCACCGCCGTCACTATCAAACGCAGGGCCTCGGCCGGGTCGTGCCGCGCATCGTTGTTGCCCTTGTCTTGATTCATGGCTGCCGGGCCGATCGTGACATCGGCGCTTGGCCGCACGCCTTCAGCGCCACCGCCCCGCGGCCCCGCGCCGACAGCGCCGACCCGAAGCCACTCGGCGAGCCACTGCGGCGTGAGAGCGACACCGATCCTTGCAGCCTTGACCAGAGTTGCGCCCTGGTCTATGTCGCCTGCGTGCGTGCGCACCGCAAAGCGATTGACAAGCGCAGCAAGCTCTACATTGCGATGAGCCTGCGCGATCTTCGCAAGACGATCCGAGGAGCGCGAGTGTACGTGCTGTAGCCGTGGTCGAGTTGCCCGCTGTTACTGCGGCCATGTGGTTCTTGATCGAGTTCATGATGATGGATCCTTTCTTGGCAGCTTTTTATCGCCGCGTATTTGGTTGAACCGAGGCCAGTGCCCGCGTCGTGCTCCAATCGCTCGCTTGCCTTCCGCGAGCCTGATCACCTTGGCTGGCCTGTGGTAGAGCATGGCCAGCAGGAGATCGCCTGACTTGATTCTTTCTGTCACTCGCTGGCCTCAGGCGTCGGCGTCGGCAGCAGGCGCTGTTGCTCGAGCACGTCGAGACGGCGCTCCAAGTCGGCGCTCTCGATCACTCGGCCAAGTTGCGTCAAGATGTAGGCACGGCGCGACCCCTCGTCGCTTGCTATCACACCAGCCTTGACGCTTCGATAGAGCCGACCAAGCTCGCGCTTAACGTCCTCGAGGCTGCGCAGCGGCGTTCTTTGCTGAGGCGTAGGCAGCATGTAGTCGCCCGCCGTAATAACGACCGCAGCCGGTTTAGGGGTGCGTTTTTTGCCATTCAAGGCCGGGCTAGGCTGCGTTTTCATGATTGCAGCTCGTTAAGATGCGCAAGGTGTGCCAAGGTGCGCCGTAGCCCTACCCGCGCACCGAAGGAAAAGATTCCGCATCCGGTCGCCGATCGTTGGCAACGATGCCGAACACAAATGTTTCGAATCCGCGCGTCGCGGTGGCGAAGACCAATGCCTCCTGCACCGACCCGGAACGCGCTTGGCGCAGGGTCTCCTTGACGAGCCCCGTGGCACAGGCTTCCTCCTGGGCCGACCAATTGATCTCCGGCAGACATAGCTTGCGTAATATCATGTGTCGGCCCTCCCCCAGCGACGAAATTACCCCATGCAAATCAAATCTGCCATATCCCTATAACAAGTTATAGGGTGGTTCCGCGCCCATGGGCATGGCTGGCTGCGGCGGATTTGTTGAGGCTTCCCCCGGCAGCAGGATCAGGGCCTTTGGGACAGTGGAATGACGCCGGCACAGGCCCTTCGTCAAACCGGTTGCGCGCCCCTGCAACGCGTCACTGGGTCGCGGACGCAGTTGCTTGCGGGTGATGATGGCGGCATTCCCGCGCTGCGGCGCACGAATCCAACTGCAGAGCGACGCGCCGAGATTGAGCGCTGAGGTCCCTATTGGATTCGCGGCGTATCTGCGCACGCGCCACGTCGGCCCGGCGCCGGCCAGTCTTGAACGCTGAATGTGTGCTGTCGCGAAGCGACCGCCCGGGCGGGGCGGTTGAGCCGCAGGCCCGCCCCGGGGCCGGCGAGGACTCGAGTCTTCGCGGCGACCGCCTTGAAGCGGCGTCGGGTGCCTGGTCGCCTAAGTGCGGTTTGCTGCGTACGGCCCCTGCGGCCCAGGCCACGGGTGCTCCGGCCTTGGCCCGAAGACCGCGTCCGGATCCGCGGGCGCCAGAGTCCAGTCGCCGCGCGCGATCTCGGCTTCAAGCTGACCAGGTCCCCAGCCCGAGTGGCCGATGAAGATGCGCAGACCGTCCATGGGCTTGTCTCGGCCGAGCAGGTTTAGCAGTAACTCCCGGTCGGTGCTGAAGTAGACGCCGTCGAGAACTTGGAGCGCATGCTCGGGCGGGGCTTCGGCGCGAAAAAGGAAAGACACGGCCTCGATTTCGACCGGACCGCCGAAGTACAGCTTGTCGTCCAGTTGCGCGAGGCGTTCGAGGTCGGGGAAAAGATGCGAGACGGCGATACGCGTGGGCCTGTTGATGATCACGCCCTCGGGGGCAGGGCCGATATTGTTCATCACCAGCACGACCGAGTCCTTGAAGTTGGGATCGGGCAACTCGGCACGAGCGAGCAGGAGGATTGTGGTTAAAGGCTTCGCGTTGTCGGCCGATGTCGGCCACGACATCCCGAGCAGAAGCAGGAACGCGCAGAGGGCTCGGGTCACGTCACAAACGGGCTCGCGACGCAGCGCCCGCGCAGGGCGCGATATTCTGCGCTGTGCTTGCCCCGGCCGACTTCGACTTACGGAAAAGCATGAGGCTCTGGAGTATCGACAGTGTCCTACGCCAAAGACTACGCCAATAGTAGCCTCAAACCAAATCGACATGCCCCAAGGACTGCACCGGGCTATAGCCCTGGCTCAACCCGGACGCGATATACACGCGTAACGACCAGGATCGGTCGCTCCAGCTCTGCCGAATTGCAATGCTTCTAATATCGGGCATGTTGGAACTTATTCTTGTGAACGCCATTAGTGAAACAGGTCCCGCACTCTGCTGAGAAACGAACCAGAGCGCATATGCTTTAAGGTCGTAGCCCACCTGTCTTCGGCGAGCAGTTTTCTCTGCAGATCCGTTTCTTCTTTTTGCATCAGCTCCAGGACTCTTGTGTCTTCGTCATCATCCAACCAATACCCGTGTTGATTCTCGCAAAACTCCATTTCCAAATCGTAGAGCCTGTATCTGAATTTCTTGAGGAGAGCGCTACATTCGGGGCATTTAGCGGTTGTGGGCGTGGAACTGAAGACCAGGGTCCCCTTCGCATGTTCGCCGAAGTCAAAGACTTCATCTTCAAGTTGCTCAAGCTCCTGAGACTCCAGCCACATCCCTTTGCAGGATTGACAGTACTTGACCTCGATCTTGTGCCGAATTGCAGGCACCAAGTCCGCGTTGCACTTAGGACATTTCAACTCTGCCTCCGTTTAATTGAGTCTATAAATTCAATGATCAACCCGCTTTAGAATCTTGCGGCTAACTATCTTCCCGACCCGCGTGTTGGGTCGACCGGTTGAGCCGGCAGTCACAATCCGCCGTTCGCATTTGGTCCCGCGGCGGACGCTCGCGACTGTCGCCTCGACGAGCATCAATCAAGACTTTTCTGAAATGCGGCCAAGGTTCGCCGCACATCCTCCGTCGTGTTTCTCCAATTACACACCGATATCCTCATTGTCGCAGGGCTCCAATGCAATCTGCTCACCGAGGTAGCAAACGATCGTATTCACGTTTGACGACCGCATAGCACTCACATACTCGCGCCTCCAGTCCAGGGCGATCAAGTACGTTGATGTGACCGCGGTGATAGTCGATCAAGCCCGCTTTATGCAGATTACCGGCTGCTTCCACAACACCTTGCCGCCTTACCCCGAGCATGTTGGCAATTAGCTCCTGCGTCATCTTCAGTTCACCCGAGCGCAGTCGGTCGAGACTCAATAACAACCAGCGACACAGCTGTTTATCCAGAGAGTGATGGCGATTGCAGACAGCAGTTTGCGCCATCTGCGCAATCAGGGCCTGCGTATAGAGCAGCAGCAAGTGCTGGAGCGCGCCGCCCTGATCGAACTCTTTCTTTATCACCCGTTCTCCGACCCGATATGCATGTCCGCCACTTTGCACGACCGCCTGATTTGGCGCCGTGTGCCCACCAAGGAACAGGGACACGCCGAGCAAGCCCTCGTATCCTGTCACCGCGATCTCCGCCGACGAACCATTCGCCATGACATATACAAGCGAGACGATGCAGGTCGTGGGGAAATAGAGGTATGGCAGCTCGCCGCCGGATCTGTACAACACCTGACCGAGTGGCATCGCTACGAGCTCAAGATCCGGGAGCAGACGCTCATAGTCTGCTTCAGGTAGGGACGCGAGCAGACTATTCTGCCGGGGGGAATGCAACACTGACATTGCAAACAAAACTAGATGCCAAGGATTCCTTTATTTGATGTGGTGGAATTATAGAATGCCCTATCCCGTGCTGCAAGCATGGAACTGCAATGGGTGGCAACAAACACGCCACGCCCGGCTGAGCCGGCCGATGGCTCACTCGACGCGTGGGTTTTTTGACAGTGCGCGACTAACCCTGGCAGTCGCAAGAGCCGTGCAGGGGCACTAGATGCCACAACTGACGAGTCGACTCAGCGCTCCACGGTCAAGTAATTTCACCAGCCGCCCTTGCACCTGGAGCGTGCCTTCACGCTGAAATCGGGCGAACATACGACTCACTGTTTCCAACTTGAGTCCGAGGTAACTCCCGATCTCTTCACGCGTCATTCGCAGCACGAACTCGCACGGCGAATAGCCGTGTGCACCATACCGCTGCGACAAGTCAAGCAGGAACGCCGCAAGACGCTGTTCGGCTCGCATTGTCCCCAGCAAGAGCATCAATACGTGCACGCGTGCGCTCTCTTGCGACAGCAGCTTGTTCACGTTTTGCCGGAACACGTCGCTGAGTTGGGCAAGATTCTCGATTGTATCGAACGGTATCGGACATATATCCATATCTTCTAATGCGGTCGCGTGACAATCGTGGATGTTGGTCCCTATGCCGTCAGTACCGATGATTTCTCCAGCCATGTGGAATCCGGCGACCTGGTATTGCCCGTCTGCACCGAGCAATACGGTCTTGCACGAGCCGCTGTGTATTGCATAGAGCGCTTTGAAACGATCTCCGGCGCGGAAAAGCACGTCACTTTTCCGAAACAGACGTCGCTTGCTGAGGGCCTGCACAACACGGGACATCTCCGTCGCGCCCAGCCCTGCGTATAAGGAGAGGTCCATCAAACGCCATGCCGAATCCACTGCGTGCGCTTCATGGTGGATCGCGGGCCCACTGAGCTGCGCACAAGCTTTAGTGAGAATTGCGACCTGCCTGCGTGCGGCGGCCGACTCTTGCTGACTGCGAGCCAACGCCCGCTTGAGATCACCCACTTGCGCGAGAGCCTGTTGCAATCGCGAGAGTCGGGGGTTGACGGCGACGCAATGCGTAGCGCTGTTCAGGTACGACACCGTCGCAGGCTGCGCCGTCGCAACGTCCGGAGCGCTGGTTATCTGACTCCCCATCCGACCTCCCCGAGCACTTTTGGACGCCGTTTGATGAGTCGGGCCAAGCCTCGCAAATTGGAAGCCTGAAGGGGGCGGCAAGAGGCGTCTGTCCGGTACCGGACACAAGCGTCGACCCACCGTACTGAGGCGTAAGTCGAGTTCCTCGACAAAGGCTTCTACCACTCGGAGCGGATTGTCCTCGGCAATGTAGTCATCCAACGATTCCGGAATTGAAGTGCTCCGGGTGCGGTCTGTCCTTGCTTGCCGCCGTTAGCCGGACCGTTACACAGCACCCACGCCAACGGAGCCCCGCAAACTATCCAGAGGGCATGCCGGTCAGCGGCAAGATCAAGAGCGGCACCGAATCAGCCACGACATGAGCGATGATATTCGCCCACAGATTGCGGCGCCAGACAAATGCAAGCGTGAACAGCGCCGCCGCCACCGACACGAATAGCAAATGTGCCACGCCCCACGACGGCAGATGCAACACCACGAGCAGGCGATCGAGTATTTTCTCCATGGCGATCGTCGATCCGCATTATCATGGCACATGTGTATCGGCGCTCGGGCGAGCGGGATTGGTCTGATCGCCTGGTGCCGATGCCGGGGGTTGAGTCGATAATTCGAAAGGGAGGGTAAGAATGGCCGGATGTTCTCGAGCAATGGCGCTGTGGACGCTTCTCGCTTCAAGCCTGCTGGCTGCAACCGTCACATCCGTCCGCGCGGCGCCTGTGCTCTATGACCGGCTGTCCGATGAAAGCGCGGCGTGCGTTGGATGCCACAAGACGGAGAGCGCGGGGATCTACCAGCAATGGGGCGCCAGCAAGCACTTTCGGGGGAATGTCGGATGCTTCGAATGCCACGGCTCCAGGCCCGACGGGCCAGGCGCGATAAGCCACAACGGGCAGTTCATTCACGTCATTGTGACGCCGGCCGACTGCGCAAGATGCCACGCCAAGGAGGGTCAGGAATTCGCGAATTCACACCATGCGAAGGGCGGCGAGATCCTGGGCTCGCTCGACAACACGCTCGCCGAGGTTGTTGAGGGGAATAGAGCGTTCTTCGGCGGCTCCGCGTTGTTGGTCAGCGGCTGCCAGCAATGTCACGGTTCGACCGTGAAGATAGGTAATGACGGCAAACCGACTCCCGATACGTGGCCCAACACCGGCATTGGACGGATCAACCTGGATGGTTCGCGCGGCGCGTGCTCAGCCTGCCACCAGCGCCATGTGTTTTCCGCGGCGCAGGCGCGCAGGCCCGAGACATGCGGAAAATGCCATCTTGGTCCCGATCATCCGCAAAAGGAGATTTACGAGGAGTCGAAGCACGGGATCTCGTATTACGCCAATGCGGGGACCCTGAATATCGACAACCCGAAGTGGATCGTGGGCGAGGATTACAGCGTCGGCCCGACCTGCGCGACGTGCCACATGAGCGCGACGCCGACGCAACCGGTCACGCACGACATCGGCGCGCGTATCTCGTGGAACAACCGCCCGGCGGTTTCGATTCGACCGGAAACAGCCGACCTGGCGCTCGGCCTCAAGAACCCGATCCCATGGCAGCAGCGGCGCAAGAACATGGAGGACGTTTGCTCGAACTGCCACTCGCCAGCGTTTGCGACCAGCTTCTACACGCAATACGACGGCCTGGTCGAGCTCTACAACGAAAAGTTCGGCAAGCCCGGCAGTGCGATCTTCGCGGCGTTGCAGAAAAATGGCTTGATCGGCGATACCCCCTTTGCGACCAAGATCGAGTGGACCTGGTACGAGACCTGGCATCATCAAGGTCGCCGGGCGCGTCACGGCGCCTCGATGCAGGGACCGGACTACACCCATTGGCACGGCCTCTACGAGGTCGCCAAATCGTTCTACATCGAGTTCATCCCTGAAGCGCAGGAGATTGTTAGCAAGGCCATTGCCGCCGGCGGCCCGAAGGCCGAGGGTGCGAGAAGCGTGCAGAAGCTGATCGACACTACGCTCTCGAGCGAGAATCATCGCTGGTTCCTTGGCCAAATGCCTCCCGAGGAGAAGGCCGAGCGCAAGCGGGAACAGGACGAATTCAAGCAGCGTTACGTTACGGAACCGCCGAAGTAACGCGGCGGGGCTTCGAGGCGAAACCGGTTTGCCGTTAGGGCGCGATGCGACGCGAATCAGTCAGGATCGGCCAATCATTGGCGATGGCCTCTGCATCCAACAGACAGCCGACTTTCTTCCTGAAGTCGCCGCGCCTCGGCTTCCGTCGATGGCATGCGTCCGACCTCCCGCTCGCGCTCGGGTTATGGAGCGACCCTGCCGTCACTCGGTTCATATCGTCAGGGGGCTTCACCGAGTCTGAGGTTCGCAACCGGCTTGAGCGCGAGTTGGCGTCCGCGGACCTCCACGGCATTCAGTATTGGCCCGTGTTCCTGCTCACGGACGGGGAGCACGTCGGCTGCTGCGGTCTTAGGCCCCGCCAGGGGCAGCCACGGGTTCCCGAATTCGGCGCGCACATCGCATCCGGGCACTGGCGACGAGGTTACGCGTTCGAAGCAGCCACATGTGTAATCCATTATGCTTTCAACGTCCTAAGCGTCCAGGCCCTGTTCGCAGGTCACCATCCACAGAATGCGGCTTCTCGGAACCTTCTCCTGCGGTTGGGGTTCGCACACACACACGACGAGTTCTATGAGCCCACTGGCTTCGAGCACCCTTCATACCTGCTCACCGCAACAATGAAAACGGCCGCCTAACCCGGGCTTTCACAATTGAATCCTCTATCTGCGCTTCGATACCTTGCGCTATGTTGTCAGTTCATCGCAGGCGTAGTCGTCACTGCATTCGCATGGCCACGAGGCAGGCAGTGAACAATTGCCGCCCCATCGATGGGAGAAGCCTATGAGGTCACGGAAGCACCGTGCGTTGGCGTCAGCTTTTAGATGGTTCTTTCTTTGCCTTGCGCTTTTCCTGGGTATGGCTGCGCAGATCGGTTGGGCTCAAGCGCCTCCGGATATCGAAGCAATGCTCAAGAAGTTGCTTACGGCGACCGAGAGCGGGTCGCGGAGTGCGTTCGTCGCTGAAGGGGACGCGCCCTTCCAGACAACTATCACCCCGGCGATGTTCAACAGCTTCAGCGCGGAGGTGGCACCTCGCCTTAAGCGCGGCTATACAACAACTTTTGTAACGCAGTTGCACCAGGAAGGTTTCGCTGTGTACGTTTGGAAGCTCCAATTCAGGGATGGCGGCGACGATTTGCTCTTCACTCTGGCGGTCAAGGACGGCAAAATCGGCGGTTTTGCTCTGAGATAGCGCTCTTGGCGACCGTCGGAGTTCGGCCAAACCTGTCGAAAAACTCCTGTGCGGTATACCTCGTACCCAACGCCTCGATGTCTGCGCAAGCTGCAAAACCTCCCAACTCGATGGATAATCGCAGGACATCTTGAGGGCACCTAATCGTGGCTGAAGCTATTAATCGCACCATGGGCCGGGGGCTCGCCAATGCCTGGCTTAGCTGCGCACCCTGGTTGTTCGCCCGGGAGATGTTGAGCCAGCCAGCCACCGTCGGAGCAATCCTGCCCAGTTCGCGCCGGCTGGCGAGGAGCATGGCAGCACAGGTGCCGCTCCAGGGCGATGGGCTGGTGGTGGAACTCGGTGGCGGCACAGGTGCGGTGACCCATGCATTGCTGCAACGTGGAATCGCTCCCGGACGTCTCATGGTGATCGAACGCTCGTCGGCGTTCGTACGCCACCTGCGAGCGCGGTTCCCGGGTGTCATGATCGTGCAAGGGGATGCCGCCGAACTGAGCGAGTTGCTGCCGCGCGGCACCCACATCGACGTCATCGTATCCAGCCTGCCGTTGCGTTCGTTGCCGGCATCGGAAGCGGTGGCCGTCGTGGCGCAATGGCGCGCGCTTATTGCCGACGGCGGAATCGTGGTGCACTTTACCTACGCCTTGCGCGGCAGCGAAGGTCAGTCGCTACAAGGCTTTCTGCAATGCGCGAGCCACATCGTTTGGGCCAATCTCCCGCCCGCCCGGGTATTGGCGCTGGAGTACCGTGGCACGGATGGGAGTCCGGCCATGTGCGCGAGCTCGGCATGATGGGAGTTTCGTGCACCGAGGCGAGGGGTTGCGCGACCCTTAGCCTCTAATGCCCGACAGCGGCCGCCCGCGACGAGAGCTGGACCAAGGGTTGGGGCTAGCAGGACATTCGCCGCAGCCCTCCGGCTAGCGAAGCGCCGACCGCAGGAATCGCCTCCAGCAGCAGATCGAACATCGCCTGCGGCAAGTCGGCGACGGCGACGATGGCACGGGACCGTGCGAACAGGTGCGACACGTCGCAATGGATGCCGATGCCCAGGGTCTCGATTCCCGCCGCAGCGAGCCGTGCGGTCATCGCCTGGCCAGGCTCCGCATCGTAGGCGCCGTCGGTCGCCACCAGGAGGATTCGCCGCGCCTGGCGCTGGAGAAGAAGCTCGCCTGCGCTCCAAAGCAGCGCTTCGCACAGCGGCGTGCCGCCGCCGGCCTCAAGGCTGGCGAAGCGCGACACCTGGCGGTCGACTCGTTCCTGAAACTGGGCCAGCACCGCCATCTCATTTTCTCCGTGGCCGGGAAATGCGGCGGCCGCCACCACGATGCCGGGTATTTGCATGAGCGCAAGCGCGGTGGCGTAACACGCGGAGCGCGCCACCTCGATGGGGCGTGCCGTGCCGGCTCTCTCGCGTCCGCGTGACGAGCCCATCGATCCGGAGCGGTCGATGAGGATCTGCACCGCGGTGTCGGTCATGAGGCCGGCCATGTGCCGCGCAAAAATCCGCACCGCGCCCGCTTCGATCAGGGCAAGGCGCCGCGTATCGATCCGCAGGCCGGTGGGTGCCGGATAGCGCCGGCAGAGTGTTGCCGCCTGCAGCAAGCCTGCCAGGCGGTGGCGCAACGCGTTGCTCGCCGCCTTGGCCTCCAGCGCAAAGGCCGCGCCCTCGGCTGCGCCGGGCGCGACGCGGGACCGCGCGCCACGCGAGAGCGCCAGGTTCAACGCCGGTGCTTCGCGGCCCTTGGCATTGACCGCCGTCCGCGCGAGCTCGCCGATTCCCGGCGCGTGATCCTCGGCGGCGGCGTCGAGGGCCTGCTGCGCGGGGCCTGGGGCATGCTGCGGCGCCTCGCACCCGCCTTGAGCGGCGGGCCGCCGCAGCGCTTCGGCCCGCGCCTCGTCTTCGAGCATCTGTGCGATGCGCTGCGCCAGGGCGTGGACCTCGAGAGTCGAATGGCAGTCGCGAACCGCAAACATCAGGGCGTCGAGCCTGGCCTTAATTCCCGGCGCAAAGGTCTGCCCGAGCACGCGGGCCGCCTGCTCCGCGACGAGGCGCGCGGCGCTGACCCCGAGCAGGTCGTGCTCGAGCCGCCACATGACATAGCTCTCGAGCACGCGCGCCGGGTGGTCGCCCGTGGTGCAGGCCTTGACTTCCCCGCGCCGGATGAGCGCCGACACCAGCTGCTCTTCTTCTCGCAACGCGCCGCGGTACTCCTGCTGGCCCAATCCGTCGATACGGACGTCCTCCAGCGCGTTGGTCAGTGCGCCCACGAGGCCCTCACCCCTGGCCACGGCAAAATCGGTGTAGCGCAGGTGGTTGGTTTCGTGAAACAACAGCCCGAACCCCAGGACCGCGGCCTCGGCATCGTCGATCGGCAGCGCAGGCAGCCAGATGGTGTGGCCATCGGTGCACGCGCGTGTGCCACCGATCCGAACCTCCACGCCGCGCTTCCTGCCCAAAACCGGGCCCAGGATGTGCAGCGAGCGCTCGAGCGAACAGCGCTTCATGGTCCCACGCCTGGGTCGCCGCCCGAGCGCCAGAGCTATCGCGGGCGCCTACCAGAAGGCGCTGACGCGTGGGGGGCGGGCTGCGGGCGCTGGCGGGATCGCCGTTCGCTCCTCCTGCCGCGCGCCCTCGCGCAGGGCGGCAGCGCCCCCCTCCCCATCGGCCCCGGGTGGCGCAGCGCCGAGCACAACCGGATCGCTTGCTTCGCCCAGCAGGCGGCCGTGCTCGCGCATCCGCGCGGGGTCGGTCAGCAGGGTGACCACGCCCCGCAGCGCGGCCAGCGACGTGCCGTCAATCCTGCCCTTCTGCGGTATGGCCGCCAACACTTCATCGATGCTGCTGACCAGCGGCGCGATACCGGCGTCCAGGAATGCCAGCCCCGAGAGCTTCTCCCGAATCGCCCGCACCGGTCGCAGGAATCGTTGCGTGACCTCGTCGCGTCCGCTAAGCGAATGCCGCATGAAGGCGCAGGATTCGCTGGCCACTTCCTGGT
Organism: uncultured beta proteobacterium; assembly: GCA_963750215.1. GTDB lineage: Bacteria > Pseudomonadota > Gammaproteobacteria > Burkholderiales > Casimicrobiaceae > PALSA-1003. The sequence goes on from CAVVQK010000005.1 coordinate 459,026, forward strand.
AGAGCGCGCCGACAAGCCCGGTGCAGAGGTTGCCGGCGCCGCCCTGCTCCAGCAGGGAAGCGAGCTCGGCGTCCGCATCGATCGAGTTGATCGTGAAAACCTCGTACCCAAATGTGAACCTCGACGCCACTTCGGCTTTGGGCAACAGCTCGGCTGCGATCAGGCGCTTCCAGTCCGGATACTGCGCCCTCCAGCGCGCGATCTCCTCGTCGTAGGTGGCGAGAAAGGCGGAGCGCGCCTGCCTGAACTGTTCCGCGAGGTCGTTGAGTTCCGAGAGCACCGCCTTGGCTGCCGCCTTGGGTATGGCGAACGCGCGGGCGAAACGCACGCCGACGGCTTGGCAGCGCGCCTCTGCCCGCCGTCTTACGTGCATGAACGGCCGCAATGCATCCGGACTGCACAGCCGCTTCGAGCCCAGCGATACCAGGCCCTGCGGTGGCAGCCGGCCAGACGCGGTCAGGTCCTCGGGGCGCAGCTTCTTGCGCCCGCTCCAGATGCGAACATCGAGACTCACCACGATGACGTCGCGTAGCACCTTGCTCATTCCGACTCCTGCGCAACAACGGCTAACCGCCGCTCCGGGCGCGAGGCCCGCTGCCCCGCGGCAATGCTTCTGCGTACGGCCGCGCGCGGACGGGCACCCACCGCGATCGGAGCGACCGGGGCGCCCGAACGCCCTCAGGCTGCCTGGGCGCTGCGTGCGAGCAGGAGATCGGCCCAGTCGGTATCGACTGCGCGCGGGATGTGCACGACGACCTCGGGGGAGCGACCGCCCTTCGTCTGGATCTTGATGCGCCGGGCCAGCGCGTACGCAGCCGCCTGGCCGGTATAGCTCGCGTCGTGGTCGGCGTAGATTCCGATCCTGAGCACCTCGGGCGGGATCCACAGCTTCGCCATGTTGTGCGCACTGAGCGCCGCCCACACCGCCTTGCCCGTGGTCACATGCACCGCCAGCGCGGTCTCGATGCCTTCGGCGATGGCCAGTTCCTCGCCCGCCTCGAAAAGCCGCACCGCGGCCCCGCTGCTGCCGGCGTTGAGAAGCTTCCGGCTGTCCGTCACCGGCGCCTTCGCTCCCTGCTCGAGGTAGGTCCGATGCAGGGTCGCCAAGCGGCCGTCGGCGCCCTGCACCGCCGCCACCATGGCAGCATAGGTTCGCACCCGCTTCGCCCGCGTCTGGAGGGCCTCCTTCACGTAGTAACCCAGTGCCGGATGCGTGCGCAATGCCCGCGGATATTCGGTCAAGGCAATGCCGCGGCGGGCGAGATAGGTCGCAACCTCGTCTCCGGCTTCGACCGGCTTCGCTTCCTGCCAGATGTCGGCGGCAAGCTCGCGCATGCCCGTCAACGATCGGCAGGCGGCGAAGGGTTGCACCCGCTCGCGCGCGCTGCCGACGATCCCTTCGACTGCCTGCAATGCCTCGACGAATTTCCACTCGAGGCACAGTTCCAGCAGGGCGAACCCGTCGCCCGGCCCGCAGCCGCGGCAGATGTAGTTGCCGTCAGCGTACTTGTCGGTGAACTGGAACCGATCGCTCCCGCCGCACGCCGGACACGGCTGGTTGCGCCAGCCAAGAACCTTCGCGTCGACGCCGAGTCGTTCCAGGATGCTCGGCCAGTGCCCGCGGGCACGGCGCTTGGCTTCCTCGATCCGCTGCGCCAACTCGCACTTGAACATGACTTCGTTTCTTCAGCCGCACGCCCCGGTATGGCCGCAGGCGGTGCAGAAATCGCAGCCATCCTTGCGGATCAGCGTCTTGTTGCCGCACTCCGGGCACTTCTTGCCGGGCAGAGGCCTGAGCTCCCCCGTATTCGCCTGCTCGGCGCCCGGAACATCCAGGATGCCGACATGCGCCACCGGATAGCCCTCGTCGTCGAGGATGCCGAGCATGACGTAGCGGTGGATCATCAACTGCGCCAGATAGGCGATCGTCGAAGGCCACATCTGCGCCTTGTCCGAGCCGGGAATCCGGGCCATGAACGACCCGTTGGTCTCGGCGTAGTTGAGAAGCTTGCGCAGCTTCATCCCGATCCAGGCCGGATCGCAGACGCGCATGTCGAGACTCAGAGCCTTGCACAGCCCGTCGAGCGTGCGCGGGTATTCGCCGGAAAGCCACATCGAGTAGGGGCGGCGCTGGCCGTCGGGCATGACCAGCTCCTTGAGGAACAGCACGCAGTCGTCGCCGGTGTTGTGGTTGACGATGTCCACCGTCCAGCTCAGCGTCCCGTCCGGCCCCGCCTTGGGCTCCTTCAGGCCGATGAGTGCGTCGACCACCGGTGTAGCGCCCTTGGTGTCATGGCCGAAGGCGCCCAGCTCATTGCAGCGATAGCGGATGAGCCGTGCGAAACCGGACACCAGGCTCGGCACCCTGACCTTTTCGCCCGAGGGCGGCATCGCCATGGCGAAGGCGTCGTCGCCGCTGGCCTTCTCCAGTGCCGCAAGCTTCAGTTGCAGCCACTGCCGGTCCTCGGCGCGCATGTCCATGGACAGGGTTTTAGCGATTGCGCCCAGGCCTCGTGGCTGTTCGCCGCCGTTGACCCACACCTCGAACGGATAGGTGGGGCCGTTCCCAATGTGGCCGATGAACACCGCGAAATCGCCGAGCGGATGGCGGACGGCATAGGTCCAGGACGGATTGCCATTGGCCAATTCCGGCCGGCCGGGCCAGCGCAGGCTCGCCAGCGGCGGCTGGGGTGCCTTCTCCAGCCGGATGCGGCGATCCGGATCGGTCACATCGAAGTCCGCCGGCGCGACCGCGGGCTGCTGCGCTTCGAGCACCGACCCGACGACCGTGTTCGGGCGATAGGTCGTCAGGCCCTTGAGTCCGCTCTTCCAGGCCTCGAGGTAGAGGTCCTTGAAGTCGGCAAAGGCGTAATCGGCCGCGACGTTGACCGTCTTGCTGATGGCCGTGTCGACGAACGGCTGCACGGCGGCGCTCATGCGCATGTGGTCGCGCGCGGTCATTTCCAGCGCCGTGACGAAATACGGCGGCAGCATCGCGTAGCGCTTGCCGTCGCCCTCCGCCCAGCAGCTTCCGGCCGGCAGAGCCCGGGCCGGATCGAAGGGCAGCACCGTTACGTCGGCAGCGATGCCGCTTTGGCGCTTGAACAGGCGATAGGCGTGATCTTCGACCGGATATTCCTTGCGCGTGTCGTCGGCCATGCGCTTCTTGCGCGTATAGAACCAGCTGAACGCCGGCTCGATGCCGTTGGAGGCATTGTCGGCGAAGGCGAGCGATATCGTTCCGGTCGGCGCGATGGCGAGCAGGTGGCTGTTGCGCATGCCGTGCTGGCGAATGGCGGCCTTGATCTCCTCCGGCAGGCGCGAGGCGAACCGGGGCGCGGCCAAGTAGGGTTCGGCCGCAAACAAGGGGAACGGCCCCTTCTCCCTGGCCAGTTCCATCGACGCCAGGTACGCCGCGTCGCGCATCTCGCGCGCGATCCGGGCCGCCATCTGCCTTCCCTCCTCGGCGTCGTAGCGAAGCGCGAGCATCATCAGCGCGTCGCCCAGGCCGGTGAAGCCCAGTCCGATCCGCCGCTTCGCCGCGGCCTCCCGGTGTTGCTGCGGCAACGGCCACACGGTTGCATCGAGCACGTTGTCGAGCATCCGCACCGCGACCGCCACCACCGCGCCGAAGGCCGCCGAGTCGAAGCGCGCGTCGGCCGTGAACGGGGCGTGCACGAACCGGGTGAGGTCGATGCTGCCCAAATCGCAGCAGCCGTACGCGGGCAGCGGCTCCTCGCCGCAGGGATTGGTCGCCTCGATCACCTCGCAATAGGAAAGGTTGTTGTCCCGGTTGACCGTGTCGATGAAAACCACGCCCGGCTCGGCGTGATCGTAGGTACTCGCCATGATCTGCTGCCAGAGGTCAGCTGCCGCGACCTGGCGATAGACCCACAGCCCGTCCCCGCGTCGATAGGCGCCCTCGGCGATGAGCTCCGCTGCCGGCGGCGCCCGGTGCACGAGCTCCCAGGGGCCAGCGGCCTCCACCGCCCGCATGAACGCATCGGTCGCGGCGACCGAGAGGTTGAAGTTGCGCAGGCTGCCTTGATCCTTGGCATGGATGAACGCTTCCACGTCGGGATGATCGCAGCGGAGCACACCCATCTGGGCGCCGCGGCGTGCGCCCGCGGACTCGACGGTCTCGCATGACTGGTCGAACACGCGCATGTACGAAAGCGGCCCGCTGGCGCGGCTGTTGGTGCCCCCGACGTGGGCGCCGCGCGGGCGGATGCGGGAGAAGTCGTAGCCCACCCCGCCGCCGCGGCGCATGGTTTCCGCCGCCTCGTTGAGCGCCGCGTAGATGCCCACCTCGTCGCCGTCGGTCGAGATGCTGTCGCCCACCGGCTGCACGAAGCAGTTGATCAGGGTGGCCTTGAGTTCGGTTCCGGCCGCGGAATTGATGCGGCCGCCGGGTATGAACCCGTGTTGCTGCGCGCGAAGGAACGTTTCCTCCCAGCGCGCCTGTTCCCCGGGCGGTTCAACCGCGGCGAGCGCGCGGGCCACCCGGCGGCGCACTTCGTCGGCCGTGCGCTCGTCGCCCTTGGCATATTTCTCCAGCAGGACATCCGCGGCGATGGGCTGTGGCGGCAGGTCTGCCGCCGCAGGCGGTTCAGGCATCGTTACTTCGTTGAGCTTCATCTCCGACTCCATTGCTTGAACGGCACGCATGCCGAGAGCACCCTCTTGCGCGGTCGGCTCAGGCGACCAGCCGAACCGCGTGCGCGCCGCGCTCCCCGCCCACCTGCAGGCTGAAGGTGCGGCCCTGCAGACAGGGATAGTTCTCGAGCCTCAATTCGCCGATCAGCCCGCGCATCGCCTCGGCTGGATCGTGCGCCCGCAGCCGACGGATGAGGCGCGAGAGCCGCTCGCGATCCTCGGCGGCGCACTCTCCGCGCCAGCGCTCGTCGGCGTCGATATAGCTCGAGCACTGCTCGACCGCCGCGCCGCCGTGCTCTCCGTCGGGAACGATGATGAGCTCTTCCTCACCGTGTGCGCCGCACCACGCCATCGCGCGTTCGCTGAACTGCGCGATCTCGCCGTGGATGCGCACCCGGTAGGCCTCGCACAGCACGACCTCGCTGGCGATGAATTGCCCGTCCAGCGCCGAGCGCGAGCGCTCGCCCAGGATCTCGACCTCCGCGGGTTGGACATCGAGGGGGCGCACATAATCCCACACCCAGTGTCCTTGCGCGAGCCCCCAGCCCCGGGTGAGGACCAGCAGATCCTTCGCCTGGGCGAACATCCAGTAGGCAAAGCTGTCTTTCCGGGCCTCCGGCAGCATGACCGCCCGCAATTGCCCGCTGGCGAACTCTTCCTTGGCGACCAGCCCCGGCACGGGCTGCAGATACGCGGCATGGGCGCAGCCGTCCTGAATCGGATAACCGGTGATCCGGGAGAACAGCCGCCCGGGCAACAACGGGATGTCGGCGCAAAGGTCGCCCGCCCCCCACATCACCGCCGCGTCGAAGAACCGCCCCACGAAGACATCGCCCGGCAGGGTCCGCTTGGCTTCATCCAGCCGAGAGCGCCACATCGCCTTCATGACGGCCTCGACCTCCTGCACCGCCTCGGCTTCGTCGACCAGGACATCGCGGTCCGGCAGCCGCGCCACGAACCGTCGCGGATCCAGATGCACGACATTGCCTTCCCGGTCGAGTCGCGGGTCGCCGTAGACGACGATGCCCTGCAGCACCAGCAGCAGCGACGCGGCCGTCTTCCCGTCCTCGGCGCCGGCCAGGTGAACGAGCCCCACCGGGGTTGCCACGTATGCCCTGGCGTCAAGCGCCAGCGGACGCGGCAGCAGCAACCCGTTGTAGCTGACCGCGATCGGAAACGCGCTCGCCAGATCGGCCAGCTTGCATTCGAGGTCCGGCAGCACCACGCCCTCCAGCGTCACGACGGTCTGCGCGCTGAAGGCCGCAGGCTGCACCGCGATCGGCTGCTGCTGCAAAGCCGCCCGGGTGTCGAAACAGACGATCCGGTCGCGCGAGCGCACGGTGCAGCGCCGCGCCGAATACAGGCACTTCATGAAGCCCACGCCGAAGGCGTGCTCATCCCGGGCCGTTGCGGCATCCCAGCCGGACTCGCCGACGGTGAGCAGCGTCCGCCAGTCGCCTATTCCTACCCCGTCGTCGAGCACGCTAAGCCTCTGGGCCTTGGCATCGTAGTCGACTGCAACCTCCGAGGCGCGGGCGCGGCGCGCATTCTGCATCAACTCGGTGAGCACCGTGTAGCGGTTGGCGAACGCATAGCGAAGGCTCTCCAGCAGCCTGGCCTGATTGACGCCAACCGCGATCCGCTCCACGCCCTGCTCCTTTTGGGCCTGGCAAGGTGCCCGATCGCCGGGGCGCTCGAACGCGGTCACAGTTGCCCGTCCCGCGCTCAGAAGAATACCGCCGCCTTCCATGGCCGCTCGAGGGTAGCGATGTCGACGCGAACGACCGCCGGCGGCGCGCAGTCAGCTGCGTGCGCATGCAGGCGCGCGACAGCCGCCGCCTCGCTTTGCGACAGACGCCGCGCGACGAACCGATCGCGTATGGTCGACTGGAAGAACTGCCCCTTCGATTGCGCCTGGCGGAAGCGGTCAAAGATCGCGCGCGGCACATCCTGATACGCGTACACGCCTCCGGTCTTGAAACCGACGAGCAGGCTCCGCGCCTCGAGGTCATAGGCAAACATCGCGATCGCCTTGGAATCAAACAGGTCCACGTAGAGCACGCCGGTCTCCTTCGCTGCTTCAAACCCGCGGGCCGGCCGGCACGCGCGATCGATCTCGCCCAGCGCCGGCAAGCTTCAGGCGGCACCCCTCGTCGTGGTTTCCCCGGCCCCGCCCACGAAATTGTTGCCCACGTGCAGCTGCACGACCTTGTGAATGGTGTGCCGCGTGGTCTCGTCGCATTTGTTGGTGAGGCCAATTTCAAACGCCAGGCGGAACGGGTCGATGCCGTGCTTGGCGCCCTCCAGGAACAGCAGCACCAGATCGGCGATGCGCAGCATCGTGCGCGTCGACATCGTTGCCTCGATGGCCTCGCTGTCCTTCGACGCCCCCATGAAGCAGGCGCGCACATCCTCGGCGATCCGGCGCAGCGTCCGGGCGAAGCGCTCGGCCATGTCCTCGCCCAGCTCGGCAAAACGACGCTGGACGAGCCTGACTTCCGGATCGGCGGCCATGTACTCCATTTGCATCGACCAGAACCGGTCCATCACGCTGGCGTCCTGGCGAAACCGCCCCTGGGCAAGCCCGGTCTCGTCGCCGACCAGCCCGCGGGTGTTGTCGGTCACCACCACGCGGCTGTCCGGATGCGGCTTCAACAGCTCCTGGCGTTGCTCGATGAATATCGGCTTGCCTTCGAGCACCTCGTTGTTGGCCACCCAGAAGCCCGGGCTGCACTTGGAGAATTCGTTGATCAGCAGCACGTAGCCGTGACGCCAGGCCAGCGCGGCCGGCCCGTCGACCCACTCCATCCGGCGATCGGCCCCGAGTACGTACATGCCGACCAGATCCGCCTTCTCCATCGGATCGCGACCCATGATCGGCACCACGGGGACGTTGAGGCGAGCAAAGAACTGCTCCACGCTGCTCGTCTTGCCGCATCCCCACGGGCCGTGGATGTAGAGCGGCTCCCGGGTCGCGCTCATCCACCACGCGCGCAAGATCGCCAGCGGAGTCTTCTCGAACACGTAGCCATCATCGATCTCGGGCACCAACTCGTGTCCCTCGGCCAACCCCGGCACCGTGATGGGCACGCCGCCGAAGCCGAAGCGATCCAGCGGCACGTCGACTCGTGTTCTTTCCATTGCCACTCCTCGAATGGTAGGGCACGCGGACCGGGCCCATCGCCCGCGCCTGCCGCGCAGTGGATTGCGGGACAGGCGACTTGGGACTTGCAGCGTCCGGTCTTCCGCCACGCCTGAACGCGTTGCCAATCTCGGGGCTCGCCGAAGGTACGACGCGCACGGCCAGCTGATGCGCGACAACAAACTACGCCGCGCCAACGACGCCTGTCAACGCCTCGTCCAAGCGTCTGCCGTTGTTAAGCGCGACCGATCGCGGCGATTAGCGAGTTGCCGCGCCCAAGGTCCGGCACCGACAATGCCGCGAGGCCGCTTCGGGACGCAGTATGTCGTCGCTCGCTTCATTGCTTGCGCAGTGGTTCACCCCGCCGGCGGCGCGCCCCGCGCCGCCCGCCTCGCCACCGGCCGCTTCCGAACCTCGCGCGGACGAGCGCGAATATCCGTTCCGCTCCCGGGGACTGCCCGCCGTCGACGCAGCCGAGGTGATCGCGCCCCACGCTGTCTGGCTGCGCCGCCTGGGCGACGCCTACGGCGCGGACCAGGCCACATTCGATCGCGACATCCGCAGCGTGGTCGAACGCTATGCGCAATACGTGCATTTGCTGCCGGCGACGCCCGAAAGCTACTTTCGCCACGCCGGCGGGCTCTTCCGCATGGGGTTGGAGGTCGGGTTCTACGCGCTGCAAGCCACCGACGGCGCGATATTTTCGCCGCGCCAGACCATCACCGTGCGCTCCACCCTGGAGCCGCGGTGGCGCTACGCTACCTTCCTCGCCGGCTTGTGCAGCCAGCTGCACCGCACCTTGAATCACCTGAGCGTGCGCAACGATCGCGGCGCCGAGTGGCCGGCGTACATTCGACCGCTTGCGCCGTGGCTGCGGGACACCAACAGCGCGCGCTACTACGTGCGCTGGGTGCATGATCCGGCGACCACCCCGGCCCTGTCCATCCTGGCGATGGCGCACGTCGTGGCCCCATCGACCCTGCAATACCTGGCCGAGGGCAACTCGGTGGTGGTACCGCAATGCATCGCCGCGATCAGCGGCGGCCTGCCGCAGCATGAAGGCAACACGCTCGAGCGGCTCGTGCGGCGCTCCTGCGCGCTGGTTGTCGAGCAGGAGTTGCGTCGCGACTCCGCTCGCCTGGAAGCGCGCGATGGCCACGGCGAGAGCGCGCCGCAAGAAGCCGCAGCGGACGGCGAATTCACTCCGCAGGGCGCCGGCCCGGCAGACGCGCAGTCACGCTCGCCGCGGCGGGCGACGCCGCCCCTGCGCCTGGCGCTCGTCGCGCCCGCAAGACTCCATCCGGCCGTGCGCGACGCGTTGCGGCAAATCATCGACAGCCTCGATTCGCCCAGCCAGCCGGCCGCGGTGATCACCGAAGCCGGGGTGTTCGTGCCGTTGCACGCCTTCGAGCGGCGCGGCGTCGATCCGGTGCTCGCGGTGCGCGCCTTGAGCGACGCGCGCATGCTCGCGGTTGCTGCCGACGCGCCGCAGTCGAGGACCTGCCTGCGCCAGGTCGACAACGAGCAGGTCCTCGGCGTCGTGCTCGCACAGCGATGCGTCAGTGGGCCTGATGCGCGCGTCTGCGGCGCGGAGGAACGCTGAGCCTTGGCGCCATTGACCGGCCCGCGCAGGTACGAAATGCCCTGGCGCGCCGCCTACGAGCTCTATGCCGCCATCGCCTGGAGCGCCGGCGGCGCGCTCTTTCTGGTGCACTCTCATCGGACCGGAACCGCGCTCGCCGTGACGTTCTGGCTCGGGATCGCCTGCCTGGCCATGGCGCTCTATCGCGCAGCCCAGGCCTGGCGCCTTCTGCGCCTGCGCGCGGCGCTGGGCGGGCGCGCCATGGAGACGATGAGTCACCGCAAGTTCCGGGCCTACTGCCGCGAGCCCGAGCAGCTGTTCCTTGGCTTCGGCTTCGAATGGCATCCGGTGCACTCGCAGCGTCTCTACGAGCTGGCCAAGGTCCCATTTCGCCTCCTGGTGCCGCCGTCCTGGTTCATGCGCGCGCTCGGCGCTCGCCCGGCCGCGCAACCGCAAGCCGAGATCGGGCTGCCCTATATCCATGGCGTCGAGCCAAACGAGCAGGCGCTGTATCGACCCCTGCTCAACTTCGAGGGCGGCACCATCATTGTCGGCACCACCCAGTCCGGCAAGGGCGTCGCCCTGTCCGTACTGGCTTCACAGGCCATCTACCGCGGCGACGTCGTCATCGTCATCGATCCGAAGAATTCCAGGCGCCTCAAGGGCAACGTGGTGCGCGCCTGCCAGGACGCCGGCCGCGCTGACGCATTCGTCGAGTTCCACCCGGCCTTTCCCGAGCGCGGGATTCGCTTTGATCCCATGTTCAACTGGCAGAAGCCCACCGAGCTCGCCTCACGCATCCAGTCGGTCATGCCGCCCGACACGACCGGCAGCTTCTCCTCCTTCGGCTGGGACGCCGTCAACGTCGTTGTGCAGGCAATGGTCGATCTGGAAGACCGCCCCAGTTTGCGCAAGCTCGCCCAATGCATCGAGGGCGGAATCGAGCCGATCCTGCTGCGCTCGCTCGAGCGCCATCTTGCCGCCGCCGGGCCGCCGGGCTGGCGTGAATCGGCCAGGCCCTACATCAGGCGCGCCGCCGAAGCCAGGGCCCACCGCCCTTCCGCCAGCGTCAGCGACGAACTGCTGGGCTACGTCAGCTATTACGAGCGCGAGCTCTCGCCGCAATGCCGCGCCCAGGTGATCGATTCGCAGCTGCGCATATTTCGCCACCCGCGCGAACACTATCAGAAGATCACGGCGAACCTCCTGCCGATCCTTTCCATGCTCACCGCCGGCGATCTGGGACGTTCCCTGTCGCCCGATCCGCTGGATCCGGAGGACCGGCGGCCGATCATGAACCTGGACAAGATCGTTCGCGGCCGGCGGGTGTTCTACGTCGCCCTCGACTCGCTGCCTGATCCGGCGGTCGCAAGCGCCCTCGGCGCCATCCTGCTCGCCGACCTCGCCGCCCTCGCCGGCATCCGCTACAACCTGAACGCAGCCGATCCACGCCTAAGCCTGTTCGTCGACGAGGTCGCCGACGTCATCAATCAGCCGCTCATCCAGATTCTCAACAAGGGGGCGGAGTCAGGCATCTATACGACCTGCGCGATGCAGACCCTGGCCGACCTCGCCGACCGGCTGGGCAGCGAACAGGCCGCGCGCAAGGCCGTGGGCAACCTCAACAACCTCATCGCGCTGCGCTCCAAGGACCGCCCCACCCAGGATTTCATCGTCGAGACCTTTGGCAAGACATCGATCCACAGCGTCGACGTGTCCATCGGCACCCGCTCGCAGGCGAACTGGGTGGATTTCTCCGGCAGCCTTTCCCGGCACCTGCGGGAAACGCGCGAGGAGTCGATACCGTCGGACATCCTGGGCAAGCTCCCCAACCTGCAATATTTCGCGCTGGTGTCCGGTGGACGGCTGCTCAAGGGCCGGGTACCCATCCTCGACCCGGACGCGGACCTCATGCCGGACCCGCGCGCACCGGTGTGTGCATGACCGCATTGCGCATTCTGGCCTTTGCCCTTGCCGCGGTGCTGGTCTACGCCTTGTACCTGCCGTCCGCCCATCCGCCGCAGCGCTTCTTCGCGCAGCTTCGCCTCGAACACGACCTCAACGTGGCCTTCTGGGGTGCCGACGGCGCGCACCGGATCCTGGCGCGCGCACTCGCGCTCTATGGCCAGCGCGAGGCACTCGTCCCGGCGGCGTTTGCTGCCACGCCGAGCGTGCCGGTGACCGCCGCCAACGCCGCGGTCGCAGGGCAAATGTCCGACCTCGTGCAGCGGCTGTTTCACAGCAGCTATGCGCAGGGATTCGACGCCATGGTCCTGCTGGCGACCTATCGCGTCTCGGCCCTGGATCGATGGCTGCCATCGCTGGCGGGCATCTTGCTGCTCGCCTGCTTCGACGCCTCTATCGTGCGTCTGATCCGCAGCAAGGAATTTCTTGCGCCCAGTCCGGCGCGCTTTGCGCTGTGCGCGACCGGGGCGTTGCTCGCGCTCCCGCTCACGCTGCTGCTGCTGGTCATCCCGGTGTGCATCGACCCCGCGCTGCTCGGCGGCGTGCCGCTGGCGATGGGGCTTTTGGTCGCCGGCGCCATCGGTCATTTTCACCGCTGACGGCGACGGCTCGGGTCCCCTTCAATGCCGATGCGCAGCCGAAGCCGCGCCGCCGGCCCGGCGCAGCAGGCTCAGGAAATAGACGCTGCAGCTCACCAGCACGATCCAGAAGCTCGTCGGCCAGTCGGTCCAATACGCGAGGGCAAGGCCGGCCCAGGTCTCGGACAGTGCAAGCAGTACGGCCAGAGCCACCCCCCAACCCACCCGCGTACTGATCCGCAGTGCGGTTGCCGCCGGTGCGACCATCAGCGCAAACACCAGGAGCACGCCCACGACCTGCGCCGCCTCGGCCACGGCGACGGCTACGATCAGAAGGAACAGGACGGCGACCCGCCGCAGCGAGACGCCCTTGGCGTCGGCAAGCTCGGGCGCCAGGGTCGCAAACAGCAGCGGCCGCGAGATGACCGCCAGGGCGAGAAGGCTCATCACGGTCAGTCCGAGCAGCGCCCGCAGCGTCTGCCCGTCGACGCCCAGCACATTGCCGAACAGAATCGCCGTCGCCTGGGTCGCGTGCGCCGTGTAGAAATAAAGGAACAGCACACCGAGGCCGAGCGCGAGCGACAGAATGATGCCCACGGCGACATCGCGCCCGCGCAGCCGCTCGCCGAGCAGCCCCATGACGACTGCCGCCCCCAGCGTGAAGGCAAGCAGCCCCCACAACGGGCTCGCGCCAACGAGCACCGCGCCCGTCGCACCGGCAAAGCCGACGTGCGACAGGGCATGACCGGCGAAGGCCAGGTTGCGCAGGATGAGGAAGAAGCCCACCGCCCCGGCGACCACGGCCACGAGGCTGCCCGCCAGGAAGGCGGTGCGCATGAACTCGTACTCAAACATCGTGGCGATGGGCATCGGCATCGACCACGCCGTGTCCCGATGCGACCAGCAGGCGCTCTCCCACCTGCACCACGTCGATGGGCGCCCCATAGAGACGGGATAGCACCGGGCTCGTAATGACTTCCGCGACCGTGCCAAGGGCGGCGCGGCCCTGGCCGAGATAGAGGACGCGATCCATGGCCCCAAGCAGCGGGTTGAGCTCGTGCGCGGTGAAAAGAACGGTGATGCCTTCCTCGCGCTGGATGCGCTTCACCAGGGTGACGATGGCCTGCTGGAAATGCGGGTCAAGGCTCAAGAACGGCTCGTCTAGCAACAACAGCTGCGGCTTGCCGAGCAGCGCTTGCGCCAGCAGCAGCCGTTGCAGTTCGCCCCCGGAGAGCTCGCACAGCGGTCGCGACGCGAGCGTCCGGGCCTCGACGATCCCGATCGCCCGGTCCACCTCGGCCTTGCCCGCGCGACCGCAAAGCGGCAGCCCCCAGCGGTCTCCATGGAAGGCGCTGGCCACAAAATTCCAGCCGCGCAGGCGAAGGTCGGCAACCGACGCACGCTGCTGCGGCAGATAGCCCGCCATGGAATTGCCGCGCACGGGCGTGGAACCAAAGATCTTCAGTTCGCCCTCGGCAGGTCGCAGCAAACCGAGAATGGCGTGCAGCAGCGTCGTCTTGCCGGCGCCGTTGGGGCCGAATACGCCGATGAATTCGCCGCGGCGAATGCTCAGCGTGACGTCGGCCAGAACGACCCGCTCCCCGCGCGCGAGGGTGACCCGATCGAGCTCGATCGCGTCCATGCTCAGCGCCCGCCGAGCGCGCGATCGAGCGCATCGAGTTGCCCCAGCATCCAGTCCTGGTAGCTCATACCCGGAGGCTCCGTCTCGGTGATGGCGACCACCGGCACGCCAACCCGGTTGGCGATGCTGCGCATTCTTTCGGCCAGGGCCTGGCCGGTCTGGCTGTTGTAGAGCAGGACCTTGACCGCGTGGGTCTGCAGGTCGTGCTCGAAGGCGGCGATGGCCGCAGCACTCGGTTCGGTCCCGTTCATCACGGCAAGCGCAAAGCGACCGTTGCGCATCTCAAGGCCCAGGGCCTCCGCCATGTAGTCGAAGACCGGCTCGGTCGCCGTCACCGGCGTGCCCGCGTATTTCGCGCGCAGCGCGGCGATCCTCTCCTCGAGCCGTTGCATGGCCATATCGAAGGCCGCCAGCCCGCTCGCATAGTCCGCGGTGCGCTCCGGATCAAGCCGCGCCAGCCTCGCGGCGAGGGCTTCGCCGAGCGCGGACATCGCGGCCGGTTCGTACCATAGGTGAGGATTGTCCCCTGGCTTCTTGTGCGCGAGCTCGGCCACTTCGACGATCTCACGCGGTGCCGATGCGGATGCCGAGAGGAGCTTCAGCGCCCACGGGTCATAGTCGGCGCCGTTGACGATCACGAGACCCGCCTCGGCCATTGCCCGCGCCGTGGAGGGACTGGCCTCGAATTCGTGCGGATCCTGGTTCGGATTGTTGAGAATGCTCTTCACGCTCACGCGGGCGCCGCCGATCTGCCGCACCACATCGCCATAGACGCTCTCGGCCGCGACGACCTTGATGGGGTCCGCCCGGGCGACCGGCAAGCCCGCCAGGCCGGCGAGAAGTCCGGCGATGACCAGGCTCCGCGCAGCCGCCGCGAGCGCGGCCATGACTCGATTGCCTTTGCCGCCCCCCTTGGCGAGCCCGGAGTCGAGCCCCGGGCCGACCCTGCAACGCGCAGCCAGCGCGCCGCCGTGGTACGGCAAGCGCACTCGACCCGGGCGCATCATCGGCGCGCGCGCGTCGCCGCTTTGCCGCATTGGGAGCAACGCCCGTAGAGCGTCACGTCGTGGCGCTCCACGGTGAATCCGCGTGGCGCCAGCCGACGCAGGCCCCCGGGGCAACCGGGAATGTCGTACACGCGACGGCAGCTCGTGCATTGGAAATGATGGTGATGCGCCGCTTCCCGCATCTCGTAGCGCGAACTGTCCCCCGGCAGGGTGATGACCTGCACCGCCCCTTCGGCCACGAGCAGCTTGAGATTGCGATACACCGTGGCCAGGCCGAGCGCGCGCACCGCGGCACGCGCTCCCTCCAGCACCTCCCGCGGCGACAGCGGTCGGCGCGCCGCCTCGATGACCGACCGGATGGCTTCGCGTTGGCGGGTGGCCCGTTCCATGGCGCGCAGGGAATATGGATTCGCTTCCTGTCGGGTATGGCGATAATGATATATCATTCTCATCAGTGCAGCGCAAAGACGGCGCTGCCGGGCTTGCCGCCGTCGCCAGGGCGCGCAGCCGTTCCGTCGCCGCGCCGACCCGGCGTGACCGGAGACCCGATGGGCGACGCGTAGGAGCGCAACCGTTGCAGCTTAGCCAAGGCCACTTCCGTTCGCGTCGATCCAGGCGCGAGCTGTTCGTGCTCGCGCTGACCGCGATCGCCTTTACGCTGCTCGTCTCGGTCGCCGCCTCACATCTGCACATGACGCCGGACGGCGATGAGGGATGCGCTGTTTGCGCTGCGTTCGCCGGCAAGATCGAAGGACCGAGCGTAACCGTCCCGACCGTAGCCGTTGCGACGGTCGTTCACTGCCTTCGTATCGTATCGGTATCCCGGCTCGACCCGCCGGACCCGGCGCATCTCCTGCCCCCGAACTGCGGCCCGCCGCAGCCCGCCTAGAACGTCGTGACCGGCCCGTTCCGGGCCGCTTCGCACCCCTTGCGCTCCATGTCGCCGCTTCGCTTGCCGGAGCCCGGCGGGCGCCTGTATGCGATTCGTATTCAAAGGCTGTGCCGATGCGTACCGCATTGCCGTTGCGCCCGCTGGCGCCTTTCCTTGCACTGGCGCTTTGCCTTGCGCTGGCGCTCACTGCACCCGCCGCCCGCGCGGCGACCATCACCGCATCGGTCAGCGATGCCGGCGGCAGACCCGTGGCCGACACGGTCGTGACGCTCACCGACGCCCAGGGCCATGCCGTGGCCACGGCCCGGACCAACGCTGCCGGCGCCGCCGTCTTTGCCGACGTGGCCGCGGGCGGCTATACACTGAGCGCGACGCCTGCGAACAGTGCGACCCTGGCGCAAACGATCCGCGTGGCCGCCGCCGATGCACCAACCGTGCAGCTCACCGCCGGCCACATCGTGGCGCTGCCCTCGATGCAGGTGACGGCAAAGCGGCTCAAGGACGCGCAGCTGGAGCTTTCGCCCAAAGTAGGCACAACGGTCTACAGCGTCGACGAACAATTCATCGACAATCTGGCCGTCGGCACGGACACGCCGATGAATGACGTGGTGCTGCAATTTCCCGGCGTCGCCCAGGATTCGAAGGCATCGGGGTCGCTGCATATCCGCGGCGAACACGCCAACGTGCAATATCGCATTAACGGAGTGCAACTGCCGGAAGGCATAACCGGCTTTGGGCAGGCCGTCGACACCCGGTTTGTGAACCGGATGGATTTCCTCACCGGCGCGCTGCCGGCGCAATATGGCCAGCGCACTGCAGGCATCGTCGAGATTCAGACCAAGGACGGCAACGTCGACTTCGGCGGCTCTGCCGGCATCCTTGCCGGGAGCTACGACACCGCGCAGCCCAGCTTCGAGCTATTGGGATCGAAGGGTCCGTTCAGCTATTACGTCACCGCAAACTACTTGAGCAACAGCCTCGGCATCGAAAACCCGACGCCGAGCAAGGCCGCGATCCATGACCATACCGAGCAGACAAAAGGCTTCGCCTACCTGTCCGACGTCATCGACGACCAGACGCACCTTGGCCTCATGCTGGGCACCTATGTGGGCAGGTTTCAGATTCCCAACAACCCCGGCCAGACCCCGAGCTTCTCCCTAGCCGGCGTCAGCGATGTGGAAACCGGATTCAACGCCCTGCCCTCGTCCGAGCTCAACGACAACCAACGCGAAGTCAACAACTTCGCCGTGATCTCGCTGCAGCAGACCTCGGGCACGCTCAACTACCAGGCTTCGTTCTACACCCAGTACTCCGATCTCCATTACACGCCCGATGAGGCCGGCGACCTGATCTATACCGGCGTTGCCTCCAACACCCTGCGCTCGAACTCGGCCAACGGCATCCAGATCGACGCATCCTACTCCATTGCCGACGCCCATACGCTGCGCTTTGGCGGTACGTATACCAGCCAGCACACACGCAGCGACAACACGGTGGGCGCTTTCCAGACCGACGCCGAAGGCAATCAAATTTCGAACGTGCCGATCGACATCGTCGACAACTCCAGCAAGAACGGCAACCTGGTGGGACTCTATGTCCAGGATGAGTGGCACCTGATACCGCAGCTGACCATCAATTACGGCCTTCGCTTCGACCACGTGGCGGCATTTACCGATGAGCACCAGTGGAGCCCTCGGCTCAACGCGTTATATGAAATGACACCGCAAACGGCGATCCACGCGGGTTTCTCGCGTTACTTCAGCCCGCCCCCGCAGGAACTGGCGTCGCAGGAAAGCATCAACCTTTACGCGGGAACTACCAACGCGCCACAGGTGCCGGTATCGGACGCGGTGCGCGCCGAACGCGCGAGCTACTATGACCTGGGCTTCAGTCAGAAGCTTACCTCCAACTTCACCGTCGGGATCGACGGCTATTTCAAACAGGTGACGAATCTGCTCGACGAGGGGCAATTCGGGCAGGCGTTGATCCTCACCCCGTTCAATTACGCCAAGGGGTTTCAAGAGGGCATCGAGCTGTCGTCGACGTACAACGATTCGACCTGGTCGGGTTACCTGAATTTCGCGGTGAGCGAGGCGAAGGGCAGCAACATCATTTCCGGACAGTCCACGTTCGCACCCGATGAGCTGGCCTATATCGCATCGCATTACATCTACCTCGATCATGACCAGCGCTACTCCCTGTCGGGCGGGCTGACCTGCCGTTTCGGCAAAAACAGCCTTGGCGGCGATCTGGTTTACGGCAGCGGACTGCGCAGGACGCCCGCAGGGGCGCCGCCCAACTCGGCCACGGTTCGGAGCCACGAGACCCTGAACCTTTCGCTTACCCACGACTGGGCAGGCACGCCGATCGGACGCGTAGAGGGCCGAATCGCGGTGATCAACGTCTTCGACCAGAGCTACCTGATCCGCGACGGAACCGGCGTCGGCGTGGGCGCGCCGCAATACGGCATGCGCCGCGCTCTCTTTGTCGGGCTCTCAACCAGCTTTTGAGGGACGCGCCCGGTGAGCGCGGACGTCGAACCGCACGTCGACCCGATCCTGCACGATCAGGCCGCCCCCCAGGATGGCCAGGGGAACGATGCCGAAATCGCTTTGTTCGAGCGCCACCTTGCCCCTCACGCTCAACTCGTCCGGGCCGTGCTCGATGTGCACCGGAACGCCGACGACGCGGACAACGCCATTGAGCGCGATGGACGCGTTCACGTTCGCGTCCGCCGCATCGGCGTCCACGCCCTCCATGGAAATGACCACGTAGGGATGCTCCTCGGCATGCAATTGCACGAGCATGTTCCGGCGTGTGCCGGCAATCGCCGCCGCATCCGGCTGCGTGTCGAACCCCGCCTCGGCGCGCAATTGCGGCTCGTCGACGACGAGCTCGTCGAGGCGGATAAACAAATCGGCCCGGCCCTGGCCCGGCGCGACATAGCCGCGGACATTGTGGCTGGCAATGGCATGATCGTGCCCGAGCCGGGCAAGCGGTCCGCCCCGGCGAACCTCGAGCACAACGAGCGAGGCGGCGGGATCGATCTCGAACACCGCAAGGCCGCGCTGCGCCGATCGCCGGTAAAAATCCGCAGGAAACCCCGACGGTCCCTGCTCCGTTCCTTGCGGCGGCCGCAGCGCCTGAACCGCGCAGCCTGCCAGCGTGATGCCGGCCACCACCATCGCCGCGAGGCAGCTACGGCGCATTGCCAGCCGCGCGCTCGCCGGACCGGCCAAGCGCGGGCGGCTTGCGCCGTCTCGCGGCAACGAATCCTTTGCTGCCGCGCGCTCCGCTATGGACAAGAGCGACCCCGCCTCAGGTTCAAGCCAATGCCGGCGGCCGCGGCACGGATCCTGGCGCGTGCCCAGACGCGGGCCTCGATGCGGGGGCTGCGACATTCACCTCGTCGCCAGGGCGAGCACTGCGGCGGCGGCGAACAGGCAGTAATAGCCAAACCAGTGCCACTGGCTGCGCTCCAGCCAGCGCGAAAGCCAGCGCAGGGCCACCAGAGCAGCCAGGAAGCTAAGGCCCATGCCAAGCAGGCTCGGCCACGCCAATTGCAGCAGGTTGCCTCCATGCGTCAACGCGGCCTCATTGGCCTTCAGCAGCCGATACCCTTCCTTGGCGATGACCGCGGGTGTGAGCACCACCGCCAGGGCGAAGCTGAAATCCTCCACCGCCGCCTTATCGAGGCCGAGCAGCAGGCCCGCCGAGATGGTGGCGCCGGAACGGGAAAAACCGCGAAATGGAAGGCAGAATCCCTGGACCGCCCCGATCCAGGCGGCACCCTCGAGTCCGAGCGCGCCGGTTCCGCGCAAGCTTGCCTCACGCCGTCCCGACAGCACGATCATGGCTCCAGCCGTTGCCAGCCCGGCCGCAATCAGGTACGTGTTGCCGAACAGCTGCTCTATTTCGGCCCGGGCGGACGCGCGCATGACGATGCGCTCGATGGCAAACATAAGGGCGAGCCCGATAATTCCGGTGAGGATGGTGGCCAGCGCAACGGATTTGGCAAAACGCCAGAATGCCGCGCGCGACGAAAAGTAACGTCCTCGCCACGCGCTCCAGAAATAGGCGATGACGGCGAACATCGTGCCCGTATGCAGCATGACCAGCAGAAAGGTCATCGCCGGATCCGTCGGATCGAGACCCATGAGTTTCTCCGCCACGATGACATGCGCCGAGCTCGACACGGGCAACATCTCGCACGCGCCTTGCACCACGGCAAGGATCAGGATCTGCAATACGGTCATGGAAAACCGGTTTCAGGGCTCAAGCGCAGCGCGGGTCGCGTCGATATCCAGTCGGGCCATTGTGCCGTAACGCACCGAACCCGCGCTAGAGGATGCCGAGGTGACAGGTCAAGGATGCTCGGGTTAGCCTTGCCGCGGGGTGAATGATGAGGATCATTGTCCTGCTCGGTTTCGTCGCGGTGATGCTGGCCATGGTCGCCGTGCTGCTCACCGACGCGCGTCTGGGATCGGCTCTGGCGTGCGACAGGCCAGGCGGGATTTGCTCGTTGACGCAGCGGGAGCTGACAAGGACCTGGAACGAGTCGATCCCGATCGCTGCCATCGACCGCGCCGAGGTGCGCGTGCGCGTGCGCCCGGGCCGGGGCGGGTCGCCTCAGGTCTGGATCGTGACCAGCGCGGGGGACTACTTCTTTGCCGACTACGTGTTGCGAACCAAGGCAGACGATGTGGCGCGGCGGATCAATGATTTCCTGAGCGACACCTCCGCCGATGCCCGACTCTTCCTGAGCAGCGATGAGCGTGTCCTGTACTGGGTTGCGTGGGCGTTCGTTCCGGTCATCGCGCTGCTGCTCATCATCCTCGCCCGGGCGTTTTTCGGGAGATCCACTGCAAGGGTGCGGACCTAGAGGGCATCGTTGGCCGGAACCGTGGCGCTCGGGCGCGCAGGTCCGTGCAAACGATCGGAATCGCGGGCACCCCGCCCTGGCCGACATGGGCCGGGAGGGCGCAAGAGCGCGTCCGGACCGCCTACAACCCTCTCCACACGCCGTCAACCAGGCCTTCGATGGGTTTGAAGCTCGCCTTGTAGGCCATCTTGCGGCTCTGGGCGATCCAGTAGCCGAGATACAGATACGGCAACTGCAGTTCCTGGCAGCGCTGGATCTGCCAGAGCACGTTGTAGGTCCCGTAACTCGCGCCGGGGATGTCCGGATCGTAGAACGTGTACACCGACGACAGTCCGTCATGCAAGCGATCGACCAGGCTCACCATGCGCAGGCGGCCGAGTTCGCGAAACTCGAACAGGTCGGTGGTCACGTTACTGTGCAGCAGGAAGTGCTGGTATTGCTCGCGACTGTCCTGGTCCATGCCGCCGCCGGGGTGCCGGTGCCGCTGGTATTGCAGGTAGAGCGCGTAGTGCTCGGCATCGAACGCCAGACTGCGCTGCGCTGCGGCCAGCGGCAGGTGCTTGCGCAACGATCGCCGTTGGGCTCGGCTCGGGGTGAACATCGCCACCGGCACGCGCACGGGCACACAGGCCCGGCAGTGGTCGCAATAGGGCCGATAGGTGAACGCTCCGCTGCGGCGGAAGCCCATCCGCACCAGCTCGCCGTACACCCGCGTGTCGATGAGGTGGCTGGGCGTGGCAACCTGCGAGCGCGCGGCGCGATCCGGCAGATAGCTGCACGGATAGGGCGCGGTGGCGTAGAACTGCAGTGCCGCCAGAGGCAGGTCGTTGAGCTTGGTCACGGTTCGTCGGGTGCGGCCCGCAGGGCCGTCGGCCAATCCTCGGCGGGCTCCGGGGAGTTTACCAACCGTGAAAGCCAGGCGGCAAACTTCCGCCGCGGGATCGGGCGGGCACCGAGCCGCTCCAGGTGCTCGGTTTCCTGCTGGCAGTCGATGAGCGGCATCCCCATCCGGTGGAGCATGGCCACGAGCTTGGCCAGCGCGACCTTGGATGCGTCGGTTTCCCGGGCGAACATCGACTCGCCGAAGAACATCCTGCCGATCGTCACGCCGTACAACCCGCCCACGAGCTCGCCGGCGCGAAAGGCTTCCAGCGAATGCGCGTGGCCCTGGCGGTGCAAGGCTTCGTAGGCATCGATCACCGCCGGCGTGATCCAGGTCCCGCTCTGCCCATGCCGCGGCTCCGCGCAGCCCCGCATCACCTCCCGGAATGCCGTGTCCGCCCGGATCTCGAAGCGCCGTTGCCGCACCACCCGCCTCAAGGAGCGGGAGAGCTTGAACTCGCCCACGAACAGGACCATCCGCGGGTCGGGGCTCCACCAGAGGATCGGCTGCGCCTCGTTATACCAGGGGAAAATGCCGTGCCGATACGCGGCGAGCAGGCGCTCGGCCGACAGGTCGCCGCCGGCGGCGAGCAGCCCGTTCGGGTCGTCGAGCGCGGCTTCGAGGGGAGGAAACGGCGAGCCGGAACGCAGCCACGGAACCACCCGGACATTGTGCCGGCGCGCCTGCGCGCGGACAAGCTGCGGCGGCGGCTCCCGCGGGAGATAATGGCCGCGAAGGGGGCCTGATGCCAGAACTGCGGCGCTGCGGGTGGGCCGGCACCGACCCGCGCATGATTGCCTACCACGACCTGGAGTGGGGTGTCCCGGTCCACGACGACCGCCGCCTGTTCGAGTTCCTGGTCCTGGAAGGCGCGCAGGCCGGGCTGTCGTGGCAGACGATCCTCAACAAGCGCGACGCGTACCGCGAGGCCTTCGCCGCCTTCGATCCGGCGCGCGTCGCCCGCTTCGATTCGCGGCGCATCGAGCGGCTCCTGGTCAACCCGGGCATCGTGCGCAATCGGCTCAAGATCCAGAGTGCCGTCAGCAATGCCCGCGCCCTGCTCGTCGTGCAGCGCGAAGAGGGCAGCTTCGACCGCTTCGTGTGGGGTTTCGTCGGCCATTCGCCGCGGATCAACCGCCGCCGCTCGGGGCGCGAGATTCCGGCGCGCAGCGCCGAATCCGACGCGCTGGCGGCCGAACTCAAGCGCCGCGGCTTCCGCTTTGTCGGCTCGACGATCTGCTACGCCTTCATGCAGGCGACGGGCATGGTCAACGACCATCTGCTGAGCTGCTACCGGTACCGCGAAATCCTCGCCGCCTAGGGTAGCGAGGGCTCCAGGCCAAACTGCAGGGCCGCCAGCCGCCGATAAAGAGGATCGTCGCGCACCAGCGAGGCATGGGTTCCCTCGGCGATCGCGATGCCGCCGTCGAGGACGATGATGCGGTCGGCGCCGACCACGGTCGATAGCCGATGGGCGATGATGAGCGTGGTCCGGCCCGCCATCAGGCGCTCGAGTGCCAGCTGCACCATGCGCTCACTCTCGGCGTCCAGCGCGCTGGTCGCCTCGTCGAGCAGCAGGATGGGCCGCCGCGCCAGCACAGCCCGGGCGATCGCCAGGCGCTGGCGCTGGCCGCCGGAAAGCTTGACGCCACGCTCGCCGAGCGGGGTGTCGAAGCCCTGCGGCAGCCGCGTCAGGAATTCGGTCGCATACGCGGCCTCGCAGGCGGCACGGACCTCCTCCGCAGCCGCGTCGGGCCGGCCGTAGCGGACGTTTTCCCAGACGCTGGCGGCAAAGATCACCGGCTCCTGCGGCACCACCGCGAAGCGTTGCCGCACCGCCCGAGGATCGGCCCGCTTCACGTCCACCCCGTCGAGCAGGATGCGGCCGGACTGCGGATCGTAGAAGCGAAGCAGCAGCTGGAACACCGTGGTCTTGCCGGCGCCGGACGGGCCGACCAGCGCCACCCGCTCGCCCGCGCTCACGCGCAACGACAACGCCTGCAGCGCCGGCTCGCTCCGCCGCGAGGGATAGGCGAAGCTCACCCGCTCGAGCGCTACGGTCGCCTGCGGCGGCTCCGGCAGCGGTAGCGCATTGGGCGGCGCCGCGATCTCCGGTGGCGTGTCGAGCAGCTCCAGCAGCCGCTCCGTCGCCCCCGCGGCGCGCTGCAATTCGCCGGTGACCTCGCTCACCGCGCCGATCGAGGTCGCGACGATCACCGCATAGAAAACGAAGGCGGAAAGCTGGCCTCCCGACAGCTGGCCCGAGAGCACGTCGTGTCCGCCCACCCACAGGATGATTCCCACCGCGACAAACACCAGAAAGATCACCGCGGCGATCAGCAGCCCCCGCTGCCGGATGCGGCCCACCCCGGTGGTGAACGCAGCCTCGACGCGCTGCGCATAGGCACGACGATCCTCCGGCTCATGTCCGTACGCCTGCACCGTGCGAATCTCGTGGATGGCTTCGTCGACATAGGCGCCGGTATCGGCGACGCGGTCCTGGCTGGAGCGCGACAGCCGCCGCACGCGGCGGCCGAACAGGATGATCGGCAGCAGCACCACCGGCAGGCCGGCGAGCACCAGCAGGGTCAGCTTGAAGCTGGTCAGGGTGAGCAGGATCAGCGCGCCCACGCCAAGCACGGTGTTACGCAAGGCCAGGGAGAGACTCGAGCCGATCACCGTCTCGAGCATCGTCGCGTCGTTGGTCAGCCGGGATACGACTTCGCCCGTGCGCGTGATCTCGAAAAAGCCCGGCGAAAGCGTCAGCAGGTGGTCGAATACCTTGCACCGCAGATCGGCGGTGACTCGCTCGCCGATCCACGACACGTTGTAGAAGCGGACGTAGGTCGCAATCGACATCGTCGCGATCACCGCCAGCAGGACCACCAGCGCCTCGTTGAGCGCACCCGGGTCGTTGGCCATGAAGCCGCGGTCGATCACCAGCCTTAGCCCCTGCCCCACCGCGAGCGTGCACGCGGCGGCGATCAGCAGCGCGATGCCGGCGACGACGAAGCGACTCCGGTACGGCGCAAGAAAGCGCCCCAGTCTGGCGACGGTGCGCGCGATCGGTACGCGAGGAACGGCTACGGAGGGAGAAACCATGCCCGGCTGGCGATTCGAGGAGCAGGCATTATAGGAGGCGCCCGCCGAAGCCGAGTCGCTTCGCCGGCGAACGGACAACTGTGCTCGCTGCGGCGCCCGCTGCCTGGTACAGCCGGCTCAAGGGAGCCGGAGCCCCGCAGACGCTTGTCCCGACCGTCGGCCGCAGTGCTCCGCGAGCGCCGCGTCGGGCAGGAAAAACCGCCCGCAGGGCCGAACGGGTGCCTACCGGTACAAAAAAAAACGGGCGGCCCGTGTCGAGCCGCCCGCGATGGTCGATTGCGTAGTTACTGGCTGGGTCCCTTGCTCGCCGCCTCCGCCTCGGCCATCCGTTTCGCCATCTCCGCCTTGAGCGCGTCAAGGTTGAAACTTGCGCCGCGCTGCATCGGCGGGTAGTCGAGGAACGTCTGGATTTCCTTGGCCATCAACTGCTGGACGAACACGAAGCGCCAGAATTCGTACTTGAACCAATCGAAGTATTGCTGCGCCCCATCCTTCGTTCCGTTGCTCGGCCAGCCGGTGCGCTCGAACGGATCCAGGCGCAGGTTGGTGATGTAAGGCACGTCCGGATGGGTCTTCTCACCCAGCCAGCCGGCGGGCTGGTCGATGAAGCGGAACTTGTAGTCGTCGATGCGCACCGCGCCGACCGTGCTTTCGCCGAGGTAGAAGATCTCGTGCCGCGCCGACGGTCCCTTGCCCGTGATGGCGGCCATCTGGTTGTAGCCATCCAGATGGTTACGGTAGGTCCGGTCGCCGATCGTCTTGCCCTTGAGCAGCTCCTCGGTGATGTTCGGGTTGCCTGCCGCGGCCACGAAAGTGGGCAGCCAGTCCATCCCGGAGAAGATGCCGTTCTGCACCGAGTCCGCTGGCACATGACCCGGCCAGCGAAGGATCGCGGGCACGCGGAAGCCGCCCTCGAGCACCGTTCCCTTGGATTGCGCGAACGGCGTTTGTCCGCCATCGGGCCAGGTGAAGACCTCGGTGCCGTTGTCGGTGGTGACGACGACGATGGTGTTGTCGTCCACGCCCAGGTCCTTTAACTTCTGCATCACCAGGCCGATGTCGTCGTCGAACTGGGCCATGCCGGCTTCCTCTTCCGACCACCCGTTCACCGAGTTGCGCAGCGCTTCGTACTTGGGTGACAGATGGGTGACGATATGCATGCGCGTCGGGTTGAGCCAGACAAAGAACGGCTTGCCGTCCTTGTGTGCCTTGTCCATGAACTGGATGGCGAAATCGCGGATCTCATCGTCCACCGTTTCCATGCGCTTGGGATAGAGCGGGCCGGCATCCTCGATCCTCTGCTTGCCGATCCTGCCCCAGCGCGGCATTTCGGTCGAGTCATCCTTGTCGGTAGCCCAGCTGTGAACCATGTTGCGCGGGCCGACGACATTGAGCAGGTTCTGCGGATAGTTCGGGTGCGCCGGGTCTTCCATCGCATCGAGGTGATACAGATAGCCGAAGAACTCGTCGAAGCCGTGGACCGTGGGCAGGAACTCGTTGAGATCGCCCAAGTGGTTCTTGCCGAACTGGCCGGTGGCATAGCCCATGGACTTGAGTACCGTGGCGATGGTCACCGCTTCCGCCGGTAACCCGATCTTGGCCCCGGCCTGGCCGACGGTGGTCATGCCGGTGCGGATCGGCAGCTCGCCGGTGATGAAGTTCGCCCGACCCGCCGTGCAGCTTGCCTCGGCATAGTAGTCGGTGAACAGCATGCCTTCCTTGGCGATCTTGTCGATGTTGGGCGTCGTGCCCGCCATCATGCCACGATGATAGGCGCCGATATTCCACATGCCGATGTCGTCACCCATGATGACGACGATGTTGGGCTGCTTCGCCGGGGCCTGCGCGAAGGCCGGCGCTGCCGCGCCCAGCGCAATGGCCACGCCGGTGGCCAGCCCGATTAACAGGTACTTCTTCTTCATCTCATTGCTCCGTGCGTTGATTGGGACTCCAGACCGATCGACTCGCTCGCCGACCGCGCTCCTCTTCATTGCCTTGCGTGGCTGCGTCGGCGGTCACATCCGCACCCGCCTCCAGCCGACGGAAGATGCCACGGGTAGGAACGAACGGCTATTGGCACAAGGTGCAGTTGCACCAAAGGTCAGGAGGGCACGGGTGCAGGCGATGAAGCAAAACCCAAGCTCGGAGCAGCGCCGATTGTGACCGAATTGTGATGTCCCACGGCTGGCCCGGGACGTTGCCGCCCGTTGCGTTCCGGGAGAGCGCGTTCCGGAAAACCGCCGTTCTTGGGACCGCTTCGAACGGTTGTTTGCCGCCTTCGCAATGGCTCCCGGCGCACTGCACCGCTCATCGCTGCCGCGCCGGCGCACGTCCATCGGGCTGTTCGAGCGATCTTCATCGGCCCGGCTACCTGCGGTGCCCGCCGCGGGCGCGAGGTCGGAGTGTCCTGATGACGTGGTCGACGAGCTCATGGCTGGAAGACGCGCGAAATGGCGGCAACGCGATGCCCCGTGTCGCCTTCGCATCCCGCGCGCTCTGCGGACTATGCGCGATTCCCCGGCGGCGGAAATTCGGCATAATGGACACACAAGCAGCGCCACAAAGCCCCGGTAGCTCAGTGGATAGAGCAGCCCCCTCCTAAGGGGCAGGCCGCCGGTTCGATTCCGGCCTGGGGCGCCACAATAATCGCCTGACGACCCGGAAGCAGCCCTTCCGGGCAGCAACGCGCCGCCCGAATCCTCCCTTGCTCGGCGCAGGAAGGCACTTAGTTTCTACCGGTGATCGCACCTGCATGCGGTGCAAATCGAGTGCGCGGCGCTGCGTCGACGATTTGACCCGTGGTGGCTCGCCTGAACAGCGACCAGCGCAGACGATCAGGGGCCGCGCAGGTCGCGAGGGCACCAGGCTCGGGAAGAACCGATCTTCGATCGGACTGCCTTCGGTGGCCGCTTTCCAGGAAGGTATACTTTTGCCCGCGCCGTCGAGTTCGATCCCTTTGGGTCGCCGCGGCGCAAAGGGCCACGACGGCACGAGCTGCATGGATCGCCACCGTCGTCCGCCCGTTCCACCTCACGCTGACAAGGCGCCGCCATGACCGAACCGACGCAGGACCCTTCGCCCGACGAGGCGAAGAAGCGCATGCGGGAGAAGGTGGACAAACTGCTCGCCCGGGAGCCGTGCAAGAGCGAGGCGAGCATCGTGCTCAACGGCAGCACGCTGAAATACCACGCGGTCGCCGAATTTGTTCCGGTCGTTGCCGGCGGCATCGACGACAAGCGCGGCGAGCCGGAGGCTGCCGTATTCACCACGTCGTATTTCCTCGACGATACCGACCGGGCGTCGCGCCCGGTTTGCTTCGTCTTCAACGGCGGGCCCGGCTCGGCGTCGATTTGGCTACATCTGGGCGCGCTCGGGCCCAAACGCGTCGTCATTCTCGAGGACGGCACGATGCCGCCGCCCCCCTACACCGTAACCGACAACCAGGAGTCCTGGTTCGAACATTTCGACCTCGTGTTCATCGATCCGCCCCACACCGGTTACTCGATCACCGCCAGCGAGGACGCGCGCAAGAAAATGCTGTCGGTCGACGGCGACGTCGACGCGCTCGCCGAGTGCATCCGCACCTGGCTCGGGCGACATCGGCGCTGGAGCTCGGCGGTCTACCTCGCCGGCGAGAGCTACGGCACCACGCGCGGGGCGGCGCTCGCGGACAAGCTGCAGGACATCGGCGTCGCGCTGTCGGGGCTGGTGCTCGTGTCGTGCGCGATGGACCTGCAGAGCATCGTCTTCGCGCCGCGCAACGATCTGCCCTATGCACTGTTTCTGCCCGCCTTCGCCTGCGTCGCCCAGTACCATGGCAAGCTCAAGGGGCGCCTCGCGGAATCGCCGGCGGCGGCGCGGGCCGCGGCGGAGCAGTTCGTCAGCGACGAATATCTGGCTGCGCTGCACGCCGGCTCGCGCCTGTCGAAAGCGGCGCGGCGCCGCGTCGCGCATCGCGTCGCCGAACTGACCGGCCTGGCCCCGTCGCTGGTCGAGGAAAAAAACCTCCGCATCCGCGACAACGCCTTCTTCGTCGAGCTGCTGCGCGACCGCGGCCAGATCGTCGGCCGGCTCGAGGCGCGCGTCACCGGCCCGATGGGCCTGAGTCGCTCGCATGAGTGGGAGTTCGACCCCGGAATCGAGGCGATCGTCGCACCCTATACCATGGCGGCGCACGCGTACATGAGCGAGAGCCTCGGCCTGGACACGCAGGCGCGCTACGAGGTGCTGTCGATGGACGCGCACAAGCAGTGGAACTGGAACCGCGGCGAGGAGAAGGGCAACAGCTTCGCCTGCACGAGCCCCGACCTGTCGCGCGCCCTGCGCCGCAATCCGCACCTGCGGGTCCTGGTCGCGAGCGGGCACTATGATCTCGGGACCCCTTACAGTGCGTCCAACTGGTCGCTCTCGCAGCTCGACGTCCCGCCCGACGTGATGGCGCGCGTCGAGCACCACTACTACGATGCCGGCCACATGATGTACACGCGCGAGGCCGACATGATGAAGTTGAAGCGCGATCTCGCCGCCTGGCTTGCCGCCTAGGATCCAGGCTCTGCACAGCGCACGCCGGCTGGGCGCCGCGACCCACCCCAACCGGTCGGGCGGAGCGCAGCGGATCGGGTTCTGGACTTTCGAGCCGGGAAAAGGGCCGGTGGCCAATGCCGCGTGCGTCGACCCGCCGGGCCCCGACCCACGAGGCCCGTCGACAGCCTTACCGCCTCACCAGCCCAGGCCCTTGAAATCCGGCCACAGCTCCCAGGGCACCGATGCGTCGCGCGCATCGGCCTTGCGCATCGCCGCATCCTGTTGCATGTACGACCCCTGCGGGTTCGCGGTCGGCATGTTGTTTTGCGCGCGCAGGTTCATGTAGGCCCGATACTCCTTATCGGTACCGACATAGATCCTGTTGTGCGCCAGGTCCGGGTAGACGAAGTAGTTCCTGCCTGTCTGCGATACCACGCTCACCTGCCCCGCCGGGAGCGTCGGGATCTGCTGCAACTGCTTGTCGGTACTGGCCACCACGGTCTTGAAGCCCGCGGCCAACAGCAGGCTCTCGTCATGCGTTGGCGCAGCTGCCTGCGCGAGCGCGCAAAGCGGGACCACGGCCAAGAGCGCGGCGGCGGCAAAGACTGCGACGGCAGGTAAGATCTTCATGGGAATTTGCATTGCCTCCGTTTGGCGGTGGGCACCATTTCGCTACCGAGGTCGGGGCGAGCGGTAAAGATACCACCCTGGGCGACGCTTCGGGGTGGATGCAGACTTTGGCGGTCCCCGTCCTCGCGGCGGAGGCATGGCAGCACACAACTGCTGTTCGTCGAGCGCGGCCCGCAGCTGCGCCAGCACCCCGAATCCCCTGCGCTACTGGCTGATCGCGGCCAGGGCATTGCGGATGGGAGCACTGGAGATTTTCATGAGCCCGCTGTAGGGTTGATTCATTTCCAGGATAAGAAAGATCGCGCCGGCGACGGAGAGCGCCCCGACGAAGAGCGTGACCAGCACCGTCGCGTTGGGGCGCGTAAGAAAGCCGAAGCCGAGGAACAGGACGACAAGCCAGAAGATCAGCACCACGAAAAACGGCCAGTCGAGGGAACCCCCGGCCTGTTCGAACAGCAAGCCACGTGTTTCGGCCATCGCGGCAAGGAGCTGCAAGGCGCGACTCTTGTCGACGCGCTGGGCGTCTGTCGTCGGCGCCAGGTTGGCGATCATCTCCGCCAGTTGCTCGCCTGGTTCACGTGCGATGGGGGCCCTCAGGTTCACCCTCGCGGTGCCATCGCTCGGCCATACCTGTTCGATGTCGGCGGCAACAATTCGGCGAAAAAGGTCGCGTGCCGGCGCCGCATCCGGGCCATAGTGCGCGAGGAGACGACCAAGCTGCACAATGTGCGAGCCCAGCGCCTGCACCTCGGCTTCTTGCGTTTGATACGAGGTATGCGCCGTGGCGATGAGCAGGCTCAAGACAAGGGCGGCGATGGTCGCGATCAAGCCCATCACCAGCTTCACCACGTCTTTGGAATCGGGTTCCTTATGATGCGAGGGCAATCTGCCGTGCAGGGCGATCCCCGCGAGACCCGCGCCAAAAGCACAGCCAAGCACGATCAGGCCAACGAGTATCGGACTCATGGGATTGAAGCTCCAGGGCGGTTACGTTTTGGCCTGCGCCTTTCCCCGCCTCGTCGCGGCGCGCCGGCCACGCGGACGCAAGAGGCGCCGGCTTCGGGCGTACCACGGGATGTTGTGCTTGTGGAAATCATGCCACTTAGCCATCGGCCAATGCCTTGGCTGGACAGTATATCCGTCGGTCAAAACCGCTGCGCGACCCGGGACGCGGAACGGTCGGCGGCCCACAGGCACCGGCCCAGCGCTTCGCCGTGACGGCCGCGAAGCCGGCAAAGCGGACTTATCGGCGCTTGCGAGAGTCGGCGCAAGTCCACTACTATTCGCTCTCGCTTCCCACGCCAACGCTCGGCAGCACCTTGGCGAATCATCCCCGCGAGAGCTTTTTTTGCTGCGTTGGACCGGAGCCCGGTGTTGAATCCTCGTCTGATCGCCTCATCGGTCGCCTGTCCCGATTGCGACCTGCTGCAGCGGATCCCGCCGCTCCCGCCGGGCGGGAAGGCGCGCTGCGTGCGCTGCGGCTTCGGGTTGGCCAAGCAGCCCGCCGTGCCCAGCGAACTGCCGCTCGCCCTCACCGTGGCGGCGCTGATTGTCTTCATCCTCGCCAACACCTCGCCCTTGATGGACCTTTCGGTCGTCGGGCGCACTGCGAGCACGACCATCGTCGGCGGGGCCTACGAGATGTTCCTCCAGGACGAAAAAATCACCGCCGTCCTGGTTGCGTTTTGCGCGGTCATCGCCCCCGGGGGCTATCTTCTGTTCATGCTGACCCTTCTGCTCGCTTCGCGGCGCTCGCCCGCCCCGTTCTGGGTTGGCGAAATGCTGCGCTGGGTCAATCATTTCCAGATATGGTCGATGCTCGAAGTGATGATGCTCGGCATACTGGTGGCGCTGATCAAGATCGCCGAGCTGGCCACGGTGGCGCCCGGAATCGGCATGTACGCCGTGGGCGCACTGATGCTGCTCATTCCGGCGATCCTGGTCACTTTCAACGAGCGCGAGCTCTGGCAGAGGGTCGAGTGGGTCGACGGTGAAGCGCCGCCCCTGCAACCCTCCGGGGTTGCAGCCGGGCAGGCAGGGCGATGACGAGCGCCGTTGCCACCGCCGCGCAGGCGGGACTGCTTTCCTGCGAAGCCTGCCAACTGCTGTCGACGCCCGCCAGCGCGACCGAGCCCGGCTTCTGCCGGCGCTGCGGCGAACAGCTCGAATGGCGCCGCCCCCGCTCGATCGAGACCACGTGGGCGCTCGTCATCGCCGCAGCCATCTGCTACATCCCGGCCAACGCCCTGCCCGTCCTGAACACGACCACCCTGGGCTCGTCGGAGGGCGACACGATCATGGGTGGCGTGGTGTTTCTCTATACGTCGGGGTCGTGGCCGCTTGCCCTCGTCGTGCTGATCGCCAGCGTGATGATCCCGCTCGGGAAGCTGGTTGCGCTCGCCTACCTGATGATCACCGTGCAGCGCGGCTCGATCAAGAGCGGCCACGAGCGCACGCGACTGTATCGCATGGTGGAATTCATCGGCCGCTGGTCGATGCTCGACGTGTTTGTCGACACCTTCACCGTCGCCCTGGTGCAGCTCCAGCCCCTGATGTCGGTGGCGCCGGGTGCCGGCGTATTATTCTTCGCTGCCGTGGTCGTGCTGACGATGCTCGCGGCCGAGGCGTTCGATCCCCGCCTGATCTGGGATTCCGCCAATCCCTATCCGACCCGCCATGGCTGACGAACCGAACCTAGACGACCTGCCGCAGGCCACAGTCGTGCGCAAGAAGCGCATGCGCCTCTCGGTGGTGTGGATCATCCCGATCCTCGCCGCGGTAGTCGCCGTCGGGATCGCGATTCAGCGCATCCTGAGCGAAGGGCCCGCGATCACGATCGTGTTCAAGGCTGCCCAAGGCATCGAGGCCGGCAAGACCTTCATCAAATACAAGGACGTCAATATCGGCCAGGTGACCGCGGTGCAGCTCTCCGAAGACTACGCCAAGGTACTGGTCAGGGCGAAGATAGCCAAGCACGCTGCCGGCCTGATGGTCAAGGATGCGAAGTTCTGGGTCGTCCAGCCGCGCATCTCCCTAAGCGGTATTTCGGGCCTCAACACGTTGCTCTCGGGCAACTACATCGGCTTCGAGGCCGGCAAGTCCGACGAGGACGAGCGCGATTTCATCGGCCTTGACGAGCCCCCGCCGATCACCGACCAGCGCGGCCGGAAGTTCATATTGACAGCCAGCACGCTGGGGTCGCTGGGTGTCGGCGCGCCGGTCTACTACCGCCAGCTCAACGTCGGCGAGGTGGCCGCCTACAACCTCGCCCCCGACGGCAAATCGGTCGAGATCACGGTGTTCATCGACTACCCCTACGACAAGTACGTGACTTCCGAGACGCGCTTCTGGAACGCAAGCGGAATCACTGTCTCCGTCGGCGCGGACGGCGTCGATGTGCATACCGAGTCGCTTGCCGCGCTCATCGCCGGCGGTCTCGCCTTCGACGTGCCCGATATCCTATCCCCGGGCCAGCCGGCCGCGGCGAGCACGGCATTTACCCTGTATCGCAGCCGCAGCGTGGCGATGAAGCAGCCCGACCCCGTCGCGCGCCGCTTCGCGCTTTATTTCGACGAATCGGTACGCGGGCTCTCGGTCGGAGCACCGGTAACGCTGTACGGCTTGACTGTGGGCGAGGTCGCCAGCGTGGGCATGAGCATCGATCCGAAGACGAAGGCCTTCCGACCGCGCGTTCTCTTCACCTTTTTCCCCGAGCGGCTCCTGGGAGAGTTGAGCCAGCGGCAACAGGCCACCGGCAAGGCCCTCGAGGAGGCGGGTGAGGAAGCCCGTCTGCGCAATATCCGCCACCAGGTGGAGGATCTGGGGCTGCGTGCCCAATTGCAAACCGGCAGTTACCTCACCGGCGAGCTGTACGTCGCTTTCGCGTATGTTCCGAACGCGCCGAAGGTGAAGCTCGACTTGAGCCGGGAGCCGCTGGAGCTGCCGGTGGTGCCGGGCGGCCTGGCGAACATCGAGGCGAAGCTCACCAGCATACTCACCAAGGTCGACAACATGCCGCTCAACCCGATCGCCATCGAGGTCAAGAGCGCGATTGCAACGCTCGACCAGACGCTCAAGGACGCGGACACCCTGATCAGCCGCGTCGATGCGCAGTGGGTGCCTGAAGGAACCAAGACGCTCGAGGATGCGCGCCACGCCATCGCCGCCGCCGATCGCGCCCTCAGCGACGCCGACACGACACTCCTGGCCAAGGACTCCCCGGCGCCGCAGGACCTGCGCGACACCCTGCAGGAGGTGACCCGTGCCGCGCGCGCGGTGCGTGTCCTCGTTGACTATCTCGAACGTCACCCCGAGATCCTGATCCGGGGCAAGTCAGAGGAGAAGCGCTGATGCTCCGCCACGCCCCCTTCGCCATCCTGTGCGCGCTCGCGGCCATTGCCGCGGGGTGCTCGAGCACGCCCCCGTCGAGCTTCTACACCTTGAGCCGTACCACGGCAGCCGCCGCGCCCGCATCGCAACTGTCGGTGGTGGTGGGACCGGTGTCGATTCCGGCCATCGACGACCAGCCGCAGATGGTGGTAAGCACGGGGCCGAACCAGATATCGATCGACGAGTTCCACCGCTGGGCGTCGCCCCTGGCGAGCGACATCTCGCGGGTGGTCGCCGAAAACCTCGTCACCCTGCTCGGAACGCCACGGGTGTCGCAGTTCCAGCAATCGCTCAACGCGGCGGCGGATTACCGCGTGGCGATCGAGGTGCAGAGGTTCGAGTCGGAGCCGGGCGAGGCGGCGACGCTGAACGCGGTCTGGATCGTGCGCCGGACCAAGGACGGCAAGGCCGAGACCGGGCGCACGGCGGTGCGCGAACCGGCGGCCGACAAGAGCTACGAAGCGCTCGTCGCCGCGCACAGCCGCGCGCTCTCGCACATGAGCCAGGATATAGCCGACGCGGTGCGCTCGCTCGATCGCGGCGCATCCTGAGCTCCGCCTTGCCGCAGGGGTCCGCAGCGCCCCGCGGTGCCACGGCCGCGCCGCTCGCAGCGCGGCCGGGTCGCTTTCAGTAGCGAACCGAGGGATTGAGCGAATAGACGCCGGTCAGGGTGGCCTGCGCCAGGATGTGGCCGTGCATCGCCTTCCGCGCCGCGGCGCCGGAATACGGCGGACCGAGCGCGAGGCCGGGCACGTCCAGGGCGTAGAGCGTGAACACGTAATGGTGCACCCGCTCATCGTTCCACGGCGGACACGGCCCGTCGTAGCCGAAATAGTTTCCCGCCATGTCCTTGTCGCCGGCGAACCAGCCGCTGTAGTCGTTGATGCCCTGTTTCGCCCCGCGAGGCGCGCCCGGGCCGGGTTTGCCGCGCGGCGTAACGCCGCGCGAGAATTCGCCGCGCGCGATGGGCGCGGTATCGGGCGCCAGGTCGAAGAGCACCCAGTGGAAGAAATCGACCCGCGGTAGCGAGGCAGGAACCGTGCGCCCCTCCTGGTTGACATCGTCGCCGCGCGAAGGCACATCGGGATCGTGGCAGATCAGCGCCAGCGACTTCGTGCCGGCGGGCACGTCGCTCCAGTTCAGGTCCGGATTCGTGTTCTCCGACAGCTTGACGTGGGCAACCGGATCGATGATGCCGAATGCCAGGGCCCCTGGAATGCGCCCACCGTCGGCGAAGGCAGTGCTCGTCAGTCGCATCATGCTTCCTTCCAATGGGGTGGCACGGTGCGCTCGAAATACGGCAGTGCCTCGATGCGCGCTTTCCAGCGCCTGAGCTCCGGCGTGAGCAGGCTGTCCGCGTCGAAGTCCGGCAGCTTGACCCGGGCCCGGTACATGAACGCGATGAGGGGGTAGAGCGAGAAGTCCGCTGCGGACAGCGGCCCGACCAGAAAATCGCCCTTGATATAGCGCGACATCTGCGCGAACTCCTCGGTCACCGCCAGGCGGCCGTCGACGAGCTTCTGCGGCTCGCGCTCCTCGGGCTTGGTCCAGAAGGCGTAGGTGGTGACGGCATCGATCGCCTTGCTGCCGTAGTTGTCGACCTCCATCATCAGCCGCCACACCGTCGCGCGGGACTTCGCGTCGCCGGGAAACAGCGGTGCGCCCCGCCCGGGATAGGCGTCGTCCAAATACGCCGTGATCGCATTCGATTCGTAGAGCACGAAGTCGCCGTCGACCAGCGTCGGCACCGTGTGCCGCGGATTGAGGGCGATGAATTCCGGCTTGCGCGTGTCGCCGGCAGAAAACGAAAGCACCTTGCGTTCGTAGGGCAGCGCCTTGTGCTCGAGCGCGAGCTGCACCCGCCACGCATAAGGCGACCCGGATCCGTAGTACAGGGTGAGACTCATCGAACCTCCTTCGAATGGGGTTTGTTCGGTGCCGGCTCCGATACGGCCTCGGCGCCGGCGCGCATGGCCTCCAGCGAGGCTCGCTGCAGCTCAAGGGTCCTGATGCTCAACTGCATGAAGTTGAGACTCATCGACAACCAGTTCTCGATGACGCGCAATTCGCCGATCTTGCGCTCGATCTCCGCCGGGTCAAGGGTGGCGAACATCGCCATCGGGTTGGGGAACAGCGGCGCGGCAGCCGCCGCTCCGGCTACGGGCGGCATGCCTGGCAGCGCAAAGCCGAGCGGGTTCCACATCTTCTGCATGAACTCCAGAGCCTGCTGCGGCGTGAACGGCGATGGCTTGTCCGCCATGTTCTTCCTCCGGTGGTCGGGGCTTTCAGCTAATATAACGCACCATGGCGGAATCTGCCGCTCCCCTGCTGGCCAGGCTGAGGGCGATCGTCGGCGAGGCCAACGTGCTGACGTCGGACGCCGACGTCGCTCCCTATGTCACCGATTGGCGCGATCGCTATCATGGACGCGCGCG
Organism: uncultured beta proteobacterium; assembly: GCA_963750215.1. GTDB lineage: Bacteria > Pseudomonadota > Gammaproteobacteria > Burkholderiales > Casimicrobiaceae > PALSA-1003. Next base: position 495,335 of record CAVVQK010000005.1, read on the forward strand.
CGCGGTGGTGCGTCCATCGACCACCTCCGAGGTCGCCGCGGTGGTGCGCTGCTGCGCCGAGCACGCTGTCGCGGTCGTTCCGCAAGGTGGCAACACCGGGCTGTGCGGCGGCGCGACGCCTCACGAAGCAGGCGGCGAGGTCGTCGTTTCCTTGTCGCGTCTGAATCGCGTGCGTGCGCTCGACGCGGACAACGCGACGCTCACGGTCGAAGCCGGCATGCCGCTCGAGCGCGTGCAGCAGGCCGCCGCCGCCGCCGGATTGCTGTTTCCGCTGTCGCTCGCCGCCGAGGGCAGCTGCGCGATCGGCGGCAACCTCGCGACCAATGCCGGCGGCACGGCCGTCTTGCGCTACGGCAATGCGCGCGAGCTCGTGCTCGGCCTGGAGGTGGTCCTTGCCGACGGCCGCATCTGGGACGGACTGAGGGGCTTGCGCAAGGACAACGGCGGTTACGACGTGAAGCAGCTCTTCCTCGGCAGCGAAGGCACGCTGGGCATCATCACGGCGGCGGTGCTCAAGCTCTTCCCGCGGTCGCGCACGTCGGCGACCGCGTGGGTGGCCGTCGCCGACGTCGCCGCGGCGATCGCGTTGCTCAACCGCCTGCGCCAGGCGCTCGGCGACCGGCTCACCGGCTTCGAGCTCCTCGCCCGCGCCTGCGTCGACCTCGCCCGGGCCCGGTTTCCCGCCCTGCCGGACCCGTTGCCGGATCACGCCTGGTATGTGCTGGCGCAGGCCGACGATCCCGCCGCGGACTCGCCGCTGGCGACGCAGCTGGAGACCGCGCTCGCTGCCGCCGTCGAGCACCGGGTCGCGCAGGATGTCGCGATCGCGCAATCGGCGCATCAGGCGGAGGCACTGTGGGCGCTGCGCGAGCGCGTGCCGGAAGCGCAGCGGCTGGAAGGCCCCAACATCAAGCACGACATCAGCCTGCCCGTATCGACAATCCCCGAGTTTCTGGCGCAGGCGCGCTCGCAGCTCGATGCGGCCTTGCACGGCGTGCGCTACATCGTCTTCGGGCACTTGGGCGATGGCAACCTGCACTACAACCTCGCCGCGCCGGCCGGGGCGGATGCGCGCAGCTTCCTCGAACAGGCCGGTCGCGCCCATCGCATCGTCTATGACCTGGTGGCGCAGCTCGGCGGCAGCTTCAGCGCCGAGCACGGAATCGGCCGCTTGAAGCGCGACGAGCTCAAGCGCTACCGGCCAGCGATCGAGGTCGAGCTCATGCGCCGGATCAAGCGCGCGCTCGATCCGGACAATCTGCTCAACCCCGGCAAGGTGATCTGATGGGCCGGATCATCTCCTGGCTGGTCGTCATCTTCCTGGTCCTCCTCGCGCTGCGCGTGGTCGCCCTGCGCAAATCCCGCACGCAGCGCAGGACCGCCGCGGAAGTCGCTCCCCAGCCGATGGTGCGCTGTGCGCGTTGTGGCGTGTTCCTGCCGCGCGCCGAGGCGCAGGAGACCGGCGGTGGCTTCGTCTGTGCCGGCGGAGGCTGCGTTCCCCATGGCTGAACCCGTCCAGCCGCGTCCGGCGATTCCGCCGTTCGAGCCGCCATCGCTGCCGTCGCTGATCACCGAATCAGGGCGGCGGATCCTGTGGATCGTCGGCCTGTATCGCGCCGTGTGCGGCGCGCTGCTGCTGAGCGCGGCGCTGTTCTTTGACCTGCGCACGATCGGGATCGCCGCGCCGAACGCCTTCGTCACGGCGGTGGGGCTCTATTTCGTCTATGGATTGCTCACCTTGTGGTGGGTGCAGCGCGATGCGCCGCTGCTGCCCCTGCCGGCGCTGCTGCTCACGCTCCTGGTCGGCGACGTTTTTTTTCTCTCCCTGCTCATCTATTCGGGCGGCGCGGCCGGCGGCCCGCTGTCGATCCTGCTCTTTCCGCAGCTCGCGGCCAGCGGCTGGCTGATGCGCACCCAGGTCGCGTTCTTCCACGCCGCCCTGGCGAGCTCGGTGCTGCTCGCGCTCGACACCTGGCGCCTGTTCCAGGGCATCATTTCCGGCGCGCAGCTGTTCCAGACCGGGCTGGTGGGCTTCGGCTACTTTGCCACGGTCGGCATCGCCCTGGCGCTCGGCCGCTACACCAAGGCGAGCGAGGACCTTGCCGCCCAGCGCAGCATCGACGTCGCCAACCTCGAGCAGGTCAACCGGCTCATCATTCAGGACATGCAGGACGGCGTGCTCGTGGTCGACCTCAACGGCGTCGTTCGCGGCCACAACGCCCAGGTGACCCGACTTCTGGGCGGCTTCGGGCGAATGCGCGGGGGGATGCGCCTGGCCGAATTCAGCTCGACCCTGCATGACTACTGGCGCCGCTGGCAGGAAGATTTCGCCGACGCACTGCCGCCATTCAAGGTCGAGGCCACACAGCGCCTGCTGCGCGTGCGCCTGGTGCGCATCGGCGCGGGCCTCAACGGCGGCACGCTCATCTACCTCGAGGACCTCGGACGGGCTCAAACCGAAGCGCAGCAGATGAAGCTCGCGGCGATGGGCCGGCTGACCGCGAGCATCGCGCACGAGGTGCGCAATCCGCTGTCGGCGATCAACCAGGCCGCGCAGCTGCTCGAGGAGGACGGCTCGGTGGCGCCCGAGGGCCAGCGGCTGCTGGGGATGATTCGCAACAACGCCAAGCGCATCGACCGCATCGTCGGCGAAGTGTTGCAGTTGAACCGGCGCGACCGGCAGCAGCCCGAAGTGGTCCGCTTCGTCGAGTTCATGACTTCGCTGGTCGAGGAGATCGTCCAGGCCGAGGCGATCCCGCCACGCGGCGTCTCGGTGCAGGCGCCCGAGGACGTGCTCGTGATCTTCGACCGCGGCCACCTCAATCAGATCGTCTGGAACCTCGTGCGCAACGCCTGGCAGCACTGCCAGAAGAAGGAAGGCAGCATCCGCATCCTGGTACGTCCCGGGTACATGGGGGATGCCGTAATATGCGAACTCGACGACGATGGACCGGGGATTCCCGCCGAGCTGCGCGGACAGATTTTCGAGCCATTCTTCACCACGCGGCCGGGCGGGACCGGGCTGGGCCTGTACATCGCGCGCGAGCTGGCCGACGCCAACGGCGCCGCGCTGGAGCTGCTGCCCAAGGGTCCCGGGGCGCACTTCCGCCTGACGATGAAGCGGGCGCTCAGCCCGGCGGAAAAGTAACGAGCGCCAGCAGGGGGAACAGATCATGAGCCGAAGACCACGCGAACGCGGACAGCCCAAGGTGCTCGTCATCGATGACGAGCCCGATCTTCTCGAGTTGCTCGAACTGACGCTGTCGCGCATGGGCCTGGACACGACGCGGGCACAATCCGTCGAGGAGGCGATCAAGCTGCTCGACGCTCAGGCCTTCGACCTGTGCCTGACCGACATGCGCCTGCCCGATGGCGAAGGCCTGCGCGTGGTCGAGCACATCACCGACAAGGGGCTCGATGTTCCGGTCGCGGTGATCACTGCCTTCGGCAGCGCCGAGAACGCCGTTGCGGCGCTCAAGGCCGGGGCGTTCGATTACCTGGCAAAACCCGTGGCGCTCGAGCAGTTGCGGGCGCTGGTCAAGCAGGCGCTGAAGGTGCCCGAGAAGCCGGCCGCGCCCTCGTCGTACCAGCTGCTGGGCGAATCGCCGGCCATCATGCAGGTCCGGCAGATGATCGACCGGCTCTCCAAGAGCCAGGCGCCGGTGTTCATCACCGGCGAATCGGGCAGCGGCAAGGAATTGGCCGCGCGCATGATCCATCTCGGCGGGCCACGGGCGGAACAGCCCTTCGTGCCGGTGAACTGCGGCGCCATCCCGGAAAATCTGATGGAGAGCGAGTTCTTCGGCTACCGCAAAGGCGCCTTTACCGGCGCCGAGGGCGATCGCGACGGCTTCTTCCAGGCGGCCAACGGCGGCACGCTGTTTCTCGACGAGGTCGCGGACCTGCCGTTGCCGATGCAGGTGAAGCTGTTGCGCGCGATCCAGGAGAAGCGCGTGCGCAAGGTCGGAGCGACCGCGGAGGAGCCGGTCGACGTGCGTATCATCAGCGCGACGCACAAGAAGCTGCCAGGGCTCGTCGACGCCGGCGAGTTTCGCCAGGACCTGTTCTACCGCCTGCACGTCATCGAGCTGGCGATGCCCAGCTTGCGCGAGATGCGCGAGGATATCCCGGCGATCGCCGATGCAATTCTGCGCAAACTCTCGCGCGCGGCCCCGGCGAGGCTCGACCCCGAGGCGATCGTGGCGCTGGAGTCGTATCCGTTCCCCGGCAACGTGCGCGAACTGGAGAACATTCTCGAGCGCGGGCTGTCGCTTGCCGCGGATGCGCAGAAGATTACCGCCGAGGACCTGCGGCTCACGCCACCGCCGGAAGAAGCCGACACCGCGCTGCCCGCCGGCGACAAGTGGCCGCTGCAGGACTATCTTGACCGTGTCGAGCGCGCGGCGATCAACGAGGCGTTGGAAAAGACCCGCTACAACCGCACTGCGGCGGCGAAGCTGCTCGGCATCACCTTTCGCGCCATGCGCTACCGCATGGAGCGGTTGGGCATCAAGTGATCCACGACTCTCGTTTACTCCTGTTGCCTCACGGTTGATCCCGATTCCGCTATACTCGTTCCCGCTCACCGTGGCACCAGCGTGGCACTTCTTGTTCCATGCGATTCCGGGTGGCACCGAAAGGAACGAACCCTATGGCGACGTTCTACAAGCGGGCGCTAGAACGACGCCGTCAGGTTGCCTAGCGGTTCGAGTCCGTGCTCTTCCTCAAGGCGTTTGAGCGTGTGGCCGAAGGTCGAGCCGGGTGGCTTACGGATTGCCTTGCGGTGGTCGCGGAAGGCTTTGATGGCAGCGGCGAACGTCGGCCCTTGGGCAAGGTCCAGTGTGGCGATCTCGCCGGACTCGATGGCGCTCTCGCGTGCTCGCTGACCTTGGCCGAACGCGAAGAGATCTCGCGCGCGGTGGTTGCCGGTGATTCCATGCGTTCGATAGCAGTGCAACTCGGCTGAGCGCCGTCCACCGTCAGTCGGGAGATCAAGCGCAATGGTGGCCAGGCGTGCTACCGAGCGAGTCAGGCTGACCAGTCCGCCTGGGATCGAGGTCGTCGCCCCAAGACCTGTAAATTGGCGCAGAACCGAGCGCTGGCGCGCATCATGGCCGGCAAGCTAAAACGGCGGTGGTCACCGCAGCAGATTGCCGGCTGGCTCAAGCGCACCTATCCAGACGATACGAGCCGTCAGATACTCTCTTTTCGGTCAAGCGGTTTTTTCTGGAAGCTTGAAGAATTTGTTGCCGTCGAAGTCCTGGTCGTGCTCGAGCATGCCCCAAATGGCGTGTAGCAATTTGCGCATCACTGCGACTATGGCTTGCATTGGCTTCTTTCCGGCCGCAACGAGTTTGTCGTAGAACGCTTTGACGTTGGGCTCGTGTTGACTAGCCACCAGGGCGGGTATGTAGTGCGCGGCGCGCAGGTGGCGGTTGCCGACTTTGCAGATGCGCCGTGTCACTCCGTCCCTGGTACTCCTTAGCCGTCGTGCGAAATCTCGGTGCTCAGCTGGATAATGTCGAAATATACAAACCGATGCTCAATCCGACCCCCACGGTGTACATAAGCCAGGTCCACGGAATAACATAGGGGTAGAGCATCAACGCGATGCCAATCCATTTGGTGGTCCGCATTGAGGTCTTCTTGCCGTACCGATAGCCTGCGTAACCAACGATGCTAAAGAGTATTGCACCGATCAGATAGGCTCGACTTGGCAGTGTGATGCCCATCGATCGGAGTGTTGTGAGAGTGTCCGTGAGAGCGTCCATGGGTCAATTCATTCGTGTCATGGAATTGTAGCCCAGCGCGGGAATCCGACACCCGCGAGTAAACCGAGGCGTACTGAGTTCTCTGGCGTCGTGCTTGGTCTCCGTACTCTGAACTTCGAGCAAGACGCCTCCGTTGTGAAGGTACCGAGTTTGGCATGGGTTGCCTGGCCCGTTCTTCTACTATGCTGGTGCGCCACTTTTGTGCGGGTGGCTTGCAATGCGCTACGGCGACGACTTTTGGTACTACGCACCACAAAGCATCTGGTGGTTATGGTGGTAGCGGCAGCTTCTGCTCGCTGCAAACTTCCGCTTTGGGTCGCACTGGGACGGTCGACAATCAGGCAGCTCACGGCCAGGAACGGCAGCTCGCAGCTGCAGGCGAAGGCCAACGTCCTATCATTGACTTCGGCCTTCGCTTAAGCCTACGATCGCACGGGTGAGGTGTCGCCCAAGGGGAAAGGTGATTTATGAAATGCACTTTGACGCTACAGAAACGGCTCTGGGCCGGAATCACCAGCGTTGTTCTTTTCTGTTTTGGCGCGCCATACGCGATTGGAACACCGATAACCGTGGTGTTCAGCGGACCGGCAACAGGGACCTTGGGCGCGACACCCTTCACCGGGGCACAGCTCACGGCTACCGGCATTGGAGACACCGCGGACATCACGCTCCCTTTACCCAACGTTCCTTGCATCAACTTGAAAAGCGTTTCCATCAATATCGCAGGCATCGGCTCCGCGGCCGCCACGGGACCCAACCTCGTGTTCGACAATCAAACAGTCTCGGTCTGGGGCTTGACTAACGGTATCTGTGCTGCCCCGGCTGGAGACTGGCTGGATGAAGGCAACCCGCAGGCCGCGACTTACGGACTCACCACTTCAATCGGCCCTACTACAGGGACCGCGGGCCTCGTGGGCAGCGTAAACACGACGGCGGGCGTACTGCATCTTACTGCGGGGCCAGCCACCTTCCAGGCGACGCTTGGCCAAACCCAAGCCGCGCCGATTCCGACATTGAGCCCGTGGACACTTCTGTTGCTAGGCTTGGTGTTGACCGCGGTAGCCGCTTTCTTCCTTCGCGGATGGACGCTAACGAATCGTTAGGCCTGCTAAACAGCGAGTCCTACCTTCCAGCAAGATTCAGTGGGGCCGCAAGGCCCCATTTTCGTGAGTGGACTATTTGGACAACCACTTCGCGGCAGTGCATACGGCTGCTTCGGGTCGTGAACCGTCATCGAACAACGGGCGGCTCGCGGCCTAAGCGCGAAGTCGCCGATAGCGGCCGTTCGTTGGCGCTGCCGACGTTTGCAGAGGTGCAAGAATTAGGGGAGAACGACTACCCATGTCGCTTCTCCCCCGTGTCGTCAGCCACCCGTCGACGTTATTGCGCGTTGCGTCGTCTGCGCAGCTTGCCGGTAAAGCTTCAACAACTGATATGTCGTACCGATCAGGAACAGGATGAGCAGTCCTACCAGTGCCGCGTGCACGGATCGGGTGGCCAACCGGTAGACGGCTCAATGTTTCATTAGTGCCGGGCACCAGCAACAGAAAGAAGCTAAAAGACATGGCCAGCGTTTGCGGGTCATGGCGTGTCGCTGAAGGGTATGCAACCTTCCTCGCGTTGGCAGTGGTGGCCTGATTGGGTTCAGCTTACCATCACGAAGATGAACCTCCGCCGGGCGAGATGGTCGGATAGGTGAGAGGGGCTAATAGCCACCAAAAACTTGGGCCTTGAAACTATCGTGTTCGGCTGGCGGTGTGTCCTTGCACCCACAGGCGACCTTGAAGTAGCGCGTTTCACCCGGCGCGACCGACCCAATGATGTAACTAGAGTATTGATCCACAAACTTTCCGTGATTGAACAGATCAACTTGAACTTGCAATCCGTGAGCCGATCGAGAACCGTTGTTTGTCAACTTGCCAATGACCGAGGCACGTCCATCTTCTTTCCGCTCTTCCACGTCGGATAGGACAATGCTCTTCAGTGCGCTTTGACCCCCCTCCGTGATCGCGGAGATATCTTGCGCCGATGTCATCGCCTGCGACATCAAGCTTCCGTACGCTAGATAGTAGACGCCCCATGCTGCGACTCCAAACCCGATCCCGAACAGAAAGCCTTGGACAAGCGTACCGATCCCCTTTCGCACGAGTCCCATTGTATCGATTTCCATATTTTGCTCTCTGTTTGTCGCTCTAGTTAACGAAGCAGCGTGAGATAACGCACGGCGAATGTTGACCACTCGCTGCGCCACCGATGACGAAGCCTATCACCATCCCAACGGAGGATGTTTGAACCGCCCCGGGATTCCAGGAGACTCCATTATTTGAGAGGATGGAGTCATGAACACATCGACGAGGTACTCGCCGGAGATCCGCGAGCGGGCGGTTCGGCTGGTTTTTGAACACCAGGGGAGCACGACTCGCAGTGGGCGGCGATCAGCTCGATTGCGGGCAAGATTGGCTGCACTGCGGAGACGCTACGCAGGTGGGTGCGCCAGGCTGAGCGTGACCAAGGTCGGCGCGCGGGGGTGACCAGCACGGAGCGGGACCGGCTCAAGGAGCTGGAACGTGAGAATCGGGAGCTGAAGCGGGCGAACGAGATCTTGCGCAAGGCATCGGCTTTTTTCGCCCAGGCGGAGCTCGACCGCCGACCGAAGTGATGGTGTCGTTCATCGATGCCCATCGTGCCGTTTACGGGGTTGAGTCGATCTGCGCGGAGTTGCAGATCGCCCCATCGCAATATTACGCGCACAAGGCGCGCGAGGCAGAACCGGCGCGCCTGCCGCCGCGGCTGCAGCGCGACCGGACATTGGTACCGGAGATTCGTCGCGTGCACGAGGAGAATTTTGGTGTCTACGGTGCGCGCAAAGTCTGGCGGCAACTTGGCCGCGAGGGCAACGAGGTTGCCCGCTGTACGGTCGAGCGGCTGATGCGCTCGCTCGGTCTGCAGGGGGTGGTGCGCGGTCGCAAGCGCCGCACCACCATCGCCGACGACAGTGCGCAACGACCGCTCGATCGAGTCAACCGGCAATTCCAGGCAAGCCGTCCCAATCAGCTGTGGGTGGCGGACTTTACTTTCGTCGCGACGTGGACCGGCTTCGTATACGTCGCGTTCGTGGTCGATGTATTCGCCCGGCGCATCATCGGCTGGCGCGTGGCGCGCTCGATGCATGCCGAACTGGTCCTGGACGCGTTGGAGCAAGCGCTGTGGTCGCGTTCCGGAATCAAGGGGGTCGTGCATCACAGCGACCGGGGTAGCCAGTATCTGTCGATTCGCTACTCCGAGCGATTGGCCGAAGCGGGAGCCGAGCCATCCGTGGGTAGCGTGGGCGATTCGTACGACAACGCGCTGGCCGAAACGATCATCGGGTTGTACAAGACGGAGGTCATTCACCGCCGCGGCCCCTGGCGACATCTGGAGGCCGTGGAGTACGCAACGCTGGAGTGGGTCGACTGGTTCAATCACCGTCGGTTGCTCGAGCCAATCGGCAATGTACCGCCGGCAGAACTCGAAGCGAAGTACTATCATTCAACGAGTCAGCTGCCGTTGGCGGCCTGACTCAAACCCGGACGTCTCCAGAAAACCCAGGCGGTTCAGTTAGCCGCGTGAGGTCAGGCCAGAGATACAGCGATGTATCGCGTAAGGAAATGCGCCAATGGACCGTATTCGGACGCTATTCCGCCGTCCTCCACCCGTCCAGTTAGCGTGTACTCCAACTAGGCATGCTCGGAGGGGAGGTTACCTGCTCCCGTAAACGGGACGGTCACGTTTTCTTCCCATCCGTATAAGCGCCCGCAGTATCAGTCGACAATACTCTACGTAGCAACGCACGCTACTTCTTGCCGTTTAGTTGCGCGGTGCGAAAGTTTGGGCGATGCTTGCTCTCATCGCAACCAGAGGAGGCAAGTTGCTATTACATAATAGCCTGCACGACGTGCCACCACGCCGTATCCTGGACTTAGATAGGTTTCCAATGACTTCAAAACGATTGATCACGCTATTTCTGGTGCTGCTTGCGACTCCGGCTTCTTTGCTGGCAAGTAGCACGGCGGTCACGCTTGATGAAGTTCTTTGGTGGTTACCGGAACGCAGCGAATCCCTAATAGTCGCGCAAGCATTCACGGCACCCGATCTTGATAGCCCGTCAGCAAAGAAGCTCCAGGAAATGCTGGAGGCTTTCGCGATCGGCCCGCTTGGCTTCCTCCGTGATGAGGAGATATATAAGCGTTTGATCGGGCAAAGAATTGTACTGTCTGTTACGGCTAGCCGCCGCTTCCGCTTGCCTTCCGGCATTGGCGCAATGCCCTACGACGGTTGCGACATTCTGGTCACAGAAAATGATGATGTTCGCTCGATCATCGAAGCGATCACAGCTTCCAATGCCATTTCATCGTTTGACCTTGAAGGCAATAAGGTCCTTGTCTTCAAGAAACGATTCGAGCAGGACGACTGGACGTTTTATGTAACCGCTCCTCGTACCAATGTACTTCTCGTGACGACCGACAAGGAATCGCTTACTGAAGTAATGGAGCGTATGAAGACGCGTGCGCGAACGCGAGTTTTCGACGAAAATCTCTCCGAATGGAGGTACATTGACCGAAGTGCATCGTTCTGGGGCTTGAGGCATTATCGTTCTGATATGGCATCCAAAGACCCCTCTTCTCCCCTCTCCCCTATCCTGGGCCTTATCGACAATCGTGACCCTAATGCAATTGGCTTCTTATTCTCTTACCGCCCTGGAGCACAGAGCGAGGTCGAAATGATGTATCTGTCCACGAATATGAGAAGTGCCGAACTTGTACGCTCATTGTGGACGCAACCTGTAGCAAAGCTGGAACCGATCGTAGTGCCGCTGCCCAAAGTAGGTGCAAGGTTTTCATTGGCAATGGGCGGTGAAGCTGACCCCGGATATTTCATGCTTCTGCTGATGATGACGCTCGGCCAGGGTGTCCTCTTGTAGTCGGCGGTGGCCTAGGGCTGGTAACAACGCGATTAGGACCACCGGCAAGAGCTCACCTTAGTATGGCAGGTCGTCGGGATGAACTCCGACATAGTCTGGTTCTGGATCGTGAAGGAACCGGATGGCTACGACGTGCGTTCGGCCCTCCAACAAGGCTGTCCCGACTCGATGCATGCCGTCCATGACGCGACCATCGCTTGAAAGAATCACCGGATAAGCGAGATCGGCTTCTTGTATCAATCGGGCGTGTTCAACAACGTTTCGGCACGTCAAAGAATGAGTGCCCTCGTTGGACCAGTAGGCTTCGTCAATCTCCCGGATTTCCTCCAAAGGAACCTGCTCGGGAGCCAGGTGTTTGCTCAGTGCAACTAATCGATCAATGTCCCACGCATCAGGTCCTGCGCCGAGCGTCGGAAGTGATACTGCTTTTGACCTGAGTACGAAATTTGTGGCCAAGCAGTCTGTGAGTCCTAGTGGCCCGAACCCCGGCGAATCTTCCCATTGGCGAGGTGAGTTCGGGTCGAAAAGCCTCGACACCAACGTGGCCGTCGACCGATTCTGCCAGTGCCTGCACAGGTGTTGTCTACTCGTAGCGAAGCGCGTCGATCGGGTTGAGGTTGGCAGCCTTGCGCGCCGGATAGTAGCCAAAGAAGATTCCGACTGCCACTGAAAACGCAAAACCGCCGACGATGGCGGTGAGCGAGACTTGGGTCGGCCAATGCGCAAGCATTGAGATGACGAACGACACCAGCAGCCCGAACCCTATTCCGGCCACGCCGCCGGTTACACTCAACAGCACCGATTCGGCCAGGAACTGGAGCAGCACCTGAAGGCGGCGTGCTCCAATCGCCATGCGGATGCCGATTTCCCGCGTCCTTTCGGTGACAGAAACCAAAAGGATGTTCATGATTCCAATGCCGCCGACGAGCAGCGAGATCGATGCGACCACGGCCAGAAGCGCGGCCATGACCTGGCTGCTACTCTCCTGCGCCTCCGCGATCTGACTGAGGTTACGGACGCTGAAATCATCGAGTTGCCCGACTTGAATATGGTGGCGCCGCGCCAGAGTCGCGGTCACCTGACTGATCGCCCTGTTCACCAGGTCGGCCCCCCCGGCCTGGACGTAGATGCTGTTGACATAGCCGGTCATGCGGGGGTTGATGCCGAAGGCGTTCGCTGCCGCCGGATAGTTGGCGCTGACAAGGTTCTGGGCCGTTTGCGGCGCTGCGACACCTAGGACTTTGCGCTCGGCGGTACTGAACGGGATCATCACCACGTCGTCCTGATCCTGTCCAAAACCCGTTTGCCCCTTGCTTGCGAGGAGCCCGATCACGCGCATCGGAACGCCCTTGATCAGGATCGTGGCGCCGATGGGCTCCTGTCCCGGAGGAAATAGGTTCTGATAGACCGTCTGGCCGATCAAACAGACTTTCTCGGCCGCGTCGTTTTCCTGTTCGGTCATGGAGTTGCCGCGGGCGATGTGCCAGCTGACGATGTCCAGATAGCTTGGCGTCACGCCCTGGATAACCGTGCTCCAATTCTGGTCGCCGTATTCCACTTGTCCCGCCTGGCGGGTCAGGTAGCTGACCCGCTGGACGGCGGTGTCGTCGCGCAGGATGGTCTCCGCGTCGACCACGGTTAGAGTTGAAGCGCTGCCCGCCCCGGCGCGAACACCGCCGGCGGTCGTGGCGCCCGGCTGGACGACGACCATGTTCGTACCCAGGCTTTCCAACTGTTTCTTCACCGCTGCGCTGGCGCCGTCTCCCACCGCCACCATGGCGATAAGCGCAGCCACGCCGATAAATACACCCAACATGGTTAAGGCCGAACGCAGCTTGTTGCGTGCCAAAGCCTGCAAAGAGGCTGAAAGGATCATCGACAGGAAGGCCAGGCGAAGGCCCGGGGCGCCGCCAGAGGGCGCGCCGCTGTCCCCGCTGGCTGCAACCGAAGTCGTGGCGCTGGCGGTTGCTTGGTCCGGCGTTACGACGGCGACCTGATGCTCATCGGTAAGGATCCGTCCATCGCGCATCACGATCACCCGATCCGCATAGGCGGCGATATCGGGTTCGTGGGTTACCACGATCACCGTCACGCCCTGCTCGCGATTGAGTCCGCGAATGATTTCCATGATCTCATGCGAAGTGCGCGTATCGAGATTGCCGGTCGGCTCGTCGGCAAGCAGTACAGCGGGTTGGTTGATGAGCGCGCGCGCTAGCGCGATGCGTTGCTGTTGTCCCCCGGAGAGTTGATTGGGCGTGTTACGCGCACGGTCTGCCAGGCCGACGCTCGCCAGCATGTCGCGTCCGCGACCGTTCCGCTTGCTTGACGTCAGCGCCGCCGCCGCCCCGTACAGTAGCGGCAACACGACGTTTTCGAGCGCACTCGTGCGAGCAAGTAGATTGAAACTCTGGAACACGAAACCAATCCGCGTGCTGCGGATGTCCGCCAGCTCGGGTTCGGAAAGATGCGCCACGTCCCGCCCCTCAAACACGTATTGGCCGCTGGTCGGCCGGTCGAGGCAGCCAATTATGTTCATCATTGTCGACTTGCCCGACCCGGACGATCCCATGATGGCGACGAATTCGCCACGATCGACCGAAACGCTGACCCCTTGCAGTGCACGAACCTCGGTATCGCCGAGCTTGAACGTTCGAGTCAGGTCGATGAGACGGACAACGGGATCGGTCATGCCGGTGGTCTTTCTACAATTTCAGCGAAGGAGTGGACGGCCCCTGGGATGCGCCCGCTGCAGCCTCGGATGTGACGACCTGATCTCCGAGCTTGAGATCTCCCGCCTTGATCTCGGCGAAGGTGTCGTCAACCAGCCCCGCCGTGACAGGGATCGGGACCAGCTTGCCGGCCCGCACCACCCAGACTCGCTGCCCGGCTTGGGTGGCCCCGGCGGGCCCAAGCGTGGCCGCAGCGGTCGGCGCAAATCGCAGCGCCTGCGATGGGACTCGAAGGACGTTTAGCGCCTGAGCCGTGACGATCCTGGCCGTCGCCGTCATCCCCGGCTTGAGCAGCAGGTCCGAATTATCGACTGTGATCACCACATCGTAGGTAATCACGTTCTGCACGCTGACCGGGGCCTGCCGCACCTGGGCCACCCGTCCCTGGAACGTGCGTCTCGGGAAGGCATCGACCGTGAAACTGGCGCTCGCGCCTTCAAGGGCGCCCGCGATATCCGACTCGCTCACATTGGTATCGACCTGCATTTTGGTCAGATCGGTGGCAATGAGAAACAGAGTCGGTGTCTGAAAGCTCGCGGCCACGGTCTGGCCGGCGGTGACGTTGCGCGACACCACCGTGCCGTCCACCGGCGAGACGATGTTGGTGTAATCCAAATTGATCTGCGCAGCCTTCAGCGCCGCGCTCTTCTGGGCAACCGTAGCGACATCGAGGCCGACGAGCGCAACTGCCTGATTATAGGCATTGAGCGCAGCGTCGGCGGCATCGTGGGAGGTTGAGTCTTCGCTGAACAGAAGATCGTAGCGCTCGTGACTGACCTTGGTGTAGACAACGTTGGCCTGGTCCTTGACCAGTTGAGCCTTGGCGACGTCCAACTCGGCCTGATCCTGATCCACAATGACCTGATACGGCTTGGGGTCGATCTTTGCGCATAGTTGGCCCTTGTGGACCCGGGTGTTGTAGTCGCAGCTGAGGGTCTCGATAGTGCCCGAGACATAGGTCCCGACCTCGACGACAACTACCGGATTGACCGATCCGCTGGCGGTGATCGTCGTGACGACGTCTCCCTGTGTCACCGCTGTCGTCACGTAATGCGGTGGCGCGGCGCGCGTCGCCAGCCAATAGATGGCCGCAGCAGCGACCACGACGATCCCCGCACCCAAGAGCCCGAGCAGTTTCCAATTCGCGCGCATGATCATGATGCGATGCGACAAAGGCTGGAATATCTCTTAACTTTCACCGCAACCTCGCGAGCTCAGTTCGAAGCGCAATATTGCTTACCGCCTGGGGAGGGCAAGATGCACAAGTATCCGAGCCACCCCCAGTCAAAGTTGCCGGAATTGGGTTGGGTTCTCAGGCCGAGTTTGAGTTGGCTCAAGTCAGTCGCTCAGAATTTCACCTTCTTATAAAAGACAGTCTTTACGACTTCCGCCGAAACAATGTACAGCACCACGATTATCGCAATGAGCACAAGGAGCGAAATCGGAAGATCTCGAAACTCAAAAATCCCGCCAAGTGGCGTGAAAGGCAGCGCCACGGTCACGACAACAGTCAGCAAAGTTGCGATCAGGAGATACTTCGCCGGCCTGCTACTGAAGAAGGGCCTCCGGCTGCGAATGACAAGTACGATCAAGGACGCGGAAACAACGGACTCCAGAAACCAGCCGGTTCGGAACTGATCCTGAGCCGCATGAACGATGAACAGAAGTACACCGAACGTGAGGTAATCAAATACCGAGCTCAGCAGGCCGAAAGTGTACATAAACTTGCGAATGGCCTTGATGTCCCAACGTCGCGGGTGGTCAACCATTTCGGGATCCACCCGGTCGGTGGCGATGGTCATCTCAGGGAAATCGGTCAACAGGTTAGTGAGCAAGATCTGCTTGGGCAGCAACGGGAGAAAGGGCAGGAAGAGTGATATTCCGGCCATGCTGAACATGTTGCCAAAGTTGGCGCTGGTAGCCATGAACACATATTTAAGTGTATTCGCGAACGTGGTCCGCCCTTCACGAACACCTTGCACAAGAACACCCAGGTCCTTTTCGAGCAAGACGATATCAGCCGCCTCCTTTGCGACATCGACTGCGCTCTCCACAGATATACCGACATCGGCGGCATGGAGCGCGGAGGCATCGTTGATGCCGTCTCCCATATACCCGACAACGTTGCCAGCCTTCTTCAGCGCAAGGATGATGCGCTCTTTCTGGTTGGGTTCAATTTCGGCGAAAACGTCCACATCAGCCACGCGTTGCAGCAACGCGCCGTCGCTTAGCTGGCGAAGATCCGGCCCGGTGAGGATGCGTGTGCTCGACAATCCCATCTGTTGGCTGAGATTGGCTGCCACCAGGTGATTATCGCCGGTGATGATCTTCAGTTCTACGCCTAACTTTTTCAGGCCGACAACGGTCTCGATGATATTCGGCTTGGGCGGATCAAAAAGAACGAGAAATCCCAAGAAGGTCATGCCGGCTTCATCGCCCTTGCTCATCACCGACGCAGATCCCATGTCCTTGTATGCGACGCCGAGGGTGCGAAGGCCTTTACTACTGAATTCCTCGTAGCGCTCCTGAATTGCGTCCCGCACGCCAGCTATATCGCCAGACGCTCCCGCCCCGGTTTCGGCTGCCGAACAGACGGCAAGCACATTTTGCAGTGCTCCCTTGGTCACCATCAGGTGGGTCGCATCATGAGCAACCAGAATGCTCAGTCGCTTGCGAAGAAAATCATAGGGAATCTCGTCGACCTTCCGGTACTCGGCCAGGTCAAACTCGCGCTGGCCACGGATGGCTTCATCGATGGGGTTGGCAAACCCGGTTTCATAAAACGCGTTGATATAAGCGTAACGTAGTACCTTCTCGCTGGACGCACCCGACACGTCAACGGCTGATTGCAAGCGCACGACGCCTTCGGTTAGGGTGCCGGTCTTATCGGAGCAGATCACGTTCATGCTGCCGAAATTTTCAATTGAAGCGAGCCGTTTGACGATCACTTTTGCGGCCGCCATTCGTTTGGCGCCGTGGGCAAGGTTGATACTTATGATCGCCGGCAGCAACTGCGGAGTCAGCCCGACGGCTAGTGCCAGCGAGAAAAGGAGAGATTCGAGAACCGGACGCGCGAGATAGACGTTGATCGCAAAAATCGCCACCACCAGCACCAGCGTCACTTCCATGAGGAAGTAGCCGAATTGCCGTATGCCGCGCTCAAAGTCCGTTTCCGGCGGCCGGAGTCTTAGCCGCTCGGAGACCTTGCCGAACTCGGTTTGCTTGCCTGTGCTTATGATCAAGGCCTTAGCACCGCCGCTGACCACGTGGGTGCCCATCCATAGCGCATTTGTCCGCAGGCCAAGAGCTGTCTCCGCCGCAAGCACTCCAACCGATTTTTCCACGGGGTAGGTTTCGCCCGTGAGGGTTGCTTCATCGACAAAGAGGTCCTTGGATTCAGCAAGCAGGCAGTCGCCTGGGACAATATCTCCTGCGCTCAGAATGACGATATCTCCCGGCACAATCTCTTCGACTGCAACTTCATGCTCGCTTCCGTCACGAAGCACGGTAGTCTTTACTTGCACCATCGCCAGCAGCTTCGCCACAGCCTTGGTTGCGCTGTGCTCCTGCCAAAATCCCAAGAGGCCGCTTGCGAGAACAATGGTGAGGATGATCAGAGCATTAACGGGGTCATGAAAGAAGAATGACAACCCAGTGGCAAACAGAAGGATGAGGATCAGCGGACTCTCGAATTGAGCCAGCAGCAGTGTCAGCACATTCGAGCGTCTCTGCGGGTTCAAGGCGTTAGAGCCATATCGGGCGAGCCGCTGACCCGCTTCAACACTGCTCAATCCCTTCGTGGTCGTTCCAAGTTGCTGGAGCATCTCGGTTGCCGAGACGCCCCAGAAGGTCGAAGGAAGTTGACTCATACCGGCTGTTGAACTGGCACGGCTACTTTAGAAAATGCTGTCGCACTTTGGCCCGGATCTTGGCAACGGTCATCTTGTCGGCTGCTTCAACACCGACGATGCGTGTAGCAAGGCCTTCTCTCGCGAGACGTTTCTTGAACTCCTGCTTTGCCTCCCCCGGGCCGAAGAGCAGGATGGATTCTGCGTCATGAAGACACGAGATTACTTCCTCATAGTACCTGTTGAGATGCGCGGTATATTGTCTGTCGCGCTGGTCGTCCGCCGAGCCTTCTTCCGGTCTGTTGCCGCCAGAAAAGCGGACATGCTTCGCCATGCCCGACCTCACGCGCCTCGTTACCTCTCCGTCGTCTCCTATAAACACGACGTACGCCTCCCTGTGGTCAATCCACAAACCCGCGTTTGCTTTCGTCGACGCCATTCCGGCGTGTTGCAACGTGTGCGAGCCCATGAAAAGCCCGATATGACCGCCAGGCACGAATTACTTCACGATCTCGTGATTTGGACTTCCGACGAGTTTCGCCGCGTCAATTCGTCACCTTCGACATAAGCGGCTGGTTGTTTGAATAGCCAATGCTGTCAATTCGTTTCCAGCAAACGGCGCACAGCCGCAGGTGCAGGCAGCGGTGCCACGGCTCCGAATCCAGTGGTGGACAGGGCCGCCGCCGCGTTGGCATATCGCGCTGCCTCCCACAGCATGTCTCCGGCCGCCAGCCGCGCAAGGAAGGAGCCGCAAAAGCAGTCGCCTGCGCCGGTGGCATCCACCGCGTCCACCTTGAACCCAGGGATTGTTTCGCGGCGCGTCCCATCGCTGACGATGACACCCTGCGCACCCAACTTAAGCAGCACCGTTCGCGTGCCCAAGCGGTGTGCCCAGTCGATGATGGCGTCGTGGTCGGTCAAGCCCGCGAGCGCCTGCGCGTCTTCGATGCTGGGAAAGAAGTAGTCGGTCAACGCCATTGCCGCGCCGATCACCGCTCGTGCCCGCGCCAGCGGCCACAGCTTCAGTCGTAGATTGGAGTCCAGCGCGACGCGCACGCCCGCGGCGCGTGCTGCCTCGAATGCAGCCAGCACACAGTCGGCGGCGTTGGCGCTGATGCCGAGGCTGATGCCCGACGCCTGCAGGAAGCGGCTGCTGCAGATCAGCTCGAGCGGCAGCTCTTCCACGCGCATGCGGCTGGCCGCCGAGCCCGCACGCAGGTAGCTGAAGACGTGACCGCTCTCGCCGTGAGTGACGAAGTAGACGCCGGTATGCGCGGCACCGTCAACCGCGACTGCCTGCGTGTCCACGTTCTCGCGGATCCAGAGGTCGAGCAGCATGCGGCCGAATTCGTCGTCACCCACGCGCGTCACGTAGGCGACGCGCGAGCCCTGGCGGGCCGCCGCAATCGCCATGTTCGAGGTGTCGCCGCCGAAGCCTTGGAGATAGCGAGGCTCGCCGGCGCGCGTCTGGTTGAACTCCACCATCGGCTCGCCGATCGCGACGATGTCGAACCGCTTCGCGTCTGGCATGCTCAAATCCGGCCGTACTTCGCCAGCCCCTCCTTCATCGAGCGCGCCTGCACGATCAGCTTGGCCTGCTCCAACTCGCGCCGGTCGATCTCCTGCGCCAGCGCCAGGATCTCCTCCGCGAGGGTCCGCGGCACGACCACCACGCCGTCGATGTCCGCCACGATGATGTCGCCGGGGTTGACCTCGACGCCGCCGCAGACAACCGGCACGTTGGCGCCCAGCGTCTTGAAGCGGCCCAGCGTGGTGCCGGGCGACACGGCGCGCGCGTACACCGGGAAATCGTAGTCGCGCCGGATCTCGGTCACGTCGCGCACGCCGCCGTCAAGGATCGCGCCGGCCAGGCCGCGCGCGGAGGCGCCAGCCGTCATCAGCCCGCCCCACACAGCCACGTTGGCTTCGCCGTCGATGCCGATGACCAACACGCTGCCGGCATCGGCGCAGTCAATCTGGTCGAGCGCGTGCTGCGGCGGCACGAACTCGGTGGTGGGCCCTTCCTGTACGGTCATGGCCGGGCCCACGACCCGCTTGTCGTTGATGCGCGGCTTGATGCTCTGGTCCATGTAGCCGCGCTTGCCGGCCAGCTTGTCAACGGCGTCGGCCACGGAGGCGGTCGCTACCTCCTTGAAGCCGTTGATCACGGATTGAAGGTTCATGATCGTTTACTCCTGATTAGAGGCGAGCATGGCGTCAGGGCTTGAAGACGTAGCCCGGTGTGATGGCCGCCGCGGCCGGGATGGCCGGCATATCGGCAAACAACTGCGGGCGGTTCTTCATGACGGCCAGGATGTACTTCGGCTCGAAGTTCTTGTTGACGTCGAACGTGCCCTTGATGAAGCCAAGGCGGTTCAACCGTTCCTCCGCGCTCCACAGCGCGCGGTAGCTGTTGGCCGACAGTCGCCTGTCGGACTGCTGGATGTTGAACTGCATCGCGGTTTCGGCCACATCGAGCTTGAGCCCCGGAATCCAGCGCGTGGCCACCTGCGCGGCCTGCTTCGGATTGGCTCGCATCCACTGGTCCGCGGCGGCCAGCGCAGTGAGGAACTTCTCCACCGTGGCGCCGTTCACCTCCACCCAGGCGCGCATGCCCACGTTGTAGCCGATGGCCGAAATGAGGTCGCCGCCGCGCACCACCTCGACGGCGCCGGGCACCTCCTTCATCGCAATGACGGGCCAGGGGTCCCAACCGGCGAAGGCGTCGATGCCCTTCGACAGCAGCGCCACTGTCATGTCCGCCGGTGGCGTGTTCACGAGCGTCACGTCCTGAGGTGTCAGGCCCGCCTTTTCGAGCAGCGCCAGGACATAGAGGTGGTTGATGGTGCCGAACGAGGCGGCAATCTTCTTGCCCTTCAGACTTTTCAGGTCACCTTTGCTGATGCCTGTGCCGGGGCCGGCGATCAGCGCCAGAGTGCCGTCGGAGCCCAGCTTCGCGGCATTGCCCGTGTAGTTGGCAACCGCCACCAAGTCCATGCCGCGCAGGACGGCGCCGATCATTGGCACACCCACCTGGACCAGGTCGCTCTCGCCGGCCTGAATGGCGTTCAGCGCGTCCACTCCAGTCGGGTAGGGAGGCGCGATCCTCACGTCCAAGCCTTCCTTCTCGAAGAAACCGCGCTCGACCGCGATCGGCAGCGCAATCTGGTCGATGCTCGCGACCATCCCGGCCTTTACCTTGATCGGCGTCTGGGCGAACGCCAGGGCCGGCAAGCTGAGCATGAGGGCGATCAACCACGCTTTTTTCATGGTGTTGCTCCTTCTGTAGGTAGCGGGTCGACCTTGACCACCCAGTACGGACGGGCGACCGACAGCAGATCCGCCTTGTTGACGCCACGAACCTCGATGGCGTTGTCTTGCGTGCCGGAGACCCGGCCGTAGCGCTGGAACGCGATCACGTGGAACCGCTCCGGCGGGAACGGCAGCGTGACCAAGATGTTGACCTTGTCGGCCCCAGCCTGCATGAGCGCCGGGGCTAACTTGTGCGGCGCCGCGATGCTCAGCCAGAGCTGCCAGGCGATCGCGCACAGCAGCACCGCCAGCACGATGCGGCCTTTGGTCGAGCGCAGCGCCGCGCGCAGGAGCTTGCTGCTCATGCCGAGCGCACCAGCTGCAGCACCTGGGCCGACAGCGCCTTGAAGGAGTCATCTTGCATCAGCACATCCCACGCGCGGGGCCGTGGCAGGTCGATGGCCAGCTCCTTCAGCACCGTCCCCTTGGACAGGACGATCACGCGATCGGCGAGGAACACCGCCTCGGCGACGTCGTGAGTGACGAAGAGGATGGTCGGACGACGCTCCTGCCAGATGCGCGTCAGCTCCTCCTGAAGCGTCATGCGGGTCTGTGCATCGACGCTGGCGAAGGGCTCGTCCATTAGCAAAACGTCGGGGTTGTTGGCGAGGGCGCGCACGACGCCCACGCGCTGCTGCATGCCGCCGGAGAGCTCGTTTGGGTAGCGCTCGGCGGCGTCCGACAGACCCGCCAGCGCCAAGTACTCGTGAGCGACGCGGTCGCACTCGGCCCTGCGCAGGCCGCGCATCTTGGGTCCGAAGCCAACATTGTTGAGCACCGTCTTCCACGGGAACAGGGCAAACGACTGGAACACCACACCGCGCTCCGGGCCCGGGCCGCTCACCGGTTTGCCGGCGAGCAGGATCTCCCCTCCCGAGGCCGGCAGGAAGCCGGCGATCATGTTCAGGACAGTGGTCTTGCCACAGCCGGACGGCCCGACGACGGCGACGAACTCGCCGGGGTCCACGCTGAGCGAAATGTCGCTCACGGCCGTGACATGCTTGCCGGTATACGGGTCGAAGAAGGTCTTCGACAGATGGTTCAGGCTCAGCGTCTTCATGCTTGCGCAGTAACGAGGCCCCAACGCTCTCCGGTGGCGCGCTCGATTGGCGCCAGCACCCAACTGTCGACAACGTACCAGAGCAGGCCCAGCAGCACCATGCCGAGCAGAATCTCCACCACCGAGCCGGCGCGGCGCGCGTCGAACATCATGAAGCCGATGCCGCTGGTGCCAACGATGATCTCGGTGGCGATCAAGGCGCGCCAGCCGAAGCCCAGGCCGTTGCGCAGCCCGGTCATGATGTTGGGCAGCGCGCCCGGCAGCACGACGTGCCACACGACGCCGGCGGGCGACGCACCAAGGCATTGCGCCGCGTACGACAGCACCGGCGGCACCGAGCGCACGCCGAGCGCGGTATTGAGCACCACCGGGAACAGCACGGTGTAGACGATCACCACCGTCATCGTCAGGAGGCTGAAGCCAAACCAGATTAACAGGATGGGCAGCCAGGCGATGTCGCCGATGGCCTGGAAGAAGAGCAGCAGCGGCCAGAGCAGCTTGCGGGCGCGCTCGCTCAGGCCGACGAGCACGCCGAGGGGAATGCCCAGCGCCATGCCGGCGGCCGCGCCCACGAGCAGGCGCACGACGCTGTCGAGCAGGTAGTCGGGCAGGATGCCCTTGTAGGTGAGCGTGCCGAACGATCTCACGACGTCGAGCGGCCCCGGCAGGAAAGCCGGCGGGAACACGCCCGACTTCACCACCGCCCCCCATAGCGCGACGACGGGGATGAAGGGCACGATGGCACCGACCGCTGGCATGCGGGCGATCAGGCGCACGTACAGGCTCCAGCAGGTCTGCAGCCACCGAATCACGAGCGCACCACCAGCCCCCAGCGCTCGATGGTGGCGCGCTCGAGCGGCGCCAGAAGCAGCCGGTCGAGCAGCAGCCACAAGAGGCCGATGACGATCATGCCGAACACGATGACCTCGGTCCGGTAGAAGTCGCGTGCGGTGAACAGCATGTAGCCGAGGCCCACGTTGGTCGCGATCATCTCGGCGGCGATCAGCCCGCGCCACGCAAAGCCTAGGCCAGTGCGCACGCCGGTGACGATGTTGGGCAGCGCGCCGGGCAGGATCACTTCCCACAGCGTAGACCACGGCCCTGCCCCGAGCGATGCGGCGGCGCGGCGGACTGGCAGCGGAATGCTGGAGACGCCGAGCAGCGTGTTGTAGGCCACTACGAAAAACACCGCGTTGAAGATCACGAAGGTGATGGCGCCGAAGCCGTAGCCGAACCACAGCGTGGCGATCGGGATCCAGGCGATGCCGGCCAGGACCGAGAAGAACCGCATGAGCGGCGTGAAGAAGGTAGACACCGCGCTGCTCAGCCCCATTGCGACGCCAAGCGGGATGCTGACCACCAGGGCCAGCAACGTCCCCACCGCGACCCGTCCCAGGCTGGCGGCAACGTTTCGCACGAGCGATCCGTCGAGCAAGGTGTCCCAGCCGGCACGCGCAACGGCTTCCACGCTGGGGAAAATGCGCGGGCTCACGCCGAAGGTGTGCACGAGAACCTCCCAGACCACGAGAAGGCCGAGCAGCGGGGCGACGAAGGCGGCTGCTCCCCGCAGGCGCGGGAACCTTGTCGTGCCGGAAACGCGCATCCCTGGGGACCCGCCGATGGCATCAACAGAGGACGGAGCGCTAGCCATAATGGGCCACGCCAGCCTCACCGGGGCAACTCGCCATCCGCCTTGTCTCGCTGGTCTTTCTTGCTGGTCTGCGGGTCGTTCTTGTCTGCAGCTAAGATACTAGATATCAGATATGATATGCAAGCTCTTTATGCCGCGTTAAGATGCGCCCTGCAACGAGTATCGGCCCATGAACAAAGCGCGCAAGCTGGAACGCCCAAAATCGCTGACCGACATGGCGATCGAGAGCATCCGTGCGTCCATTGTGGAAGGACGCTTGGCCCTGGGCGAACAGCTGTCGGAGGCGGCGCTGGCGCTGGCGCTGGGCATCAGCAAGACGCCAGTCCGCGAGGCGCTGCTGCAACTTCGGGGCGACGGCCTGGTCGACATCCATCCGCAGCGGGGCACGTATGTGTTCAAGGTGGATCACGACGACGTCGTGCAGATCTGCCGCTTTCGCGAAATCCTGGAGTCAGCCGCGTTGGCAGAGGCCATGGCGCACGACTGCGCCGGCTTACTGGCCGAGCTGGAAGTGAATCTGAAGACACCGAAAACGAAACGGCCGCCGCCTGAGCTCGATGCCGATTTCCACGGCATCGTCATGCGCCGCTCCAGAAACGAATACCTACGAAGCGCGTACGGCCTGATTGAGCACAAGATCCATGCTCTGCGCTGGCGCCTGCCACGGCACAACGAGCAGATCTCGGGGTGCCAGAAGAACCGCGCAGTGATTGTGGAGCGGGTGCGCGAAGGCAAGGTAGGACAGGCGCAAACGCTGCTCAAGCAGCACATCCGCGAAACCCAAGCAGCCTATCTGCAGGCGGGCGGCCAAGGAACGGCAAGCGGTGCGTAGGCGCTGTGGCCAGCGTTGGTCACGCCACGACCTCTAGATTGCGCGCAGATGGGCATTGCCCATGTTGAGCACATCGAAAGCGGCAGCTAACCGTTAAGCGCATCAGATGATGCCCACCGGAGACGCACTTGCGCAGAAACGCCTGGCCCCCGGCTCGCGCAGCGCGGAGTTGAGGTTGATTCGGCGCCCGCAAATCTACGAAGATGCGGCCCATCCGGGCCGCTCTTTTTAACCACCTTGCGTTACGTATTCAAGGGAAATGATCGAGATTGTTGGCAAGGCTTACGCAAGAGACGTTGAGTGGCCAAATTACTCGATTTAACCGGCTGTTTCAATTGCCCTAGCTGCTCCATGTGCGATCGCATGGAACGGCTGGGCATCAACTAGCCCATCGAATTGACCGCGCTCCACAGCCGCCTTGACGTCGACCGCACCGGCATCGTGCGGGCAGCCGTCCAGGTGCATTCGCCCAATTGCGATGAGCGACCGCCCGGCGCCGAGATCACGCTGCTCGTCGTGCATAACATCTCCCTGCCGCCGGGGCAGTTCGGCGGTACGGCCATCGCGGAGCTGTTCACCAACCGGCTCGACCCCGCCGCCCATCCCTACTTCGCCACGATCCGGCAGCTGCGCGTCTCGGCGCATTTCCTGATCGGACGCGACGGCGCGCTGACGCAGTTCGTGTCCTGCGCGCGTCGCGCCTGGCATGCCGGTGACTCGTCATGGCGGGGACGCGCGCAGTGCAACGATTTTTCCATTGGCGTGGAACTGGAAGGCACCGACGTGCTGGCCTACGAGGCGGCCCAATACCGGGTCCTGGCGCGACTCACCCGGGCCTTGTGCCGGCGCTACCCGATCGCCGACTTCGCCGGCCACCAGGAGATCGCGCCGGGCCGCAAGACCGACCCCGGGCCGGCGTTCGACTGGGAGCGCTTGCGGCGGCTGGTGGCGGCCGTTCCCCGGCGCCAGGGTTCGGCCAAAGGGCGCTAAACCGCATCCCCAAGCCGGTGCGCGGCCACCCCTTGGTTACGGCCTAATTCCAAGGTAAAATAATAGGTTATGCAGTTTCTCGCCGACTACTTTCCGCTGCTGCTCTTCTTTGCGGCATTCAAACTCTGGGACATCTATGTGGCGACGGCGGTGGCCATTGCCGCCTCCCTGGCGCAGATCGTCTATTTTCGCTGGCGCCACGGCAGGGTGCAGGTCGTGCACTGGCTGAGCCTGGCCATCATCGTGACCTTCGGCGGAGCGACGCTCATCCTCCACGACGAGACCTTCATCAAGTGGAAACCGACCGCCGTGTACTGGCTGTTCGGCGCGATCCTTGCCGTCGGACGCCTGGCCTTTCGCCGCAACCTCATCGCCGCGCTGCTCAAGGACCTGACCCTGCCCGACCCGGTATGGGCCCGGATCACCTGGGTATGGGTAGCGTTTCTCGCCGCCATGGGCGCGGCGAACCTGTACGTCGCGACGCATTTCCCGACCAATACCTGGGTCAACTTCAAGGTCTGGGGCGCGATCGTGCTGTTTTTCCTCCTCGCCGTGGCAACGGTCGCCTCGGTCGCGCGCTACCTGCCGGAGCGGCCGTCGCCATGAACGATGTCCCGACCGCCTTGCGCCGGCGCCTGGCCGACCTCGCGCCGCTCGCCCTCGAGATCCACGACGACAGCGCCGAACATGCCGGCCACGCGGGTGCGGCGGCAGGGGGCGGGCACTTTTCGGTATTGATCGTGTCTCAGGCGTTCGACGGCGTTCCGCGTCTTAAGCGCCACCAGACTGTCATGGCGCGGGTTGCGGACCTGCTTCCCCATCCAATCCATGCGCTGTCGATCAAGGCGCTGGCGCCAGCAGAATTCTCTTAACCCCGAACCACAGAAGGACTGTCACCTATGCAAACGTTTTTCCGAGTATTCACCGCGCTCGCAGCTGCCGCACTCCTGCTCGCGCCTCCCGCCGCCTTGGCGCAGGAAACGAAGAAGGCGGCGGTCGCCAAGGCCGATACGCCGGCCAAGGGCAAGGACCTCTATTCCCAGGCCTACTTCGACTTCATGCTCAAGCAGCGCCTGGCGCAGGGCCAGACCGATACGCCGGAGCTGCGCGCCGCAGTGCGCGACGAGCTCAACACGCGCGAGTTGCTGGTGCGCGAGGCGAAGAAGAAAGGCATGGACAAGGCTCCGGGCATGAAGACCGAAATGGATCTGGCGGCGCAAACCGTGCTCGTGCGCGCGTACATGGCCGACTATCTGAAGGCGCATCCGATCTCCGACGAGGCCCTGCACAGGGAGTACGACACGATCAAGGCGCAGATGGGCGACAAGGAGTACAAGGTGCGCCACATCCTGGTCGACAATCAGGCTGAAGCCAACGAGATCATCGCCGCGCTGCAAAAGGGCGAAAAGTTCGAGACGCTCGCAGCCGAGCATTCCAAGGACACCGGCTCGAAGTCGCGTGGCGGCGACCTGGACTGGAACACCCCGTCGAACTTCGTCAAGCCTTTTGCCGACGCCATGGTGGCGCTGCCGAAGGGCAAGTTCACGACCACGCCGGTGCAGACTCAGTTCGGCTGGCACGTCATCGAGGTCGACGACATTCGCGAAGCCAAGGTGCCGAGCTTCGACGAGGTGAAGCAGCAACTCACGCAGCGTATGCAAAGCCAGGCGGTCGACTTGTACCTGCGCCAGCTGCGTGCCGAGAACGGCTACTGACCGGCCGCTGACCGCACCGCTTTGCCATCGAGGGCAGGCGCCACGCGCCTGCCCTTTTTGTCGACCGCCGCGCCTGACGCCGCGGCATGGGGCGAGATGGTATCCTTACCCGGCCCGCAAGCGGCGACGGTCGCTGCGCGGCAGCGCGCAGTCGGCGCCACGCCCCGCTTGCCGCAACGCACTGCCGCGTAGCGGTTACGGCGATTGCGCGATGGCGTGGCAACGAACCAGAGCCTGCCCCATTCATGAGCCGCATGCGTGAACGATAGTCGTCCATCCGCCCCGCGCCACGAGCGTTCCGGCTACGACTGGCAAGCGTCCTACCCGTCGCGACGCTCGCCGGTCTTTGCCCGCAACGTCGTCGCCACTTCCCAGCCACTCGCGACCCAGGCCGGCATCGCCGTGCTGCGCGCGGGCGGCAACGCTCTCGACGCCGCGCTGGCGACCGCGATCACGCTCACCGTGGTCGAGCCGTGCAGCAACGGCCTGGGCAGCGACCTGTTTGCCATCGTCTGGGACGGGCGCGAGCTCGCCGGCTTGAACGCGTCCGGGCGCGCCCCGGCGGCGTGGACGCCGGAGCGCTTCGCGCCCGCGGCCGAAATGCCGCGCACCGGCTGGGACACGGTGACGATTCCGGGCGCGGTGTCGGGTTGGGTGGCGCTGTCCGCGCGCTATGGCAAGTTGCCGTTTGCGGACCTGTTCGCGCCCGCCATCGCCTATGCCCGCGACGGCTATGCCGTGAGCCCGGTCATCGCCGGCAAGTGGGCCAAGGCGGTGCCGATCCTGGACGCGGTTCCCGGGTTCGCCGCCCACTTCCTGCCGCGCGGCCGGGCACCCGAACCCGGCGAGATTTTCGCCGCGCCGGCGATGGCGCGGACCCTGGAGCTGATCGCCGCGACACGGGGCGAAGCGTTCTATCGGGGCGAGCTGGCCGAGAAGATGGTTGCGCATTCTCGCGCCCACGGCGGCGGACACGCGCTGGAGGACTTTGCCAGCCATGCGAACGACTGGGTCACCCCGCTCGCGCTCGACTATCGCGGCACGACGGTGCACGAGATTCCGCCCAATGGCCAGGGCATCGCCGCGCTGATGGCGCTGGGCATCGTCGAGCATTTCGACCTCGCCTCGCACCCCGTCGATTCGGCCGAGGTGCAGCATCTCGAGATCGAGGCGATGAAGCTCGCATTCGCCGACGTGTATCGCTACGTAAGCGATCCCCGGACGATGGAGGTGAGCCCGGCGCAACTGCTCGATCGCGGGTATCTCGCGACGCGCGCCCGGCTCATCGATCGTCGACGGGCGCAGGACTTCAAGCACGGGACCCCGCCGCAGGCCGGGACCGTTTACCTGACCGCCGCCGACGCAAGCGGCATGATGGTGTCGCTCATTCAGTCGAACTACATGGGGTTTGGCTCCGGCATCGTCGTACCGGGTACCGGCATCAGCCTGCAGAACCGCGGCACGGGGTTCTCCCTGCAACCGGGCCATCCGAACCGGGTCGGCCCGGGCAAGCGGCCGTTCCATACGATCATTCCCGGATTCGCCACGCGCGCCGGCAAGCCCTATGCGAGCTTCGGTGTCATGGGCGGCCCGATTCAGCCGCAGGGACACCTGCAGACGCTGGTGCGGTTGCTCGACTTTGGCCAGCAACCACAGGCGGTGCTCGACGCACCGCGGTGGAAGGTCAACGCGGGGCTCTCGCTCGATCTCGAGCCGGGCGTGACGACGGCGGTGCGCGACGGGCTCGCCGCCCTTGGACACCGGTTCGCATCGATTGCCGACGCCTACATGGACTTCGGGGCGGGCCAGTTCATCGTGCGCACCGAGGATGGCTACGTCGCAGGATCCGATCCGCGCCGCGACGGACAGGCCGCGGGATTCTAAAGGGCCGCCCGGCACGAACTGCCGGCCGCCTCACGCGTCGGAGCGAAACCGGGCCTTGAGTGTCGACAGCGGCAGGAGCTCCGGCAGATCGATGCGCCTGCGGCCGGGCTCGGCAGCCGTCAGAGCTTCGGTCTCCACCATGGTCGCGAGGCTGCGCCGCGCCAGCTGCTGGTAGCTCAGCGTGCCTTCGCTCTTCCACGCCAGTTCCTGATCGGTCAGCGCGCGCACCACGGTGGCGGGCACGCCCGCCGCGAGCGTGCGCGGCGGGACGATCATCCCGGCCTTGACGAAGGCCATGGCGGCGACGATGGCCGATTCGCCGATGACCGCATTGTCATTGACCACCGCGTTCATGCCCACCAGCGCGTTCTTCTGCACGATGCAGCCGTGCAGGATCGCGCCGTGGCCGATGTGTCCGTCCTCCTCCACCACCGTGTCGGTGCCGGGAAAGCCGTGCATGACGCAGCAGTCCTGAACGTTGGCGCCGGCGCGCAGCTCGATGCGTCCGAAATCGCCGCGCAGGCACGCCGCCGGGCCGATGTAGCAGCCCGCGCCGACGAGCACGTCGCCGATGAGCACCGCGCTTGGATGCGCGAACGCTGTCGGGTCGACGACTGGCGTCACGCCGTTGATGGACCAGACACGCAGGCTCATCGTTGCTCCTTGACGTTGTTGTTCATCCAAGCCAGGCACGGGCATTGCGAAACATGCGCATCCACGGCGAATCCTCTCCCCAGGCATCCGGGTGCCACGACATCTGCACCGTGCGGAACACGCGCTCCGGATGCGGCATCAGGATCGTGAACCGGCCATCGGCGGTTGTCAGGCCGGTGATGCCGCGGGGCGAGCCGTTGGGATTGTACGGGTAGCGCTCGGTCGGCGCGCCGCGGTGGTCGACGAAACGCAGCGACACCCATGGCTCGGCCGCCGCGAGCTGCTGCGCGTCGCGGAATTCGGCGTAACCTTCGCCGTGGGCGAGCGCAACCGGGATGCGGCTGCCCTCCATGCCGGCAAAGAAGAGCGACGGCGTGGGCTGCACCTCGAGCAGCACCAGCCGCGCCTCGAACTGCTCGCTCTGGTTGCGCACGAAGTGCGGCCAATGCGCCGTTCCGGGAATGAGCTCGCGCAGGTTGCTCATCATCTGGCAGCCGTTGCAGATGCCGAGCGCGAAGGTGTCAGGGCGGGCAAAGAACGCGGCGAACTCATCGCGCGCCCGTGCGTTGTACAGAATGGACTTCGCCCAACCTTCGCCGGCCCCGAGCACGTCGCCATAGGAGAAGCCCCCGCCGGCGACAATGCCATTGAACCCGGAGAGCGCGGTCCGCCCCGTGATGAGGTCGGTCATGTGCACGTCGAACGCGTCGCAACCTGCGCGATCGAATGCCGCCGCAGCCTCGATATGCCCGTTGACCCCTTGTTCGCGCAGGATCGCGACGCGCGGTCGCGCCCCGGTGGCTAGCAACGGTGCGACGATGTCCTGCGCCGGATCGAAGGTGAGGTGGGGCGAGAGTCCGGGATCGTCCGTGTCGAGCAGGCGCTCGTACTCCTGGTCGGCGGCTTGCGGATGATCGCGCAGCCGCTGCAGCGCGTGCGTGGTACTCGACCACGCCCGGTGCAGATCGACGCGCGACTCGTCGAGCAGCACGAGGCTCCCCTGGGACAGGCGCAGGCGGTCGCCTGCGGAGGGTTCGCCGACGGCGACGCAGCGCAGGCCCGCGGACTCGAACGCGCCGACGACGTCGTGGCGGTCCGCGGCGCGAACCTGCAGCACCGCACCCAATTCTTCATTGAACAGCGCGGCGATCGCCGCCCCCGGCAGCTCGTCGACCGCGATCGCCAGGCCGCAGCGCGCCGCGAATGCCATCTCGGCAAGGGTTGCGAACAGTCCGCCGTCGGAGCGGTCGTGGTAGGCAAGGATCCTGCCTTGGGCGTGCAGCGACTGGATCGTGGCGAAGAAGCTTTTCAGGGTCTCCGGGTCGTCGACGTCGGGTGCGTTGCGGCCGAGCTGGCCGTGAACCTGTGCCAGCGCCGAGCCGCCGAGCCTGTTCCGGCCGTTGCCGAGGTCGACGAGCAGCAGCACGGTGCGGCCCTGATCGAGGCGCAATTGCGGCGTCAGCACCCGGCGTGCGTCGACCACGGGCGCAAACGCGGAGACGATGAGCGAAATCGGGGCGGTCACTGCCCGCGCCGCGCCGCCGTCGCTCCAGGTCGTGCGCATCGACATCGAGTCCTTGCCGACGGGAATGCCGACACCGAGCGCGGGGCACAGCTCCATGCCGACCGCGCGCACCGTGTCGTACAGCGCCGCGTCCTCGCCCGGGTGTCCGGCCGCGGCCATCCAGTTCGCCGAGAGCTTGACCGAGGAGAGGCCGGCAATGCCTGCGGCCGCCAGATTGGTGATCGCTTCGCCGACCGCCATCCGCCCGGACGCCGGCGCGTCGATCAAGGCCAGCGGCGTGCGCTCGCCCATCGCCATCGCTTCGCCGCCATAGCCGTCGAAGTCCCTTAGGGTCACGGCGACGTCCGCGACGGGCACCTGCCAGGGGCCGACCATCGGATCGCGCGCGCAAAGACCGCCCACCGTTCGATCGCCGATCGTCACCAGGAAGGTCTTGTCGGCAACGGCCGGGAACTGCAGCACGCGATAGGCGGCCTCGCGCAGGTCCAGCGCGTCGGCCGCAAACGGCTCGAGGTTGCGCCCGATCCGGGTCACGTCGCGAGTCATCTTCGGTGGCTTGCCGAGCAGCACCGACAACTCCATGTCCACCGGCGTGTTGTGAAAAACCGGATCCTCGAGGCGCAGTCGCTGCTCCGCGCTCGCCCGTCCGAGCACGGCAAACGGGCAGCGCTCGCGCTCGCAGATGGCCGCGAACGCCGCGCGCGCCTCCGGCCGGATCGCCAGCACGTAGCGCTCCTGCGCCTCGTTGCACCAGATCTCGCGCGGCGACATGCCGGGCTCTTCCGAGGGAATCGCGCGCAGGTCGAGGTCGGCGCCCTTGCCTCCGCCGTGGGCGAGTTCCGGCAGCGCATTGGAAAGGCCGCCCGCGCCGACGTCGTGGATCGACAGGATCGGGTTGGCGTCCCCGAGCTGCCAGCAGCGGTCGATCACCTCCTGCGCGCGGCGCTGCATTTCTGCGTTGCCGCGCTGCACCGAATCGAAATCGAGGTCGGCGGTATTGGCGCCGGTCGCCATCGACGAGGCGGCGCCGCCGCCCATGCCGATGAGCATGCCCGGGCCGCCGATCTGGACGAACAGCGCGCCGTCGCTCAGCGGCCGCTTGCGCGCGTCGCGCGCGGCGACGTTGCCCACGCCGCCGGCGATCATGATCGGCTTGTGGTAGCCGCGCACTTCGCCCCCGAGCTCCTGCTCGAAGGTGCGGAAATAACCGAGCAGGTTGGGCCGCCCGAACTCGTTGTTGAACGCCGCGCCGCCGATGGGGCCCTGGAGCATGATCTGCAGCGCGGAGGCGATGCGCTCGGGCTTGCCGTGATCGACTTCCCAGGGCTGGATCAGCGTGGGGATCTTGAGGTGCGAGACGGTGAAGCCGGTCAGCCCCGCCTTGGGTCGGGCGCCGATGCCGGTCGCGCCCTCGTCGCGGATCTCGCCGCCGGACCCGGTCGCGGCCCCGGGAAACGGCGCGATCGCGGTCGGATGGTTGTGGGTCTCGACCTTCATCAGGATGTGCGTCGTCTCGTCGTGGGCCGCGTAGCGGCCGTCGGCGGCGGCGTAGAAACGCCGCGCCCGGCCGCCTTCCATCACCGCGGCGTTGTCGGTGTAGGCGACGACGGTTCCCTGCGGGCTGGCCGCGTGCGTATTCTTGATCATCGCGAACAGCGATCGCGGCTGCGCGACGCCGTCGATGATCCAGTCGGCATTGAAGATCTTGTGTCGGCAATGCTCGGAGTTCGCCTGCGCGAACATCATCAGCTCGACGTCGGTCGGGTTGCGGCCGATGCGGCTGAAATGTGCGCTGAGATAGTCGATCTCGTCGGCGGACAGCGCCAGGCCCAGCGCCACGTTGGCGTCGTCGATGGCGGCCCGCCCGCGCGCCAGCAGGTCGATGGTCGCCAGCGACTGCGGCGGATAGTGGGTGAACAGTCTCGCCGCGTCGTCGAGCGATGGAAACGCGCATTCGGTCATGCGATCGTGGAGCAGCGGCAGCAGCATCGCGCGCGCATCGGCTGCGAGCGGTTGGCCGTCCGCCGTCGCGATGCGATAGGCGATGCCGCGTTCGATGCGCAGGATCGCCGCAAGCCCGCAGCCGTGGGCAATGTCAGTCGCCTTCGACGCCCAGGGCGAAACGGTGCCCGGCCGCGGAATGACCAGCAGCAGCTCGCCGCTGTCGGCGTGCGCATCGCTCTGTGGACCGTAGGTGAGGATGCGCTCGAGCGTCGCGCGTTCAGGCGCGCTTAAGTGTCGCTCGGTTTGGACGAAGTGCCAGAAGTCGGCGGTAAGCCCGGAGAGGCGGGTCGCGGCGAGGTTCGACAGCAGTTTGGCGATGCGAAACGGCGACAGGGCATTGCGCCCCCGGAGCGACAGAAGCTCGGCCATCGATGCGGCGGTGGACGTAAAGCGGGATTATACGCTGCATGCCTCACGCGTGGCCGTCTGCGCAACCCGTTGCCGCCAGCGCCGGATCTGCGCGCTCGCGCCATCCGGCCGGGAAGCGGGAGGCGGCAGGCTCGCCGCCGCTCTCCGGTTCCATCCACGGCAACCTCTCTGCACTACTCGCCGATCTTGTTGCTGACCCGATTCTCCTGCTGGTTGAGCGTTCTTTGCTCCTGCTTCGTGATGTGCCCGCCGTTCTGGCTGGCCATGGCCCGCTCTTCGCCACGAATCTGATGATCGTCCTTGTGCAGCGTTACCGCCTGGCTCTTGCTGAGGTCTCCCTCCTTGACCTGATTGTGGATGCGCGCATTTTGAACCGCGAGGCGGTTGTTGACCTCTTCGCGTCGCGGGTGGTTTTGTTGCCAGGTCGTATCGGCCGCCGCGCTCGTCGCCATGCCGGCGGCAAACGCGGTCGCCAGGGCCATCGCGGTCGCGGTCTTGAGGCTCGTCATCTTCGTCTCCTTGCAAAGGGTTGTAGGTGGCTTGATTGACTGCACCTCCATCAACGCCCGAGGCATGGGGCCGCCGACAGCCAGATGTTTCCGGTTGTAAACGGTCGTAAACAGATGTTGCCGACAGAGCCCCGGGCCCGGTCGGGCTGGAGCATGCAGGTAAGCGCGCCGCTGTCTTGCCCTGACGGCGACCGCAATCAGGTGTCCCGCGCCGCGGCGGCCGCCGCGTGCGCACAGCCCGCCATCACGAGGGGCGGAGCAGATACCTGCGGCCGAGGCCGGGCCGGGTGATGCGCGACCGCGTAGTCAGTGGGTCAGGATCTTCGACAGGAACAGCTGCGCCCGGTCGGATCGCGGCTTGCCGAAGAAGTCCTCCTTCTTCGCATCCTCGACGATCTGGCCGTGGTCCATGAAGATGACGCGATGCGCGACCTTGCGCGCGAAACCCATTTCGTGCGTGACCACCATCATCGTCATGCCCTCGGTGGCGAGCTGAACCATGACGTCGAGCACCTCGTTGATCATCTCCGGATCGAGGGCGGAAGTCGGCTCGTCGAAAAGCATGCAGATCGGGTCCATCGACAGCGCCCTGGCGATCGCCACGCGCTGCTGCTGGCCGCCGGAGAGCTGCCCTGGATACTTGTCCTTCTGCTCAATCAGCCCGACCCGGTCGAGCAGCTTCAGGCCGCGCTCGAGCGCTTCATCCTTGCCTCGGCCGAGCACCTTGATCTGCGCCAGCGATAGGTTTTCCTTGATCGACAGGTGCGGGAACAATTCGAAGTGCTGGAAAACCATGCCGACGCGCGCGCGGAGCTTGGGCAGATCGGTCTTCGGATCGCCGACGGAGATCCCGTCGACGGTGATGTTCCCCTTCTGGAACGGCTCGAGGGCGTTGACGCACTTGATCAGGGTCGACTTGCCGGAGCCCGACGGCCCGCAGACCACGATCACCTCGCCCTTCTCGACCTTGGTCGTGCAGTCGGTGAGCACCTGGAACGTGCCGTACCATTTCGAGACGTTGTCCATCGAAATCATCGGTGCCATCGTTGCTCTCCCGTGACCGGCGCGGCTAACGGATTACCGCAATCTTCTTCTGCAGCCGTTTGACCATGAATGACAGCGCGTAGCAAAGGACGAAGTAGACGGCGGCGACGAACAGGTACATCTCGATGAGCCGTCCGTCGCGCTGGGCGATCTTGGACGCGGCGCCGACGAAGTCCGTCGCCGAGATGACATACACGAGCGAGGTGTCCTGGAACAGGATGATCGTCTGCGTCAGCAGCACCGGAATCATGTTGCGGAACGCTTGCGGCAGGATGATCAGCCACATCGCCTGGCCGTAGGTGAGTCCGAGCGCGTACGCCGAGTACACCTGGCCCTTCGGAATCGACTGGATCCCGGCGCGCATGATCTCGCAGAAGTACGCCGCCTCGAACATGATGAAGGTGATGATCGCGGTACGCTCGGCGCCGATCTGCACCGGCCGCTCCGCGCCGGTAATCGCCTGGAACACTTGCGGCATGAGGAAGAAGAACCAGAAGATCACCAGCACCAGCGGAATCGAGCGCATCAGGTTGACGTAGGCCGCCGCCAGGTTCGCCAGCCATCTGTGCGCCGACAGGCGGGCGAGCGCCAGCAGCGTGCCGAAGAAGAGCCCGCCGAGCGCCGCGATCGCGGTCAGTTGCACCGTGTACTCGAATCCCTGCCACAGGTAGGGCAGCGAACGGGCGACGACGCCGAAGTCAAGATGCATGGCGGCCCCTATTTCGCGCCGCCGGCGATGTAGCCCGGTACCGCGGCGCGGCGCTCGATGACGGCCATCAGGCGGTTCGCGGTCATCGCGATCACCAGATAGATCAGGGTTGCGGCGGTGAATGCCTCGAAGAAATTGAACGTGTATTCGCCCATCTCGCGGGCGCGGAACGTGAGCTCGGCCAGGCCGATGGTGAGCGCGATCGACGAGTTCTTGATCAGGTTCATCGTCTCGCTGGTGAGCGGCGGGATGATGATGCGAAAACCCATCGGCAGCAGGACATAGCGGTAGACCTGCGGCTGGGTCAGGCCGAGTGCCATGCCGGCGAAGCGCTGGCCGCGCGGCAACGACTGGATGCCGGCACGCACCTGCTCGGCGACGCGCGCCGAGGTGAAAAGCCCCAGGCAGAGCACGGCGGAGACGAACTGCGCGTTGGCCGGATCGGTGCGCACGATCCAGGCCTTCAGCGGAGGAATGAACTCCGGAATGACGAAATACCACAGAAACATCTGCACCAGCAGCGGAACGTTGCGGAAGAACTCAACCCAGGCATTGCCCAGGCGCACCATCCATGGGCTGTCGGTCGTGCGGATGGTGCCGATGATCGAGCCCAGCACCAGGGCGATGACCCAGGCAACCGCGGACACCGCAAGCGTCCAGCCGACGCCGTAGACGATCATCTGCCAGTACTGCTCGCCGCCGCCCGGCAGTTCCTCGAAGAAGATGCGCCAGTTGAAAACGTGCATCGCACACCCCATCGCACCCGCGTGCGCTGCAGCACGCGGCGGTGCAAACACGAAGGGCCGGAAGCGGTAGCTCGCTCCGGCCCTTCGCCTAATCCGGCTGCGTCAGGCAGCCCCTGAGTCTAAACGCCCTTGTCGTTCGGATGGGCGAATGCGTCCTTGATCGCCGGTGTTTCCGGGAAGTTCATGTTGACGCCCTTCGGCGGGATCGGGCTGGTGAACCACTTGGCATAGATCTTGTTGATCTCGCCGGACGTCATCACCGCGTCGATGGTCTTGTCGACCAGCGCCTTGAACTGCGGATCGTCCTTGCGCAGCATCATGCTGTACGGCTCGGTGCGCAGCGACTCGGGGAGAATCACGTAGTCGCCCGGATTGCTCGCGTTGGCGATCTGTCCGGCCAGCAGGATGTCGTCCATGACAAATGCCGCCACGCGATCCTGGCTCAGCAGCAAGAACGACTCGGCGTGGTCCTTGCCGTAGATTTCCTTGATGTCGGCGTTCTTGGTCTTTTCATACTGCCTGAGCAGCGGCACCGCGGTCGTGCCCGAGGTGGTCGAGATCGTCTTGCCGTTGAGCTCGGCCAGGGTCTTGATGCCCGAACTCTTCTTCACCGCGGCGCTGACATTGATCACGAAGTACGTCGGCCCGAAAGCCACCTGCTTCTGGCGCTCAACGCTGTTGGTGGTCGACCCGCATTCCATATCGATCGTGCCATTCTGCAGCAGCGGGATGCGGTTGGACGAGGTGACCGGCTGCAGGCCGAGCTTCAGATTGGGCATCTTGAGCTCGGTCTTGACGGCCTCGAACACCTTCATGCACAGGTCCATCGCGTAGCCGATGGGCTGCTGCTTGTCGTCGAGATACGAGAACGGAATCGACGACTCGCGATAACCGATGGTGAAGCTGCCGGTGTCCTTCGCCTTCTTGAGCGTCTCCTGCGCCGTAGCCGCGGTGGCGATACCCAAGGCGAACAGCACGAGTGCAACTTGGCCCAGAATTTTCATGCATCCTCCCCCTCGACAGTTGTCAGCCTAGTGTAACGACTGCCCCTCGGAATGTCCACGCCGTTCCGAGGCGGGCGAGCCCGGCGGGCGCAGGTCGTAGCCTATAATCGGCGCATGGAATGCGAACCGATCGGTCGCGTCGCGGACGTGCGGGCGATCGAACGCGCGGCGGCCGGCGCAGCGCTGATGGAGCGCGCCGGCCTTGCGGCTGCAGGCGCGGCCCGCGAAGAGCTTGCCGGTCGCGTGCCGCGCGTGCTGATCCTGGCCGGCCCGGGCAACAACGGTGGCGACGCGCTGGTCGTCGCGCGCTGGCTCAAGCACTGGTTCTTCGACGTTACCGTGGCATTTCACGGCGATGCGGAAAAGCTCTCTGCCGATGCCGCCGCCGCGCACAAGGCGTGGCGCGATGCCGGCGGTGCCGTAGGCACCGACTGGCCCGAAGGCGGTGACTGGGGTCTGATCATCGACGGCCTGTTCGGCATTGGCCTGACGCGGCCCGTCGGCGGCGTCGCCGCGCAGTGGATCGAGCGCGCCAACGGGAGCGGCGTGCCCATCCTGGCCCTGGACATCCCGAGCGGGCTCAACGCCGACACCGGCGTTGCCTATCGACCGACGATCCGCGCACGAGCGACGGCGACGTTCATCGCCCTCAAGCCGGGGCTGCTCACCGCCGACGGCCCGGATTGCTGCGGGCTGATCGGCGTGCATGCGCTTGGCCTCGATGCGGCGGCCGGCACGAAGGGTCGCCGACTCACCTGGCCCTCGCTGGCGGCGAGGCTGCCGCGACCGCTGCGCCGTGCCCAGCGCAACGTGCACAAGGGCAGCTTCGGCACCCTGGGTATCGTCGGCGGCAACGACGGCATGGTCGGCGCCGCGCTTCTCGCCGCCCACGCCGCGCTCCATCTCGGCGCGGGCAAGATCTGGGTGGGACTCGCAGCGAGCGAACCGCCGCTGGTGGACTTCGCCCATCCCGAGCTGATGCTAAGGCGCGCCCAGGACGTGCTCGACGCCGCTCCGACCGCGCTCGTCGCGGGCCCGGGAATCGGCGCCGATGCGCGCGCGCGTGAATTGCTTGTGCATGCGCTGCAATTGTCGCTGCCGCTGGTGCTCGATGCCGACGCGCTGAATCTGATCGCCGCCGACGCAGAGCTCGCGCGCCTGGTCGCCGCGCGCGATTCTGCGACTGCCCTCACGCCGCATCCGGCGGAGGCCGCCCGCCTGCTCGCGACCACGACCGCCGCGGTGCAGGAGGATCGGCTCGCCGCCGCCCTCGCGCTGGGCGCGAAATTCCGTGCCGGCGTGGTGCTCAAGGGTGCGGGCAGCGTGCTCGCGTTTGCCGATGGCGCGTGGGCGATCAACAGCAGCGGCAATCCCGGCCTTGCCAGCGGCGGCACCGGCGACGTGCTCGCCGGCATGCTGGGCGCGTTCCTCGCCCAGGGAATCGGGCTGCGCGAGGCGCTCGAGTTCGCCGTGTGCCTGCACGGCGCGGCGGCCGACGCGCTCGTCGCCGCGGGAGTCGGCCCGCTCGGGCTTGCCGCCTCGGAACTGGCACCGGCGGCGCGGCGCCTGCTCAACGCCGCGGCCGCACCCGAGGCAAGCGCTACGGAATGAGCAAGGTCGAGCCGGTCGTCTTGCGCGCCTCGAGATCGCGGTGCGCCTGCGCCGCGTCCTTGAGCGGGTAGGTCTGCCGCGCTTCGTTGACGAGCTTGCCGGAGCGGACGAGCTCGAACATCTCCGCGGCCATCGCCAGCATCGCCGGGCGCTCCGCAGTATAGGTCGCCAGCGACGGCCGCGTCGCGTAGAGCGAACCCTTCTGCGACAGCAGCAGGATGTCGAAGGCCGCGATCGACCCCGACGAATTGCCGAAGCTCACGAACATGCCGCGAGTGCTCAGGCAGTCGAGCGAAGCTGGAAAGGTGTCCTTGCCCACGCCGTCGTAGACGACCGGAACGCCCTTGCCACCGGTAATCTGCTTCACCCGCTCGACGAAGTTCTCGCGCGTGTAGACGATGGTGTGCGCGCAGCCATGGGCCCTGGCCATGGCCGCCTTTTCGTCGGAGCCGACCGTGCCGATCATCGTCACCCCGAGCGCTCGGGTCCATTGGCACGCAATCAGGCCGACCCCGCCGGCGGCGGCATGGAACAGAATCGTCTCACCCCCCTTGAGCGGAAAGGTCTGGCGCAGGAGGTACTGGACGGTAAGCCCTTTGAGCATCAGCGTCGCTGCCGTACGCTCGGACACACCGTCGGGCAGCTTGACCAGTCGGGCTGCCGGCAGCACGCGAACCTCCGCGTAGGCACCCTGCGGGCCGCCGGAGTAGGCCACCCGGTCGCCGGCTCTGACGTCGGTTACACCGGCCCCCACCGCTTCGACCACCCCCGCCCCCTCGCCACCCAGACCCGATGGCAGCGACAGCTTGTACAAGCCGCTGCGAAAGTAGGTGTCGAGGTAATTAAGGCCGATCGCGGTCTGGCGCACGCGCGCTTCGCCGGGCCCCGGATCGCCGACGGCAACTTCCTCCCACTGCAGGACTTCGGGGCCGCCGGTCCTGTGGATGCGGATTGCATGGGGCATCGCCTGCTCCGTAGCGTGAGTAATCGATGTTCAGTTTACCGCACGACCGTGGTCGTGCAATGCGCGTAGTGCATCACCTGCTTGGACACCGAGCCGAGCAGCCACCGGGCGAAAAACGATTTGCCACGATGCCCGAGGATGATGTGGTCGATACCATGCGTCTCCGCGTAGTGCACGATCTGCTCCGCGGGATGGCCGACGGTCACCACGAAGCTCGCCTTGACGCCGGACTCTGCCGCGCGCGCCTTCAGCGGGCCGAACTGCTGCTGATATGCATCGCGCGCGCCTTCGATGAGCGCCTCGGTCTCCACGTCCTCGGCTAGGTCCGGCGGGCGGGCGACCGCGACCACGTGCAGCGCGGCGTCGAACTTCTCGGCCAGGGTGAGGCCGAGGTCGAAGGCGTGCTCCGCCGGCTGCGAGCCGTCATACGCCACCAGGATGTGCTTCACGGTTTGGCCCCGGATGCCGGCACAGGTCCCGGCGCCATGGCCTTGCCTCCTTCCGCTTCGCCCGCCGGCGCTGCGTCCGGGGGCGTGACCAGATGATGCGGCAGGAAGAAGGCATTGGCAATGAGCGTCGGCACCACGGCACTGCCGATGACGGCGGCGATAAGCAGCGAGTATTGCGCCTGGGTGACGATCTGGTGCGTGAGCCCGAACAGCGCCGAGATGCTGCCGAAGGTGAGTCCCGTGGACATGAGCAGGGCCGTGTAGAGGCCCTCGCGAACTGGCGAGCGGAAGGCGCGCGTGATCGGGAACACGCCGACGAACTTCGTCACCATCTTGGCGCCAAGCAGGAGGCAGAACGCCAGCGGCGCAGCAACGAGCGCGGCCACCGCCACGAACGACCCGGCGCGAATGAAGTAGAACGGCGTCAACAGTCCGAAGGTGAGCGTGCGCAGGCGGCGCACCAACGCATGGTCCCTGCCGACGGTGCCGGCGAGGACCATGCCCATCACGTACGCCGGCAGCACGGCCTCGCTGTCCGCCCAGGCCGCAAGCGCGCCCAGGCCGAACAGGCATAAGAGCAAGAACTTCGCTTCCAGCTCGGAGGGCCGGTTGCCGAAACGGCGGAAGAAGCGCGGCGTGAGCCAGGGGAGGATCGCGAAGGTCGCGACGCTGGCGGCGATGAAAACAACCGTCCGATAGGTAAATGGCGAGAACATCAGGCCGAGGGCGATCGCCGTCGCCAGGTCGTTGACGAAGCGCGCCGCGAGAACGGTCTTGCCGTAACCGGTCTTGTTGAGCCCGAATTCGAGCATCACCGCGTAGACGACGGCAACCGAGGTGGTCGACAGGGCGATTCCGGCGAGCCAGCTCGCGTCGACGTTCCAGTGCAGCAACCAGTACGCGACCGCGGCGCAGCCGAGGAAGGGAGCGAAGAACGCGACCAAGCCAACGGTCATCGTCTGCTTCCACTGCGCGCGCAGCACGCTCGGGTCCAACTCGGCCGCGGCGAGAAAGGTGAGCAGGATGGCGCCGGTGCCGGCGAGAAACTTGATCCACGACTGATCGGCCCCGAGGACCGCGCCGCCGATGAACGCCCCAATGATCAATTGCGCGACGGTCCCGACGACAATCTCCGACATCGCGGTGGCGATGCGCAGCCCGATCGACAGCAGGGTCGCCGCAAGGGCGAGGCCGAGCCACAGCGCGGCCAGCGTCTAGACGTCGGTCATCGCCGGGGGCGCGGCTTTAGCGATCGCCTTCGATGGCGCCGAACTCGGCGGGCACCCGGGCGTAGAAGATGCTCACCCGCTCCCTGCGCAACAGGTCGAGGAGTTTCTCGGCCTGCTCGTCGCTGACGACGAACTCGACTTCGATCGTCATGTCGGCGGCGAGCTCGAAGAAATGCTCCTCGTGCAGGATCCCGTGGCGCCCGAACCCGGCGACCGCGCGGAAGGCCGAGCCACCGCGGATGCCCATCTTCTTGGCCTGCTCGAGCAGCCACTCGAAGAGCGCGATACGGTGATGGTTGCGGTTCTCGTGCACGTAGAAGCGAAGCAGGATTCCGTTCATGCCGCACCCCAGCTATAAAGGCCGCGGATCATCGCGATCCCGACCATCGTCATGGCCAGCGAGCCGACCACGTGCCCGCCGATCGCCAGCGATCCCCACAGCCATTCCCGGCGCAGGAGCAAGGTGACGACCTCCGCCGAGAAGGTCGAGAAGGTGGTGAGCCCGCCGAGAAACCCGGTGGTGACCAGCAGCCGCGCCTCCGCCGGCAAAACCGCGTGACGGGTCAGGATCTCCATCGCCACGCCCATCAGCATTCCGCCGATCAGGTTGGCGGCCAGCGTTCCCAGGGGCAGCGTAGGAAACACCGGGTTGAGCGCAATGCCCAGCCCCCAGCGCAACCACGCACCCACGGCCGCGCCACCACCGACTGCGAGAATTCCGCTCCAGGGCATGCAAATTCCCCTCTCGCGCACGAGGCACGATCAATGCACAGCCGCGGTACGACAGAACGGATCGGACAGCAACGCCTACCGTCTCACCGCGAACGGGTGCAACCAGTAGGCATCATCAGCCACGCGGGCGGTTACAGGAGGAATGCCATCTCCCTGCGCGCTAGTATAGAGTCCCTCCCCCGGGGTTTCAACTTCGTCGCGCTCGAACGCGCGCCGGCTAGCGCACGAACCGCTCGACATAGCCGGCCCCCAGCCCGACCGCGGCATAGTGCTTGCGGCACATGTCGAGCTTGGTGAAGACATCCTCGTAGCCCGTCTGCCGCCCGGCGGCATCGACGTAGATCATCGCTCCGCCGATGTTGAAGAAGGTGATCATCTCCGCGCAATCGGCTGGAACCGTGAGCGTGTGCATCTCGCCCGGCGGCTCGTAGACGAAGCTCCCCTCCTCCACCACCCAGTCGTGCTCGAGATAGCGCCAGCGGCCCTTGATAACGTAGCCTACGACCGCCATCGGATGCCGGTGCCGCGACACAACGCCCGAGCGGCGAACGCGCAGCAGATTGCACCAGCCTCCGCTGACCGTGTTGAGCAGCAGCGGCCGAAACCATACGTCGTCGGCCTGCGGCACCCAGACCCGCTCGTCGTCGGGGATCGCGCCGACGGCGATCTCCGGCCGGATGCCTGCAGAGGGCAGGACGAGCGGCGCGTTCACTGCAACTCCTTGAGTGCAAGCGTCAGTTCCGCGACTTCGCGATCCATGTCGCGGTCTTTGGGAAACGGCCGCCCGGCGCGACGGTACCAGTAGCGCGCGTTGCCGACGTCGCCCTCGACCAGATGCAC
Organism: uncultured beta proteobacterium; assembly: GCA_963750215.1. Taxonomy (GTDB): domain Bacteria; phylum Pseudomonadota; class Gammaproteobacteria; order Burkholderiales; family Casimicrobiaceae; genus PALSA-1003. The sequence continues at coordinate 538,476 of CAVVQK010000005.1, forward strand.
GATGCCATGGGCCCAGCAGCCGAGCTTCGATTCGTCCTGCTGCACGATCGCATGCGCCTTTTCCCATTTGCCCTGCTTGAGGTAGCGGATCGCGGTGTTCAGGGCCATAACCTACCCCGCCATGTAGCCGCCGTCGACGGCGAGAATCGTACCGGTTACGAATCCCGCCGCCGGCGAGCGAAGAAAGATCGCCGCTCCGGCGATTTCATCGGCCGCGCCCCAGCGGCCGAGCGGCGTGCGCGCGAGCGCGCCGCCGAAGAATGAAAGCACCGACGCAGTGTTGACGATGCAGCCCTTGGTCTTCGCCAGCACGAGAACTTCTGGGTCGAGCGGGCGATTGCGCTCGACGTGCGCGACGGAGCAGCCGTCTCCGCTTGCCTGGCGTCGCTGCCGCGCCTGGCGCCGATAACTGAACTCGTGCCCGCCGCCGCCGTGGGCAACGAAATACAGGCCGGTGGGTGCGTCGGCGTCGATGGTCACGCCGCTCGCGTCCACGCCCTCGCGCCGCCACAGATCGAGGAACATGCGGCCGAACGCATCGTCGCCAAGCCGCGTCACGTACGCGCTACACGCGCCCAGCCTGGCCGCGGCGACCGCACAGTTGGACGTGTCGCCGCCAAAGCTCGGTGCGTAATCGCCGCCGGCGCAGCGCCTCTGGTCGAACTCAAAGAGCGGGTCGCCCAGTGCCACCAGATCGAAGCGCGCGCCGCTCATCATCATCGCGCCGGCAACGCGGCGAATGCCGCGGCGTATTGGGCGGCGGTGGTGCGTACGGCCGCGGCGGCGGCGCCGGGCTGATACAGTTGCGAGCCGGTGCCGAAGCCGTTGGCGCCAACCGCCCAGTACGGCGCCATGTTGTCGGGCCGGATGCCGCCGACCGGGAACACCAGCGTGTCCCTGGGCAGCACGGCGCGCCAGGCCTTGAGCACCGCCGGCGCAAGTTGTTCCGCCGGAAACATCTTCAGGCCGTCGGCACCGGCATCGAGTACCGCAAAAGCCTCGGTGACCGTGGCCACCCCGGGCAGGCAGACCAGGCCGCGACGCTTGGCCTCGCGCACGACCGCGACGTCGGCGTGCGGCATGACGATGAGCGCTCCACCCGCATCGGCGACGCGCGCTACGTCGGCGACGCGCAGCACCGTACCGGCGCCGACCAGGCAGCGCGTGCCGAATCCGCGCGCCAGCCGGCCGATGCTTTCGAACGGGTCCGGCGAGTTGAGCGGTACCTCGAGGATGCGGAACCCGTTGTCGACCAGGGCTGCGCCGACGGCGTCGACCTCGACCGCGGTGATGCCGCGCAGCACCGCGACCAGAGGCAGCGGCGTGAGGTAAGGGCGCAGGGCAATCGGATTCACGCCAGCATCCCCGCGTCACGCGCAATTCGCCACAGGCCGCGCGCTGCCGCCTCGGAGGGTCCCCGCGCCGCCGCGAATCCGGCCAGGGCGAGCGCGCGCCGATAGCGCGCGCACAGCCCTGCGTCTCCGACCAAGGTCACCGCTCCCCCCTTCGCCGCATGGCGTTGCGCCCAGCGCCGCGCCGCGGCAATCTCGGCGCCGAGCAGCAAACCCGAAAGGTAGTCGGCCACGCCTTCGGGCGCAAGCGCTCCGGTGAGGACGAGCGTACGCGCCGAGAACAGATCGTGGGACAGCGCCGCCGCTTGGCGCAGGCTTGCGCGCACCCCGCGCGCAAAGGCCGTGGCGTCGCGACTTTCGGCGCTGGCCAGGCGCGCGAGAATGCTGTGCTCGCGCAGCAGCGCATACAGTTCACCGGTCATGAACGTGGCGAAAGCCTCGATGCCGCCGCGGCCGACCCGGGCCCACTTGCTGTGGGTCCCGGGCAGCACGACCAAGCGCGGCGCGACCGGAGATTCCGACTCGTCCCCGAACGTGCCCAGAATCTGCGTTTCCTCGCCGCGCATGACGTCGGCAACGCCGTGGGCATCGCGGTAGACAAGACCCGGCACGATGGCAAGCCGCGTTCCGGGCACCGGGGTAAGGGCCGCCGCGATCGCCGCGCGATCAGCCGGGCATTCGCGGTACGGCACCTCGATCCAGCCCTGGCGGCTGCCGATCATGCCGCAGGCAAGCAGCGGCACGCCCGGGTCGGCGCGACCGCCGAGGAGCCTCTTCAGGGCGGCCGGGAAGCCGCCGGCGGCGATCCTTTGCACGCCCAGCGGCGCGCTGCTCTTTGCGAGGATGCGCCCGCGCGCATCGAGTCGATAGGCGCGGGCGCTGCTCGTGCCCCAGTCGATGGCGATCAGAGCGGCGGCCATGGCGCGAATGGCACGGCGCGGGCCCCCAAAGTCCCCGCGCCGCGCTCCTGGAGGGATTGCAGTACAGGCGCGACTACCACCGTGCCGCTTTTTCGTCGTCGCTCGCGCGCGCCTCGACCCAGCGCTCGCCGTCGGGCGTCTGCTCCTTCTTCCAGAACGGGGCGCGGGTCTTGAGATAGTCCATGATGAACTCGCAGGCGGCGAACGCCTCGCCGCGATGCGCTCCGGTCACGACCACGAGCACGATCTGGTCGGTGGGCTTGAGTTCCCCGACGCGGTGAATGACGAGCACGTCGTGGACGTCCCAACGCGTCCTGGCCTGGTCGACGATGCCCTGCAGGGCCTTCTCGGTCATGCCCGGATAGTGCTCGAGCGTGAGCGTGGTCACGGCGGCGGCGTCGTTGACGTCGCGGACGAGGCCCACGAACGCCGCGACCGCGCCCACCCGTGCGTCGTTGCCGCGCAACGCCGCAATCTCGCGCGCGATGTCGAAATCCTCGGCCTGTACGCGGACCGGCACGGCGTTACCCCTAGCCGCCGGTAACCGGCGGAAAAAATGCGACTTCGTCGCCCGCCTTGACCGGCGTGTCGGCGCGCGCCATGTCGTAATTGACGGCCACCCGCACCGCGCGGCCGGGCGCGAGCTCCGCCGCCCAGGCCCCGCCGCGCGTGCGCAGCCAGGCAAGCAGCGCATCCACCGTGCGGACTTCGCCCGGCAATTCGATTTTCTCTGCGGCCGCGCCGAGCGCTTCACGCAGGCGGGCGAGGTAGACAAGGGTGATCACACCTGCATCTTAACGCGGGGCAGCGCAAACAAAAACGCCGGCGGTAGCTCTCCGCCGGCGTGTGCAGCTGAAGATGCAGCCTAGAACCGGTATTGCACTCCGACGGTGAGTTGATCGGAATCGGGCATGGTGCCGCTCAACGGCGTTTCCCCGGCGAAGCGGCCGAAGCGCGCGTACTCGACGCGCAGTCCCAGCGAATGGGTCACATCGTAGCGCAAGCCGACACCGTAATTGACGCCGTAGAGCTGGTGATGCGGGTCGCCCTGCACGAGCGATACCCCGGAATAGAGCGTGCGCACGTCGCCTTGCGAGTAACCTACGCGACCGTAGAGCGACAGGCGACGAATCATTTCCCAGCTGGTGTAGACGTCGGCGTTCCAGGAGCGGCTGGCGACCTCACTGAGGCTCAAGCCCAGTCCGGGCCCGATGTTCAAACCCGCGCTGCTCGGGCGCAGAGTGTACTGATCCGGGGTCGAGGTGTTGATTGCCGCCTCGACCGCGACATCGTTGTGCCAGCGATAGCCGCCAAAGACCAGCGAGCGCTGGTTGGTGTCGTCGGCGACAGGGGCGCCGAACCGGCTCCAGGCCAGCGGCAGGTCGCCCAAGACCAGGCCGCTCACCGCCGCCCCGCCGTCGCGCATCGACACGCCGCCGTAAAAGCCGCTCTGGGCGGTCGCCGGCGCACCGACGCCAATCGCCAGCGCCGCGCCAAGAATCCCCATAACAATTTGTTTTTTCACGGCTTTCAGCCCCGCCATCCACTTTCCATGCACCCTGAATACACAGGGATATGCACCTGAATTCACCTTACGCCGGCCCTATGCCCAAGTCAATTCCGAACCCCCACCAAGCCCAGGCGGCGCAGTATAAATGTTGCAACAACGTCAGGATCCCCCAGCGGCAGCACCGGCAGAGCGCTCGCCAGCGGCGCATCGCTCGCCACGGCGACGATCTTCGCATCGTGCGGATGCAGCAAAGGCTTGCCGACGCTTGCCCGGTATACCTCGAGCTTGGCAATCGGCGCGGCCTTGAAACCCTCCACCAGCACCAGGTCGCACGGCGCCAGGTGTTGGAGGGCCTGATCCAGGGTGAGTTCCGGCCGCCCCCGCAGTTCATGCTGCAGAGCCCAGCGCACGGACGAGGTTACCAGGACCTCCCGGCAGCCCGCCTCGCGGTGGCGGAACGAATCCTTGCCCGGTTGGTCGAGATCGAACTCGTGATGCGCGTGCTTGACCAGCGACACGGTCAGGCCCTGCACGCCGAAGCGCGGGATCAACTGTTCGATGAGGGTCGTCTTGCCGCTGCCGGACCAGCCGGCAAAGCCGAATACGCGCGGGGCGGCCATGGTCAACGCCGGCCGATGACCGAGCTGATGAACTCGCCCTTGGCGTGGGTGTAATCCCTGGGCTCGCGCAGGCCGGAGCGCAAAATCGCGCGCTTCTTGGCCTGATAGGCGTCGCGCAGCGCCGGATCGGCGCGCAGCGCGTCGCGAAAGCGGCGCAGCGTCTCCCTTTCCGGGCTGTTCATGCCGATCAAGTGCAGGTGCAGGCGATAGCGCTTGCCATCGTGTTCGATCGCGCCCACGCGCATCGGCCGCTCCTCGGGAAAAATATGGCCTGCCTTTTGGCGCTGAAACCCGATGCGGTCTACCGCTGCGCGCGTCGCCTCGAGCTTGCCCGCCGGATACAGCGCCATCAGGTCGACGATGCCTTTGCCGGCACAGTCGGGCACCGCGGTGCTGCCGATGTGTTCGACTTCCACCCATGGCACCGCGGACTCGATGAGCGCCGCGGCCTGGAGCGCGGCGCCGACCGCGCCGGGGTCGTACTCCACATATCCGGTGCGCGACCCCGCGTAAGGCAGAATCGGCGCCGTACGTTTCACCGCCGAAGGCCGTTGGTCGCCATCGCGCGCACGGGTCCGATGCGTGGTGCGCATCGCTCCTCCCAAGGTCTTATGGCGGCGATTGTAACCCGTATACTAGCGATGCCATGGCGCATTCCTCCCTCGCGGTGCAACCGTTGGTCGGCGACGTTGTCGACGCCATCGAGAACATCGTTGCGGGCGTCCCGGCGAGTCGCGAGCGCGCGGTCGACGCGCCGGCGGCCGCAGCACGCCGCCTGGCGCGCCGGGCAGCCGCCCGGGCCGCGGCGCTTTCCGGCACGCTCGCGCTACCGCCAGGCATCCTCGGCTTGCTCACGGTGCTCCCCGACCTGGTGGCGATCTGGCGCATTCAGGCGCAGCTCGTCGCCGACATCGCCGGACTCTACGGCAAGGACATGCAGCTCACGCGCACGCACTTGCTGTACTGCCTGTTTCGGCACGCGGCGAGCCACGTAGCGCGCGATTTTGCCGTGCGTGCCGGCGAGCGCTTCGTCATGCGCCAGGTATCGGGCGGAGCGCTGCGCAGCGTTGTGGGCGGGGTCGGCCTGTCGCTCACGCAGCGCGTCGCCGGCACCAGCGCAAGCCGCTGGCTGCCGGTCATCGGCGCCGCGGCCGTGGCCGGGTACGCCTATTTCGATACGCTGCAGGTGGCCAAGACGGCGGTGAGCATGTTGGAGCCTAAGCCTGTCGATGGCGCCGCGGAGCGCAAATCCACTCATCCGAAACGAAAGCACTCATGATCCATTTCGAACTGCTGCGTGACCGGGGCATCCTTATCGTGACGCCCCAGGGGCCGCTGGAGAAAGCGGACTTCGAGCTCGTCGCCCAGGAAGTTGATCCATTCATCGCCGCCAAGGGAAAGCTCACTGGCCTGATGATCTACGCGAAGCTGTTCCCCGGCTGGAAGAACTTCGAAGGGCTCCTTTCGCACCTGAAATTCGTCGGTGAGCACCACCGCTACATAGGGCGCGTCGCCGCGGTGACCGATAGCGAGTTCCTGACGATCATGCCAAGCATCATCGCGCACTTCGTCGGCGCGGAGGTGAGGCATTTCGCCCTGGACGACAAGGAAAAAGCGCTCGCTTGGCTCGAGACGGGGCGTTGAATGCCGCCCTGTCCGGGTGCGGGCCGGCGCTGCGCCGGGAGCGTTGAGGGGGCGCGAGAACGGTGCGGGCGGTTGCTGGCTGCGGATGCCCTCGCCACGATGTTAGCGTCGCCCCGCACCGGCCGTAAACCAGGCGGCTATCGTCTTTCGCTCTTCGTCGGTCATGGCAGTCAGATTGCCGATCGGCATCGTTCGCGTCGCAACCACCTGCTCATAGATCTTCTGCGCATTGGCGACGATGCGCTCCGGGGAGTCGAGCTTGACGTCCTTGGGCGCGACGGCGAAGCCTTGCTGCGTCGGCCGCTCGGCGTGGCACGACACGCAGCGCTGGGCGACGATGGCCTGCACCTGGGCGAATGCGGGCACCGCGGCGCTCGCCTGCGGTTTGGCCGGCGCGATCGCGATCGCAAGCGCCAGCGCGCCAAGCGCCGCGGTGAGCGGAATCGCCCAGACCGTGCGGCCCTTGTGCCGCAGGTTGAAGAAGTGCCGCACGTAGGCGGCCAGCAGCAGGATCACCACCAGCACCAGCCAGCCTCGCGGATGGCCATAGGTCTGCGGATAGTGGTTGCTGATCATGGTGAACAGCACCGGCAGCGTGAAGTAGTTGTTGTGCACGGATCGCTGCATGCCGCGCAGGCCGTCCTGCGCTTCGGGTGCGACGCCGCGCTCCTTCGCCGCGACCAGCCTGCGCTGCGACGGGATGATGACGTGCGCCACGTTGGCGGCCATGATCGTGCCCAGCATGGCGCCGATCTGGATGTACAGCGCACGGCCGCTGAAAAGCCGTGACAGGCCCCATGCGGTCAGGGCGACGAACACGATCATGGCGAGCGCAATCCATGCATCGCGGCCGAGGCCCAGGCGCTTGCACAGCTGGTCGTAGAAGAGCCAGCCGACGACGAGCAGCACCACGCTGATGCCGATCGCCTGCAGCGGCGAGAGGTCGGCAACGCTCGTGTCGATCAGATACGCCGGCGCATGCAGGTAATACATCAGGACCAGCAGTGCGAAGCCGGTGATCCAGGTCCAGTAGGCCTCCCACTTGAACCAGTGCAGCGTGGCGGGCAGCGTCTCCGGAGCGACGCGGAATTTGCGCACGACGTAGAACCCGCCGCCCTGCACCGCCCACAGCTCGCCGCCGACGCCGCGGTCTTTGCCGGCCTCGTCCCGCGGCGGCTGCAGATGGTTGTCGAGCCAGACGAAGTAGAACGAGGCCCCGATCCAGGCGATGCCGGTGATCAGATGCACCCAGCGGACGATCAGCTGCAGCCAGTCGCTTGCGTAGGCTTCCATCGCGCCCGCGCCCTAGCTACCGCGATAGGTCGAGTAACTCCACGGCGAGACAGGCAACGGCACGTGATAGGCCGCGGCAGGGTCGGCGACGCCGAATGGCGGATCGGGCAGAACCAGGCCGAGACGGCGGAAATACGCTCCCGCGGCGAACACGAGGCGGTAGCGGCCCGGGCGCAGCGCATCCCCCTCGAGCAATGCCACCGCGGCGCGACCATGGGCATTGGTTGTCCCCGCCCTGAGCATTTCGCGGCGATCGCCGGCGCGGCGCAACAGCGTCACCGCCATGCCCGCACCCGGCTTGCCGCGCGCGGTGTCGAGCACGTGCGTGGTCAGTCGGCCCAAGCGAATTTCTCCCGTTTGCGCGGTATTCTATTCCAGCCGCATGCATTCAACGACAACGACGATGGCCGCCGCCGAACGTTACCCGCGCGACATGAAAGCTACGGCCCGCGTCCTCCGCACCCGCGTGGCCCGGGAACGCACGCATCGCGGTGCAGATCGTGCTCAATTACGAGGAAGGCGCGGAGGCCAGTGTGCTGCACGCGGCGATGGTCGAGGATCTCTCCGCGGCGACCGAAGACAAGCAGCTCGCGCTCATCCGCGCCCATCCGGAGCTCGCCGGCAAGGCGGCCGTCGGCGACGCGCTCACCGTCGCTTCCCGCGACGAGCAATCCGCCGCCTGGCTCATGCACTGCGCGGCGGAGGAGTTCGCGCGCCGGCCGCGCTCAATGACGCCTACAACAGCAAGTTCGGGTTTCCGTTCATCTTTGCGGTCAAGGGCCTCGACCGCAACGCCATCATCGAGCGCTTCGCCGAGCGCCTTGGACAGGATCGTGATTCGGAGGTTGCCGAGGCGCTGACGCAAATCGCCCACATCGCGCGCCTGCGCCTCGAGGCGATGCTGGGAAATCGCGAGCAAGACAAAGGCATGACGACAACATCTCGCGTCGGCCCGGTGAAATGAGGCGCTGCCGCTGGCGCAATCGGCCGCCGTCGCGATTGCGCAAGCGCACCCGATGGCCACCTGAGGGGAGCGCGGAACAGCACCTCAGCGACAAGAATCCCTCAATGCAGCGCGGCGGCGCGGCAAGATCACTTCGTCAACAGCATTGCCCAAAAGCGATTTTTCGCTATTTGAGGTTCGAGTCCCGGCTTGGCGCATCCACCTCGAGCGGCTGCGGTCGCCGCTCAAGGCGTATTGCCGCGCAGCGAACCGGAATGGCCGGCGAGCTTGAGCGAGCCGACGGGTATGAGGCTGTTACCCACCAAATGCAGGACAGTGATGTCGGAATCGAGGAAGTTCCCAACATAGAGATAATCTCCGTCCGGGCTAAACGCCGCACCTTCGGGCAAGCCGCCAACCTCGGTTTCCGATACCTTGTGCACTTTCTTGCCGTCGATCTTAAGTAGCGAAACCAAGCCATGCTCACGGTGGAAGAAGGCAGTCTTGGGCACGTTGCCCGCGCCGTTGAGGACGATCGAGGCGGCGTAGCCGCCCGCGGGGCTCACCGCCAAGCCTTCGGGTCCGTCGCCTACCACAACTTGATCGACGACGCGCGGCGGGTCCATCTCCATGTCGATCACCGCCAGCGTATCCACTTGACCGTCCGAAGCGCCACCGCCGCCGTTGTTGTTGACGAGGCCGAGTTTCCCGTCCGGCGTGATCTGCACGTTGTAGGGAAAGATGCCGGTCGTCATATCGTAGCCCTTATAGGTCACCTTGGTGCCCTCGATGTCGAGCAGCGCGACCTTGTTGGCGAGCGCCTTAGTCACCAGCGCATGCTTGCCATCGGGGGTGATCGCCACCGCCGATACCTGCTGGCTCGCAGCTCCCTCCGGCGCCAGCGCGATCTTGTCCACGATCTTGACGTCCTTGCCGGCAATGGTCAGCACGCTGACCGTGTTCTCGGCGCGGTTGGCGATGAGTGCCAATGTGCCGTCGCGGTTGATCGCCATACCCGAAGCCTGTTTCCCGGCGTGGAGCGTGGCGATGACCGCGGGTGGCTTCGCCGTCAGATCAATGACGAAGACCTCATCGTCCGGCACCAACTTCCACGTGTTGCCATCCTGCACGGGGGCGAGCGAATTGACGACGATCGCCAGCGTTTGGTCGGGTGTGATCGCGAGGTTGGTCGGCGGCCCGATGACGGTGTTAACCAGCGGCAATGTCGCGACGACACGCGGCTGAACGCGGTTGCGGATGTCGATGATCGACACAGTATCCTTGCCGGGCGAGTTGGCGACCGGTTGACAACCCTCGCTGCAGTTCGCCTTTTCATCGTTGCCGCTAATGATGATCTGGGCTTGCGCCACCGTGGCAAAGGTCATGGAGGCGGCCAAGGTCGCGGCCCCAAGAAATCTCTTCGTCGTTACCTTCGTTGGCGATGTCATGACGGGCATGATCTTCAATGCTTTGAACATAACTTCCCCCCTTCGTGTTGAGCGCTTGCAAGAAGGGCGCGCCGTCTAAGTCCTTATGCGGCGCGCCCGAATCGGTACGCCATGAAGACGATCTATGGAGGCCATTCTACTCGCTTTGCAGAGCGGCACTGCTCAACGCGTGGTTAACGGCGACACGCGGACGAAGCGGCGATACGCTGACAGGATGGGGCGGTGGCGCCGCGACGCGATGTCAGCGGCCGAACAGATGCCCGACCGCGTTACCAACGCGGCCGGCTGCGCTCGGGTTGGCAGCGGCGGGCTTCGCCGCGGCGGCGCTCGCGCCGGTGCCGCGCCCGAGGGCGATCTGACACGGCGCGCCCGGATCGCCCTGCGCCTTCGCATACAGCGATTCGCCAAGGATCGACAAGCCGCCGGTGTATACCGCAGCGCCGAGGCGGGCGACCGTCTCGGCGGTAGCCGTCGCGTCGATCCCGACCGAGGGCGAACGAAGAGGGCCGCGGAAGTGCACCAGCTCGGCGACCTGGGGTACGGCAATGGCAACTCCCTGCCGGACCTGCGGCTTGATCGAAAGATCGAGCGTCTCGGTGCGAAAGTCGAGCGTCCCGCTGGCGGTCGCGCCGACCTTGCTCGTCTCCACCGCGATACTGCGGTCGATCGTGGCCACGCCGTCCTTGAGCGGCAGGCGTACGACCGCGCAGCGCAGGTCGGTCGTCGCATCGACACCGCGGAACGGATTGATCGCTTGCAGCAGCCGATCGAGCGCAACGTCCGTGGCGCCCTTGGGAGTGACCACCGTGGCCGGTCCGGCCACGGCGAGCACGGTGCCGCTGGCGCTGCTCGCCCACTGCCGCGGTGATGCGCCACGCGCGCTTACGTCGGCCTTGACTTCGGTCTTGCCGCCTTGCAGCTCGCGTTTCACGCCGGCCGCAGCCAGCAGTGCGCCCAGGTCGAGGTTCTGCGCTTGCGCATGCACCGTCAGCGCCGCGTCCGGGGCGCGGGTCGCGTCGAGCTCCACCCGGCCGGCGAGCGTGCCGCCGAAGGCGGTCGCCTGCACAGAGGGCACCTCGAGCTTGCCGTTGGCGAGCGTCAGCTTGATCCGCACCTGGTCGAGGCGCCGGCCCTCCGCCAACGTCAGCGCGCCGATCGCGATTTCGCCCTCGGCATCGACGCCCTTCAGGGCGGCAAGGTCGATGGGCTGCTCGCTGAACAGGTAATTCGAGTGCGCCGTCGCCCTGGGGGCGGCCGCAGCATTCACCGGCCAGGCAAAATCGGCGACCGAGAACGTCGGCGCATCGAGCGTGAGTGTCACCTTCGGGCGCACGCCGCCGGTAAGCACGGCGAGCTTGCCAGTGAGCGTGCTCGACCCGGAAGCCAGCTTCAATTCGTCGAGGGTGACGAGGTTGCCTTGCATGGTCAGTCGCGTGCCAATGGATGCCTTCTTGCCGCCGATCTCACCCTGCACCGCGATCGGATAGGGCCAGCGCTTGCGCAGCAACTGCTCGGGCGGGCCCAAATCGCCTTCGAGGGCCACTGCCGTATCGTTGACGCGGCCACGAAAACTGCCGCTGATCGGCGAGCCCGGGTCGCGCGCATGCACGGTCAGGTTCTCGATGACAATGTTCGTCACCTCGCCGGTCTTGCCGTCGCGATAGGTGGCCGCGCCGTCGGAGATGGCGATGTCGCCCACGGCGAAATCGCTCAGGGTTCCGCCGGAGGGCGCCGAAGCATTGCCCTGCGCCGCACCCTGCGGCGGCGCAAATTCCCAGTTGCCCTTGCCGGCGGCATCGGTTTCCAGCGCGATGGTCGGCGCGATCAGCTTCAGGCGAGTCACCTCGAAATGCTTACGCAACAGCGGCAGGAGCGCAACGCTCGCCTCGACCTGTTTGGCGGTCAGCATCTGCGGCTGCTTGGCCCACGGCGCGTTGCCGAAGGCCACATCCTCGACCACGAGCTTAGGCTCCAGCCCGAGCTTGAGGTGAATCCCGCCGCGCACCTCGAGATCGCGGCCGGTGGCGGCCTTCACGCGCTGCTCGATCGGGCCGATGAACTGCCTGACGTCGACGCTGCGAATCGCGATCGCCACCGCCACGAGCAGCAGCACGACCACCGCGCCGAGTACGGTCAGCGTTCGCCAGAAGACGCGCATGGCTCAAATTGTACCTGCTCAGCGCGCGGCGCGAAGCGCACGCCAGAACGTGTCGCCGCCTGGCGACGGCGGCGGCGCCGCTGTGGCACCGGTCGCATCGCGACCAAGCGTGCGCCAATGGCGAAAGACAGCCCCGGGCGGGGCAGGCAGGCGAAGCGAAGCCGCGTCAGCGCAGCGACGCGTTGAACTTCTCGAGCGCGGCCGCGCCGGGGATCAGCTCTGCCTCGCTGAGCCCATTGAGCGGTACATCAACGGTGTTGAGGAGCCGGTGCAGGTCGTCGGCGTCGGGGCGAACATAGAGCAGGCCGGTGACGATTTCGCCCGCCTCCCGGCGCTGCTGCAGATAGGTCACCGCCGCGCTGCGGTCGCCCGCGTCGTAATCGGCGTGCAGCTTGCGCAGGCGCAGCACCGTGCCGTCGTGCTGCACCACGTCCTGCACCGTTCCGGGCGCGTAGTCGGCCGTGATCTCGGCGCGGGGGAGCATGAAGTCGAGTCGGTTGACGGCATCGTTGTGCTCGCGCACGAAGTCGTAGCTCTTGGTCGACCCGGGATGGTTGTTGAAGGCGACGCAGGGCGAGATGACGTCGATGAAGGCGGCGCCCTGGTGCGCGACCGCCACCCGGATCAGCGGCACGAGCTGTTCCTTGTCGCCGGAGAAGCTGCGTGCCACGAAGCTCGCGCCAAGCTGCAGCGCGAGCATCACCATGTCGATGGGCTCGTCGTTGTTGATCGCGCCGCGCTTGGACTTCGATCCCTTGTCGGCGGTAGCCGAGAACTGCCCCTTGGTGAGGCCATAGACACCGTTGTTCTCGACGATGTAGACCATGTTGACACCGCGGCGCAGCGCGTGCGCGAACTGGCCAAGACCGATCGATGCCGAGTCGCCGTCGCCGGACACGCCGAGGTAGATCAGGTCGCGATTGGCCAGGTTGGCGCCGGTCAGCACCGACGGCATGCGCCCGTGCACGCTGTTGAAGCCATGCGACCTGCCCAGGAAATAGGTCGGCGTCTTCGACGAACAGCCGATGCCGGAGAGCTTGGCCACGCGATGCGGCGGGATATCGAGCTCGAAGAAAGCCTGGATGATCGCCCCCGAGATCGAGTCGTGCCCGCAACCCGCGCACAGCGTCGACACCGTACCCTCGTAGTCGCGATGAGTGTAGCCGAGCTTGTTCTTCGGCAGCTCGGGATGATGCAACCGGGGCTTGGCAAGATAGGTCACGGCGCGACCTTTCGCAGCGGCGTCACGTTGAACATGGCGAGGCTCTCGCCGATCTCGCGCAGGATCATGCGCGCGGTGATCGGCGTGCCGTCGTAGTGCAGGACCGGGATGAGCTTGGCGGCGTCGACGGCGAGCTCGTTGACGAGCAGCATGCGCATCTGTGCGTCGCGGTTCTGCTCGATGACGTACACGTGCTCATGATCGGCGATGAAATCGGCGATCTCGTCGTGGAACGGAAAGGCGCGAATGCGCAGCGTGTCGAGGTGGACGCCTTGCCCGGCCAGCGCCGCGAGCGCCTCCTCCATCGCCGGCGCGGTCGAGCCGAAATAGATGGCGGCGAAGCGGGTCTTCTGCGCGGCGTCCTTGCGCACCGGCTTCGGCAGGTACTGCTTGGCCGTCTCGAACTTGCGCAGCAGCCGCTGCATGTTGTCGACGTAGATTGCGCCGTCCTCGGTGTAGCGCGCATACCGGTCCTTGGTCGAGCCGCGGGTGAAATACGACCCCCGCTGCGGATGGGTCCCCGGCAGCGTGCGGTACGGGACCCCGTCGCCATCGACGTCGAGGTAGCGGCCGAAATCCGTGCCCGACTCGAGGTCGGCATAGGTCATCACCTTGCCCCGATCGAGCCGGCGCGTGTCGTCCCAGGTGAGCGGCTCGCACAGCCAGTCCTGCATGCCGATCTCCAGATCCATCATCACGAACACGGGCGTCTGCAGGCGTTCGGCAAGATCGAACGACAGCGCGGCGAATTCGAACGCCTCCTTCGGGTCGTGCGGAAAAATCAGCACGTGCTTGGTGTCGCCGTGCGAGGCGTAGGCGCAGGAGAGCAGGTCCGCCTGTTGCGTCCGCGTCGGCATGCCCGTCGACGGGCTGCCGCGCTGGATGTCGAAGATGACGGCGGGGATTTCGGCGAAATAGCCCAGGCCGATGAACTCCTGCATCAGGGAGATGCCCGGACCCGAGGTGCAGGTGAAGGCGCGCGCGCCGTTCCAGCCGGCGCCGATGACGATGCCGATCGAGGCGAGCTCATCCTCCGCCTGGACGATGGCGTAGCGCGCCTTGCCGGTGGCGGCCTCAGTGCGAAAGCGGCGGCAATGGCGGGCGAAGGCTTCGGCCAGCGACGACGAGGGCGTGATCGGGTACCAGGCTGCGACCGTGGCGCCGCCGTAGACGCAGCCGAGCGCGGCGGCGCTGTTGCCCTCGATGAAGATCTTCTCGCCCACCGCGTTGGCGCGCCGGATCCGGATCCCCAGCGGCACGTCGAGTTCATTCTGCGCGTAGGTGCGGCCCATGTGCATGGCCTGCACGTTGGGCTTGAGCAGCGCCTCCTTGCCCTTGTAGAGCTCACCGATGAGCTCGGCGATCGCCTCCGGCTCGATCTCCAGCAGGGCCGACAGCGCGCCCACATAGATGATGTTCTTGAACAGCTGCCGCTGCCTGGCGTCGGAGTACTGGCGGTTGCAGATCTCGGTCAGCGGCATGCCGATGACAGTGATGTCGTCGCGGAACCTGGCCGGCGGCAGCGCCTTGGTCGAGTCGTAGAACAGGTACCCGCCCGGCTCGATCTCCTTCAGGTCCTGGTCCCAGGTCTGCGGGTTCATCGCCACCATCAGGTCGACGCCGCCGCGGCGCCCGCGCCAGCCCGCTTCCGAAACGCGCACTTCGAACCAGGTCGGCAAGCCCTGGATATTCGACGGAAAGATGTTGCGCGGCGCGACCGGGACGCCCATGCGCAGGATCGACTTGGCGAACAGCAGGTTCGCCGACGCCGAGCCCGAGCCGTTGACGTTGGCGAACTTGACGACGAAGTCGTTGACGCGCTGGATCGGGGTGACGGCAGGCGGCATCAGTCGGCGGCGCGGCTCAACGCCGCACCCTGGCTTGGCTTGGCGAGCGCGCGGCGGTGGCAGTCGTGCGCCTGCGCCGGCTCGAGGAAGAACTTCTGCATGTCCCACGCGCCGGTCGGACAGCGCTCGGCGCACAGCCCGCAGTGCAGGCAGACGTCTTCATCCTTGGCCATCACCCGGCCGGTCTTGAGGCCCCCGGCCACGTACAGGGCCTGGGTCAGATTGTGCGCCGGCGCATTGAGCCGCCCGCGCAGGTCGGCCTCCTCGCCGTCGGAGGTGAAGGTGATGCAGTCCATCGGGCAGATGTCGACACAGGCGTCGCACTCGATGCACAGACCCGGTGCAAAAACCGTCTGCACGTCGCAGTTGAGACAGCGCTCCGCTTCGGCGTAGGCCTGCGTGGCGTCGAACCCGAGCTCGACTTCCATGCCGATGTGCTTGAGCGCGATCACCTTGTCCTTGAGCGGCACCTTGTAGCGCGCATCGTTGGAGATGGCGTTGTCGTAGCTCCACTCGTGGATGCCCATCTTCTGCGACAGCAGGTTGAATATCGGCGGCGGGCGCTGCTTCAGATCCGCGCCGCGGCAAAACGCGTCGATCGAGATCGCGGCTTCATGGCCATGCGCCACCGCCCAGATGATGTTCTTCGGTCCGAAGGCGGCGTCCCCGCCGAAGAACACCTTCGGCTGCGTCGACTGCAGCGTCACCGGGTCGAGCACCGGCAGGCCGTTGCGGTCGAATTCGACGCCGGCATCGCGCTCGATCCAGGGGAAGGCATTTTCCTGACCCACGGCGACGAGCACGTCGTCGCAGGCGAAATGCACCTCGGGCTCGCCCGTGGGCAGCAGCTGCCTGCGGCCGCTCGGGTCGTAGCTCGCGGCGACCTTCTCGAAGGTCACCCCGGTGAGCTTGCCGTGGTCGTGAATGAAGGCCTTGGGCACGTGGTAATTGATGATCGGGATGCCCTCGTGCATGGCGTCTTCCTTCTCCCAGGGCGAGGCCTTCATCTCGTCGAAGCCGGAGCGCACGATGACTTTCACGTCCTCGCCGCCAAGGCGGCGCGAGCTGCGGCAGCAATCCATGGCCGTGTTGCCGCCGCCGAGCACGATCACGCGCTTGCCGATCCTGGATGTGTGGCCGAAGGCGACGCTCGACAGCCAGTCGATGCCGATGTGGATGTGCCGGGCCGCTTCACGGCGCCCGGGGAGGTCGAGGTCGCGCCCGCGCGGCGCGCCGCTGCCGACGAAAATCGCGTCGTAGGCGCTGCCGTTGCCCGCGAGCAGCCCCTTCAGGCTGTCGATGCGCTCTCCGGCGCGAAACTCGATGCCCAGGCCGAGGATGTAGCCGACCTCCTCGTCGATGACCGACTCGGGCAGGCGGAAGCGGGGGATCTGGCTGCGAATCATGCCGCCGGCCTGCGCGTCCGCGTCGTAGACGACGCATTCGTAGCCGAGCGGCGCGAGGTCGCGCGCGACGGTGAGCGACACCGGACCGGCGCCGACGAGCGCGATGCGCTTGCCGTTCCTTCGCGCCGCACGCTTGGGCAGCCGATGCCGGATATCGTCCTTCAGGTCGGCGGCCACGCGCTTGAGGCGACAGATCGCCACCGGCTCGGGCTTCGGGGCCGCGTGGTCGCCCTCTGCGCCGGGGGCACCCTCCTCCACGCGTCGGCGCCGGCACGCCGGCTCGCAGGGCCGGTCGCAGGTGCGGCCGAGAATGCCGGGGAAAACGTTCGAATGCCAGTTGACCAGGTAGGCGTCGCTGTAGCGACCGGCCGCGATCAGGCGAATGTATTCGGGAACCGGTGTGTGCGCGGGGCACGCCCACTGGCAGTCGACGACCTTGTGAAAGTACTCGGGATTGGCGATATCCGTTGGCTTCAATGCCCCTCCGTCTAAAGGACGCATCCGGTCATATACCTACCGACCACCGCCTTGCCACCCTGTTCCTGCACGAGGCTCCAAGACCGGTACCGTGTCCTCAAAAGTGGCGCCATCCTACGCTACCGGCGCATTCCTGAAAAGCCTTTAGCTTTCAACTACTAGGGATAGGGTTTTTAAGTCTGGCCTGAGCGCCGCCCGCACCCTGCGCCGGCCGCTTGCGGCGGCCCGCCAGGCAATCGCCTTCGCGCTGTCGAAAGCCCAGGAAGCATAGAATGGGCCCGCGCGCCCTGGCACCCGCCGATGAACGCCCCCGATCGCACCGACCTGCGCCTCACCCAGTTAAGCCACGGCGGCGGTTGCGGCTGCAAGGTCGCCCCGGCGCTGCTGCGCGAGATCCTCGCCAAGGCGCCGCGCGGCATCGTGCCGCCCGAGCTGCTGGTCGGCATCGAGACCGCGGACGACGCCGCGGTCTATCGCATCAACGAAACCCAGGCGATTGTCGCCACCACCGATTTCTTCATGCCGATCGTCGACGATGCGTTCGACTTCGGCGCCATTGCGGCGACCAACGCCATTTCCGATATTTATGCCATGGGCGCGACGCCGCTGTTCGCACTGGCGCTGGTCGGCATGCCGGTCAACGAGCTGCCGCTGGCGACCATTCGCCGCGTGCTCGATGGCGGCGAGGCGATCTGCGCCAAGGCGGGTATCCCGATCGCCGGCGGGCACACGATCGACTCGGTCGAGCCCATTTACGGCCTGGTGGCGATCGGCATCGTCGACCCGAGGCGGCTGCGCCGCAACGTTGGCGCCGAAGCGGGCGATGCGCTCATCCTGGGCAAGCCGCTCGGGGTCGGTATCTACAGCGCTGCGCTCAAGCGCGGAGGGCTCAGCGCGGCGCACTACGCGGCGATGCTCGGGAGCACGACGCAACTCAACACCCCAGGGATCGCGCTCGGTCGCATGCCCTCGGTGCACGCCCTGACCGATGTCACCGGTTTCGGCCTGCTTGGGCATGTGCTCGAAATGTGCCGCGGTTCGGCCGTGGGCGCGCAGATCGAGTTCGCGCGCCTGCCTCTGCACCCGGGCGTGGTCGCGCTCGCGCGCGAGGGCATCGCCACCGGCGCGTCCGAACGCAACTGGGCGAGCTACGGCGCGGAGGTCATGCTGCGCAACGACGACCCGATCGCGCGCGTGGTGCTGACCGACCCGCAGACATCGGGCGGGTTGCTTGTCGCCTGCGCGCCGAAGGCAGTCGCAAGCGTACTGGAGGTCTTCCGCGCGGAAGGCTTTGAACAGGCAGCGCGGATTGGCGAATTCGTGGCCGGCCCGCCGCGCGTAACGGTGAGCTAGAATCTGCCGATGTTCTACCAAAGGCTGTTTGCGGCGCTGGCGGAGCACCGTGTTCGCTATTTGCCGGTCGGTGGTTTGGCGGTCAACATTCATGGCATTCCGAGGATGGCCATGGACGTCGACGTCATCATTGCGCTTGATCCCCAGAACGTGGATCATTTCATCGCCGCGGCCGAGGAGCTTGGGCTGCACCCGGTGCTGCCGGTTCGGTTGGCCGAGCTCGGTGACCCAGCCAAGAGAAAAGAATGGGTCGAGCAGCGCAACCCCATCGCCTTCGCCCTGCGCGCAGGGGAGGCCGGCGTCCCCGCAGTCGATTTGATGCTTGGCGTTGAACTCCAATTTGAACCGGCATACCGCCGGCGCGTCGTGCGCGACCTCGACGGGATTGCGATCGATGTCGCTTCCATCCCGGATCTAATCGCGATGAAAGGCCAATCCGGCCGCGAGCAAGACCGGTACGACATCGAGCACCTGAGGAAACTGGAGCGTTAATGGTCGAGCCGATTCGAGGCGGATTCCGGTACGTTGTGAGCGCGGAGCAGCTCGATGCCTATGCGCGCCTGACCACGCGCCAGCGACTCGAGTGGGTGGATGCCGCACGCACTTTCACGCTCCGCCTGCGCACTCGAGAGACGGCGATTCGGCAGGAGCGCTTGCGCCGTGGATTGACCATCGATGGCCCCGCTCCGCCCGATTTCGTATCGTAGGGCGGCGACGCCGAGCCGATAGATCCGCCTGCCTGTGAACGATCGCTTGCCGCTGCAACCCGAATGGCCGGCCGGACAGGCCGACTCGCCGCTGGCTTCGCGCTTTCGCGCGGTCCGCGCCGCAACGATGGCGCTTGCCTCGCCGCTGTCGGCGGAGGACTGCGCCATCCAGTCGATGGCCGATGCCAGCCCGGTCAAATGGCACCTGGCGCACACCAGCTGGTTCTTCGAGACCTTCGTGCTCGAGCCGCACCTTGCCGGATATCGGATCTTCGATGCGGCGTATCGCGTGCTGTTCAACTCCTACTACAACTCCGTCGGCGCCAAGCACCCGCGGCCGCAGCGCGGACTGCTGTCGCGACCGTCGCTCGCCGACATCCATGCCTACCGCGCGCATGTCGACGCGGCAACCGGCACCCTGCTCGCGCGTCCGGTTGCGGCGAGCCGGCTGCAGGAGTTGCTCGAGCTGGGAGTCCAGCACGAGCAGCAGCACCAGGAGTTGATCCTCACCGACGTGAAGCACCTTCTGTCGTGCAATCCCCTCAGGCCGGCTTACGCAGCGGCCCGCGCCGGCAACCCAGCCGCCGCCGCGGCGCCGCTCGAGTGGGTCGCCTTCGACGCGGGCCTGTTCGAGATCGGGCACCACGGCGCGGGCTTTGCCTTCGACAACGAGACGCCGCGGCATCGGCAATACCTCCGGGCCTTTGCCCTGGCAAGCCGGCCGGTCAGCAACGCCGAGTACGCGGCCTTCGTCGGAGACGGGGGCTATCGCCGGCCGGAGCTGTGGTTGTCCGAGGGCTGGGACTGGCTGCAAGCGCACAGGATCGCGGCGCCGCTTTACTGGGAAGACGAGGGAGGCTGCCGACAGTTCACGCTGCACGGCATGCTGCCGCTCGAGGGCGATGCGCCGGTGTGCCATGTGAGCCTGTTCGAGGCCGATGCCTATGCGCGCTGGGCCGGGGCGAGGCTGCCGACCGAGGCCGAATGGGAAGTCGCGGCGGCCAGCGTTCCGGTCGCCGGTCACTTCGTCGAAAGCGGCGCGCTGCGACCGCGGCCGGCCGGGCGCACGGATGCGACGCTGTCGCAGCTCTACGGCGACGTGTGGGAATGGACGCAGAGTGCCTACGCGCCCTACCCCGGCTTCCGCCCTGCGCAGGGCGCCATCGGCGAATACAACGGCAAGTTCATGTGCAACCAGTATGTGCTGCGCGGTGGCTCGTGCGCGACCCCGGGCTCGCACATCCGCGCGACCTATCGCAACTTCTTTCCGGCGGCGGCGCGCTGGCAGTTCAGTGGCTTCCGCCTCGCGCGCGACGCGTAATCAAGCGCAAGATGGCCATGCACGAGCACGTCGATGGAATCGCCTCGATCCGGGACCGGATCCGGGCCCTGCTGGAAGACGAACGGCAAAGGCTGCAGACGGAGATCCGAAGCTATCCCACGCCGATTCCGCGTTGCGACCAACAGTTCAATCACCTCATCGCCCGGCGCGAGCTCGTCGGCTCCGACTTGGCACGACTCGACGCGGCGGCAGATAACGGCGAAGGGCCAGACCGGTTCATCGACTCCTTCGCCTGCCTCGATCCGGAGGCCAGATTGCGCCTCAAAGCGGCCCTCGGAGAGCTGCCCATCGCGGAGATGCCGCATGCCACCCGGAGCTGAGGTCCCGATCGACCTGCGTTCGGACACGGTGACGCGCCCGACTGCGGCGATGCGCTCGGCGATCGCCGCGGCTGCGGTTGGCGACGACCAGTACGGGGAAGACCCGACTGCCAACGCGCTGCAGGAGCGCGTGGCCGCGCTGCTCGGCAAGGAGGCGGCAATTTTTCTGCCGTCCGGAACGATGGCCAACCAGGTCGCACTGCGCGTGCTCACGCGCCCGGGGGACGACGTGATCGTCAGCCGCGAAAGCCACCTGGTATGGCACGAAGCGGGCGCGGGAGCGGCCAACGCAGGCGTGCAGTTCACCGAAATCGGAGCCCGTGGCGTGTTTACCGCGGCGCAATTCAACGTCGCGTGCAAACCCCGCGCTCACGTCGTCTACCCGGCGACCACTCTGGTGGCGATCGAGAATACCCACAACCGCGCCGGCGGCGTGATCTTCCCGCAGGCGGAGGCGGCCAGCGTGTGCGCCGCGGCAAGGGAGCGCGAGATCGCAACCTATCTCGATGGCGCGCGCCTGTGGAACGTCGCCATCGCGACCGGAATCGCGCTCTCCGAGCTTGCGGCCCCCTTCGACCTGGTCGCGGTGGCGCTTTCCAAGGGACTCGGCGCGCCGGCGGGCTCGCTGCTCGCCGGATCGCGCACTCTCATCGGCCGCGCGGTGCGCTATCGCCGGATGTTCGGCGGCGCGATGCGCCAGGTGGGCCTGCTCGCCGCTGCTGGCCTGTACGCTCTGGACCGGCATCTGCAGCGTCTGGCCGAGGATCACGCCAATGCGCGCCTGATCGCCGAGCGGCTGGCGGCGAGCCCGCGCATCCGCATCGACCTCAGGACGGCGCAGACGAACATCTTGGTGTTCGAGCTCGCGCCCGGGGCGCCCGACGCGCCGACCGTGGTCGCCCGTGCCCGCGAGCGCGGGCTGCTGGTGTTTGACTTCGGGCCGCGCACGGTGCGCGCGGTGACCCACCTCGATGTCACGCCCGAGCAGTGCGCGCGTGCGGCGGAGATTCTCTTCGAGATCGTCGCCGCGGACGCCTAGGATTTGCACGATCCGTTGGCCGCTGCGGCCAATCGCAACGGCCCGAACGGTCCACCGGCGCTGCGAGAAAACTGCGGGTTTCGATGGCGCATGCCCGCACAGGGGCTCGAGTTCAGCGTGAAATCTATTCACGCTTTAGGAAAGGTCAACCTCCCCTGAGCGTTCGAATTCCGAGGGCGCTATCGTGCTTTACCGCCGAGGCAAATACGGGTGCGCTCGCATTGGCCGGCACCGGTTGAGCCTCGACCCCCGCGGGCCGGGTCTGCGCCGGCGCGATGACCAGCAAGGCGACCGTCACCACGGTCAGCGCAACGGCGGCAACGCCACCCGCCACGCGGGCGACCGCGGTCTGGGCCAGGCTCGTGCGCCGCACCTGCGGCGCGGGCAGGCCCGAATCGCCCGCCTGCTGCGCTGGCGAAGGTTGGCTTGTCGCTGTCCCTAGCCCGACGCCCTGCGGGAGGGCCCTGGCCACCGGCCTCGAGGCGCTCTTGCCAGGGCGCCATGCGCCGCCACGAAGGCTCGCTGCGCCGTTGGCGAAGTCAGCAGGGTTTTCGAGCGCCAGCGGGACGTTGACGAGTCGTTCCGGCGAGGACAGCGGGGGCGGCTGATGCGAGCTGCGGTTCATGGCCAACTCCAGCAATTGATGACGCTGGTAAGCTTACAAGTCCAGCGCGCTGATACCAAGCGACTTGTTCTAACCCTATTGGACAGCTAAACTTACCAGTATGCCCCGGTTGCCTTTGAACACGCTGCCCGCTTTCCGCGCCGTCGCCGAGCTCCAGAACCTGCGTGCCGCGGCGGAAGTGCTGCACCTGACGCACAGCGCGGTAAGCCAGCAGATTCGAGGGCTGGAAGAGCAGCTCGGCTTCGAGCTCTTCGAGCGCCGCGGGCGGCGCGTGGTGCTCAACCCGGCCGGCGAAGCCCTGCTGCGCAGCGTCCAGGTCGCACTCGCCCATCTCGACGACGGCGTGCAGGCGGCCGCCGCCGCGGGCAGCGGCGCCGCGCAGCGCATCCGTGTGACGGTGCTGCCTTCGTTCGCGCAACGCTGGCTGCTGCCGCGCATGGGCCGGTGGCGCGAGCGGCATCCCGCGCTCGCCCTTGAGATCGATGCGTCGCACCAGCTGGTCGATCTTCAGCGCGAGGGGTTTCACGCCGCACTGCGGCAGGGCACCGGGCCGTGGGCCGGGCTCGAGTCGGAGCGCCTGTTCGACATCGCCCGCTCGATCATCATTGTCGGCTCACCATCCGCCGGCCGGCGCTTGCTCGGCGCGCAGCCCGAGGCGCTGGCGCGCGACCCGCTTCTCGGCGACAGCGAACTATGGGAACTCTGGTTCGCCGCAGCCGGGCTGCGCATCCATGTGACGCCGGTGGCGTCGTTCAACGACGCCGGCCTCATGCTGCAGGCGGCGGAGCAGAATCTCGGGCTCGCCTTGTGCCGCGAGCTGCTGGCAGCCGATGCCCTGCACGACGGGCGCCTGGTCAAGCTCTCACCGCTCGCGATAACCTACGAGCAGGCGCAACCCTACCACCTGGTCTACCCTCCGGGCCTGCGCGACTGGCCGCCCCTGGCCTTGCTGCGGCAGTGGCTGCGCGACGAACTGGAGCTCTCGCGCAAGATGCTCTATCCGCTCCCGAAAAAGCGCGTGGCGAAGCTACGGCAGCGGGCGCGGAGCGAGGCCTGAGCCGGAAAGCCGCCGCGCCGAGGCCCGCGCAGCTTTGGCCCATCCGGCGTGTGGCGTCGGCGCCGTCTACTGGCTCGGGACCGACGGGTTGGCCGGGGCCCGCGAGGGCGGCGGAACGTGGTCCTTGCCCTCCATGAGCAATTCGGGCGTCACGCCCGGCGGAAGCGGTGAGCTGCCGTGCTTGGGCTGGCTCTTGTCGCTCGCATCCGACTTCGATTTCTTCACCTTCGGCGATTCGACGATACCGTCACTTTCCAGCTTCGCGCCGTTGTCCATGATCGCCTCACCGGGGCGCTGCCCTGCCGCACAAGGTCCGATCCACTTGGCCACGAGCAGGGCGTGGCCCTCGGCCTTGCCGGCGAGCGGAGGTTCGTAGGTCGACTTGCTCTGGATGGTGTATCCAGAATCAAATTTCCCGCTGATCACCGCGTGCGTCCGGGACGTGCTGGCGCGCAGCTTGCAGGTCGCCTCGACGACCAGGTTGTCGCCGTCGTGGCTGAGCTTGTCGGTGGTGCAGGACTCGCCGCGCATCCCTTCCGCGAGCTGCCGCAGGGCATTGTCGCTCGCTGCATCGACGCACAACTTCATGTGGCTCGGCCGGTCCCCGGTGTATGTCGAGGTGCGGGTGATATCCCACAGCCCTGACCTGCGCTTGGGGGCTTCCTGCGCGAGCGCGAGGTCGGCCGTGAGAAGCAGAACAAGGATCAGCAACGAAGTTTGACGCATGGCGTTTTTTAATTCCCGGTGCTTAAGTGACCCGCATCGCGATGCGGGAGTATTTATCCTGGCGATGCCACTAAGATCGAGGGAAACGCCGCGCGGGCATCGCATACGCGCAGGTCGGGTTTTGCAGCGATCTCCTGGTGATCGATCAGAGCCGGCATTTTGTTGGCATCGAACCCCAACCTGCGTCGTACGACTACCACCTTACCCCAACTGTGCCTTCACCAGGCGCTGCAGCAGCCGCAGCCTCAGCGCCACCTCGACGTCCCGGTAGTCGGGCAGTCCCGCAAGATTCCGGATCTCTTGGGGGTCATTCTTGAGATCGAACAGCAGGTAGGCCTTGCCTACCGTGTTCACCGCCAGTTTCCATTGCGCGTTCCGGAGCATGATCTCTCCCGCCAACTCGCACAGCGAATCCTTCCGGACTTGAGCCTGAGGGTCGTCCAGGCACCGCCGCAGCGATTGGGCGAACTGACGATGCCCGATTTCGCCGCCGGCCAGCTCCACCAGCGTCGGTCCCAGATCGAACCATTCGATCGGACTTGCACAGATTTTACGCTGCAGCCTGCCGCCCCGCGCCTGTGCAGCGGTGGCCGGCGTTCTGATCAGAAACGGTATCCGAGCCGCGCTGTCGAGGAAGTTATCCTTGTATATCAGTCCATAGTCGCCGTTCATCTCGCCGTGGTCGCTGACCAGCGCGATCACGGTGTTGCCCATCTCGCCGCGCGCTTCGATGACTTCGGAAATGCCGCCGATCATATCGTCGATCAGCGTCACGCTGCCGGCGTAGTTGGCACGCATGGCCGCGACCTCGTCGGCCGTGACACCGGGGAGGGATTCGATCTGCCGGTCAAGCGCGCCCCGCGCCCGCTGGGCGCCGCCGCTCATATCGCCCGCCAGCGGCTTGGGCATCGCGTCGGGCGCGTACACGCTCGCATACGGTTCGGGCGCGTCCCACGGCTCGTGCGGGCCCGCGAAGCTCACCCAGCAGAACCAGGGCTGGTTGCGGTCGTACGCCTCCAGGTACTCCTTTGCCTTCCGGCCCACGTAGGTGTCGTAGTAGTGCTCGAACCCCAGCGTCGACGGGCGCACAACGTACGGCTTGTTTGAGTAGCGCTCCTCGAAGTCCTTCTGGTAGGCCTCCCAGATCCCCAACCTTTCCCATTCCGCCGTCATGTGCGACAGCGTCTTCCCGCAAGCGCGCGGTCCGGCCGTCTCGTTCACGTCGTCCAACCCCTGGGACTGCAGCAGGGGCTCCAGGTTCCGCAGGTCGCCCCAGTGCGCATTCAGGTGCGTCTTTCCGAACAAGCTCGTGCGGTAGCCAGCATCCCGGATGCAACTCATCCAGGTCGGAGTATCCAGAGACGTTGCACAATTTGCCCACACGTCGGTGATGTGCGGGTAGAGCCCGGAAGCCAGCGCCCGCCGCGCCGGGATGCACGCCGGCGAATTGGTGATGCAATTGGTGAACTGCACACCCTCCTGGGCGATGCGATCGATGTTCGGCGTTTTCATCCACGGGCTGATAACGCCCAGCGCGTCCCACCGCTGCTGGTCGGTCATGATCAGCAGAATGTTTGGCTTGCTCATCGCCGGTCACCCAGGAGGGCCACGCGAACCCCGACGCGAGCGTTTTCGAACACGAGGGGGTTCATCGGCGCACAGACCGCACTTCAGGAACGACCGTTTTCATGAATCCCTCGCCGGGTGGGACGCTCAAGTGCTGAATCGTGCGTGCCCGATGGCGTGCAAACTTCGGCTGCGCTACTCCGCGTAGTACACGGCGAAATCGCCGGCAGAATCGTGCCACACCGCGACGTCGGAAAAGCCGGCGCGCCGCAGCAGCGAAACGAACTGCTGCGGCGAGTACTTGTAGGAATTCTCGGTGTGGATGCGCTCGCCGGCGGCGAACGCGCGCTCCCGCCCGGCGATCGTCACCGTTTGCGCCGAACGCGCCTCGAGATGCATCTCGACGCGGCTGGCGGCGGCATTGTAGAAGGCGACATGGGCGAAGGCCGCCGGATTGAAGTCGCTGCCCAAAAGCGCGTTGACGTGATTGAGGACGTTGCGGTTGAACGCGGCGGTGACGCCGAGGGCATCGTCGTAGGCGGCGGCAAGCCGCGCCCCGTCCTTGGGCACGTCGACGCCGATCAAAAGCCCGCCCCGGCGGAAACTCAGGTCGCGTATCTGAGCGAGCAGGCCGAGCGCGTCGTCGGGGCTGAAGTTGCCGATGCTCGAGCCCGGGTAGAAGAACGTCGCGGGACCCTGGTCGAGGTCAGCGCCCAGATCGAGGATTCGGGAGAAGTCGGTGATGACGCCGCTGAACTCCACTTCGGGATGCGCGAGCGAGAGCCGCGAGAGCGCCGCCTCGACTGCCGCCGCGGCGATGTCGACGGCGATGAAGCGCCGGGGTTTGAGCGCGGCGATCCAGGCCTCGCCCTTGGCGCAATTGCCCGCGCCGAGGTCGATGAATTGCCGGTTCTGGCCGACGACGGCGGCGATCGTGTCGCGGTGCTCGGCGTAGATCCCGCGCTCGGTGCGCGTGAGGTAGTATTCGGGCAGTTCGCAGATCGCGTCGAACAGCGCGCAGCCCAGCGCATCGTAGAAGTATTTCGGCGGAATCGCCGCCGCCGGCGCGAGCAGGCCGTCGACGAGCGCGGCCCATTGCGACTGCGCCTGCGGGCGCAGCGGACCGATCATGCGGTTGATCAGGCGATACCCGCGCGGCGTGACTCGCTCGGTACCGCGGTTAGGAACCGCTGCCCATTGCGCCATTACCCACCCTCCCCGGACGTGCATGATAACCGCAGCGGCCACCGACAGGACAACCGTCGCGCCCGCTGAAAATCTTACAATGCCGCCCAATCCAACTGCATTCGACATGTCCTCCGCCTCGGGCGCGCTGCGCGCCGCGTCATGCATCGTCACCGTCCGCTCCGGCATCGGTCGTGGTCGCCGCGATGCCTGAGGCGGCAAATCCTGTGCCCGCATCGTCCGCACCCCACTTAGGCCCGGCGCTCGAATCGTGCCTGGGCCTGTTCGCCGGCCAGGACTTCCGCCTCGCCACCGGTCGCTGCAGCGATTGCGCTGCCATCCCCCAGGCGTTGTGGTATTTCGCGAGCGAAACCATTGCCGCGCCGCGGGTGGGCTCGCCGGTCGCCGGATTCGAGCGCGGGGTAAGCGCCTGGCAGGATCTGCGGCACTGGGCCGCGACGCACGGTGCGGCGACCCCGCGCGAGACCCCGCCGCTGGTTTGGATCGGCGCGCCCGAAATCGTTCGCCATGCGCGGCTCGCCGCGGACGGCGCGACGCTCAATGCCGGCGCGGATCGCTGGCCGTTCGCGCCCGTACCCAAGATTGCGCTCAATCGTTCCTATTACAACACCGCGTCGAGCGCCTACCTGGCCGCGCGTCCGTTGAGCATACGGGGAACTCTGCGCGACGGCGCGTTCATCGCCCGCACGATCTGGCCCGAGGACTTCCGGCTGGATAGCAGCGCCGCGTTACAGCCTGTTGACGCCTCGCCGGCCGCGCTGCGCGCGCTGGTGCGCGCGGAAGCGCGCGGTGGAGCACAAAGCGCGTTTGCGGCCTTTCCGATCTGGGAGCGCACGCCGGGCGGGGCGCGCCGGTGGGAAGGCGCGCCGGTCCTGGCGGCGATGCTCAACGGCGCGCAGGGTGACGACGACGAGGCGCTCGCCGGCCACTTTGCGCTGGTCACGGGCCGGGTCGGCGCCGCCGGCGACCCGGCCGGACCTTTGGCGATGGATGACTGGCTGGCAAACAACTTCTACACGCTCGACCAGGAAAGCGAGAAGGGGATCATCGCCGCGATGCTGCCGCTCGACAATTACCTTGCCGACCTCAACAGCGGACAGGCGTGGTATCGGCCCTCGTACCTTATCGTCGCGGTGCTGCGCAGGGAGCGGATCGCGAACTACGTCCAGAGCGCGCTCGCGCGCACCTACAACCAGTTCTACCGCCACCAGCTCGTCTACGATCATCCGACGATGAATTGCGCCAGCATCAGCGTCGATGTGCTGCGCACGCTCGGCTGGAACGTGCCCTCGCGCGGCGCCACCAGCTGGACGGCGGCCGCGCTGGGGCTGCCCTACTTTGCCCTGCGCGACCGCAGCCTGGCGAAAGCGGCGCAGAGCTTCGACTATCTGACCGAGGACCGGACGCGACTGTTTCCGGCCGCGGCGTTCGAGGAAATTGGCGCCGACCTGCTGCGCCTGGCGAGCGGCCGGACGGCGCGCGCGCCCACGGCGCTCGAGGCCATGCTCTCCGAGGATGTCGACGCCATCGTCTTCGTGCGCGTGCCGCAACTGCCCTCGTCGCGGGCCTGGGGCGATTATCCGGTGGTCAGCGCCGCGGAGTATCGGGCACGCTATCCGCGCGACCCGGCGCAGGCGCAGATCGTGCCGGTGCCGGCGCGGCCTTTTCCGGAGAGCCTGCGCGATCCCGACCTGCTGCCCCCGCCACGCCGCCGCGCCGACATCGCGCTTGCCGTCTGGGCGCTGTTGTCGGTTGTCGGCATCCCCTGGCTCTTCTGGCGTGCCTGGCGGGACTGGCGCCGCAACGCGGCGCCGCCCACGCCGCTCAGTAAAGCTCGAACTCCAGGGTGAAGCGCACGGTCGTCCTGGGCGAGTTGCCGTTGAGCCCGAACAACAGCGCCGTGTCGAACTTGAGCTTGTTGCGGGCAGTGAGGAAGGTCTGGCTGAAGAACGCCGGCCCGAGCTTTTGCGTCGTCGGGTGGCCGAGTTCGCCGCTCGACCCCACGGTACCGAAACCCTGCACCCCGGGCTCGAAGAGCGGGTTGCCGCGCCATTTGACCTGCCACTCGTAGTTGAGCTCGGTGCCCTGCGCCGAGAGCGACCCGAGGCCGCGCTGGAAGAGCAGATTGGCATTGGCCTGGATGGCCCCGAATTCCTTCTGCAGCATCGGCCCGATCGACACCGAGTTGCCGCCCCCGGCGTAGTCGTGGTCGAACTCGGCGAAAAGACCCAGGTCAAGCCAGTACTCTCCGGGCTCGGTCAGGGCAAAGATGTTCTCCCACTCGAGCTCGTCCAAGTGCGTGGACTCGCCGGGGAATCGGGTCGTGCCCACGCCGAGCTCGCTCTTCCACCACGACGTGAACCCGTAACCGGCCTCGTAGACCAGCTGGCGTTCGTCGTTGCCGGCGTTGCCGGGCCACTGCTGATAGCCGCCGTTGAGCTCGAACTCGGCCTCGCCCTGGACCACGCTGGGCAGATGGACTTTGTCGGCTGGGTCGGCTTGCGCCGTCGCAAGGTGCAGGTACAGGGCAGTGGCCAATGCGCCGGTCGCGCTCAGCGCGCGCCGGTTGATTTCCTTCCTGGACTTCCCCATAGCCTCATTCCGATGATGATGAGCGTTCCGGTCACGACGTAGAACAACACCTGGACCCCCGCCGGTCGGGCGTCGTAGCCGATGAGCGCGTGCAGCGTCTGCCCCAGCAGCGAGTGATCGGAGAGCAGCGCGGAGCTATCCCACAACCGCGGCCCGAGCGAGGGCAGGAGATCGGCCTGAACGAGGAAGCGCGCCGCCTGCGAGGCCATGCCGGCCGCGAGCAACAGCAGCAGCCAGTTGGTGGCGGTGAAGAAGTGGCGAACCGGAATGCGCAACAAGCCGAGGTAGAGCGCGAGGCCGACGGCGCATCCGCCGGCGATGCCCAGCGCGATTCCGCCGGCGATGTCGACCCAGCCCGACCCGCCCGCAGCCTGGGCAAACAGGAACAGCACCACCTCCGAGCCTTCGCGCAGCACGGCAAGAGCGACCACCAGCAGCAGCGCCGCCAACGGCCTGTGGCCGACGGAAACCTCGGAGCTGAGCGCCTGCAATTGCCGCACAAGCTCGCGCCCATGGGTGGCCATCCAGATCGCGTGCCAGCCGATCATGACCACCGCCGCGAGCAGGATCGAGGCGTTGAACAATTCCTGGCCCATGCCCGCCACCGCCGCGGCGATGGCGCCCGCCGAAAGGGCCACGCCCACCGCGCCGACGACCCCGGCGACGACGCCGGCACCGACCCAGGCGCCCCGTCCCGGCACCCCTCGCGTCGCCGCGTAGACGACGCTGACCACCAGCGCCGCTTCGAGCACTTCACGAAAGACCAATACGGCAATACCGAGCACGCAAGCCTCCTATTTGGCGATCAGCACGCCGTTGGCGGAATCCTTGTGGAAGTCGCCGAAGAACGGATAGCGCCCAGGCTCGAGCGGCCCGACGAAGATCGTGACCTGGCTTTTCGGCGGCACGACCTTCTCGCGATTGAGCTCGTAGCTCTCGAACTCCTCGGCCGTGGCATCCTGGTTGTCGACCAGGAGCTTGATCTTGGCGCGCGCGGGAACGGCGATCTCCTCGGGCACGAAGCGGTGCTCGCGGATGGCGATCTGCGCCTGGGCGTCCTGCGCGCTGGCGCCGGCGCCGGCGCCAAGGAGCCCGGCGCTCACGATCACGGCCAGCACGATCTTGGGTTGCATTGCTCCGCCCCAGAAAATGAACGCTAATAGTAATCGTTCTCATTAAATAGTCAAGCCCGTCCCCACCGCCCCGGGTCGCCTACGCCTGGACCGCGAGGAGCTCGCAGAGCGCCAGGGCGACCACCTCGGTCGCCCGGTGCAGGTCGTCGAGACTCAGGTTCTCGTCGGCGTGGTGGCCGTTGGCCTCGGCCAGCGTCCGGGGACCGGCGCCGTAGAGCACGGTGGGCACGCCGGCGGCGCTGTAGTGGCGCGCGTCGGTGTACAGCGGCACGCCGCGCGCGGGGACTCCTCGCCCAGCACCATGCCGTCGTATTTGCCGGCGTCGCGAACGGTGTCGAGGTGCGAGCCCAGCATCAGGCAAGGCAGGCCTTTGCGCTCGCCCTCGTAGCGGCCGATGACGTTGCCGCCGCCATGGTCCCAGAGACCCGGCGGGACCGGGGAATAAACCGAGTCGCGCCCCGGTATCATGTGGCGATGAGCGCCGTAGGGCAGGTCGAGCAATCCCGGTTCGAGCAAGCGGTCCTGCCGCAGCTTGATGCGGCCTACAACCTGGCGCGCTGGCTGACCCGCAACGGCAACGACGCCGAGGACGTGGTGCAGGACGCCTGCGAGCGCGCGCTCAAGTATTTCGACGCGTTCCACGGCGGCGAGCCCAAGGCGTGGTTCCTGACCATCGTGCGCCATGCCGGCTACGACTGGATCAAGCGCAACCGCCCTGCGGAGCGCATCCCGGACGGCACCGAGGTGATCGAGCAGGCGGTCGATCCGGCCATGCCGACCCCGGAGCAGAACGCCCTGCGCAACGC
Source organism: uncultured beta proteobacterium (assembly GCA_963750215.1). Taxonomy (GTDB): domain Bacteria; phylum Pseudomonadota; class Gammaproteobacteria; order Burkholderiales; family Casimicrobiaceae; genus PALSA-1003. The sequence continues at coordinate 569,788 of CAVVQK010000005.1, forward strand.
TTCGAGCGCGGCGCTGTCGGCAGCGATCGCAGAGCTGCCGCTGGGCTACCGCGAGGTGTTGATCCTGCGCGAACTCGAGGAGATGTCCTACCGCGACATTGCGCGCGTCGCCGACATCCCGATCGGCACGGTGATGTCGCGGCTGGCCCGCGCCCGCGCCCTGCTGCAGCGCTCGCCGCTGCTCGTCGCCATCCGCGAGCGCGCGGGCGGGGCCTAGGAGGGCGAAGCGCGATGACGATGGCGACCGAACGAGGTTACGCATGAACTGCCACGAAGCGATGGCGCTGCTCCCGACCTACAGCGACGGCGAGCTCGACGCGGTGCAAACCGCCGCGATGGAGAAGCACGTCCTCGGTTGCGCGGAGTGCAGCGCGCAGCGCGACGCGCTCTGCGCCTTGCGCGGTCGCATCCGCAGCGAGGTGCCCTACTACACCGCGCCGGCTTCGCTGCAGGAGCGCATCCGCGCCACCATCGCCCGGGGGCCACAACCGGCGCGCGCGACGTCCCGCCCCGCGCGCGAGCGCTGGCGCTGGCTTTCCGCCGGCGCGCTCGCCGGCAGCGCGGTGACCGTGTTTGCCTGGTTCCTCGGCAGCGCTGTGCTCGACTGGCGCGTCAACACCGATCTTGACGCGGAAGCCGTCGCCAATCACGCGCGGGCAACCCTCGGGCAGCGTCTGACCGACGTCGCCTCGTCGGACCAGCACACGGTGAAGCCGTGGTTGTCCAGCCGCCTGGATTATTCCCCCCCGGTGCGGGACTTCGCCGCCGACGGCTTGCCGCTGGTCGGCGGCCGCCTCGACTACCTCGGCGGGCAGACGGTCGCAACGCTGGTCTATCGCTATCGCGCCCATACGATCGACGTCTTCGTGCGGCCGCTGTCCGGCAGCGCCGCGCCGGCACCGACGCCGACCTTGACCACGCTGCGTGGCTTCAACGTCGCGCACGCGACCGGCGCGGGAATGGAATGGTGGGGCGTGTCCGACGTCAGCCCGGACGTGCTCAGTTCGCTCGTCGCCCGCCTCGCGCAAGGAGGGTCCTGAACCGGGCTACCTGGTCTCGGATGCATTCATGCGACGAAAGGTCGCGTCGAGTTCCACCCGCGACGCCTGGCTCGCCTGCTGCGCAAACCCGTACGCAATCTCGTGCTCCCCGGCGGCGAGCCGCCCCATCACCGCGTCGGCGAATTCGTCCAGCGCCACCCCGAAGGTGTGCAGCCCGGGACCGCCCAGGTCGGTATTGACCGCGGGAGGAATGATTTCGATGACCTCGATGGGCGTGGGTTCGAGTTGCCGCCGCAGGCTCAGCGTGAACGAGTGCAGCGCGGCCTTGGTCGCGCTGTACACCGGAACCCCGGCCAGCGGCGAAAATGCAAGGCCCGACGTGACATTGATGAAAACCGGATTCGCCTGGCTGAGCAGGTGCGGGATCAACAGCATGCAAAGATGGATCGGCGCCTCGAGGTTGATCGCGATCTCCTGCTCGGCCTCGCTCCATGCTTCGCCGCGATCGAGCCCTATGCGATGCTGAATCCCGGCATTGTTCACCACCGCATTGAGGTGCGGAAATTCGGAGGTGGCCCATTGCGCCAGCTGCCTGCGTCCGGCCTCGCGCGACAGGTCGCAGACGAAGGTGTGCAGCTGCGGATGCCGCAGCTTCGCTTCGCGCAGCTTGTCCTCGCGCCGGCCGCAGACAAGGACCTGGCTGCCGGCCGCCAGGAAGCGCGTGGCGATGGCGAGTCCGATACCCGATGCGCCACCGGTGACAAGAACCGTGTTTGCGTTCAGTTTCATGGCTTTCCTCTCCCATCGGGCCCCGGTGCCCGGATCGATGCAGCGGCGGCAATGACCGACCTGATCGGCAGTACAGCATAAAGGATTGAAAGCCCGGATTCGCCCCCGGCGCGCTGCTCGCACCCCGACCGCGGCTGACGGGGCGAACACGAATTTCTTGTCATGTGTTGCTAAAATTCAATTGCGGCGACATATAAGCTTGACGTGTCGTCGCCCGCGACCCATTTGCTGGCCGCTCCCGGCCCGGGTACCGGGCCAACACTTTGTGGAGGATGCGAATGCGCAGATTCGCGCTGACATCGTTATTGGCTTTCGGGGCGGTGCTCATCGGCACCCAGGTCCAGGCTCAGGCGCCGGCGGCGCCGCCCTTCGCCGGCGGCACGGCGGGCCCCGTTCCGTTCGATATCCCGTATGGCATGCCGATCAGCCTGGAGGCGGCGCAGAAGCTCGTCGCCGCCGTCGAGGCCGAGGCCGTCAAGCACGGCTGGAAGCTCAATATCGCGGTGGCCGATACCCATGGCGAGCTGGTCGCCTTTGCGCGCATGGACGGCGCAATGCTCATATCGATCGGCGTCTCGCAGGGGAAAGCCCGCACCGCGGCGCGCACCCGTCGCGAGACGCGCATCTTCTACAACCTCTACGAAACCGGCCATCCTTACGTGGCGACGCTCGACCCGACGCTGATCGCCTCGCCCGGCGGCTATCCCCTGATCGAAGGTGGGAAGATTATCGGCGCCATCGGCTGCAGCGGCGGCACCGGCGATCAGGACGCGGCCGCATGCAAGGTTGGCGCCGATATGGTGAAGTAGAGACGCGGCGCTGATGCAGTGCCCTGCCGTGCGATCGTACGGCAGGGCTGCGCTCTCCCCTTTGCGCGGGCAGTGCAAGCGCACCTCTTGAAGGGTGCCGCGGGAGCGCCTGAAGCGCAGGCGACCGAGGCTTCCGCCCTAGCGGTGCTTGAAGCTCGGCTTGCGCTTGGCGACGAACGCGCGCATGCCTTCCTTCTGATCGTCGAGGGCGAAGGTCGAGTGAAACTCGCGCCGCTCGAAGAGCAGCCCTTCCGCCAGCGACGTTTCGTAGGCCCGATTGATCGCTTCCTTGACCTTCAGCACCACCGGCAGCGAATAGCCAGCGATCTGGGTCGCCACCGCGAGGGCTTCATCGAACAGCTTGTCGGCGGGCACCACGCGCGCGACCAGGCCGGAGCGCTCGGCTTCGGCCGCATCGATCATCCGTCCGGTCAGGCACCAGTCCATGGCCTTCGCCTTGCCCACCGCGCGCGGCAGCCGCTGCGTGCCACCCATGCCCGGCATCGTGCCGATGGTGATTTCCGGCTGGCCGAACCTGGCGCTTTCGGCGGCGATGATCAGATCGCACATCATCGCCAGCTCGCAACCGCCGCCCAGCGCGTAGCCCGCGACCGCGGCGATGACGGGCTTGCGCGTGTGCTTGACCGACTCCCAACTCATGATGTAGTTGTCGGCGTAGACCTTCTGGTGGGTCCACTCCGCCATCGCGCCGATGTCGGCGCCGGCGGCGAACGCCTTGTCGTTGCCGGTGATGACGATCGCGCCGATGCCCGGATCGGCGTCGAACGCGGCGAGCGCGGTAGCCAGCTCGGCGGCGAGCGCATCGTTGAGCGCGTTCATGCGCTGCGGGCGGTTGAGTCGGACGACGCCGACGCGGCCGTGGGTTTCGACGAGCAGGTCCTGATAGTTCATTGAGTCTCCGGTAGGCGCGTTGCGGGCGGTAATCCGGTCACGTCCTCGCGCGCCGCCGACAGCGCCGCGCGCAGCACGCCGAGATCGCCGATATGGTTGGCGAGCAGCAGGATGAGCTTGGCGTTGACGAGCGCGCTCTGCTCGTCGCTTAGGTCGCGGTGCAGGTCGATCAACTCCTCGTAGAAGTCGTCGGGCGCGGCAAGGTTCGGTTCGGTATTGAGCACGGGCAGCTCTTTCAGTGGAGATATTGCCCGGTCGCGCGCGCGATCGCGGCGCGGGCCAGGGTCAGATCGAACTCACGCCAGCGGGCGCAAACGTGCTGGTCGGGGCGAAACAGGTACGCCGTGCCGGGGCGAGCGTCGTAGCGCTGCAAAAGCAGCGGCGAATCCGCCGCGAGGGCGCGGACCCCGGAGGGCAAGGCTGCGCTGCCCTCGCCGACGATGAGGCTCCCGCAGGCGATCGGATCGGCGGCCAGGGCGCCCAGGTCGCGCAGCAGACCCTGCGCCGGGACGCCATCGACAAAAAGCAGCAGCATGAAGCCCTGCCCGAGGTAGTCGAGGAGCCAGGTTCCCTCTGGACCCTTCACTGGCGCGTCCGCCGCCGGCGACCCGGGCGCCATCGGCGCCGCAAACGACTCGGAGTCGGGGGTGCTGAGCGGAGAGGCCAACAGCGTTGCCGGCAGCGACAAGCGACCGCTGTTGACCAGCCGCTGGGCGAAGGCGTGGCGCTTGGCGAGCATCAGCACCGCATCGCGAAAGGTCCGGCTAACCCGGCTCTTGGGGGTGATGAAATCGGTGCTGCGGGTGGAGTGACGAATGTTCTCGTCGGCAGCGGCGGTGCGCTCGCTGTCGTAGCTGTCGAGCAGCCGCTCGGGTGCCAGGCCGGAGACGACGAGCTCGAGCTTCCACGCCAGGTTGTCCACGTCCTGGATACCGCTGTTCGCGCCGCGCGCGCCGAACGGCGACACCAGGTGCGCCGCGTCGCCGGCGAACAGCACACGGCCGCTGCGGAACGAGCGCAGGCGCCGGCACTGAAACGTGTACACGCTCGCCCACTCGATCTCGAAGCGCGCCTGTTCGCCCAGCATCGCCCGCAGGCGCGGCAGGATCCGCTCCGGCTTCTTCTCCTCTTCCGGATCGGCGTCCCAGCCGAGCTGGAAATCGACGCGCCAGACGTCGTCAGCCTGGCGGTGCAGCAGCGCCGACTGGTGGCGATGAAAGGGCGGATCGAACCAGAACCAGCGCTCCGCCGGAAAATCCGACGTCATGTGGATGTCGGCGATGAGGAAGCGGTCACGAAACACCTGGCCCTCGCTGCAGAGCCCCAGCATGCCGCCGATGGCGCTCTTCGAGCCGTCGGCGACGAGCAGCCAGTCCGCGTGCAGCGCGTATTCTCCGTCCGGGGTGGACACGGTGAGCGTGACGCGGTCGGCCTCCGGCGTCACGCCGACCACCCGGTGCCGCCAGCGCAGATCGAGGCCCGGCAATTCGTTGGCCCGTTCGACCAGGAACTGCTCGACGTAGTACTGCTGCAGATTGATGAACGCCGGGCGCCGGTGTCCGGGCTCGGGCAACAGGTCGAACTGGTAGACCTGCTCGGCGTGGAAGAACACCCGACCGACGTGCCAGCGCACCCCCTTCTGCACCAGCCGCTCGGCGCAGCCCAGGCGGTCGAAGATCTCGAGGCTGCGCTTCGACCAGCAGATCGCCCGCGAGCCCACGCTGACGGTGTCGTCCTCGTCGAGCACCAGCACGTCGAGGCCGCGCAGCGCAAGATCGATCGCCGCGGTCAGCCCCACCGGGCCCGCCCCGACCACGATCACCGGCCAGCAGCGCGGCGAGCCGACGGCGTCGGTGGGCTTGGCGTAGGGATAGACCGGCTGCGTGTAGGTCTTCATCTTGCTCGCTTGCCACCTGCCGCAGGATGCACCCGGCAGCGCTTCAGCCTTCCAGCGCGTCCCACAGCTCCTTGTCCCGCTGCGCGGTCCAGATGCGCGGATCGCGGTACTGCGTGGCCTCGTCGTACGCCCGCGACACGTCGAACGGCAGGCAGTGATCGAAGATGACCCAATGGCCGAATTTCGGCCGCAGCGTGGCGTAGGTGTCGCGGTAGACGCGGCGCAGGTCGAAGCCGGCGCCGGCGCCTTTTTTCACCGCCGCGAACAGTTCGGTGATGAAGCTGCGCGTGCCCTCCAGGCCGGCGCGCACCGCGGCGGGCGTTTGCAGCGCGGCGCCGCGGCCGGGTACGAGCTGGCGCGGTTCGAGGGCGGCGATCGCGTCGAGGGTCGCCGGCCAGTCGCTGAGGTACGCATCGCCCGTATACGGGGTCGCAGCGTACTCGACCAGGTCGCCCGAGAACAGGATCTTCTCCTGCGGCAGCCAGACGACGGTGTCGCCCTTGGTGTGGCCGCGGCCGAGCTGCAACAGCTCGACCTCAAGCTTGCCCAGCCAGAGCGTGAGCCGGCGCTCGAACACCAACGTTGGCCGGGTGAGGCCCGGCACCGACTCGACCGCCCGGAACAGGCGCGGAAAGCGCGCGATCTCGCTCGCCATGTCGGCTTCGCCCCGCTCGGCGATGAGCTCGCAGGTGTCGCGGCTGGCGATGATGTGCTCGGGCCGGTAGCCGGAAGCGCCCAGCACCCGGACCGCGTGGTAGTGCGTGAGCACGACGTACCTGATCGGCTTGTCGGTCACCGCCCGGACGCGGGCGATCACGTCCTGCGCCATCACCGGCGTAGCCTGGGTGTCGATCACCATGACCGCGTCATCGCCGATCACCACCCCGGTATTCGGGTCGCCCTCCGCGGTGTAGGCGTAGGCGTGCTCCGAGAGCTTGTCGAAGCTGACCTGCTTGGCTTCCAGGTCGGCCTGCGAGGCGAACTTTTTCTCAGCCATCAGGCAATCTCCTCAAGTCTTCGGCCGCTTGTCGATGACCCGCCGGGCCTTGCCCATCGAGCGCTCGATGCCGCCGCTGGCGACCACGCGCACGCCGGCGGAAACGCCGATGCGGCTTTTGACCTGGTGCGCGAGCCGCGCGCCCGCGGCCTCGCCCTCGGCGCTGCCGGTTCCGGGGGCGCACTCGACGAGCACGGTCAGCTCGTCGAGATTCCTCGGTCGCTCGACCTCGAGCTGGTGGTGCGGCGCGAGCGCGGTGTGGGTGAGGATGAGCTCCTCGATCTGGGTCGGAAACACGTTCACGCCGCGGATGATGAGCATGTCGTCGCTGCGGCCGGTTATTTTTTCGATGCGCCGCATCGCCCGCGCGGTCGGCGGCAGAAGGCGGGTGAGGTCGCGCGTGCGATAGCGGATGATCGGCAACGCCTCCTTGCTGAGCGAGGTGAAGACGAGCTCGCCCTTTTCGCCGTCGGCAAGCACTTCGCCGCTCTCCGGATCGATGATCTCCGGATAGAAATGATCCTCCCACACCGTCAGGCCGTCCTTGGTCTCGATGCATTCCTGGGCGACCCCCGGACCGATGACCTCCGACAGGCCGTAGATGTCGACCGCATCGAGTTCGAGCTTCGCCTCGATCGCCTGGCGCATCGTCGGGGTCCACGGTTCGGCGCCGAAGATGCCGATCTTGAGCGAGCAGCTTTTCGGCTCGACGCCCTGGCGCTCCATTTCCTCGGCGATGGCGAGCATGTACGACGGCGTCACCATGATGATGGCGGGCTTGAAATCGACGATGAGCTGAACCTGGCGCTCGGTCATGCCGCCCGACATGGGGATCACCGTGCAGCCGAGCTTTTCGGCGCCGTAATGCGCCCCCAGGCCGCCGGTGAACAGGCCGTAGCCGTAGGCAATGTGGACGATGTCGCCCGGCCGCCCGCCGGCGGCGCGGATCGACCGCGCCATGACGCTCGCCCAGACGTCGATGTCATTCTTGGTGTAGCCCACGACGGTCGGCTTGCCGGTGGTGCCCGACGAGGCGTGAATGCGCACGACCTGCTCGCGCGGGACGGCAAACAGGCCGAAGGGATAATGCTCGCGCAGCTCCTTCTTGGTCGTGAACGGCAGCCGCGCGAGGTCGGCGAGCGAGCGCAGGTCGTTGGGGTGGAAGCCTACCGATTCGAACGCGCTGCGGTAGTGCGGCACATGGTCGTAGGCGTGCCGCAGCGTCCACTGCAGGCGCTTGAGCTGCAGCGAGCGCAATTCGTCGCGGCTCGCCGTCTCGATGGGCTCCAGGTCGCCAGGCGCGGGCCTTCGGGCTGGCATCCTCACTCCTGCGGCGCTTCGACGACGTGGCCTTTGATGCGATACGACTTGCCGCGAAAATAGGCAATCGTCTCGTCGCGCTGATTCTTGACTTCGATGTCGTAGACGCCGGTGCGGCCGCTGACGCTGCGTTCCTGCGCCCGCGCAGTCAGCACGTCGCCTTCGCGCGCGGGGGCGACGAAGTCGATCGCGCAACCGGAAGCCACGGTAGCCAGATTATAGCTGTTGCAGGCGTAGGCGAAGGCGCTGTCGGCGAGCGTGAAGATGAACCCGCCGTGGCAGATGGCGTGGCCGTTGAGCATCTGCGCGCGCACCGTCATCGTCAGCAGGGCGTGGCCGGGCCCGACCGCGGCGAGCTCTATGCCCAGCGCCTGCGAGGCATGGTCGCGCGCGTACATGGCGGCCACGACGCGCTCGGAGAGCCTCTGCGCTTCGGCCGGCGTTGCGGCAGGATGATGTTCGCCCATCGCTAGCAAGGGAACATGCCGTCAATGGCCGCCGAAACGCGGCGCGCGCTTGGCGGCAAAGGCGGCGACGCCCTCGCGGTAATCGTCGCTACGACCGAGCATGCGCTGCAGATCGCGTTCCAGGTCGAGCTGCGTTTCCAGGCTGTTGCCGGCGGCGGCGTAGAGCGCGCGCTTGATCGCCGCCAGCCCGGCGGTCGGCGCCCCTGCCAGGGTGCGCAGCAGCTTCTCCACCGTCGCCTCGAGTTCGTCGTCGGCGACGCACTGCCAGATGAGCCCCCACTCGGCGGCCTGTTCGGCGATCAGGCGCTCGCCGAGCATCGCCAAGCCCATGGCCCGGGCGATCCCGACCAGCCGGGGCAGGAAATAGGTCCCGCCCGAGTCGGGAATGAGGCCGATTTTGGCGAAGGCCTGGATGAAGCTCGCCGACTTGGCCGCGATGACGATATCGCAGGCGAGCGCGATGTTCGCGCCGGCGCCGGCGGCCACACCGTTGACGGCGCACACGACCGGCAGCGGCAGCCGGCGCAGCGCGAGCACCAGCGGCCGGTAATTGCGCTCGATGGATGCGCCCAGGTCGACTGGCTCGGCGCCCGGAGCCACGGCGCGATCGCCAAGGTCCTGCCCGGCGCAGAAGCCGCGGCCGGCGCCGGTCAGCAGCAGCACGCGCAGCGACGCATCGGCCTTCACCCGATCGAGCGCGTCGCGCACCTCGGCATGCATCGCGTCGTTGAAGCTGTTCATCCGCTCCGGACGATTCAACGTCAGCCGCGCGATGCCGCGGTCGTGGCTGAACAGAATATGTTCGTAGCCCATCGCTCGCCCCCGCAATTACACGTGCAGCCGGTGCTGGACGACGTGAAAGCGGCTCGCCACGAAGGCCGCGTCGGTGAGCGCGGCGTTGGCCGCCGGGTTCGCGCCGGTGCCGTGGTAGTCGGAGAACGCGGCCGACTGGTTGACGAAAACCCCGCCGGTCAGGTTGATCGACAGCGCGACCCCGGCTTCCTCCGCCGCGGCGATCGCCTGATCGATGACCTCCGGTTGCGTCGAATACAGCGACAAGGTCAGCGCGCCGTGCTCCACCACCGCGCGGCGGGCGATGTCGAGGCTCTCCGCGGTGCCGGCGGTGGCGATGACGAAGGCGATCGGCCCGAACCATTCCTTGAGATAGGTCGCCGCGTCCTTCGCCTCCAGCTTCACGATCAGCGGCGTACGGATGCGCGCCTGCCCGAACTGCGGGTGGGTGATGGCGTGACTGTCGACGACGATGGTGCCGACTGCGCGCGCCGCGTCGATGCGCTGGGCGACGCCGTCGTTGACGACCGCGCCCAGTATTTCGACCGCTCGTGCCGGGTCGCCGAGGAGCTTCTGCACCGCCTCGCCCAGCGCCTGCGCAACGGCATCGAAACCGAGATGGCCCTCGGCCGTGTCGATGCCCTCGCGTGGCACGTAGATGTTCTGCGGCGCGGTGCACATCTGGCCGGTATACAGCGCCAGCGAGAAGGCGATGTTGCGTGCGACCGCCTTGATGTCGGTCGCCGAGTCAATCACGATCTGGTTCACCCCCGCCTTCTCCGTGTAGACCTGCGCCTGGCGGGCGTTGCGCTCCAGCCACTCGCCGTTGGCGCTGCTGCCGGTGAAGTCGATGAGCTTGATCTCGGGGCGCAGCGCGAGCTTTTGCGCCGTGTCGTCGCCGGCGTCGTGCGCCACCAGGGTCACCACGTTCGGATCGAAGCCGGCTTCGGCGAGCACCTCGCGCGCAATCTGCACGCTGATGGCGAGCGGCAGGATCGCGTTCGGATGCGGCTTGACGACGACGGCATTGCCGGTGGCGAGGCTCGCGAACAGGCCCGGGTAGCCGTTCCAGGTCGGGAAGGTGTTGCAGCCAATGACCAGGCCGATGCCTCGCGGCAGCACGCGGTAATGCTTCTCCATCTTCAGCGGCTCGTTCTTGCCCTGCGGCTTCTCCCAGACTGCCTTGCCCGGAATGCGGCGCATCTCGTCCCAGGCGTAGGCGACCGCCTCGAGCCCGCGGTCCTGCGCGTGCGGACCTGCGGCCTGGAAAGCCATGACGAAGGCCTGGCCGGTGGTGTGCATGACCGCGTGGGCGATTTCGAAGCTGCGCTTGTTGATGCGGGTGAGCGTCTCCAGCGCGACGCCGACCCAGGCCTCGGGACCGGCGCGGCGCCAGCCGGCCGCCGCCGGCGCCACCGCCGCGAACAGAGCGTCGAGATCGACCTTGGGATAGGTCACGCCCAGCTCGAAGCCGTAGGGCGATCGCTCCCTGCCGACCGTGCCCACCGCGCCCGGAAGCGGCAGCGCAAAGGGCTTGTGCAGCAGCGCGTCGAACGCGGCCTTGCCGGCCTCGGCCGCGCCTTCGCCATAGACCTTGGGGCTCGGCGACTCGGGGAAGGCGCTCCAGTAGCCGCGTTCGGCAATAGCCTGCAGCGCGCGGTCGAGCAACGCCTTATGGCGTTCAAACAGGGGATGGGACACGACGGAACTCTCCTCGCCAGGACAAGCAAAGGGTAGCAGGTATCGGCGGCATCGTGGCTGGCCGCGGGCTCACGCAGGCTGATCGAAATCGACGACCACGCGGTCGGTCACCGGATAGCTCTGACAGCACAGGATGAAGCCGCGCGCGACCTCGTAGTCCTCGAGCGCGAAGTTGACATCCATGTCGACCTCGCCCTCGACGAGCTTGGCACGGCAGGTCGAGCACACGCCGCCCTTGCACGAGTAGGGCAGCTCGATGCCCTGCCTCAACGCTGCATCGATGATGTTGTCCCGCGTCTTCTCCAGCGTGAATTGCCGCGCCGCGCCGTCGATGATCGCGGTCACCGCGCATTCGCTGTGGCCGGGCTCGGACACGGCATGCGTCCTGTGTTCGTGCCGCGGGATGCTGGCCGCAAAGAGCTCGATCTTGATCCGCGCTTTCGGAAATCCGCGCGCCTGCAGCGCCTTCGACACCGCCTGCATCATGCCGTCCGGGCCGCACACGAACGCGGTGTCGATCGCCGCCAGGTCGACCCAGTGCGCAAGCAGGAGGTCGGCCCGCTGCTGGTCTATGCGGCCGTTGAGCAGCGCGATGTCCTGCGGCTCGCGGCTCATCACGTAGACCAGATTGAAGCGCTCGAGGTAGCTATCCTTGAGGTCGGCGAGCTCTTCCCTGAAGATCACGGCGGCGGAGGAGCGGTTGCCGTAGAACAGCGTGAAGCCGCTGTGCGGCTCGGCTGCCAGCGTGGTCTTGATGATCGACAGCAGCGGCGTGATGCCGCTGCCCGCGGCGAAGCCCAGGTAATTCCGCCGCCGCGCCGGATCGAGCGCGACGTTGAAGTGCCCCATGGGCGGCATGACCTCGAGGGTGTGGCCCGGCCGCACCTGGTCGTTGATCCAGGTCGAGAACGTCCCGCCGGGCGTCTTCTTGACGGCGATGCGCAGCGCTTCATCCTGCACCGCGGAGCAGATCGAGTACGAGCGGCGCAGGTCCTCGCCGCCGATGTCGGCCCGCAGCGTGAGGTGCTGGCCCTGGACGAAGCGGAAGGTTTCCTTCAGCGCCGGCGGCACCTCGAAGGTGAGCGCCAGCGCGTCGCGCGTTTCGCGGGCGACGGCGGCGACCTTGAGCGGGTGGAACTTACTCAATGCGGCTTGAAGTAATCGAACGGTTCCAGGCAGTCATCGCAACGGTACTGCGCCTTGCACGGCGTCGAGCCGAAATGCGACAACTCGCGGGTGCGCGCCCCGCCGCAACGCGGGCAGGGCACGGGCGCCGCCGCCACGCGGCGGCGAAGGCCCGTGGTGGCGATGACCTGTGCTGTGGCGCCGGCGCGAGCTCCCGGCGGGGCGATGCCGAATTCGGAGAGCCTCTTGCGCGCGCCTTCGGCGATCCAATCGGTGGTCCACGCGGGGGCCAGGCGGATCGCAATGCGGTGCGTGGCGAATCCGGCCGCGGTCAGCGCGCGGCCGATGTCGGCCATGATGACCTCGGTGGCCGGACACCCGGAATAGGTCGGCGTGACGGTGACCATCGGGCCGCCGTCCTGCCACTCGACGTCGCGCACGATCCCCAGCTCGACGATGGAGATGACCGGAATTTCCGGATCGGGGATCGCGGCCAGCGCCCGCCAGACGGCCGCCGTGCCGGACGCCCTCGCGCCCTCGCCGTTCACCACTGCGCTCCCGGATAGGCTCGCTGCAGCCATTGCATGGTCGAGAGCAGGTGCCCCAGGTGTTCGGTGTGGACGCCGCGCCTGCCGCCTTGCTGCATCCACGTCGCGACCGGAACGCTGAGCGTCGCCTCGGTCAGGATGGACGTGATCGCTTCGCGCCACGCCGGCAGCAGCGTCGAGGCATCGCAGGCGATGCCCAGGCGCGCGAGCGCAAGCTCCTCGGCATCGGTGGCGAAGAGCTCGCCGGTATACATCCACAGCTCGTCGACGGCGGCCTGCATCTTGTTGTGGCTCTCGTCGCTGCCGTCGCCCAAGCGGATCACCCATGACGCGCTGCGTTCGGCGTGATAGGTCACCTCTTTGCCCGCCTTGGCGGCGATCTCGGCGATGCGCGCGTCGGCCGACCCGGTCAGGGCGGCGAGCAACAGCCGGTGCCAGGTGTCGAAATAGAGCTGGCGCCCCATGGTATCGGCGTAATTGCCGTTGGGCTGTTCGACTAGCAGCAGATTGCGGAACTCTCCGCCGTCGCGCAGGAACGCGAGCGCATCTTCGCTGCGTCCCGCGCCGGCAAAGCGCGCCTCGACTTCGCCGGCGTAGGCGAACCACAGCCGCGCCTGGCCGAGCAGATCGAGCCCGACGTTGGTGAGCGCGATATCCTCCTCCAGCGCCGGCCCATGTCCTACCCATTCGCCGAGCCGCTGGGCCAGGATCAGGTCGCTGTCGGCGAGCCGCAGCAGGTAGTCGAACCGCTGCCGCTCGGTAGGGAGGTCAGATGTGCTTGACTGCATCGGGCATCGGAAAAAACGTCGGATGGCGGTAGACCTTGCTGTTGGCCGGCTCGAACAGCGACTCTTTCGCGCCGGGGGCGGTTGCCGTGATCGCGGCGGACGGCACCACCCAGATGCTCACGCCCTCGTTGCGCCGCGTGTAGACGTCGCGGGCATTCTTGATCGCCATCTCCGCGTCGGGCGCATGCAGGCTGCCGACATGCTTGTGCGCCAGCCCATGCTGGGAGCGGATGAAGATTTCCCACAGCGGCCATTCGGATCGGTCCATGGTCTTTAGCTCCCGTTGAGCGCCCTCGTACGCTTACGCGGCCTGCGCCCGCCTCGCCGCCTGCTTGGTCGCGTAGGCGAGCGCCGCCTCGCGCACCCATGCGCCTTCGTTCCATGCCTTCACCCGCGTGCGCATCCGATCGCGGTTGCACGGCCCGTTGCCCTTGACGACCTGGTAGAGCTCGTCCCAGTCGATGGGCCCGAAGTCGTAATGCGTGCGCTCCTCGTTCCACTTGAGCTCTCGGTCGGGTGGCGCCAGCCCCAGGTATTCGGCCTGCGGCACGGTCTGGTCGACGAAGCGCTGCCGCAGCTCGTCGTTGGACAGGATCTTGATCTTCCACTGCGCCGACTGCGCGCTGTGCACTGAATTGGCGTCCGGCGGCCCGAACATCATCAGCGACGGCCACCACCAGCGGTTGAGCGCATCCTGCGCCATCGCCTTCTGCTCGGCGCTGCCGCGGCACAGGCTGAGCATGATGTCGAACCCCTGGCGCTGGTGGAAGCTCTCCTCCTTGCAGACGCGGATCATCGCCCGCGCATAGGGGCCGAACGAGCAGCGGCACAATGGAATCTGGTTCATGATCGCCGCGCCGTCGACCAGCCAGCCGATGGCGCCGATGTCGGCCCAGGTGAGCGTCGGGTAGTTGAAGATGCTCGAGTACTTGGCTTTGCCCTCGTGCAGATCGGCGACGAGCTCATCGCGCGACACGCCCAGGGTTTCGGCGGCGGCGTACAGGTAAAGCCCGTGGCCGGCCTCGTCCTGGACCTTGGCCATCAGGATCGCCTTGCGCTTGAGCGTCGGGGCCCGGGTGATCCAGTTTCCTTCCGGCAGCATGCCCACGATCTCGGAATGCGCATGCTGCGAGATCTGCCGGATCAGCGTCTGGCGATAGGCCTCCGGCATCCAGTCCTTGGGCTCGATGCGGACGTCGGCGTCGATGCGCTCCTGGAAGGCGCGCTCCTCCGGCGAGAGCTCCTCGAGCGGGCGCAGCCTCTTCGCTCCGGTGTCGACCATCTGCGCATACATTGCCCGGATCTCCTCTTGCGCCGGCAAGGCGGCGAGAGGCTCGCCGCGGCCGGGGAAAAACGATACACTTTTTCGATGCTCGCGGCAATTTCTGTATCACGTCCATTCTTGCGCGAGCAGGCACCTATATTGCCGCTCCAGCAATGCTCGTCGCCTTGGCGCTGCAGGTGCCTTTATCGCCACCTCTCCGATCGCCGCGCGAATGCCCGTCGGGCGGCGGATCTTGGTACGTCCGCAACGGGGACGAAGGGCGCGCGAGGAAACGCGGACGCAGGGCAGGCTGACTGACCGAACCGAGTGCGAGCGTCGCTAGCCATTGATGCCAATCTGGACTGTGATCGGTATTGCGGCGCCACTGGCTCCGTTGGGTTCTCGTAGCAGATATCTCTAAAGCACCGCTCGCGGCCTTTCTTAGCCGCCGCAATGGCGCAGCCCGTAGAACTGCGCTTAGGGACTCCGGCGATGGCGACGCGAGCGGACAAGCAGCTGGCGACGCTGCGTCGCGCTTCGGCCACCCGATGCTGAAATGTCGGAAGGCGAACGCCAAGGGTGCCGGCTTGTTGCATAAAATCCACATTTAGCTGTAGGTAACAACCTCCCGGGCAAAGGAGCTCGAAGCTGCCCGCGCACTTCCTGCCGCAATGCCCTGCCATGTCCTTGAAACAGCATAAAAAATGCCTGGCACGCGCCGCTTGGCGCGGTCATCACTCCGTCGCCATCCCGCTGCACGCAGTCAAAACAGACTGCGCTGCGCTCGACTTACCCTTACCATTCAGCGGATTATGCCGCTGGAACCATCTTTCGCTAATTAGAATGCAAATATTTGAGATTTGACGCCTTTGATAATTGCCGGATCGGTTGCCGGCACTCCGACGATACGGACCATAACGGTAAATTGCGCCGCGACGCACGCCCTTGAAAACAGCCCACCGAACTTTCTGCGCACTCACCGTATGTTTCTCTCTTTGCTCCGCCGCGCAAGCCGCCGTCGGCGTCAATAAGAGCTTCGCTCCCAATTCGGTCGTCTCCGCGCAGCCGTCGGTGCTGGCGATCGTCATGCTTAATCCGAACCCTTCCGCGGCAACCGGGGTCGCACTCACCGACACGCTTCCCGCCGGAGTCGTTGTCGCCACACCGTTGACCATTGGCAGCAACACCTGCGGCTTCTCAACCGCATCCGTCGTTGCCGGATCGGGCTCGATTCCACTCTCCGGTGGGACGATTCCCGCGCTCAGCGGTAGCGTGGCCGGGCAGTGCCAGATCCAGATCAGCGTCGTTGCGTCCAGTCCGAATACCTATCTCGATACCATCGCGGCGGGAGCCGTGTCGTCGTCGCAAGGCAGCAATTCGCAGGCGGCGCAGGCAACGCTGGTGGTGTCGACACCAGCCAACATAACCGGCAGCAAGGCGTTTGCGCCGACCAACGTGCACGGCGGTGGGACCGCTTCGACGCTGACCATCACGCTGACCAACCCGAATGCCATTGCGCTGACCAGCGCAGCGATCACCGATTCGCTGCCTGCAGCGATCACCATCGCCGGGACGCCCAACGCCGGCACAACCTGTGGCGCAGGGACGGCAACCGCGAACGCCACCAATCCGGCGACGATCGCGCTCTCGAATGGCACGATCCCCGCTGGCGGGTCGTGCACGCTGTTCGTCAACGTTGTCGCAAGAAACCCGGACGCGCTGACCAACGGCAATCAGACCAACACCATCGCCGCAGGCGCGCTGACCACTGCCCAGGGAGCGAGCAGCCCGGCGATTTCAGCCAACATCGACGTGCAAACCGGCGGCAGTGTGGCCAAGGCGTTCGCGCCGACGCCCATTGCGCCCAGCGGCGCTTCGACGATGACGATCACGGTCACGAATTTCAACGAATCCGTGCTGACTCCGATCACGTTCACGGACACGTTTCCTGCCGCGATTACAGCAACTGCAGTTCCCACGAGCACCTGTGGCGGGACGATCAGCACGGTTCCGTCGCAGCCAGCGCCACCGCCTTACACAGGCTTCACGCTCACCGGCGGCAGCTTGGCCGCCGTCGTCGGGCCGGGCGCCGGATCGACGACCTGCACGATCACCGCCCCGGTCACCGCGACCGCGACTGGCACGAATACGCTTCCCGCAAACAACTACGGGGGGGTCGCCATAGCCGCGGCCAGCGGCACGCTCTCGGTCAGCGCCATTACCGGCAGTAAATCGTTCACCACGCCTGCGCTGCAGACCGGCACGACAACGATGACGGTGACGCTCAACAACCTTACCGCTCTGCCTGCGGCAATCACCTCGTTCACCGACCTGCTGACCACGATGGGCGCCGGGTTCACTGTCGGCGGTGCGCCCATCATCGGGCCGGCCGATTGCGGCTCGACGATCACCGCGCCGGTTGGCGGCACGTCGATCACGGCAACCGGCGGCACCATTCCGGCCGGCGGCTCCTGCACCATCACCATCCCAGTCGCCATTTCGGCCATTGCAGCGACGGGCAACCGCACCAACACGATTGCGGTCAACGGCGTGAAGACGAGCGTGGGCAATAACACGCTGGCGATCACCGGGGTGGTCAATGTCCAGCGCGCATTGACGGTGAGCAAGGCGTTCGCGCCGGCGAGCATCGAAGAGGGCACGGTGTCGCGACTCACGGTCACGATGGTGCCCACCGTGGCCCTCACCAGCGTGGCCTTTACCGACGATCTGACGACCATGGGTGCTGGCTTCGTCGTGGGGCCGACGCCGAACGTTGTGGTGACCGGCTGCGGCGCCGGAACCGCCACAGCGACCGCTGGCGCAACCAGCTTCTCGCTCTCCGGAGGGACGCTGACCGCGGGCACGAACTGCACGGTTGCCGTGAACATCGCGACGCCGGCAACGCTGGGTACGTTTACCGACACCATTCCGGCAGCCAACATCACCACCTTCCAGGGCGTCACGACCAGCGCTGTCACGGCCAAACTGGTCCTGATCTCCTCGTCGGTGACGGTAAACAAGTCGTTCAGCCCAACCACGGTCGCGGTCGGTTCGACCAGTGCCGGCAACCCCAATTTTTCGACTCTGTCCATCCAGATCCGCAACAACAATGCGGGGGCGATCAATCTAACCGGTGTCGGACTGACCGACAATCTGGTATCGCTTCAGCCGGGTCTGGTGGTCGCCAATCCGCCGACCGCGAGTTTCTCCGGAGCCGGTTGCAGTGGCGCTACGATCACCGCGCCGTTCGGAGCGACGCAGATCGTCCTGTCCGGCGCTAACGTCAACGCCGGCTCGATCTGCACGCTCTCGGTGCGCGTGGTCGGCACGGTTTCGGGAAACCTCATCAACACAGTGCCACCCCAGGCGATTAGCAGCGCCCAAGGCGTCACCAATCCACTGCAGGGAACGGCCACGCTGGCGGTGACGGGGTCCGTAAACCTGACGATCACCAAGACCGACAGCGTGACCTCGGCGGTTCCTGGCACCAGCACGCCCTACACCATCGGGGTATCGAACGCTGGCCCTAACGACGTGACCGGACTTGGCGTCAACGACACGCCGCCGGCGGGCATGACTTTCACGTCGTGGACATGCGCGGCAACGGCGGGTTCGGCCTGTCCGGCCAGCGGCAGCGGGCCGATCGCGGCAAGCGTGACAGTGCTCAGTGGCGGATCGGTAACCTTCACGGTGATTGCAGCAATTGCGGCGAGTGCGACCGGCAGCATCACTAATACCGCGAGCCTTGCGCTTCCGGGCTCGGTAATCGATACCAACCCCGTCACGTCGGCAAGCGACACGGACATCCTGACGCCGATGGCGGATCTGGCGATCAGCAAGAGCGACGGGGTGACCAGCGTCAATGCCGGCGGCACGACAACCTACACCATTGTGGTGAGCAATGGCGGTCCGTCGGATGCGAACGGTGCGGTGTTCACCGATCCGGTGGTCGCGAACCTTGGTGTGACGAGCGTCAGCTGCGGCAGCCCGAGCGGCGGCGCGGCGTGCCCGACGGCTCCGAACACGACGATTGCCTTGATGCAAGGGTCGGGTATCGTGATTCCGACGCTGCCGGCAGGAGGGAGCGTCACCTTCATGGTGAACGCCACGGTTGCCGCGGGCGCCACGGGCTCGATCACCAACACCGCCAATGTCGCTGCGCCGGCGGGGGTGACCGATCCGAATCTGAGCAACAACAGCGCGAGCGACACCGACACGGTCACGCTGGTTGCTGATCTGGCGATCGGCAAGACCGATGGGGTGACCAGCGTCAATGCTGGTGGCACGACGACCTATACCATTGTGGTAAGCAATGGGGGTCCGTCGGCGGCGAACGCTGCGGTGTTCACCGATCCGGTGGTCGCGAACCTTGGTGTGACGAGCGTCAGCTGTGGCAGCCCGAGCGGCGGCGCGGCATGTCCGACGGCTCCGAACACGACGATTGCCTTGATGCAAGGGTCGGGCATTGTGATTCCGACGCTGCCGGCGGGAGGGAGTGTCAGCTTCACCGTGAAGGCAACGGTTGCCGGCAATGCCACGGGCTCGCTCACCAACACCGCCAACATTGCTGCGCCGGCGGGGGTGACCGATCCGAATCTGAGCAACAATAGCGCGAGCGACACGGACACCGTCACTCTGGTCGCCGATCTGGCGATCAGCAAGAGCGATGGGGTGACCAGCGTCGTCCCGGGTGGCACGACGACCTATACCATCGTCGTCAGCAACAACGGTCCGAGCAACGTGACCGGCGCCACGGTAACGGATGTCCTGCCGGCGGCCATTACCAGCGACACCTTCACCGCCGTGGGCAGCGGTGGCGCCTCGGGCTTTACTGCCAGCGGTAGCGGCAACATCAACGACACCGTCAATTTGCCCACTGGAAGCACGATCACCTACACGCTGCACGCCAACATCGCCTCCAGCGCGACGGGTACCCTGGTGAACACGGCGACGGTGACCGCGCCGAGCGGAGTGACTGATCCGAATCTCAGCAACAACAGCGCCACCGATACCGACACGCTGACGCCGCAAGTGACGCTCGCCGTAGTCAAGACCGATGGCAGCTTGACATACACACCGGGCGGCATTGCAACCTACACGGTCACCGTCACCGACACAGGGGCAAGCGACGCGGCAAACGTAACCGTCAACGACTCGCTGCCACCGGGCGTAACGCTCACCGCCAACGTCACCTGCATCGCCAACGGCAGCGCGAATTGCGGCACGGTGACCGGTGGTATCGGCGGGACGAGCCTGGGCACCACCGGGGCGCAGGTTGGCACGGGCATGGGCAACTCGCTGGTGTTTATTGCCCCGGTTGCCTTTGCTTCGGATATGACGGCCAACCCGCTTGTGAACACGGCGATGGCGACCGATATTGCGAGCGGCGCCACCGCCTCCGGTAGCGACAGCGATACGCCAGCGCCGCAGGTAACGCTGGCCGTGGTCAAGACCGATGGCAGCTTGACGTACACACCGGGCGGCACGGCGACCTATACAATGACCGTCACGCACGGCGGGCTGTCCGATGCGACGGATGTCACCGTCAGCGACTCGCTGCCGAGCGGCGTGACACTCACCGCCAACGTTACCTGTGTCGCCAACGGCAGCGCGAGCTGCGGCACGGTGACCGGTCTGGCGGGCCAGACGAGCCTGGGCACCACCGGCGCGCAGATTGCCGCCGGCGCCGGCAACTCGCTCGTGTTCACGGTGCCCGTCGCCTTCGACGCGGCGATGACGACCGACCCGCTGGACAACACTGCGACTGCGACCGACCTGCTTTCTGGCGCCGCCGGTTCCGGCACCGACAGCGACGCGCGCTCGCCGCAAGTTTCGTTGGCTGTGGCCAAGACCGATGGTAGCTTGACGTACACGCCGGGCGGTACGGCGACCTATACGATTACCGTAACCGACGGCGGCTTGACAGACGCGCTCAATGCATCCGTTGCCGATGCGCTGCCAACGGGTGTGACGCTCGCCGCCGACGTCACGTGCGTGGCCGCCGGCGGCGCGAGTTGCGGCACGGTAACCGGAACCACGGGACAGACGAGCTTCAGCGCCAGCGGTGCAACGATAGTCGCGGGCGGCGGCAGCTCGCTCATGTTCACGGTGCCGGTCGCCTTCGCCTCTGATCTAACGGACAATCCGCTGGTCAACGCCGCAACTGCGCAGGACCTGGCGTCGGGCGCAAGCGGCAGCGGCTCGGACAGCAACGTGCTTGCCGCGCAGGCGGTGCTCACGGTCAGCAAGACCGACGGGAGCGCGACGTATACGCCCGGCGGCAGCGCGACGTATACAATCGTGGTAAGCAATGCCGGCCCGTCGGATACAACCAGCACGACCGTGTCCGACCCGTTGCCGGCGGGCGTGACGCTCACTGCCAACGCGACGTGCATGGCGGCTGGCAGTGCGAACTGCGGCATGGTGACCGGCACCACGGGTCAGACGAGCTTGGGCACGACCGGCGCGTCGATCGCCGCGGGCGCGGGCAATTCGCTCACGTTCACCGCGCCGGTGGCATTCGCGTCGAGCCTGACGACTAACCCGCTGGTCAACACGGTGACCGTGACCGATCCGGCGAGCGCGTCGCCGGTGACGGGAAGCGACAGCAATACGTTGAGTGCCGATGTCGATCTGGCGATCACCAAGAGCGACGGCGTGACCTCGGTGATTCCCGGAACCAGCACGACCTACACCATCCTAGTAACGAACGCTGGTCCGGGCGATGCCGTCGGGGCAACGGTTACCGACCCGTTACCCGCGGCGATCAGCAGCACGACATGGACCTGCGTGGCCAGTGGCGGAAGTTGCACCGCATCGGGGTCTGGAAACATCAGTGACACGGTCAATGTGCCGGTGGGTGCGACACTGACGTACATGCTGGTCGCTACCATTGCGCCGAGTGCGACCGGCAGCCTGGTGAACACCGCGACGGTGACCACGCCACCGGGGGTAACCGATACCAATCCAAGCAATAACACGTCCACGTCCACCAACACGCTGACGCCGATGGCGGATCTGGCGATCAGCAAGAGCGACGGGGTGACCAGCGTCAATGCCGGCGGCACGACAACCTACACCATTGTGGTGAGCAATGGCGGTCCGTCGGATGCGAACGGTGCGGTGTTCACCGATCCGGTGGTCGCGAACCTTGGTGTGACGAGCGTCAGCTGCGGCAGCCCGAGCGGCGGCGCGGCGTGCCCGACGGCTCCGAACACGACGATTGCCTTGATGCAAGGGTCGGGTATCGTGATTCCGACGCTGCCGGCAGGAGGGAGCGTCACCTTCATGGTGAACGCCACGGTTGCCGCGGGCGCCACGGGCTCGATCACCAACACCGCCAATGTCGCTGCGCCGGCGGGGGTGACCGATCCGAATCTGAGCAACAACAGCGCGAGCGACACCAATACCGTCACATCAAGTCCAGTTGCTAATCTCGCTCTTTCCAAGACGGACGGGAGTACGACCTACACGCCGGGCACTACTGCAACATACTCGATCACCGTGACGAACAGCGGGCCGGCGAACGCAAACAGTATCACCGTTACCGACAATCTGCCTTCGGGCGTGACGCTGACCGCGAAGGTGACGTGTGTCGCGACCGGAACCGCGATCTGCGGCAGTATCAACAGCGTTGCCCGTGGCACAAACTTCACCGCGACCAGCGCCACGATTACGGCTGGCGCGGGTAACCAGCTCGTCTATTCGCTGCCGGTGCGGTTCGCCGCCAGCTTCACGGCGGAGCAGATCACCAATACGGCAACCGCAAGCGACCCCGCGGCAGCGGGCGTCGCGTCTGGCTCCGACACGAACGTGCTCAAACTGCCTGCCACGCCGGCGAATCCGATTCCCGCCGCCGACCGGCGTACGCTGTTGCTGCTCATCTGCCTCATCGTTCTTTTGGCGTGGTGGCGGGCGCGATCAACGACGCGCGAAAGTCCAAGACGGCTGGGTGGTCACCGAGGTACACGATTTCGGCCGGCGAAATGACGATATTTACGGGGCTATACGATGCCGAGACTGGCGAACTGCTTGCGCGCGTCGTCGACTGGCGTGCGTCGTGTCGGTGAGAAGGTGCAACCGATCGAAATTGCGGGCAACGAATCGGATGAACCCCGATAATGTATGACTAAATCAATGCGGAGAGATGGCCGAGTGGTCGAAGGCGCCTGACTCGAAATCAGGTTTAGGGCAACCCACCGGGGTGAGGCGGAACCGCGGACGCGGGCAGGCGGCGCGATCGGCGATCGATCGCTGGATCCAGCGCGAGTTCTCCCGCGCGCCGCCCAAGGCGAAATCGCTGGTGGTCACCGTCTGGGGCGACGCGATCGCCCCGCACGGCGGCGCGGTATGGCTCTCCGGCCTGATTCGCCTGCTGGCGCCCTTGGGCCTGAACGAGCGGCTGGTGCGCACCAGCGTCTACCGGCTCGCGCGCGAGGGGTGGCTCGAGTCGCAGCAGGATGGCCGGCGCAGCCTCTACCGCTTAACCTCCCTGGGCCTGACGCGCTTCGAGCACGCCTATCGGCGGATCTACGCGCCGCCTCCAACCGCCTGGGACGGCACCTGGGATATAGTGCTCGCCCCGACCGCGGCCCTCACCGCCACGACCCGGAGCGAACTGCGCCAGGAACTGCGCTGGGAGGGTTTCGCGGCGCTTGGCTCCGGCATCTTCGTGCGTCCGGCAGCCGCGACCGCGACGGCCCCGCTCGCCGACATCCTGGAGAGGCTCGAGCTGCAGCATCGCGTCGCCGTTCTCTCCGGCAGCGGCACGCCGGGTCTCGGCATGTCGCTGCAGGCTTTTCGGGGCGACTGCTGGAACCTTGCGGGAATCGCCGCCGAGTATCGCCGTTTCCTCGCCGGCTTTGAGGCGGTGATCGGGCACTTCCGCCGCGACGGCGGGGTCGATCCCGAGCGCTGCTTCATCGTTCGCAGCCTCTTGATCCACGCCTTCCGCCGCGTCACGCTGCACGACCCGCAGCTGCCAGCGCAGCTGCTGCCGCCACGCTGGCCGGCAGCCTCCGCCTATGCCCTCTGTCGCGATTTCTATCGCCTGACCCAGCGCAGCGCCGAGCAGCATCTGCTCTCGACGCTGGAGACCCGGGGCGGGAAGCTTCCCCCCGCCGCGCCCTATTTCTATGCGCGCTTCGGAGGGCTCTAATGGCAATCAAACGCGTGAGGCGCCCGGGGCGCCGCCTCAAGCCGCCGGAAGAATCTCGCCGCGCACTTCGCCGAATCCGACCCGGTAGCCGTCGCCCTGGCACCAGCCGGTGATGATGACCTCATCCCCGTCTTCGAGGAACGCGCGCGTCGCCCCGCCGCCGAGCGCGAGCGGCCGCGTCCCGTTCCAGGCGAGTTCGAGCAGGCTGCCCCGGGAGTCCTCGCGGCTGCCGCTGATGGTGCCCGAGCCCAGCAGATCGCCCACGCGCAGGTTGCAGCCGGAGATAGTGTGGTGCGCGAGCTGCTGCGCCATGCTCCAGTACAGGTGCCGGAAGTTGGTGCGGCAGATGGTCACCGCCTCGCCTCCCCGCGGCTTGAGGCTGAGCGCGAGCTCGATGTCGAAGGCGTGGGGACCCGCCTGCATCAGGTAGGGCAACGGCTGCGGCTGCTGCGGCGGCCCGGCGACGCGGAATGGCTCGAGCGCATCCAGGGTCACGATCCAGGGCGAAATCGACGTCGCAAAGGTCTTGCTGTTGAACGGTCCGAGCGGCACGTATTCCCATTGCTGTATGTCGCGCGCGCTCCAGTCGTTCATCAGCACCAGGCCGAAGATGTGCTCCTCGGCGGCGGCGGTCGGAACCGCCACGCCGAGCGCATTGCCCTCGCCCACCACGCAGGCGGTCTCGAGCTCGAAATCGAGCTTGCGCGACGCTCCGAAGATCGGCTGCTCCGCCTCGGGCAGCTTGGTCTGGCCCTGCGGGCGGCGAACGGGGGTGCCGCTGACGACCAACGAGCTCGCCCGGCCGTTGTAGGCGACGGGCATGTGCAGCCAGTTCGGCAGCAGCGCGTTTTTGGGATCGCGGAACATCGACCCGACGTTGGTGGCGTGCTCCCGCGACGAATAGAAGTCGGTGTAGCCGCCGATGGCCAGCGGCAACATGAGCCGCGCCTCGGATAGCGGCACCAATGCCCTGGTGCGCAGCGCCGCATCGTCGCGCAGCGCAGGCGTCTCGCGCCGCAGCAGCTCGCCGATGCGCGAGCGCGCCGCGGTCCAGGCCGGGCGGCCGAGGGCGATGAAGGCGTTGAGCGTGGAGCGATTGAATACCCGCTCGTCGCGCGGGGTGACGCGCAGCAAGCCGGCATCTTCGAGCACCGAGAGGTCGAGCACCGACTGGCCGATGGCGACGCCGGCCCGCGGCTGCGGGCGGTCCGCGGTGGCGAAGATCCCGTAGGGAAGGTTGTGCAGCGAAAAATGCGAATCGGCGGCGACATCGACGAACGAGCCCGCCGCGGTGCCCGGAACGGCCATCAGGGCTTGCCAGTGAAATGCTTGGCCAGGCCCTGCCAGCAGGCGAGATAGTCGGGCTGCAGTTGCGGCGCTTGAAGCGCAAAGCGCGTCGGCCG
Source organism: uncultured beta proteobacterium (assembly GCA_963750215.1). Taxonomy (GTDB): domain Bacteria; phylum Pseudomonadota; class Gammaproteobacteria; order Burkholderiales; family Casimicrobiaceae; genus PALSA-1003. The sequence goes on from CAVVQK010000005.1 coordinate 594,758, forward strand.
GATCACGTAGCGACTCTCGAACATGAAGGCGAGCGTGGCGTCGATCTTGCGCGGGACGAGCGCAGCCTTGCGCGCCTGCTCGAAGGTTGCCGCATCGGGCCCGTGCCCGGCCATGCAGTTGTGCAGGCTCGCGCCGCCAGGTGCGAACCCCTCCGCCTTGGCGTCGTAGACGCCATGGATCAGGCCCATGAACTCGCTCATCACGTTGCGATGAAACCACGGCGGGCGAAACGAGTGCTCGGCCACCATCCAGCGCGGCGGGAAGATCACGAAATCGAGGTTCGCCGTTCCAGGCGTGTCGGACGGCGAGGTCAGCACGGTGAAGATCGACGGATCGGGATGGTCGAAGCTCACGCTGTTGACGGCATTGAAGCGCGCGAGGTCATACTTGTACGGCACGTGATTGCCATGCCAGGCAACGACGTCGAGCGGCGAGTGATCGACCGGCGCGCTCCACAGGCGGCCGGCGAACTTGGCCACCAGCTCGAAGTCTCCCTCGCGGTCCTCGAAGGCCGCGACCGGCGCCATAAAATCGCGCGCGTTGGCGAGCCCGTTGGCGCCGATCGGACCCAGCTCCGGCAGCCGCAGCGGCGCCCCGTAGTTCTCGCCAACGTAGCCGCGCGCCTCGGCCCCGGCAAGCTGCACCTGAAAGCGCGTGCCACGCGGGATGAGCGCGATTTCACCCGGCGCCACATCGAGCAGGCCGAATTCCGTCGCCAGCCGCAGCGCGCCCTGCTGCGGGACGAGCAACAACTCGCCATCCGCATCGTAGAAGAAGCGCTGGCGCATCGAGCGATTGCAGCCGTAGAGGTGAATGCCGATGCCGGTGTGCAGCGCTACGTCGCCATTGCCGGCCATGGTGACCAACCCGTCGACGAAGTCTGTTGCAACCGATGGCAGCGGCAGCGGGTCCCAGCGCAACTGGGAGGGCGGGGTCGGCTCCTCGTCGAACGGAGCGCTGCGCAGCAGGCCCTGGGCGAGAGGGTGGAAGGCGCCGTGCATCACCGCCGGACGCAGCCGATACAGCCACGAGCGGCGATTGGAGTGCCGCGGCGCGGTGAAGGCGGTTCCCGAGATCTGCTCGGCGTACAGCCCATATGCGACCCGTTGCGGCGAGTTCTGCCCCTGCGGCAGCGCGCCGGGCAGCGCTTCGCTGGCGAACTCGCTGCCGAAGCCCGGCTGGTAGCGCAGCGGCGCAGGGCTTTCTGTACGCTCGCCGCGGCGGCCGCCCCGCCGGTTGCGGGCGGCGGTGTCCATCACAAGCGTCCCGCCCGCGCGCCCCCGGTCCCGCTATCCGGAAACCGTCCAGAGCGTGTCGTCCTCATCGTCGTCATCCTCCTCGGACCAGCCTTCGTCGTCGTCCGGGTCGATGTTGCCGCCGCCGGAGCCACGATCGTCGTCGTCATCTTCGTCCTCGTCCTCATCGTCGACCGGTGGCGTGGGCTGAGGCGTATGACATACCACCCCGGCGGTTACGCCCGCAGGCTCGGTCGCAGCGGCGAATGGATCGCTCATGAACGCGTCCGCGAGCTCGCACTGCGCGGGCAGCCGGTGGCGAGGGTCAACTATCATCGCACAGAATTGCGGCGGCCTTCGCGGCAGCGCCTTTAGCCATCCGGTTTCGGGGTCAGCGCAGCGAGGCGGCGTTGGAGTTCGGCCGACCCGAGCGAGGCTTCGTACGCCGCGCGTGCCTGCGCCGTTGCAGCGTCGCCAGCACCGATGGCGTTGAGTTGCCGCTTCATGGACGCGACCACCCCCGGCTCGCATTGCTCGATCGCGGAGAGCATCTCGCCCAGGGTTTGCTCGAGCCGCGTGCGCGAGACGAGTTCGGTCAGGAACCCGATGCGCAGCATTTCCTTCGCCCGGAGCGTCGCGCCGGTGAGAAAGATCCGCTTGGCTTGCGCAAGGCCGACCGTACGGACGTAGCGCCGCAGGCCGCCGGGATAATAGTGCAGGCCGAAGCGCGCCGCCGGCATGAACATGCGCGTGCCGGCAACCCCGATGCGCCAGTCACAGCAAAGTGCCAGGTCGGTCGCGCCACCATAGACGCCGCCGTTGACCACCGCGATGGTCGGCAGCGCGAATTGCTCGATCGCATCGAGCAGGTCCTCAAAGCTGCGATCGAGCCGCTCGCGGATCGCCCCGAGCGTGAAGCCGGAGCTGAAGGTCTTGTCACCCGCACCCCGGAAGACGACGGCGCGCATCGCCGGCACGGCCGCAACGCGCCCGAGGTGGCCGCGCAACACCGCGATATCGTCCGGGTCGATGCGATTGTGCTCGGCGGGACGTTCGAACCGGATCGTGGCCACGGAACCGGCCAGCGTAAGGCTCGGTGGCCCGTTCGGAACGGCCCGGGTCCGGAGCATTGCGTCAGCCTCCCGCCATGGCCAACGCCTCGGCGTCGACCACGCGCTCGACGCGCAGCATGAACCCGAGCGACGGTATCGGGAGTCCGATCTGGGAGAACACCTGTGCGATGTTGACATGGACAGGCGGGTTTGGCACCGGCTGCAAGGGCAGCAACCCTGCGTCGCGCCCGACCGTCACAGAAGCCCCAACCCGGTTCGCTGGCCGCGCCATCGCCCACCGGAAAAACCCTTCCCGTGGCGTGGTCGGCGCAATTCTGCCGCGATACGGCGACGCCGTTGGCCACCCAGCACGGACCGGACCAGGCCCTGGCTCCGGTTATAAGCACCCCCCGTCGCGCTCCTACGCCCCTGATACATCGCGCAAAGTTCCTCCCTTATGGTGCCGATTCACAGCGTCCCGATCTCTGGCACAGCGCTTGCTGCACCTAGGCTGCAACGGCGAGGCATGCAATCTTCGCATCGGTAACTTATCAACTTAACTCGGTTAGCTGTGCTGTCTTCTTAGTATTGAGTGATAAGTTACTGAATTTTAGATTAATTTTTTCTACGTAAAACACTAAGGAAGGATTGGCATCATGTACTCGATGAAACTGCGCAAGGTTTCGAACGCTCTTGTCCTCGCCTCGGTTCTCGGCGCCGGCACCGCGCTTGTCGCGCCCGCCCCGGCTCATGCTGGCAGTACGGGAGCGAACCTGTCCGTGACCGCGTCGATCGCGGCCAATTGCACCATCAGCACCACGCCGGTCGCGTTTGGCGCCTACGATCCGGTCGTCACCAATGCCGCGACCGCCCTCAACGGTAACGGCACGGTGGTGATTAGCTGCACCAAGGGTTCGGCACCAAGTGTCACGCTCGATCTGGGCAAGAACGCCGTCGGGGCGCAACGCAACATGCTCAACGGTGCCAACACCGACGTGCTGGGCTACCAGCTCTACTTTCCGACCAACACCGGGCAACCTTCGACCTGCACCTTCCCGGGGACCACCGTCTGGGGCACGACCGGCGCCAATATCTTCACCCCACCGGTGCCGGCTAGCAAGGCGGCACGAACCTACGACGTCTGCGGTACGGTTTCCGCCGGCCAGGACGTGAGCGTTGGCTCGTACAGCGATACGGTCGTCGCGACGGTCAACTTCTAAGCCGCGGGTGCGCTCGACGCACCCCGGCCCTGCAGCCGGTGGGCCTGGAGGCCCACCCGCGGTAGTTCGCGAGCAAGTCGCATGTCGCAGCAATATCCTGCGGCTGCGGCTTACTCGCAGCGGGGTTGCTATGGCTCTCGCTATCGACCGACGCCAACCACGTTCCCGGGCCTTATCTGCCGGCGTAGCCGGTGTAGTCGCCGTAGCGCTGGCACTGTGGATGGTTGCCACCCCACCTGCGATTGGCACAACGACCGGGCTCAGCGCGACCGCCGTGCTCAGCGTAAATGCCACCGTCAGCGCCAACTGTACGATCAGCACAGGCGGACTGAGCTTCGGCCGGTATGAATCGCTGCTGGCCAACGCAACCGTGCCGCTCAACGCCAGCGGTGCGGTCAGTATCGCCTGCACCAGGGGTTCGGGCCCACAGATCACGCTGGACCTGGGCCAGAACCCCAGCGGCGATAGGCGGCGCATGGCACTCGCCTCCAGCGGCGCCGGAGCCGCCGACAGGCTTTACTACGAACTCTATCAACCGGCCGACGCCACGCCCGGAGCCGCGTGTCGCTTCCCGGGTACCGCGGCATGGGGTGCGTCGGCCGCGCAAGCCTTCGCACCAGGTCCGCCGCTCACCCGGGCGCCGCGCACCTACCGCGTCTGCGGCACGATCCCGGCCGGACAGGGAGTGAGCATGGGTTCCTACGCCGACACGGTGATCGCGACGGTAAACTTCTGAGGTTATCCACCCAGGCGGCGCACGATGGCTGCCCCTCCGCATGAACTCGATCGTCACCGCCTTTCGCTCTGCACCCTGGATCGCCCTCGCCCTGTGTCTTGCCGCCGCCGAGGCTGCGGCCGGGTCGTTCCAAGTCAATCCCATCCGTGTCGAAATGGCGAAAGGGGCCACGACGGCGGCCCTCACGGTGCGCAACGATGGCGACGATGCCGTCGTCATTCAGGCGGGCCTGGTGAGCTGGACCCAGGGCGATACGGGCCAGGATGTCTATGCCCCGACGACCGAGGCGCTGGTGACTCCGCCGATCATGACCATTCCGCCCGCAGGCGAGCAGATCGTCCGCGTTGGCCTGCGGCGCGCACCCGACCCGCAGCGCGAGCTCACCTACCGCCTGTATCTGGAGGAGGTTCCACCGCCGCCGAAGCCCGGATTCACCGGATTGCAGGTCGCGCTGCGCGTGGGCGTACCGGTGTTCGTGCCACCGACCGTACCCGGCATCCGTCGGCTTGAATGGTCGGCGAAGATCGGTCCGGATGGCGCGATCAGCCTGGCGGCGCAAAACACCGGCAATACCCACGTGCAGGTCACGGACTTCGCGCTCGCGCTTGCCGGCGCGAGCGAGCCGCTGACGCATCAATCGACGCTCGCCTACGTCCTCGCCGGAAAGCGGCGCCTGTGGACGCTGCCCGCGCCGCCGGGCCCCGGCAAGGCGGTCGGCGAGTTCCGTCTCAAGGCTGATACCGATGCCGGCGAGATCGACACCCCGGTCAACGTCGATCGCTAGGCACGCTGTCCTGGGGGCTCTCCTCATGCTCACCGTCTCCGGCCCCGCGAACGCCCAGTCCAGTGCGACGCAGCGCATCCCGCCGTTCGCGCCGGGCATGCTCTTGCCCGACGCGCGCGACCAGGAGCTGCTGCTGCAGGTTGACGTCAATGCGCAAGGGCTTGCCGATACCGTATTGGTGCTGCGCGGCGTCGACGGCAGGATTGCGGTACCCGTCGACAGCCTCGACCGGTGGCGGCTGCGGCGCCCCGACATCACGCCGCGCTTCCACGATGGCACGCCATACTATCCCCTCGATGCGATCCCCGGCGTAACCTATGTCTATGATGCCGCCAAACAGCGGCTCATGATCTCGGCACCGGCACGGGCATTTACCGACACGCAGTTCAGCAACGCCGCGGTGCATTATCCCGCCCCGACGCCCTCGCAGTTGGGCGGATTCTTCAACTACAACCTGTTCGCGTCGCGTGCTTCCGGCGAGTCGCAATACGCAGGCCAATTCGAGGCCGGTGTGTTCAGCGCCTATGGGGTCCTCGTCTCTGGCTTGCTCGCGCAGGACAACGTCGGCGTGAAGAGTACGGTGCGGCTCAACACCACCTGGACGAGCGACTTTCCGGCGCAGCTGACCACGCTGCGCCTGGGCGATGCAACCAACGTGCCGGGGGCATGGGGCCGGGCGGTGCAATTCGGTGGCGTGCAATACGGCACCAACTTCGCCACCCAGCCGGGGTTCATCACCTTTCCCTCGCTCGCCGCCAATGGCCAGGCGGCACTGCCTTCGACCGTCGACGTGTTCGTCAATAACGCGTTGGTCGCGCAGCGGCCGGTTCCGCCCGGCCCGTTCTCGATCACCAACATTCCGACCGTCGATGGCAGCGGCAACGTGCAGCTTGTGGTGCGCGATCTGTTCGGGCGCGAGCAGGTCATTTCGCAACCCTTCTATGCCAGCGTGAACCTGCTCAAGGAGGGCCTTGACGACTACTCCTACGAAGTCGGGTTCGAGCGGCAGAACTTCGGCGTCGAGAGCTCCGATTACGGCCCGGCGATCGCCAGCGCGACCTTCAGTCGCGGCCTGACCGATCAGCTCACCGGCCAGGTTCACGGCGAACTCATGCCCGGCCTGGTCGACGGTGGCGTCGCCGCGAACTATCTGTTCAACGAAGTCGGCGTGGCCAGCTTAAGCGCAGCCGCGAGCGGCGGCAGCAACGGGGCCGGCACGCTCGGTAGCGTCGCATTCCAGCGCCAGACCGGCCAGCTAAGCCTCAACGCGCAGGCCCAATGGACCAGCACCGCGTTTCGCGAGATCGGCGTCACGCCCCAGGATCCGCTGCCCTTGCGCCAGATCAGCGGATCGCTCGGCTATCAGTTCGATCGCTTCGGCAGCGCCAATGTGACCTATGTCGCGCAGGATTTTCGCACTCAGCCCAGCAACCACGTCCTTGCAGTCGGCTATTCCGTCGGCGTCGGGCGATGGGCTTTTTTGAGCCTGTCCGCAGTGAAGACCTACGGCGCGATGGGCAGCAGGGCGTTTGGCGCGACGCTGTCGATCCCGATCGGCGACCGCACGCTGGCGGCGGTCGCCTACAACGGCACCCGCAGTCCGAGCCAGGGCAACAGCAGCGACACGAGCCTCACCCTGCAGCGCAGCCTGCCTGTGGGGGAAGGCTACGGCTATCGCATCGTCGGCCACAACGACGGCGACATCGAGGCCAGCGGGTCGTGGCAGAACAACGTCGGGACCTACACGCTCAACGCGGCACGCTTTCAGGGCGCGACCGCCGGGCAGCTGAACGTCGTGGGCGGGATTGGTATCGTTGGCGGACATCCGTTCTTGAGCCGCGACATCATCGACAGCTTCGGGGTCGTGCGCGTCGCCGACTATCCGGGCGTGACGGTTCTGCAGGACAACCAGCCAGTCGGCGTCACCGATGCGGACGGCTATGCCGTGTTGCCGTTCCTGCGCGCCTACGACGTCAACCGGGTGTCGATCGATATGCACGACCTGCCGCTCGACGCCCAGGTCGACAAGCTCAAAATCGAGGCGGTGCCGTATTACCGAAGCGGGCTGCTGTTCGACTTCCCGGTGCGGCGATCGCATGGCGCGACCCTGCATCTCCGCCTCGACGATGGCGGCCCGATGCCCTCGGGCGGGATCGTCCAGGTCGTCGGCCGCGACGAGGACTTCCCCGTTGCGCTCCGTGGCGAAGCCTACGTCACCGGCCTGGAAGAACAAAACCGCCTGCGCGCGAGCTGGAAAGGCCGCAGCTGCGAATTCGACGTCGCATTCCCGCCCTCATCCGAGCCCCTGCCCGACCTCGGCACCTTCATCTGCCACGGGGTGGCGCGATGAGACGCGTCGATCCGGTGGCTGCTCGCGGGTCGCGGCGCACGCAGCGGCGGGGCCGCCGTGCCAGCATGGCCTGCATCGCGCTGTGCCTTTGCCTCGCGGCGAACGCCTTCGCGACCCCGAGTTGCAGCGTGTCGACGCCCGGACTCGCCTTCGGCAGCTACGACGTCTTCGCCGCCACGGTCACGAATGGCAGCGGCACGATCTCCGTCACCTGTGACCTCAACCCGCCGCCCAATAGCGCGACTGTCAACTACACCATCAGCCTCTCCACGGGCAGCAGCAACAGCTTTGTGCAGCGGAAGATGTACAGTGGCGCGAACCCGCTGGGCTACAACCTGTATACCAGCAACACCTACGCGGTGGTCTGGGGCGATGGCACGGGCAGCACCCAGACGATCTCGGGGAGCATGAGGCTCCGCAGCGCCAACCCGAGTCAGACCAACAAGCAAACGGTATACGGCCAGATTCCGGCGCTGCAGGACGCGGCGGTCGGAAACAATTACCTGGATAACGTCACGGTGACGGTGACCTATTGACTCGGCCGCTCAAGTCAGAGCGGCCGCACATTGAGCGCCAAAGGCCAGGCATAGGTTCCGGGCTGGACCGGCGCGGCGAGCCTGAAGCGGAACGAAAGGCGCAAGGACTGGTCACGGCCCTGGCGCCCGCGCTCGACGATCGCCCCGCCGTCGGGCCCGAGGTCCGCGCTGCCATCCCTTGAGCTGACGGTAACAGCGGTAAGAATCGGCAGCCGGCTGAAGAATTCGACGACATAGCCAACCGGATCATTCGACGTAACCCGCAATTCGGTCGCCGGCGAGATGTCCACGTAGCCGCGGGCAATGTCGGCGGCGGTGATCGTGAGCTCGGCGGGTTGCCGGACGAGCTGGGCGGTAGTCTGGGCAGGGACGATCGCGGTGACTGCGATCACGCCGCGTACCGCCGCAGCATCACCGTGCGGCGAGATCGTGGCGGCGGCCAGCGTCGTCAACGCGCCGAAGACGATGCGGCACTGAATGCGCAATGCCCGGCTCACCACCGCTCGCTGCACGAAGCCCGCCTTAATAAGCTCCTCGCCCAGCCGGCGCCCGCTGGTCTTTTGCCGCTCCAGCGCGAGGGCGAGTTGTTCCGGCGTGATCTTGCCTTGGGCCACCAGCAGCTCGCCCAGTTTCGGCGCGCGATTCGCGGCGCGTTCCGATTGGGCGGGAAGGTGACGTTTCTTGTCCATCGAATCGGCGCGGCGCGCCCTTTTCGAGATGCTTGACTGTGCCACGCAAGAGGCGTGCCGCTACGCCGCGGGGAACCGGTCATGATGCGCCCCACACCTCGCGCGCCGTCTCGACGACGAGTTGCAATTTTGCAACCTGGGATTCGCGCGCGATGTCGTTGCCGTGAACGGTGCTCGAAAAACCGCATTGCGGCGACAGGCACAGACGCTCCAGAGGGACCATCTGCGCCGCAGCGTCGATGCGGCGCTTGAGCGCGTCCTTGGGTTCGAGCTCGCCCGCCTTGGTGGTGACCAGTCCCAAGACCACGATCTTGTTCCTGGGCATGAAGCGCAGCGGGGAAAAATCCCCCGAGCGCGCGTCGTCGTATTCGAGAAAGTAGCCGTCCACGCCAAGCTCGTTGAACAGCACCTCCGCCACCGGTTCGTAACCTCCCTCGGCCACCCACGCGCTCCTGAAATTGCCGCGGCACAGGTGCGTACAGATCGTCATTCCCGGCGGGCGATCGGCGATCGCCGCGTTGATCAGCTTCGCGTAGCGCCGCGGCAGCTCGTCCGGATCGTCGCCCCGGGCGCGCGCGCCCTCGCGCAGCTTCGGATCGCACAGATAGGCGAGATTGGTGTCGTCGAGCTGGACGTAGGTGCAACCGGCGGCGCCGAGCGCGCCGAGCTCGGCACGATACGCCGCGGCGACGTCGGCAAAGAACTCCTCGAGGTCCGGATAGGCCTCGCGGCTGATCGCCTCGCGCCCGCCGCGGAAGTGCAGCATGGTCGGCGAGGGAATCGTGACCTTCGGCGTGCGCGTGGTCGCGGCCCTGAGGAACTCGAAGTCAGCGACCTGGATCGGCCTCACGTGCCGGATTTTTCCGGTCACGTGCAACACCGGCGGGGCGAAGTCGACGTCGCCCTTGGCGCTGTGAAAATGCGCGGTGAGGCCGCCACGGGCTTCGACCCCTTCGAGCTGCTCGAGGAAGTCGATATGGAAATACGTGCGCCGGAACTCGCCGTCGGTGATGCCCCGCAGGCCGATATCCTCCTGCATGCGCACCACCGCAGCGATGGCGCTGTCCTCGACCGCGCGCAGCGCTCCCCTGCCGATCTCGCCGCGGGCGAAGCGCTCGCGGGCGGCGAGCAGTTCCGGCGGGCGCAGGAAGCTGCCGACGTGGTCGGCGCGGAATGGCGGCGAGGTGCGCTGGCTCATCGTTGCCTTTAGGCTCCAGGGTCCTTCACCTGCTCGAAGGTTTCGAACTCGACGTTGAAGAGCTTGCCGTCGACGCGCTCGCAGCGGCGGATATACACGTTCTGCACCACGTCGCGCGTCGCCGGGTCGATCGCCATCGGCCCGCGCGGGCTCGTCCACGCCATGCCCTTCATGGCGTCGACGAGCTGCACGCCGTCGACGCTGCCCGCAGTCCGTTGCAGCGCAGTGCGGATCAGGTGCATGCCGTCATAGCCTCCGACCGACATGAAGTTGGGTCGCATGCCGTGGTTGGCCTGCTGGAAGTCGTCGACGTATGCCTTGTTTTCCGGGGACGGATGCGCAGCCGAGTAATGGTGTGAGCTGATCACGCCGACTGCCGGATCCCCGATCGCCTCGAGCAGATCGTCGTCGAGCACGTCGCCGGTGCAGATGAGCTTCACCCCCGCGGCCTTGAGGCCGCGCTCGGCAAACCCCTTGAGCACCGCCGTGCCCTCGCCCGAAGGCACGAACACGAACAGCGCATCGGGCTTCGCGTCCTTGGCGCGCTGCAGGAACGGCGCGTAATCCGGATTGCGCAGCGGCGAGCGCAGCGATTCGATGACCGTGCCCCCGGCCTCGCCGAAGCGCTTGACGAAGGTTTTTTCCGCATCGAACCCCGGGCCGTAGTCGGTGACCAGCGTAACCACCGACCCGACCTGGTTCTTCGCCGCCCAGCCCGCAAGGGGTGCGGTCACCTGGGGCAGCGTGAATCCGGAGCGGACGATGAAGGGCGAGCGCTGCGGAATGATCGACGTCGCCGCCGCCATGACGATCATCGGCACCTTCGCCTCGGTGGCCACCGGCGCGGTGGCAAGTGCCAGCGGCGTCAGGCCGAAGCCGGCGAGGATGGCAACCTTGTCCTGCACCAGGAGCTCCTGCGCGATGCGCTTGGTGGTCTCCGGCGCGAGACCGGTGTCGTCCTTGACGATGAGCTCCAGCGTGCGCCCGGCGACCGCGTCACCGTTGCGCTGCAGGTAGAGCCGTACTCCGGCCTCGACTTCGCGCCCTGTGGATGCGAACGGACCGGTCAGCGGCAGGATCAAGCCGATCCGGACCGGATCGGCTGCAATCGCCGGGCGCGGCAGCCACGCGCACGCCGCCGTTGCCACGCCGCCCACCAGAAACTGCCGCCGGGAGCGCCGGGTCAAGCCTTGCATCTTTTCCCCTCCTCGCCTGCCGCTGCGGTCTTGGCGCCGATTGCGGACGCCCGGCCAAGCGTCGGCGATTCCATGCCGCGTCCAGGTCACGCCAGCATAGGGCGCGTTGCGCTTCCGGTCCAGTAGAAGCCCTGCCCCGCCTTCGCCAGCCGCTCGAGCGCCGGCGCCGGCGTCCAGTAGGCGGCGCCGAAGCGATCACGCAGCGCCTCGATGCGCTCGACCACCCGCGCGAGGCCCAGCCGGTCGGCGTAGTACAACGGGCCGCCGCGAAAGCGCGGGAAGCCGTAACCGGTGAGCCAGACGACGTCGATGTCGGAGGCGCGGGCGACAACCCCCTCCTCCAGGATCCTCGCCGCCTCGTTGATCATGCCGAGCAGGCAGCGTTCGACAATTTCAGCCGGCTGGATCGGGCGACGCTTGATGCCGCGGGCGCGTGCGTGCGCAATCAGCATCGCTTCGACGGCCGGATCGGGCAGCGGCCGGCGACTATCCTTTTCGTAGCGGTACCAGCCGGCGCCGGTTTTCTGGCCGAGCCGCTTGGCCGCGACAAGCTTGTCGAGCAGATCGCAGTCCCGCCCTTCGAGCTCGCGCAGCTGCCGCCGCAGGTTGGCGTTGCGAGCGCCGATGTCCAGTCCCGCCAGATCGCCGACGGCGAGCGGCCCCATGGCGAAGCCGAAGTCGACGAGCGCGGCATCGATCTGCTGCGGCAGCGCGCCCTCCTCGAGCATGAACAGGCACTCGCGGGTGCGCAGCACCAGCATGCGGTTGCCCACGAAGCCATCCTTGCCCTTGCACAGGATGCCAACCTTCTTCAGGCGCTTGACCAGCGCCATGCCGGTCGCCAGCGCCTCATCGGACGAGGCATCGATGCGGACGATCTCGACCAAGCGCATCACGTTGGCCGGGCTGAAGAAATGCAGGCCGATGACCTCCTGCGGCCGGCGCGTGAAGTGCGCGATCTCGGCGACGTCGAGATACGAGGTGTTGGTCGCCAGCAATGCGCCGGGCTTCGCCGTCGCGTCGATCCGGGTGAAGACGTCGCGCTTGACGGCGATGTCCTCGAACACGGCCTCGATCACCAGGTCGGCCGCGGCGATCGCCTCGATGCCGCTGGCGGCACCGAGCCGGGAGAGAACGGTCGGCACGGCGACTGCCGCGATGCGCCCCTTCGCCGCCGCGTCCTCGTAGTGTGCGGTCAGGCGCTGCCTGGCGCGCGTGAGCGCAGCCTCCGCGGTTTCGATCAGCGTGACCTTGAGGCCGGCGTCGAGCAGGGCGATGGCGATCCCCTGCCCCATCGTGCCCGCGCCGATGACCGCCGCCGTGTTGAGCGTGCGTGGTGTGGCGGCCCGGACGCCGGGGGGCAGCTTGGCGGCTTCGCGCTCGGCGAAGAAGGCGTGGCGCAGCGCCTTCGCCTCCGGCGTGTCGCGCAGCGCCAGAAAATCCGCCCGCGCGCGCGCCACTGCTTCGGCAAACGGCATCTCGATCGCGCGCCGCACCGCGGCGACGATCTTTTCCGGGGCGGGTTCGCCGCGACGCTTGCGGGCAGCCTCCTCGTAGCGCTCGAACACCTCGGGCTGGGCATCCGGAAGGTGCCGGTTCGCGGTGCGCCTGGGCCCCGCCTCCGCGCTCACCAGCCGTCGCGCGAATGCCACCGCCGCGGTTCGCAGATCGGTGTCGACGATCTCGTCGGCGAAGCCCTTGACCTCCGGCGAATCGACGGCGCGGGGCTTGCCGTCGAGCATCATCGAGAGCGCGGCATCGAAGCCGACCAGGCGCGGGAGACGCTGGGTCCCGCCCGCACCGGGCAGGAGCCCCAAGTTGACTTCCGGCAGGCCGATGCGCGCGCCGCGCGCGGCAACGCGGTAGTGGCAACCCGCCGCGAGCTCGCAGCCACCGCCCAGGACGTTGCCATGGAGGGCGACCACCACCGGCTTCGCGGCGTCGGCAAAGCGCTGAATGACGTCGGCCAGATGCGGCGGCTGCGGCGGCAGGTCGAACTCGCGGATATCGGCGCCGGCGCAGAACGTCGGACCGCCACCGGCCAGCACGATCGCCCGTATGGCCCCGTCCGCCGCCTCGTCGAGCGCGGCGACGAGTCCGGCGCGCACCTCGCGTGACAACGCGTTCACCGGAGGATTGTCGATCGTGATCACCGCGATTGCGCCGTCGCGGATGAGCGATACGACGGAAGACTCAGCGGACAAGCTAGCGCAATCCGTGGCGCATCGGCCGCAGCGCGCAGTCGAAGCCGGCCGATTGCCCCCTGGCGAGAATCCGCGGCGCACGCATCCTGCGTCGGCGCGATGCGCAACGCAGCGCGCGAGGTCCGGGGTTCCGGTCTTGGTGGGATACCGCGGGCACGTTCTTCTCCGGTCGACGGCGCGGAATCGACATGCGGTCCGTCGTCGCTTCGACGCTATACTAACAGCTACCGCCGCAGCGGCGAGACACCGCTGCGGCTCCGGCGCGCGCAGCGCCGCCCTCGGCATGGGGTGGCGCTAGAGGGCGTCAAATTCTCGGTCCAGCCCGTGCGCCCTTCCCGCCTCGACGACGTATTCCTGCCGTCCGCCGCAAGGCGAGGGTCAGCGCCCATTGAAGACGACCATGGCTGCGGATAACCCGGCGCGCAGCAATCCGGGCGGGCCGCTCGCTGGATTGCGGGTGGTCGAGTTCGAAGCCATCGGCCCGGCACCGTTCGCGGCGATGCTGCTCGCCGACCTGGGAGCGGACGTGGTGCGCGTCGCGCGCCCGGATGCGCCGCAGCTCGACAAGCGCGACATCGTCGAGCGCGGGCGGCGCGTGCTGCGCATCGATCTCAAGTCCGGCGACGGCGTGGGTGCGGCGCTCACGCTGCTCGACCATGCCGACGCGCTGCTCGAAGGCTTCCGCCCCGGCGTGATGGAGCGGCTGGGAATCGGCCCCGAGACGGTCCTGCAGCGTAATCCACGCCTGGTCTATGGCCGCATGACTGGATGGGGCCAGACGGGGCCGCTTGCCGCCGCGACAGGACACGACATCAACTACATCGCGCTTTCCGGCGCGCTGCACGCGATCGGCGAAGCCGGCGGCGCGCCGGTGCCGCCGCTCAACCTGCTGGGCGATTTCGGCGGCGGCGCGCTGTACCTGGTGGTCGGTGTGCTCGCGGCGCTGTTCGAGGCGCGCCGCTCCGGCCGCGGCCAGGTGGTCGATGCGGCCATCGTCGATGGCACCGCCTCGCTGCTCACCTTCATCCACGCGGCCATGGCGCGCGGCGAATGGCGCGACACGCGCGGCAGCAACCGGCTCGACGGCGGCGCGCCGTTCTACACGACCTATCGCTGCGCCGATGGCGGCTACGTTTCGGTCGGCGCGCTCGAGCCGCAGTTCCACGCGGAATTGCTGCGACGCCTGGGCCTCCCGCCGGAAGCCTTCGCCGATCGCCTCGATCCGGCGAGCTGGCCGCGACTGAGAACGCTCCTGGGCAACGCCTTCGCCGCGCGCACCCAGCAGGAGTGCCGCGAGCTGCTCGAAGGCACCGACGCCTGCTTCGCGCCGGTGCTCTCGCTCAGCGCCGCGGCAACGCACCCGCACTTAGCCGCGCGCGGCGTGTTCGTCGCCCTCGACGGCATTCCCTGCCCGGCGCCCGCGCCGCGTTTTTCGCGCACGCCGGGTACGCTGCGCCCGGTGCGGGACACGCCCCACGACGCGGCCGCCGTCGCCCGCGAGTGGGCCTCGCGCGCGAGTCCGTTCGCTTAAAGCCCACCCCGTCGCGGGAGCCTGCGGCGCCCGCCTAGAACGACCGCGGCAGGCCGAGGACGTGCTCGGCGATGTAGCTCAAGATCAGGTTGGTCGAAATCGGCGCCACCAGATACAGCCGCGTCTCGCGGAACTTGCGCTCGATGTCGTACTCGGCGGCGAAGCCGAAGCCCCCGTGCGTCTGCAGGCACACGTTGGCCGCCTCCCACGCCGCCTTGGCGGCCAGATGCTTGGCCATGTTCGCCTGCGCGCCGCAAGGCTCGCCCCGATCGAACAGGGCGCAAGCCCGGAAGCGCATCAGGTTCGCCGCCTCGACCTCCATGTAGGCCTCGGCGATGGGGAAGGCGACGCCCTGGTTCTTGCCGATCGGCCGGCCGAACACCACGCGCTCGCCGGCGTACTTCGCCGCGCGCTCGATGAACCAGTAGCCGTCGCCGATGCATTCGGCGGCGATGAGCGTGCGCTCGGCATTGAGCCCGTCGAGGATGTACTTGAAGCCGCTGCCCTCCTCGCCGATCAGGTTCTCCGCGGGAATCTCGAGCTCCTCGAAGAAGAGCTCGTTGGTCTCGTGATTGACCATGTTGCGGATGGGACGCACGGTGAGCCCGTTGCCCACCGCCTGGGCGAGGTCGACTAAGAAGATCGACATGCCCTCCGACTTGCGCTTGACCGCGGAGATCGGCGTGGTGCGGGCGAGCAGGATCATGAGGTCGGAGTGCTGCACGCGCGAGATCCACACCTTCTGGCCGTTGACGACGTAGCGGTCGCCCTTGCGCACCGCGGTCGTCGTAAGCGCCGTGGTGTCGGTGCCGGTGGTGGGCTCGGTCACGGCCATCGATTGCAGGCGCAGGGCTCCGCTGGCGATGCCGGGCAGGTACTTCTCCTTCTGCGCCGGCGAGCCGTGGCGCAGCAGCGTGCCCATGTTGTACATCTGCCCGTGGCAGGCGCCCGAATTGCCGCCGCAGCGGTTGATTTCCTCCATGATGACCGAGGCCTCGGCCAGGCCCAGGCCGGAACCGCCGTACTCCTCGGGAATGAGCGCGGCGAGCCAGCCCGCCTTGGTCAGGGCATCGACGAACGCTTCCGGGTAGGCGCGCGCCTCATCGAGCTCGCGGAAATAGGCGTCGGGAAAGTTCGCGCACAACGCCCGCACTGCGGCGCGGATCTCGGCGTAGCTCTCGGTTTCTTGCGTCATGGCCTCGAGGCCTCAAGCGTTCAGTGGGCGGCGCCGATGACCCCGCGGCGGGCGAGCTCGCCGACGATGAGATCGGCCGCCGCGTCGGCCGCCAGGCGCGAGGTCTCGACCCGGATCTCCGCGTGCTCGGGTATCTCGTAGGGCGAATCGATGCCGGTGAAGTTCTTGAGCTCGCCGCGCCGCGCCTTCCGGTACAACCCCTTGCGATCGCGCTGCTCGGCCACCGCGAGCGGCGTATCGACGAAGATCTCGATGAACTCGCCCTCGTCCATCAGCTCGCGCGCGAGCCTGCGCTCGGCGCGAAAGGGCGAGATGAAGGCGGTGATGACGATGAGCCCGGCATCGACCATGAGCTTCGCCACCTCCGCCACGCGGCGGATGTTCTCGACCCGGTCGACGTCGGTGAAGCCTAAGTCCTTGTTCAGGCCGTGGCGCACGTTGTCCCCGTCGAGCAGGTAGGTATGGCGGCCGAGCGCATGCAGCTTCTTTTCCACCAGGTTGGCGATGGTTGACTTGCCCGCGCCGGACAGACCCGTCAGCCACAGCACGCACGCCCTCTGCCCCTTCATCTGCGAGCGCAGCGTCTTGGTGAGATCGAGCGCCTGGACGTGGATGTTGTGCGCCCGGCGCAGCGCGAAGTCGAGCAGCCCCGCACCGACCGTATGGTTGCTGACGCGGTCGATCAGGATGAACCCGCCGGTGTCGCGGTTGTCGCGGTAGACGTCGAAGGCGATCGGGTGATCGAGCGAGACGTTGCACACCCCGATCTCGTTGAGCCCGAGCGTCTTGGCCGCTACGTGCTCCAGCGAATTGACGTTGACCTTGTACTTGAGCTCGCCGATCTGCGCGTTCGCTGTCCGCGCGCCGATCTTGAGCAGGTACGGGCGTCCGGGCAGCAGCGGCTCGTCGGCCATCCACACGACGGTCGCTTCGAACTGGTCGGCGACCTCGGCCGGCGCGCTTGCCGCCGAGAGCATGTCGCCGCGGGAGATATCGATCTCGTCGGCCAGGGTCAGGGTGATCGACTGGCCGGCAACCGCCTGCTCGAGGTCGCCGTCCGCGGTGACGATGCGCGCGACCGAGCTCTCGCGGCCGGAAGGTTGCGCCCGCACGCGCTCGCCGGCCCGGATGCTGCCGCTGGCAATGGTGCCGGCGAAGCCGCGGAATTCCTGGTGCGGCCGGTTGACCCACTGCACCGGCAGCCGGAACGGCGCGCTCTGCAGTCGCGTGGTGTCGACTGCGACCGTCTCCAGCCAGCCCATGAGCGTGGGCCCGCGATACCAGGGCATGTTGGGGCTCGACACGACGACGTTGTCGCCGTGCAGCGCGGACACCGGCACGAAGGTCACGTCCTCGATGCCGATGCGCGTGGAGAAGGCGGTCAGCTCGGCGACGATGGCGCGAAATGCCGGCTCCGAGTAGTCGATCAGGTCCATCTTGTTGACCGCGACCAGGATATGGCGGATGCCCAGCAGGGCGACGATATAGCAGTGGCGGCGGGTCTGCGTGAGCGCGCCCTTGCGCGCGTCGACGATCAATATCGCCGCGTCGGCGGTCGAGGCGCCGGTGACCATGTTGCGGGTGTACTGCTCGTGGCCGGGCGTGTCGGCAACGATGTACTTGCGCCGGTCGCTGGCGAAAAAGCGATAGGCGACGTCGATGGTGATGCCCTGCTCGCGCTCCGCGGAGAGGCCGTCTAAGAGAAGCGCGAAATCGAGCGCCTCGCCCTGCGTGCCGATCTTCTTCGAATCCGCCGCGAGCGCCGCCAGCTGATCTTCGAACAGCTGGTTCGATTCGTACAGCAGGCGCCCGATGAGCGTGCTCTTGCCGTCGTCGACGCTACCGCAGGTGATGAAGCGCAGCAGGCTCTTCTGCTGCTGCGCGCGCAGGTAGGCTTCGATCTCGCTCGCGACGACGGCCGCGTCACGATCCATCAGAAGTAGCCCTCCACCTTCTTCCTCTCCATGGAAGCGGTGACATCGAAGTCGATGACGCGGCCCTGGCGCTCGGACAGCCTTGTCGCCAGCATCTCCTGGATGATCTCCGGCAGCGTCTCGGCGTTCGACTCGATCGCCCCGGTCAGCGGATAGCAGCCCAGGGTGCGGAAGCGCACCTTGCGCAGCGTCGGGACCTCGCCCTCGCGCAGCGGCATGCGCTCGTCGTCGACCATGATCAGCGTCCCGTCGCGCTCGACCACCGGCCGCTCGCGCGCGAAGTAGAGCGGAACGATGTGGATATCGCGCAGGTAGATGTATTGCCAGACGTCGAGCTCGGTCCAGTTCGACAGCGGAAACACGCGCAGGCTCTCGCCCTTGTGCTTGCGCGTGTTGTAGAGCTTCCACAGCTCGGGGCGCTGCGTCTTGGGGTCCCAGCGATGGTGCGCGCTGCGGAACGAAAAGATCCTCTCCTTGGCGCGCGACTTCTCCTCGTCGCGACGCGCGCCGCCGAACGCGGCATCGAAGCCGTATTGGTCCAGCGCCTGGCGCAGCGCCTGGGTCTTCATCACATCGGTGTAGACCGCGGAGCCGTGCGTGAACGGGTTGACGTTCTGCGCCAGGCCCTCGGGGTTGGTGTGCACGATCAGCTTCATGCCGACCTCGCGCGCGAGCCGGTCGCGGAAGGCGTACATGTCGCGGAATTTCCACGTCGTGTCGACGTGCAGCAGCGGAAACGGGGGCTTGGCCGGGAAGAACGCCCGCAGTGCCAGGTGCAGCATCACCGCGCTGTCCTTGCCGATCGAATAGAGCATCACCGGGTTGTCGGTCTCGGCGACGACCTCCCGCATGATGTGAATGCTTTCAGCCTCGAGTCGCTGCAGATGGGTGAGTGGCATCCCGGTGGAGTCGTCTTGGTGCCCGGGCGCCGGCGCGGGACGCTCCCCCCGCCGATCAACGAGCTCGATGTCTTATATCATTCCGGCCGGTATGCTACCTGAACTGCAATGGCTCGACAGGGTGATCCCCATTGCCAGGGCCGCCGGCGCGATCGTGATGGAGGTCTATGCGACCTCGTTCAAGGTCGCGGCCAAGCGCGACGCCTCGCCCGTGACCGAGGCCGACCGGCGCGCCGAAACCCTCATCGCGGGCGCGCTCTCGCAGCTCATGCCGGATGCCGCCGTCGTCTCCGAGGAAGCCTTCGGCGAGGGCCGGCGGCCGGCGCTCACAGAGCGCTTCTGGCTGGTCGATCCGCTCGACGGCACGCGCGAGTTCGTCGCCCGCAACGGCGAATTCACCGTCAACGTCGCGCTCGTCGACCGCGGCCGCGCGCTGCTCGGGGTGGTTCTGGCACCGGCCTTGGGTCGCCTGTTCGCGGGCGTGGTCGGCGAGGGCGCCTTCGTCGAAGACGGATCGGGCCGGCGCACGCCGCTTTCGTGCCGCCATGTGCCCGCCGAGGGCCTGACGGTGGTGTCGAGCCGCTCGCACGGCGATGCCGAGGCGCTCGAGAGCTACCTGGCCGGCCGCGCGGTCGCGGCGCGCCGCAGCGTCGGTTCGTCGCTCAAGTTCTGCCTGGTGGCTGCGGGCGACGCGGACCTGTACCCGCGCTTCGGGCCCACCATGGAGTGGGATACCGCCGCCGGCCATGCCGTCTTGAGCGCGGCCGGCGGCCGGGTTGCCGACCTCGACGGCGCCGAGCTTCGCTACGGCAAGCAGGGGCTGCTCAATCCGCCTTTCGTCGCCACCGGCGCGATCGATTGAGCCCGGCCCAAGGCGCCTCGGCCCGCGCTATGCCGCGGGCACGATGAGCTCGTGATTGACGACGAAATCCTCGGGCGGCGGCGGCCCCCAGACATAGAACGAATCCTCGAGCGGGTGATCGGCCGCGGGCCACTCCACGTCGGCCGGAACGAAGTCGATGCCGTGCGAGTACTCGGCGAAGCTGCCCCAGGGATCCTGGATGTAGCAGAAATAGTTCGAGCCGATGACGTGGCGCCCGACGCCCCAGACGTGGACATAGCCGCAATCGGCCATGTGCTGCATGCCCAGCCCGATCTCGTCGATGCTCTCGACGACCCAGCTCGAGTGATGCAATCCCGGCCCGGCCGATTTCGCGAACGCCAGGATGTGATGGTCGCTGGCGTGGGCCCCATGCATGAAGGCGACCACGTCGCCGGAGCGATCCGACAGCCGCAGTCCAAGGGCCTCGGCGTAGAAGCGCACCGAGCGGGACACGTCGGAGGAGAACAGCAGCACGTGCGAGAGCTGCCGCGGGTGGACGCGGGCGGCGCGGCTGCGACCCGGCGCAGCGCCCTGGCCGGCGGGAGGCGCGGGCGGGACGGCCAGCGCTGTCGGCTCGTTCGCCGACACCTTGGCGGCGACGACGACCTGCAGCAGGTTGCCGTCCGGATCGGCGAGCCAGGCGCCCTCGGCGTCGCCCAGCGCGTGCGGCGACCGGCGCGCGATCCCCATTCGATCGAGCCGCTGCAGCAACGGCGCGAAATCGTCGGCGTAGACGCCGAAGCGCAGGTATTGCAGTCGCTTCGGCCCCGGCGCCGCATGAATCGATGCCCAGCGATGCGCATGACGGTAGGCGTACAAGTCGACCTGTTCACCCTCGCGCCGGGCGTCGAGGCCGAATTCCGAATAGAACCGCTGCGCCGCGGCCAGGTCGGGAACGGTGAACACGAAGCGGTCGATCGAATGCACCGCGGTCACGCCGGGCCGACGCGGCGCCCCCTGCGCTGAGGCATTCATGGCTGTCATCTGCATCCTGAGGCTTGCGGCATCGCCGCGGGTGGCGGGTCACGGCGCGCGCACGGTTCTACAATGCAGCGGCCAGCGGAAAGTATACTGTGCCAAGTGCCGTTGGGGGACCGCCATGCGCCGCTCGCTGCCAGGTTCGATTTGTGCCCTTGCCGGTTTTGCTGTCGCGCTGCTTGCGCCGACGGCGCAGGCCCAGTTCGACCAGCGCTCGCTGGTGACCGCGGCGACGGTGACCCTTGCCAACTTCCGCGACGATCCGGGCATGAGCTGGCTCAAGCGCAACCTGCCGCGCGCCAAGGCGATCATGATCGCGCCGGACCTTACCAAGGCCGGGTTCATCCTCGGTGGCTCCGGGGGCCGCGCGGTGGTCGCGGCGCGCGACCCTAAAACCGGCAGCTGGGCTGGCCCCGCGTTCTACACCCTGGCGACCGCCAGCGTCGGATTCCAGGCGGGGCTCGCGGTAACCGAGATGGTGACCCTGGTGATGACCGACCGGGGCCTGAACTCGCTTTTGTCGGACAGCTTCAAAATGGGCGGCGACGCGACCATCGCCGCCGGCCCCGTCGGCGCCGGCGCCCAATCGGATCTGGTCGCCGACCTGATTTCCTTCAGCCGCGCCACCGGGGTCTACGGCGGGGTCAATTTTGACGGCACGGTGGTCGCGCCATCGGACTCCTGGAACCGGATCTATTACGGCAAATCCGTCAACGCCGTCGACATCCTGGTGCGCAGGAGCGTCCACAACAAGCAGGCGAACGAGCTCCTCAACCTGCTTGCCGAGGCCAGCAAGCACTGAGCAAAGGCGACAAATTACTAGCATTTTGCGGCCTAACGTATTCTGTATTAAAGCCTTTACGTCATATTGAAAGCCTCATTCGGGGCTTGACGCCATCCCCTTAGGTCGGTAGAATCCGCGTTGTGCGTTGCAGCATCGCTGCGTTGGTGACGCTCCGAACCCCGGCCAGACCGGGGTTCTTCCTAATAGAGGACCGTTCTGTCCGGAGCGCCCCGCAGGGACCTGCACCGGAATCCAGGAGGCCCGTTACCGAAGCTGGGTAACCCCGGGTCGCCGGCGCTGGCGCCGGCGAGCGAGTCGCCGCGCCAAAAGGGCCCGGCATCCGGGATTTGGCACAGGGAGGTACCGATGGCGAGCAGATTGCTTTCGATCGGCAGGAAGACAGCGCGCGGCGAGACCCGGGCGCGGTGGCATCACGCGCAAGGCATCGTTCCGGCCTTGCTCATCGTTGGCCTGGCCGCTTTGCTCTCCGCGTCGGCGGCGCGCAACGAGCCGCTGGCTGCGGATGCGCCGGCAACGCCGGTGCCGCCACAACAGCCGGTGGCCGCCCCGCCGGCGGAGCGCGCGCCCCCCGCGATCGGGGCCGAACCCGCAATCGAGGCGGTCGCCGGCGCGGTCGCACGGCGCTATCGGATCTCCGAGGACGCCACGCGCGAGCTCGTCGGCGCCGCCTACGGCGAGGGCCGGCGCATCGGCCTCGACCCGCTTTTGATCATCGCCGTCATGGCGGTCGAGTCGCACTTCAATCCCATCGCCCAGAGTGACGGCGGCGCCATCGGCCTGATGCAGGTGATCCCCCGCTACCATGCCGACCAGTTTGAATCCGGCGAGCGCGAATCGGTGCTTGACCCACGCACCAACATCGGGCTCGGGGCGCGCGTGCTCAAGGAGTACATCCGGCGCGCCGGCACCGAAGTGGCCGGACTGCAGCTCTATAACGGGGCGGCCGGCGACGCGAGCAATGGCTACGCCAACAAGGTTCTCGGCGAACGGCAGCGACTGCAGGAGGTCCTTCGCCACCTGCATGATCGCGGCCGCGCCTAGACGCGCCTAGACGCTAGAAAACAGGGGCGCCATGCGGCGCCCCTGTTGCATGGCCTCGTCGGTGCAGGTTACTTCGGCTGGGCCACCGTGCGCAGATAGGGTTTGTGGGTCTTGAACCCCTGCGGATACTTCTTCCTCGCCTCCTCGTCGGACACCGAGGTGGGAATGATCACATCCTGGCCCGGCTTCCAGTTCACGGGCGTCGCAACCGCGTGCTTGGCGTTGAGCTGCAGCGAATCGAGCAGGCG
This sequence comes from uncultured beta proteobacterium, assembly GCA_963750215.1. Classification (GTDB taxonomy): domain Bacteria; phylum Pseudomonadota; class Gammaproteobacteria; order Burkholderiales; family Casimicrobiaceae; genus PALSA-1003. The sequence continues at coordinate 617,473 of CAVVQK010000005.1, forward strand.
CAACACCTCGTCGAAATTGCGGCCGGCGCTCATCGGATAGATGAGCATCGCCTTGACCTTCTTGTCCGGCCCGATGATGAACACCGAACGCACCGTGGCGTTGTCCGCCGCGGTGCGTTTGCCGCCGCTCGCGTTCGGGTGGATCATGTCGTAGGCCTTGGCTACGGTGAGATCCGAATCGCCGATGAGCGGATAGTTGACCGCGTGGCCCTGCGTTTCCTTGATGTCGCCGACCCAGGCCCTGTGATCGCTGACCGGATCCACGCTAAGCCCGATGATCTTGGTATTGCGCTTGTCGAAATCCGGTTTGAGGCCCGCCATGTACCCGAGCTCGGTCGTGCACACCGGCGTGAAGTCTTTCGGATGCGAGAACAGGATCGCCCATTTGTCGCCGATCCAGTCGTGGAAGCGGATTTTTCCCTCGGTGGTTTCCGCGGTGAAATCCGGCGCCTCGTCACCAATGCGTATCGCCATACTTGCTCTCCATTGCGTTTTAGGGGTCGGGATGCCCGTCGTCGCGTCGTCGCCATGATGACGCGATGGCGGATCGGAACCCCGCGTTGAACGTACGGGGATGAGATTATATCTCCGGCGCCCTGCGATGTTCAGGCATCGGGCCCATCGCCGTCAGTCCGATCGGCTATATGCACGATGCGAAGCATTCTAAGCTGGCGCAAGCCCCCTCTGCGCCCGTCGCCATGCTCTGCGTCCGCGGCCTGAGCAAGATCTACCTCGAACCGCGGCCGCGTACCGTCTTCGCCGCTGTCGATCTGGATCTTGGGCCGGGCGATTACGTCGCCGTGATGGGCGAGTCGGGGATCGGCAAGTCAACGCTGCTCAACCTCGTCGCCGGACTCGACCGTGCCGACCGCGGCTCGATTCAGCTCGACGGAGTCGAGCTCACAACCCTCGATGACAACGCGCTGACAGCCCTGCGCCGCAGTCAGCTGGGCTTCGTCTTCCAGGCGTTCCACATCCTGCCCTATCTCAGCGTGGCACAAAACGTCGCCCTGCCGCTGTCGTTGCTCGGCGTCGACAAGGAAGAGGCCTCGCCCCGGGTGGCTGCCATGCTCGCGAGCGTGGGCTTGGGCGAGCGCGGCACGAGCATGCCGCGCGAGCTCTCCGGCGGCGAGCTGCAGCGGGTCGCCATAGCGCGCGCGCTCATCCACGGGCCGCGCCTTGTGCTCGCCGACGAGCCGACCGGAAACCTCGACCCGGACAGCGCCCGAGGGGTGCTGCGGCTGCTGCGCGAGCGGATCAAGGCCAACGGCGCGGCGGGGATTCTCGTCACGCACTCGCGCCCGGCCGCGGAAACGGCGGACCGCATCCTGCAGCTGACGCCCTCGGGCCTGTGCCCACCTGGCTCGGCCTGACGGCAGCCGCATGCGACCACCCGCCGTTTCCGCAGCCCGCGCCGTGTTTGCCGGCGCGCTGGCGCAGAACAAGGCACGCAGCGCGCTCTCGGTGCTGGCCATCGCGCTGGGGGTGGCGCTGGGCTATGCCGTGCAGCTGATCACCGAGTCGGCGGTCAACGAGTTCGCGCTCGGCGCGCAGACGCTCTCCGGAGGGGCCGACCTGCAGGTGCGCGGGGCGCGCGAGGGCTTTGCCGAAGCGTTGTATCCGGAGCTCTCCCGCCTGCCCGAGGTTGCGCTGGCAAGCCCGGTGGTGGAGGTCGACGCCAAGCTCGCCGATCGCGACGAGGTGCTGAAGATCATCGGCCAGGACCCCTTTCGCGCCGCCGCGCTGCAACCCGCATCGATGGCCGAGGCCGGCGACCGCCTCGACGCCCTGCGTCCGGACACCCTGTTTCTGAGCCCGGCCGCGGCCGCCTGGCTCGGCGTCGGCACGGGCGACAGCGTGCGCTTCCAGGTGGCGCTGCGTGAGGTGACCCTGCGCGTGGGCGGACTCGTCCGCGGCAGCGCAGGGCAGCGCTTCGCGCGCATCGACATCGCCGGTGCGCAGACGAATTTCGACCGCCTGGGGCTCCTTTCGCGCATCGACCTGCGGCTTACGCCCGGCGTCGATCGCGGCGCCTTTCGCGCCCGATTGCAAGCGCGCCTGCCCGCAGGTCTGGTCGTGGAGCGGCCCCAGGAGGGGCTGGCAACCGCGGCGGGCGTGTCGCGCGCGTATCGGGTCAACATGAACGTCCTCGCTCTCGTGGCGCTGTTCACCGGCGGGCTGCTCGTCTTCTCCACGCAGGTGCTTTCGGTCGTTCGCCGCCGCGCCTACTTCGCTTTGCTGCGCGTGCTCGGCATGACGCGCCGCAGGCTGGTGGGCCTGCTTCTCGCCGAAAGCGCCCTCTTGGGCGCCCTCGGCAGCAGCCTCGGGATTCCGGCCGGGTTCTTCATCGCCAGCGCGGCGGTGCGCATCGTCGGCCCGGGTCTGGGTTCGGGTTATTTCCGCGGCGTCGCCCCGACGCTGACGCTCGTCCCCGCGGCGCTGACGCTTTGCTTCGCGCTCGGTATCGCCGTGGCGCTCGTGGGCGGCCTGCTTCCGGCGCTGGAGGCCGCGCGCGCCGCACCGGCGCCGGCGCTGCGTGCCGGCGACGAGCAACGCGCCTTCATGCGCCTGCGCCCGATCGGACCCGGGCTCGCCATGCTCGCGCTGGCCGCCCTCGCCGCCTGCCTGCCGCCGGTGGCCGGCCTGCCGCTGTTCGGCTATATCGCCATTGCGCTGCTCCTCCTCGGCACGCTGCTGCTGCTGCCGAGGCTCGCCACGACCCTGCTCGCCATCCTTCCCACCCCGAGCCGCGCCGCGCCGCAACTGGCGCTGTTGCAACTGCGCGGCGCGCCCGGGCCGGTCGCGGTGACCCTCGCCGCCATCGTCGCCAGCTTAAGCCTGATGGTGGCGATGGCGATCATGGTGACGTCCTTCCGGCACGCGCTCGACGCGTGGCTCATGGACATCCTGCCGGCCGACCTCTACGCGCGCGCGAGCGCGAGCGGTGACAGCGGCTACATGTCCGCCGAGGACCAGGCGCGCATTGCCGCGCTGCCCGGCGTTCGGCGGGTCGAATTCCTGCGCGAGCAGCAGCTCATCGTCGATCCATCGCGGCCGCGCGTGGTGCTGCTCGCGCGCACCATCGATCCCCGCGAACCGGGGCGCCGGCTGCCGCTGGTGGGCCCGTGGACGGTTCCGGCCGCAGGCTCCCCCGCGCCCATGTGGGTCAACGAAACCATGGCCGACGTGTACGGCTTCGTCCCCGGCAAGGTGGTCGAGATCCCTCTGGCCGGGAAGCCCGCGCGCTTCACGGTTGCCGGCGTGTGGCGCGACTACGCCCGACCGCAGGGTGCGGTGGTCATCGAGCGCGAGCAATACATCGCCCTGACCGGGGATCAGGCGGCCAGCACCGCCGCGATCTGGCTCGCGCCGGGCACGACCGCCGATGAGCTGCGCCAGGCGCTCGTGCACGATCTCCCCGGCGGGGCCCGACTCGACCTCGCCTCGCCGGGCGAGATCCGCGAGCTGTCGCTGCATATTTTTGACCGCACCTTCGCCGTAACCTACGCGCTCGAGCTCGCCGCGGTGCTGATCGGCCTGTGCGGGCTTTCGTCTTCGTTCGGCGCGCTCGTGCTTTCCCGCCGGCGCGAATTCGGCGTGCTGCGCCACCTGGGCATGACCCGGCGCCAGATCGGCACCCTGCTCGCCACGGAAGGACTGCTGCTAAGCTGCATCGGGCTCTCGGCAGGTCTTGGCCTCGGCTACGTGATCAGCCTGATCCTGATCGAGGTCGTGAATCGGCAATCGTTCCACTGGGGCATGGAGCTTTCGCTGCCTTGGAGCGCGCTCGCCGCCGCGGCACTGCTGGTCCTCGCGCTGTCGACCCTCACCGCGCTCGCCAGCGGCCGCAGGGCACTGGGCGGCGACCTGGTGCAGGCGGTCAAGGACGACTGGTGAACCGGCGGCGCTTTCTGGCCGGCACGAGCCTGCTCCTCGCGCCGGCCAGCCACGCGCAGGACGCTTACCCCGCCGTAGTCGCCGGAGAGCCGCTGCAGTTTCCGCGCGACTTCGGCAGCCACCCTGCGTTCCGGCTCGAATGGTGGTACGTCACCGCCTGGGTCGCTGACTCCGGCGGGGCTCCGTACGGGGTCCAGATCACGTTCTTCCGCAACCGCCCGCGGGTGGCGGAGAACAACGCCAGCCGGTTCGCACCGCGGCAACTGTTGTTCGCCCATGCAGCCCTCGCTGATCCGCGCCGCGGCCACCTGCGCTACGACCAGCGCGCCGCCCGCGAAGGCTTCGGCCTGGCGGGGGCCGCGGAGGAGTCGACCAACGTCTGGATCGACGACTGGTCGCTCAAGCTCGCCGATGGCAGCTACCAGGCGCACATCGCGGCGCGCGATTTTTCCTTCGAGCTGCGCTTCACACCGACGCAGCCGTTACTGCTCCAGGGCGATGCGGGCTTCTCCCGCAAGGGGCCGGACCCGCGAGAGTCCAGCGCTTACTACAGCGAACCGCAACTCGCGGTAAGCGGGCAGCTCATGAGCGCCGGCGCGGTTCTCGCCGTGTCGGGCAGCGCCTGGCTCGATCACGAGTGGTCGAGCGAGGTCATGGCGCCGCAGGCATCCGGTTGGGACTGGACCGGCATCAATCTCGCCTCGGGCGGCGCATTCATGGCCTTCCGCATGCGCGATCGGGCCGGGGGCGCGCTCTGGGCCGGCGGATCGCTGCGCGGCGCGGACGGGCAGGTGCGGCGCTTCGAGCCGCACGAAATCCGCTTCGAGCCGCGGCGGCAATGGCGCTCACCGACGAGCGGCGTCCAATACCCGGTGGCCATGATGGTCGACGCCGCGACAACGAGCTACCTGATCAAACCGTTGCAAGACGACCAGGAGCTCGATGCGCGGGCGAGCACCGGCGCGATCTACTGGGAAGGCGCGGTGCGCGCGAGCCAGGCCGGGAGCGAGGTCGGACGCGGCTATCTCGAACTGACCGGATACGGCGCGCCGTTCAAGCTTTGATGGCCCGCGCAACCGGCATCGAGCCCATGCCCCATCCGGCGATCGCCCGCCTGCACCATGCCTGAGACGCTGCCCGACGGCGACCCGCGGCCGGTCCCTCCGCCGCGGCCGACGAGCGCGGACTGCTGCCGCAGCGGCTGCGATCCATGCGTCTTTGACTTGTACGATGCCGCGCTCGAGCGCTACGAGGCCGAGCTTAAGGCGTGGCGCGAACGAAGGACGAAAGCCGCAGCCAACCCCGCAGGCTCGACGCCGCGCTAGGCTCCCGCGTCCGCGGACGCGGGAACAAGTGCGGCGGCGAGAGCCTCGTCGACCTGCTCCACCCAGACGAACTGAAGCTTGTCGCGCGCGTCGGCGGGGATCTCGTCGAGGTCACGGCGGTTGCGCGAGGGCAGCATGACTGTGGTGATGCCGGCGCGCAGCGCGGCCAGGACCTTTTCCTTGACGCCGCCGATCGGCAGCACGAGGCCGCGCAGGCTGATCTCGCCCGTCATGGCCACGTCGCTGCGCACCCTGCGGGAAGTCAGCAGCGAGGCCAGCGCCACGAACATCGCCACCCCCGCGCTCGGCCCATCCTTGGGCGTGGCGCCGGCCGGCACATGGACGTGAATGTCCGACTTTTCGAAAGCTTCCGGGTCGACTCCGAGCGCAGCCGCCCGCGCCTTGACCAGGGACAGCGCCGCCTGCGCACTTTCCTTCATCACGTCGCCGAGTTGGCCGGTCAGGATGAGCCGCCCGGCGCCCGGCGTGCGCGCGGCCTCGACGAACAGAATGTCCCCGCCCACCGGCGTCCACGCGAGCCCCGTCGCCACGCCCGGCACACCGCTGCGCATGGCGACCTCGGCCTCGAACTTGCGCGGACCGAGAATGGGCGCAAGCTCGTCCGGGCCGACTTGCACCTGTTGCGCGCTGCCCTCGGCGACGCGCACCGCGATATTGCGGAACACGTTGCCGATCTCGCGCTCGAGGTTGCGCACGCCGGCCTCGCGCGTGTAGTCGTCGATGATCGCCCGCAATGCCTCGTCGCTGATCGCACATTGCGCCTCGGTGAGCCCCGTCGCCGCAAGCTGGCGCGGCACCAGGTAGCGGCGGGCGATCTGCAGCTTTTCCTGGGTGGTGTAGCCGGGCAGAGGAATGATTTCCATGCGGTCGCGCAGCGGCCCCGGTATGGTGTCGAGCACGTTGGCCGTGCAGATGAACATCACGCCGGACAGATCGAACGGCACCGCCAGGTAGTTGTCGCGGAAGGTCGAGTTCTGCTCCGGATCGAGCACTTCGAGCAGGGCCGACGCCGGATCGCCATGAAAGCCGCCGGCGCCGAGCTTGTCGACCTCGTCGAGCATCAGCACGCAGTTGCGGGTTCCGACCTTGCGCAGGCTCTGGATGATGTTTCCGGGCAGGGAGCCGATGTAGGTGCGCCGATGACCGCGGACCTCCGCTTCGTCGTGCACGCCACCGAGGCTCACCCGCGCGAACTTGCGCCCGGTCGCGCGGGCGATGCTCTGTCCGAGCGAGGTCTTGCCCACGCCGGGCGGACCGACGAAGCACAGGATCGGGCTCTTCCCCGTGGGATTGAGCTTGCGTACCGCAAGAAACTCCAGAATGCGCCGCTTGATCTTCTCCAGACCGTAATGATCCTGGTCGAGGATGCGTCGCGCCTCCGCGATATCGATCGCCGGCGCCGGATCGGCGGCCCACGGCAGGTCGATGAGCCAGTCGAGGTAGGCCCGGATCATCGAGTATTCGCCGGCGCCTTCGGGCATGCGGGCGAGGCGCTTGAGCTCCTTGCGCGCCTGCTTTTCGACCTCCTCGGGCATGCGCGCGGCGCTGATCGCCTGCTCGAGCTCGGCGATCTCGGTCGCGTTCTCTTCGCCTTCCCCGAGCTCCTTCTGGATCGTGCGCATCTGCTCGCGCAGCAGGTGCTTGCGGTTGGTGTCGCCGATCGATTCCCGCGTGCGCTCGTCGATTTCGCGCGACACCTTCAGCACCTCGATCCGGTGCGTCAGGAGCTCGAGCAGCTTGTCGAGCCGGGTTTTGAGGTCGAATGCCTCCAGCAGCGCCTGTTTCTCCTCGGCGCCGATGTCCATCAGCCCGGCAATGAAGTCGGCGAGCTGCGAGGGCCCCTCCACGGCCTGCAGCGCGGCCACCATCTCTTCGGGCACCTGCGGCAGCAGCTGCAGGATCTCGACCGCGCGCTCCTTGAGACTGTGCGCGCGCCCCTCGATGTCCGCGTCGACAGGTTCGGGCGCGTCGACGAGCTGCACGCGGGCGACGGTGAACGGATAGCCTTCCAGGAACTGCAGCACACGGAAGCGCCTGACGCCCTTGCAGATCGCGTGATGCGAACCGTCGGGCGCGGTGATGTAGCGCACCACATTGGCCGTGGTGCCGACCCAGTGCAGGTCGGTCGGCCCGGGCTCCTCCACTTCGGGCTTGCTCTGCAGCAGGATCCCCAGCGGCCGCTGCAGCCGGACCGCCTCCTGCGCCGCTGCGCGCGAGCGCTCGCGGCCCACCGTCAGCGGGAACACCATGCCGGGGAACAGCACCACGTTGCGCACCGGCACGATGATCAGCGCGTCTTCGGGCAGCGGACGTGGCGCAGCTTCGCGCCGCGGCTGTTCCGTGGTCGCCGCGTTGTCCGCGCGCGTCGCACCGTCGGCGGTAAGCGGAGGGGCGATTTTGGTCTCTTCGTTCATGGTGTCCAGCCCGCCTTGCGCAGTCTCAACGTCAGGCAGCCGTGGGTGAGCTCCTGCGTGCCGGCTTGCAGCGGCACATCGGGCAGCGCGACGCGGCGCTCAAAGTAGCCATAGGGAATTTCCAGCTGCCGCACCAGGCGCGAGCCGGCGAACGGAAGCGGGCCCTCGGCGCGTATCACCAGCGCACCCGGCTCGCTCGTCACCTCGATCCGGTCCGCGGGAACGCCCGGCAGCGCGACCACGATGACGACCTCGCGTTCGTCCTCGAAGACGTCCACCGGCGGCTCCCACGACGCCTGCGTCCGTTCGGAAGCGCTCAGGCGAAAGAACTGGCGGTGCATGCGCTCGGCCTGCGCGAGCAGCTCCCAGGCCTGCGCCCACATCCAGTCGGTCGGGTTAGTCGCTGCCATGGGCACAGTTTCGGCTAAACATGACTGGTAATCCACTGCAACAGGCCGGGCAGATCGCTCGCGCCCGACCGCCGGGCAATCTCCTGCCCGTGCTTGAACGCGATCAGCGTCGGGATCCCGCGGATGCCGAAACGCGCGGCCAGATCGGGCTCGGCTTCGGTATCGAGCTTTGCCAACAGCACCCCCGGAGCCAGTCGCGCCGCGGCCTGTTCGTACGCCGGCGCCATCGTCCGGCACGGCGCGCACCAGGGAGCCAAGAAATCAACCACCAGCGGCAGCTCGTTGCCCGCGACGTGACGATCGAAGCCGTCGCGGGTGAGGTCGAACGGCCGTCCGGCGAGCAGCGCCTGCTTGCAGGTGCCGCAGCGGGCATCGAAGCCGAGTCGCGCGCGGGGCACCCGGTTGGTCGTCTGGCAATGCGCGCAGACGACGTGCACGTTGGCGTTCATGCGCCCGCCTCTGCGCGCCGCGCGCTGCGGGACGCCACTGCTGGACAGTCCACATACAAACACAATGAGGTCGATTCAGGTCGATTCAAGCCTTTAGGCGCTGCATGCTAAGCTAGGTTCCGGGGCAAGACCGGTGACCGGCCGCGCAGAAAAACGATGAGCTACATCGACGGCAATCTTATCGAAGGGGAACAGGTCCTCTATCGCACCCGGCTGCACTGGCTGATTTTCCTGGGACCCGCACTGTTCGTCGCCGTGGTGCTCGCGCCGATCGCCTGGTTCCTCGCCCTGGGCAGCTGGAGCCACTACGCCTGGATTCCCCTCGCCCTTGGCGTGCTGGTCCTCCTTGCCGCGTTCATCCGGCGGCAGAGTTCGGACTTCGCGGTGACCAACAGACGTGTCATGACCAAGGTCGGCGTGTTCCATACGCGCTCGATCGAACTGCTGCTGGGCAAGATCGAGGCGATCGCGGTGGAACAAAGCCTGATGGGGCGGATCTTCGGCTACGGCGACATCGTCATCACCGGCACCGGCGGGACCCACGAGGGGTTTTCGCAGATCCAGTCACCGCTGGCTTTCCGCAACGCCGTGCAATCGGTCACCGGCGCAGGGAGCGCGCCGGCGCAACCGCTTGCCCCTCGCTGACCACGCGGTCAATAGCGGGCGTTGCCCGGCGTCCGGGGAAAGGGGATGACGTCGCGCACGTTGGAGAGCCCCGTCGCGTAGGCGACGGTGCGCTCAAAGCCCAGGCCGAAGCCGGCGTGCGGCACCGTGCCGTAGCGGCGCAGGTCGCGATACCAGGCGTAATGCTGCGGGTCGAGATTGGACGCGACCATGCGGGCATCGAGCACCGCGAGGCGTTCCTCGCGCTGGCTGCCGCCGATGATCTCGCCCATGCCCGGGACGAGCACGTCCATCGCCGCGACCGTCCGGTCGTCGTCGTTGACCCGCATGTAGAACGCCTTGATCGCCTTCGGGTAGTTCATGAGGATCACCGGCTTGCCGGTGTGCTGCTCGGTGAGGTAGCGCTCGTGCTCGGATTGCAAGTCCACGCCCCACTCGACCGGGAACTCGAATTTCTGCTTCGCCCGCTCCAGGATGCCAATGGCCTCGGTGTAATCCATATGCACGAACTCCGAGCCGACGATTCCCTGCAGTTTGGCGATGACGCCTTTCTCGATGCGCTCCTCGAAGAACGCCATGTCGTCCGCACGCTCGCCGAGCACGGCCTTGAAGATGTACTTGAGCAGCGCCTCGGCCAGGGCGGCATTGTCGGCGAGGCTGGCAAAGGCAATTTCCGGCTCGACCATCCAGAACTCCGCCAGATGCCGGCTGGTGTTGGAATTCTCGGCGCGGAAGGTCGGGCCGAAGGTATAGACCTTGGACAGGGCAAGACAGTAGGCCTCGACATTCAACTGTCCGGAGACGGTCAGGAAGGCCTCGCGGCCGAAGAAATCCCGGGTGAAGTCAACCCTGCCCTCGGCCGTCCGCGGCAGCTGCATCAGATCCAGGGTCGAGACCCTGAACAGCTCACCCGCGCCCTCCGCGTCGGAGGTGGTGATGATGGGCGTGTTCACCCAGACGAAGCCGTGCTCGTGAAAGAAGCGATGGATCGACTGGGCGATGGTGTGGCGCACCCGTGTCACCGCAGCGATGACATTGGTGCGCGGGCGAAGGTGCGCCACCTCGCGCAGAAACTCGAGCGTGTGCGGTTTGGGCTGAATCGGATAGGAGTCGGGATCCTCCACCCAGCCGATTACCTGGACCTCGCTCGCCTGCATCTCGAAGGGTTGTCCCTTCGCCGGCGAGGGCACGATTTTTCCCGTGGCCGCGACCGCACAACCCGCGGTCAGGTGCAGCACCTCGGCACTGTAGTTGGGCAGGCTCTCGGGCGCCACCACCTGGACCGGGTGGAAGGTCGACCCGTCGGACAGGTGGACAAAGGAAATACCCGCCTTGGAATCGCGCCGCGTGCGCACCCAGCCGTGCAGGGTCACGGGCCGGTCGTCCGGGGCGCGTCCGGCAAGAATATCCGCACAAGTCATGGCAGCCATGCTCTATTCTATCCGGCCGCGAAGACCGCCGATCGGCAATGAGGGTCTCAATGCTTCGGACAACTGCAATTCAAGCCTCGCTTACATTCTGCGCCGCAACCCTGAGTCAAGCGTCGACATGGCGCGCGATCTGACGCGGCGCAGACTCCTGCTCGCCGCCGCGGCACTGCTTGGCGCGGGCGCGATGCCGGCCCGGGCAGAGGGCGAAGCCGGCGACCCTGCGGTCAAGCCGGTCCGGGCCTTTTACGATTCGCTGCTCTCGGTCATGAAGCAGGCCAAGGAGCTCGGCGTTCGCGGCCGCTACGACAAGCTCTCCGCACCGATTCGCTCCACGTTCGACCTTGCGGCGATGACCCGCATCGCCGTCGGCGCGGACTGGAACGCGATTCCGCCCGGCGAGCAGACCGCCCTCATCGACAACTTCACACGCCTGACGATCGCCACCTACGCCAGCCGCTTCGATGGCTACTCGGGTGAGCGCTTCGAGGTCGAGCCGGAGAGCGAAGCGCGCGCGACCGGGCGAATGGTGCACACGAAGCTCTTCCAGTCCAACGGCGAGCCGGTCACGCTCAATTATCTTCTGCGCGACTCGGGCGGGACCTGGAGGGTCGTCGACGTTTATCTCACCGGAACGATCAGCGAGCTGGCGACGCGGCGAAGCGAGTTTGCGGCGATCCTCAAGTCCGGCGGACCGAGCGCGCTCGTCGACAGTTTGCGGCAGAAAACCGAGGCGCTCATGCACGCTCCGGCGGCACCGGCCGAACCGGGCCGCCACTGAGGCGACGTTCCCGCGCCGGCCTGCGACACGGCTTGCACGGGCACGGACCGAGCCGTTTTCCACCAGGCAATTCACGCCCCAGGTTACCGGCCCTCCGCCCGGCGGCGGGCGCCCGGCCCGGCTCGACTTGCCTCCGGAGGTCAGTCCTTTATCACCTTCTCCACCACGCCCGTGTTGGCATCGACGAATACCGAGATATTGCCGTTGCGGTTGTCCTTCATGTAGTTGATATTCCAGGTCGCATGGCGCGTGCCCGGGGCTGCGGCGGTACCGACCATCACCGTGTAACCCTGGCCCAGCAGCGCCTCGCCACGTTCCTTGGCAATCGCGTAGAGCTTCGCTCCATCGCGCATGAAGTCGGCCTTCAGATCCGGAATGCGCCCGGCCGGTCCGGCCTCCGCCCAGCAGCGATAGCTGCCGCGAAACGTGCCGATCGTAACCGTGGCCTTGGCGCTGTCGGAATAAAAGATCAGGTTCCAACCCGCGGCGCCGCCGTTGGGTTGCAGCGGGCCCAGCGAGGTGTTGGTAACGCTCGCCGGTATCGCATCGGCCTTCCAGGCCTTGGCGTCGGCTTGCGCCATGGCGTACATTTCCGCAAGCGTGGGGGCCGGGTTTTTCAATTGCCTCGTCTTGCAAACCTCCTCGGCCATCGCCTGCATGTGCCAACCCGCGCAGGCGACGAACAACAGCAGCAGCGTTCGTTTCATTTCGGGTCTCCCTTCACGGCGGGATCGGGGCGGTCGTGTTGGCATCGTGCCCGTCGCGGACCGCCCCGAGCGAAGCCGGTCGAGTATATCCCCCTTGCGCTCAGGCGAGCCGCATTATCATTGCCTGTGCGGATCGCGGGTTTAAAGGTCGCCTAAGTCAACCGTGTACCGTGTTCGCGTCGCTCGAACGGGGTGTGCCGCCGGCAAGCCGCGCGCCGTAGAGCAGCGCGGATTTACTCATTGCGTCAGGCAGCCCGCCTCCGGGCCGCCTCGCTCAACTAAGCCGGGGCTGCGATGTCGAAACTGCGTGTCCAAAGCTTCTCGATTTCCATCGACGGTTACGGCGCCGGACCGGACCAGGATCTGCAGCATCCGCTCGGGGTCAACGGCCCCGAGTTGATGGAGTGGCTCTTCCATACGCGCGTGTGGCGGACGATGCATGGCCATGACGATGGAGAGGCTGGGGTTGATAACGGCATGGTGGAGCAAGGCTTTGCCGGCATCGGCGCCTGGATCCTCGGGCGCAACATGTTCGGTCCTGTCCGAGGCCCGTGGCCGGACGACAGCTGGAAGGGCTGGTGGGGCGACGAGCCCCCGTACCACACGCCCGTCTTCGTGCTGACGCACCACCGGCGCTCGCCGCTGACGATGGCCGGCGGGACGGAGTTTCGCTTTGTCACGGAAGGCATTCGGGCCGCTTTGGAGCAGGCGAGCGCTGCGGCGGGCGGCCGTGACATCCGCCTCGGTGGTGGGGTATCCACCATTCGGCAGTATCTGCGCGCCGCCCTGATTGACGAACTGCATCTTGCGATCCGACCCGTCTTGCTCGGTTCGGGGGAGCACCTCTTGCACGACATCGATATGCGCGCTTTGGGCTATGAGTGCGCACATTACGTCGTTGGTGAACGCGCGACCCACGTCTTTCTGCGCAAGCGCGCATGACCCGTCCGGCTCGCTCGCGAAAATAAGCCGCCGCCCACGCTTGGCCCTGAAGGTTGCGGCAAATCCGTTCCGGTGAAAGGCAGGATTGCCGGAGCGATGCGATCAACCGAATGCGCAGGGGGAGCCCCTCCCGACGGGATTGAGGTGCAAATCTAAGATCCTGCACCTCGCGACCCCATCGCAAGCATCGAAGGGATGCTAACCCACCGTATCTTACGGCGGTACCATCAGCCCGATCGTGCAGGTCTTGCCAGGTGCCAGGGCCAAGCCGACCGAGCATGGATTGGCCAAGCCAAACATGATGTATGGGCCGCTGCCGAGGCTAATCGACATTATCTTCGTCGTCCCGCCGGTTGCGTTGGTGACCAGCACTTCCGTTTCGAACGGGGCTCCCGGGAACATGAACTGAACCACCGCCGGGCTTGTTGTCAAATTCAGCGGCGTTATTGTGATTACCGCTTCGGCGCTGCGAATCGATTGCAACGCGAGCAGTGCGCCCGTGCCGAGCAATGCGGCCGACCAGGACCACGCGCCGGTCGGCGACCGCCGGCGGAGCAGTACCGCTGCCACCACCGCCAGGAGTATCGCGATGGCCATCGTGGTCCAGGTACCAACGGGGATTGGTGCGGCGCCAGAAAAGCCTACCGAGAGCGTTTGGGTGACGGTCTGTGCGAGCGCGCCCTTCGAACTCGTCGCAGCGAAGAGCGCCAACCCTATGCCCGGGGCCGAGTTGCGTCTTGTGGCTGACAGCCAGGTGCCGCAACGAATCATTGTCCCCCTCCCACTGACTTGACGGTGCGAGTTTGGCTGCCAATACCCCGTTGGTCAAGCCATCCTGATACGAGCCCGCCAAGGCGATAAGATGCGGTCGGGCCAATGGCTTTCACGCCCAACGCGGCAGGCGATCGGCGCGTGGCGAACAGAACGGGTCTCAGGAAAGGAATGTTCATGGCTAGTCTGGAGGCACACTATTCGGCGCGCGACATCGAGGCGCGAATCCTGGCGGCCGTGCGCGCGGCCGGATTGAATCCGGAGCAACGCCTGTCGCCCGAGGAGCTTGGGGCGCTTGACCATTTCCACACGGGCGGACTGCAGGCTTCACGCGAGCTGCTGGAGCTTGCGCAGATTCGGGCCGAAGATCGCGTGCTCGATATCGGCGCCGGCCTGGCCGGCCCCGCCCGGCTGCTCGCATCCGCGCGCGGCTGCCGCGTCGACTGCCTCGAGCTGTCGCCCGATTACTGCGCCGGCGCTATGCTGCTCAATCGGCTGACCGGCCTCGACGACCGAATCGAAGTGCACGTGGGCAGTGCTCTCGACATACCCTTCCGCGACCATTCGTTCGATGCGGTCTGGATGCAAAACGTCGGCATGAACATCGCGGACAAGCGAAAGCTCTACGCGGAGGTCCGCCGGGTGCTCAAACCGGAAGGACGATTCGTATTCCAGGAGATCGCCGCTGGGGAAACGGCTACGTCCTACTTTCCGCTTCCCTGGGCCACTGACCCTGCCGACAGCTTCCTTGTTTCTGCCGAAGAGATGCGCTCGCTTCTTGGCGCGAGCGGATTCATCGTCGATTCATTCGAGGACCTGAGCGACGCGCATTTGCGCAGGACCCCCGAAGGCGCGGCGCAGGGGCAGCTGACCCTGGCCGTGTTCGTCGACAATCTCGCGCAAAAGGCCGGCAACGCCCGGCGCAGTCTTGAGGAAGGCCAGATCCGGCTCATCCGAGGTGTTTTCCGGCGCTCCGGCATCAAGCAACAGGACGCCACGACCCTTCAAGCGCACCCTGGGCGGGGGAAGTAGCGCTTCGAAGTCCGCTTCCGGGTCGACGGCAGCGATGCGTTGGTGGCCGTTGCGCCGCCGCTCATCAGCGGAGGTCCCGACGCGGTCGATCAACGGCCCTTCCTTGCCCTGGCCGGCACCCGGATTGCGCCGATGAACGCCGCGAGTGCGGGAGATACCTGGCGCCGGCCCGGGTAGTAGAGAAAGAAGCCGGGAAACGGCGGACACCAATCCCCGAGCACCCTCGACAGCGCGCCTGCCTGGAGCAGGGGAGCGACTTGCTCCTCGACGATGTAGGCGAGGCCCACACCGGCCAGCGCGGCGTCGATGACCATGCCCTCGTCGTCGAAGATGAGCGGCCCGTCCACGCCTACTTCCACTTTGTGGCGGCGCTGCTCGAATTCCCAGCGGTAGATCGTGCCCGCCGTCGGCAGCCTGAAATTGATGCAGCGGTGCCGGCGAAGGTCGTGGGGCGTTGCCGGGGCCGGATGCGACGCGAAGTACTGCGACGATCCGACGACGGCCATGCGAAGCGGTCCGGTAACGGGCACGGCCACGACGTCCTTCTCGAGAGACTCGCCCAGGCGAATGCCGGCGTCGAACCGCCGCGCGACAATGTTGGTCAAAGCCGGATCGATAAGGATTTCGACCACGATCTCGGGATAGCTCTGGGTGAAGCGCGGCAGCACCGGCGCGACGACCATGCGCGCGGCGGTGCGCGATGCGGTAATGCGCACGTGTCCCGAGGGCCGGTCGAGCAAACGCCCCAGATCCTCGACCGCGGCGGAAATCTCCTCGATCGCCGGGCCAAGACGGGCGAGCAACCGCTCGCCGGCCTGCGTCGTCGAGACACTTCGCGTGCTGCGCGCCAGCAGTTGAATGCGCAGCCGCTCCTCGAGGCGGCGCATCGTATGGCTGAGCGCCGAGGGCGACACGCCCAGTCGGGCGGCGGCTCGCGTGAAGCTGCGTTCCTCCGCGACGACTGCAAACGCTGCGAGGCTGCCCCAGTTCTCCCGGTCCATTCCTGATAATTTCTCAATACCGCATTCGAATTATACCTCTTTATCGATGTTATCCGTCCGGGCATCATTACCGTCAGCAGGAACGAGTTTCGGTCTTCAAACGGCAACAGGAACAGAGGCGAGCAATGCAAAAACGCAAACTTGGAAAAAGCGGGCTGGAAGTCTCCGCCATCGGCCTCGGCTGCATGGGCCTTAGCTATGGCTACGGCCCGGCCACCGACAAGCAGGAGGGCATCAAGCTCATCCGCGCCGCCGTCGAACGCGGCGTCACCTTCTTCGACACCGCCGAGGCGTACGGTCCGTTCGCGAACGAGGAACTCGTCGGCGAAGCTCTCGCCCCCGTGCGCGACCGGGTCGTGATCGCGACCAAGTTCGGCTTCGAGGGCGGAGACTCAACACGCGACCAGGACAGCCGGCCGGAGCGTATCAGGGAGGTGGCCGATGCCTCGCTCAAGCGCCTGAAGACCGACCGCATCGACCTTTTCTATCAGCACCGCGTCGACCGGAAGGTGCCCATCGAGGACGTCGCCGGCACGGTGAAGGACCTGATCGGGCAGGGCAAGGTCAAGCACTTCGGCCTCTCCGAGGCCGGCGCGCAGACCATCCGCCGCGCGCACGCGGTCCAGCCGGTTACCGCGCTGCAGAGCGAATATTCGCTGTGGTGGCGAGAACCCGAGGCTGAGATTCTGCCCACGCTGGAGGAACTCGGGATCGGTTTCGTCCCGTACAGCCCGCTTGGCAAGGGCTTTCTCACAGGGGCGATCAGCGAGGACACGAAGTTCGACAGCAAGGACTTCCGCAACATCGTTCCCCGCTTCTCGCCGGAAGCCCGGAAGGCGAACCAGGCTCTGGTGGACCTGCTGGGCGAAATAGCGTCCAAGAAAAAGGCCACGCCGGCACAGATTGCGCTCGCCTGGCTGCTGGCTCGGAAGCCATGGATTGTGCCGATCCCGGGAACCACCAAGCTGCATCGCCTCGAAGAGAACCTGGGCGCGGCGGACATCCAGCTCACGCCCGAGGACCTGCGCAACATCGAGGGCGCCGTGTCCAAGATCAGGGTGCAGGGAGATCGGTATCCGCCACACCTGCAGGCAAGAGTCGGGAACTAGGCTTCGGCTAAGCGCGACCCAATGCGCACGAATGCGCGCTCAAAATGACCGGACGCTAAGCCCGGGGTCAAAGCCAGTTCTCAAGGAGTCTTTTCATGCGCATCGGCATCCTCGGTTCAGGTTTGATGGGCGGCAAGCTCGGGACGCTGTTCGCGCGCGCCGGGCATGAGGTTGTGTTCAGCTACGCGCGCAGCGCGGGGAAACTCAAGCGGCTGGCGAAGGACGCGGGAGGCAACGCGCGCGCGGGCACACCGCGGGAGGCTGCGCAGCATGCGGGTGCTCTGCTGCTCGCGGTGCATTGGCTGCGCGTGGACGACGTGCTGACGCAGGCAGGCGACTTGGCGGGCAAGGTCATCCTCACCTGCTCGCTGCCGATGGACGCGCCGAATACGGGCCTTGTCATCGGCCACACCCATTCGGGAGCGGAGGAACTTGCCAGGAAGCTTCCGAAGGCAAAGGTCGTCTGCGCGTTCAATACCGTGCCAAGCGAGGTGCTTTTCGGCGTCTACGACGCGCGGCGCAAGGCGAACAGGCCCAGCCTCGTCTACTGCGGCGACGACGCGGGCAGCAAGAAGGTCGCCGCCGGTCTGATCCGCGACGTCTGATTCGAGCCGGTGGACGCAGGCGCGCTGCGGATCGCCCGATACACAGAGCCGTTCGCGCTGCTCATCGGCGAGCTGGCGTACGCAGGCGCCGGCGGTCCGGAACTGGCCTATCGATTCGAACGCTTTGGGCAGCGAGACTAAAGAGCCCTGAGCGCAGCGCTGTCGCCATCGCGCGCGTCGCGACGCCGGTACCCGCGGCGATTTCGAGCACGCGCCCGGGGCGTCGGGCAGCGAGCCGGCGCCCGAGATCTTGCGCATACGACTCGAAGATCAAGGGCACCCGATAGGTGTCGCAGACCTCTGGAATTGAGCCGCCGAATCCCTTGTCGGCGCGAGGCCCGGTCATTTGCATCCGAACCTCAGGTGTCAGCCCTGGATACGCACGGCGACCCCCTCGCCACCCACGCCGCGTTCACTCCGGGTGCGGCTCCCGCGGCGCGCCGGTTGCGGCGCCCGGGTCGATGAGTTCCTGCGGCTCCTCCTTGACGCCGTTCGCTTCGCGAATTTGCGCCGCGCGCCGCTGCCGGGTGATGCTCTTCAGGTTCGCGTAGTAGTCGAGCGCACTCGCCTTGATCTCGTCGAGGGTCTCGATGTTGCGCGAGCGCAGGTCCATGCCGTCGACCGTGCCGACCGCAAAGTTGATTACCGCGCCGCCGTGGCCGGTGAGGATCAGCGCCGGCGGCGTGGTGAACAGATCGACGCCCAGGCTCAATGCGTCGCGAAAGTTCGACGGCCCGAAGAACAGCAGCACCAGGTACGGTCCGTCGGCGACGCCGAAGGTCGAGAGCGTCTGGCCGAAATCGCCCGTCTGCCGCGGCAGACCCTGCCCGGTGGCGATGTCGAACATGCCGCCCAGGCCGCCGATGGTGTTGACGGTGAAGCGGGCCAGGGTGGTGGCGGCGGCATCGGCTCTTCGCTGCAGCAGGTCGTTGGCGAAAATCCGCGGCTCCGCCAGATTGTCGAGCACCGAGCGGATGCGATCGCGAACGTACAGGGGAAGGAGCTTGCGATAGGCGTCGGCGAGCGGGCGGATGATCGCGTCGTCGAGCGCGGTGTTGGTGTCGAAGACGACGCGGTTGAGCGGCTCCAGCGGATCGTCGGCATCGCGTTGCTGGCCGGCCGGTAAACTGGCACAGCCGGAGAGCGCCCAGTAGAATGCCAGCGTGACCAAGCTGCCCCGGCTCCATGGAATGGGTGCAAGCGGGTGGCGCTCTTTGCTGCCTCGAACGGCGTTGCGCATCGTCTTCCGCCATTGCGCGAGAGGGAAACATGCGCCGGGAATGTGCGGAGCGCCCTCGCCTGCTTTGCAACCCTCGGTGATAAAGGGGCATAGGTTAATGCACTCGAGTGGGCTGCGGAAGACCCGATGCTGAACGCTCGTGCTTGACGCCATCGCCCACGGGCTCGCGTTCGGCCTGCTCGCCCTGGCAGCGAGCGGCTGCGTCTTCGCCCTGATCGCCGCGGTCGCCGTGCGCCGGTTCGGCGGCGAGCGCGCCACCCCGGCCGTCGCGTTCCCCGGCATCACCATTCTCAAGCCGCTGCGCGGTGCGGAAGCAGCGCTGCACGATCAGCTGACGACGTTTTGCGAGCAGGACTACCCCGGCCCGGTGCAGATCCTGTTCGGGGTCCAGGATGCGCACGATCCGGCGATCGCGGTCGTCGAGCGGCTTATCGCCGAGCGGCCCGGCCGGGATCTGCGACTCGTCGTATCGCCCCATCCCGCGGGGCCCAATCCCAAGGTGGCCACGCTGGTCGGCCTGCAGGGCTGCATCCGGCACGAGGTCATCGTGCTGTCGGACAGCGACGTCGCGGTCGAGCGCAACTATCTTGCGCGCACCATCGCCGCGCTGGCGCAGCCCGGAGTCGGCCTGGTCACGTGCCTGTTTCGCAGCGTGCCCGTGCCCGGCCTGTGGGCGCGGCTTGCCAGCATGGGACCCGACTACCACTTCCTGCCCGACGCGCTGGTCGGGCTCGCGTTCGGTCTGGCGCGTCCCTGCTTCGGCGCGACCATCGCCATGCGGGGCGAGACGCTGGCGCGCATCGGCGGATTCGCGGCATTCCTCGGGCACCTTGCCGACGACTACGCGATCGGGGAAGCGGTGCGCGCCACCGGTCTGCGAGTCGCGATTCCCGGCTGGGTGGTCGCGCATGCGTGTCCGGAAAAAACGGCCGCCGAGCTTTGGCGCCACGAGTTGCGCTGGGCGCGGACCCTGCGTGCGGTGAGCCCGTGGGGCTACCTCGGCAAGGTCATCGCCAACCCCCTGCCGTTGGCCTTGCTCGGCGCGTGGTTAAGCGGCTTCGACGCGATCGGCCAGGCCTGCATCGTGGCCGCGCTCGGCTGCCGCCTTGTCCTGCAGCTGCAAGTTGATCATACTCTGCATGTCAGCACGAGCCGTTGGTGGCTCGGTCCCGCGCGCGATCTGCTGGCCTTCGCTGTCTACGTCGCCAGCTACTTCGTCGACGTCGTCAGCTGGCGAGGCCGGCGCTACAAAGTGCGCGCAGATGGCACCCTGGTGCCCGTCGTGGAGTCCAATGCATGATGCGTACCCTTTTCCTGCAGGCGCCGTCGTTCGACGGCTTCGACGGCGGCGCGGGATCGCGCTACCAGATGCGGCGCGAGATCAAATCCTTCTGGTATCCGACCTGGCTCGCCCAGCCGGCGGCGCTGGTCGAGGGCAGCAAGCTCGTCGACGCGCCATCGCACCGCCTGAAGCTCGCCGACGTCGCGCCGACCGCGCGCGACTTCGACCTGGTCGTCGTGCACACCTCGGCCCCCTCCTTCGCCTCGGACATCAAGGCGATCGAGGCGATGAAGGCGGTCAACCCCGGATTGAAGGCAGGGCTCATCGGCGCGAAGGTCGCCGTCGATCCGGCGGGAAGCTTGAGCGCCTCCAAGGCGGTGGATTTCGTCGCCGGCAACGAGTTCGATTTCACCATCAAGGAAGTGGCCGAGGGCGGCGCGTGGGAGCGCATCCTCGGGCTGTCCTACCGCAACCCCGCCGGCCGCATCGTGCACAACGAGGCCCGTCCGGTGCTGGAGAACATGGACGCGCTGCCTTTCGTCACGCCGGTGTACAAGCGCGACCTCAAGATCGAGAGCTACTTCAGCGGCTATCTCAAGCACCCCTACATGTCGCTCTACACCGGCCGCGGCTGCAAATCGCGCTGCACCTTCTGCCTGTGGCCGCAGACCGTCGGCGGCCACCGCTATCGCACGCGCAGTATCGGTCACGTGATGGAGGAGATGGCGTGGGCGCAGAAGGCCTTCCCGCAGGTGAAGGAGTTCTTCTTCGATGACGATACGTTCACCGACAACCTGCCGCGCGCCGAAGCCATCGCCCGGGAGATGGGCAAGCTCGGCGTCACCTGGTCGTGCAACGCCAAGGCCAACGTTCCGCGCGAGACGCTCAAGGTGCTGCGCGACAACGGCCTGCGCCTGCTTCTGGTCGGCTACGAGACGGGCAACCAGCAGATCCTGTACAACATCAAGAAGGGCATGCGCGTCGAATTCGCCCGCCGCTTCACCAAGGACTGCCACGAGCTGGGCATCACCATCCACGGCACCTTTATCCTCGGCCTGCCGGGCGAGACGAAGGAGACCATCGAGCAGACGATCCGCTTCGCCACGGAGATCAATCCGCACACCATCCAGGTGTCTCTGGCCGCGCCCTATCCGGGCACGTACCTGCATCGCCAGGCCCTGGAAAACGGCTGGCTCGACAACGCCAACGCGGAACTGGTCGACGCCCACGGCGTGCAGATCGCCCCGCTTCACTACCCGCACCTGAGCCACAGCGAAATATTCGATTCGGTCGAGACTTTCTACAAGCGCTTCTACTTCCGCAGCGGCAAGATCGCATCGATCGTCGGCGAGATGGTGCGGAGCCCGCAGATGATGAAGCGTCGGCTGCGCGAGGGCATCGAGTTCTTTCACTTCCTGCGTGAGCGGCGGGAGACTGCGCACTGAAGGCGCTGATCGTCACGGCCGACGACTTCGGCCTGGCGCCGGAGGTCAACGAGGCCGTCGAGCTCGCGCACACGAAGGGCATCCTGACGGCGGCAAGCTTGATGGTCGCCGGTGCGGCGGCGACCGACGCGGTTGCCCGCGCGCGCCGGTTGCCGGGGCTGCGGGTCGGCCTGCACCTGGTGCTCGTCGATGGCACGCCGGTGCTGCCGCCGGAACGACTGCCCGACCTGGTCGACACGGGCGCGCGCCTGCGCCGCGACGTGGTGCGGGCGAGCGTGGGCATGTTCCTGCGGCCGCGGGTGCGCAGGCAGCTGGCCACGGAAATCGAGGCGCAGTTTTCGGCCTATCGGGCGACGGGCCTGGCGCTCGACCACGTCAACGCCCACCATCACTTGCAACTGCATCCCACCGTCGCCGCGCAGATGCTGGCCATCGGCCGGCGCTACGGCATGCGTGCCGTGCGCGTGCCGTGGGAGGCGAGGAGCCTGCTGGCCGGCATCGACGCGAAGCGTCGCTACGGATTGAACTGGATCGAGGCTCCCTGGGTCGCCGTGCTGAGGAAGCGCCTCCGCCGCCATGGCCTGACCGCAGCCGATCGGGTATTCGGGCAGGCGTGGTCCGGCGCCATGACCGAGCAGCGCATCGCCGGCCTGCTGCGGCATTTGCCCGACGGGCTCACCGAAATCTACGCCCACCCCGGAACCCGCGCCGGGTTTGCCGGCGCGGCCGACGGGTACCGCTATGCCGACGAGCTCGCGGCGTTGACCGCACCGGGCATCAGGGAACTCCTGCGCGAGAGCGGTGCCCGCAGCGGCGGGTATTCCGACTTCCTGCAGCGATGAAATAGCGCGCGCGCGTTCCGGCCGTGGCCGGATCCGCGTCCCCTGGCCGCTTTAGCGGCGCGGCGGCGGCTCACCCATCAGCGCCGGCAGGAACAGCAGCGCGGCGACCAGCGTGCAGGCAAGCGACAGCGCCAGGAGCTTGCCCATGCTCGAGGTCCCCGGGTGATGCGACAGCCACAGGCTGCCGAACGCCGTCGCGGTGGTCAGCGCGCTGAAGATCACCGCACGGGCGAGACTCGATTGCAGCAGGTCGCGCCTTCCGGCGCGCCATGCCAGCACGAAATAGATATTGAATGCCACGCCGATGCCGAACAGCAGCGGCAGGGCGATGATGTTCTCGAAGTTGAGCGCAAAGCCGACGGCAGCGCAGATGCCCAGCGTGGCGAGCCCCGAGAGCAGCAGGGGGGCGAGCGTCAGCAGCACGTCGCTCGCGCGGCGCAGGGTGAAAGCCAGCAAGAGCGTGATCGCCAGCAGCGCCCACAGCCCCGCCTGCAGAAAGGCGAGCACGATGGCGTGGCTCCACTCCTGGATTGACACCGGCGCGCCGGTCGCTTCGGGCGCGACCTCCCGGACGGCGCTGACGAAGCGGCGCAACGTCGCGTTGTCGTTGGCGTCGCCTCTGGGAAACACCTCGACCCGTGCCCGACCGTCGGCGGCGACCCACTGCCGCTTCAGCTCGTCGGGCAGGGTCGCGAGCGTCACGGAGCGAGCCTCCATGGCGAGGCACAGTTGCCCGAGCGTCGTGACCAGGCCGGGGACGAGCGCCGCGCGCGCCGTTTCCCGCAGCGCCGGCGGCCCTTGCGCGAGCGCGCGCAGTGCCTTGCCCAGGCGCAGCGCGACCGCCGCGATGGCCGCTTTCGGCTGATCGGCGGCGGCGCGCTCGAGCCCGTCCGCGGTACGCTCCATCGCGCGCACGCTGTCCTCGTCGCTCGGTGCCGGCCGGGCCTGGCCCGGATTGAGCACCGGATCGAGCAACAGCGCCGCGTCCTCGATCAATGCCAGCTTCTCCGGCTGCTGCTCCGGCACGAAGCTCGCCAGGGTGAGGGCGTGATCGACCTCGGGCAGCTGCTCGAGCCGGCGCGCCAGCGCCGCTGCAGCCGCCACCGAAGGAGTCAGCACGTCGAGCGTATTGGGCGTGGTCTGCGGGTCGTGCATCAGATCGAGCAGCGTGGCCATGGATTCGACCCTCGCGCTGCGCAAGTGCAGCGGATTGAAGTCGAACTGGAGCCAGGGCAACGACGCCAGGCTGCCGGCCGCGACGATTCCCGCTACCGCCAGTACGCCGCGGCGATGCCGCAGCAGGAAGCGGTCGAGCGGAGCGAGCCCGGCATACCCGACGGCGGCGCGCTCCCCAGGCGGACGCAAGAGCGCGACGAGCGCGGGGAGCAAGGTCACGCTGGCAACGAACGCGACGATCATGCCGGTGCCGGCGATCACCCCCAGCTCGGATACGCCGCGATAGGCCGTCGGCAGGAAGGCGTAGAAGCCGGCCGCAATCGAGGCGGCGGCAAGCGCCAAGGCGCCCCCGACCTCCCCGCCCGCATCGCGCAGCGCGGCGTGCAAATCGTCGTTGGCGTGGCGTTTGGCGCGATAGCAGACGCAGAACTGGATGCCGAAATCGACGCCCAGGCCGACAAAGAGCACGGCAAAGGCGATCGAGATGAGGTTGAACGTACCGAACACGAACAGCCCAAATGCGCTGGTCAGGATCAAACCGACGCCGAGGCTCAGCATGATCGCGACGATCAGCCGAAAGGAGCGTAGCGCCACCCAAAGCAGCGCGCCCACGGCAACGAGCATGCTCGTGACGTTGAGCGCGGCGCCGTCGGCAAGGGTGGCGAACTCCTGGTCGCTGAGCGGTACGGGCCCGGTCAGCCGTATGCGCAGGTGCGGATCGGCATCGAGTCGGAGCTCATGCGCCGCCGACCTGATCGCCGCACTGGCGCGTCCGCCCGGCTGCAGCGCGCTGTAATCAAGAATCGGCTGCACGAGGATGAATCGCCGCAATTCTTGAGGCTCGGGGGCGCGCCCGGTAAACATGCTGTGCCACGAGAAAGCGGGCGTTTGGCCGGCGACGATGGCCTCGATGGCCGCAGCCAGCTTGGACAGTGGCGGCGCGAGCTCGTCGAGTTGCGCCCCGTCATGTCGCGCGCCCTCGACGAGCAGGTCCAACGCATCCATGATTCCGCGCAAGCTGGGGTCCGCAGCCAGGCTCCCCAGCAGGGGTTGCGCGGCGATGAGCCGTTGCATCGTCTGCGCCAGCGTGGCGGTCGATTCGAACAGCAGGCCGGCACGATCGAAGAATGGCCCGCCGTCGGGCCGCACAACGGAGCGGAAGAGCCCGCTCTGACCCGACAGGCGCTGCGAGAGCGCCGCGGTCGCCCGCTCGGCAAGCTCCGGCGTCGCGCCGTCGACCACGACCGCGATCAGGTCCGACCTCTGCGGGAAGGCCGCGTCGAAGGCAAGCTCGCGCTGGCGCCAGCTCACGTCCGCGGCGATCAGGCGTGTACTGTCGGAATCGATCGCGATGTGCTTCGCGCTGTAGACGAACGCGCCGGCGGTGAGGGCCGCGGCAACGACGAGCACGCGCCAAGGGTGGCGCGCACAGGCGAAAACCACGCGCATGGTCAGTGCCGACAAGGACTCCTCCTGGTTGCAGTCATGCGTTAGCCGCGGCGCGCCGAATTCCCGATCGCATGCCCGCAAGTCACCTGAGGCGACGACCCTCCAGCCATTGCCAGGTAACAAGCGAGGGCAGGCCGCACAGCACCTCGCGCATGCGTTTCGCCATGGAGACGGCCAGTGCCATTTCGCCGCTGATGCCGAGCGCGTGCCCGAAAATCACCAGGCCGGCTTCCTGAACCCCGAGCCCGGCCGGCACCACAAACGCCAGGTGGCGCAGCGCCTGCGTCATGCTCTCCAGCACCAGGGCGGCCTTGGCATCGATCGGGTGGCCGAAGAGGCGCATCGCGAACCAGATCTCGAAGGATCCGGCAATGAGCGCCACGCACTGCAACAGGCCAGCGAAGAGCAACACTCCCCCTCGCCGCAGGCAGGCGCGCAGTTCCCGATCGAGCGCGGCCGCTCCTCCGGCCAGCGCACCCGCCCCGACCAGCGGACGCAGGAACTTGTGCAGCCTCCCGAATATCGAGCCGTAGCGCAGCAGCAGCCCGGTGATCACCGGAACGGGCAGGGCGAGCAGCAGCGCAACGACGATGCGACGGTATTGCTCGCCCGTGGCGTTGTAGTCGATGAGCAGGTACACCCCGAGAGCCGCAAACAGGTACAGGGCGAAAAGCGTCAGCAGAATCTCGACGATGACCGTTGCCCCGACGTTTGCCGCGCCCAGACCGCGCCAACGCATCAGGCGGACGCCCACGACACCGCCGCCGACGCTGGCTACCGGCAGCAGGCGGTCGACCGCCTCGCGCACCGTCGTGACCCAGAACACGTAACCGAGTCCGGCGTGCTTCTTCGGATCGTACGGGCGCAGCAGACCGAACCAGCCGATGGCGTAGAGCATGAAGTACAGGCCGCGGTAAGGCACCAGCCAGAGCAGCGTCCAGCCGCCCAATGCCAGCGTCTGCAGCATCGCACTGAAGTCTTCGCGAACAACGAGGGTGATCAGCAGCGCGATGCCGAGCGCACCGCCGATGTAGGCCGCGATTCTCACGCCGCGTTCTCGTCAGCCCACTGGCAGGCGACGAACCCCCGGCTCTGCCGGGCGCTCAGGACCGCCTGCGCATGACGCCGTCGGCGCCGACGTCGAACTCGCTACCGCGCCAGATGACGCGAGAGGTGAAGAAGGCCCGGAACCAGACCCAGCCGATCAGCAGGTCCTGCGCGGGCACCAGCCACAAATCGGCCAACAGATGCCGCTCACCACGCAACCGCGGCATGAAATGCAACGCGAGCCGTGCCACGAGCGCGGTCAGGAAGAGCGTCCACGCGGCCATCGACACCGGCGGCTGCAGGATGCTGAGCACGATACCCAGGACGGCAAGAGGCAGGCTGAAGCTGAAAAAGAGGAAGCAAAAGCTGCGCGGTCGCAGCAGGCGTATCGTTCGCATCCAGCGCAACTCGTGGCGAGCAAGCGAGTTCCAGGTCGGCTCGTGATGCTCCGCCCTGACCATGTAGCGCGACAACACGATCCGCAGCCCAAGTCCGCAAACCAGTTCGCCCAACCGATGGTCGTCGGCAAGATGGTTGGCGATGGTCTGCAGGCTGCCGATCGCCTGCAGCGTTTCCCGCCTGAGGCACATCGTCTGGCCGGAAACATAGCCCTTGTAACCGAACAGCCACGCGAGCAGCACCGAGGGCATATACCACTCGTTGATGTACATCGCCCCGAGTCGCGACCAGATCGGCTGCGTCGGCACGTCGCGGTAGATGCTGGTGACCAGCCCCACCTTGTGATCGAGCAGCGGCGCCGTCACCGTCCTGAGGTAGTCGCATCCGACGCAGGCATCGCTGTCCGCCATCGTCAGGACGTCGTGCCGCGCCAGGGCGATCATGTTGATGAGGTTGCTGACCTTGAAGTTGCTGCCATGCAGCCGCGGATTGACCACGACGTCGATGGGCAGCGACGGGAATTCGGCCCTCAGCCGCTCCACCACCGCCAGTGCAGGATCGGCCAGGTCGCGAACGCCGAACACGATCTGGTACTCCGGGTAGTTCTGCTCACAGAACGTGCGCAGGTTTGCGTACAGGCCGGGCTCCGCACCACACAGGGGCTTGAGCACCGTCACCGGCGGCAGGCGCAGCGAATTCAATGCCGCGCGCGGCCTGTTCCAGACGAGCACGGCGAGCAGGGATATGACGGCGTAACTGGCCGCGACCGCCAGGCTGGCGAAGCCGATGATGGCCGTCAGAGAATAGACTAAGGGCATCGAAGGCAGAATGCCGCTTCAGGTCCCGCGTGCAGGAAGCGACACGATTCGACTCCGGCGCAGCGACTGCGCGTCATCATGTACCCCGTTGGCAGAGTGGACTCGACGATCTGGCTGGACGCCAGTTACGGACCTCGAGCGGGACGAAGCAATGATATACTGGATTTCCTACATCCGGTCGTGCGAGAAAGGCTGTCGCCTTGCGTGTGATCCTTGCCCAGCCGCGCGGATTCTGCGCCGGCGTGATCCGGGCCATCGACATCGTCGAGCAGGCGCTGGAGAAGTTCGGCGTGCCTGTCTACGTCCGCCACGAAATCGTCCACAACCGGCATGTGGTTGAAAGCCTGCGCGCCAAAGGAGCCCGTTTCGTCGAGCACCTTTCGGAGGTTCCCACCGGCGCGATCACCGTGTTCAGTGCCCATGGCGTCGCGCGCGCCGTGGAGCAGGACGCGCGCACGCGGGGGCTGCGGGTCCTGGATGCGACCTGTCCGCTGGTGGCCAAGGTCCACGGCCAGGGCAAGCGCTACGTCGCCCACGGGCGCGTGGTAATCCTCGTCGGACATGCGGGGCACCCGGAGGTCGAGGGCACGATGGGCCAGGTGCCCGGGCCGGTGGTGCTGGTGCAGACCACGCAGGACGTCGAGCGTTTGGCGCTCGCGGACGATACGCCGGTTGCGTACGTGACGCAGACGACCCTGAGTGTGGACGATACGCGGGCGATCATCGCCGCGCTGAAGCGC
This sequence comes from uncultured beta proteobacterium, assembly GCA_963750215.1. Classification (GTDB taxonomy): domain Bacteria; phylum Pseudomonadota; class Gammaproteobacteria; order Burkholderiales; family Casimicrobiaceae; genus PALSA-1003. The sequence continues at coordinate 645,426 of CAVVQK010000005.1, forward strand.
CGCTTTACCGACATCGTCGGCCCGGACATCAATGACATCTGCTACGCGACCCAGAACCGGCAATCGGCGGTGCGCGAGCTGGCCAAGCTCGCCGACGTGATCCTGGTCGTCGGTGCCAAGAACAGCTCCAATTCGAATCGCCTGTGCGAGATCGGTGTCGAGGCGGGTGTGCCGAGCTACCTGATCGCGGACGGAAGCGAACTGAACGCCGCATGGGTGCAGCAGGCGGAGGTGGTGGGCATCACCGCCGGGGCCTCGGCCCCGGAAGAACTCGTCGACGATGTGGTCGCAGCGCTGCGCCGCATTGCGCCCATCGAGGTCGCGACCCTCCCCGGGATCGAAGAGAAGGTGGAATTCCGCCTGCCCGCCGAACTGCTGCGACCCCGGCGCGCGGTCGCGCGCGCGACCTGACCGACGCTCGAGCCTTCCCCAGATCGTGGCCATACCCCTCCTGCAGAAGGCGCGCATCGGCGCCTACATCGTCCGCCAGCAAGTCGCCCGGCGCCGCCGCTATCCGCTGGTGCTCATGCTCGAGCCGCTGTTCCGCTGCAACCTGGCCTGCGCAGGCTGCGGCAAGATCGATTATCCCGACGAGATCCTGAATCAGAGACTTTCGGTCGAACAGTGCCTGGGCGCAGTCGACGAATGCGGCGCCCCGGTCGTCTCCATCGCCGGCGGCGAGCCCCTGCTGCACAAGGAAATCCATGCCATCGTCGAAGGCATCGTGGCGCGGCGCAAGTTCGTCTACCTGTGCACCAACGCGCTCCTGCTGCAGAAGCGGCTCGGCTTGTTCCGCCCCAGTCCGTACTTTGTCTGGTCGGTGCATCTGGATGGTGACCGCGAGATGCATGACCGTTCGGTGTGCGAGGAAGGTGTCTACGAGCGGGCGGTGGCGGCGATCGGCGCCGCGAAAACCTCCGGCTTTCGAGTCAACATCAATTGCACGCTGTTCAACGACGCCGACCCCGAGCGCGTGGCCCGGTTTTTTGACCAGGTCGCGGGGCTCGGTGTCGACGGCATCACGGTATCACCCGGCTACGCCTATGAGCGCGCGCCCGACCAGGCGCACTTCCTCACGCGCGAGCGCACCAAGCAGCTGTTCCGTGACATCTTCCGCCGCGGCCGCGGCGCGCGCGCCTGGTCGTTCAGCCAGTCGAGCCTGTTCCTCGATTTCCTTGCCGGCAACCAGGAGTATCGCTGCACGCCGTGGGGCAACCCGACCCGCAATGTCTTCGGCTGGCAGCGTCCCTGTTACCTGCTCGGCGAGGGCTACGCGCAGACGTTTCGCGCCCTGATGGAAGAAACCGATTGGGACGCCTACGGCACGGGCAACTACGAGAAGTGCGCCAACTGCATGGTGCACAGCGGTTACGAGGCGAGCGCGGTGCAGGATGCGGTACGCCACCCGCTCAAGGCGCTTGGGGTGGGCCTGCGCGGGGTGCGCACCGACGGCGCCATGGCGCCCGAGATCCCGCTGCAATACCAGCGGCCGGCGCAGTACGTATTCTCACGACACGTCGAGGAGAAGCTCGTCGCGATCCGCGTACCCCAGCCCGGGGCCAAGGAGACGACGGCCGCGTGAGAGCGCGCGCACGGCCGTGCCGGTGTCGATCGCGGTGCGCAGCAACGAAGGGATCTGGGCGGGCGTGCGCGCCAGCGAGCCCAGCACGGCGCCGCCGCGGATCCTGCCGCCGGGCGCGAGCGCGACCAGGGCGGCTGGCGGGAGCCCCCGCCGGGCGCTGTCCGCGACAACCCTGAAGGCGACGAACGGCAACCCATGCGCCGCGGCAATCGCGGCGGCGATATGCGATTCGGTGTCGACCGCCGCGGCGCCGCTCGCCTGGCGCAGGGCGCGCTTGGCGGCCGGGTCGGCGACGGGGCTATCGACCGCGGCAAGATCGACACTGCGCGCGCCGGGAAGCCGCGCGGCGAGAATTCGCACCCACGCCGCATCGCACGGCCAGCGTTTGTCCGGCGTGATGATGGCGCGAGCGATCAGCCACGTGCCGCAGGCGAGGTCCTCGGCAAGTCCGCCGGCGAGGCCGAAGCTCATGACCGCGCCGGCGCCCTGGGCAAGCGCGCCCTCGAGGGCCGCCGCCAGTGACGCGGCGCTGCCGCCGCCGGCGACGACCCGCACCCCGGGCCCTGCCGCAACGCGCGCCTCAAACACCAGTCCCGTAACCGCGACCACCGGCCGCAGGTCAAGGGCGCGGGTGCTCACATGCCGCAACGGGCCTGACGCTCGCCGGACAAGGTGCGATTGCGGTAGCGAGCGAGCGCCCAGAGCGGAAAGAATTTGGCGTAGCCGTGATAGCGCAGGTAGAACACGCGCGGGAAGCCGGTCGCGGTGAATTGCGGCTCGCGCCAGAACCCGTCCGCGCCCTGGCAACGCAGCAGATAATCGACGCCGCGCGCGACGGCCAGGCCGCGCTCCTCTCCGGCCGTCATCAGCCCCAGCAACGCCCAGGCCGTCTGCGAGGGCGTGCTCGGCGCCGGCTCACGACCGTCGCTGTCGTGGTCGAGGCCATAGCTGTCGCCGGCCTCGCCCCAGCCGCCGTCCTCGTTCTGCGTCGCGAACAGCCAGGAGACGGCACGGCGAACCTCGGGCGCCTGCGGGTTGACACCGGCCGCATTGAGCGCGCACAGCACCGACCAGGTTCCATAGACGTAATTCATTCCCCAGCGCCCGTACCAGCTGCCGTCGGCTTCCTGACTTTGGCGCAGAAACGCGAGCCCTCGCGAGAGCGCCGGGGCGTCCTCCGCGTGGCCGAGCTGGGCGATCATGCTGACGCAACGCGCCGTGACGTCGGCTGTCGGCGGGTCGAGCAGCGCACCGTGATCGGCGAACGGGATGTGATTGAGATATTCGCTCACGTTGTCGGCGTCGAACGCGCCCCATCCGCCGTTCCTGCTCTGCAGCCCCAGAACCCATTCGCGCCCGCGCTCAATGGCGGCGTGGAAGTCCGGCTCGCCGCGCATCACGCGCCGGCGCGCAAAGCGGTCCATCGCCATCACCACCACGGCGGTGTCGTCGAGATCCGGATAATGCGGATTGGCATACTGGAACGCCCAGCCGCCGGGACGAACGCCGGGCCGTTGGTCAGCCCAGTCGCCGACCGTATCGAGCACCTGCCGTGCTTCGAGCCAGGACAGGCCCTTGCCTGCGGCGGCGCGGGCCTGACTGCCGCCGAGCTCGAGCAGGGCCTGACACACCAGGACGGTGTCCCACACCGGCGACACGCACGGCTGGCAGTACGCTTCCTCGCGCGTGACGACGAGCAGCTTGTCGATGGCTTTTCGCGCCAGGACGAGCTGCGGGTGATCGCGCGGGTACCCCAGCGCGTCGAACATCATCACCGCGTTCGCCATGGCCGGAAAGATCGCCCCGAGGCCGTCTTCCCCGTTGAGCCGCTCGATCACGAACGCGACCGCCTTGTCGATCGCGCGCCGCCGCAGGCGCTTCGGGCACAGCGGCTCGAAGAGCCGCAACAGCGCATCGCAGGCGGCGAACAGGGCGAAGCGCGCGCGCGATTGATGCGGCGCGATGGCCCAGCGGCGCGCGCGCGGGCGCCGCCCCGGGAAAAGCTCGTCGATCCGCACCCCGCGCGGATTGCGCGCCCGCGGCTTGAGCGCCTGCAGCACCAGAAGCGGCACGAGGACCGTCCGGCTCCAATACGAAACGCGCGTCAAGTGGAACGGAAACCAGCGCGGCAGAAACACGATCTCGACGGGAATAATCGGCACCGCCGCCCAGGAGATCACGCCAAACAGCGCGAGCAGGATGCGCGTGAAGACGTTGCTCGTCCCCGCGCCGCCGTGAGCGAGAATGGCCTCGCGGGCCCGGCGCATGTGCGCCGCTTCCGGGGCATCGCCGACGAGCTTGAGCGCCAGGTACGCCTTCACGCTCGCGCTGATGTTGAACGCGCCGCCGTGAAACAGCGCCCAGCCCCCGTGCTGGCCCTGCAAGCGGCGCAGATAGATCGCGATCTTCGCCTCGAGGGCCGGCCTGGGCTCACCCAGGAAGTGCTGCAGCACCACGTACTCGGCGGCAATGGTGGCGTCGGCTTCGAGCTCGAACACCCAGTGCCCGTCCGGGCGTCGGATTTTCAGGAGCGCAGCGCTCGCCGCCTCGATGCCGCGCTCGAGACTCGATTGCTCAGGGTCGCCGTGCAGCTGGCGCGCAACGACCTCCGGGTCCGGCGCCAGCTGCGCCTCACGCGACAAAGAACGCATAACCGATCAGATCTCCCGGCGCAGGTTCACATCGAAGAGCCCGTGCCGCAGCACGATCCACAGCAGCCTGGCGCGTCCGGCGCGGATCGGCCGCCGTGGCGGCACCCGGCCGCGCGCGGCCAGACCCTGAAGTATATTCTCATAGCGCGCTCGCCATCGCCGGGGCTTACCGACCGGGCCCGGTGGCCGCGCGCGCCGGGGCCGGGCGGTAAATGCGGCCCTTCCACGCGCCACCCCGGCCACGCAGGTGCTGATACGCCGAGTCCAGCGTGAACGCCATGTAGGCCGCGGCGATCGCGGGCAATGCCAACCCCCACGCGGGTGTCAGCGCGTACAGGCGCAGGGTCGGTTGGAAGGCCAGTGCCATGAGCGCCCACGCCAGCGCGCCGAGCAGTTGCGGCGCGCCGCTTGCCAACACGGCCAGCGCGGGTGGCGCGAGGTAGGTCACGGTCATCGCCGCGCTCGTGCCCGCGAGCAGCCACGGCGAGAAGCGCAGCTGCGCGTAGGCGCTGCGCACGACCATGCGCCGGATCTCGGAGAGCGAAGCGTTGGCGCGGATGCTGCGCACGCGCACACTCAAGCCAAGCCAGATCGGGCCGTGCGGCTTGAGCAACCGGGCCAACGCGCAGTCGTCGATGAGCTCGCCCCGGATCGCTTCGATGCCGCCGGCAGCCTGCAGAGCGCGCCGCTGCACCAGCATGCATCCCCCGGCGGCCGCGGCCGTCCGCCGCTCGGCGCGGTTGACCCACGCAAACGGGTAGAGCATCTGAAAAAAGAAGACGAACGCCGGAATCAATGCGCGCTCAGAGAAGCTTTGGCAGTGCAGCCGTGCCATCAGCGAGGTGAGCAGCAATCGCCGGCCAACGCCACGGCGGACCAGGTCCGTCAGCGTGTCTTCGGCATAGTGGATGTCGGCATCGATGAGCAGCAGATAGTCCGGCGGGTCGGACCCGGACTGGGCGTGGCTGACGCCGTGGTGGACAGCCCAGAGCTTGCCCGTCCAGCCGTCGGGCAGACTCGGCGCCGAGAGCACCGTCACCCGGTCGGAGCCGTTGCCCTCGGCCGCGGCCCGGCGCGCGGCGGCGGCGGTGCCGTCGCTGCTGTGGTCGTCGACGACGATCACGCTGAGCCGGCCACGATAATCTTGCCGCAGCAGCGAACCGACGCTCGCGCCGATGACCTCGGCCTCGTCGCGCGCCGGCATGACCGCGACCACGCGCGGCCAGGGTGCGTCTTCGCCCTCCGAGGGCGCTTGCGCATCATCGCCTTGCGCGCCGCGCCAGAAGCCGCCGCGGGCGCAAAGCAGGTAGGCCCAGATGCAGCCGGAGAAAAGCGCAAGCGCGAGCGTGGTCATGACAGGTATCCGGCGCCTTGGAACCAGTCAATCGCGTCGCGCAGGCCCTCGATCCAGGGTCGGGCGACGTAGTGGAGTTCGCGCTCGGCCTTGGCGCTGCTGAAGAACATGTGCCGCCTGGCCATGCGCAAGCCGTCCAGGGTGAGCAACGGTTCCCGCCCGGTCACCGCGGCGATCATCTCCGCCACCGCAGCGAGCGGATAGAGCGGTGCGCGCGGCAGCCGCAATCGCGGCGGCCGCCGTCCGACCATGAGTGCGATTTGAGCGAGCAGGTCCGCAAGCAGCACATTGTCGCCGCCGAGTATATAGTGCCCGCCGATCTTGCCCCGGGCGAGCGCGGCGAGATGTCCGGCGGCGACGTCGTCGACGTGCACCAGGTTGAGCCCGGTATCCACGAACGCGGGGATGCGCCCTTGCGCCGCGGCGAGGATCATCCGGCCCGTTGGCGTGGGCCGGATGTCGCGCGGCCCGATCGGCGTCGACGGATGGACGATGACCGCCGGCAACGCGTCGCCGGCGATCATCGCCTCGACCAGTCTTTCGGCCGCGACCTTGCTGCGCTTGTAGGCGCCGATCGCCGCGATCTCGGACAGCGGCGAGGTTTCGTCCGCGGCGTGACCGTCGGCGCGCGGCGCCAGCGTGGCCACGCTGCTCGTGTACACGATGCGCTCGACGCCGGCGCGCAGCGCCGCGCGCATCACCGTGCGCGTGCCTTCGACATTGGTGCGCATGAGGGCGTCGCGATCAGGCGTCCAGAGGCGGTAATCGGCGGCGGCATGGGCAACGTAGCGCACCCCGGCCATGGCGGCCGCGACCGAGGCCGCATCGCAGATGTCGCCTTCGACGCTTTCGATATCGAGCCCCGCCAGGTTGGCGCGCGGACTTGCCATGCGCACCAGGGCGCGCAGCGGAAATCCGGCGGCCAGAAAGGCGCGAACGAGCGCCGAGCCGACGAAGCCGGCCGCTCCGGTCACCAGCACGCGCCCGCCTGCGCTCATCGGCGGTTGCGCGTCACGGGGTGGCTTGGTTATCGTCGTCCATGGGGCGATTATAGGCACAGCGGCGGTTGCTGCCGGCGTCGAGGCGCAACGGCGCGATCGCGCCAAGCGAAGGAGCGAGAGCGATGAAGAGCGGGCGCAGAACAGCAACGCAGGGCGTGCGCCAAGCGCTGCGAAGTCCCGGAGCGCGCGCCTCGCGCCCGCGACACGGGCGCCTCGACGGCGACAAGGCGCAGAGCCGGGCGCAGCAGAAAAGCGGCGCCTACAAGCGGGTGGAGATATTCCTCGGGGTCGAAGCGGCCATCGCCTTGCGGCGATTGATGCGAGACGGCCGATCGGCCCGGGAGGTCATCGAGGCATTGTTGCGCGCCGAGGTCGTGCGCCAAGCGGACGACGAGGCGCCGCGCGCCGGCCGACCGCCGTGATTGCCAGCGCCGCCCGGTGCGGATCATACTGATGGCCGCAAGGCGCGGTCTTGCTCCCGTGGCGGCACGCGCCGAGGGTTTGCGCCGCTGCCCGCTTCGCCCGGTGCGTGTCCTTTGCGACCGCGCTTGCCGGAAAGGAGACGTCAGATGAAAAACTGGTGTGTCCTGCCCTTCGCGGCGACGCTCGCGGCCTGCGCGAGCGGACCGGTGATGCAACATCCCGGCTCGCTATTGCAGGACGACCTGTTTGCGCCTCCGTCGGTGCGCATCAATGCGGCCGATGTGTTTGCCTTGAGCCCGGCAATGCGCCAATACGTCAGCTCCGAGATGCGCGCTCTGCTGCTCGCCGAGGGCCTGCGCCGCGGGCTGGTTAGCGCCCTCTACGACAAGCATCAGCTCATGCTGCATTACGATTCGGAGCTGACCCGCAACGCGGCCGAGACGTTCGCCGCCAAGTCTGGAAACTGCCTGTCGCTGGTCATCATGACCGCGGCGTTCGCAAAGTACATCGGAGTCCCGGTGCGTTACCAGAGAGTGCTGCTCGACGACGCCTGGAGCCGCAGCGGAGACTTCTACTTCTCCAGCGGTCACGTCGATCTGACACTGGACTCAAAGAGTTTCGGGACTCGAGTCCTTGACTCGGACAGCGCATCGCTGACGATCGATTTTCTTGGGGCCGAGGATATCAGCGGCCGACGCGTGACGCCGATCAGCGAAGAAACGGTCGTCGCCATGTACATGAACAACCGGGCGGCCGAATCGCTCGCTCGGGGGCAGCTCGACGATGCCTACTGGTGGGCGCGCGAAGCCGTCCTCCAGGACCCCGGCTTCCTCAATTCCTTCGACACCCTGGGCGTCATCTACCTCCGCCACGGCAACCTGGCGCAGGCGCAGGGGGTGCTCAGGCAAGTGCTCGCGCTCGAGCCCGAAAACCCTCAGGTGATGTCGAACCTGATACGGGTCCTGGACGACGAAGGGAGCGTTGACGAGGCCAAGACGCTGAGCGCCAGGCTGCACGAACTGCAGCCCTATCCCCCGTTCTATTTCTTCAACCTCGGCCAGGCTGCGATGCGCCGGGGTGACTTCAAGGCGGCCAAGGACCTGTTCACGCGCGAAATCGACCGCGACGCCTACTACCACGAATTCCACTTCTGGCGGGCGGTCGCCGACGTCGGTCTGGGTGACTTTGACGACGCGCGCACGCAACTCACGCTGGCGATGGATGCCAGCCCGACGCGCAGGGAGCATGAGCTGTACGCGGCCAAGCTCGATCGGCTCAAGGCCACCCATCCCGAGTAGTAGCACCGGCTGTTGACCTAGGGTGCCGATGGGTCGCCGCGCGGCGGCGAGCGGCCCGGCGCTGCGCGGATCGCGCCCGAGCCGCGCATGACCAAGAGGAGAGGACGATGAAAACCGAGCTTGTGTACCTGACCTGGGTGACCATACTAACCGGGCTGCTGTGGGTGCCCTACGTGCTCGATCGCGCCGCGGTATGGGGTCTGGCCGACACCGTGGGCTATCCCGACAATCCGAAGCCGCAGTCGCCCTGGGCGCGACGGCTCATGAAGGCGCATGTCAACGCAGTCGAGAACCTGGTGATCTTCGCCACGCTGGTGCTGGCGGCGCAGGCGGCGGGGGTCAGCAATGCGAGCACCGCTGCCGCAGCGGTAACGTATTTCTGGGCCCGCGTGGTCCACCCCATTGCCTATACCTTCGCCATGCCGTGGATCCGTACGCTCGCCTTTGTCGCCGGCGTCGTCGCCCAGGCAATCTTCGCCTGGCAACTGCTGGTGGCTTGATCTTCAAGGCCGCCTGATCGGTCGTTGCACGCGCCGCGCCCGGGCGTAGACCGCGCTTGCGCGGGGCTCTGCTCGGCGGGCACGCCGGCTTCCCGCGGTGGAGGCGGGCCGCAGCGACTCGCTGGTATGCTGTCCCGCAATGCAGATTCACCGCCCCGACCCCGCCTACACCGACTCTGCCCGCTCCCGCGCCAACTTCCGCCTGGCGGTGAAACTCACGCTCGGCTTCGTCGCCCTGATCTGGGCCATCGCGTTGTTGAACTGGATGCTCGACGTGGGCCCAGACGATCTGGGCATACGGCCGCGCCAGCTGGCCGGATTGCCGGGCATCCTCTTCGCACCCCTGGTGCACGGCGGCTTCGGCCATCTGATCGCCAACACCCTCCCCTTGCTGGTTCTGGGAACCGCCATGTTGTACCTCTATCCGCATGCGGCGCTGCGCGTGCTGCCGGCGGTCTACCTCGGGCCGGGCGTGGCGGTGTGGTTGTTCGCCCACGGCGGCATACACCTCGGCGCCAGCGGATTGGTCTACGGCCTGGTGAGCTACATCTTCGTTGCCGGGCTGATCCGGCGCGACCGGCGCGCCATCGCCGCCTCGCTGGCGGTCTGCTTCATGTACGGTGCGCTCGTCTGGGGTGTATTGCCCATCCAGGCCGGAGTGTCGTGGGAAACGCACCTGGCCGCCGCACTGATCGGATTGCTGCTGGCGATCGCGTTCCGGCATCGGGACATAGCCCCCCGCAAGCGCTACAGCTGGGAAGAAGAAAACGACGGGCTTGCGGACGAGTGAGAGGCAAGCCCGCGCCGGGGCGCATTAAGAATGAAACGGTACGGTTGCGTTTCATTCAAAACCGTGCTAGCTTGTCTTCCGTCGCAGTCCTTTGGGGTACCCACCATGAAGAGCCGAGCCGTCGTCGTCGCCAGCGTCCTTGCCGTAGCACTCTCGCTCCTGCCTGCCAGCCCGGCCTTTGCCGGGGGGCCGCACGGCGGTGGCTACTACCGGGGTGGCTACTATGGCGGTGGCCCGTTCTGGGGTCTCGCCGGCGCCGTCGTGGCCACGGCCGCCGCCATCATCACCGCGCCGATCGCGATTCTGGCTGCGGTGACGCAACCACCGCCCTACTACGGACCAGGGCCGGGTGCTTACCCGGCGGCGCCGCCGGGTTCCGGATATTACGGACCGCCTGCCGGGCCCGCATACTATGGGCCGCCGGCCGCGAGCTATTACCCACCGTCCCCGGCTCCGGCGTATTACGCGCCGCGGCCGCCCACCGCGTATTACGCGCCGCCCGTGGCGGCTGCGTACTATGCGCCGCGCCGGGCCTATTACGCACCGCGTCCAGCCTACTATGCTCCCAGACCCGGCTACTACCCGCCGCCTGCCCCGAGCTACTACAACCCCCGCTAAGCGCACGGCGCCCGCGCGCGTGCGGCCTTGACCGGGCAGGTCCTGCCCGCCGGCAAGCACAGGGCGGCGGGCAAAAGCGAGGTCGCATCGCGCCGTGGCGGCCGGCCATCGAAGGCCGATGCCGAGCAGCTCGCATTGCGCATCGTCGAGGCGGCGACGGAACTGTTTTTCGCCCTGGGTTACGGCGCCACGACCATCGAGGCAGTGGCGCGACGAGCTCGGGTGTCGAAGCGAACGCTCTATCACCGCTTCGAAGACAAATCGGCGCTGTTCGGCGCGGTAGTCCACCGCACCATCGAGCGGCTGCGCCCGCCGCCCGAGGTGCCGTTGCTGCGCGGGGCGAACCTGGCCGAGATCCTGCGCGGCCTGGCCGATCTGGTTTTGCATGCGGCCCTGGCCACGCCGGCGATTCAGCTGCATCGGCTGATCATCGCCGAATCGAGCCGCTTTCCGCATCTGGCGGCCGTGGTCACCAGCCAGGGCGCGAGTGAAGAAGCCCTTCGACTCATCGCCGGTCTGCTCGAGCGCGAAACGCGCGCCGGAAATCTTTCGCTGGACAATCCCGCCTTTGCTGCGCAGCAGTTCCTGCACATGGTCATCGCCGTGCCGCAACGGCGTGCCATGGGGCTCGGACCGGCGATGACCGCCGCCGAGCTCGATGCGTGGACGCACGCCGTTGTGAACCTGTTCCTGAACGGCTGCCGCGGCTGGGAACGCACCGAAGCCGGCTCGTCATAGGCGAAACGGCGCGATCTGTGCGTCCGATATTGCCCTTGCCACCGCCGCTTACCACCGCAGCGATTGGCGTGGCCGGCGCCGTTGGTTCGCTGCTGGGTCGCCGGCGCGGAGGAGAGCAGAACGCCGACCACACAGGACAGTTCCACGGCCGCGACTCGGTGACCACAGCGCGGACGCGAGATACGCATCGCTGAGTGAATTCAGTGCCTTGCCTGGATCTGCTGGTTTCCCCGCGAATGCCGCTTGCCCAGCGTGGCAAAGACGCGCAACCTTGAACAGGGTGGGTGGAAAGGGAGATCAGCCATGGCGACAAAGCGGAGCGAGGTGGAATGGATTGCGCTCGCGGCTGCACACGCGGACGCCGGTTGGAAATGCGTCTTGGCGCGACACGAGGTCGAGAGGTTTCCGGCGACGCAGTCCGCAATAGATGACTACGCGGCGGCGTCCGAGCGATGGATCGACCATGTCCTGAAAGTAGGCGACTTCGTTCGAGATTGCCCGGCCGCGTAGCACCGCGGGCGCGGCGAGTTCGCGCTGTCCCGCGGCCGCGACTCGACGTAACCGGCGTGGTAATGCGGCCTCGAAGTGCCAGTTTTCCCGCGGGAGTCGGGTTCCCAAGATAGCAGCGCGCGCGCCAACGCCGAGTCCTGCCGCGCTTAAGCAGCCGCAGCGGCTTGCTGAGCGCGCCGCGTTTGGTTACGATTCGTGCACTTCACGCCGTGCTCATGCGCCGCGCCTGGGCCGACAAATGATCGTCGTGCCGATCGACGGCAGGGCCGGAAGGATCCGGCGGCGAGAAAGCCAAGCTCCAGCCGGCGCCAACGCCGGCGTTCACACCCGCAAAGCAGGCCAGGCGGACCGTAACCTAAGCGCAAGGAATGGAAACATGAAGCCAGAGGACGAACTCCAGGCGACGATCGCCGCCGTGATCCAGCCGGGCAAGGGCATACTCGCCGCGGATGAAAGCGTGCCGACCATCACCAAGCGATTCAAGGCCGTCGGCATCGATTGCACCGACGAATCCCGGCGTGCCTATCGTTCGCTCCTGATCACGACCCCCGGCGCGGAACAGTTCCTGAGCGGCGTGATTCTGTTCGAGGAAACGCTCGGACAAAGCGCCGACGATGGCACGCCGCTGCCACAGGTGCTCACCCGGCGCGGCATCATGCCCGGCATCAAGGTCGACAAGGGTACGACCGCCCTGGCCGGCGCGCCCGGCGATCTGATCACGCAGGGATTGGATGGCCTGTCCGAGCGCCTGAAGTCGTTCAAGGCGCAGGGCATGCGTTTCGCCAAGTGGCGCGAGGTCTACGCCATCACCGACCACAATCCGACTTCGCTCGGCGTCGAAGCCAACGCGGAGGTGCTCGCCCGCTACGCCGCCATGTGTCAGGCCGAAGGCATCGTGCCCATCGTCGAGCCGGAGGTTCTCATTGACGGCGAGCACAGCATCGAACGCTGCTTCGCAGTGACCGAGACGGTATTGCATGCCGTGTTCGCGGCGCTGCGCCGGTACCAGGTGGCGCTGGAGCACATGGTGCTCAAGCCCAACATGGTGCTTCCGGGCAAGGAACACCGCCCCAAGGCCACGCCCGAAGCCGTGGCGGCGGCAACGGTGACGGTGCTGCGTCGCGCCGTGCCGGCCGCGGTGCCCAGCATCAACTTCCTCTCCGGCGGCCAGGCCCCGGAGGAAGCAACGGCCAACCTCAATGCCATCAACGTCCTGTATCCGGACGCGCCCTGGGTGCTGTCGTTCTCGTATGCGCGGGCGTTGCAGGATCCGGTCATGCCCCGCTGGGCGGGCCGCGCGGAAAACGCGCCGGCAGCGCAGCAGGCGTTTTTCCGGCGCATCCAGATGAACAGCCTGGCGCGCCACGGCAAATGGAAGCCGGAGATGGAGCGCGCCGCCTGATGCGGCAACGCGCCACCGGCCGCGCCACGCCCGGCCCCCGGCGCGTCGGCGGGCACGATGGATCGGCGACCCCGATGGGGAACCTGACGCGGTCAGCGCATCGCGCCGCAGTCGCGACGCGTTTCGAGTCGAGCTGACCGACCCGTCACGGCGACCGCGGCACGATCGGGCGTCCTGTCAGCGCAAGCGATGGCCGAGGTGCAACCCACACTGGTGTACGACGGTGACTGCGGCATCTGCCGCTACTGGGTGAACTATTGGCGCGGCCTCACCGCCGGGCGCGTGCTCTACCGCCCCTACCAGCAGGCGGCGGCGGATTTCCCGGGCATTGCGCCGCCCGCGTTTGCGCGCGCCATTCAGCTCATCGAGCCCAACGGCCAGGTGTATTCAGGCGCGGCTGCAACCTACCGGGTGCTGCGCCACGCTCCAGGACGCGGCGCGTGGTGGTGGCTCTACGGGCACCTGCCAGGGTTCGGGCCGGCGAGCGAATGGGTCTATGCGTACCTCGCCCGCCGGCGCGCCCTGCTCGATCGCGCCTCGCGGCTTCTCTGGGGACCGGCGCTCGAAGCGGAGCGCTATAAGCTGGTGAGCTGGGTGTTCCTGCGTCTGTTCGGCGCGATCTACCTCTCCGCGTTCGCATCCCTGGCGGTGCAGATCCAGGGGCTCGTCGGCCGTGACGGGATCCTGCCGCTGGACAATTACCTCGACGCCGCCAGGCACGCGCTCGGCGGCGCCGCGTACTACACCCTGCCGACCCTGTTCTGGCTCGATTCGAGCGACGCCGCGCTGATGGCCGGCACCGTCGCCGGCGTGCTGCTGGCATTGCTCGTCATCCTCGACCGGTGGACCCGGCCCGCGCTCATCGGCCTTTTCGTTCTTTATCTGTCCTGTGTTTACGCCGGGCAGGATTTCATGACCTTCCAGTGGGACGCGCTGCTGCTGGAGGCTGGCTTCCTGGCGATATTCCTCACCGGCGGCTCGCGCATCGTCGTCTGGCTCTACCGTTGGCTGGTCTTTCGCTACCTGTTCCTGGCCGGGGCCGTGAAGCTCCTTTCCGGCGACGCAACGTGGCGCCAATTGACGGCGCTCCAGTATCACTTCTGGACCCAGCCGCTGCCCACACCGATCGCCTGGTACGCGGCGCAGCTCCCGCCGTGGCTGCTGACCGGCGGCACCGCCGCGGCGCTCGCAGTCGAACTGGGGAGCGTGTTTCTGATCTTCCTTCCCCGCCGGCCGAGGGCGGCAGCGGCCGCCTGCGTGCTGCTGTTCCAAGGCCTGATCCTGCTTACGGGCAACTACAATTTCTTCAATCTGCTCACGATGCTGCTGTGCATCTTTCTGTTCGACGATGCGGCACTGCGCCGGCTGATCCCGGCGCGGCTCAAATCACGGGCGCAAAGGCGGGCACCACAACCCGGACGCGCGGCCCGCACCATCGCAACGGCATTGGCGCTGTTGATCGTGCCGCTTGGAATCAACCGCATCTGGCAAACGCTGACGGGCACCAACCTGCCGGTGGTCGGCGTCATCTCCAGCGTTGTCTCGCCCCTGCTGATCGTCAACCCTTACGGCCTGTTTGCGGTGATGACCACGTCGCGACCGGAAATCGTCATCGAGGGCTCGGACGACGGGACTACCTGGCGCGAGTACGTCTTCCGTTACCAACCCGGCCCGTTAACGCGCGCTCTGCCGTGGAACATTCCACATCAGCCGCGGCTCGACTGGCAGATGTGGTTCGCCGCACTCGACGGCGCCGAGGCGAACCCGTGGTTCCAGAACCTGATGCTGCGCCTGCTCGAAGGCAGCCCGCCGGTGCTCGCGCTGTTGGACTCGAATCCGTTTCCCGATCATCCGCCGAAGCTCGTGCGGGCGAAGCTCTATGACTACAAATTCGCCGACCGGAATGTCCACGCGGCGACCGGGCAGTGGTGGGTGCGCGAGCTCGAGGGGCTCTACTTCCCGGCGGTCGGCCTGACCGACTTCACCCGCGCGGATTGAGCGCAGTCCTCGCCGCCGGAGGTCGCGCCGCGCCCGACACATCAAATCGCCCGCGCGTTACCGGCTATTGGGCGCGCAGGGACTCAGCCAGGCTGTCCAGATTCTGCGGCCTGACGTTGATCAAGCCGTGGCGCGGGGTGTCGATGTCGGCGATGAGCATGAACGCGATCGACACGACCAGCGGGAGAACCAGTAGCAGCTTGGCCCCCCCTTTCGCGCTCCGCGAACCGTAGCCCAGCAGCACGCTGCAGCACACGGCGATGGCCACCATCAGAACCCACGCCGCAGCTGGAATCCGGTTCCACCACGCAGCCTGGGTGTAGCCCTGGGAGTTCAAAACATCGTTCATGCCCGCGACCGCCAGGCCGACGATGGGAGTGGGCTGCGCGGCGGCCGGGGCAAGGACCGCGGACCACAACTCGGATTGCAATCCCGCGGTCGCCGTCCCGATCTGTCGGAGTTGTTCAGCGTCGTAGGTCAAATAGAAAAGCACCCGCTGCTCGAGGTACTGCTTGAGCAAGGCCTGCACGCGGGAGGCGTCCGCCGCGGGCAGCAGGTTGGCGCGAACGTATTCGGTGCCGATCGCGTTGGCTTCGGCCTCCTCGTAGTTCTTGCGCTGGTCATAGCGGTTGATCGCCATCGAAAAGGTGAAGCCGATGACCAGTCCGAGCAACGTCAGCGTGGCCGCCAGGACGACCTCGAAGTCGTCACGCGTTCCCCCGTCGATGGCGGCGTGGTCTTTGCCGTGAAAGAAGACCCCCAGTCGCGCCGCGAGCCACAGCGCGATGAAGGAGAACACCAGAACAAGCAGTGGATGATTCGTGATGTCGATCATGGTCCGTGGCCTGCGTTGCCCCGATCGTTACGCCGCGATCGGACTCGGGAGGACGGCGGTGGCCTCCAGCTCGATCTTCGCCGGAGTGTCGAGCAACTGAGCGACGAAGACCAGGCTCATCGCCGGATAATGAGAGCCCATCTGCCTGCGCCAGATAACGCCCAGCTCGCCGCGCGCGGCGAGGTACGCGGCCTTGTCGCAGCAGTAGGCGGTGAGGCGGCAGATGTGGTGCGGATGGCCACCGGCTTTGGCCAGTACCGCGAGGACATTCTTGAGCGCCTGATCGAACTGCTCGCTAAGCCCCTCCGAGTGGAAGCGCTGCTGCGCGTCCCAGCCGACCTGGCCGGCGATGAATACCATGCGCCCGGCTTCGGCGACGACGCCGTTGGCATAACCGATGGGCGGTGCCCAGCCATCGGGCAGCAGGATGCGCAAGCGGGCGGGTCTTCAGTCAGTGTAGCGCGCCGGGTCGGGATCGTTGGCCCAGTAGCGATCGGGCCTGGGCACCCGCTTCATCCACGCCCTGACGAGCGCCACGTGCTCGCGTTCTTCAGCCTGCAGTTTGCGCGCAGCCTTGCGCACCGATTCGACCCTCGCCGCGCGCACCAGGCGGGCGAAGAAGCGCTCCGCTCGTTGCTCGTTGAGCAGCGCAAGCTGCAAGGCATGATACGGCTGCATGAGGTAATGCACCTCGTCGCCGGCAGTGGTCTCGGGCCCTTCGAAGCCTTCCCAGCCGGGCCTGCCGGACAGCGGCGCGGGCGGCTCCTTCCACCCCATCATGGCCATGATCTGCGCCCCATGCCTGCCCTCGATCTCGGCCATCTTGCGAAACAGCGCCGCGACCTCGCGATTGTTGTGCGTATCCATGGCATCGGCCAAGTCGGCGTAGCGTTGCGCGGCCTCGTTTTCCATGAGCAGCGCCTGGCGCATCAGTTCATCGAGCGTGCGCGGGGCCCTGACCGCGCGCTCGCCCGAGTCCCTGGGCAGGGTCGCGGGCTCTTTGCCGGTCGCCGGGCGCGCGCTGCCGCCCCGGCCCGCCACAGGCTTGCTCTTGCCTGCGCGGCGCGCCTTCTTCCGCGCGCCCGCCTTCGTGCCTGCTTTGGCTGCGGGGCTCATAGCGCAAATTCCGTTTCCAGTTCCGCCGGCGAACATTTGGCCCTGCCCGATGTGGCCGGATACGGTGTCCGGTTGCCGGCGTAGAGCACGCCGATATTGAAGCCGTCGTCGGTCATGATGCGCCGCGCGGCGCGGGCCGGATCGTCGGTCGCCGCCACCGGCGCCGGGTGCACCTGGTGCTTCCACTCGCGTTGCTCCTGGCGGAAGGTCACGCACGGGCTGAGGATCTCGACAAAGGAGAATCCGGGATGGCGGATGGCCTGCGCGAGCGTCTCCGCCGTGCCATTCGGGTCGCCGGAAAACGCGCGGGCCACGAAGTTGGCTCCCGCCGCCAGGGCGATGACCAGCGGGTGAAACACGCGCAGGCCGGTCCCGCCCGGCGAGAGTTTGGAGTCCCAATCCGGCTCGGTGGTGGGCGAGGGCTGGCCCTTGGTCATGCCGTAGACGTGGTTGTCCATGACGATGTAGGTCAGGTCGACGTTGCGTCGGCAGGCATGGAGGAAGTGATTGCCGCCGATCGAGTAGCCGTCGCCGTCGCCGCTTGCCACCAGCACCGTGAGGTCCGGCCGCGCCACCTTGAGCCCGGTCGCCGCGGCCAGCGAGCGCCCATGCACGCCGTGGAACCCGTAGCACGAGGTATAGGCGGGGATCCGCGACGAGCAGCCGATGCCCGATACCACGGCGACGTCCTCGGGCGCCACCCCGACCATGGCCAGCGCCTTGGTGATGGAGCTCAACACCGAATAGTCGCCGCAACCCGGACACCAGATCGGCTTGTACGCGGACTTGTAGCTCTGCGCCGTGCGCGGCGCGCTCGCTGCGCTGTCGTTCATCCTTGCCACCACTCCAGTAGCGCCGCGGTAAGTTCACCCGGCCGCAGCGGCAGCGGCCCGGGGCGATGGAAGCTCGACGGCTTGCCCGGCAGGTCGAAGGCCGCGCGCAGATAGTGGTAGAACTGCGCGCCGTGGTTCTGCTCGACGACGAGCGTGCGCGTCACGCCGTCGAGCGCTGCCGCCAGTTGCTGCGGTCGCGCCGGGGAGAGCAGCCGCAGCGCGATCAGGCGCAGCTCGACGCCACGCTCCCTCGCCCGCGCCACCGCCTCGCGCGCGGCCGCGGTGGCCGAGCCGAACGTGATCACCGCGCCACTGCCCTCGCCTTCGATGTCGGCCCAGCGCGCGCCGTAGTCGTACTGCGCGAGCTTGCGCTCGCGCTTGTCGAGTTGCAGGCGATGATCGCGCGCCTGGCTGCTGGGGATGCCGCCTTCGGTGTGCTCGAGGCCGTCGGCGGTGTAGACCACGCCCGGAGTCCCCGGAATGGCCATCGGCGAGATGCCCGAGTCGACGTTGCGATAGCGCTTGTAATCGGCGGTGTTCGCCGCCGCGGTCAGGCGCGTGCCGACCATGGCGAGCTCGGCGGGCCGGTCGATGATCGCTCGCGACTGGCCCATGAACTGGTCGGACAGCACGATCGCCGGCGCCTGCAACGCCTCGGAGAGCTGCACCGCCCATTGCGTGGTGGCCAGGCAGTCGGCGATCGAGGTCGGCGCGAGCACCAGCCGTGGCGCGTCGCCGACGAGCCCGCTCACCGCGAAGGACAGATCGCTCTGCTCGCTCTTGGCCGGTATCCCGGTCGAAGGGCCGCCGCGCATGACGTCGACGACCACGACCGGGATCTCGGCGCTGACCGCAAGGCCAAGGCCCTCGGTCATCAGGGCGAGCCCGGGGCCGGCGGTGGCGGTGAGCGAGGGCACGCCACCGTAGGAGGCGCCGATGATCATGTTGATCGAGGCGAGCTCGTCCTCGGCCTGCAGCAACGTGCCCCCGACCTTGCTCAACGCCGGCGCCATCCATTCGAGCAGCTCGGTAGCAGGCGTGATCGGATACGCGGCGACGAAGCGCACGCCGCCGCGGATTGCGCCGTAGCCGGCGGCTTCGTTGCCGCTGATCAGCCAGCGGCTGCCCCGGGGCGCAGGGCCGGGCACCGGCCGCGGCAGTCCGTCGATGCCTTCGGCGGCGGCGATCCCGGCGTGCAGCGCGGTCAGGTTCGCCTGCAGCGCCGCATCCGCCTTCTTCCACGAATCGCGCAGGGCCGTTTCCAGCGCCTGCGCCGGAACCCCGGCAAGCGCGCCCGCCAGGCCGAGGGCAACCATGTTGGGCCAGCCCCCCGGAATCGCCTTGGTCATTTTTTTCAGGGGCAACGGCACGAACCGCGCACCGGTCTGCATGAACACGTCCGGCGCCTCGCCCTCATCCGGATCCCCGATCATCAGGCTCGCCGGCCCGAGGGGAATCTCGTCGGCAAACCGGCTCACGTTCTGCCAGTCGATCGCCAGCAAGAGCTCGAAGCGGTCGTCGAGCGAGTGCAGCGGATGGCTCCCGAGCCGGACCAGCGCGGCCGCTTCGCCGCCGCGGATCTGCGGCCCGCTGGTGCGCACCATGATTCCGTACAGGCCGGCCTTCGCCGCCGCGTTGAGCAGTAGCGTGCCCGCCGTCATGACGCCGCTGCCGCCGCTGCCCGCGAGCGCGATCGAGATGCTGGAGCCCGCGCCGCGCGCCGCGGCACCCGCCGCCCTCCCCGTTGCTGCCGTGGCCACTGCCTGCATGATGCTCCCGCGAAGCTTCGCCTGGCGCAAGTAAACCGGTTACGCGCCGTGTCGGGTTTGACGCAGATCAAGGCGCCCGCAATCACCTTGCTGCAGTATGATACGCGTAAATACGTATTTCGGTACCTTAATACCATTATTGCCTTCGCGCCGCCCCGGGGTCGACTCCCATGGAGGGCCGCTGCCGCGCGCAGGCCGCTGCGCAACCTGACGCAAAGGAGGAGTTGAGCCCGATGAGCATCGAAGCCCACCGCTGGCTGATGACGGCGGTCAACGCGCCGCTCGAGCGCGCCGCTTTCAGCCCGCAGCCGGGACCCGGCGAGGTCGTGGTCGCCGTCGCCGGCTGCGGCGTGTGCCACACCGACCTGGGCTACCTGTATGACGGGGTGCGTACCAACCAGCCCTTGCCGCTGGCACTGGGCCACGAGATCAGCGGCCAGGTGGTCGCGTCCGGTGCCGGTGCCGAAGGCTGGTTGGGAAAGGCCGTGATCGTCCCGGCCGTGTTGCCGTGCGGGCAGTGCGACCTCTGCCGCCGCGGCCTGGCCACGATCTGCCGCGCGCAGAAGATGCCGGGCAACGATATCCAGGGCGGCTTCGCCACGCATGTCGTGGTCCCGGCGCGCGGGCTGTGCGCGGTCGACGAGGCGCGGCTCGCCCGGGCCGGGCTCACGCTCTCCGACGTGTCCATCGTCGCCGATGCGCTCACCACCCCCTACCAGGCCGTGCGCCGCGCCGGTGTCGGGCCGGGCAGTCTGGCCATCGTCGTGGGCAGCGGCGGCGTGGGCGGCTACTGTGTCCAGATCGCCAGCGCCTACGGCGCGAAAGTCGTCGCCATCGACGTCGACGAGGTCAAGCTCGCGGCGATTGCCCGCTACGGAGCGGCATTGACCCTCGATGCGCGCACGCTCGACGCCAAGGGCATCAAGGCCGCGATCTCGGGGTTCGCGCAAAAAAACGGCCTGCCGGCAACCGAGTGGTTCATCTTCGAATGCTCGGGCACCGCGGCCGGTCAGCTCACCGCTTACGCCCTGCTCGTCCACGGCGCGACGCTCTCGATCGTGGGTTTCACCATGGACAAGGTGGAACTGCGGCTGTCGAACCTGATGGCCTACGATGCGCGCGCGCTGGGCAACTGGGGCTGCCCGCCGGAGCATTACGCCGCGGCGCTCGACCTGGTGCTCGACGGCAAAGTGCAGATCAAGCCCTTCATCGAAGCGCATCCGCTCGACGACATCAATCGCATCGTCGCCGCGGTCCACCAGCACGAGATCAAGAAGCGCGCGGTACTCGTACCGGCCTAACCGAGGAGTTTCGAAGATGAATGCCCCCGACACCCGAGTTCCCCTGCGCGCGTTCAAGAACCACGACCTCGTCGACGACTTTGCCAAGCCGGGGGTGCACTTCGACAAGCGGCCGGCGCGAACGCCCGACGGCACGGTCGTGCCGGAGCTGTTCAACGCCTGGATCACGCTCGACAACCCGGCCCAGTACAACTCCTACACCACGGACATGGTGAAGGGCGTGATTCTCGCCTTCCGCGCCGCATCGAACGCGCGCGACGTGAACTGCGTCGTCTTCACCGGCGCCGGCGACAAGGCGTTCTGCACCGGCGGCAACACCAAAGAGTACGCCGAATACTACGCGGGGCACCCGCAGGAGTACCGGCAGTACATACGCCTGTTCAATGACATGGTCTCGGCGATCCTCGCCTGCGACAAGCCGGTGATCTGCCGCGTCAACGGCATGCGCATCGGCGGCGGCCAGGAGATCGGCATGGCCTGCGATTTCTCGGTGGCCCAGGACCTGGCCCGCTTCGGGCAGGCCGGCCCCAAGCACGGTTCGGCGCCGATCGGCGGCGCGACCGACTTCCTTCCGCCCATGATCGGCAACGAGCGCTCGATGGTCGCCGGCGTGCTGTGCGAGCCGTTTTCGGCGCACAAGGCCTACCACTGGGGCATCGTCGCCGACGTCGTTCCGTCGCTCAAGGTCGACGGCCGGTTCATCGCCAATCCGCTGGTGGAAACGCAGCGCTTCACCGACGACTATGGCCGCATCGTCTTCGGCGACTTCAAGACCGGCGAGGCCGCCCAGCACGGCAAGGCCGTGCTCTCGAAGGGCGCGGTCGACCTCTCCCTGCTCGACGCGAAGGTCGAGGAACTGTGCGCGAAGCTCTTGCTCACCTTCCCCGACTGCACCACCAAGACCCTCGAGGAACTGCGCAAGCCCAAGCTCGAGGCCTGGAACCGCAACAAGGAAAACTCGCGCGCATGGCTCGCGCTCAACATGATGACCGAAGCGCGGGCGGGATTTCGCGCCTTCAACGAGGGCACCAAGGCATCGCGCGAGATCGACTTCATCGCCCTGCGCCAGGCACTGGCGCGCGGCCAGGGCTGGGACGAGGCGTTCACCGACAGCCTCATGCCGGGACGGGGCGCATGACGGCCATGCGCGTCGAGGAAGGTGCGGCGACGGCGTGCGTCAAGGCCTGGCTGGAGCGCGATGAGGCGCTGTTGCGCCTGCGCCTGGCGCGGCCGAAGGCCAATCTCGTCGACGCGGCGATGATCGCCGCGCTCCATGGCACGCTGGTCGACTATCGGGATCAGGTCGGCCTGCGCGCGGTGTTGCTCGACGCCGAGGGCCCGCACTTCAGCTTCGGCGCCAGCGTCGAGGAGCACCTCCCCGACCGCTGCGCGTCCATGCTCGCGTCGCTGCACGGCCTCATTCTTGCCCTGCTGGAGTTCCCGGTGCCCATCCTCGTCGCCGTGCGCGGCCAGTGCCTCGGCGGCGGGCTCGAGATCGCGCTCGCCGGGGGGCTGATCTTCGCCACGCCCGACGCCCAACTGGGCCAGCCGGAGATGAAGCTTGGCGTGTTCGCCCCGGCAGCCTCCTGCCTTCTGCCCTACCGCGTCAATCAGCCGCATGCCGAAGACCTGCTGTTTTCCGGCCGCGCGATCGGCGGCGAAGAGGCCCGAGCGATCGGCCTGGTGCATGCCGTCGCCGCCGACCCGGAGGCGGCGGCACTTGCCTACTTCGAGCAGCACCTCGAGAGCAAGAGCGCGGCTGCGCTCGCCTGCGCCCTGGCGGCCGCGCGCGGAGCCTACATCGCCGAGGTGCGCGCCCGCCTGGCCGATGTCGAACGCCTCTACCTCGGTCGGCTCATGCACACGCGCGACGCCAACGAAGGGCTCGCCGCGTTCCTCGCCAAGCGCCAACCGCAATGGGAGCATCAGTGATGACAGCGACCACACCGCTTAACTCGATCGTCGAACGCTGCCAGGCGCTGTTCGAGGACCTCGACCTCAACGCCGTCAAGCAATGGAAGGCCGCGGCGCCGGGGCGCAAGGCGATCGGCTACATGCCCGTGTACGTACCGCGCGAGCTCGTCCATGCCGCGGGCATGCTCTCGGTCGGCATCCTCGGCGGCGGCGACCAGATCGAAGTCATTCAGGGCGATGCCTACTACCAGAGCTACATCTGCCGCATACCGCGCTCGACGATCGAGCTCGCGCTCACCGGCCGCCTGGACTGCCTCGACGGCATGCTGTTTCCGTCGATTTGCGACGTGATACGCAACCTTTCGGGCATGTGGCAGATCCTGTTCAAGGACAAGTACGTGCGTTACTTCGACGTGCCGCAGAACTACGTCGATGCGATCGGCGGCAGCTACTACGTGCACGAGCTCGAGACGCTGCGCGAGGACCTGGGCAAGCTGCGCGGCGCGCCGCTTACCGACGCTGAGATCAACGCCTCGATCGGCGTCTACAACGACAACCGTCGCGCGGTGCAGGACCTGTACGCCTACCGCGCCGCGAAGCCCTGGCAGGCGCCCACCTCCGAGGTCTACCTGGTGCTGCGCGCAGGCATGGTGCTGCCGCCAGAGGAGCACACGCAGCTCGTCCGCGACTACCTGGCCGCGGCCGATGCGCTGCCGCGGCCGAAACGGGACAACGCCCGCGTCGTGCTCAACGGCTCGTTCTGCGAGCAGCCGCCGCTCGGCCTGATCAAGTCCATCGAGATGGCGGGCTGCTACATCGTCGACGACGACTTCATGCTGGTAACGCGCTGGCTGCTCGACGACGTGCCGGCGGACGGCAATCCGCTCGAGGAGCTGTCGAAGGCCTTCCTCCACCGCTCGGCCACGACCGCCGCGAAGTACGACACCAAGCGCGAGGACAAGGGGGTCTTCCTGCTCAAGCAGATCAAGAGCAGCGCGGCGGAAGGGGTGATTTTCGCGGCACCGTCGTTCTGCGACCCGGCGCTCCTCGAGCGCCCGATGCTGCAGGACGTGCTGACCAAGCACAAGGTTCCGCACACCGCCTTCAAGTACGCCGAAAACACCGGGCAGATGGCGCCGATCCGGGAACAGGCCGGCACGTTCGCCGACTCGATCAAGCTGTGGAGCGCGGCGTGAGAGGGCGGCTTGGCGCAACCCAGGGCGCACGCTTGCGCGCGCCCTGACCTCCGCCGCCCACGACACTGCACCCCACCCACCGAGGAACACAGCGCATGAACGCCACTGTCGCGATGCCGCAAAGCGCCAAGAAGCCACAGGTCCAGAAGGAGGACGCCATGTGGCTGCAGAAGGAGATGATCAACCGCAACTACCATGAGCTCGCCACCGCGCGCGAAGCCGGCCGCAAGGTCGCCGCGACCTTCGTGCCGGGCAACCTCAACGAGCTGCTGATGTGCTTCGATTTCGCGCGCAGCCTCCCGGAAACCAACGCGCTGCAGAACGGCCTGCGCAAGAAATCGGGCAAGTTCATCCTCGACGCGGAGCGCGACGGAGCGTCCGAGGACGTGTGCAACTACGTCAAGGCCGACCTGGGCATGATGCTCGGTGGCGAACTCGGGCCCACCGGAGAGGCCTTGCCGAAACCCGACATCCTGCTGCTCTCCTACACCGGCTGCTTCACCTTCATGAAGTGGTTCGAGCTCATCCGCCACAAGTACGGCTGCGAGAGCGTGATGCTGCACGTGCCCTACCAGGGCGAAGGCAAGATCGCCCCGAACATGCGCGAATACGTGGTGAAGCAGCTCAAAGAAACCGTCATCCCCACGCTGGAGCGCATTTCGGGGGTCAAGTTCGACATCGACCGGCTGCGCCAGTACATGATCGAGTCGACCAAGGCCGAGGAGGACCTCGTCGCCGTGCTGCAGTCCGCCAAGCACCGCCCGTCACCCATCGACGGCTACTTCGGGGCGGTCTACTACATCGGCCCGATCTTCACTGCCTTCCGCGGCACGCCGGAAGCCACCGAGTTCTACCGCGTGCTGCGGCAGGAGATCGAGCAGCGCGTGCGCGAGGGCAAGGGCCCGATCACCCCGGATGGGGAGATGACCGAGGAGAAATACCGACTCGTCGTCGAAGGCCCGCCCAACTGGACGAGCTTCCGCGAATTCTGGAAGATGTTCTACGACGAGGGCGCGGTCGTGGTCACTTCGACCTACGCCAAGGTCGGCGGCGTCTATGATTTCGGCTTTCGCCACGATCCGGAGCACCCGATCGAGTCCCTTGCCGAATACTGCCTGGGTTGCTACACCAACCTCAACCTGCCCTCGCGCATCGACATGATCTGCAAGTACATCGACGAGTACCAGGCGGACGGTCTGTTGATCAACTCGATCAAGAGCTGCAACAGCTTCTCGGCCGGCCAGCTGCTTATCCTGCGCGAGGTGGAAAAGCGAACCGGCAAGCCGGCGGCGTTCATCGAGACGGACCTGGTCGACCCGCGCTATTTCTCGGCGGCCAACGTGAGGAACCGCCTGGAAAGTTACCTGCAGATGGTCAAGCAGAAGCGCGCCGCCGCGCCCGCTGCGCACTAGGGGGAAGCGCATGCGCTGCTTCATCGGCATCGATCTGGGGTCGACCACGACCAAGGCCGTGGTCCTCGACGAGAACCGCAACGTACTCGGGCGGGGCATCACCAACTCGCGCTCGAACTACGACACGGCGGCGAAGATCGCCAAGCAGGAGGCCCTGCTCAACAGCCGCTTCTACCTGTTCCGCCAGGCGCTCGGCGACACCGGCGCGCTCAACGGGGCGCTCGACGCCTTCCTCGGCCAGCTGGAGCGCAGCTTTCGCTACGAGCAGTACCTGGAGCAGCTCTCCGACCTCGAGGCGACCTGCCAGCGCAGCGTCGGCACGGCCAAGTTTGGCGATGCGACAGCGAGCGTGAGCAGCGCCCTGGCGGAGGTGTTCAAGCGACTCGCCGCCGGGTCGGCCGCCCTGTTCGCGCCCGGGGCGAAGCCCAAATCCGATTTCTTCCGCGACATCGCCGGCAGCCAGTACCTGGCCACCGGCGAAGTCGTGGCCAAGGAATCGGGCATCCGCTACGACTTCCTGCTCAACGTCTTCGACCGCTCGATCATCGAGGTCGAGAACCGCGTCTATGGCGATTCGATCAAGCGGCATCTGCTCTCCGCGCTCGAGCGCGCCTTCGTCCTGCTGCCCGAGACCGCCCAACGCCGGGACCGGATCGAAGCGCCGATCAAGGGCATCCTGGACCTGCCGATGGAAGAGACCTACGTCGTCGGCACCGGCTACGGCCGCGCCCGGCTGCCGTTTTCCAAGGAGCACATCCGCTCCGAGATCCTGTGCCACGGCCTGGGCGCGCACGTCATGCACCCGGGCACGGCCACGGTGCTCGATATCGGCGGCCAGGACACCAAGGCGATCCAGGTCGACCCGAACGGCATCGTCGAGAGTTTCCAGATGAACGACCGCTGCGCCGCAGGCTGCGGGCGATACTTAGGCTACATCGCCGACGAGATGAACATGGGTCTGCATGAGCTCGGGCCCATGGCGATGAAGTCGACCAAGACCATCCGCATCAATTCGACCTGCACCGTCTTCGCCGGCGCCGAGTTGCGCGACCGGCTTTCGCTCGGGGACAAGCGCGAGGACATCATGGCGGGGCTGCACCGGGCCATCATCCTGCGCGCCATGTCCATCCTGGCGCGCTCGGGCGGGATCCGCAACGAGTTCACCTTCACCGGCGGCGTGGCCAAGAACGAGGCCGCGGTGAAGGCGCTCAAGGACCTGGTGCGCGAGAACTACGGCGCGCTCACGCTCAACATCAACCCGGATTCGATCTATACCGGCGCCCTGGGCGGCGCGACGTTCGCCTGGCGCGCGGTGGTCGAGGAAGGCAAAATCGCGGAGGCACGCTCGTGATCTGCACCATCGGCATTGACATCGGCTCGGGCGCGGTCAAGTCCGCGCTGTTCCGAAGCGACGGCGGCAAGCAGGAATGGCTGGCCAAGCGCTGCGAGCGCATCCGGCGGCGCGACCCGATGCAACTGGCCCAGGAAGGCTATGAAGGCGTGCTCGCCGACGCCGGCCTCAAGCCCAACGCCGTCGACTACATCGCCACCACCGGCGAGGGCGAGAACGTCAAGTTCGCCACCGGCCACTTCTACTCCATGACCACGCATGCCCGCGGCGGCGTATTCCTCCACCCGGGAGTCAACGCCGTGGTCGACATCGGCGCCCTCAACGGCCGCGCGATCTACGTCGACGAACGCGGCAAGGTCCTGTCGTACAAGATGACCAGCCAGTGCGCGTCCGGGTCCGGGCAATTCCTGGAAAACATCGCCCGCTACCTGGGCGTGGCGATCGAGGAGATCGGGCCGCTGTCAAAGACCTCGCAGAACCCGGAGAAGGTGAGCTCGATCTGCGCGGTTCTGGCCGAGACCGACGTGATCAACATGGTGTCGCGCGGCATTGCCACCAACGACATCCTCAAAGGCATCCACCTTTCGATGGCATCGCGGATCGTGAAGCTGCTCAAGGTCACGGGCATCAAGGAAGGCACGGCGCTTCTCACCGGCGGGCTGGCGCTGGACAGCGGCCTGCTGGCCGCGATCCAGGAGGAGATGGCCAACGAAAAGGTCAACGTGACCGCGGTCAGCCATGCCGATTCGATCTACGCCGGAGCGGTCGGCGCCGCGCTGTGGGGCGCCTTTCGCCACGGCAAGCTGCGCGAGCTCGCCGAGCGCGCGGCGGCGTAGACTAGAGGCCACGTTCTTACCGGCGCAGGGAGCTGGCCCTGGCGCAATAGGAGTCCACCATGGCACTGTTCATCAACGACAACTGCACCGCCTGCGATGCCTGCAAGCCGGTTTGTCCCAACGAGGCGATCAGCGTCGGCGATCCGAAGTACGTGATCGACCCGCTGCGCTGCACCGAATGCGTCGGGGCCGAGGACGAGCCGCAGTGCAAGCTCGTCTGCCCCGCCGACTGCATCGTGATCAATCCCGATTTCCAGGAATCTCCCGAAGAGCTGATGGCGAAGTACGAGTCGCTGCACGGCTAGGTGATCGGTCGCCGCGAGGCGTCAGGCCGGTCCGCGGCGCCCGCCGCGCGCGGTTGGCCTGGCAGCGGCGAGGGCAGCGGCGCGCGGTTCCACGCGGCGAGCGGCGTGCGTCGAGGCCGCTCGCTAGAACGTCCAGCCGAAGTGCGTTTTGGCAATGCCGGTCATCTTGTCCGGTGTCCACGGCGGATCCCATACCAGGCGCACCTCCACTTCGGTTCCCTCCGGCACGATGGCCGCGACGACGCACTGCGCCTGTGCCGTGAGCATCTCGGCCATCGGGCACGCGGCGGTGGTCATGGTCATGTCCACGCGCACCCGGTCAGCTTCGACCGCGACCTCGTAGACAAGGCCGAGGTCAACGATATTCATGCCCGCCTCGGGATCGTCCACCTGCCGCAATGCCTCGCGCACCGAGTCCGCATCGGGCAGCGGCGCGCGCTCGACGTTTTCCGGTTCCTGTCGCTGCACCATGGCGCCGCGGGAGCAGGAAGCGCCCGGCCTCAGGCGATCCAGCGCACGAACGGCAGCCGCTGCGCCGGGGCGAAACCCACGTCGTAGAGGAAGCCGAGCAGCGCCAGGTCGTGCGGAGCGACGACCGTCTCGACGCGCTCGACGCGCAGCGCGCCGAGGTTGACGAACAGCTGCGACAGCAGCGCATGGCCCACACCGCGATGGGTATATCCCGGATGAACGCCGATGGTGTCGATGACGGCCACCGGCTCGGTACGGCCGAAATCGCCCAGGTCGACACGCGCCATCACGAAACCGACGATCGCATCGTCCATGCGTGCGGTGAGCGAGACGCGAATCGCCGAGTCGTGCAGCGCCTCGACCAGCTGGTGCTGCATGTAGTCCTGGCGGTCGCGCCCGGTGATGCCGCGGTCGATGCGAACGATGTCGGCAAGGTCGGAAGGCTCCATGGCGCGAACGTCAGCGTTGTCGCGCGCAAGGCGCTCGAAGTCGTTGCCCGGCCGGCCGCCGTAGTTGATCTCGGAGGCCGGGGCCTCCGGCTGCGAACCGGCCGCCGGATCGTCGCGCGGCGGCGTGTATGCGCCGCCGCCCACCGCGCAATCGACGACGTGGTTGGGCGCCAGCGTGAATCCCACGGCGTCGAACCAGCGCAGCATGCGGTGGTCGTTCCAGGCCGCCGTCGTGCGCACATCGGCAAGCTTGTGCCGGCGGCCGTAGTCGCTCAGGGCGTCGAACAGGCAGGCGCCCACGCCATGACCCTTGAGGTCGTCGCGCACGCCGATCACTTCGAGGCGCAGCCCCGGGGCCGGCCGGCCAAACTCGCCCATCGTGACGCGGGCGAGAATGAATCCGGCAAGACCCTTGTCGTCGGTGGCCGCGAACTGCGCATGCAGCTTCGGCTCGCGCAACGCCGCCTCGAGGCGGCGGATGAAGTACGCCCGGCGCGGCGAGCCGTTGCTGCCGGCATCGATGGCGACGACGGCGGCAAGGTCCTCGCGTAGCAGCGGGCGCACGCTGACACGTTGCAGGGCAATGGCTTCCATGGTCGCTTCCCTTTGTGCGCTCGTCCCGGTGTCAGGTACTCGCGTAGCGCAAGGCGAGCGCACCGTCCGTTTCAGCATCAAGATGGTCGTCGAGCAGCGGCGGCAGAATCATCGTTTCCTTCTCGATGTGATCAACCAGCCGCTCGGCCATTTCCAGCGCGCCGCGCTTCAAGGCGTCGGCGCCGGCGGCGTCGAGCGTTCCCGCAGCCGCCGCCCGCGCCCGCGGCAGCACCTCGGCGGCAACCTCCCTGATCGCCACGTGCTCGTCCATCAGCAGGCCCACGACATCGCCCTCCCCGGCCGCCTCGAGCCGCGGGAAGAGCTCGCGCTCCTCGAAATCGAAGTGGCGCCCGATGTCCCGCTCGATATGGTCGGCGAACGCTGCGGCCAGACGGGCGAACTCGGCATCGGCGCCGCCAGAGCGCGGCATGCGCGCGCACGCCTGCTCGACCCGGCGCATCAGATCAAGCGTGGCGCGATGTTCTTCGTCGAGCACATGGTTCACTTGTCGCTGGAAACTCATCGTCTTCGCCTTCGGGCGTCGACCTCAAGATAGCCCAAATGCGGCTGCGAACCTTGATCCCGATCAACGGCTCTGCGACGGCGCCTTGGCCGGGACGACCGGCGCGGCCGCCTCCAGCAGCCGCGCCGCAATGATGAGCTTGAGCACCTCGCTCGCTCCCTCGTAGATGCGCAGGGCGCGCACCTCGCGATACAGCCGCTCCACGGTTGCCCCGCGCACGACGCCCAGCCCACCGAAGATCTGCACGGCGGCGTCGACGACCTGTTGCGCCGATTCGGTGGCGAACAGCTTGGCGATCGAGGCCTCGCGCGTGATCCGGCCGCCGACGACGTCCCGGGTCCAGCCGGCCCGGTAGACGAGCAGTGCCGCGGCGTCCACGGCTACGGCCATGTCGGCGAGCTTCGCCTGGGTCAACTGGAACTCGGACAATGCCCGACCGAAGACGCGCCGCTTGAGCGCCCACAGCGTGGCCTCGTCCAATGCCCGCCGCGCGAAGCCCAGGGCCGCGGCGCCGACCGTGGAGCGAAACACGTCGAGCGTGGCCATGGCAATCCGGAAGCCCGCCCCGGGCTCGCCCAGCAGGCGCCCGGCCCCGACCCGGCAGCCGCTGAAACGCAGTGTCCCCAAGGGGTGCGGCGCGCTGACGTCGATGCGTTCGGATGCGTCGAGTCCCGGCGTGTCGGCATCGACGATGAATGCCGACAGACCTTTCGTTCCCGCGCCTTCGCCGCTGCGCGCGAAGACGATGTAATAGTGCGCCAGCCCGGCGTTGGAGATCCAGGTCTTGACGCCATCGAGACGCCAGCCATCTGCGTCGCGGGTGGCGCGAGTGGCGATGGCGCCCACGTCCGAGCCGGCATCGGGTTCCGACAAGGCAAACGCGGCAACGAGCGTTCCGGCGGCAACGCGCGGCAGGATGGATTGCTTTTGCTCCTCGCTTCCGAACAGGGACACCGGGACGCTGCCCAGACCCTGCATGGCGAAGGCGAAGTCGGCAAGACCCGAGGCCCGCGCCAGGATCTCCCGCGCCAGGCACAGGCTGCGCACGTCGAGCTCGTCGCGCACGCCGCCGTAGGCCGCGGGGACACAAAGGCGCAGCAGCCCGGCCGCCCCGAGCGCGCGCACCAGCCCGCCGACGCAGGCGTAGACCTGGTCGAGGCTGCCGTCGGCGCCGTCCTGCGCCTGCGGCAGCACCTCCGCCGTCCAGCGCTCGAGCTCGCGCGCCTGCGCGCGATGGCCCGCGTCGAAGAACGGCCAGGCGAGATGACTCGCGTCGGGCATCAATTGCCTTCGAAAACCGGCTTCTGCTTGGCCACGAAGGCGTGGTAGGCGCGCTCGAAGTCCTGGGTCTGCATGCAGATCGCCTGCGCCTGGGCTTCGGCCTCGATGCACTCGCCCAGGCCCGAGCTCCACTCCTGCCAGAGCATGGTCTTGGTCATGCCGTGGCCGAAGGTCGGGCCGTCGGCCAGGCTCACCGCCATCGCCGTGGCATCCTCGAGAACCTTTTCCGGCTCAACCAGGCGGTTGTAGAAGCCGATGCGCTCCCCCTCCTCGCCGCCGACGACGCGGCCGGTGTAGAGCAGGTCGGCGGCCCTGGACAAGCCGATGAGCCGCGGCAACAGCGTGCAGGCGCCCATGTCGGCGGCGGCCAGTCCGACGCGGACGAACAGGAAGGCGAGCTTGCTGCGCGCGGTGGCAAAGCGCAGGTCCGAGGCGCAGGCGACCAACGCCCCGGCTCCGGTGCACACTCCGTCGATGGCGGCGATGATCGGCTGCGGACAGCCGCGCATGGCCTTGACCAGGTCGCCGGTCATGCGCGTGAAGGCCAGCAGATCGGGCATGTCCATCCGCACCAGCTTGCCGATGATGTCGTGCACGTCGCCACCGGAGCAGAAATTGCCGCCTTCGCCGGTAAACACGATGGCCTTGACGTCGGTGGCGTAGACCATCTCGCGGAACAGGTCGCGCAGCTCGCCATACGATTCGAGCGTGAGCGGATTCTTGCGCTCGGGCCGGTTGAGTACGATCGTGGCAACCTTCCCCGAGACCGAATAACCGAAGTGGGCAGCCTTGTAATGGGCCAGTTGGACGCGTTTCATGTTGGTTTCGCTCCTTGCAGCGCGCGTGGGTGGGTTAGCCGACCATCGTCAAGCCACCGCTGACGCTTAGCACCTGTCCGGTGATATAGCTGGAGCGGTCGCTGGCGAAGAACACGACGGCATCGGCGATCTCGGAGGGTTTTCCGAAACGCCGGAACGGTATGGCTTTCTTGAACGCCTCGAGGTGCTTTTCTGGCACCGCGAACAGCAACGGCGTCTCGGTGGGGCCGGGACAGACGCAGTTGACGTTGATGTTGTAGCGGGCCGTCTCGCGCGCGAGCGACTTGGTAAAAGCGATGAGCCCGCCCTTGGCGCCGGAATAGATCGTCTCGCCGAGGCTGCCTACCCGGCCTGCGTCGCTGGCGATGTTGACGATCTTGCCGCTGCCGCGCTCCATCATCTTCGGCAGCAGGGCGCGCACGAGCTTCATCGGCCCGACGAAGTTGAGCGAGATGAGCTTCTCCCACAGCTCGGGAGGGCACTCCCAGAACGGCTTGGTCTGGCCCCAGCCCGCGCCGTTGACGAGAATGTCGACCGCGCCGACCTTGGCCTGGACCGCCTCCGCGAAGGCGTTGATCGACGCCTCGTCGGTCAGGTCGACGGCGATGAATTCGGCCTTTTGCCCCTTGTTGCGGATGGCGGCCGCTGCCGCTTCGCCCTTTTCCCTTGCCACATCGGCCACGATGATCGTTGCGCCGGCGTCGGCGAGTGCCTCCGCCGTTGCCCGGCCGATGCCGGACGCGGCACCGGTGACGACGGCCACCTTGTCTTTGCAGTTCATGAACGCTCCTTCGTTAGTTCACGCGCCGTTGCTTCAGAAATTCGGCAACCTTCGCCGCGGTCTCGGGCTCTTCGTACAGGCTTTGCGTGGCGGTGATTTCCTCGGCGAAGCCGTCGCGGCCCGGATCGCCCGCGGCGTGCATGCAGCGCTTGCTCAAGACCAGCGCCGCTTTCGGCATCAGGCTCAAGCGCGCGGAGAGCTCGCGCGTCCAGGCGGCGAGTTGCTCGCCGGCGCGGGCCCACTGCACGATACCCAGGCGCAGCGCTTCGCCGCCGTCGACAAGCTCGGCGCCGAGGATCAGGCGCTTGGCAACACCCTGACCGCACAGCCGCGTCAACCGCTGCGTACCGCCGGCCGCCGGAATCAGGCCCAGCCGGACCTCCGGCAAGCCCAGGCGCGCGTCGAGCGCGGCCACGCGCAGATCGCAAGCCAGCGCGAGCTCCAGGCCGCCGCCGATGGCCGCGCCATTGATCTCGGCGAGCGTCACCACGGGGGCCGTCTCGAAACGCATGAACAGCCGCTGCATGCTCCTCACCACCTCGACCATCGCGCCCCGATTCTGCGTGCTGAAGCACGCTTGCATCAGCGCCAGGTCGGCGCCGGCGCAGAATGCGCTCTGGCTGCTGCGGATGTGCAGCAGCGCAATCTCCGGATCGGCACTGGCCTGCTCGAGGACGGCGTCCAGGCGTGCGATCAACTCGGCGTCGAGCGCGTTGACCGGCGGCCTGGCGAGCGTGGCGACCAGGACGCGGCCGCTTCGTTCGGTAGCGAGCATCGGCTCGATCCTAGGGTTGCGCGGCAACCGCTCCGCGCCTCGGAGAGTTCGCTCGAAGGGTCTTCATCCGCGCCCTGTTCATGCCAGCGCCACCAGGCGATCGAGCGTCGCCGTATCGGCCAGCAATTCGTCGCTGGTCGTGTCGTGGACCACCCGGCCCCGATCGAGGACGATCGCCGTCGCCGTCAACCCGAGGGCGACCCTAGCGTGCTGCTCGACGATGATCACGGCGAACTCACCCGAGCGCACAAGGTCCCGTATCACCTTGACGACCGCGTTGACGATGATCGGCGCGAGGCCTTCCAGCGGCTCGTCGAGCAGCAGTACGCTCGGATTGGTCATCAGCGCGCGGGCGATCGCCAGCATTTGCTGCTCTCCTCCGGACAGCTGGTTGCCGAGGTTGCGCCTGCGTTCCGCCAGGTTGGGGAAGGCCTGGTAGATGCGCTCCATATCCCATGGTCCCCGACGCGCCACGGCCTGCAGGTGCTCCTCCACGGTGAGCGAAGGGAAACATAGCCGCTCCTGCGGCACCCACCCCAGGCCATAGCGCGCGCGCAGGTAGGTCGGCGTGCGCGCTATGTCCCTGCCGCGCAGGAGCAGCCGCCCAGCGCGGAGGTGAGTGAGGCCCATGAGCGTGAGCAGCAGCGTCGTCTTGCCGACCCCGTTGCGCCCGAGAAGTGCGAGGCTCCCGCCCTGCTGCAGAGCGAACGAGACTCCTTCGAGCACGATGGATTCGCCGTAGCCTGCGCACAGTCCATCGGCCACGAGCAGTTCAGGCACGAACCAACCTCAACGCGTTCATCCGGATCAAGGCGCTATTTGCCCGGATCCTTCTGGTCGGGGAACTTGTCGAACTCGATGTTGTAGAGCCCGGCGGGGGTCTTCTCGACCTTGCGGATGTACACCGTCTGCACCACGTCGCGCGTCTGCGGATCGATCAGGATCGGCCCCCGCGGGCTGTTCAGGCGCATGCCTTTCATCGCCGCCACCAGCTCATCCCCGTCGGTCGCCCCGCCCGTCTTCTTCAGCGCCTCATAGATCAGCGCCATCCCGTCGTAGCCCGCCACCGCCATGAAGTTCGGCCTCAGCTTCTCCCCATTGACCTCCGCGTAGGCCTTCTTGAACGCCACGTTCTCCACCGAATCGTGCGCCGCCGAATAGTGAAAGCTGGTGATCAGCCCCAGCGTCGCATCCCCCATCGCCTCCAGCACCCCGTCGTCGGTTATGTCCCCCGTGGCAATGAGCCGGATCCCCGCCTGCTTGAGCCCACGCTCCTCGTACCCCTTCATGAACGCTATCCCCTGCTCCCCCGCCGGCAGAAACAAAAACACCGCCTCCGGCTTCGCATCCTTCACCCGCTGAATGAACGGCGCAAAGTCCGGGTTCTGCAACGGCGTGTGCACACTGCCCACCACCTCCCCTCCTGCCGCCTTGAACGCCTCCGCAAACGCCTTCTCCGCATCCAGCCCAGGCCCATAGTCCGCCACCACCGTGTACACCTTCTTGATCCCGTTCCTCGCCGCCCACACCGCCATCGGCTGCGTCACCTGCGGCAGCGTCATCGACACCCGCACAATGTAGGGCGACTTCGTGGTGATGATCGACGTCGCCGCATTCATGATCACCATCGCCTTCTTCGCCTCCGTCGCCACCGGCGCCACCGCCAGCGCATTGGGCGTCAGCCCAAACCCCACCAATACATCCACGTTGTCCCGCGTCACCAGCTCCTCCGCCAACCGCTTCGCCACGTCCGGCGCCGGCCCCCCAGTGTCCTTCTGCACGATCTCCACCTTCTTCCCCGCCACCGTGTCCCCGTGCACCTTCATGTACGCCTTCATCCCCCCCAGCATCTGCTGCCCGTACTGCGCAAACGGCCCCGAAAACTCCGCCACCAGCCCCAGCTTCACCACCCCCTGCCCCATCCCACTCCCCGCCACCAGCAGCAGCACCAACCCCAGCAGCAGCTTCCATCCCTTCGCTTCGCGCATGGCTTCCTCCTTCATGTGAGCTTGAACGGCGACGGGCTCGCCCGTCGTGGCGGCGCGGATTGCATTCGACCGCGGCGCGCCGGCTGACCTTTAGTCCACAACCACGCCCGGCTTGGGCGCGACCCCGACCTCTCCGGCAGCCTGCGGCCGCAGCAACTCCTGCAGTTTTCGACGCAACAGCTTGCCCGTCGCGGTGCGCGGCAGCGCCGCGACCGAACGCAGCCAGCGCGGCCGCTGGTAGTGCGGCAAGGTTTCCACCAACGCGCGCAACGCATGTTCGGCATCGGCCGGCGCAGAGGGTTTAGGGACGTAGAAGAAGGCGATCGCGGCCACCCCGTCGTCGTCCGGGACCGCCGCCGCAGCCGCCTCGGCGAGGCTCGGGCAGGCGGCGATCAGGCGTTCTTCGAGTTCGACCAGATTGATCCAGCGGCCGCGAACCTTGACCAGCGAATCCTCGCGCCCGGCGAAGCGCCAGGCGCCCTGCCGGGTGTGTCGGAACAGGTCGGCCGGACAGAAGGCGCCGTCGCGAAAATTCTCCGCGTCCGCATCGGGTCGATGCCAATAGCCCAGCGCCAGCGTCGGGGCCCTGATGCGGATGCGCGTGGCCGTGTCGCCGCCGTTCGGGTCCGCGGCCTCGATCTGGACATCGGGCGTAGGCACGAGGTCCTCTCCGTGGTCGCGGTTGATGAGCACCAGGCCCAGGGTCTCCGAGGCGCCGAAGCCGTTGACGATGGACATCCCCGTCTGCCTGCGCCACTCCTCGCGCAGGCCCGCCGGCAGCGCTTCGCCGGCCGAGACGCACACCCGGATGCCCTGCTCGGCGAAGCCCCGCGCGAAGCCCTCCTTGATCAGGTTCCGATACAGCGAGGGCACGCTGAAGAACAGCGTCGGCCGCTGCGCGGCGACGGTCGCCGCGACGCTCGCGGCGGTCGGCCACTGCGCGTCCAGGATGAGCGTGGCACCGAGCTTGAGCCCAGGAAACAGGCTGTTGCCCAGCGGATAGGAAAAAAACAGCTTCGAGCTCGCAAACAGCCGGTCTTCGGGTCGCACCCCGAGCAGCTCGGCGGCGACCGCCTCGACCCGCAGCGCGAATCGGTGCGGCTGCACGACCGCTTTGGGCCTGCCGCTGGTCCCCGAGGAATGGGTCCAGAAGGCCGGTGCGCCCGGGTCCGCCGCCTCCGCTGCCACGGGTTGCGCAGCTTGTGTTTCGCGCCGCCACTCGTCGAGCGTGACCGTGCGCTCGCGCCAGGAGAGCGGCATTTCCTCGCGCGACTCGGCGAGAACGAAACGGAAGGGCGACTCGCCGAGGATGAACTGCCAGTCCTCGGGCGGGATGCGCGGATTGACTGCGACCGCGACGCCACCCGCCCAGATCGTGCCCAAGAACGCGCCGACCCAGGGACAACCGTCGGGAAGCTTGATCGCCACCCGTTCGCCGCGCGCGAGGCCGCGGCGGCGCCAGACGGATGCGGAGCGGGCGGTCAGATCGCGCAGCGTCTCGTAGGTCACGCGCTCGCCATCGCACACCAGGGCGATGCGCTTCGCCTCGCCGTTTTCGAGCAGCGTCGCGGCGGCATTCATGGTCATCGCTTGCCCTCCGAGCCCGCAGGGCCGCGCGCGTGCGCGAGTTCGCGCAGCAGACGCTGGGCGAGCACGGCGGCGACCTGACGACGATAGTTCGCCTGGGTGACGGTCGTGCGCATCGGGCTCACCTGCTTCTGCACCAGCTTGCCCAGTGCCGGCAGCGTATCGGCAGCGACCGGTCGTCCCAGCAGCGCGTCGGTACCGTCGAGCACGAACGGACGCGAATTGGTGCCGGTCAGCGCGACCCGAAGCGCGGTCAGAACGCCTTCGCGCAGCGCGAGCGCGCAGGCGACCCCGGCCAGGGGAAAATCCATGGCTCCGCGCACGCGCGCCTTGCGATACCCGGACACGAGGGTCTTGGCCGCCGCCGGCACGTGAACGCGGGTGAGCACTTCGTCGGCGGCGAGCGTCAGGTGCGCGGCGCCGTCATCGCGATAGAGCTCGGAGAGCGCAATGCGCCGGGTGGCACGGGTTGCGAAGAGCTCGACCTCGGCTCCCAACGCCAGCAGTGCCGGGGCGAGATCGGCGCAAAAGGCGGCATGGCAATGCTTCCCCTGCGGCGCGACGTGACAGACCTCGCCCCCGCGCTTGAGGCAGTAGTCGTTGGCTGCGCGCCACCATTCGCTCTGGTTGTAGAACACGCAGCGCGTGTCCAGGCAAAGATTGCCGCCGACCGTCGCCACGCTGCGATGTCCCGGGCCGGCAACGGTGCGCGCCGCCTCGGCGATCGCGGTGTATTGGGTCGCGACGCGAGCGTCCTGCGCGAGTTGCGACAGCGTCACGCCGGCGCCCAGCGACAGTCCGGCTTCGGTGAAGGCGATCTGCCCGAATTCACGCACCGCACCGAGGTCGACTAGCAGCGACGGCCGATCGATTCCACGCCGCAGCCTGGGCAGCAGGTCCGTTCCTCCGGCGAGGAGCCTCGCCCCCGGCGCGGCACCGAGCAGCGCGGCCGCCTCGGCGATGCTTGCCGGACGCTTCAGGTCGAACACGGGCATGCGTTGCATGCTCACCTCCGGCCGCGATCGGCCGCCGCCGGCGCTGCCATGCTCGCCCGCAACCGCTGCTTGCGCTTTCTCGTCTGGATCGCCTCGAGCACGCGATCCGGCGAGGCCGGCAGCTCGGTCAAGCGGATGCCGATGGCGTCATAGATCGCGTTGGCGAGGGCCGGGGCGAAGCCATGCAATGCGCCCTCGCTTGCCTCCTTCGCCCCGAACGGTCCGAGCGGGTCGTGGCTTTCGATGAGCTTAACCTCGATGGGCGGCGATTCGACGCTCGTCGGTATGCGATAGTCGAGCATGTTCGCGCGCAGCGGCAGCCCCTCGTGATACTGGGTTTCTTCGCTAAGGGCCTGCCCCATTCCCATCCACACGGCACCTTGCACCTGCCCCTCGACGGCGAGCGGGTTGATGGCGAAACCGCAGTCGTGTGCGACCCAGACGCGCTCGACTGCGACCTCGCCGGTGTCTTCGTCGACAACCACTTCGACGACCTGGGCGGCGTAGGAAAAACCTGCCGTCGACCCGACCGCGGCGCCGCGGAACTTGCCGCCCTGCGTCTCCGGCGGGGTCGACCAGGAGCCCTTGACGGTGAGCGTGCCCGTGTCGACCAGCGCTTCCTCGACCACGTCGGCAAAGCCGAGGGCCCGGTCGGTACCGGCCACGCGGCAGCCCTCGCCGTCCCATTCGATATCGTCAACGCTGACTTCCAGCCGCTTCGCCGCCGCGGCAACGAGCATGCGCTTCATTTCCTGCGCGGCGCGCAGCGCCGCGTTGCCGACCATGAACGACACCCGCGAGGAATAGGAGCCGTTGTCCTTCGGGGTGAGCGCGCTGTCGGCGGCGACGACGCGGATGCGCTCCAGCGGCAGCGCCAGCACCTCGGCGACGACCTGGGCGAGGAGCGTCGAGGATCCCTGGCCGATGTCGGATGCGCCGGTGAGCACGGTGATACCGCCGTCGAAGTCGAGCTTGAGGTTGATCACGGCATGCGGCTCGCCGCTCCAATGCACCGGCTTGGCGGAGCCCGAGACATAGTGCGAGCAGGCAAGCCCCAGGCCGTGCCCCCGCGGCAGATGGCCGCGCCGGGTGTTCCAGCCGGAAGCCTGTTCGACCCAGTCTAGGCAGCTGGGCAGTCCGCAGGAATTGACCTGCAGGTCGTTGCCGGTCCGGTACGGTGGCGTGAGCAGGTTCGCCCGCCGCACCGCGAACGGGTCGAGTCCGAGTTCGCCGGCCATGATGTCGAGCAGCGACTCGAAGGCGTGGCGGGCATCGACCGCGCCATGGCCGCGCATCGCCCCGCAGGGGGGCGTGTTGGTGTACACCCGGTAGCCGCGGTACTTGACGGCCGGCGCCTTGTACAGCGCATGCAGCAGCGCGCCGGCGTAGAGGATGGTCACCAGCCCGTATCCGCCATAGGCCCCGCCGCGCTGGGTGATTTCGCAGTCGACCGCGGTAATCTCGCCGCTCTTCTTCATCCCGAGCTTGAGGCGAATATCGGTTTCGGGCCGCCCGCGATGGGTGAGGAAGCCATCCTCGCGCGACAGCTCGGTCTTCACCGTGCCGCCGGCGGCGCGCGCGAGCGCGGCCGTGACCATTTCGAAGTTCAGCGGCTCGACGCGGTGGCCGAAGCCGCCGCCGACGAACGGCTTCACCACCCGGATGCGCGAGCTGTCCATGCCCAGACAGCGGGCGAGCGTAAGGTGCAGGTAGTAGGGCACCTGCGTGACCGAATGCGAGGTGAGCCGGTCGCGCTCGGGCTCGTAGGCCGCGACCGCGGCGTTGAGCTCGATCTGGCCGTGCGTGACTTCGGCATAGTGAAAGGTCTGTTCCCGGACCAGATCCGCGGCGGCAAATCCGCCGTCGATCTCGCCGAAGGTCTGGTCGACTTCGCGCTCGATATTGCCGGCCTTCTTCTCGTGCAGCGGCACCGCATCGAGAGCGCGCGCCTCGGCGGCGCTGAAGTAGGCCGGCAGCGGTTCGATGTCGAGCCGGATCGCCGCCAGCGCGGCTTCCGCGCTCGCCTCGTCGATCGCGGCCACCGCAGCGACCGGTTCGCCGCGATAGCGGACCTTGTCGCGGGCGAGCGGCCACTCGTTCTGGGCGATCGGGATCACCCCGTAAGGAGCGGCAAAATCCGCGCCGGTGATGACGGCGCGCACGCCGGGAATTGCCCGCGCGGCCGCCGTGTCGATATGCCGTATCAGGCCGTGCGCATACGGACTTCTCAGGATGCGCCCGACGAGCACCTCGCCGAAGGGCAGATCGGCGGTGTACTGCGCGCGCCCGGTCACCTTCTCGATGCCGTCGATCAACGGCGTGCGTCGGCCGACGGCGCGCTCCCGCGACCGCGCCTGGAATGGGCGCGCGTTGTCGCGGACCTTCGCGCTGCCTACCACCGGGCCCATGGCATCAACCTCCAGCCGCCGCAAGCACCGACTCGACGATCTTGACGTAACCGGTGCAGCGGCAAAGGTTGCCGGAGAGCGCCTCGCGGATCTGGCCTTCGTCAGGATTCGGATTGCGGCGCAGCAGCGCTTCGGCCGCCATGATCATCCCCGGCGTGCAGAATCCGCACTGGGTACCGAGCTTCTCGTGAAACGCCCGCTGCAGCCGGCTCATGCGGCCGGCAACGGCAAGGCCTTCGATGGTCTCCACGTGGCGGCCCGCACAGCTGGCCGCGAGCGTGATGCAGGCGAGCCGCGGCTCGCCGTCGATGAGCACGGTGCAGGCGCCACACTCGCCCCCGTCGCAGCCTTGCTTGCTGCCGGTGAGCCCCGCCCTGCCGCGCAAGTAGTCGAGCAGCAGCGTGTTGTCGGCAACCGCATCCGCGCGCGCGCGGCCATTGACCGTGAGTTCCAGCAGGTTCCTGGCCATGGCTTAACAATCCCTTCTTCCGCGGTTGCGCACAACGGCAAGCACTGGGACGTAATCGTTCTGCCGTGGCGAGATCGGCGCGACCTGAAGAGCGGACGGTGGGCACCGTGCCTTGCAGGAGCGATTGGCCTCGTCGGCGGACGATCGTCTTGCGCTCTCCTCCCCGCCATCTGCCGTTACGGCCCGGGCGGATTGGCAATTCTGGGCTGAAGCCGGGGCGGTTCCCTTGACACAGATCAAGCGCACCCCGTTCGGGCGGCAAGCGCGTTCCGAGATTGGTTGATGCCGATCAATGCCTCGGGCGGCGCCTTGCCGCACAGTGCCTACGGCGCGCCTCGCGATGACCGGCCTGCAGGCGGGGTTTCATGGCAAGCGCGAGCCCCGCCACACGCCCGAGAAACCGGCCATGAGCGTCAGAGATCTGCTCGACTTGACCCACAAGGTCGCCCTGGTCACCGGCGGCACCCGCGGCATCGGCCTGCAGATGGCCGAAGCGCTCGGGGAAATGGGTGCGCGCGTGGCGATCGTCGCCCGCAAGCAGGAGGAGCTCGATGAAGCCTGCGCGCACCTCAACGCCATGCGCGTCGAGTGCCTAAGCGTCGCCGGCGACCTGGCCGATTTCACGGCGCTCCCGGCCATCGTCGATGCGCTGCTGTCACGCTGGGGGCAGGTCGACATCCTGGTCAACAACGCCGGCTGCAACTGGGTTGCAGCGGCGGAGGACTATCCCCGGGACGGCTGGCGCAAGGTGATGAACCTCAACGTCGACGCCGCGTTCTTCCTCTCGCGCGAAGTCGGCAAACGGTCGATGATTCCACGCCGGAGCGGAAAGATCATCAACATTGCGTCCATCGCCGGCCTTTTCGGCAACCCGCCCGAATGGGCGATGCAGACCCTGGCCTACAACACCAGCAAGGGCGCCCTGGTCAACATGACCCGCGCTCTCGCGGCCGAATGGGGCAAGTACAACATCAACGTCAACGCCATCTGTCCGGGTTTCTTTCCTTCGCGCATGACGCAAGTCACCCTCGAGCGCATCGCCGGCATGGTGCTGGCGATGACGCCGCTGGCGCGCCTGGGCGGTGACGAGGACCTCAAGGGCAGCGTCGTCTTCCTCGCCTCCGAGGCCTCGCGGCACATGACCGGCCAGGCCATCGCGGTCGATGGCGGCTGCACCGCGATCTGACGTAGCGGCGGCCGACTAGCGGTCTTCCTTGGGCCGCAGGTCGCGTACGCGCACCGCCTTGCCCTGCGAGCGCGGAAGCTCGCCCGGCTTTTTCAGGACCACCTCGGCGGTGATGCCGACCATCGACTTGAGGTGATGGGCGAGATGGCGCGCCGTGGGGGCGTAAGCCTCCGCCTCGACCCCGGGCTGCGCTTCGGCCTCGACGGTCAGATGGTCGAGACTGCCGCGGCGCTCGACGATGAGCTGGTAGTACGGCGCGATTCTGGGCAGGCCGACGAGCACCGCTTCCACCTGCGACGGATACACGTTGACGCCGCGGATGATCAGCATGTCGTCGTTGCGTCCGGTAATGCGCAGGATGCGCATGTGCGTGCGTCCGCAGTCGCACGCCGCCTTCGTAACCTTGGTGATATCCCGCGTCCGGTAGCGCAGCATCGGCAGCGCTTCCTTGGTGAGCGTGGTGATGACCAGCTCGCCCGCCTGCCCCTCGGGCACGGGATGCCCGCTCTCCGGATCGATCACTTCGAACAGGAAGTGGTCTTCCCAGCCATGCAGGCCGGCCTGGCACTCGCATTCGCAGGCGACCCCGGGGCCCATGATTTCGGACAGGCCGTAGATGTCCATCGCCTTAAGGCCCAGCCGCGCCTCGAGCTCGCGTCGCATCGCGCCGCTCCATGGCTCGGCGCCGAACATGCCCACTTCGAGCGCACTGCGGGCCAGGTCGACGCCCTGCTGCTCGGCGAGCTCGGCGATAGCCAGCGCGTAGGACGGGGTCGCGCACAGCACCCGCGCCCCGAAATCGAGGATCAGCTGGATCTGCCGCTCGGTCCCTCCGCCCGAGATCGGCACGACCGTGGCACCGAGCCGCTCGGCGCCGTAATGCGCCCCCAGGCCGCCGGTGAACAGCCCGTAGCCGTAGGCGTTGTGCACCAGGTCGCCCGGCCGCGCGCCGCCGCAGGCGAGCGAACGCGCCATGAGATTGGCCCAGTGGTCCAGATCACCTGCGGTATAGCCCACCACCGTGGGCTTTCCGGTGGTCCCCGATGAAGCGTGCAAACGCGCCAGCCTTTCCCGCGGTCGCGCCATCAGGCCGAACGGATAGTGATCGCGCAGGTCGGCCTTGTGGGTGAAGGGCAATCGCTCAACGTCGGCGAGGCTCGCGATGTCTGCGGGCGTGATACCGGCCGCCTGCAGCCGGGCCCGATGCAGCGGGACATGGTCATAGGCATTGGCAAGGGTTGCGCGCAGCCGCTCGAGCTGCAGCGCGCCGAGTTGCTCGCGCGGCATCGTCTCGATCTCGCGCTGGAAATAATAGCGAGTTGAAACTCGGGGCCCGACACCTACTTCAGCCATCGTTGCTGCGCCCATGCGGCCTCCCTGGGTTGCTGCCGGCGTTGCTCTACGGACGCGCGCCGCGCACCGGCATATGCGCGAGCGCAAAACCCTGATTGAATCCGGCGCGGGTGATGATCACGAGCTTGAGCCAGGCGCCGGCGAGCGCCGCGAGCAATCCGCCCAGCGCCATGAGCGGTGCGGCAAGAACACCGGCGAATGCCGCCGCCAGCAGCGAGAGCGGCAGCAATGTGCCGGCGAAGAGCAGCACGCGCCCCGCCGCATCCAGCGTCCGCAGGGCGGGCGCCGCGGCGGCGCGAGCGAGGCGACGCCTATATGCGAGCCAAATCACGCCGCGGACGAGCACGAGCGCTGCGAACAGCAAGAGCGTCGCGGCGGTGGCGGCGCCGTGCAGCGGCGCGGTGAGCAGGAACACCCCGCCGCCCTCGGCCAAGCCGGTGCTGAGCAGCAGGGGTCGCAGCAGCGGCTCGCGCCACGCTGGAATGCCCTTCGCCGCCTGGAGCATGCGCGCCTGGCAATAGACGAAAACCAACGCCAGCGCGGCGGCGATCCACGCCCATCCCGCCGCGCCGGCGGCCGCGACCAGGCCGGCCGGGAACAGCAGGAAGGCGGTCCAGGCCTCGCGCGCCATCCACGAAGTGCGCGGGTTGCGCAGCACCCTGATCGCGCGCAGCGGCCGTCCGAGCTCGAATGCCACGCAAAGCAGCCCAATGGCGATCAAGCCCAGAGCGCCGACGATCAGCGCCGACAGCGCCGCGCCGCTCGCCCCGGACACGGCGGCGAAAACGATGAGACTGCCGCCCATGCCGCCGCCGATGAAATTGCCGGCCGCGCGCGCGTCCCAGCTCGTCTGCTGCCAGGGACTGGGGCCGGACGGCCCGTAGCCATCGGATGCCCTGCTCATGGCGCCGCGCCCGACTTTCGGTCCCAGACATAGAAGAAACCCGGACCGGTCTTGAGCTCCTCGTGCATGCGGAAACTCTCGTGCTGCGCGAGCAATTGCGCCACGTTGCTGTGCGGGTCTTCGACATCGCCGAACGCAAGCGCCTGGGCGATGCACGAGTTGACGCACGCCGGCGTCGCCTCGGGGTCGACGCCGGGCGTCATCCCGTGCGCGAGCCCCTCGTCGATCCGCTCGACGCAGAAGGTGCACTTGGTGGCGACGGCCAGACGCGCATCGTCACGCCGCTTCGCCTCGTTCTCCATCTGCGTGCCATAGGCGAACGTCGGCCGCAACGTCTTGTAGCGTGCCTGGTACGGGCAGGCGACGGCGCAGTAGGCGCAACCGATGCACAGGTCGTAATCGATGATGACGATGCCGTCGGCGCGCTGCTTGGTTGCCGTCGTCGGGCAGACTTCCATGCACGGTGGATCGTCGCAGTGCTGGCAGCCAACCGGCACGAACGCGCGCGAGACGTCCGGGTACTCGCCCTGCTCGACA
This sequence comes from uncultured beta proteobacterium, assembly GCA_963750215.1. Taxonomy (GTDB): domain Bacteria; phylum Pseudomonadota; class Gammaproteobacteria; order Burkholderiales; family Casimicrobiaceae; genus PALSA-1003. The sequence continues at coordinate 690,278 of CAVVQK010000005.1, forward strand.
TCCAGCACGCGGCGCCATTGCACTCCGGGCGGGGTTGCATTGGCGTGACGGCACGCCGCCGTGCACGTCTGACAGCCGACGCAGCGGCGAAGATCGGCGACCATCACCCAGCGCGTCATGGGCGCCCGCCTGCCATGGCCGCCGCCGGGGCGATGCGCACGCGCACGATATCGGCACCGGAGCCGGTCGCGTCAGTGAGGTCGAGCGACATGGTCGCCAGCGAATTCATGCTGGGCATGCCGAACTCCCTGCTGAACGGCGTTGCCCAGTGCTCGAACTGCCCGAGCAGCAGCAGCGTGTCGGGGCGGATGCCCTGGCGCAACACGGCGCGAGCGCGCACGCCGCGTCGCGGCGTGGCAATCTCCACCTCCGCGCCGTCCACGATGCCGAGCTTGCCGGCCATGCCGGTGTTGATGATCACGCCGCGGTGGCCGGCGATGTTGTCGGCGACCTCCTTGATGAGTTGCATGCCGACATTGGCGCCCCACGCGTACTGCATGCTGCGTGCGGTCAGCAGCCAGAACGGGTAGTCCTCCGGCCGCCCGCCCGCCTTGCCGATGGCCGCGGTCCACGGCGCGCCGAAATCCTTGCACGCGGGCAACGCCTGATATTCCTTGAGCTGCGTGTCCCACCAGTGCATGTCGTTCTCGTGCAGCCTGCGGCCCAGCTCGACGCCCACGCGCCACAGGCGCTCCTGATAGGGCAGCTCGAAGCGCAGTCCCTGGCGGACGAGTTCGGGGAACAAATACCAGCCCAGGCGTGGGAAGGGTTTTGTGGCCACGCCGTGCTCCTTCCACCAGGCGAGGCCGTGCTCCTCGCGGCCGTCGCTTACTTCCGCGCTCGCCGCCCGGCACACCGCGTCCCAGATCTTTTCCGGCGCGTGCGCCTCGGTCGTCGGCAGCGAGAAGTCGCCGTGCGCGCCGCGCAGGGGCACGCCGGCCGCGCCGCGGTTGATCGCCGCGTTGTATTTCTCGAGCAATCCGACCCGCTGCGCGAGCTCGGTGGCGATCGCCGTGAAGTCGCGCGCCTCGCCACGGGTCGCCACCGCCGGCTGGCGCAGCGCGAAGCCCTGGCGGTCCCAGAACTGCTCGACAAACTTCGAACCGCCAATGCGGATCAACTGCAGGCTTTCCAGGTCCGTCGCCTCGGGCAGCAGCACGTCGGCGAAATGGTTGGTCTCGTCCCGCGTATACGCGAAGGCCACCATGAACGGAAAGCGCGTCATCTTGTCGGCCACGCCGTCGGTGTCCCAGAACGAGATCGCGGGGTTCGTGCGGTATACGAACCAGACGTCCGGGAGCGTTACCCGCGGCAACCCCTTCGGCGTCTCGTCGAGGAACAGCCACGAAAAATGGGTGGGGCCGAGCGCCTGGCTCCACGGGCCGTTTCCCGCCAGTGGCACCAGGGTGCGATAGGCGTTGCGGATGTTGGGCTGCGGTGACCAGTGTTCCTTGTCGGTCGGATTGAGCGGGTAGGCCATGAAGCCGTCCGGGCCCGGCTGCACGCTCTCGATGCGCGCGGTCACCTGCCGGTTCAGGCGCACGGTCGTTCCCAGTGTGCCGCCGGGCACCTCCAGCGCCCCGACCAGCGCGGCGAGCATGGTGCGCGCCCAGACGCATTCGAAGCCGCCCCAGCCGTTGTTGACGGTCTTGCCCAAGCTCACCGCCACCGGGCGGTAGGGCAGCGTGACCCCGTCGATGGCCATTGTTTCCCCGACCCGCGCATGCTCGACGAACTCGCGCGCGATGCGCCGTATCGTTGCCGCGGAAACGTCGCAAATCGCTTGCGCCCATTCGGGCGTGTACGGCGCCATGTGCGCGACGAGCTTGGTAAACGCGGTTTCGCCGGCGAGAACACCGTCGCCAAGCACTTCGCCATCGGCGCCGATTTCCACCGCGTCGACCATGTAGCGCCCCTCGAGCGTCTCGGCGAGCCCGGGCAGGTCGAACGGCACGGCAGCGTTGCGCGCGTTGTCCCACACCAGCGGCTTGCGCGTCGCCCGCTCGCGCAGGTAGTAGCCGTTGGGCCCGACCAGATACGGCGATGCCGTGTGCCGGGCGAGGAAAGCGAGGTCCAGCCGTTCTCGGGCGATGCCGTGCAGCAGCGTGTGCACCAGGCCAAACAGAAACGCGGCGTCTGTCTTGGGCTTGATCGGAACCCATTCCGCGGAGCAGGCGCCGGTCACCGAAAGATGCGGCTCGACCTGCACCCGCTTCATGCCGCGGGCGCGGGCGTTGGCGTGGCGCCAGACGCCCACCACGCCGCCGGAGGCTTCGACGTTGGCACCGCAAGAGATCAGGTAATCGGTGAGCGGCGTGTCCGGCGAGACGGTGAAGGCGCGGTGCCAGAACTCGCCATAGAGGTGCTCGGAGTGATAGCACTTCACGCCCTGCCCCGAGCCGAAGCCCATGTCGGCGGGCCCCCAGGCGGCCAGGAATGCGCCGAAGGTGCCCATATACGACTGCGGCGTGCCGCCGCCGCCCAGACTGACGGCGACTCGCGGATAGCCCGAGGCGTCGGTCAGCCCCTGCTCGCGCACCTGGTTGAGCCGCGCGGCGATGAGCTCGAAGGCCTCGTTCCAGCTTATCGGTACGAAACCGGGATCCTCGTTGCGGCCCTTGCGCGCATTGGTCCGCTTCATCGGCGTGAGCACCCGGTTCGGGTTGTAGGTCTTCTGCACCAGCCCGTACGCCTTCACGCACACCTTGCCGCCGCCGGGGTGCACGCGCGCGGCGCAGAAGTTCGGCTCGACCTCGGTCGCCACCCCGTCGACGACCTTGACGCTGAGCAGATCCGGTCCCGCGACGCACTGATAGCAGTACGTCGGTACGCGCCGCGTGGCTTCGCCCAAGGCGCTCACGCCAGGCCCGCCTTGGCGGCCTTGGCCGCGAGCCGCGCCTCGGTGGTCTTGAGCTCGACAATGAAACGGTTGTGCCGGCCGCGACAGATGGTGTCGACTCCGTCGTGGCCTTCGACCGCGAACGCGATGGCGCGGCCCTTGGCCTCGGTGACGGTCAGTTTGAGCTCCACCTGCATGCCCATCAGGGTGGCGGCGAGGTGATCGAGTTCGATGCGGGTGCCGACGGAATCCTCGCCCGGATCAAGGTGCGGCAGGAGCAGCCCGCGGCAGGCCAGCTCCACATCGCGCACGAGCATGGGCGTTGCGTACACGCGCGCCTTTTCGCCCATGAAGTCGATCGTGCGCTCGCGGTCGACGGTCAATTTCGAGGTTGCGCTCAAGCCCTCTACGAGGGAAGCCTTCATCGGTCTCTCCATGGCGGCACCCGACCGCACACCGCCCACGCGCACGCGATCGGCGATCGGCCGAATGATGTATTCTGGTACCGAAATGCGCCTATTGAATTGATCTGGGTCATCCTTTGAAGCAGTCGACCACCACCAAGCCCGGGCGCCGATCGGGCCGCCCTTCGGCCGCCGGGGGCGCCCGCGGCCAGGGCGCTTACCCCCTGGTCGTCCGTCCGGTGCGGCGCGTCGATCTCCCCCAGGTCATCGCCATCGATGCCTCGGTAACCGGCCTGGAAAAGCCCGACTACTGGCAATCCATCTACCGGCGTTACGGCGGCCCCGGGCAGCTGACGCGGCAATTTCTGGTGGCCCAGGCCGCGGAGCGCGTCGTCGGGTTCGTCATCGGCGAGGTGCGCGACTGGGAATTCGGATCTGCGCCCTGCGGCTGGGTGTTTGCCATCGACGTCAGGCCCGACTCGCGCCAGGCCGGCATCGGCACCCGCCTGCTGGAGGCAATCTGCGCCGGCTTCCGTCGCGCGGGGGTGCAAAAGGTACGCACCATCCTCGGTCGGGACAACACGCTCATACTGTCGTTCTTCCGCAGCCAGGGAATGATGACCGGGCCGTTCATTCCGCTGGAGATGGACCTTGGCGCCTGACGGTTGCCGCTCGAAGGGCGAGGACGCGGGGCGATGAGGCTGCAGAAAAACACTTCGCTCGCACTCTACAGCGTGCTTGAATTCGCGGCCGATCCGCAGCGCCATATCTCCGCTGCCGAGATCGCCGACAAGTACGGCGTCTCGTCGCACCATCTGGCCAAGGTGCTCTCCGAACTCGCCCGCGCGGGCGTGGTCGAGTCCGTCCGCGGCGTGGGCGGTGGCTACCGTTTCGCCGCCAATGCCCGCCGCCTGACGCTCATGGACATCATCCGCACCTTCGAGGATCTTTCGCCGCTTGCCGACGATCGGCGCCCGCCGGGAACGCTGACCCCGGTGGACAGGGCGCTGGGCGCGGTGCTGTCGGAAATCGACGAAATCGCCAAGGCGACGTTCGGTTCCATCACGCTGGCCACCATGCTGCGCTTGATCGAGCGGCAGCAGCGCAACGGACCGGCATCGCCGTCGCGCGCGGCCAACGCCCGTGCCCCGCGCCGGGTGGCGCGCCGCGGCAGCGGCAAGGCGGCGCCGCGCGGCTGAGGCGTGGCACCGCGTCAGCGCTTTGATGGCTTGCTCCAGACAACCGGTTGCGCACGCACGGTCGCGGTCGCGCCGGGACGCTGCGGCGGATCCGCTCTTTCCAGCGCCGCCTGCACGGCGCCGCGCAGCGCCTGGGCAGCGCCCTGCGCATCGGTTCGATTGCCGGCGCGGTGCGCGCCGAGGATGCGCCGGAAATCGGCGACGACGCCGTCATGCGTGGCGCCGTAGCCTTTGCGCAGCCGCGGCAGGCGTGCGAGCTCCAGCGCCAGGTCGACGCGGGATTGACCTCCGCCGGCGAGCGTTTCGGCGATGAGCGCGAGCCAATCGTCGATCGCCTCCTGCTCGCGGGCGAAGCGCAGCGAGTAGGGACGAAAGGGGCGCAGCGCGGCGGCCAGGCGCAGCGCGAGCGCGCCGCAAGCCGAGGAGGCTTGCAGCCGCACACCTTTGCCGCCGGAGCGGCGAGATGCGCTGCCGCCCGCGCGCCGCTCGAGCCAGGCGCCCAGGCGCCGCGGCAGAACGGCGGCGATCTCCAGCGCGCTGGGCTGGAACAGATCGTAGACGCGAACGACCTCGCCGGCATGAGCCTGCGCTTCGCCCCGGATGCGCTCCAGACGCGACCGCTTAGCCTTGAGCGCGGCAACCTGGATCACATCGCCGTAGGCCATCCACAGGGCGAGATGGCGGGCAACCTCGCGCGCAACCTCGTGCGACCCTTCGCCGCCCGCCGCGGCTTCGGCGCGGACGACCCGCTCGACCCGGGCCAGATAACGGCCGGCGTAACGGGCGTCCTGGTACGCGACCAGGCGCGCCGTGCCTTCGCGGGCGAATTCGGCGACGTCTCGCGGCAAGGCGGCGATACGCGCGGCGAGCGCGGCCGGCAGGGAGTGTTCCGCGCGCCCCGCGGCCTCTGTGCTGGCGGGCATCGCGGCGCTGTCCGCAGCCGCGTCTTCATCGCCCTGCGCGGCGCGCGCGAACGCCTGCGCAAAGGCCGCCAGGCTCGGGGCAACACCCTTGCCCGCGACGCGAATGGCCTGCTCGCAGCTCTCGCGCGTCAGCGGCAAGGCGTTGCTGCCGGCGAGCGCACCGAAGAGCGCGGCGCTGATCGCCGCGCCATGCCCTGCGGCAACGGCCTGCATGTCGAACAGGACCGCCTGGCGCGAAAGCGCGCGCAGCGCCCGCCCGATGCGCCCGCTGTCGAAGCGTCCGTCGGCGGAATGCATCTTCTCCTGCGTGGTATAGACGCGATGGGTGGACGCGATCACGGTCGTGCGTGAGGGCGTGCTCATGCCGCGTTCGAGCATGCGCGCCGCCCCCAGCAACTCGGCGCACAGCAGCACGTCGACGCAACCGGGGACCGCGCAGAGCGCCAGCACCGGCGCGGCGGCGCCGTGCCCAGGCATCGGCGCGAGTTCGATGTAGTAGGTCGTCGCACCCGTGCGCTGCGACACGCCCGGCGTGGAGGTGGCCTGCACCGTGAATCCCTCGGCGCGGGCCGCGTAGCCGATCCAGTCGGAGAGCACGCCCCCGCCCTGACCGCCCAGGGCGGCGATGAGCAGCGTCAGCGGCTCGCGGCGAGGGGCCGCCGTGGCGGGCCCTGGTCGGCTGTTCATAGCGGAAGGAGCACGCGCGTGGCGAAGCTTCGCAGCCGGGCCGCCAGACGTTCCCAGGCCCCGGCATGGGTGACCACTTCGACGCGGTAGAAAGACGGACACAGCGCGGCCGCCTGTGCGACTTCGCCGCACAATCCGCAACCGACGCAGCCGCTGTCGATCGTGCTCACCGGATCGAGGCGCAGCGCATCGTCGGCTTTCTTGACTGTCAACGACGGGCAGCCGGAAAGACGGATGCAGGCGTGATCGCCGGTGCAAATGGCCTCGTCGATCCCGTAGCGCACGCGCACGCTGCGCTGCCCGGAAGCGAGCTGGCGGGCGCGATACGGCTGCAGCCGCCGCTGCCGCTCGAGCTGGCACTCCCCCTCGGCGACCACCACCTTCAATCCGGTATCGGGGGTCGAGAAAGCGGCGGCAAGCGTCGCCTTCATCGCCCCGACGTCGTAGCTGTGCACCGTGCGCAGCCATTTCACGCCCACGCTCTTGAGAACGTCCTCGATGAGGTGATCGGTCGCGGTCGTGCTTTCGCCGCCCGCGACCGCGCGGCGCGCGGGCGACGGTGTCGAGATGAGATCCTGCATGCCGGTCGCCGACGTGTAGCCGTTCTTGAAAATGAGCAGCACCGAATCGGAGCCGTTCTTCAGCGCGGACGTGACGCCGGAGAGCAGTCCGTTGTGCCAGAACCCGCCGTCGCCGATGATCGCCAGCGGCCGCTGCTTGCTGATCGGGCCGATGCCCGCGGCGCTGGCCAGTCCCATGCCGTAGCCGAGGATCGAGTTGCCAAGGGAGAACGGCTCGAACATGGCGAAGGAGTGACAGCCGATGTCCGCGGCGACATGGCGCGCACCGAGTTCACGCTCGACGAGCTTGAGCGCGCTGAATACCGGCCGCTCGGGACAGCCGATGCAGAAGCCCGGCGGCCGGGCCGGCACCGGCGCCGAGAGCAGGGCGCTGGCGCGCGCGCACACGGCGTCGACTTCTTCCCGCCACGCGGCGGCACGCGCGGTCGAAAGCGCCGGGGCGAATTCCGCGGCGAAGCGCTCGAGCCCGCGCACGATGACCTCGACCCCGTACTCGCAGGCCCCCGAGAGCGTGCCCTTGCCGCGGACTGCGCAGGCGCTGCCCGCGCGCCCGAGAACGGCGGAGAGCTCGAATTCGATGAATTCCGGGTGCCCCTCCTCGAGCACCAGGACGGCGCGCTTGCCCTCGCAGAAGGCGACCAGCTGTTCGGATACCAGCGGGTAGGTTGCATTGAGCACGAGGATCGGGACCCGGCTCGCCCCGCGTTCATCCTGCAGGCCGGATAGCGCCAGCGAGCGCATCAGGTGGTTGAAGATTCCGCCCTGGACGATGATGCCCACCTCGCCGCAGTCTCCCTCCAGCACTTCGTTGATGCCGTGATCGAGGATGTAGCGCCGCGCAGCGGGCAGCCGCGTCTCGACCTTGAGCCGCTCCTGGGCGAAGGTGAACGGCGGATGCGCCATGCGGGTCGGGTCGTGCGCCGCGGCCTGCGGCGTCAGGCACCGGGTCGACAGCGCGGGGGCCACGTTGTCGGCGCAGACAAAACTGCCCTGCAGATGACAGGCGCGGATGCGCAACTGCAGCATGACCGGTGTCGAGGACGCCTCGGACAGCGGAAAGGCCTGTTCGACCATGCGCACCAGGTGCTGCAGATCGGGCCTGGGGTCGAGCAGGCAGAGCGACGATTTCATCGCGAATGCGTGCGTGCGCTCCTGCACCACGCTGGAGCCCTCGCCGTAATCCTCGCCGACCACGATCAGCACCCCGCCCATCACTCCCGGCGAGGAAAGGTTCGACAAGGCGTCGGAAGCCACGTTGGTGCCAACGATGGACTTCCACGTGACCGCGCCGCGAATGGGATAGTTGACCGATGCGGCCAGCATGGCGCAGGCGGCCGCTTCGTTGGTGCACGCCTCGACATGGACTCCCAGGGTGTCGAGGTAGTCGTGCGCCTGCACCATCACGTCGAGCAGGTGGGAAACGGGCGCGCCCTGGTAGCCGCCGACGTAGCCGACGCCGGATTGAAGCAGCGCCTTGGTCACGGCAACGATGCCTTCGCCGTGGAAGACCTCGCCCTTCCCGCTGGCGAGCAGCTTCACTTCACGCGCGAACGACACTTCCATGGCTTCCTCCCCGCCACGTGCCGTGCCGAGAGCGGATGGTGGATTCTGGGCGGGTCGCGCGGCGGCAATGTTGAGGCAGATCAAGCGCCGGCGCTTTAGCTGGCGGCGGGCGTCGCGTCCGCCGGGCCCGGTCGTTGACGCCGATCAATGCCGGGTGGCGCGCGCTCTCGCACAGTAGATGCCCGTTGGATCCTCAGCATGGCCGAAACGAAGGAGCACACGCATGCAGCTTGCGGGTAGAACGGCAATCGTCACAGGGGCCGCCCAGGGCATCGGCGCGGCCGTAGCCGCGGCGCTGGCACGCGCGGGCGCACACCTGTGTGTCGCCGACCTGGCCGGCGACCGGGTGGAGACGCTCGCGGCAACCCTTAGGGCAGGCGGCGCCGAAGCGCTCGGCGCCGCCTGCGATGTATCGCGCCGCGATCAGGTCGAGGCGATGGTCGCTGCCGCCCGGCAACGGTTCGGGCGGGTCGACATCCTGGTCAACAACGCCGGCATTGTCCGTCCGGCCATGCTGCACAAGATGACCGAAGCGCAATGGGACGAAGTCATGGCGGTGCACCTCAAGGGAGCCTTCAACTGCCTGCAGGCGGTCGCACCGGGCATGATGGAGCAGCGCTACGGCCGCATCATCAACGTCACCTCGACCGCCGGCGTGCTCGGCACCATCGGCCAGGTCAACTACAGCGCCGCGAAGGCGGGGATAGTGGGGCTCACGCTGTCCGCGGCGAGGGAACTGGCGAAATTCGGCATCACGGTCAACGCCATCGCCCCCGGGGCCGCGACGCCGATGACCGAATTGATTCGTACCGACCCGCGCTTCAAGGACAAATACCTGGAACGCATCCCGCTTGGCCGCTGGGCGGACCCGGACGAGATTGCACCGGTGTTCGTCTTCTTCGCCTCCGACGGCGCAAGCTACGTGACCGGGCAGATCCTGGCCGCGGACGGCGGCCTGACGATCCGCTAGCGCGACCGGGCGCGCGCTGCGTGCCGCAGCCGCCCTGTCGTCATGCGGCGGTGAGGCGATCGACAAAGCGGGTGATCGCCTCGATCACCGCCTGCGGCTGGTCACGGTGTGGCGAATGCCGACAGTCCTCCAGGTGCAGCACCTCGACGTCGGCGACCTCGCGGCCGATGCGCTCGAGCTGTTCCTGCGTTCCATACTCGTCGTCCTCGCCCTGGACGGCGAGCACGGGACAGGTAATGCCCGGCAGATAGGACTCGATGTTCCAGGCCCGGAATGCCGGGTGCAGCCAGATCCGGTTCCAGCCCCAGAACGCCGAGTCGACATCGGCGTGGAAGCGCGCGAGCCGGGCGCGCAGGTCGCCGCTCTCATAAGCGGTCCTGGCGGCGGCGATGCTCTGCACCGAGATGTCCTCCACCATGACGTGCGCGGCCAGCGTTATCACTGCCGTGACCGGCCGCAGCCCGGCGCCGGCATGGATGAGCGCGATCGAGCCGCCATCGCTGTGGCCGATGAGAATGGGCGCCTCGATGGCAAGCGCATCGAGGAGCTCCGGCAGCGCGAGCAGCGCCTCGTCGTGCATGTAGCGCACCTCGCGCGGCTCCTGCAGCGGCGCGGAATTGCCGTAGCCGTAACGCGAATAGACCAGCGCGTTGCAGCCGGTCGCGTGCGTCACGCGGCTCGGAAAGTCGCGCCACATCGCGATCGAGCCGAGACCTTCGTGCAGGAACACCAGCGTCGGGCGCTTGCCCGAGGCGACCTCGATACGCTCGTATTCGATGCGCCGCGAGCAAACCGTCAGGAACGGCACCCTAGACTCCGAGATGCCGGTGCAGCAGCTCCGGCTGCGAGAGCAGCGTCGGCGTGTCGCCTTCGAACACCACGCGGCCCTTGACCAGGATCACATTGCGGTCGGCGATCGACGTCACCGCGGCGTAGTTCTTGTCGACGATGAGGGTGGCGATACCGTGGCGGCGGATGTCGCCGAGGATGCTCCAGATCTCGCGCGCGATCTGCGGCGCCAAGCCTTCGGTCGCTTCGTCGAGGATCAGCAGGTCGGGGTTGGTCATCAAGGCGCGGCCGATGGTGAGCATCTGCTGCTCGCCTCCGGAGAGCTTCCAGCCGCCGTTCTCGAGGCGCTCCGCGAGCCGCGGAAAGGTCGAGAGCACGCGCTCATAGGACCAGTCGCGGCGACCGTCGGGACCGGCACGCGCGGCCATGACCAGGTTTTCGCGCACGCTCAAGTTGGGGAAGATGCCGCGGCCTTCCGGCACGTAGGCGATGCCCTGGCGGGCGATGAGGTGGGGCGCGGCGCCGGTCATCGGCGTGCCGCACACCCAAACCTCGCCATGGCGCGGCCGCACGAGCCCCAGCATGGTGCGGATGAGCGTGCTCTTGCCCATGCCGTTTCTGCCCATGAGCCCGACCGTTTCGCCGCGGTCGACGCGAAAATCGACGCCGTGCAGAACGTGGCTCGCGCCGTAATACGCGTGCAGCTCGCGCGCCTCGAGCAGGGCTTCGCTCATCGCCTCGTCGGCTGCGCCGGGGCGCCTGTGCGCGCCGCGACCACCCCGTCGCCCAGATACGCCTGGCGCACCGCCGCGCTGGCGCGGATCTGCGCCGGAGGCCCGCTTTCGAGCACCTGGCCGTTCACCATCACGGTAATCGTGTCCGCGAGCGCGAACACGGCGTCCATGTCGTGCTCGACGAGCAGGATCGCATGGCCGGCAGCGAGCTCTCGCAGCAGCTCGACCATTCGCCCCGCCTCCTCCGCGCCCATGCCGGCGAGCGGCTCGTCGAGCAGCAGGATTTCCGGCGCCGTGGCCAGCACCATGGCCAGTTCCAGCTGCCGCTGCTCGCCGTGCGCGAGCGTGGCCGCGACCCGTTCGCCGCGCCCGCCCAGGCCGGTCGCCTCGAGTGCGCGCCGCGCGGCGTCGCACACCGGAGCGTAGGCCAGGGCGTCGGCGAGCACGTGCATGGCGCGCGGGGCGCGTGCCTGCGCGGCAAGGCGACAGTTTTCGAACGCGGTGAAGGCGGGAAAAATGTTGGTCTTCTGATAGCTGCGGCCGATGCCGATCCGGGCGCGCCGGTCAGGGCTCAGATGCGTGATGTCCTGGCCCTTGTAACGGATCGTGCCGGCCGACGCGCGCAGGTCGCCCGAGAGCAGGTTGAGCAGCGTCGTCTTGCCTGCCCCGTTGGGGCCGAGCAGCGCGTGCAAGCTGCCGTGGTGGAGCTCGATGGCGACGTTGCCGGCGGCCGTCAGGCCGCCGAAGCGGCGTGACAGGCCTTGCGTGGCGAGGATGGCCTCACTCACCGTCGGCTTCCCCGATGAACGTGCGCTTGAAGCGGCTCCTTACGCTCGCCAGGCCGCCCGGCAGGGCCAGCACCAGCACGATGATGGTTGCACCGAGCAAAAGCTGCCAGTGCGTGGTGAGCGAGGAGAAGATTTCCTCGAGCGCCACGAAGGCGAATGCGCCCACGACCGCGCCGTACAGGGTCCCGAGGCCGCCCAGAATGAGCATCAGCAGGACGTTGCCGGACTGGTGCCAGGACAAGAGCTCGGGATTGACGAAACCGAATTGCAGCGCCGACAGGTAGCCGGCGAGCCCGGCCAGCGCGCCGGCGATGGCGAAGCTCGCGAGCTTGTAGCGATACACCGGGAAGCCGAGCGAGCGCATGCGCTGCTCGTTGCTGCGGATCCCTTGCAGCGCGCGGCCGAACGCGGAGCGCAGCAGCAGGCGCAGGAAGATGAACACGCCGAGGAGCGCCGCCAGGATCAGATAATAGACGTGCGTGGCGTTGCCGAGATCGAACGGCACGAGGCTTCCGATCGCGGCCACCGGCTTGACGTTGATGCTGATCCCGTCGGACCCGCGGCCGAACTTCGTGTCGTGGAACACGAAATAGAACATCTGCGCGAACGCGAGCGTGACCATGATGAAGTACATGCCCTTCACCCGCACGACCAGCGCCCCGACGGCGAGCGCCGCGAGTCCCGCCAGGACAATTGCCGCCGGCAGCGTCAGCCACAGGTTGGCCGCATCGTACTGGGGTGCGAGCAACCCGAGCGCGTACGCGCCCACCCCGAAATAGGCGGCGTGGCCGAACGACACAAGCCCCGTATAGCCGACCAGGAGGTCGAGCGAGAGAGCGAAGATCGCCAGGATCATCACCTTGGTCACCAGCTCGGTATAGAACGTCGCCGCGGCGAACGGAAACACGGCGAGCAGCAACAGCCCGGCCACCAGCGCCATCGTGTTTCGCGTCACGACGCGACCTGCCGGCGCAGCCAATGGCATCCTGGGGTCACACGCGCCGGAACAGGCCTTCCGGCCGCCAAAGCAGGATCACCGCCATGAGCACATAGACGATCACGCCCGCCGCCTCGGGAAGCAGCACCTGGCCAAAGGTGTCGGCAAGCCCGATCAGGAGCGAGGCAACCAGCGCCCCCCAGATCGAGCCGATGCCGCCGATGACCACCACCACGAAGCAGATGATCAGCACGCCGGTGCCCATGCCGGGATAGACCGATGACACCGGCGCCGCGATCATGCCCGCAAAGGCCGCGAGGGCGACGCCGAGCGCGAACACCAGGCGGTAGACGAGGCTGATGTTGATCCCCAGTGCCTGCACCATCTCCCGGTTCGACGCGCCGGCGCGGATCATCATCCCCAGCCGGGTGCGCGCGATGAGCAGATAGAGCAGCACCGCCAGCACGATGCACACCGCCGACATGAACAAGCGGTAGACCGGGTAGGAGAGGGTTTGCGTGAGCGGGATCGACCAGTTGAACAGGTCCGGAATGGCCACGCCGTGCACGTCGTTGCCGACGATGAGGCTGCGCAACTCCTCGAAAACCAGGATAAGCCCATAGGTCAGCAGCACCTGGTCGAGGTGATCGCGCTGGTAGAGGCGGGAGAACAGTGCCCACTCCAGCACGACCCCGAGCAGCACGCACAGCGCGCTGCCCAGCACGATGGCGACGAACAGGCTGCCGGTCAGCGACGCCAGTGAAAATGCCATGTACGCGCCGACCATGTAGAAGCTGCCATGGGCGAGGTTGATGATGCCCATGATGCCGAAGATCAGCGTCAGACCGGAGGCGACCAGAAACAGCAGCAGGCCGTACTGGATGCCGTTGAGGAGCTGAATCAGGAACGAGTAGACATCCATCGCCGGCCGCCGCTGTCGTCCAAAGAAAACGCGCGGGCAGGCGCAACCTGCCCGCGCGTGAGTCTACAGGTCACATCTTGCAGCCGCGCGGCGGATCGGTCAGGTTTGTGACCGCGACGCCGATCACCTTGTTCTCCTTGCCCTCGACCTTGCGCAAGTAGATGTCCTGGATGGGGTTGTGCGACCTCGTCAGCGCGAAAGGGCCCCTTGGGCTGTCGAGCTTTGCCGATTCCATCGCTTTGATCAGTTCGGCGCGCTTGGCAGTGTCGCCCTTGACGGCATTCATCCCGGCGATGAGCAGCTGCGCGGCGTCGTAACCCTGTACCGCGTAGACGTCCGGCTCGGTCTTGTACGCCTTCATGTACGCCGCCCGAAAGGCGTTGTTCTTGGGGTTGTTGAGGCCGTCGCCGTAGTGCAGCGTCGTCAGCAAACCCTGTGCGGCCTCACCCTGCGCCTCGAGCGTGCCGTCGGTAAGAAACCCCGGGCCGACCAGCGGGATGGTCTTGTTGAGCCCGGCTGCGGCGTAGTCCTTGACGAACTTGACCGCTCCGCCGCCGGCGAAGAAGGCGTAGACGACGTCCGGCTTCAGCGCCGCGATCTCGGTCAGGTAGGACTGGAACTCGACCTGCGGGAACGGCAGCGACATTTCCTTGATGACCTTGCCGCCGCCGGCTTCGAAGGCTTCCTTGAATCCGCCGACCGATTCGTTGCCGGCGGCGTAGTTCCAGGTAAAGGTCACGGCGGTCTTCTTCTTCTGCTCGGCCATCACCTGGCCCATGGCAATGCCCGCCTGCGAGTTGGAAAACGAGGTGCGGAAGATGTTGGGTGCGCACAAGGCGCCCGTGAGTTCGTCGGCGCCGGCGTTGGGATCGATAAGCAGGGTGTTGTTGTCGCGCGCGACCTTGGCCATGGCGAGTGCCACACCCGAGTGCACGGTGCCGACCAGCACGTCGACGTTGTCGCGCTTGATCAGCTTGTTGGCGTTGTCCGGCGCCTTGGCCGGATCGGACTCGTCGTCGACAACGAAGTATTCGATCTCGCGTCCGCCGACCTTGCCGCCGTTCTCCTCGATGGCCAGCTTGAAGGCGTTGGTAATCGAGTTGCCCAGCGCGGCGTAGGTGCCGGTGTAGGGCAGCATGAGCCCGATCTTGAGCTTCGATTGCGGCTGCGCCTGCGCATGCTGCAGCGGATAGAACAGGCCCGCGATGGCCAGCAGCGTGGCGGCCAGGGCGCCGCGTATGCGGTACCCGTTGCCGCCGAAATGGGGTTGGTCTTGATTCATGCCAGGCTCCTCCTTGGTTCTGGTAACGGTTGTGGGCGGCCGCTGCGCCACGCGCCGCATTTCACGCCGCGAGCTGCCGCAGCTTGTAGCGCTGGATCTTGCCGGTCGCCGTCTTGGGCAGTTCGTCGATGAATTCGATCCAGCGCGGGTACTTGTAGGGCGCGAGCCGCGACTTGACGTGCTGTCGCAGCTCCTCGGCCAGCCCCGGCGATGCGGCGTGGCCCGCCTTCAGCACGACGTACGCCACCGGCTTGATCAGCTCTTCCTCGTCGGCCCTGCCGATCACCGCCGCCTCCAGCACGGCCGGATGGGTAATGAGCGCCGCCTCGACCTCGACCGGCGAGACGTAGATGCCGCTGACCTTGAGCATGTCGTCGGTTCGGCCGGCGTAGATGTAATAGCCTTCCCCGTCGATCGAATACTTGTCGCCGCTGCGGGTCCATTGCCCCTCGAAGGTCGCCCGGCTCTTCTGGCGGTTGTTCCAGTAGGCCATCGCACTCGTCGGTCCGCAGATCTGCAGCTCGCCCACCTGCCCGGGCGCGACCGGCCGCCCGTCGTCAGCGACGATCCGCAGCTCGTAGCCGGGGACCGGCGTGCCGCTGGTTCCGTAATGCACGTTGCCGGCGCGATTGGACAGGAAGATGTGCAGCATTTCAGTCGAGCCCAGGCCGTCGAGGATCTCGACGCCGAAATGCTCCGTCCAGCGCTTGCCGATGTCCGCGGGCAGCGCCTCGCCCGCCGAGGTGCACACGCGCAGGCGCAGCGCCTTGCGCGGGGAAGCTCGGGGCTCGCCAGCAGTGCGGCGAAAAGCGTGGGCACGCCGTAGAAGATCGTCGGCCGGTGCTGCGTGAGGCGCGCGAAAACGGCCGCCGGCGTCGGCCGCTCGGCCATCAGCACCGTGGTCGCGCCGACGGCGAGCGGAAAAGTCAGGCCGTTGCCCAGGCCGTAGGCGAAGAAGAGCTTCGCCGCGGAAAACACGACGTCGTCCGCGCGGATGCCCAGGATCGGCCAGGCATAGAGCTCGGCGGTCGTGATCAGGCTCGAATGCGCATGCACCGTCCCCTTCGGCGCGCCGGTCGATCCGGACGAATAGAGCCAGAAGCACATATCGTCGCAGGTCGTATCCGCCGGGGCAAAGCCCTCTGCCGCCGCGGCGAGCAGGTGCGAGAACGAATGGTGTCCCCCGGCCGCGTTCTTGTTCTCGGCCAACCCGCAGACGATGACGTGCTTGAGCTGGGGCAGGCGCCCGAGCAGCGGCGCGAATACCGGCAGCAGGGAGGCCGAGACGATGAGCGCGTGCGCGCGGCTGTCGCGCAGCATGTACTCGTAATCGGCCGTGGTGAGCAGGGTATTGGCGGCGATGGGCACGATGCCGGCCTTGATGCTGCCGAGGAAGGCCGTGGGAAAATCGATGCTGTCGAGGATGCACAGCAAGACCCGCTGCTCGGCCTCGAGGCCGAGGCCCACCAAGGCATTGCTGCAGCGGTTGACCCGCTGCGCGAGCTCGCCGTAGGTGTAGCTGCCGTGGTCGTCGATGTAGGCGACCTTGGCCGCGCGGCCGGCCTGCAGGTTGCGCTCGATGAGGTCGTGCGCGGCGTTGTAGTCGCGCGGAATGTCGATCCGCGGCGGGCTCACCCGCTGATCGGCCGTGCTGAGTCCCGACATGGCGAGCTTCTCCCGTTGCGGATGCAGGCGGCCGGACGCCGTCGTTCAGGCCGCGGTGAATTCGATCTTGCCCTGCGGCAGCAGATAGAGCACCAGTGCCTTGCCGTCACTCACGGTCGGGCGGTGCGCGCTCCCCGGGCCATAGACGAGCCAGCCCGCACCGCGTCCGTCGAATTTTGCCGCGCCGGAAAGCGGCATGATCATATCAATCTCGCCCTCGGGATGGCGATGGTGGGGGCCGGCGAGATTGTCCATCTCGACCACGTCGACGCTAAAGCCGTGGCTTGCCGCACCCGGCTTGACCACGCGGCCGTACTTGATGCCACCGGCTTCGCGATTGCACATCCAGCCCGCGGCGACGCCGGCGCGACAGGCATCGAACAGCGACTGGAACGCCGCACCGTCGGGGGCGAAACTGCGGTTGAGGTCCGCCTCCAGCGCGGCGTCGAGGGCGCGCGCGCCGATCCAGCGCGTGATCGGCGCGACCAGGTCCACAAAATCGTTCGCTGTCATGTGCCGCAGGCAATCGCAGGTTCAGGATCAACCGGCAATTTAGATCGCAACATCCAGCCTGTCAAGCAAAATAGAGCATATGGCTCGATGACGACCGCCCGGGGCGTGGCGCCGCCAATGCCCGCGCAGCGGCGCGGCCTCGAGGCAATTCCCGTTGCTTGACCGGCGCTCTTGCCATGCATTATAGTTCGCCGCTTGAAGCAAAATTCATGACGACGATGCGGACCGCAACCGAAGCGCCACCGCCGGGGCTGACCGCGACGGCCAACGCCGGCGAGGACGCGAGCCTCCTCGCCGCGATCGGCCGGCGGGTGCGCGAGGCGCGCGAGCGTCGCGGGATGGCGCGCAAGCTGCTCTCGCAGGTCTCCGATGTCTCCGAACGCTATCTGGCGCATCTGGAGGCGGGGGCCGCCAATGCGTCGGTGCTGCTGTTGCGCAACGTCGCCCGCGCCCTGGACATGCCGCTCTCCGAGCTGTTCGCGGCGCAGGAGACTTCAGTCGAGCAGCGCCTGATCCGGCGTTTCCTCGAAGGGCTTCCGGAGCGCCAGCTCGAGGACGTGGTGTTTCGGCTCATGCGCGACTTCGGGCCGGAGGCGGCCGCGCGCAAGCGCCGCCTGGCGCTGGTCGGATTGCGTGGCGCGGGCAAGACGACCCTGGGCAGTGCGCTGGCCGAGAAGCTGCAATTGCCTTTTGTCGAGCTCGATCGCGAGATCGAACGCGACGCCGGAATCAGCCTGAGCGAGATCTTCTCGCTCTACGGTCAGACGGGCTACCGGCGCATCGAGCGCCGCTGCCTCGAGCGCCTGGTGCAGAGCAACCGGCCGATCGTGCTCGCCGTCGGTGGCGGCATCGTCTCCGAGCCGGAGACCTACGACCTGCTGCTGACCAACTGTTTCACGGTGTGGATCAAGGCCTCGCCCGCAGAGCACATGGCGCGGGTCGTGGCCCAGGGCGATCTGCGCCCGATGCAGGGCAACGCCGAAGCGATGGCGGACCTCAATCGCATCCTCGAGGCGCGCGAACCGCTGTACCGGAAGGCCGACGTGACGCTGGACACCCTCGGCGAGCGTCCCGAGCAGAGCCTCGCCAAGCTGCGCGAAGCCGTGTCGGCCTGACGCCGGCACTCACATCAGGAGATCCGTATGCTGGAGGCGACTGCGGTGCCGGGGAACCCATCCGGGGTTGCGGAAAAATGCCTGGTCACCTACGACACGCACCCCGACCGGTACGCGCACTGGAAGTTGAGCTGCGTCGACTCCGTCGCCACCTTGACGCTGGACGTGGACGAGGATCGCGGGATCCGCCCCGGCTACAAGCTCAAGCTCAATTCCTACGACCTCGGCGTCGACATCGAGCTTGCCGACGCCCTGCAGCGGATCCGCTTCGAGCACCCCGAGGTAGGCTGCGTCGTCGTCACCAGCGGCAAGCAACGCGTGTTCTGCTCCGGCGCCAACATCTTCATGCTCGGCCTATCCACGCACGCCTGGAAGGTCAACTTCTGCAAGTTCACCAACGAGACGCGCAACGGCATCGAGGATGCGAGCCGTCACTCGGGACTCAAATTCGTCGCCGCGTGCAATGGCACGACCGCCGGCGGCGGCTACGAACTCGCGCTCGCATGCGATGAAATCATCCTGATCGACGACCGATCCTCGGCAGTGAGCCTGCCCGAAGTACCGCTCCTGGGCGTGCTGCCGGGCACCGGCGGCCTTACGCGCCTGACCGACAAGCGCCGCGTGCGCCGCGACCACGCCGACGTCTTCTGCACCCTGATCGAGGGCATTCGGGCGCCACGTGCCCAGGAATGGCGGCTGATCGACGATTTCGCCAAGCCGCAGCAGTTCGCCGAGAAGGTGCGGCAGCGCGCCGTCGAACTGGCCGCACAAAGCGACCGGCCGCGGCAGGCAAAAGGGATCGCGCTCACACCGCTCCAGCGCACGCTCGACGCCGATGGCTACCGCTACAGGCACGTCGACGTGCGCATCGACCGCAAGGCACGCCATGCGACGCTCACCGTCGCGGCCCCGGCGCAGCAGCAGCCCGGTGACCTCGACGCGATTCGCGCCCTCGGGGCCGCCTGGTGGCCGCTGGCGATGGCGCGCGAGCTCGACGATGCGATTCTGCTCCTGCGCACCAACGAGCCGGAGATCGGCACCTGGCTGTTGAAGACGACCGGCGAGCCCGCCCGGGTGCTCGCCGTCGACGCGGCGCTCAAGCTGCACGAAAGCGACTGGTTCGTGCGGGAGACGACGGGCATGCTGCGGCGAACGCTCTCGCGCCTCGACGTCACCTCGCGCACGCTCTACGCGCTCATCGACACCGGCTCGTGCTTCGCCGGGACGCTGCTGGAACTGGCACTTGCCGCCGACCGCAGCTACATGCTCGCGCCGCAGGACGGCGCCAGCGCTGCGCCGCAGATCGCACTGTCGGCGCTGAACTTCGGCTCCTACCCGATGGTCAACGGGCTCTCCCGTCTTGCCGCGCGCTTCTACCTCGAGGCGGCGCCGCTCGCCCGCGCCCAGGCAGCCGTGGACCGCCCGCTCCCGCCCGGCGAGGCGCTCGCGCTGGGCCTCATCACCGCCGCACCCGACGAGCTCGACTGGGCAGACGAGATCCGCATCGCCCTGGAGGAACGCGCGAGCCTGTCGCCCGACGCGCTCACCGGCATGGAGGCCAACCTGCGCTTCGGCGTGGTCGAGACGATGGAAACCCGCGTCTTCGGCCGCCTTTCGGCATGGCAGAACTGGATCTTCATCCGCCCCAATGCCGTGGGCGAGTCCGGCGCACTGAAGGTGTTCGGCACCGGCAACAAAATGAAATTCGACTGGAACCGCGTCTGACGCGCTTGCCTGCCGCCTGCGTCGCCGCCACGACACACTGGAGCCCTCATGAGCATCGACTACAGCGAGAAGATCCCCAACAACGTGGAGCTCGCGAGCAATCGCACGCTGCAACGCGCCCTTGAACACTGGCAGCCCGAGTTTTTGCACTGGTGGGCCGACATGGGGCCGGAAGGCACGAGCAGCGCCGACGTCTACCTCCGGACCGCGACCAGCGCCGAGCCCAAAGGCTGGGCGCATTTCGACTACGTGAAGATGCCCGACTACCGCTGGGGCATCTTCCTCGCCCCGGCGGAGGCCGAGCGCAAGGTGAACTTCGGCGCGCACAAGGGCGAGCCGGCGTGGCAGGACGTGCCGGGGGAATACCGCTCGAACCTGCGCCGGCTGATCGTCACCCAGGGCGACACCGAGCCCGCCTCGGTGGAGCAGCAGCGCCACCTCGGCGTGACCTGTCCCTCGCTCTACGATCTGCGCAACCTGTTCCAGGTCAATGTCGAGGAAGGCCGGCACCTATGGGCGATGGTGTACCTGCTGCACGCCTATTTTGGCCGCGACGGGCGGGAAGAAGCCGAGGCGCTGCTCGAACGGCGATCCGGCGACGCCGACAATCCACGCATCCTCGGCGCGTTCAACGAAAAGACGCCGGATTGGCTGGCGTTCTTCATGTTCACCTATTTCACCGACCGCGACGGCAAGTATCAGCTGTGCTCGCTCGCCGAGTCCGGATTCGACCCGCTCGCGCGTACCTGCCGGTTCATGCTTACCGAGGAGGCGCACCACATGTTCGTCGGCGAGTCGGGCGTCGGGCGCATCATCCAGCGCACCTGCGAGGCGATGGTTGCGCACAAGGTCGACGACCCGGCGAAGATCCGCGCCCTTGGGCTCATCGACCTGCCGACGATCCAGCGTTACCTCAACTTTCACTTCAGCGTGACCATGGACCTGTTCGGCGCCGACGTTTCGTCCAACGCCGCCACCTTCTACTCGACCGGGCTCAAGGGACGCTTCGACGAGACCAAGATCGCCGACGACCACCTGCTCAACACGGCCACCTATCCGGTGCTCGAAGTGCGCGCGGGACAACTCGTCAGCGTGCAGGCGCCGGCGCTCAACGCGCTCAATGAAAAGCTGCGCGACGACTACGTCAAGGACGCCCTCGCCGGCATCGAGCGCTGGAACAAGCTCATCGAGAAGAGCGGCATTGCCTTCCGCCTCAGGGCCCCGCACAAGGCATTCAACCGCAAGATCGGCCCGCTGTCGGCGGTCCGCGTCGATCCCGACGGCCATGTCCTGAGCGAAGCCGACTGGACCCACCAGCACCTGCACTGGTTGCCCTCGGAGGCCGACCGCGCGTTCGTCGCCTCGCTGATGGGGCGGGTCACCGAGCCCGGGCGCTTCGCCAACTGGATCGCGCCGCCTGCACGCGGCATCAACAACCAGCCGCAGGATTTCGAATACGTGCGCTTCAACTAGTGCCCCCGCAGCAGGCTCGGGTTCAAGGGTCGCGCCGGCATCGCGACCCATCTTTTGCTTGAGGTGACGCGTGGCGACTGAATCGGTGGTCCGGAGTGTCGAGGTGCTGCGCCAGCATCTGATCGATCCGGAAATCTGCATCCGCTGCAATACCTGCGAGGAGACCTGTCCGACGCATGCGATCTCGCATGACGCGCGCAACTACGTCGTCGATGCCGCGATATGCAAATTCTGCAACGCCTGCATCTCACCCTGCCCGACCGGCGCCATCGACAGCTGGCGCCAGGTGGACAAGGCGAAGCCCTATACGCTCTCCGAGCAGCTTGGCTGGGACAGCCTGCCGGCGCAGGCCGACGTGGACGCCGGAACTGCGGCGGACATCCCGGTCGACGTGGCGCGGATTACCGCCGTCGCCACGGCCGGGCAAGGCGGCGAAGCCTACCCGCCCTGGTCGGCCGCGCATCCTTACGTCAACCTCTATTCGCCGGAGAAGCCCGCACGGGCCACGGTCAGCGGCAACTTTCGCCTGACCGCGGACGACGCCAGCAGCGACATCCGGCACATCGTGCTTGAATTCGGCGGCGCCGCGTTTCCGGTGCTGGAGGGGCAGACCATCGGGATCCTGCCGCCGGGCGTCGACGCATCCGGCAAGCCGCACCACGTGCGCCTGTATTCGATCGCGAGCCCGCGCGACGGCGAGCGGCCCCGCTACAACAACCTGTCGCTGACCGTGAAGCGCGTCTGCGCGGATCATGCGGGCAAGCCCGTCGTCGGGGTTGCCTCCAATTACCTGTGCGACCTCGCCAAGGGCGATGAGGTGCGCGTCGTCGGCCCCTACGGCGCGACCTTCCTCATGCCCAACCATCCCGGTTCGAGCCTGTTGATGGTCTGTACCGGCACCGGTTCGGCGCCCATGCGCGCGATGACCGAGCGCCGCCGGCGGCGGATCGCCCTCAAGGAAGGGGGCGAACTCATGCTCTTCTTCGGCGCCCGGATCGCCGGAGAACTGCCCTACTTCGGGCCGCTGTTGAAGCTGTCGAAGGATTTCATCGACATCAACTTTGCCTTCTCGCGTGTTCCCGGACAGGCGAAGCAATACGTCCAGGACCGGATTCGCGAGCGCAGCGCCGACGTGGCGCGGTTGCTCGGCGATTCAAACTGTTACGTCTACATCTGCGGCCTGAAGGGCATGGAGCAAGGCGTCGACGACGCGTTTCGCGATGCATGCCGCGCGCACGACATGGACTGGGAGGAGCTGCGGCCGACGCTGCGGCGAGAGGGTCGCTATCACGTCGAGACCTATTGACCGGGCGCCAGGGCGCAGTGCGCGCCTAGGGTCGCCCCAGGTACAGATACCAGCTGCTGTTGTGGTCCGTGGCGTGGCCGTAGCCAAAGTACAGCGGGCCGATGGGCGTATCGGCGCCGAGAAAAACGCTTCCCGACTTGAGCGTGCCGCTCGGTGAGCCCGGGACCAGCGGGGGCCCGTAATTGCCGACCTCGAGCGAGAACCCGGCATAGACGCCTTCGAGCAGCTTCTGCCGCACCAGTTGGTTATAGTAGACCAGGCGGGCGAAGGCGAACCGATCGGTGATCAGGGCGCCGGTCGGATAGCCCGATTGCTGCAGGAATCCGCCCCACTGGAACAGGTCGTAGCGCGGCAGCGGTTCGCTGCCGATCTTGCCCCCCGCCTTGAGCCCGATGCCCAGTGTGTTGGCGCCGAACGACCATGCCCCAAGGCCGTCGGCATCCCACTTGTTATAGGCGTCGGTTGCTCCCAGCGCGCTGCTCGAGGCGAACAGGTGCGCCGACCCCTCGGCGCCGTCACGGGGAAACGTTGCGCTGTCGAGCTGATCGAAGATCAGGCGCGTGGTGAACGCCCCCTGCCGGATGCGGCCGGTCGCCGGCGCCAGGCTCTGCGGCCCGGTGTTGAGAGTCGGGTCGAGCGTCCCGCCGAGTATGCCGACCCGCAATTCGCCCAAGCGCGTAAATTGGGTCCCCAGGTCGATGGCGGCGCGGGCATAGCGCAGGTTGTAGCTCGCTATGCGCTGATCGCCCTGGAACAGATCTTCGGTGCTGCGTTGGAATTCGACCCGCGGCGCGACGAAGAACTGCTGCCGCGCATCCAGCGGCTGGTAGAACTCGCTCGTCAGCAGCGAAGTCTGGCCGAGCTGAAGATCGGTGCGCCACTCCGCCCCCAGCGAATTGAGCCAGGTCTGGCGATAGCTTGCGAGCAGATTGTAGTAGGCGTCGCCCTTGAAGTCGTTGGAGAGCCCCAGCCCGAAGCGCAGGTAGTTCGGGCCCCAAGACTTCTCGACCGCGTCCACCGCCAGCACGCGTTTGCCCTGCTCTTCGATGATGCGGTAGTTGACGTGCTCGAAATCGCCGGTGCCGTATAGCCGGCGCATGTCGGCGTCGAGCACGGCCTGGTCGAGTGGTGCCCCGGGTTTGGTGTCCATCACGGCCAGCGCCGCCTCCGGGTTGACCCGCTGCAGGTTGACGAAGCGGATCTCGTCCACCGGACGCGTCTCGGGCGTCGCGGCAACGAGCTGGCGGGCGCGCAACGCCGCGTACTGCGCAGGAGGTAGGCTCAGGCGAGCCAGACGCTCGGTCATCTTTCGCGCCGCGGCCTCGCCGATCGGCACGGTTTTGGCCAGATGGTCGAAGTCGGCGGCCGAGAAATCCCCCAGCTCGGGCACGATCAGGATATCGGTCGGCTTGAGGGTGCTAAGCGAGCGCTCCACGTTCTGTTCGGTCAGAATGTTGATCACCTGGCCGCCGATGCCGAGAATCGAGTTCAGCTCTTCGCGCGGCGCGAGCGGCGTACCGAGATTGACGGCAATGACGATGTCCGCGCCCATCGCCCGAGCCACGTCGATGGGCAGATTGTCGGTGAGCCCCCCGTCGACCAGGATCTTGTCATCGAACTCTGCCGGCGCGATCGCGCCCGGCACCGACATGCTCGCCCGCATGACGTTGGCCAGCTCACCCTGCGAGAAAACGACCTTCTTGCCGGTGACCAGGTCGGTGGCAACCGCGCGGAACGGAATCGGCAGCGTGTCGAAATCGAGATAGCCCTTCGCCTTCGACAGGTAGCGCAACACCGTTTCCAGCTGCACTCCGGAGACGAAGCCCTTGGGCAGCTGCAGCTCGCCATCGTTGAAGCCGATCTCGGGGCCGATGAAATCGCTGCGGTCGTCGAGCTTGCGCCGGATAGACTGCTCCTGCCGCGGCGGCTTTTCCTTGAACAGCAAGGAGGTCGAGATGCGATTGAGTATCGCCTCCATCTCGGGGACGGTCGTTCCGGTCGCGTACGATGCGCCGACCAGGGCACCCATGCTGGTGCCGGCGATGCAATCGATCGGCACCCGGAGTTCTTCGAGCACCTTGAGCACGCCCACATGCGCCGCTCCGCGGGCGCCGCCTCCGGAAAGCACCAGGCAGATCCTGGGCCGGGTGAGCGCCGGACCCCCTGGTGCGGCGGCATCCGCCGGTGGCGTCGGGGCGGCTGCGGCCGTCGCGACCGGGGCGACAAGCAGCGTTGCGACAAGGGGCAACGCAACACGAACCAGACGATTTCGTGTCACAGGTACGCGGTGGTCTACGCGTTGCCGCGTGACTGAATGGACGTTACCTCGCAGCGGCGCCTCGGGCAGCGCGGGGCCCGGACCCTTGCGCTCTTCCAACTCGGGCCCGGGGCGTCTTGGTTCTACGCCGCCGCCCGCCCCGGCAGTCCCGGGCCGACGGCTTGCGCATGCGCGTCCGAGGGGAGAAATGTCGTCACTCCGCTCTTGCTCTACCCATCAGGACGCGCGGGCTTGCCGCCCGCTCCCGTTGCGGCCGGGAGCGATGTCGCGGCAGTCGACCCGCGAGTCCACGCTCCCCGCCGACGTCATTCGACCAGGGGAATGCGCGCGGCAAGCTCGTAGCGAACCGCGGCTCGGATCTTGTTCTCGATCTGCAGATAACGGGCCGCCTTGGCCGCCGGCATCACCCGCTCCAGCTTGGCCGCGTATTCCCGCCGCAGGCGCACCTCGGATTCGTCGATCGCAATCGACTCGTTGAGGAGCTTTTTCGCAGTCGAATCCGGAACCGGCCCCGCGTTGTAGGCGTCGGCATAGGCAACAATCGTGCTGGCGAGTCGTTCGTTGATGCCCTTGAGTTCCTGCTGGTACTGGTCGTAGATCGGCCAGAAAGCCTTCGCCTCGGCGTCGGTCAGCTGCATGTTGGCGGCAACCAGCGCTTTCTTGTCCGCCTTGATCTTGTCGAGCAGGATCTGCATGTTCATGTCGGCAGACTTGTCCTGGGCATACACGGGCGCCGCAAGCAAGGCGACAGCGCAGATGACCGACCACAGCACGCTCTTCATAAACTCTCCCGGGATGATGGAATATTGACCGCTCGAACCGATGGCAAATGTTACGTGGCGCAGCCGCCACGAGCAAGCCTGCCGCATGCAGCGCCCCGCGCTGATATCACATGCCCGCAGCGACATCGTGCAAGCGCTCGGCGTAAACCTGGGCCTTGGCGCTGTCGCCGCGCTCGCGGTAGAAACTCACCAGCGCTTCGAGGATATCGGTATCAGCAGGGTGTTTGGTGCTTGCCCTGGCCAGTATCGCCAGCGCCTCGTCGCCGCGTCCCGCAGAATACAGCGCCACGGCGTACACGTAGACAAAACGCGCGTTCGCAGGGTCGAGCGCCGCCGCCTTGGCCAGCTCGGACAAGGCCTGGGCGTTGCGTTTTGCCCGAACCAGGGCAAGCCCCAGCGCATGGTGCAAGGCGGCGCCCTTCGGCACGTGCCGGAGGCCGTCGCGCAGGACGCGCTCGGCGTCGGTCTCGCGGCCCTGGGAGCGGTATAGGTCGGCGAGATTGACGTAGGCCGGCACATGCAGCGGGTCCAGGGCAATGGCTGCCTGCATGTCCTGCTCCGCGCGCGCACTATCCCCTCGCCGCGCCTCGAAGCTGCCGAGGTTGGTACGCGCATCGGCGCGATCGGCATCGTAGCGCTGCGCCGCGACGTACTCCGCGGCGGCGCGGTCGAATGCCGCCCGCTGCTCTCCGCTTGCGGCCGTGAGCGCAACGTCGGCCAGGGCGCTGGCCGCTTCGATGCGGATAACTCTCAGCGGATCGGACAGCAGCGGTAAGGCATAACGCTGGCGCAGTTGCGCCGGTGCGGCGGCAAGCGATTCGATAGCGCCCAAGCGCACCAGCGGGCTCGGATCGCGCAGGCCGGCCGTCACCACATCGAGCGTTGCACTGTTGGCGTCGGCGTTGAGCTCCGCCAGCGCGGTTGCACGCGCGATCGCGGGTTGCCCCCGCTCGCCGGCAATGGCGCGCAACCTGGCACCCGCGCCCACTGCGTCCGCATTCGCCGCCGCGAACGCCTGCGCATACTGCTGGTAGCCTTGCGGGTCGTGACCGAACCAGCTTTTCACCTGCGCGGCCGCCCAGCGCGCATCGCGGTCGGCGTGGCAGGCGTTGCACGCATTCGGCGTTCCGATCTGCACCGACTGATCCGGGCGTGGAATGCGCAGGCTGTGGTCGTGGCGAGGGTCGATCACCATGTAGGTCGTCGTCGGCATGTGGCAGCTCGCGCACTGCGCCCCTGCGCCGCCGGGTCGATGATGGTGATGCGTCGCCGCATCGAACCTTTGCGCCGAGTGACACTGCGTGCAGACGGCGTTGCCGTGCGCGCGCAGCGCGCCGCTATGCGGATCGTGACAATCGCTGCAGGTGACGCCTGCCGCATACATCTTGCTCTGCAGAAACGAACCCCAGTTATAGACTTCGTCGCGCTGCTGCCCGTCCGGATAGTAGAGCGGAGCGGTGAGCAGCGCCGGCCGATAGTAGTCGAGGAAGGGCTTGCCCGCGGTGTATCCATCGGCGAACAGGCCGCGCCGGGAGTGACATTGCGCGCACACGTCGATCTCGTGCTCGCTTGTGCGCGGTACCGATCGGCTGGCCGTTGCGCTCGCCGCGGAGCGTGTCCAGATCACGCCCCGCCGCTCGTCGAGGCGCGCCGCCAGGCCTTTGCTGGCGTCGGCGTATGCTCGGGCGTCGCGCGGCGCGTTGGCCCACGCCAGATGCGCCGAGCCGGGTCCATGACAGGCCTCGCAGCCGACGCTGATCTCCGACCAGCTGGTTGCAAACCGATCCGCGGCCGGATCGTAGTTCTTCGAAAGCCGGGTCGAGTGGCAATCGGCGCACATGTAATTCCAGTTTTGCGCCGGACGCGTCCAGTGCAACTCGTCGCTGGAGACGATGCGCTCCTTCGGGTAGAGGTGAAACCACTTCCTGCCCTTCACATCCCAGGCGATGGACAGCGCCTGCAGCCTTCCGTCGGGAAACTGCACGAGGTACTGCTGCAGCGGGTCGACGCCGAAGGTGTAGCGCACGTCGTAATCGTGCAGCTTGCCGTCCGGCCCGTCGGTGCGGACGACGAAGTTTCCGCCGCGCCTGGTAAATGTGGAGGTGATGCCGGCGTAGCTGAAGTGCGCGCCGTTGAAGTCGCCGAGGACCGTCTTCTCGTCGGCGACCTGCATGGCGGCGCGGTGCTGCGAGCCCTGCCAGGCGGCGTATTGCTTGGCGTGACACGCCGCGCATGCCTGGCTGCCGACAAAGCGCGGGACCGCTGCCACCGGCCCCTCCGCTCGCGCTGGGGTCGGCACGATCGCGACCAGAAGGAGGAGCGCGACGAACCAGGCCGCAAGCCCGTCGCTTGCCTGCCCGTGCCCGACCCGGGTCATGGCGGCCGCCGCTTCGTGGCGAGAGCCTCGAGGCGGAGGCTATTGCGCTCCGGGAGCCGCACCGGAGTCGCTCGACGACGTGGTCTTGCTATCGGCCACCTCGACCCAGCCGCCGCCAATGGCCTGGTACAGGTTCACCGCCGTGTTCAGAACATGCGCCTGTTGATCCGCCAGCGCCAATTGGGACGAGAAGAGTCGCTGCTCGGCGTCCAGGACTTCGATGTAGCTGGTGTAGCCGTTCTCGTAGCGCAGCCGCGCCAGCCGCGCATAGTTCGAGTTGGCTTCGACCTCGGCGCGCAACGCGGTCAGGCGCTGCTGCGAGGTCCCGTGATCGGCCAGGGCGTTGTCGACGTCGGCAAATGCATTGAGGATCGATCGCTGATAGTTGAACAGGGCTTGCTGTTGTTGCGCTTCTGCCTCTTGCACATTGCCGGCGATGGCGCCGGCCGTAAAGATGGGCGCCACGAGGCCGGCACCGAAGGCCCACACGCCGGTAGGGCCCGTGAACAGACTCGACAGCTGGCTGCTTGCCGATCCCAGCGCGCCGGTCAGCGAAATCGTCGGGAAATAGGCCGCCTGTGCGACTCCGATTCGCGCATTGGCGGCGGCAAGCTGCTCCTCGGCCTGGCGGATGTCCGGGCGCTGATCGAGCAGGGCAGAGGGAAGGCCGGCCGGGACCTGGGGCAACTGCAGCTCATCGATGTTCCTGCCACGTGGAATGGCTCCCGGGTTGCGTCCCATCAGCACAGACAGCAGGTTCTCGGTCGCGGCAATCTGCTCCTCCAGCGGCGGGATCGACGCCAGCGCATCCTGGTATTGCGATTGGTTCTGCGCGAGTTCGAGCTCCGAGATGACGCCACCCTTGAAGCGCAATTCAAAAACGTGCAGCGACTCGCCGCGAGACGTGGCCGTCTGGCGCGAAATATCAAGCTGGCGATCAAGGTCGCGCAGCAGGATGTAGTTGCCGGCCACGGAAGCCACCAGTGACAGCACGACCGCGCGCTTGGCCTCCGTGGTGGCGAGCAGATCGTCGCGCGCCGCCTCGGTTGCCCGCCTCAGTTGTCCCCACAGATCGATCTCCCACGACGCCGATACGAGCGCCTGATAGCTGTTGAAGTGCGTGTTCGCAGAGTCCGGATAGGTAATGAAGCCGTTTTGATGCGACGCGCGTTGTCGCGCCGCGTCCACGTTGGCGCCCACCTGCGGAAATAATTGCGACTGTGCCACGGCAAGCTTGCCCCGATATTCCTCGATCCGCGCCGCGGCGATCCGCACGTCGTTGTTCTGGGCCAATGCCGATGTGATGAGGTCGTTTAAGACCGCGTCGTCGAACTGCTCCCACCACGCCGTTCCAGAGAGATCGCGCGCATCGCTGACATCGATTCGCCAGGCGGCAGGTACGTCGACTGCGGGGCGCATGTAGTCCGGACCGACCATGCAGCCGGAAAGGGCCAGCGGCAGCAGCAGCGCCCGCAGCAAGCGGACCGTGAGCCTCATGTCACGGCTCCTCACGCGGCGCATGCGCCGCCTGCGGTGGCGCCGCCCCGCCCGGGGCTGATTCGGCGTCCGGTTTCTTGCCGCCCAGTTTCTCGGACAGCGATTCGATGACGTAATAGAACATCGGGATGAAGAAGACGGCGATCACCGTCGCCCCGAGCATGCCGCCGATGACCCCCGTGCCGATCGAATGCTTGCTGTTGGCGGAAACCCCGAGCGCGATCGCCAGCGGGATGCAGCCGAGTATGAAGGCAAGCGAGGTCATGACGATCGGGCGCAGCCGGTCCCGCGCCGCGGTCATCGCCGAATCGAAAGTCGACTGTCCCGCGTCGCGGTTGAGCACCGCATACTCGAAGATCAGGATCGCGTTCTTCGCCGCCAGGGCGATCAGCATCGTCAGGCCGATCTGGAAGTAGATGTCGTTGTTAAGCCCTCGCAGCAGGATCGCCAGCAGGGCACCGAACAGGGCAAACGGGACGGCCATGAGGACTCCCACAGGCAGAGACCATTTTTCGTACTGTGCGGCAAGAATCAGGAACACCATGATCATCCCGAACACGAACACCAGCGCCGACGCCCCGCCGGCCTTCTTTTCCTCGTACGCCTGCCCGCTCCACGCTACGCCGTAGCCATCCGGCAACTCCGCTCCCACGGCCTCCATCGCGGCAATCGCCTGCCCCGAGCTATACCCTGGCGCGGCATCGGCGGTGATCTTGACTGCGGGAAAGTTGTTGAACCGGGTCACGATATCTGGCCCGGTGACATACCTCGTCTGCACCACGGCCTTGAGCGGGATCATGTGACCAGTCTTGCTGCGCACGTAAACCTGTTCGATGTCGTCGGGCTTGAGGCGGTAGGACGGCTCGGCCTGAAGAATCACCTGCCAGAGGCGGCTGAATTTGTTGAATTGTGAAACATAGAGCGAGCCGAACATCGTCTGCATCGCCGAGTAAACATCTTCGACTGGCACGCCCAGTGTCTCGGCCTTGTCACGATCGACATCGACCAGCAACTGCTGCGAAGCGGCATTGAACGTCGATGTGATCCCGGTGAGTTCCGGGCGCTGCCGCGCTTTGGCCACGTAGCCCTGGACGGCGTCGGCGATCTGGGCGCTGTTCACGTCACCCTTGGCCTGGATCCACATCTCCATCCCGCCGGTGGTGCCCAGGCCCGGGATCGACGGCGGGTTGATCGGCAGGATGATCCCCTCCCGCACCTTGGAAAATTCGCGAAAGGCCGCCTGGATGACCGCCCGGGCGTTTTGCGTCGAGGCATTCGCCGATGAATAGCGTTCGGCGAAGTCCTTGAAGCCAACAAAGAACACCGCCGCATTGCTCTTGTTCTGATTGTCCAGCAGGCTGAACCCGTCGACGACGGCCACGCCATACGTCGCCGGGTCCTTCATGAAGTAGTC
Organism: uncultured beta proteobacterium; assembly: GCA_963750215.1. GTDB lineage: Bacteria > Pseudomonadota > Gammaproteobacteria > Burkholderiales > Casimicrobiaceae > PALSA-1003. Next base: position 721,041 of record CAVVQK010000005.1, read on the forward strand.
CATGGCCTTCCGGCTCGTCTCGGCGGTGCGGTCGAGGCTCGCCGCGTCGGGCATGATCACTGCGCCAAGCAGGTAGCCCTGGTCCTCGGGCGGGAGGAATGATCCCGGAATGCTTTTCATCAGCCACACCGACAGCCCGATCATTCCGGCGAACAGCAGCAGGCCGATCGCCGAGCGTTTGATGGCCAGGCGAACGACCCGCGTGTAACCCTCGGTCATCTGCGCGAACTTGGCGTCGAACCAGCGGAAGAAGCGGTTCTTCTCGCCGTGGGTCGGCTTGAGCAGGAGCGCGGCCAGTGCCGGCGACAGCGTTAGCGCGACGATGCCCGAGATCACCACCGAGATGGCAATGGTTATGGCGAATTGCTTGTACAACTGTCCCGTAATGCCACTGAGGAAGGCGACCGGAACAAAGACCGCGCAGAGCACCATCACGATGGCGATCAGCGCGCCGCCGACCTCGTCCATCGCCTTCTTGGCGGCCTCCTTCGGCGACAGGCCGAGCTTGGCCATGTTGTGCTCGACGCTCTCGATCACCACGATCGCGTCGTCGACCACGATGCCGATTGCCAGCACCATGCCGAACAGCGTCAGCATGTTGATCGAAAAGCCCAGAGCGCTCATCCCGATTGCTGTTCCGATGATGGATATGGGCACGGCGATAATCGGTATCAGCGTCGCGCGCATACTTTGCAGGAACAGGAACACGACCAGCACCACCAGGATGAGCGCCTCGAAGAACGTGTGCACCACCGTCTCGATCGAGGCACGGGTGAATAGTGTCGTGTCCAGAGCGATGTCGTAAGTGATCCCTTCGGGAAAGGATTTCTTCATCTCGGCCAGGGTTTCGGTGACCGCCTTCGACACCGCCAGGGCATTTGCGCCGGGCTGCTGGTACACCGCCATGACCGTGGCCGGCTTGCCGTTGTAGAAGCCGCGCGTCGAATAGTCCTTCTGCCCGAGCTCGGCGCGGCCCACGTCCTTCAGGCGCACGATGGCGGCACTGCCGCTTTCTGCACGGATGATGATATTTTCGAACTCGGATGGCTCCGTGAGTCTGCCCAGCGTCGTCACGGCGAAGGACTGCTCGACCGGCTGACCGGTCGGCGATTGACCGACGCGGCCTACCGCGAACTGCTGATTCTGGTTGGCCACCGCCTTCTGCACATCGGCGGCGGTGATGCCGAGCTGCGCCATGCGATCCGGCTTGAGCCAGATCCGCATTGCATAGTCGGGGTTGCCGAAGATGCTGGCCTGATTGGCGCCGGGAATCCGCTTGATCGCATCGAGCAGATAGAGGTTGGTATAGTTCGCGATATAGGTCTGGTCGTAGCGGTTGTCCGGTGAATACACCGCGATGACCATCATGAAGGCGGATGATTTCTTCTGTACCTGCACGCCCTGCTGTTGCACCGAAGAGGGCAGCTGCGGCAGTGCGAGGTTGACCCGGTTCTGCACGTCGACCTGGGCCAGCGCGGGGTCGGTGCCGATCTCGAAATAGGCCGTCAGCGTCAGGTTGCCCGAAGACGAACTAGCCGAGCTCATGTACAGCATGCGGTCGGCGCCGTTGACCTGCTGTTCGATCGGCGCCGCGACGTTGTCGGCGACCACCTGGGCGGACGCCCCCGGGTAGGTGGCATTGACCGTGATCTGGATTGGCGTGATGTCGGGATACTGCGCGACCGGCAGGCTGAACATTGCCACCGCACCCGCGAGGGTGATGACGATCGAGATCACCGACGCGAAGATCGGTCGATCGATGCAGTAGCGGGAAATGTTCATTGCGCTCGTTTACTTGGCGGGACCGGAGTTTTTCGTCGGTTCGCTGGAAGTCGTCTCTGCGCCCAGCTTGCTCCCCGCGCCGGCGGCAGCGGCCAAGGGCGAAATCTTGAGCGCGGCGCCGGGGGAAACGCGGATCGCACCGTCGACGACGACTTGCTCCCCGGTCTTCAGACCATCATTGATGAACCAGTTGTCGCCGTTCCACTCGCCGACATCGACAATTCGCTGTTCGGCTTTTCCCTCCTTGTCGACGACCCAGACGAAATGCGACTTTGCGCCCTGTTGCACGGCGCGCTGCGGCACCAGGATCGCGTTCGGGCGCACGGCGCCCTCGACTTCGACGCGCACGAATTGTCCCGGTCGCAGCAGACTCTTCGGGTTGGCGAACACCGACCGAACCTGGAAGGTTCCCGTGTCCTTGGAAAACGACGGGTCGGAGAAGCTGACCTTGCCTCGGTTCGGATAGGTCGATCCGTCGGCCAGAATGATCTGGACGTCGTAGTCGTTGTCCTTCGGCGGCCGCAACAGGCCCTTGGCTGCCTGCTCGCGAAAGCGCAGCAATTCGTTTTCCGATATGCTGAAATTGACCCAGATCGGATCCATCTGGGCGACGTAGGTCAGCAGGCTGTTCGCGGCCGAGACGTACGCGCCTTCCTGCAGCTTGGCCGAGCTCGACAGGCCCTTCAGCGGCGAGGTGATCGTGGTGTATCCCAGATTCAGCTCGGCTGTCTGCACCTCGCCTTCCGCGGCGAGCACCCCGGCCCTCGCTCTTGCCTCGTTACCGACGGCCTGATCGAGGTCCTTCTGGCTCAGGGCGTTCTGCGCTGCCAGCGGCCTGACCCGTGCGAGATCGGCGACGGCCACGTCGAGAGCGGCCCGCTGCTGCGCCAGCTGTCCTTTGGCCGACTGCAGGGCCGCCTCGAACGGCTTGCGGTCCATCTGAAACATCGGTTGGCCGTCGTGTACGAGCTCGCCTTCCTTGTACAGGCGCTTGTCCAGAAAGCCATCGACCCGGGCGCGAATTTCGACCTCTCGGGAACTCTGCGTCTGGCCGACGAATTCGATGCTGATCGGCGTGTCCTGTTGGGTTACGACGATGGTGGTCACGTCCACTGGCGGACGGCCCGCCGGGGCGCCTGCCTCCTTGCCACATCCGGTTACGAGCCCGGCCGCCAGCATCAGCACCAGCACGTCGAAGATTGAACCTGCCAACGCTTTCATCCGAATAGCTCCTGCGAGACTGCGGCGCGGTTGCATGAACAAGGGAATGCGGCAAGGCACGGCCTGACTCATGCCGCATTTGAAGCCACGGCACAGGTTATCTTCTGCCGCGGCGCTGTCCTGGAAGATGATCGACAGGCGAAGGATATCGGAATACGGCCCCGTGTGTCGATGGAACGCGGATACCACCACACCCGCAACGCGATGCCAGCCACAGTCATGAGTTTGCCCTCCAGTTGCATCGCCTCTCCGCCGCTAAGCGAGATAGTCATGGACCACAGTGCCCAGCCCAAGGGTGAGATCGGACAGGATGTGCATTCCGGATAGGACCTCCCGCACCGGCAGCGACGCAACTGGAGCCAGCGCATGCTCGAAGAGCTCCAGCGCAGCGGGCCCCTCCCAGGCTCCCTTGACTGTGACTTCTTCACAGTAATAGCGCACCAACTCGCAGATTCTCGGCGTGCTGTCGACGTGCGGGATGATCTTGAGCAGAAAATTGGGCGCCGTCAGTGCGGCGAGAACCCGGTCGTGCGGCAATGGCCGGTGTTTGTAGCCCATGGTGGCGCTCGCGACCTGGACCGCGCCATAGCGCAGAATGCCTCCCAATATGTCCTTTTCGACTCGCAGCTCAGGCGAAGCGAGCTTCTTGGGAAAGCCCCAGATCTCGCGCCCGGCGGCAATCGGGGGTTCGCAATCAAGGAACATCGCATGGACGTAACCGCCGGCTTCACCCCGAAACCGGACCGGGATGACCTGCCCCGCCTCGGTGTAGTCCCCGAAGCCGGTCGAATCGGGCATGCGGATGAATTCGAACTTGACAATGGGGTCGGTCATCTCCAGCGGCGCCGGGATGACGGCGGCCAGCGCATCGGGGTCGGTGCGGTAGCTGATGATCAGGAATTCGCGGTTGACGAAACGATACGGCCCCGGCGGAAACGCGGGGCTGGTCAGGGGCATAGCAAATGCCCGTCGCTTCACCTCATCTGCATTCATCTGCGTCGCCTTTCGTCGTTCGTGTCACGTCACCAGCAGCAGCGCGCCCCGTTAGCCCGCCCCGACTGACGAACGCCTGCCGCGGAATGCTTCGCCGGGCGATGATGGGCATATCACGACGCGTCGGTTGCCGTTCCTTGGGGCGTCAGATGCGGCCAGGGGCGGCACGCTTCGCGCCCAGGACGAGCAACGACGCCCCTATGCACCCCGAGATCAGGGAACCGCAGAGGACGCCCAGGCGGACCCCCTCCATCGGGGCCTCGCCCCCTGCCTCGAATGCGAGGCCGCCGATGAAAAGGCTCATCGTGAAGCCGATGCCGCAAAGAGCGGCGGTTCCAAGCAGCGAAGTCCAGCCGGAGTCCAAGGGGAGGCGCGCGAGCCGGAGCTTGATCAGCATCACGCTCACCCCGAAAATTCCGATCAGCTTGCCTAGAACGAGCCCCACGACGATGCCGAGCGGCACCGGCTCAACCAGCGAGGCGAGGCTGATCCCGGCCAAATGCACGCCGGCGTTGGCAAAGGCGAATATCGGCAGGACGCCGAACGCCACCCAGGGATGCAACTCATGTTCCAACCGCTCCAGCGGTGAGGGCAGGTTGCGATCATCACCCTTCAACGGAATCGTAAATGCAAGAATGACACCTGCCACCGTCGCGTGAATCCCCGATTTCAATACGAACAGCCACAGGAACGCGCCGACGAAGGCGTACGCCGATAATGCCCTGACCTTGAACAGGTTGAGTGCGATCAGCGTCAGAGTGGCCACTCCGGCGAGGAGCAGCATGGTCACGGAGACGCTTTCCGTGTAGACGAACGCGATAACCAGGATGGCGCCGAGATCGTCGACAATCGCTATGGCCGTAAGAAAAACCTTGAGCGAAAGCGGCACACGCTTGCCCAGCAGCGAGATGATACCGAGCGCGAACGCGATGTCCGTGGCCATGGGAATGGCCCAGCCTCTGAGCGCCGTCGGGTTCTCCATGTTGAGCCAAAAATAGAGCGCCGCCGGCACCACCATGCCAGCGACCGCTGCGGCCAGCGGCAGGCCGACCTGTGCAACCGAGGACAGTTCCCCTTTGATCACCTCGCGCTTGATCTCGAGGCCAACCAGGAGGAAGAAGATCGCCATTAGTCCGTCGTCGATCCACAAGTGCAGCGGCTTGCCCAATTCCAGCCTACCGACTCGAATCTCCAGCGGGAGCGACAAGAAGGCGTGATACGCGCCGGCGAGCGGAGAATTGCTGATCACCAGGGCGATGACTGCCGCGGCAATCAGGACCAGCCCGCCGGCCGACTCCAACCTGAGGAACCTCGAAATCGAATCAAGCGTCAATCGGTACATGCCAGGTTCTCCGCGACCCTTTCCAAATGTAGACATTCTGCCCCGCGTGATTGTAGATTGTATTTAGGTGCCGCCGCCCTCGAGCATCAGCTTACGGGCCGTGCATCAAATAGGGCCCGGTGCGCACGCTTTGGGCGCCATGACCATGCCGAGCAGCGACGGGAGCCAGACGGAGTTACCGGGGAACTATCGGCTTGGACCCGCAGCAGCCAGTTCATGGCCTCGCGGCCCCGATTCACAACGTCGTGCTGGCTTCTACAACTTTCATGGGCTTGCGCGACGGCACCGTGCCGGCTGGAGTCGGTGCCGTTCGGCCCGTTCCGGCGATGGAGTAGGAACATCAGAACAGGATCCCAAACAGGCGTTTGAGCAATTCTTCCAGCGGCATCAGGGTGAGGGCAAGTGGCAAAATCGGTATGAGCGTTGCCACCGTGACCTGGATGACCATCTCCTTCGTAACCGGTGCGAGGAGCATCGTCCGCACCACCTCATAGCTGTTCGCAAGATCGGCGAGCGACTGGATATCACCGCTACCCACGAAGGCCTCATTGGCGGGCGCGCCGCCGCGCAGCCATTTGGCGTCGAACTCGCGCACATAACGCTCGGCCAGGGTCCCATATTCGCGCAGGCCTGTCCGCTTCGCCTGTGCAAGCTGAGGCGCAAATACCAGCAGCGGACAGAGGACCACCCCCAGCAAAAGGACAACCATGACGACAATCTCGATCTTGAACTCGAGCAGCCCCGCACCGAGGTAAAAGATCCGGTTGGCGAGCCAGCCGGCGAGGAGTGCGCCATGCGCTACCACAAGCAAGGCAAACGCGTAGACCGTCCTGGACAGGAATCCAAGGCCACCGAGGCGGTCCGGATGCGTGGGAATCAGGCTCAACTCGATGCGCGACACCTGCCAGAGGAAACGCGTCCAGATGAACAGGCGAAAATACCAGCGGCATAGAAGGAACTGGAAGATCGGCTGGCTGACGTAGGCGTACCACATCCCGGCGAGCGACAGCCTCGAGCCGTCGGAAGACGGTGTCGCGTACCACGTGGCCGTGTCGAGCGCCACATAGTGGCGCCATATGATCAATACGCCGACCGAGTACACGAAGGCGATCAGCAGGATCTCGGCGAGCACCGAGTTGCGCAGTCGAAATGCTGCCCCGATCGCCGCCTCGAATCGCGCCATCGCGTTCTCGGGGATCAAGCGCCGCTCCAGGAACACCTTCAGCAGGGAACGCATGCGCCGGTGTACGACCAGCTCGGCGGCGATCAACAGCGGAAGCGCCACCAGGTAGCGGACGTGAACTTCGATATCGAGCAGGAATGGTACGACCGAACCTCCCAGCGCCCGTCCTTCCAGAGTCGAGAGCAAAAGCAGCGGCAACCAAGCCAAGAGCGAGATGACAAGGATGCGTCGGCGCGTCATCAGCATCGCGTCGTCGGACAAGTGCGCCCGCCGCAGAAGCTGAAACAGCGGCCCGCCCAGGACGAGTGAGAAGTCCGGCTCCTCCCGAAGCAGGACTTGTCCGTCAGTCGCCATTGGCGCGGTAGGTCTCATTTTCAGCCTCACGCTGCAAGGGTGAGACTCACACGGGCAAAGGTCATCAACACCGGCACGGCCAAGCTATTCTCTCATCGTCGCGTTCAAAGGCACAAATAGGCCTGCGCCCTACCGTATCGCCAATAGTTACGCTGCGCGCTTCCAGCTGTCCATGCGGATAAGCCCAAGGCCCGCACTCGCCCGGCTTCACTGCTCCTTGCTACCCTTGATGCTGCGACAACGCAACCGGCGACCGCGCCGATCGCCCGCCCGTCCACCCGCTTCCTCCGGCGATGGCCGCAATGCCCCCGGTCGATTAACACAGCCTTGGGCAGGATCAAATGAGTCTTTCGTTCGCGGACCCGACTCAGCCTGCCAATGGCCAGCTCGAAAAAGCGCAATCATCTCAATACCCCTGTGTCCGTTTTGTTCTGAAAATCCTCGATTACATCAGCTACCGAGATCTTGCGACCGAAGTAGCCGACGCGTTCCTCCAGCCCTTCGGCGCGCAGGATATCCCGTACCGTAGCGCGCGCTCCGACAAGCCGCAGCCCTATCCCCGCTGCTTGCAGTTCCGCCTGCAGGGTCGCCAGCATGCGCACACCGGCCAGGTCGACGGTTGGGGATGTGGACAGATCGCATACCACGAGCTCCAGCGGTCCGGTGGTAGAGCGGATCTTCTGCCAGACGGCATCGCGCACATGCTCGAGGTTGAAGTAAAGCAGCGACGCCTCGGCGCGGAACACGAGCGCAGCTGGAATGGCCTCGTTGTCTGGATTGCGCTCCATGTCGGAGTAGCTCCGGGTACCGGGGATGCGGCCGAGGAAGGCCACGTGCGGATTCGCGGCGCGGCGTATCAGCAAGAGGAGCGACACCAGAACCGCCACGATTACCCCCTTGAGAATGCCCAGCAGCAGCACGGCGGCGAAAGCGACCATCGATACGACGAATTCAAAGCGACTTACGCGCCATACGTGACGCAACTCGGCGATGTCGATCAGTCCCTTGACGGCCACCAGCACGATGGCTGCGAGCACCACGCTGGGCAGGTTGGCCAGCAACCCGGTCAGGTACATCAGGCACAAGGCGATCGTTGTCGAGGCAAACACCAGCGCCAGCGGCGTCCTTGCGCCTGCCTTGTCGTTCACCGAGGACTGCGACAGGCCGCCGGCCACCGGGTAGGCCTGGAACAGCGCCGCGCCCAGATTCGCCGCTCCCAGGCCGAGCAGTTCCTGGCGCGGATCGATTTCCTCGCCGTGCGCCTGCGCCAGGGCCCGCGCCGCGGAAACGCTTTCCACGTACGCCAGCAGCATGCACGCGAAGGCAAGGGGAATCACCCCGTCCACATCGCGCACTCGCAGCCCGGGCGGATGGAAGTCGGGCAAACCCGTCGGAAGTGCACCGACGACCTTGAATCCGAGACTGGCCAGTGAGGTTACGGACAACACGACGATGGAAATCACCACCACGAACAGCGCGATCGGACGGCCCGGCAGAAACTTCTCCCCGAGCAGTAGCACCGCGACAGCGACGAGACCGAAAGCCAATACGGCGAGGTTGGTCTCGGGAAGCTGCCCGCCCAGGATTACGACACGCGCGAAGAAGTCTTCGCCGCCACCTTTGACCCCGAACAGCTTGGGCAACTGGGTCATGGCAATAGTCAGCGCTGCGCCGGCTTTGAACCCGAGCAAAATGGTTTCACTGATGAAGTTAACCAAGGAACTCAATCGAAGAAGCCACGCCAGAACGCACATGCCTGCCACGACCAGTGCGGTTAGCGCAGCAATGTCGGCCCAGCGTCCCGCATCGCCCGCCGCCATGTCCGCAACCGTGACCCCGACGAGCAGCGAGATCGCCGAGGTTGGACCGATCGCAAGCTGGCGCGATGAGCCGAACAGCGCATAGCAGACGCCGCCAACCAGATAGCAGTAAATGCCGTATTGCGGCGGCAGGCCGGCGAGTGACGCGTAGGCGAGCGACACCGGTATGCCGTAGGCAGCGAGGGTCACACCGGCCATTGCATCGTGCCGGAGCCATTGGACCCGATACGCGGCGAGCCACTGTGCCGGAGGAAAGGCCGCGCGCCATCCGCGAACCGGGGTTCTAGCCGCAAGTTGGCTCGCTGTTCCTGCTTCTTCGGTCATGATTTCATCCCACTCTGCGCTTCGTACGCACTACGCCCGCGATGTTTCTGGCAGACAAGTTCGCTTCATTCCCGCATGCCATCCAAGCGCCTGCTTCCCGGTGTGATACTTCCGATCCACAGCTTTATCTTCTATCTCCACATTCCGCTGCCAGTCTTGCTGATTCGGGCCGGCGGCCATTCCGAGAACGCTCGAGCCATGATGTTCACGCCGCCGTCGACGTACAACGTTGCGCCGGACAACCGGCGCGCCTGGCAGGACCAGCGCCGCAAGCGCAAACAATGTTCTTCAGCCCTCAAGCGATCCAGTCCATCAATAAGCGATCTAAAAGTCATGAATGTCATATTTCGAGACTTCGAGCCTACATTTCGGAGAAAACCGGTAGACTCGCGTCGGATAGGGGGGCAAGCTCAAACCGTCACTGTGCGCCAATGTACGAGGCTTCATTTGAGCTTCTTGTGCCGCAAAGGTGACAGGTCAGGGTTTTACCCAGCACGCAGACTTTCGACGCAGCCGATTCGGTTCGGTCTGTCCTCCTCGCGCTGGAAGGCCCAACCCCACCTGCGCCGTGCTGTGCCATTACCACATCGTTCGCTTGCTTTATTAGCTTTATTGATCTAGCGCAAGCTTTGCACCTCCTGCCGGGCAAAGAATAAAATAGTATGCGCCTCAAGAATGTGCCGCGCACGTCAACGAAGGTCGCGATCGGTCAACAATCACAACGTGGGAGCGCCTTACGCGGGCGATCTCTAATCAGGGTTCGATACCACAACTTGCGCAAGGAGCCTATTTCATGACAAGCCAGTCCTCAAGCGTCACGCATCTGGATCACTTCTTTTCGACCTCGGCGGCACGGCTGGACCGCTGGCGCGAATTGAATGCCAAAGCGCAAGCCTGGGCGGCTGAGGCGCAACGCGGCAAGCCGCGCGATGGCCGCGCCGCGGTGGAGGCGGCGCTGGTGGAGTTGTATGCCCTCGAGGATTTCTTCGCCTATCCCGGACCGCGGTTGATGAAGGCGCTCGCCGATCGCATAAGCAGCGACGACGCCAGCAGCGTCGGCCGGTTGGTGCGACGGGTCAGCGGCGCGCTCTTATCGGGCAGCTATCGCTACGAGAGCGGCGAATGGGAGACGGCGGACGATAACGATGAGTCGCCGGCGGAGCGATTGTCGCCGACGCTCAGCGGCGGTGACACTCACCGGCCGTACTTCGAAACCCTGTTCGTGACCCCGGCGCCGGCCGCAAGCCGGGCGAAAATTGCCCGGGAGATCCGCCGCCTGCGGCGGATCGAGGACGCGATGATCTACGAGCCGGTGCTGGTCGGCAGCGTCGAGGACGCCCTTCTGGCCACCATCATGAACGGCAAGATCGAGGCAGTGGTGATCTTTGACGGAATCCCGGTGCCGTCGCAGCACGACGTGCCGCTGGTGCACGATCTTCTGGCCTCTCGTACCGAGCTGGATACGTCGAGCTTTGTGCCGCACGAGGTCGGCGTGAGGCTGGCGCGGCTCATTAAGCGCGTCCGCCCTGAGCTTGACATCTACCTCCTGAGTGACCGGCAGGTCGAGAAGGTGGCAGGCGACCCGGCGGCCTCGATGATCCGGCGCGTGTTCTACGAGGTCGAGGAACTGATGGAGGTGCACCTCAACGTTCTTGAGGGCGTCGCCGACCGCTATTCCACACCGTTTTTCGACAACCTGAAGCGCTACGCCGCCCGGCCGATCGCCACCTTCCACGCCCTGCCGATCGCCCGCGGCAAGTCGATCATGAAGTCGAACTGGATCCGCGACATGGGCGAGTTCTACGGGCAGAACCTGTTCCTCGCGGAAACCTCCGCCACCACCGGCGGCCTGGACAGCATGCTCGAGCCGACCGGCAACATCAAGGTTGCGCAGGAGAAATTCGCCCGCGCCGTGGGCGCGGACCACGTCTTCTTCGTCACCAACGGCACCTCGACGTCGAACAAGATGGTCTATCAGGCGGTGACCGCGCCGGGCGACATCGTGATCGCCGACCGCAACTGCCACAAGTCGCACCACTACGGCATGGTGCTGTCGGGCGCCCAGCCGCTGTACGTCGAAGCCTTCCCGATGACCGAATACTCGATGTACGGCGCGGTCCCGCTGCGCACCATCAAGCAGGCACTGCTCAATCTCAAGGCCGAGGGACGACTCGATCGGGTGAAGATGGTGACGCTCACCAACTGCACGTTCGACGGGCACATCTACAATACCCGCCGGGTGATGGAGGAGTGCCTGACGATCAAGCCGGATCTCATTTTTCTGTGGGACGAGGCGTGGTTTGGGTTCGCGCGCTTCTCGCCGTTCCTGCGCCCGCGCACCGCGATGGGCGCAGCCGCCGCGCTCGAGGAGTGGCGGGCGAGCCCGGCCGCCCTGGCGGCTTGGCAGGCGCAGGCCGCCGAGCTCGGCGAGGAACTCGACCCGAAGGACGAGCGCCTGCTCAAGCGGCATCTGGTTCCGGACCCGCGCAAGATGCGCATTCGCGTCTACGAGACCGACTCGGTACACAAGTCCATGTCGGCATTGCGCCAGGGTTCGATCGTGGCGGTCCGGGACGAGGATTACAACCACCACGTCTCGGCCTTCCGCGAAGCGGTGTTCATCCACGCCTCGACCTCGCCCAACGCGCAGATCATCGCCTCGCTGGATCTGGCCCGGCGCCAGATGGAGCTCGAAGGGTACGAACTGGTGATGCGCGCGATCGAGATCGCGCTGGCGATCCGGCGCGAAGTGAGCCAGCACCCGATCATCTCGAAGTATTTCCGGGTGCTTGGCGCCGACGCCATGGTGCCGGCCGAATTCCGCGCCTCGGGTTTCCGCGACTTCCTCACCCCGGGCAGCAACTGGGCTACGGCGCTGAAATCGGTGCAAGAGGACGAATTCTTCCTCGACCCGACACGCATGACGCTGGTGTGCGGCACGGCCGGATACGATGGCACGGCGTTCAAGAACCTGTTGGCCGCGAACTACAACATCCAGCTCAACAAGACTTCGCGCAACAGCGTGCTGCTGCAGAGCAACATCAATAACACGCGCAGCGACGTCGCTTTACTGATCAAGGTGCTGCTCGAAATATCACAGGAGATCGATGCGCGACTGGACGAGGGTGGGGAAGCCGAGCGCGCTGCCTTCGCGGCACGGGTGAAGAGCCTGATGGAAGACGTGCCCGACTTGCCGAACTTCAGCCGTTTCCACGACGGCTATCGCGACGACCCGGGCAGCATCACGCTGGAGGGCAACATGCGCAGCGCCTTCTTTGCCGCCTATGAAGAGGCTGACTGCGAGTACCTGCCGCTGATGAGCCCAAAGATCGACGAGCGGCTCAAGACCGGGCCGGAGCTGGTGTCGGCCAACTTCGTGATCCCGTACCCGCCCGGTTTCCCGATCATGGTGCCGGGGCAGGTCATCGACGCCGGTACGATCGGCTTCATGCGCAAGCTCGACGTCAAGGAAATCCACGGCTTCAACGCAACGCGTGGCCTTAAGCTGATCAAGCTGTCGGCCATCGGCAAGACGCCGTTGGGAAGACAGGCTTTGCCGGCGGCCGCGGCCTCACCCAAAGGCAAGACAGCCGCCGCGCACGGCAAAACACTCGCCAAGCAAGGGACATAACTCATGCAGGCATTCATTTCTTCGGTGTCTGGGTGATTTGCCAAGCAAGTACCGATCGACCAGCACAACCACCGGCGAAATGGCTCCATCGAAACGGAGTAAATCATGATTGATTGGTTCTTTGAGACGCTGCGCCACTACCCCGAGATCGCAATCTTTCTCACGCTCGGCCTTGGTTACTACTTCGGCAAATTCACCTTCAAGGGCATCGGCTTAGGAGCGGTCACGGCCACTCTGCTGGCCGGCGTTGTCATTGGACAGCTCGGGATCACCATCTCGCCGCCCCTCAAGGCGACGGCCTTCCTCATGTTCCTGTTCGCGGTCGGCTACGCCGTCGGACCGCAGTTCGTCCGGGGCGTCGCCAAAGACGGCCTGCCGCAGGCGCTCTTCGCGGTCGTCCAGTGCGTGTTCAGCCTGGTGGTCCCGGTCGTGATCGCCAAGGTCGCCGGCTACGATCTCGGCTATGCGGCCGGGTTGTACTCGGGATCGCAGACCATTTCTGCCGCAATGGGCCTCTCGACCGACGCCATCAACCGGCTCGACATGGCCGCCGATCAAGCCAAGACCCTGCTCGACTCGATGCCGGTCGCCTATGCCGTGAGCTATATGTTCGGCACCGTGGGTTCGGCACTGGTGATCGCACTCCTCGGGCCAAAGCTGCTCGGCATCGATCTCGTCGCCGCCTGCAAGGACTACGAGGACAAGCAGGGCGGCGCCAAGGAGCTTGGCGGGGCCGGGTCCGCCTGGCACCGCTGGGAAGTTCGCGCGTTCCGCATCAAGTCGGGGGGCAAGGCCGTTGGCCTGCGAGCGATCGAGGCCGAAGCGCTGGTGCCGGATGCACGCGTCTTCGTCCTGCGCATCCGCCGCAACGGGACGATCGAGGAGGCGACCGCGGACACCGTCCTGCGCGAGGGCGATGTCGTTGCTGTTGCGGGCGCGCGCGATGTGCTCGTGACGGTGCTTGGGGCGAACGCGGCCGAAGTCGAGGACTCCGAATTGCTGGCCGTGCCGGTTGAGGGTGTTGACGTCTACGTGAGCAACAAGGCGGTCGACGGCAAGACTCTTGCCGAACTGGCAAAGTCGCCAGCCGCGCGAGGGGTCTTCCTGCGCAAGATCACGCGCGGTGCGACGGCAACCACGATCCCGATCCTCCCGAATACCATAATTGAGCGCGGCGACCTGCTTACGATCGTCGGCCGCACGCAGGACACGAGCGCCGCAACCAAACTGCTAGGCGTCGCGGACAGGCCAACCGACGTTGCGGACGTCGCGTTCATTGGCGCCTGGATCGTGATCGGCGCGCTGATTGGCTCGCTCGTTTTCAAGGTGAGCGGGGTTCCCTTGACGCTGTCCACGGCCGGCGGGGCGCTCATCGCCGGGATCGTGGGAGGATGGCTGCGCTCAGTGCGTCCGTCCTTCGGGCGTATCCCATCTCCCACTGTCTGGTTCATGAACTCGGTCGGCCTCAACATCTTCATCGCCATTGTCGGCATCTCCGCCGGCCCCGGCTTCGTCAACGGCCTGAAGACGCAGGGCGTCGGCCTGTTCCTGTGGGGCGCCCTCGCGACCACCGTACCCCTGGTTCTCGGCATGTTCGTCGCCAAGTACTTATTCCGCTTTCATGACGCGCTCACGCTAGGCATCGTGTCCGGGTCGCGCACGACCACGGCATCGCTCGGCCTGGTTTGCGATTTGGGAAAAAGCCAGGTACCGGCGCTCGGCTACACCGTCACCTACGCCGTCGGCAACACGCTGCTCACAATCTGGGGCATGGTGATCATCATGCTGCTTTCATGAGTCGAGCATTTCCGACTACTGAACCCACAAGGAGATATCAATGGACGACTTGAGCCTCAAGCAATACGAGAAGCTGGGCCCGTTCGAGATCAAGGATTTCCTTGCCAAAGTGGCAACGAAGGCAGCGCGGGAGCAGTCTATCTCCTACCTGAACGCAGGGCGCGGCAACCCGAACTGGGTCGCCACCGAGCCGCGCGAGGCGTTCTTCCTGCTGGGGCAGTTCGCGGTCACCGAGTGCAAGCGCGTGCTCGACCTGCCGCCGGGCGTGGGTGGCATGCCCAAGGCAGCGGGCATTGCCGGCCGCCTCGAGGGCTGGCTGAGCAAGCACAGCGACCTGCCCGGCGCGCCCTTCCTGCAGCGAGTGGTGCCGTGGGCCGTGAAGAAGTTCGCCTTCGACCCCGACAAGTTCGTGCACGAGTTGGTGGATTCGATCATCGGCGACCACTACCCGGTGCCGGACCGAATGCTGGTGCACAACGAACAGGTCGTACACGAGTATCTGCAGTGGGCGATGTGCGGTAACCCACGGCCGAGGGGCAGGTTCAAGATCTACGCGGTCGAGGGCGGCACCGCCGCCATGTGCTACATCTTCAAGTCGCTGAAGAGCAATCGGATAATCAATCCCGGCGACACGATAGCGCTGGGCGTGCCGATCTTCACACCGTACCTCGAGATGGCGCATCTGGAGGATTACGACCTCCATTTCGTCGAGGTGCACGCGCGGCAGGAGCACCGGTTTCAGTATCCCGATGAAGAGCTCAAGAAGCTCCTCGACCCGAAGGTCAAGGCATTCTTCATCGTCAACCCGGGCAACCCGTATGCCATGGCAATTTCGGCCGACACGATCAAAAAGATCGGTGGTGTGCTCAAGAAGCGACCCGATCTGATCCTGTTGACGGATGACGTCTACGGCACGTTCGTTCGGGGCTTCCGCTCGCTAATGGGCGAGTTCCCGAAGAACACCATCGGTGTCTACTCGTACAGCAAGTATTTCGGCTGTACCGGCTGGCGCCTGGGCACGATCGCCGTTCACGAGGACAACATCTTCGACGAAATGATCGCCAGGCATCCCGAGTCCATAAAGAAGCTGCTGGACAAGCGCTACGGCACGCTCACGCTCGAGCCGCGCAAGCTTGCATTCATCGATCGCATCGTGGCCGACAGCCGGGACGTCGCGCTCAATCACACGGCAGGCCTGTCGCTTCCGCAACAGGTCATGATGACGCTGTTCTCGCTCTCCGAGCTGATGGACGAAAAGAAGGACTATCAGAAAGCCTGCATCGGCATCGTCAAGAAGCGGTTCGAAGCAACGGTCGAAGGGCTGGGCATCGAAGTGAGCCCCAACGATAACTACGACTACTATTACGGCCTGATCGATTTCGAGTTCTGGGCGCGCAAGTACCTGGGCGAGGACGTGGTGAAATGGATGAAGGCGAACGTGCATCCGCTCGACATCGTGTTCCGGCTCGCCGAGGATCACGGCATCGTGCTGCTTAACGGCGGCGGCTTCGCCGCCCCGGACTGGTCAGTGCGTATATCGTTCGCGAACCTGGACGATCATGTCTACGACGACATCGGGCGGGCAGTTCGCGCCATTGCGCGCGGCTACAGACAGGCATATGAGGCTGCCACCGGCAAAACGGCTAAATCGCCAGCGGCGGGGAAAGCACACGGCGCGAATCGCTAGCTCTTATGGCAGGCTGGAGCGTGGCGACCCTGCCCTCTGAGGCGGAACGGGAATCGCCGGATCCTTGTATTGGGGTCGGTTCGCGCGCGGCCTGTGCGATTGAGTGGACCCTGTTGCCAGAGGTCGGCAAGTTCGCCACGAGTCCCGTCGAAATCGTCGGCGCTGCGATCCTCGACTGGAACGAACCGTGAACATCCTCGTGTGGAACCGGCAGCACGAATTGGGGCGGTTCCTCTTAGTCGCATTGGCTTTCGTGGCGGCCGCCTGTGGGCCGGCTACCGAGTCGCCGGAACCTATGCAGGCGCCCGGTGAGTGGCACGAGTTCGAGGGCTCCTGGAGCGCCACCGGCACCCGGCAAACCATTTCCCTCGGCGACGATCGCCGGAGCTCGGTAATCTACCTGAGTGGGACGATGCTGCTCAAGGGACCCGAGCGGCCCGGTGTCGGATTCCGCGCCGAGGCGATAGCCTTCAACGACAGCGCGACTGGTGTTATGGGCCGCAGCGTCTGGACGGACGAACGCGGCGACCAGGTGTTCAGCGAGCTCAAGGGTGAGGGCACGGCAGCGCGAAACCGCATCGAGGGCACGTTCCTGGGCGGCACGGGCCGGTATGCCGGCGCGACCGGCTCCTACGAGTTCTCCTGGCAATTCGTAATCGAGCTAGAAGATGGGTCGATCCAGGGACGCGCCGTTGGCCTCAAGGGCCGTGTTCGGGTCGCTCAACCCAGCGCGGGGAGCCCGCGGCCATGATCGCACCCCGTTTGCTCCTGAAACGCTCGGTGCCGTTCGCGATCGGGATCGGCATCTGGTTCGCGCCGATCCCGGCCGGCCTCACGGCGCAGGCGTGGCACCTGTTCGCGGTCTTCGTCGCGGCTATCGCGTCCGTGCTCATTGGCGCTTTCCCGATCCTCACCGACTCGATGATCGCGGTGGGCACCGTCGTCCTCACCGGGACCATCACGCCGGCGCAGGCCTTTTCGGGATTCGCCAACACGAGCGTGCTGCTCGTCGTAATTGCGTTCATCGTCGCGCAGGCGGTGGTGAAGTCGGGATTGGGCCGGCGGATAAGCCTCTTGATGGTAAGCCGCTTCGGCGGCTCTCCGTTGGGGCTCGCCTACAGCATCGTGCTTACCGACGCCGCTATCGCACCGGCGTTCCCGAGCAACACTGCAAGGGGCGGCGTGCTCTTCCCTATCGTACTGTCCGTGGCCAAGGGAGCGGGTTCCAACCCGGAAGATCCCGAGGGACGGCGGCTCGGCGGCTTTCTCATGTTTTGTACGATGGCCAGCCTCGCGGTCTCCTCCGCCCTGTGGATGACCGCCACCTCGGGTAACCCGATCGGCGTGCAGATCGCGCAGAAATTCGGGCTCGAAATTGGATTCGGGTCATGGATCCTCGCATCCTCCGTGCCCGCCCTCGTCGCGATCGCCATCCTGCCCCTGCTCCTCTCGAAACTCTTTCCGCCCCGCATCGATAAGACGGCCGAAGCTCCGGCAGCGGCCCGCGCGGATCTCGCCGGCATGGGCCCGATGTCGCGGGACGAACGGATCACGGCATTGGCGTTCGTCTTGATGGTGGCTGGCTGGGTGTTCGCCGATAAGCTGAAGATCAACGTGACCAGCGTGGCATTCATGGGTTTTGGCGTATTGCTGGTAGCGGGGGTGCTCACCCTAGACGACATTGCCAAGCAGGGCGATACGCTGGCAACCTTTCTCTGGCTCGCAGTCCTTTTTGCCCTGAGCGGCCAGTTGAACGAGCTCGGCTTCATGGGGTATGTGGGGGAGCGCCTGGCGTCGCACCTCGGAGGGCTGTCCTGGCCGACCACGTACGTCACCCTGATCGTCCTGTACGTCGGCATCCACTACCTGTTCGTGAGCCAGTCTTCGCAGATACTCGCGCTGCTCGGCGTCTTTCTCGACGTGGGCGTTCGCGGCGGAGTGCCGGCGCCGCTGATGGCTTTCGGCCTGCTCTTTGCGAGCAGCTATTTCTCTGTGATCACCCCGCAGGGTGGAAGCCAGAACATCATCTTCGCAGCAAGCGGTTACCTCACGCAGCGCGAGCTCTACCGGCTAGGGCTCTTCACCACGCTCGTTTTCCTTGCGGTGTTCCTGCTGATCGGGACGCCGTGGGTGCTTTTCGTCACGCATTGACCACAGTTGCTCGCTTACTTTGGAGAGGCAATGGACTATTTCGTAGACGCGCTGCGGAACAATCCCGAGCTTGCGATCTTCCTCACGCTGGCGATTGGCTTCTTCATTGGTCGCATCAAAATCGGGAGCTTTAGCCTCGGAATAGTCGTCGGAACTCTTCTCGCCGGTGTTTTGATCGGACAGCTCGACATCAAAGTTCCCGCGATCGTAAAAACCATCTTCTTCGATCTCTTCCTCTTCACGACCGGGTACAAGGTTGGGCCGCAATTCTTTCGGGGGCTCAAGCGTGACGCCATTCCCCAGGTAGCGCTCACCGTCGTCCTGTGCGTGGCGTGTCTGCTCACCGCGGTTGGATTGGCGAAACTTTTGGGATACGACGTCGGAACCGCCGCGGGTCTTCTGGCAGGGGCGTTTTCGGAGTCGACGGTGATCGGCACCGCGGGTCAAGCAATTCAGCGCCTGGCGGCACCGGATGCCGACAAGATCGCTTGGCTAAACAACATTCCGGTCGCGTATGCCGTGACCTATCTGGTCGGCACCGCCGGTCTTGTCTGGTTCATTCCCACGATCGGGCCCAAGCTGATGCGGATCAACCTTCGCGAGGAAGGTGCGCGTGCGCAGGCTCAGGTTGCGGGTCCAGCGGAGTTTGGACCCGGTGTCGTTTCCGGAGCCCGCTACTTCGATATCCGCGCGTACCAGGTTACCAACCCGGACCTGGTGAACAAGACCGTGGCGGAGCTCGAGGCACTGCCCGAGACCGCAAGAGTCTTCATCGTGCGAATTCGCCATCGGGGCGAGATCGTCGAGGCGACGCCGGCGTCGGTCATTCGCCAAGATGATGTGATCGCGGTAATCGCCCGGCAGGAGATTCATGTGGCACATGGGTCCAGGGCCGGCCCGGAAGTCGATGACAAGGCCTTGCTCAACATCCCGATCGAATCACTGGACGTCGTGGTCACGCGCCGCTCCTCGATCGGAAAGGACCTGACGGAACTGGCACAGATTGAATCCGCCCGCGGAGTATTCCTGAGCAAGCTTACGCGTGCAGGGCAGGAGATTCCCCTCAGCAGCATGACGCGAATCGATCGCGCAGACGTTCTGCGCCTGATCGGCCCAAGGAACGAAGTCGATCTGGCGACCAGCGAATTGGGGTATGCCGACCGTCCGACTACGGCGACGGACATGGTTTTCGTCGGGACGGGCATCGTGCTCGGAGGACTCGTAGGCCTGCTCTCGGTCACGGTCGCAGGCATTCCACTGACCCTCACCGCCAGCGGAGGTGCCCTGATCATGGGGTTGGTGTTCGGCTGGCTGCGGTCAGCGTACCCGTTCTTTGGCCGCATCCCTGAACCGGCGATCTGGATCTTCGATACGGTCGGACTGTGCACGTTCATCGGGGTTGTCGGGCTGAGCGCAGGCCCGAGCTTCGTCTCGGGGCTGCAGAAAACCGGCCTCAGCCTGGTCGTGGTGGGCTTCGTATCGGCCCTGCTGCCGCATACAATAGGAATCCTCTTTGGCCGTTACGTCCTGAAGATGAACCCTCTCATCGTTCTTGGCGCCTGCGCCGGAGCCGGGACGATCACGGCCGCGCTTCGCGCCGTCCAGGACGAGGCGCGCAGCAGCATTCCTGCGCTGGGTTACACTGTGCCATACGCCATCGGCAACATCATCCTCACGGCATGGGGACCGGTCATCGTGGCGATAATGAGCCTGGGAAAGTGAATTCAGCCGTGACTACTGGACGGATCGGCGTTGAGCCGGGTGAGTACTTGTCGCGCAGTAGAAGCGCGCGGTTTGCGAACGCACCGGGCCCGACACCGAATGGCCGTCGAATCTCGACCGCCGCGGTCGTGGCCTCAATCGGGAGACAGCTTCAATGCACATGAATCGATTCGACACAGCCGGAACTAGCGTGTGGGCCAAATGGTTCACGGTCATCGCCACGGGCCTGGCGATCTTTTTCGCTGCGCATGCGATCGCGCAGGCGCCGGCGGCTCCGGGGGCTGCCGCGCCGTCGCCAAGCGCCGAGGAGCTCGCCAAGCTCGTTGGCCCGATCGCACTCTATCCGGACGACCTGGTTGCGATCATCCTGCCTGCCTCCACCAATCCGCTGCAGCTCGTGCAGGCGGATCGCTTTCTCGACAGGAGGAAGACCGATCCGAAGCTGCCCATCGACGAGAAATGGGATGATGCCGTCAAGTCGCTCCTCAACTACCCCGACGTGGTGAAGATGATGAGCGCCGACCTCGACTGGACCAGTGCACTAGGTGAGGCCGTCGTTGCCGATCAGGGGGCGGTGATCGAGGCGGTTCAGGCCTTTCGCCGCAGGGCGAGTGCGGCGGGCAACCTAAAGTCCGATGACAAGCAGGTCGTGAAGGTCGAGCAGGAGATCGTCTACATCGAGCCAGCCGATCCGCAGGTGATCTACGTGCCGCAATACAATCCGTCCGTGGTCGTCGTTCCCAGCCCGGCCCCGGTGTACGGCTATTACCCCACGCCCTACCCGTCCTACTACTACCCGTATGCGCCCGGTGCGGCCCTCGCCGCCGGCGTCATCTGGGGCGCGGCGATCGGGGCAGCCTGGAGCGGCAACCGCTATGGGTGCTGCGGGGATGCCAACATCAACGTCAACCGCAACACGAACATCAATACCGGCAACATCAACCGCGGCGGCCGCGCGACGCAGTTGCCGGCCGGCGGCGGCGGCACCGCATGGAAATCCAACAAGCAGCCGGGTCAGGTGAGCCGTTCCGTTGGCGGGGCCGGCTCATCCGCACGAGTGGGCGACGCGCGCGCGGGTGGAAGCGGCTTTGGGTCGGCCGGAGGCGGAGGCGGCCGCGTATCGGCGCAACCTACCGGTGGCGGCAGCCTCGGTCGAGGTGGCGGCTCAGGCAACAACGCCTTCGGCGGCTACGGCTCGGGGCGACAGGCCCAGATGGACAGTTCCCGTGGCGCCTCGAGCCGCAATTCGATGTCCGGTGCCGGTGCGCGGTCGGGCGGCAGCGCTTCGCGTTCGATGTCCGGTGGCGGCGGCGCGCGTGGCGGTGGCGCGCGTGGCGGTGGCGGTGGCGGCCGGAGCGGCGGTGGCGGGCGCGGCGGCGGCCGTCGTTGAGGGCAAGAGGACGCTCATGCGCACATTCAACTACATTGAAAGCAAGGCATCTTCCATGAATATCATCCTTTTCTGGTCGTTCTTGCGCCGGCTGGCCCTGGCGTTCATGGTGGTCATTCCGCTCACCGCGGCCGCTGCCCCGCAGGAAACGTTCGCAACGCCGGAAGAGGCTGTCAATGCGCTGATGGCTGCACTCAAGGCCGACAGCGATTCGGACATGATCGCGATCTTCGGCGAAGCGCACAAAGACCTTGTCATCCAATCCGATCGCGCGGCGGCAAGCGCAACTCGGGCCAAGATCCTTGCCGCCATGCAGACGCTGCGCGTGCTGCAGGAACCGAGCCCGGACCGCCGCGTGCTATTGATCGGCGATGAGGCGTGGCCGGTGCCCATTCCCATCGTGCGCTCGGGCGATCGCTGGCGCTTCGCCACCGAGGAAGGTGCGGACGAGATCGTCAATCGTCGCATCGGCGGCAACGAACGCAACGCCATTTACGTGCTGAACGCGTACATCGACGCCCAACGCGCGTATGCAACGCGCGATCGCGACGGCGACGGCGTCCTCCAATACGCGCAGAAGATTGCCAGTACAAAGGGCAAACACGACGGGCTGTACTGGCCCTCCGACACCGCGAAGGACGAAGAGCCCAGTCCGTTCGGGCCGCTGATAGCCGAAAGTGCCGCGTACTTCAAGGGTCATGCCGAAGGCGACCCATACCGCGGCTACTACTTCAGAGTTTTGACGCGGCAGGGAAAGAGCGCCCCGGGCGGTGCCTACAACTACGTCATCAATGGCCATATGATCGCGGGCTTCGCGATGGTCGCCTACCCCGCCGAATATGGCAGGACAGGCGTGATGACGTTCATCGTCAGCCACAACGGCAAGGTCTACCAAAAGGACCTTGGCAAGGATTCCACTGCGATAGGCGCGAAAATGTCAACGTTCGATCCTGGCGCCGGATGGAAGGAAACGGCGCCCTGACACCATTCAACTGGTTGTCCGAAACCGTAAAGAGCATTACATCCTGGCTAGCGGCGGGAAGCTCGCGCCTGACAAACCGTACTGACATACGACGTGGCATCCAGGAGGGTCCACGTTGCCGAAAAGGACGCGGAGGAGCGGTTCCGCGAGGGCGTTGAGGGTATCGCCTATCGGATCGCCCCGCGCGAGCGCGTCCGCGTGTGGCGCCTCGCGGCCACGCTCGCCGCGACCGGGTTGCGTGACTACCCGCCCGAGTATGTCGGCACATTGCCGCTGGCCAAGAACTACGGCGAGTCGACGATCTACCGCCTGGACCGGTGCGGCGCCCCCCCGAAGTCGAGGCGTCGCAACCGACGTAGGGACGCGGGTTTTGCGCAAGGTGCCGTGGCGGCGCATGTGGCCTCCTGCGGTGTCCCTGCCCGGGCCGCAGCGACCGGGGTATGATCGCTTGCACGTCCATTCACGGCATTGTCACGTTGCAGCCAGATACTTCGGGCGCGCGACGTCGCTGCCCGGTTCGGCTTCGAGGGTCGACCGCCCATGACTGAAAAACTCCACATCATCAGCAGCTTGGGAGAGCAAGGCATCCTGCTGCCGGCGCTCGTCAACGCGGCCCTGGCGGCCAACGATCGGGCAAAGTATTACTTCACCCTGTTGCAAGCCGCAGCCGCCCACGCTGAGCACCCGGAGCGGGCGGCGACCGACCTGCGCCACGAACGGCTGTCGTGCGGGGTGGCGGACGACGCATGGGACGCCGTGGTCGCCAACAGCGCCAAATCGGCCGAGGGCCGCTACAAGATTCCCGGGGCCCGGCGCGTCGTCGCGGCAATCCTGCAAGACGTCGAGGCGATGCTGCGCCCGCTGGCCAATAGGGACGGGCACGAGCTGGGCCCGCGTTTCATGCGCCTGAAGTTCGAAGCCCCGACCGCCCCCGACGACGTGCTCGGAGCCGGCGATATCGATGTGCTGACGGCGGCGAATCGCGATCGTGGCGACACGTTGCATCTGCTGGTGATGGACGCCCACAAGGCGCTCAATTCGGTGCAGAAGGACATCGCCAGCGAAAACATCGACGGTGCCAGCGCCTACGGCCTTGAGGCGGCGGATCGACCCCGCGTATGCGCCTTCATGCGCGGCGTGCGACGGACGGCGCCGCTCAAGTTCGACCATCCGGGGCTGGCCACCACCGCGACCCGGGACCGTAACCGACTCGTGCTGCAGAATGACATCGGCACGACGGATGCGCACGTGCTTGTTGTCCACATCGAGGATCGCCGCATCACGCTCACCTACACGGACGTTCACCTGCAGCGGCTGCTGTTCTTTCAGGGGCTGTTTCAGCGTTACGCCGTCGACTGGGAGGACACCCGCTCGCGCCGCGACGATGCCCTCGAGGACGGCGTTTACCATCTGTCGGTCGGCGCCTTCACGGCCGGCAGCGAAGCCGAACTCGAGGATTACCTCGCCTTTCTCGGCTCGCGCCTGGTCTACCTGATCGACTGGAACCGGGCGCGCAAGCGCCTCCGCGCCCTTGTGTCGAAGGGAGAAGCAGTGGCCCTGCTCACCTGGGCGGCCGAGCACGACCACGGTCATATGGCCTTTCTCAAGGCCGGCGGCGAGCAGCTGATCTACGATGCTCTGGATTTTGCCGTCAAGGGTCAGGTCCGGTTCGGCGAGCGGCTCGACGAGATCCTCGGCTCCAGGGAAGCGACCGAATACCTGCGCTTCGTGCTCAAGGCCTGTGCCGAAAGCCTTGTGCGCAACGAGCCGGAAGCGTTCATCCAGGATGCCGTGCGCGCCGAGTTGTTCAACTACTTCCGCACCGGCCAGCAGCTCGTCTATGACCTGGCGGGCGAGCATGCCGCGCTGGTGGTGGAGATAGCCAGCGGGGTCCGCGACAGCCTCATGCGCATGCACGGCGCCGGTGCCGACGCACTTCTGAAACGCAACGCGCTGCGCGCCAAGGAATGGGAGCGTCGCGCCGACGAATTGGTCAATCGGGCGCGCGCCGCGAGCAAGCACGCGGGTTCTTCGGAGGTATTCCGGGCGATCGTGGAGGCCGCCGATGATGTCGCCGACGAACTGGAGGAGGCCGCCTTCCGCCTGACCCTGCTACCCTCCGGCGCGTCGGCTCCGGCGCCGCGACCGGACTTGCAGGCTTTAGGAGCGTTGCTCGTCCGGGTCACTCAGGAATACGTGAAAGTCGTCGAGACCGCCAGGCACGTCCGGCGTGGAGGCGCGCGCGAGGATATGCAGGACTTTCTTGACGCGACGCATCGCGTCATGGCGCTGGAACATGAAACTGACGACGCGCAGCGCGGCATCCAGGCCGCGCTTGCTCGGAATGCGACCGACTTTCGCGTGCTGCATGTGGTCAACGAGACGACACGAAACCTCGAACACGCCGCAGACGCGGTCATGCATTGCAGCCTGCGCATGCGCGATTATGTGCTCGGGCACGTCATGGTGGCCTGAAGCCGGATGCCGGGCCAGGGAGCAACATTGCGCGACCTTGAGCATCAGGTCTTGCTCATCGGCTGCGGGGCGTTACCGGACACCGAGCCGAGCCCCGATGCGATCGGGTTCAAGGCCTACAACCTATGGCGCATCGATCGCGCCGGCATGCCCGTGCCGCAGGCGTTCGTTCTCGGTACCGCATTCTGCCAGGAGTACTTTCGCCACGACCGCATACCCGTAACCGGATTGCGCGAGCTGTTGCTCGCGCGCGTCCGCGATCTCGAGCGCGCGAGTGGACTTGCCTTCGGCAGTGCGCGCAAGCCATTGCTGCTTTCGGTACGTTCCGGCGCGCCGGTGTCGATGCCGGGGATGCTGGAAACGGTTCTCGACATCGGGATATGCGACGCAACGGTGCCGGGCCTGCTGCGCCTCACCGGGAACGCACGGCTCGTGTGGGACAGCTACCGTCGCCTCGTGCGGTCGTTTGCCGAGGTGGTGCACCAGCTTCCGGCAACCCGGTTCGACGCGGCGCTGCAGGCGCGCATCGAGGAGGCGGCAGTGGGGTCGGCAAGCGAACTCGATTTCCAGAGCTTGCGCATGCTCACGCGCGATTACCTCGAGCTGTACGAGGAGTTGGTTGGACATGGCTTTCCGCAGCAGCCGCTTGGCCAGCTTGAAGCGGCGGTGGTGGCGGTCTGGGCCTCCTGGGCGGCGGATAAGGCGACTGAATACCGGCGCCTGAATCAACTGTCCGATGACCCAGGAACCGCGGTCACGGTGCAGCGGATGGTATATGGCAATGCCGGCGGGACATCCGGCGCGGGCGTGGCGTTCACCCGCGATCCGGCATCGGGCGAACCTGCGTTGTATCTGGATTTCATGTTCAATGCGCAGGGGGACGATGTCGTTTCGGGACGGCTCAACATCCCCGATGGCGAGCGTCTTGGCACGGTCCTGCCCGCGGTGTTCCAGGAGGTCGTGAAAGCCGCGCGCATGCTGGAAAAGGAATTCTGCGACACGCAGGAATTCGAGTTCACGGTGCAGGACGGCAAGCTCTATGTGCTGCAGACCCGTACCGGCAAGCGCACCGCGTGGGCAGCGCTCCGGATGGCGATCGATCAGGTCGATGAAGGCATGATCGAACCGGCGGTCGCATTGGAGAGGCTATCCGGCATCGATTTGGCCAAGATCCAGCGCTCGCGCGTCGTGGCAGCGAGCTCCGGCGCCGCCCTCTGTCGCGCGGTCGGCGCCGGCGGCGGTGTCGCCATTGGCGAGATCGCGCTGGACTCCGAGCGCGCGGGCAAAGTGGCCGCGCTCGGTCGCGCCGCAATCCTGGTCCGCGAGGGCGCGTCGACCGAGGACATTGCCGGCATCGCCTCAGCGCTCGGCATGCTCACAGCGACCGGCAGCCGCACTGCCCACGCCGCGGTCGTGGCCCGACAGCTCAACAAGGTCTGCGTGGTCGGATGCGACAAGCTCAGCGTCGACCTCGCACTGCGCCGCTGTACCTTGGCCGGACGCGTGTTCAGCGAGGGTGAGGTGCTGTCGCTTGACGGCGAGACCGGCGACGTGTTCGCAGGTCCGGTCGCCGTCACCGTTGAGAAACCCGACGCGCACCTGGCCCGAGTCCAGAGCTGGCGCCAAGCGCGTCAGGCCGCCTGACCCGGTCGCGATCTTTCAGGTCGATTGCTGCAAGGCTGGCGCGCCGAGTACGGCGCGGCCGATCTCAGGCTTGTCTGGTCAGCAGCGTGGCGCGCGTACGGCGCGCGGCAAAGAGTGCGAGATAATCGGTGATCCGCGCACCGGCCTTTAGGCGCGCCAACTCGGCTTCGTAGACCCGCCGTACGATCGGCAGGGGGTAATGCATCTCCTCGGCGATGCTGGTAATCGCATTCTGGTTGATTGCATCTTCGGTACGATCGGCCGAATCGGGCATTGCGTCGCTCCAACGAGGTGGATGGATGCTGTGGATGCAGGCATGCTCTAGACGCGCGGGTGCATCCTATTGCTGAGTCACAGAATGCCGCCGATTATGAATGACTTGACGCCTGGGCGCAGCGAAAAATGGTGGCATTTCTCATCATATTTTTCGATCCCGGCATCGGCCCACGTTCCAATCGGGTTTTTTCGATTACCGCTGAGGCTCTTAGCGCGGGAAATTGCATTGAACTGGAAGAATTTCCGTCTAACTCGATGTTGCCTATCACCCGGGCCCAACCCGCGCTGACGCGCCGTTGCCGGCACAGCGACTGACGCCCTGCATTCGGACTCGCATGCCGCCTCCAACGTTGCCCGCGCCCTACGCCGTTCGCCTTTCGCCGACGCATGGCCGGGGCGTATTCGCGACGCGGACGATTCGCAAGGGCGCCCGCATCATCGAATACCGCGGCACGCGGTTGCCGCGCCCCGTCGCCGACGAGCGGCCGGCGAGCGACCCGGCGGATTTCTACCACACGATGCTCTTCGAGCTCGCCGACGGCACCGTCATCGATGCCAGCCTGCGCGGCAACGCCGCGCGATGGATCAACCACGGCTGCGATCCGAATTGCGAGGCAAGGGAAACTGATGACGGCCGGTTGTTCATCTTCGCCAAGCGCACGATTCGAGCCGGCGAGGAGCTGCGGTACGACTATTGCCTCGACTACGAGGGCCGATTGACCCGGCAGGCGCGGCGCGCATTCGCCTGTCACTGTGGCGCCCCGCGCTGCCGCGGCACGATGCTGTCGCGGCGCCATGCCCGGAAGGGATAAGCGCGGGCGCGATCGGCGCGCCGGCCGCCACCAAGGGTCGGCCCCGGGGGCCGTAGGGTGCGCCCATGCCCGCCTGAGCCCGGCTTGGCGGCACACAGCTTGACTTTGATCAAAGCAAGTCGCCCCCGGCGACGGTATTTTCGAGCCATCCAAGGCGCGACGAAAGTTCTTATCATGTTCTCCGGCATCTTCAGCCTGCCCTGGTGGGGCGACCTCGCCGTCGCCCTGGTGCTTACCCACATCACGATTGTTGCCGTGACCCTGTTCCTGCATCGGCACCAGGCACACCGGGCGCTCGACCTGCATCCCGCGCTCAGTCACTTCTTCCGCCTCTGGTTATGGCTGACTACAGGCATGGTGACCAAGGAGTGGGCTGCCGTGCACCGCAAGCACCATGCAAAATGCGACACACCGGAGGATCCGCATAGTCCGCAGATTCTCGGCATCAACCGGGTGCTGTGGCGCGGCGTGTTCCTCTACGTCAAGGAAGCCAGGAAGGCCGAGACGATCGAGCGCTACGGACACGGCACGCCCGACGATTGGCTCGAACGCAATGTCTATTCCCGGTTCCAGGTTGTCGGGCTCACCCTCATGGGGGCGACCGATATCCTCCTGTTCGGCCCGGTGCCGGGAATGCTCATTCTGCTAACCCAAATCGCGTGGATCCCGTTCTGGGCCGCGGGCGTGATCAACGGCATCGGCCACTATTGGGGCTACCGGAACTGGTCGACTCCCGACGCGAGCACCAACATCGTGCCGTTCGGTATCCTGATCGGTGGCGAGGAGCTGCACAACAATCACCATGCCTATCCGACCTCGGCGAAGCTGTCGATGAAGTGGTATGAGGTGGACATCGGCTGGCTCTACATCCGGCTGCTGGCGGCGATCGGATTGGTACGGGTAAAACACACCGCGCCGACACCGCGATTGGCCGCGGCCAAGTCGGTTGTCGACCCGCAGACCCTGCAGGCGATCGTCGCCTGTCGCTACGCGGTGCTGGCGCAATACGGGCGGTCCTTGCGGCGCGCCTATCGCGATGAACTCGCCAAGCTGCGACGCTTGGCGCCAAATGACGCAGTAGCGCTGCAGACAGTCGAACCGTGGCTCAACCGTGACGAGAAGCTGTTGCGCGAACACGAGCGCAAGCGGCTGGCCGAGCTGTTGCCAAAATCGCAGGTCCTGCAAACGATGTATGCGATGCGTCACGAGCTTACCGCGGTGTGGGAACGGTCGTTGGCGACGCGCGAACAACTCGTCGCGCAGCTGCAGGACTGGTGCCGACGCGCCGAGACCAGCCAGATCATGCCCCTGGCCGATTTCGCGCGCCAGTTGCGCCGCTACGCCTGAACCGGGCGCTTACGGCGCTGCGACCAACCAGCTCTTGAGCTGCGCATAGACCTCGGGTCGGCTGAGCAGGTCGAGGTGGTTCGTGCCATAGGCCACCCACTTTCGCGACTCGGGGAAGGTCAGGGCGAACCTCGGATTCGGATGCTCGCCGAGCGCGCTCTGCAGCGGCACGATGCCGTCGCCGAGCAGGCGATCACCGAGATCGCCCGCCTTCTTGCCGGTGGTCGCGGCCATCGCGTAGCACGCAACACCGTCCGGTAGCGGCACAGGCTCGCGGGCGTCGCCAGCGCGCGCGAAGCGATCGCGCCGCGCCCAGTCCCGGTCGACCAGATTTCCGAACCGCAGATCGGTGATGCCGGCGCTGCGGATCTTGCCCAGGCGGGCCAAGGGGGCGGTGTACGCGCTCGCGCTGAGCAACATGTCGACCCAGTTGCCACCCCGCTCGAGCGGTGCTCCGTGATGCGGCGTACCGATGAATACGAGCTTGTCGAGATGCCTCAGCCAAGCGTGGCGCGCCTCGGCGCCGTAGTGGCAGGCACTGCGCGCAACCAACCCGCCCATGCTGTGGCCGATGAGCACGATTTCTGTCAACGGTAGGGGCCAGAGTTGCACCAGGGCTTCGAGCGCTTCGGCGAACGCGCGTCCGTTGGTGGAGATGTGCAGGCCGCTGTTGTAATGCAGATAGACTGGGGTGTAGGCGAGGTCGCGCGCCAGTGCGGCGCCGTGATCGTGTCGCTTGCGCCGCCACTGCAAATCGTTCATGCATAAGCCGTGCAGCAGCACGACCAACTTGCCGCTGGCTTGCGGGATGGCCGCGGCCAACCCCTGGCGTCCGTCCGGCAACGGGATGCCGCCGCGACGCAGGCGCATGGTGATCGCCAATGGGTTGTTCGACGCCGCCAGGTAGTCACCGAGGACGCCGTTGAGCGCAGCGAGCAGCCCCTCGCGCCCTGGCCAGGTGCTGCGCTCGCCGAGCAAGGGCTCGAGTCGCGTGAGAAGTCGGTCGAGGCCGTGGCCGACCAAGCCGATCACGCCGCGGATGCTGAGGTAGACCAGACGCGTGATGCCCGTCGTCCGCCCTGGCACCGGCTTGGCAAGAATCCGCGGGACGCTGGCGATGTTGGTGTGCATGGCTTCGACCAGGTCGACCACGCCCGCGATCGCGTCGACGGTCAAGCGGTTGACCCCGCGCAGATCGGCAGCGTGCAGGCGGAGCTTCTTGACCATGGAGGCCATTGTAATCGGAGGAGATTCAAGCGCTGGGATTACTCGGCTCACCCCATGCCGCCGGCCGCGTTCCTCACCGGGCTTCTGCTGTACAATCAGTGCACGAAGCGCAACGAAACCGCCATGGCGCGCGTCGTGACCGGTTGTCAATCTGTCGCTATCGGATCCATCTCGGGCGTGCTCATATGCTGGCGACCGCTGCAGTGAAACCGGCACCCGCCGGGCCTGCGACCGACCTCGCCGCGATCCGGCAACGGATTCGAGCGGGAGCCTTCAGCGGGCATACCTCGGGCCTCGCCCCGGGGCATGTACAGGGCAACGTCGTCATCCTGCCCTCCGCTGAGGCGCACGATTTTCTTCTGTTTTGCCAGCGCAATCCCAAGCCCTGTCCCCTGCTCGCGGTCTCCGGGCCCGGCGAGACGGCCCTGCCGGCGCTCGGCGTCAATATCGATATCCGGACCGACCTTCCACGCTACCGCGTCTGGCGGCACGGCGCGCTGGTCGACGAACCCACCGACATCGGCAGTCATTGGCGCGGTGACCTGGTTACCTTTGTCATCGGTTGCTCCTTTTCCTTCGAGCAGGCGCTGATCGATGCCGGCGTTCCGCTGCGGCACGTCGAGCTTGGGCTCAACGTCGCCATGTATCGTACTTCGGTCGCCACGCAGGCGGCGGGCCGATTCCACGGGCCGCTGGTTGTTTCGATGCGGCCGTTCACTCCGGCGAATGCGATTCGGGCGGTTCAAATAACGTCACGCTTCGCTGCGGTCCATGGCGCGCCCGTGCATCTCGGCAAGCCCGAACTGATAGGTATCGAAGACCTTGCGCGGCCCGATTATGGTGACGCGGTCGCAGTGGCAGCTGATGAGCTGCCCGTTTTCTGGGCCTGTGGCGTCACGCCCCAGGCGGTCGTTGCGGCAGCTCGTCCGGCATTCTGCATAACCCATGCTCCCGGCTGCATGCTCCTGACCGACCGGCTGAATCGCGAACTGGCCTCATGCTGAGGCAACCGACTGCGCCGGCTGGCGCGACGGCATCGATGTAATCTTCAATCAAGGAGCACGGCGATGAAACGTTTATGGCCCTGGTTTGTGTCTGCCCTGGCGCTGTTGCTGCTACGGCCGGCTTTCGCGCAGGAGGAGATCCGGATCGGCGTAATCTATCCGCTCACCGGCGCGGCCGCCTCGACCGGCCTGGAAATGAAGAACGCGCTGGAGCTTGCAGCCGACCTGATCAACAACGGTACCAGGGGGCTCAATCTGCCGCTGACGACGACCGGCGGCCTGCCCAACCTGAAGGGCGCCAAGATCAAGCTCATCTTTGGCGACCATCAGGGCAACCCGCAAATCGGCGCCACCGAGGCCGAACGGCTTATCTCGCAGGAGAAAGTGGTCGCCCTGGTCGGCTGCTATTTCAGCAACGTCACCAATACCGCGAGCCAGGTTGCGGAACGCGATGGCATTCCCTTTGTCAATCCCGAGTCGTCCTCGGCTACGCTAACTCAACGCAACTTCAAGTGGTTCTTCCGCACGACTCCGCACGACGAACTGTTCGTTGCCAATTTCTTCGATTTCCTGAAGGATGTCGAGAAAAAGAAGAACATCTCGGTCAAGCGTATCGCGCTATTCAACGAAAACACGCTGTTCGGCACCGAAACGACCAAGATCGAGGAGAAGCTCGCCGGCGAACAGAAATATCCGATCGTCGAGAAGATCCTGTACCCCGCCCAGAGCACGCAATTGACGGCGGAAGTGCAGCGGATCAAGGCGGCCAATCCGGATCTGATCATGCAGTCGTCGTACCTGGGCGATGCGATCCTCTCGATCAAGACCTACAAGGAACTGGGCGTGTCCCCGGATGCCCTGCTTGCCAACGACGCCGGGTTCAACGACTCGGAATTCCTCAAGACGCTGGGCAAGGACGGCGAATACATCCTCAGCCGCGAAGTCTGGGCCCTCGACCTGGCCAGCAAGAATCCCCTGATCAAGCAGGTCAACGATCTGTACTTCGAGCGTTACCATACAAACTTCAACGGCAACTCGGCACGGAGCTTCACCGGCCTGATGACCCTGGCGGAGGCAATCAACCGCGCCGGGAGCACCAAGCCCGAAGCCATCCAGAAGGCGCTCTCGGAGACAAACATCCCGGGCAGCAAGCTCATCATGCCGTGGAAAGGGATCAAGTTCGATGCCACGGGCCAGAATACGCTGGGCAGCGGCATTATCGTGCAGGTACAGGATGGGAAATATGTGACGGTCTGGCCGTTCGAACTCGCCTCCAAGGACGTCATCTGGCCGATGCCGAAGTGGGACCAGAGAAAATAGCCTTCGGCCGCTTCGCCGCGCCGCGTTGCCCCGGGGCGGGCGCCCGCTGGGCCGGGTCGCGGTGCGCGTCAGGCTGACGCCGGATCGCTCGCGGCCCGACCCCAAGACATGGGCGCCTACTTCGACATCCTGCTGCAGACCCTGCTCTCCGGCGTCCTGATCGGCCTGATCTACGCGCTGGTCGCGGTGGGGTTGACCATGATCTTCGGCGTGATGGACATCGTCAATTTCGCCCACGGCGAG
Source organism: uncultured beta proteobacterium (assembly GCA_963750215.1). Lineage (GTDB taxonomy): Bacteria > Pseudomonadota > Gammaproteobacteria > Burkholderiales > Casimicrobiaceae > PALSA-1003. Next base: position 753,768 of record CAVVQK010000005.1, read on the forward strand.
TTTCTGATGCTCGGCATGTACGCGAGTTTCTGGGGCTTCGCGCTATGGGCGCTCGATCCGATGTTCACCCTGCCGTTCACGGCGCTGCTGCTGTTCGCGCTCGGCGCGACGATCTACCACCTGGTGATTCGGCGCATCATCCGTGCCCCGATGTTGTCGCAAATCTTCACTACCTTCGGCCTGATGATCCTGTTCCGCGGCCTCGCCCAGTTCTTGTGGAAGCCGGATTTCCGCAGCATCAATCACAGCATCGTCGACGGCAAGGTGGCGTTCGCGGGGCTGCAGTTCGGGCTGCCGCAGATCGTCGCCGCCGCGGGCGCCATCGTCGTGACGGGCATGGTGTGGTGGTTTCTGCAGCGCACGCGGCTCGGCGCGGCGCTCGAGGCAACCGCCGCCGACAAGGAAGCGGCGGCCTTGATGGGGATCGACGTGCAGCAGATGTTTGCCCTCGCCTGGGGCATCGGCGCCGCGTGTGCCGGCATTGCCGGCGCGCTGCTGTCGACGTTCTTTCCGATCTTCCCGGAAGTCGGGGCAAACTTCATACTTGTGGCATTCGTCACCGTGGCACTCGGGGGATTCGGCAGCGTCGCGGGGGCGTTCTGGGCGGGAATCATCGTCGGCATCGTCGAGGTGCTGGGCGGCTTCCTGGTCGGACCGCAGTACAAGCTGGCCCTGGTACTCGCGCTCTACCTTTTTGTGGTGCTGCTGCGGCCGCAGGGACTGCTCGGACGCGCCTGAGGCGGTCCGGGCGTGCCTCGCGTTTGCGTGAGTTTCCCGTTGCCACGCGCAATGCCACAAGACCCGCCGGTTACCGGGAACTCGATGGCGCCGGGGTACGCGGCCGCCAAACGCGCCGCACTCTTCGCCGTTCTCGCGCTGGCCATCGCCCTGCCCTCCCTGGTAGCCAATGCCAGCCAGCTGAACTACGCGATCCTGGTGCTGATGATCGCCCAGGCCGGCGTGGCCTGGAACATCCTCGGCGGCTACGCCGGGCAGGTGTCGCTCGGGCACGCCGCCTTCTATGGCATCGGGGCCTACACGTCGACTCAACTGCTCCTGCAATACAACCTCTCGCCCTGGCTGGGGATGGTCGCCGGCGGGGCCGTGGCCACGCTGTTCGCGCTGGCGATCGGCTGGCCATGCTTCCGTCTCCGGGGCCACTATTTCGCCATGGCAACCATCGCCATTGCCGAAATTCTGCAGATTGTCGTCACCAACTGGGACTGGCTCGGGGGTGCCGTCGGCCTTTCCTTGCCCGTTGTCGAATCCGGCTGGTGGGGGTTTGTGTTCAACAAGTCCAAGGTGCCCTATTACTACATCATGCTGGGGCTGCTGCTCCTGACCCTGGGCGTTAATTTGCTCATCGAGCGCAGCTTCCTCGGCTACTACTTTCGCGCCATCAAGGACGAGCCGGACGCAGCGCGCAGCGTCGGCATCGACCTCACCCGATACAAACTGATCGCCATCGCAAGCAGCAGTTTCCTGACCGCGATCGGCGGCACGTTCTACGCCCAGAAGGAGCTGTTCATCGATCCTGGCTCGACCATGGGTATCTCGCTGTCGATCAAGATCGCACTGGTGGCGATCCTGGGCGGTGTGGGCAGCATGGGCGGGCCGGTGGTCGGCGCGGTGATACTCACCGCGATCGAGGAATCGACGCGGGCGCTGTTTGGCGGCACGGGTCGCGGCACCGACCTGATCATCTACGCCCTGCTGATCATCGGCGTCGCCGTTTTCTACCCAGGCGGCGTGATGGGATGGTGGCGCGAATTCGAGCGCCGCTGGTTCGGGCCCAAACTGGCCGCCAGCGAGGACAGCACAAGGGGCACGCCATGACGGCGCCGCTGCTCGACGTGCGCGGTCTGTACAAGCACTTCGGCGGCCTGAGCGCCAACGAGGATGTCAGCTTTACGGTGGATCGGGGCGAAATCGTCGGATTGATCGGCCCCAACGGGGCCGGAAAGACGACGCTGTTCAACTGCCTCGCCGGCTTCCACGCGCCCAGCGCCGGGAGCATCGAATTCGATGGCGAGACCTTGGCGCACCTTACGCCGGAACAGGCTGCACGACGGGGCATCGCCCGGACCTTTCAGATCGTGCGCACCTTCGGGTCGATGACCGCGTGCGAAAATGTCATGATCGGGGCGATGATCCGGAACAAGGTCGTCAGGCATGCGCGTGACCTTGCGCTGGATGCGCTGGCGTTCGTAGGCTTGGACCGGCGCGCAGCCTCCATCGCCGGGACGATGACCGTGGCCGAGCAACGGCGGCTTGAAGTCGCCCGCGCGCTCGCGACCGGACCGAAACTGCTGTTGCTGGACGAAGTCATGGCGGGGCTGAACCCCTCCGAGGTACGCGAGGCGGCCAACCTCGTTCTGCGCATTCGCAGCCGCAATATTGCCTGCATCATCGTCGAACACGTCATGGAGGCGATCATGCCGATCGCCGATCGCATCGTCGTGCTCGATGCCGGGCGCAAGATCGCCGACGGTCCGCCGAGCGCGATTGCGCAGGACCCCGTGGTGCTCGCCGCGTACCTCGGCGCTTGATATGCTCGCCGTCGAGCATATCCGGGTCAGCTACCGGCGCGTGCCAGCGCTGCACGACGTCAGTCTTTCGCTCAAGCGGGGCGAAATCGTCGCCCTCGTCGGCGGCAACGGCAACGGCAAATCCACGACGCTGCGAGCCATCGCGGGTCTGAATCGTCTCGATGCCGGACGCATCGTGCTTGCGGACCGCGACATCGGCGGGCTGGCGCCGCACGACCGGGTGCGGCAAGGCATTTCGCTGGTTCCCGAAGGCCGGCGCCTGTTTCCGCGGCTTACCGCGGCCAGGAACCTCGAGCTCGGCGCCTACACGCGGAAAGATGCGGCGGATGTCGCAGCCTCGCTGGAGCAGGTATTCGCGCTCTTTCCGATCCTCAAGGAGCGCCGCGGACAACTGGCCGGAACGATGAGCGGCGGCGAGCAGCAGATGCTCGCCATCGGACGCGGATTGATGGCGCGCCCGCAACTGCTGCTGCTCGATGAACCGTCGTGGGGAATCGCGCCGAAGCTTGTCACCAGGATTCTCGACACCATCGTCGCGATCAACGCTGCCGGAGTGAGCATTCTTCTGGTCGAGCAGAACCTCCGCCGCGCACTCGCGATCGCCCACCGGGCGTACGTTATCCAGACCGGCCGTATCGTGCTCGAAGGGTCCGGTCAGGACTTGCTCGACAGCGACCTCGTCAAGGAGGCCTATCTTGGCGGCTAGCGCCCGCGTCACGCCGGGAGCGCCGCCGCCCGGTGAGCTATCTGCGCGCCGAGCTACACGGCCGTCCAGCCGGCGCCGTTCCGGAAGGTTGTGCGACAGCCCAGGTCACAATGCGAACAGGGTCAACACAGCGAGCGCGTAAGTGCTTCCCCGTGGGAGACCTAGCGTCACACACACCGAGCGCGGCAGGATGTCGGCGCAACCGCGAAGTTCGGCGGACAGAATTCGAAGCGCAGCATAGTCATCCGCCTCCAGTGCGGTGCAAAACCCGTCCCGCAATTCACGCGAGGCCTCGCCGCGGAGAAGTATCGGCTCATCGTTCATGACTCAACTCGATGCAGCTGCGTTAAGCCCCAAACCTCAGGGCAACGCGCCGGGGTCGCGGCTTGGCGGTAATGAGGAGCTGCAGCGCGAATCCAAGCGCTAAGAGGACCGGCGCACCGAAGACCCACAACGGCTGCCAATAGCCGGGGGCCGACCCCATCATCGCGAACGCGGGAACAAGTGTGGACACGCCGATCAACAGCCCGGCACAAAGGCTGCCCGCTTCTCGAAATGGTGTCCAGGAGTTGGTCATGATCCACGCCTACCAGGATCACCATGGCACCGGACCCCGAGCTAGTCGGTGCGTTGGCGAACCCAAGGCACGGAAATCACGCCGCGCCTTCGGCGCAGTGTGGCAACTGACGCTCCCCGGTATGGCGCAGAGTCTGGCCATCATGGGGTCGGTCAGCCGAAGAGCGGGATCCTGCCGCGCACGTTCGACACAGCGTGGTCGCACCCTGAGGCGCACGTTGACCGGCGAGAGCTTCCGGCACAGGATGGCCGGCGAAGGCTCTACCTCCGGGAACGACTAACTGAGGATTCGGTCGTACGATTCCCGATCGGCGTCGTAGCACCTGCAGGCAGCACCCTTGAGTCCGCGCCGGTCAAGCACGGTGATATCGCCGCGGTTGTATTGAATGAGATGGCGTGCCTGGAGCGAACTCGCCGCTTTGGTGACGCCGACACGGCGCACGCCCAGCATCAAGGCGAGGAATTCCTGCGTGACGTGGAAGTTGTCCGCGTGCGCGCGATCCTGGGTCATCAGAAGCCATCGTGCAAGCCGCGCCTCGACCACGTGGAAGCGCGTGCAGGCCGCCGTCTGCGCGAGCTGGCACATATGGACGAAGACATAGCGGTCGGTCTCGCGTTGCAGCGCCTTGCTGCGGCCCAGTTCGCGGCAGAACGCCGGGGCGTCCATTCGTAACGCGGATCCCGCACCCTGTACCACTGCCCGCACCGGTGACACATCCACTCCGAGCACGAGCGGAACTCCGAACATGCCTTCGTTTCCGACGAGGCCGACTTCGAGGGAAGTTGACCCGTCGACCGCCATGATCAGCGAGATGAAGCCCCGAAGCGGAAAATAGACATGGCTAAGGCGCTCCCCGGGCATGTACAGCACCTCGGCAAAGGCTAGCTCGACAGTTTCGCAACCTGCCAGCATTCGACGAAGGTCACTACCCGGAAGCGCTTCAAGCAAACGGTTGACTACGGCGGCGCGTTGGGTCGATGGCACCGATTTCTCCTCTCGAGCCGGAGAAACCCACCCGTCAGCACTCGGAGGATTGCGGCGCAATTCCATTCCCAATGCTGCCGACAGAAGGCTGGTCTCACCTACTGCGTTTGGCGCGAGACTAGGACGGCGCGGCTGCGCCGTCTGCGCGCTAGCGCACATAGGCACCCGGCTCGCGGCGATTGCGGCTCCGGGAGAAGCGCGAAAAGCTACTTGGCAACGTACGGCAAGAGACGGTCAAACTCCGTTTTCACAACCCGGTAGCATTCACAGGACCGCGCTTCCAGCCCTGGGCGATCGAGAACCGTGATCCGGCCACGCCGGTAATTGATCAGGCCGGCCCCCTGCAATTTTCCGGCGGCCTCGGTAACCCCCTCGCGCCGGACACCCAGCATGTTGGCGATCAATTCCTGGGTCATGGAAAGCTCGTTCGTCGCCAAACGATCTAGGCTCAACAGCAACCATCGGCACAACTGCTGGTCGACCGAATGATGCCGATTGCAAACCGCGGTTTGAGCCATCTGGGTAATCAGCGCCTGGGTGTAGCGCAGCAACAGATGCATCATGGGCCCGAAGCGTGCGAACTCCTCCTTCAGCAACTGGGCCTTCAGGCGCACCCCGTAACCTGCGCTTTGCACGACGGCGTGGCTGGGGGTTGTCTCGCCACCCATAAACAGGGATATGCCGAGCATACCCTCGTTCCCGACGACGGCAATTTCCGCCGACGCGCCATCCTCCATGACGTACAGCAGCGAAACGATCGATGTGGTGGGGAAATAGACGTGCCGCAAACGGGCGCCGGGTTCGTACAGGACCTCACCCAGACCCATCGGTATCACTTCCAAATGGGGGGCGATGCGCTCGAGGTCGCCGCTCGGCAAAGCGTCGAGGAGGTGATTTTGGTGGGGACTACGGCCTGCCGGCGCAGCCATGCGCGACCTGACCTTCGCGGCCGGGCGCGATTCCTCCCCCACGCTGCGGCTCAGTCTGGCAGGCGCCATCGCTGTAGTCTAAACCATTGCGGCCGGATTCGTGTCGTAACGAACACCGGCTTGCCACGGCGCCCCTCGGACGATTTGCCGCTGATTCTACTTCGGCCGCAAACCCTATCGGAGATGAAGCGCGCTCGCTCGCTGCGCGTTCATGTACCGGTAGCAGCGCACGCATCGCCTGATCGAGCAGGCGCCTTGCAATGCGCGGACCGTGTCAGAATCAGTGTGTGCTACCGCACCGACTGTGCGGAGGACTGCGCCCACACTGCCATTGGTGTGTTGGCTCGCCCTCGGTGGAATTGTAGGCGCGGAATAAGGCCAACGCAAATGATCGCGCGGCACGGGATCCGAAACGCTGATCTTTGACGCAAGGCGATCAAGAAGTGCGGTGAACTGGCCCCGCCGCGCTGTCGGTATCGGGGCCTGACCGTTACAGAATTCGGAGTCGATCATGACATTATTGGTGTGGGTTGTTCTTGGACTGGTCTCCGGTTTTGTCGCCAGCAAGATCATCAACAGGAGTGGCGAGGGTTTTGTTTTGGACGTCGTTCTCGGCATCGTTGGCGCAGTGCTGGGCGGCTGGCTTTTCAACACCTTCGGGATGGCCGGTGTCAGCGGCCTGAATCTATACAGCTTCTTCGTCGCCATTGTCGGCGCCATGTTGGTCCTGGTTACTTATCATTTTGTGGTCCGTGGCGCACGCTAGGCCGCGTTGCCGGTGTTCGACCAACTGCGTTTTTCACAGAAAGAACAAATCATCATACGGAAGTTACTGACAATACTGATGATGCTTGGCATGTTGGGCACAGTCAGCGCAATCACGGGCTGTAACACCGTGGCCGGCGCAGGCAAGGACGTCGAGCGAGGCGGCGAGGCGGTCCACGATACGGCAAAGGACGTGCAGCAAAAGATGTAGGTTCTGCTTCCGCCGCGTTCGACGCAGTGACAGCGTAATCAAGCGCGGCGGCCTCTCGCCAGGACCTGGGCGATCAGTTTGCGTGCTCGTGCATGCGCGTTCTGGACGGTGAACCACCCACAGCGAACCCGCGGCCGCACTATCCTTGGGTCTCCGACGCGCTCATTAACCGACCGGCCCTTGCAGGCCACCCCCGCGTTTGCCTGGAGCGTTGTCGCGCCCATCTGTGCCGACCCCCGGGGGTTTCGTATGTGCGGAATCGCACAGACCGCTCCACCACGTGTGCGGAGACTGTGCATGAAGCGATGCACGTTGCCGCCTCCATTTCATACGAAGAAGGGAAGACTGCACCATGAACCTGAACCTGAGTATCGGTCCACTCATGTCGCTCATCGCCGGCATCCTCATCCTGGTCATGCCGCGGTTGTTGAACTATATCGTCGCCATTTACCTGATCGTCATCGGCTTACTTGGGCTTTTCGGCGGCAGCTTTCATCTGAGATGAAGTGACCAACAAATTATTGAATTGAAGAACAGAAAATGCGCAACGGACTGTTTTTGCTTTGCATGCTGCTTTGCTCGATCCCTTCGGCATTTGCCCAGTTGAGCATCGATATCAACCTTCCCGGGGCGAGCATTGGGATCAACCAACCGGCGTACCCGGAGCTGGTTGCCGTGCCGGGCTACCCCGTCTACTACGCTCCGCAAGCGGATTCGAACTATTTCTTTTACGATGGCATGTACTGGGTCTACCAACAGGACAACTGGTACGCGAGCTCCTGGTACAACGGGCCTTGGGGGCTCGTCGCGCCGGAAGCGGTGCCGTTGTTCGTCCTGCGCATCCCGGTGCGTTACTACCGGCGACCACCTGCGTATTTTCAAGGGTGGAGTGCGGATGCGGCGCCGCGCTGGGATGAGCACTGGGGCGATGCATGGAGTCAGCGTCGACACGGTTGGGACACCTGGAATCGCAGTGTCGTAGTTGCCCCGGCTCCGCTGCCGACATACCAGCGGCAATATACCGGGAATAGATATCCAGCCGCGGCGCAGCAGCAGGCGCTACAAAGCCAGAACTACCGCTACCAGCCGCACGACGTCGTTGTGCAGCAACGCAACCAGACGCCGCAAGCGCAACCTGCTGCGGCCACTGCTGCGCAGGGAAGGCCGTCAGCACCTCAGGCAAAATCCACTCCGCAGCAAGCTCAACGCGGCTCCATCCCGCCTTCTTCGTCCCAGCAAAGCGTTACCGCCGCGCCACGTGGACAACCACAACCGCGGGGTCAGCGGTCCGCTGCGGCCAAGGTGGCTCCGCAGCAGAGTGGGCAGCCGGCCGAACATCAGAAACAGCCAGTGCAAGCGGCGGCACCGCATCAGCAACAGGTCTCGAAGGCGCAAGGCCAGAACCAGGCACCTGTGCCGCAACCGAAGGCCCAGCATAAACCGCAGCAGCCCCAGCAAGCGTCAGCACCGCATCAGCAGGCCTCGAAGGCGCAAGGCCAGAACCAGGCACCTGCGCCGCAACCGAAGGCCCAACATCAGCCGCAGCAGCCCCAGGAAGCGTCAGCACCGCATCAGCAGCAGGCACCAAAGGCACAGGAGAAGACACCCCAAGGCAAGGGGCCTGCGCAGGAACCAAAGCAGGGCCAGGAGAAGGGTTAGCAGCGAGCCGGTCGCAACGCTGGTGATCTTGCCAAAGGAATCGGTCAATGGGCGCTCCATGAATCAAAGCGAGCGCAGGGACCACGAGGTGATATGCGCCGACCAACATTGCTGTTTGTCTCTGCCTCATGAACTCCGCGGCCGTTCCGGTTTCCATCGGTACGGCTGACTCGGCGCGTGCCGCGGACCCACCCGGATCTGCCGTCGATGAGTCGCTCGTCACGCTTCCCGCAACGCGGGTGCCGGTCGACGCGCGGGGGCTCGCGCTAGGAATTCTGGCAGCGCTCGCGTCGGTTTTCACCCTGTCGTGGGCGCAGTCGTTTATCGTGCCGCTGTTGCTGGGCATCGTTATTTCCTACACGCTCTATCCGCTCGTCGCGTGGCTTGAAGCAATCAAGATCCCACGCGCTATAGGCACGGTTATCGTGATGGCGAGCGTGATCGGCGCGCTCGTTCTGGGCACCTATTCAGTGCGCGGCCAAATGCAAACTATCATTGAACAGTTGCCCCAAGCGGCGGCCAAATTCGCCACTGCCCTCGGACGCATGCAGATCGGCCAGATTGGCAATTTGCAGAAAATGCAAACTGCGGCAACCGCGGTGGAAAAAGCAACCACGCAGGCGGCCGGTGGCTCCGTGGTCCCGGGTCAACCTGCTACCCATGTCATCGTGGACCAGCCCAAGTTCAAGCTCAGCAGTTTCCTGTGGGAAAGTTCGATGGGCGCCCTCGGCGTGATGGGTCAGGCGGCGATGGTCGTATTCCTGGTCTTTTTTCTCCTGCTCGGCGGGGACACGTTCAAGCGCAAGCTGGTGCGAATAACCGGGCCGTCGTTGTCGAAGAGAAAGATCACCGTGCATATTCTCGACGACATCAATGGCTCCATTCAGAAGTACATGCTCATGCTGCTGACGACGAACCTGCTGGTGGGATTGCTCAGCTGGGTCGCGTTTCACTGGATCGGCCTCGAGAACGCAGGAGCGTGGGCCGCTGCAGCCGGGTTGCTGCACATCGTTCCCTACCTGGGCCCGGGTATCACGGCCATCGCAACCGGAATGGCTGCCTTCATGCAATTCGAATCGTTCGCAATGGCACTACTGGTTGCCGGCGCATTCCTTGCGATCGCCACCGTCGTCGGAACCTTCGTGACCACCTGGATGACCGGACGAATCGCCAATATGAATTCAGCCGCCGTCTTCATTTCGCTGTTATTCTGGGGTTGGTTGTGGGGCGTGTGGGGAATGCTGCTCAGCATTCCCATTATCGTCATCGTCAAAGTCGTGTCGCAGCACGTGGAACAGTTGCATCCGCTGGCAGAACTGCTCGGGGAGTGATGGGGTCTGGCGGCGAGCTTGCCGTTTTGGCGGTTCGCGGAGAGCCGCGTTGGCGAAGCAGAATCGTCCACGTCACCAGCCACGCGGGCCGCGTTATTGACCGCGGCCATGTGGCCATCGAAGTGTAGAGAGGGATTAGGCAATTGGTGACTAGGAGCACGTCGATTTTCGGCCACCTGACTCAGTTCAGGGCGCGCTTGACCAGCAGCGGGTTGCCATTGGCGACGGAGCTGCCGCTCCGATCGGAGTTGTTCAGTGCCGAGCAGATGGAGCGGTATGGCAAGACCCTCGCGCTGGCGCATCGGCTGACGCCGCGTCGGTCGCGGGACCAGCTTCTGCCGCGGCTGGCGGCGAACGAAAGCGTATTGATTGGCGTCTGCAGGCAATTGACGGCTGCGGTATCCGGCAACCATCGCATCAGCCCGGCCGGCGAATGGCTGCTCGACAATTTCCATCTGATCGAAGAACAGATCGGAACGGCCAAGAGGCATTTGCCGCGGGGCTACAGCCGGGAATTGCCGCGCCTTGAGTCGGGTGCGTCTGCAGGCCTGCCGCGCGTGTACGACATCGCGCTCGAGACGATTTCCCACGGCGATGGCCGGGTCGACGCCGACAGTCTGAGCCGCTTTGTAGCCGCCTACCAGTCGGTTACCACGCTGAAGCTAGGCGAGCTTTGGGCCATCCCGATCATGCTGCGGCTCGCCCTGATCGAGAATCTTCGTCGCGTCGGGATGCGGATTGCCGCCGGAAGGGCCGAGCGCGATCTGGCCAATGCCTGGGCCGACCGGATGATGGAAACAGCCGAGCGGGATCCCAAAAGCCTCATCCTCATCATCGCCGACATGGCGCGGTCGACGCCACCGATGGGCAGCGCGTTCGTGGCGGAGCTCGCGCGCCGATTGCAAGGACAGAGTGCGGCGCTGGCCCTGGCGTTGACATGGATCGAGCAGTGGCTCGCGGAATCGAATCGCACGATCGAACAGCTGGTGCAAGCGGAGAACCAGCTACAGGCGTCGGACCAGGTTTCGATCAGCAATAGCATAGGCAGCCTGCGCACCCTCAGCGCGATCGACTGGCGCGAGTTCGTCGAATCGATCAGCGTAGTCGAAGAAATACTGCGTCAGGATCCGCAAGCCGTTTATGGCGCGATGGACTTTGCGACGCGAGACCGTTACCGCCACGCGGTCGAGAATATAGCCAAGGAGGGTCGACTAACGGAAGCGGAGGTGGCCACGAAGGCCCTCGACTTGGCTCGAGCCGGGGCCGCCGGCAACGGGCGCGATGATCGGGTCGCGCACGTCGGCTTCTATCTGATCGACAAGGGGCGACCCGAGCTGGAGCGCGTCGCTGCGGCCGAAATTTCGATGGCTATGGCTTGGCGAAGCGTCGGCAGAAGATCTCCCCTGGTCTTCTATCTCGGCGCCATCGGGCTGATCGTAGGGGTCCTCTCGGTTGACCTCATCACGAACACCCCTACCGCCGCCGTGGACTCAGAAACGCTGGCGCTGGTCGTCGTGCTGTGCCTGCTGGCTACGAGTCAGGTGGCTGTCACGGTGGTCAACTGGCTGGCGACGTTGCTGGTGACGCCGCACTCCTTGCCGCGAATGGATTTCTCCGCCGGGATTGCGGCGAAGGCGCGCACGTTGGTCGTGGTTCCAACGATGCTAACCAGCGTTCGCAACATCGAGAACCTGGTCGAGGCGCTCGAGGTCCGGTTCCTGGCTAATCGCGACGCGCACTTGCACTTCGGCCTGCTGACCGATTTTCCGGACGCGTCCGAGGAATCGCTCCCAGGGGACAAGCGGCTGCTTCAAGTGGCCGAGGCGCGGATCAACGAGCTGAACCGGAAATACGGGCCGGGCGAGCAACGGTCGGGAACGGATAGTGACAATGGCAACGGCGCCCGTGCTGGCTCTGCCGTCGAGGCCAGTGTGTTCTATCTCTTTCACCGCCCTCGATGTTGGAATGCGGAGGCGCAAATCTGGATGGGTCGCGAGCGCAAGCGCGGCAAGCTTGCCGACTTGAACTCGCTGCTGCGCGGCGCCTGCCCTTCCGACCGCTTTGCCCTCATCGTCGGCGCGACGGCCAGCCTCTCGCAGGTGAAGTACGTCATTACGCTGGACACGGACACGCAGCTGCCGCGTGACGCGGCGCGGCAGTTTGTGGGTGCCATGGCACACCCGTTGAATGCTCCCCGCTTCGATGAATTCGGGAAGGACACGAGCAGGGAGGTGGTGACGTCTGGCTACGGCATCCTCCAACCGCGCGTGTCCGTGAGCCTGCCCGGCACGAACCGGTCGCGCTACGCACGCCTGTACGGAGGGGAGCCGGGCATCGACCAGTACACGCGGACGGTTTCGGACGTGTATCAGGACGTCTTCGACGAGGGTTCGTTCATCGGCAAGGGCATCTACGATGTCGATGCTTTCGAGCGCGCGCTCAAAGGGCGATTTCCGCCAAACCGCATCCTGAGCCACGATCTTCTGGAGGGTTGCTACGCCCGCGCCGGGCTCCTCAGCGACGCTGAATTGTATGAAGAGTTTCCGGCGCGTTACCGCGCAGACGTGGCCCGCCGGCGACGCTGGATCCGTGGTGACTGGCAACTTGCCGGTTGGCTGCGGCGGCGCGTAAGAGGCCCGGATGGGCGTCGTGAGGCCAACCCGCTTTCGATGCTGTCGCAATGGAAGATATTCGACAACCTGCGGCGAAGCCTTGTCCCGGCCGCGCTCACTTTGTTGCTGCTGCTCGGATGGACGCTTCTGTTGCCCGCGTGGTTGTGGACTGCAGTCGTCGCGGGGACTCTCTTGGTGCCATCGGTTATTGCATCGTTTTCCGATCTTGCCGACAAACCGGTCGAAGTAGCGTTGCGACAGCATCTGGCAGCCTTCGAGCGCGCCGCGCGCAGGCGCGTCGTGCAGGCGCTGTTTGCGCTCGCGTTTCTACCCTACGAAGCCTTCTTCAGCCTCGATGCGATCGTGCGCACCATCGCGCGGATGCTGATCACCCGCCGGCGATTGCTGGAATGGGACCCGTCGAGCGACGTGGATCGTGCAATGGAGCAACGCGACCGAACGGATTTGCTGGTGTCCTATCGCTCCATGGCAATCGCCCCGGCAATCGCCGTTGCGTCGTGGATTGGCCTGACTCTCATTCATCCCGCGGCGCTACCGATTGCCGCACCGATCTTGTTGTTGTGGGCAGCCTCGCCCGCCATCGCCTGGTGGGTGAGTCGGCCACTCGCGCGACGACAGGCGAAGCTAACGGCTGACCAGACCCGATTCCTGCGCCAACTTGCACGAAGAACGTGGGCGTATTTCGAGACGCATGTCGGCCCGGGCGACAATTGGTTGCCGCCCGACAACGTGCAGGAACATCCGTCAATCAGGGTCGCGCACCGGACTTCGCCGACCAACATGGGTTTGGCGCTCCTTGCCAATCTAACAGCACATGATTTCGGCTATCTGTCGACCGGGCAGCTTGTCGTGCGCACGACAAATGCACTACGCAGTATGGAGACGCTGGAACGCCATCGGGGGCACTTCTACAACTGGTACGACACCCAAACGCGGTTGCCGCTCGCTCCTCATTACGTGTCGAGCGTGGACAGCGGCAACCTCGCCGGCCATCTGCTTACTTTGCGCCCTGGCCTGACGGAGCTTATCGACGCCCCCATCCTCAAGCACCGATGGTTCGAGGGCATGAGCGACACGTACCGGATTCTGACAGATGCCATCGGCAACGATTCGCCGCCTACCGTCGTGCAATTCGAACAAGCGCTTGCCTCGGCGGCAGTTGCCGGACCGGCAACCCTGGTCGACGCCTGGGTCCAAGTGGACCGACTGGCAGCGTGCGCGGCAGCTGCCGCTGCGGAAATCACGCTTTGTCGCGCCGGGACCCCGGAAGATGAAGCCTGTTTCTGGGCCCTGGCGCTCGCCCGCCAGTGCGCGGAGCTACGTGACGATCTGATTCTTCTTGCGCCGTGGCTCGAGCTGCGAACGATGCCGGGAACGGGCTCCGATGTGCCGGGTGCCACCGGTATCCCGACACTGCGCGAGCTTGCGACGCCGCATGTGCCATGGCCGCCGGGATCAGATCGCGGGGGCGACGACAGCCCGGCGGCAGGAAAGCGAGACCCGTTCGACACGCTGCGGCATCTGGTCATGCAAGGTGCGGAACACGCAAGAGAAAGAATGGCCGCCATCGATCGACTTGCGCAGGAGGCGGCAGCGCTGACTGCAATGGATTTCGATTTTCTGTTTGACAAGGTGCGCCGGCAGATGGTGACCGGATACAACGTGGACGAGCGCCGCTGCGACGCGAGCTACTATGACCTGCTTGCATCGGAAGCGCGATTGGGCAATTTCGTCGCTATCTCGCAGGGGCAGTTGCCACAGGAAAGCTGGTTCGCGCTTGGGCGGCTTCTCACTTCCGCGGGTGGAGAGCCTGTCCTGCTGGCATGGAGTGGTTCGATGTTCGAATATCTCATGCCGCTGCTGGTGATGCCGACTTATGAAAATACCTTGCTCGATCAGACTTACCAGGCCGCGGTAAGGCGACAAATCGAGTATGGAAGGCAACGGGGTGTGCCATGGGGAATGTCCGAGAGCGGCTACAACAGCGTCGATGTCCAGCTCAATTACCAGTATCGCGCGTTCGGGGTCCCGGGATTGGGCCTGAAACGCGGACTCGGCGACGATCTGGTTGTGGCACCGTACGCGTCGGCGCTCGCTCTGATGGTCGCCCCCGAGGCGGCGTGCATCAACTTGGAACGTCTCGCCGCTGGCGGATTGGCCGGCAGGCTGGGCCTATTCGAGGCCATCGACTACACGCCGTCACGGCAGCGACGCGGAGAGTCGAGCGCGGTGGTCCGGTCGTTCATGGCACACCACCAGGCCATGAGCCTGCTCTCCTGCGCCTATGTGCTCCTCGAGCGACCGATGCAAAAGCGATTCGAGTCGGACCCGCTCTTTCAAGCGACGCTGCTGCTGCTCCAGGAGCGCATCCCTAGAGCCACGCTGTTTCACGCGTATGCCACCGACTTTGCGGATCTGCGCGCGGCAGAGGGCGGTCCGGGGCTACCGGTGCGCGTTCTTACCAGCCCGGACACTGCGATTCCGGAGGTGCAGTTGCTGTCGAACGGCCGCTACCACGTAATGGTGACGAATGCCGGGGGCGGGAACAGTCGCTGGAAGGACCTGGCTGTGACCCGCTGGCGCGAAGACAGCACGTCTGACAACTGGGGCAGCTTCTGCTATCTCCGCGACGAGGCGAGCGGGGAGTTCTGGTCGACGGCGTATCAGCCCACACTGAAGCAAGCAGAACGCTACGAAGCACTCTTCTCGGAGGGGCGGGCCGAGTTTCGACGCAGAGATCTCGAGTTCGAGACGCACACCGAGATCGTGGTTTCCCCTGAAGACGATATCGAAGTGCGACGGGTTCACATCACGAACCGGTCCCGGACCTCCCGGACACTTGACGTGACAAGCTACGCGGAGGTGGTTCTCGCGCCGGCGGCTGCGGACGCATTGCACCCTGCATTCAGCAATCTCTTCGTGCAAACCGAGATTCTCCGGGGCCGACAAGCCATTCTGTGCACGCGCCGCCCACGCTCCCGCGAAGAACGGGTGCCGTGGATGTTTCATCTGATGACCGTGCGTGGAGTGCATACGCCAGGGATTTCGTTCGAGACGGACCGTATGCGTTTCATCGGCCGCGGCGGCTCGGTTGCCGCGCCACTCGCAATGACTGTTCCCGGCCCCCTGTCGGGGACCGAGGGTTCGGTATTGGATCCTGTAGCGGCGATCCGGCAGCGAGTCCCCTTAGAGGCCGGGGCGACGGTAACGATCGACATGGTTTCGGGTGCCGGCGAGACGCGAGATGTCGTACTGCACCTAGTCGACAAGTACCAGGATTCCCGGCTCGCGGATCGTGCGTTCGAACTGACGTGGACGCACAGCCAGGTGGTCCTGCGGCAACTCAACGCCTCCGAGGCCGATTCGCAACTCTATGGCCGCCTCGCGAGCTCGGTCATTTATGCCAACGCTTCGTTGCGCGCAGCCGCAAGTGTTCTGGTCAGAAACCGCCGCGGGCAATCCGGCCTCTGGGGCTACGCAATCTCCGGTGACCTGCCGATCGTGTTGCTGCAAATTGCTGATGCCGCCAACATCGAACTCGTGCGCCAGCTCGTGCAGGCGCACGCCTATTGGCGCCTCAAGGGGCTGGCCGTGGACCTGGTGATCTGGAACGAGGATCGCAACGGCTACCGGCAGCAGCTCCAGGACCAAATCATCGGGCTGATCGCCGCCGGTGTCGAGGCGCACGTTGTCGATCGGCCGGGGGGCATTTTCATTCGGCATGCGGAACAGATATCCACGGAGGACCGCGTGCTGTTCCATTCCGTGGCTCGCGCGATCATCACCGACAGCCGCGGCACCCTGGCTGACCAGATCAACCGTCGCGTACCTGCCGGGGTACAAGTGCCGCGGCTGGTTCCGGCCCGTACCCATCGACTCCAAGCTTCCGCGGACGTCGATTCGACAAGAGACGATCTGATTCTCTTCAACGGCATGGGCGGATTCACGCCAGACGGGTGTGAGTACGTCATCGCCCCCGGAGCAGGAGTCCGAACACCCGCTCCTTGGGTCAATGTGCTTGCTAACCCTTCCTTCGGAACGGTCGTGTCGGAAAGCGGGCTCGGCTATACGTGGGCCGAGAACGCCCACCTGTTTCGTCTCACCCCGTGGCAAAACGACGCGGTGAGCGAGTCGAGCGGAGAGGTCCTATACCTTCGCGACGAAGAAACTGGCCATTTCTGGTCACCCACTTCGTCCCCCCGCGCAGACGCTGCGTCCTACGTCACCCGACACGGATTCGGCTACAGCGTCTTTGAGCACGTTGAGGACGGAATTCGCTCTGAACTTACGCTCTTTGTGGCGCTCGACGCGGCGGTCAAATTTTTTTCCTTGAAGGTGAGCAACCATTCAGGCCGCACCCGGCGGCTGACCGCCACCGGATACATCGAATGGGCATTGGGCGATGTGCGGGCGAAATCGGCGATGCACGTGACGACCGAAATCGATCCCAGGCATGGCGCGTTGTGTGCTCACAACCCGTACCACGGCGAATTCTCGGACTGGGTGGCTTTCTTCGACGTCGACGAAGCCACTCGAACGGTAAGCGGAGACCGCACCGAATTTCTCGGCCGCAACGGTACGGCGCGCGATCCAGCTGCGATGTACCGCACACACCTTTCGGGCAAGGTTGGCGCTGCATTGGACCCCTGCGCCGCGATCCAGGTTGGCTTTGACCTGGAGGAAGGGCAGCAGCGCGAGATCGTCTTCCGGCTTGGCGCGGCCAGCAACTCGGACGCGGCCAGCCGGCTGGTGCTGCGTTTTCGTGGATCTGCGGCCGCCCGCGACGTGCTCGACGCAGTAACTCGGCACTGGCGACATACGCTGAATGCCGTACAGGTGAAGACGCCCGATGTGGCCCTCAACATACTGACCAACGGATGGCTCGTGTACCAAACGCTGGCCTGCCGGCTGTGGGCACGCAGTGGCTACTACCAGTCGGGCGGCGCCTACGGTTTCCGCGACCAGCTGCAGGACGTGATGGCGCTGGTTCACACCGACCCGAGCCTCGTGCGCGCGCAAATCGCGCTCTGTGCGAGTCGTCAATTCATCGAAGGCGATGTCCAGCATTGGTGGCATCCGCCGTCGGGACGTGGCGTGCGCACGCATTGCTCGGACGATTACCTTTGGCTGCCCTTGGCGACGTGCCGCTACGTTCTGAGCACGGGCGACCTGTCGATTCTCGACGAGACCGCGCCCTTCCTCGAAGGCCGCGCGGTTAGTACGGAGGACGACTCATACTACGACTTGCCCCTCCGCTCCGAAGAGAGTGCGAATATCTATCATCACTGCGTGAGGGCACTTCTGCATGGTCTCCGATTCGGAGTGCATGGATTGCCGCTGATCGGTTCCGGCGACTGGAACGACAGCATGAATCTCGTCGGCAGGCACGGCAAGGGCGAAAGTGTCTGGCTCGCTTTCTTCCTCTGTCACGTCCTGAGAGAATTTGCCAAGGTCGCGCGCTTGCGCAACGATCGGTCATTTGCGGACCGGTGCGAGACGGAGGCGATGCAATTGCACCAGCGGATCGAGCAGAACGCCTGGGATGGGAA
This sequence comes from uncultured beta proteobacterium, assembly GCA_963750215.1. Classification (GTDB taxonomy): domain Bacteria; phylum Pseudomonadota; class Gammaproteobacteria; order Burkholderiales; family Casimicrobiaceae; genus PALSA-1003. The sequence continues at coordinate 771,661 of CAVVQK010000005.1, forward strand.
GTGGTATCGCCGGGCGTATTTCGATGACGGCTCACCGCTGGGTTCGCTTGACAATGCCGAGTGTCAGATCGATTCGGTTGCGCAGAGCTGGGCAGTCCTTTCTGGCGTCGGTGACGCTGCGCGCTCGCGCCTGGCGATGAACGCGGTCAATACCCGTCTGGTTCGTCGCGATCATGCGCTGATCCAGCTTCTCGATCCCCCGTTCGACACGTCTGATCTCGAGCCCGGGTACATCCGTGGCTACGTGCCCGGCGTGCGGGAGAACGGCGGTCAATACACCCACGGGGCGATCTGGGCCGCGATGGCATTTGCGGCGCTTGGTGACGGCACTCGCGCTTGGGAATTGACAGCGATGATCAATCCGCTAAACCACGCCCGAACACCGGCGGGTGTTGCGATTTACAAAGTGGAGCCCTACGTCATGGCCGCCGACGTCTATGCGCTGGCGCCCCACACCGGTCGCGGCGGTTGGACCTGGTACACCGGTTCAGCTGGCTGGATGTACCGTCTAGTTGTGGAGTCGCTGCTGGGGCTCACACTGGAAGGCGATCGCCTTTGTTTCGCGCCGTGCCTGCCTCCGGAGTGGAACGAATTCGCGCTGCGCTACCGGTATCGCGAAACTTACTACGACATCTTGGTACGACGGGTGATAGGGTCGAATGACGATGACCTTGACGCGGCAGGAGTGAGCGTCGATGGCGTCTTGCAGGAGGGCGCTGTCGTTGTTCTTGTCGACGACCAACGGGAGCACCGTGTCGAGGTACACGTCCAGCCCAGGCGCCTGGTTGCGCCGATAATCTCCGCTTGACCCACCCGGATGATCGTCGTCGCTGGATTGTGAGCCAGGCCGGACAGGCCGAGACCCGGCAACCGCGATCAGGTCATGAACCCCAGGTCGCTGCTGGGAAAAGCCGCCAGGTTGGGGAAGACCTTTCCCAATGACGCCGGTGCCACACCAAACCACTTGGCCAGCGTTGCGCCGTATTGATCCACCGCGTATGTCGGCAACCACCGGCCTCGCTGTTCTGCGTCATTGGGCCCGCCCAGGATGAGCTGCGGATACGGTCCATACATGTTGCCGCCCTGGACGGCATCGCCGAGGATGAAGTGGTGGTTGCCCCACGCGTGGTCCGTACCGCCTCCGGAGGAGGGCTGAAAGGTGCGGTTGAAGTCGGACAGGGTGAACGTCGTCACCTGACTGCCGGCGCCGACGGCGACCGTGGCCTCATAGAACGCCTTGAGGGCCGGGGACAGGTCCGCAAACAGGGCTTGCTGCCGGTTGAGCTGGTCATTGTGCGTGTCAAAGCTGCCAAGCTGCACAAAGAATATCTGCCGCGCCGCGCCGGTCGCCTGTCGCGCCGCGACCATCTTGGCCACCTGGTGCAACTGGCTGGCAATGTCGCTGCTAAGGCCGGCAAAGATCGGATCGACCAGGGGCGAGCTTGCCGAGAGGATGGGGTTGACCGTGGCCGAAAGGGCCAGCGCCTGATTGCCGATCGTGTTCAACGCAGTCACGAAGTCGTTGCCGGAAGCCTGGCCGAGGAGCTGCTTGAGGGCCGCCAGTCGATCGTTGGCAAGCGCCGAGCCGCCGTAGCCTTGCAAGGCGAAGGTTCCGGACACGGGAATCGATAGCGGCATGGTTGCCGCGCCGCTCGTAAACAGCACCGTGCCGTCAAGCGAGGTAACCACCGGCAGGGCCGAGCCGGCATTGAGCTGGGCGACCTGGTCCGCGGTGCGCCCTCCCCAGCCGGTTTCCGAGGGCGCGGTCGATATGGAGCTTTGCCATTGCGCCTGCTGGTCCGCGTGCGAATACAGCGATACGGGCTGCAGTCCGGCGTCGTACTGCGCCTTCGTGGTCGGCTGGGTGAGCGTGCCGACGTTGGCGAGGATGGCCAGTTTGCCCTGGTTGAACAGCGTCTGCAGCTCGGGAAGCGCGGGGTGGAGCCCGTACGGAGTACCGACGTTCACCGGCTCGATCGGCAACAGTGCGGACTGTGCCAGTTGCACTCCCGAAGCCGGCGTCCTCACCTTCGAGTAGGCAGCGTAGCCTGCGGAATCGAGGGGAACGATGGTGTTGTTGCCATCGTTGCCGCCGAACATGAACATGCACACCAGGGCTTTGTAGCCCGATGCCGCGGCGGTCTGGGCTCTGGCCGAGGCGATCAGGTTGACCAAGTCGAGTCGCGAGGCAAGGCCGATGGACGATAACGCGATTGCGTTGCGCAGGAACGAGCGGCGCGACGGTTGCCGTGGTTGGTCCATTTCAGCGCTCCACTTGATATTGAGGTGAGGTGATCGCGAGGTAAAAGGCGGTCTTGGCCCGGGTCAGCGCATCCGATGCCGGGACCTGCGAGATCGCCGACGAAAGCGTCGCCTGCATTGCCGCCGGCATCGTGCCGTGCATTAACAGGCTGTTGAGTTCTGCCACCAGGCTTGCCGGATTGGCCGCCAGGCGTTGCAGTGCCGACCAGTTGGGCTGGGTGCCGGTGGCCCCGGGAAGTGTCGAAAGCGGCGGGATGGTGCCGAAGGCAAAGGCATTGGCAAAATTGTAGCGATTGATCGCGGTGCTGGCGTTCTGGAGGGCAAATTCAGGACCAAGCACGCTGGTCCCGGGCACGACGTAATCGGGCGGGTAGTAGTTGAATACCGAGGGGGCATTGAAGACATCCTGCCCCAGATTCCTCGCCTGCTGGGTGAAGTAGACCCCATCCGAAGCAGTGCCCAGCGCGCGGGCGACCGCCGTCAGAAAGAGCACGGGTTCGCGCAGCTTGCCGTAGCTCGGATCGGTCTTCGCATCGCCGCGCGCTTCAGGGTCGGTGAGGATCGCGGTGACGACCGCCTTCAAGTTGCCCCGGACGCCCGTGCCGTCATTGTCGAACACCGCGCTCACACGGGCCACATACTGCGGCGACGGATTGCCGGTCACAAGCTTCTGGATCAGCTGCTTGCCGACGAACGGACCGACGTTGGGATGCGACGACAGGTTTTGGACGGCGAACGCCAGGTCGCTCGCCATGGGCTTGCCCGCGGCGTCGACCGTACCCTCGAGCAACGTCTTGGCGCCGAAGTCGTGATTCGCAGGCACGCCGACCATGCTGCCGAGGAAGTACTTCGGATTGTGGTTGCCCTGCGTGGCCCCGGGCATCAGGGGATAGGTCCAGCCGGTGAACAGGGCGGCAAAACCGGCGACCGTGTCTTGCGTATAGGTCGCGATCGGCGCGCCTTGGGCATCGAGCAGCAGCGAGCCGTCGTCGTTCAACTCCCAGACTCCGATGGTAAACAGCTGCATGACCTCGCGCGCGTAATTCTCATTGGGCTGCACCGAGCCCACCGCCTTGTTGTTGTTGACCATGTTCAGGTAGTCGCCCATCGCCGGCGAGAGCGTGACCTTGGTCAACAAGTCCTCGAAGTTGCCGAACGCGTTGTCCAGGAGAAGCTGCTCGTATCCGGCCATGCCGTACGCGACGTGGATGTCGACCCCGGACGTCACAAAGATCTGCGACAAGGCGAAGGCCACGCGTTGGCGCAGCTGATCGGGTTTGGTCAGCGCGTTGACGAAAAAGGCGTTCTGCAGCAGAAACAGCGAGTAGTTGTCGCGCAGGCAGTTCGGGTCGGCGCTGCTGGCGCAGAAGGTGGTGCCGTCGGGTGGAGCGTAGGGGAAGGCGGGGTATTGCGATTCCGGGGCGGCGAACTGCTCGTTGAGCCATCCCGTTACGCCTTCGGACTGCACGTGCGCGACCAGAGCATCGGTTGGCCCGAATGTCGTCTGCTCCAGCAGGCGCGTTGCGTCTGCCTGATCCATGAGCGGTGCCGCGGCCGCGGCCCCCATCGCGGAAAGCGCCAGCCCGCCGACCGCCACTGCGCACCGCCACCTGGAAAAGTGGCTCTGGCGATGCAGCCGATTCGCAGCGCATGCGGTGGATTGACGCGGCAGGCGACGCGTTGCAAGATTTGCCGAAGCAGCATTCATACGTCATCCTCCTTGTGCGCGGCCAGTCAATCTGCCGGCATGATCGGGGCGCACGCTTGACGACGAACCCGCTGCGACACGCTCCAGGCGCGTGCACCCGCCGTGATTACGGCGCGTATGGTTGCCTCAACGGGACATCTCCGGCTGCCGATGACAATGGAATTGTAAGAATGTGTAAGCTGCGAGGGCGTTACCGGCTGGCTGGCACTCGGCGGGCGCGAGGTTCGGGCAACCCTGGACTGGGCGACGGGCGGCGGGCGCGATGACGGAGACGGGCGGAATCGGTGCGGCCGAATTCGGTCCCTGGAACCCGGGGATCGAGTCACCGGTGCCGGAGCAGCTGCGGCACCTGTGCACGATTTTTCGGCCCGAGAATAGTTATACCACCTGGGACCGGGCGCGCGAGTTGTCCGAGCTCACCGGCATGAACGCGAGTGAGTTGGCGGCATTCCGGCCGCAGCGGCTGGCGCTGCATGAATTGTTGGTTCGCGTCACCGCCGATGTCTCGGTACCCGATGGGCCGCGCATCGAGGATCTCGGCATCAACTTTCGCCGCATCGTCAGCCGCGTGCTGGGGCAATACATCGAGCCGGAAATGGCCACCGTCGCCGCTTCCTGCGACGCGGCCAGGCTGCGCTTGGCGGCGATCATTCAAAGCGAGTTTGCTGCCCATGTGGCCCGACCCGCGCCCGCGGCCCCCAGGAAATCGGTCGCGGCCCTGTTCTCGCGCCTCGGCGCAAGCGCAAATCGCCCGACTGCTGCCGAGCCGCCCGCCGGCGGGGAGCGGGACTGGATAGCCGAGTGGGAAACCAAGGCGCAGGCGACCGACGATGCGCTGCGCCGGGCCGCTTACCACGCGCTCGCGCGCGTCGTGACCGCGCTGGTCGTGCAGCACGGGCGCATCTGGGGAAGCCACGAACTTATCGTGTCCATCGCCACTGACCTTGCATGGAACGACTTCGGGACCGAGGAGGTCGCTCGGCAGATCGAGCCATGCCTTGGGACGGCAGTCGCCGTGGAGGGCTATCGGCTGCTGCCGCCGCAGGAGCATCCGATGGTCATGAACACCAAGGGCCCATCCGCCTCGGGGAAGAGCACGCTGCGGCCGCTGCAAAGGAAGCTCGCCAGCACGCTGGGAGTGAGCTGGAGCGATTTCGCCGTCATCAGCCCGGACATCTGGCGCAAGCAACTGCTCGACTACGGCTCCCTGGGGCCCCACTACAAGTATGGCGGCCCGTTCACCGGCGACGAAGTGCATATTGTCGACCAGAAACTCGACCGTTATATGGCGCGCAAGGCAGAGCGTGGCCGCATCTCGCACCTGCTGATCGATCGCTTTCGCTTTGACAGCTTCGCCGCCGATTCGCATGAGGCGGGCAGCAACCTGCTCACGCGATTCGGGCATATCGTGTACTTGTTCTTCATGCTTACGCCGCCCGAATCACTCGTCGAGCGCGCATGGAACCGCGGCTTGGAGGTTGGCCGATACAAGGCGGTCGACGACACGCTCGCCTACGCCATCGAGGCGTACTCGGGCATGCCCGAACTGTTTTTCACTTGGTCGCAGCGCACGGACAAGCGCGTGCATTTCGAATTTCTTGACAATAGCGTGCAGTACGGCGAGCGTCCGCGGACGGTCGCCTTCGGTTGGAACGAGGAGCTCAACGTGCTCGACGTAGGAGGCATGCTCGACGTCGAACGCTACCGGCGCGTGAATATCGACGCCACCGGACCGGAGTCCCTCTATCGCGACAAGGCACTGCTCGCGCCGGAGCAGAATACGGGTTTTCTGCGGCAATGCGTGGAGAGGTTTCGCGGCATCAACTTTGCCGATCAGGCGTCGGGCAGCATCTACCTGCGTGTCGTGTCGGGCAGACCGATCTGGGCCGACGCGGAAGCACTCGCGCGGGCCATGTCCGACCCCGATACGCGCGCCGGATTGCGCCACACGGTCCCCGGCGCGCTCGACCCCGCACTTCCCCATCCCGATCGGTGCAGTCACGTCACCGACACGATGGGCGACAGACAATTTCACACGCTCGGCCGCTGGGGTGGCCTCGACCGGGTCTAGGGCTCGCCGGAGAAACGCGCGCCGCCGTAGGTGGCGAACCCGGGCGGGCGTTTGTTGGAGCTGAATCAGTCGTTCTCGATGAGCCCGAGGCCGGTTCGCCAGCGCCGCGCTGCCCTCGGCAACCCGGGATTCAGGTCGCGGGCGCGGGCATTCATGCTGGATGATTTTCGTGCGGAGGAATGTGATGGCAGCCATGCGCGTGGTACAGGTCCCGCGTCCCAACGGGCCCTTTGAGTTGGTCGAACGCGAAATCCCCGAGCCAGCCGCTACCTCGGTGAGAATCAAGGTTTCGGCCTGCGGCGTATGCCACAGCGATTCGTATACCAAAGAGGGGGCTTTTCCCGGTTTGCGCTACCCGCGGGTCCCCGGTCACGAAGTTGCCGGCATCATCGATGCCGTCGGAGCGGGGGTTGTCGGGTGGTCGCCGGGACAGCGGGTCGGCGTCGGCTGGCACGGCGGCCATTGCGGACATTGCGATTCGTGCCGTCGCGGTGATTTTGTCACCTGCCAAATCGCGGCGGAGAAACCGGGCATCAGCTACGACGGCGGCTACGCCGACTACATGATCGCCCCTGCCGAGGCGCTGGCGCGGATCCCCGACGAGCTCTCAGCGGTCGAGGCAGGGCCGCTCATGTGCGCCGGGATCACGACCTTCAATTCGCTCCGCCACAGCGGCGCGCGGGCCGGCGACGTCGTCGCCATACTCGGCATCGGCGGGCTCGGCCATCTGGGTGTTCAGTTTGCCGCGAAGATGGGCTTTCTGACCGTTGCCATCGCGCGAGGGGCGGACAAGGCGCCGCTGGCCAGGCAGCTCGGCGCGCGGCACTACATCGACACGCAGGCCCAAGATCCGGCCGCGGAGCTGATGAAGTTGGGCGGGGCCAGAGTCGTGCTTGCCACCGCGACCAGCGGCAAGGCCATGAGTGCGGTGCTGGGAGGCCTGGCGATTGACGGCAAGATGATCATCGTCGGGGCGGCCGATCCACTGGACGTGTCGCCCCTCCTGCTCATCCGCGGGCGTCGCTCCGTCATGGGCTGGCCGTCGGGGACGTCGATCGATTCGCAGGATACGATGCGCTTCAGCGCGTTAACCGGCGTGCGGTCGATGAATGAAGTGTTTCCGCTCGAACGTGCGGCGGAGGCCTACGAGCGCATGATGAGTGGCAAGGCACGATTTCGAGTCGTTCTTGCGACCGGGCACTAGGCTCGGGATGAGTCGGCCCGCAACGAGCCAACGGCCGGGTCTTGCGTCACCGCTGAGGCGCGCGCCCGCCACCCGCCTGCTTTCTCGCCGCTCCGATACCGCCATGCCGCCGCTCACCGTCGATGGCAGGGCTTGCGCCACAGCGTGTAACCTTGGGCCTCCCGTCCTCTGGAACCCTCCTCCGTAGCCACGCCAATGACCGCCGACCTGCGCCAGATCATCGAGGGGATTTTGCTCGTCTTCGCCGCACTCTTCCCCATCGTCAACCCGCTCGGCGGGGCCCCGATCTTTCTTGCGATGACCTCCGCCTATGCCCCGCAGGAGCGCGCCTTGCTCGCATGGTCGGTGGCCGTAAATGCCTTCATCCTGTTGCTCGTGTCGGTTGCGACGGGGACCTACGTGCTCGAGTTCTTCGGACTGTCGGTCCCCGTGGTGCAAGTTGGCGGCGGCCTTGTCGTCAGCATTTTGGGTTGGCGGCTTCTTCAGGACCCAGATGCCCTTGACCGGCCATCACCCGGAAGCGCGCCTTCCAGGCGCAATCTCGCCTTCTACCCCCTGACGATGCCGCTCACCGTCGGCCCCGGATCAATCTCGGTGGCGATAACGATCGGCGCCAATCACCCCCACAGCGTGCGCTCGTTGCTCATCAACGGACCAGCGATCCTGATCGGAGTCACGCTGGTCGCCGCAACGGTGCTGGTCGCGTATCGCTACGCGGACCGAATTAGTCGCGTGATCGGCGAGACGGGGATGAGCGTGCTGCTGCGCCTGACGGCGTTCATCCTGCTGTGCATCGGTGTGCAGATCGTCTGGAATGGTGCCAGCGCCCTGCTGCGCACCTTGCCAGGATAAGCAGGATCCGTCGCTCTTCCACACATGACGGCGCCGGGTTCAAGCCGGAGTCGGCCGCTGCTTTGGCGTCGATCGCCGGGCTCATGGCGCCCCTGCCCTTGCGAAGGAGCGGCGTCGGCGGCCGATGCGGCCCGCCTCCAGCCGCACGAGGTATCATTCCCGGATAGCACGTGACTCCCATGTCCTGGATCAACGTCACCTATCGCATCCGCGCCGCGCCCGATCAACTCGAAGCCATCGCGCAGACCCTGGCCCTCGAGCAGAGCGTCGAGGTTTCCGCCGACGTCGTGACCGATCCGTTCGTCGCCGAAAACATCATGGGTCGCGTCGTCGCGGTCCGCGCGGCCGAGGACGGCCCGCACGAAGTCGTGATCCGGCTGGCGATGGCGACCACCGGATGCGACGTGGCTCAGACCATCAACATGCTGTTTGGCAACAGCTCGCTGCACACCCACGTCGAGCTTGTCGACGTCGAATTTCCGCCTGAGTTGCTGGCGCGCTTCCCGGGGCCGCGCTTCGGCATCGACGGCATCCGCCGTCGACTGCAAGTGGGACGCCGGCCACTCACCTGCGCGGCGCTCAAGCCGCAGGGCCTGTCGAGCGAGGCACTCGCAAGCCTGGCCTACACGCTGGCGTGCAACGGCGTCGACGTCATCAAGGACGATCACGGCCTTGCCGACCAGACCTATTCACCGTTTGCGCAACGCGTCGCCGCGTGCCAGCGCGCCATTGCCCGAGCCCGTCGGGAAACAGGGCAAGCGTCCATCTACGCGCCGAGCCTCGTCGGCTCGCCCCGTGCGCTCGTTGCGCAAGCGCAGATCGCGCGCGATGAGGGTGTCGGTGCCATACTGCTTGCACCCGCACTGATCGGCATGCCGGCGTTCCACGAGCTTGTTGCCAACCATGTCGACACGCCCGTCATCGCCCACCCTGCGTACGGTGGCGCGGCACGGGTCGCCCCGCCGCTGCTGCTCGGCAAGCTTTTCCGTTGGCTCGGTGCGGATGCCGTGATCTTTCCGAACTTCGGCGGCCGTTTCGCCTATTCGCGCGACGATTGTGCGGGTATCGCGTCAAACAGTCGTCGCGCCTGGGGCCGTTACGCCCCTATGCTGCCGGTTCCGGCGGGGGGATTGACCCTGGATCGGGTGGCCGAACTCATCGCATTCTACGGCCCGGACGTGATGCTGCTCATCGGAGGCGCGCTTCTTGCGCCAGCCGCCAGGCTGGCCGAGCGGACGCGCGGCTTCGTTGCCGCAGTCAGAACGGCACAGGTCGAGCACGGCGCAACCCAACCGGCGCCGAGTTGACCGAAAGACAGGAGTAACGAACATGGATACCCCTATCTACCGCGGGCGATCCGGCACGATGCGCTGGCAGGAGGTTGCCGTGGCCGACTACAAGCAGGAACACGATGCGCCGTTCCGCTATGTCACACGGCAGCTCCTGTTCGATGACCCGCGACTGTCCTGCCAGCTGCGCTATTTCGAGGTGGCTCCCGGCGGCCATACAACGCTCGAAAGGCATGAGCATGCGCACGCTGTCGTCGTCGAGCGTGGTCGCGGCCGCTGCCTGGTCGGCGAGCGCGTCTACGAAGTCGTGGAGCACGATCTCGTGCACGTCCCACCGCTTACCTGGCACCAATTCCAGGCAGACGAGGGCGAGCACCTCGGGTTCCTGTGCATGGTAAACGCGGCGCGCGATCGGCCCCAATTGCCCACAACGAAGGATCTTGAACGCTTGCGCGCCAATCCTGTTGTCGCAGCGTTCATCGACAGCGCGTCGATCTAGACTCCGATCCGCGCGTTGTCGAGGCTTCGCGGCGCGGCCGCCTTCAGGTCGCCAACCGATCAGGTTTGCGAGCGCATTCGGTCGTCGGCAACGAAGTGGCGGCGGTTGCCCTGCTGGGGGATGGGGCGGCATGATGCGGGTCGCCTGGTCCCGGCGCCCGCAGAGCCCCATCTCGGTGCGCCGCAACGATGCGGAGTATCCGTCATGGCATCCGGTAGTCGCTCTTGCCCCGTTTGCGCACTGCAGCTGTTCGTTTTTGCATGTTCGCTGTCATTCGCATCGGCTCATGCCGCCGACCCTGGCAAGACGCTGCACGTTGCGTTTCCGATCGCCGAAACCAGCTTTGATCCGGCGTTCGCGTCCGATGCCGCATCCGACACCGTCATCGCCAGCATAATGGACGCGATGCTCGACTACGACTACCTCGCGCGTCCGGTCAGGCTCGTGCCGCGCACACTGGAAGCGATGCCCACGGTCGAGGACAATGGCAAGACCTACACGATGAAGATCAGGAAGGGGATCTTCTTCACGCCCGACCCGGCATTCAAGGGCAAGCCGCGCGAACTGACGGCCGCCGATCATGCCTACGCCCTGAAGCGTATTCTCGATCCGGCGGTAAAGTCGCCGTGGCTGTGGATGCTCGAAGGCAAGATCGTCGGCGGCGACGAAGCACGCGAGAAAGCGGCGAAGACCGGCAAGTTCGATTACGACACGCCGATCCACGGCCTCGAAGTCGTCGACCCCTACACCCTGAAGATCCATTTGAAATCTCCCGATCTTCGTTTCCTTTACGTCCTGGCGGTGCCCAATACGGCAGCCATGGCGCACGAGGTTGTCGAAGCATACGGCAATGACATCGGCGCCCACCCGGTGGGCACGGGACCGTTCATGCTCGGGCAATACAAGCGCAGCTCGCGCATCGAGCTGGTCGCCAATCCGGGTTATCGGCAGGTCACCTACGTGCCGTCCGGGCCGGTTCCTGCGGCATCCGAGTCCGTGGCCGCGGGATTGAACGGCAAGCGCCTCCCGCTCGTGTCTCGAGTGGAGATAAGTATCATCGAAGAGGCGCAGGGGGAGTGGCTTGCCTTCCTCAACGGTGAACTTGATTATCTGTTTCTGTTGCCGCCCGAATTTGTGGACCAGGCCCTCGTCAACGGCAAGTTGAAGCCGGATCTCCAGGCCAGAGGCATCCGCCACCAGGTGCTCGTGCGCCCGAATGTCGCCTACACTTACTTCAACATGCAGGACTCGATGGTCGGCGGTTACACACCGGAGAAAATCGCGCTGCGCCGCGCGATCTGCATGGCTTACAACATCGACGAGGCGATCCGTGTCCTCGCCCACGGCCGCGCGCTCCCCGCCAACGGCCCGATTCCGCCGGACATCGCCGGATACGACCCCGACCTCAAGACCAGCGCGCAGGTCTACGATCCCGCCGCAGCTCGCGCGCTGCTTGAGAAATACGGCTACAAGGTTCGCGACGGCGATGGTTATCGCGAAACCCCGGACGGCAAGCCCCTGGTCCTCGAGCGCTGGTCGCCTCCGACCTCGGCTGCGCGCGAGGGAGATGAACTCTGGAAGAAGAACATGGACGCGATCGGCCTGAAAATCGTGTTTAAGAAGGACAAATTGCCCGAGCTGCGCAAGATGTCGCGGCTGGGCAGAATTCCGATGGCTGGCGACGGATGGAACGCGGACTACCCCGATGCCGAGAATTTCATGCAGCTGCTCTACGGTCCGAATGCAGGAGAAGAGAACCAGGCGCGGTTCGACCTGCCTGCATTCAATCAGCTGTTCGAGCAGGCGCGCCGGCTTCCCGATTCGCCGGAACGGACCAGACTGTTCGATCGAATGACCGAATTAGTCGTTGCCTATGCGCCGTGGCGCATGACGATCAATGAAATCGAGGACACCTTTGCCCACCCGTGGGTGCGCTATTACGTGCCGCACCCAATCCGCTCGCAGGGATGGTTGTATATGGACATCGACCCGGTGGCACAGGGAAAGGGCAAGTGAAACGAAGTCTCGACGGGTCTGCTCCGGTTTGTAACCCAGGCGCGCTCTATGGCCCGAACGATTCCGGGCACTGCCGCGAAAGTCGGCCGCGTCCAAAGCGGCCCTGGAGCCGGTGGGCCTCAAATGCAGCCGTCGCGAGCCGCGGGCTGTCCCGAAGAGGCCCACCCGATCGATGTAGCTACGGTTTTTGCACGACGACCGTCGCGCTGCAGTTCGAATTGGCGGGGCCATTGTAGTTAAGAGAGGCGATTCCGGTATCGCCCTTCGGGCCTGCCGTGGCAGTCCCGTTAAGCCCCAGGTACCAGGAACCGCAGCGCGAGTGCGTAGCCGTCCTGCAGGTAACGCTAACGGTGGCCGATGGCGGGCATATCAGCTGGGTCACCTTGAGCTGCGCCCCTTCCGGAAAATGGAAGTACTCTGCGCCCTCCTTCCAGTCAAGATTGATCTGCTCCTGCTTCCCCGGCGCAGTCTGCGCACTAGGGTTTCCGGCAATTGCGCAACAAAGAAGCAGCAGAGCGAATTTCGATACCATGGCCATCCCCTCCTCACGTCAAGACCGGCGAGATTACTGCTGGCAGCCCGCGCAAGACCAATTTACCGCGTATTCCCCGCTTTGGCCACGGTCTGGTCGTGTCAATGGCGTGCGCGATGCGCCCGCGCCTCAAGCATTACCCGGCCTCGACGCGCGGCAATCCCTAGACGCGTACCTCGATCACTGGAACATGGGCGGTCAGTCGCTTCAGCATGCGGTGAAGCGCGTCGCTCTTCGGCGCCGCCGAGACGAGCGCCTTGTTGGCGCAGCCGGTTGCACGAAACGGCTGCAATACCCAGCGTTCTACGCCATGCGCGGCGAGCTCAACCGCGAGCAGTTCCATCGCATCCGGCGATGTGAGGAGCGGATGCACGGTGGTGCGAACTTCGTAGGCAATGCCCGCGCTGCGCACGCGGTCGAGGCTTGCAAACGCGCTCATGCCGCTGCCGGATGCGCCGGTCACCGTCGCATACTGCGTGAAAGGTGCCTTGACATCGATACCTACCCAGTCGAGCCTCGGCAGCACGTCCGCGAGCCGTCGAGGGTATGCGCCGCCGGTGTGAAGACCGACCGCGAAACCAAGTGCGCGGACGGCGTCAATGGCAGCGGAAAGCTCCCGTTGCGCAGTCGGCTCGCCACCGGAAAACACGACCGCATCGAGCAGGCCGCGGCGGGAAGCGAGCCACGCGACGACGCCTCCAAAATCGACTTCGTGATCGCCATGCGCGCCGATCAAGTGCGGGTTGTGGCAGTAGCCGCAACGCCACGGGCAGCCCTGGCAAAAAACTACGGCGGCCAGCGCGCCGGGGTAATCGGTCGACGTGAACGGCTCGAGGCCACCGATGCGCAGCCGCGGTGCAGCGGCGGGCGCCGCTGCAGGCCCTGCCGCGGCGTCCGTCACGGCGGCCTTTCGTGTCGACCGGCACGGCATTAAAGGTTGCGCAGCGCGCGCTCCTCGCAGAAGAAGCGGCGCTCGCAATGCTCGCCCTTCTTGCCCAGGTTGAACGAAACGACGGGACGGTGATAGCCCATAACGCGTGTCCAGACCTCGCAACGCTGACGCTCGTCATCGGTGAGGCTGATCGCCTGGGGTAGTTGCTCCAATTCGCTTGTTGCATCCATTGCTTCCTCCGTGTGGTGCGGCACGTTACGCCGCGAGCCTTCGCAACTTCTCCGCCAGCTTCAATTCGTCGCACTTCGGACAGAATTCGTGCTCGCCCTTGAGATATCCATGGCGCGGGCAGATCGAGAACGTCGGCGTGATCGTGATGTAGGGGAGCCTGTAGCGCTCGAGCGAACGTCGCACCAGGGCCTGGCATGCCGAAGGCGAGCTCACCTTCTCGCTCATGTAGAGGTGCAATACCGTGCCCCCGGTATATTTCATCTGCAGCTCCTCCTGCCGAGCGAGGGCGTCAAATGGGTCGTCGGTAAAGCCCACAGGCAGTTGCGATGAGTTCGTGTAATAGGGCATGTCCGCAGTACCGGCCTGCAAGATGTCGGGCCACCGTTTCCGGTCCTCCTTAGCGAAGCGGTACGTCGTGCCCTCGGCAGGTGTGGCTTCGAGGTTGTACAGGTGGCCCGTCTCTTCCTGGAAGCCCACGATGCGGGAGCGCATGTGGTCAAGCAGGCGCGCGGCGAACGCGTGCCCGTAGGGCGTGGTGATGTCGTCGTTGTCGCCGGTGAAATTCCGGATCATCTCGTTGATGCCATTGACCCCGATCGTCGAGAAGTGATTGCGCAGCGTGCCGAGGTAGCGCTTCGTGTAAGGAAAAAGCCCCTCGTCGATCAGCCGCTGGATGACTTTGCGCTTCACCTCGAGGCTGTCCTTCGCGAAGCCAAGCAGTTCGTCCAGACGCGCGTATAGCCCAATCTCATTGTTCGACCATAGATAGCCCAGCCGCGCGCAGTTGATCGTCACCACGCCGAGCGAGCCGGTCTGCTCCGCTGAGCCGAAGAGCCCATTGCCGCGCTTCAGGAGTTCGCGCAGATCGAGCTGCAGACGGCAGCACATCGAACGGATCATGTTGGGCTTGAGTTCCGAGTTCAGGAAGTTCTGGAAATACGGCAGCCCGTATTTCGCCGTCATCGCAAACAGCGCCTCACAGTTGGGGTGATTCCAGTCAAAATCGGGCGTGATGTTGTAGGTGGGAATCGGGAACGTGAACACGCGTCCCTTCGCATCGCCCGTGGTCATCACCTCGATGTAGGCGCGGTTGATCATGTCCATCTCGCCCTGCAGGTCGCCGTAGCGGAAAGGCATTTCCTCACCGGCGATGACCGGTATCTGCTCGCGCAGGTCTTCGGGGCAGACCCAGTCGAACGTGAGATTGGTAAATGGCGTCTGCGTGCCCCACCGCGACGGGACATTGAGGTTGTAGATAAGCTCCTGAATGCACTGCTTCACGGCGTCGAAGCCCATCGTGTCCTTGCGGGCGAACGGCGCCATGTAGGTGTCGAAGGACGAGAACGCCTGCGCGCCGGCCCACTCGTTTTGTAACGTGCCGAGGAAGTTGACGATCTGCCCGACGGCGCTCGTCATGTGCTTTGGCGGACCGGCCTCGACCTTGCCCGGAACGCCGTTCAAGCCCTCGTGAAGCAAGTTTCGTAGCGACCAGCCGGCGCAATAGCCGGCGAGCATGTCGAGGTCATGAATATGAAAATCGCCGTCGCGGTGTGCGCGGCCGACCTCCGGGGCGTAGACGTGCGAAAGCCAATAGTTGGCGACTACCTTGCCCGAGACATTGAGGATCAAGCCCCCGAGCGAGTATCCCTGGTTCGCGTTGGCATTGACCCGCCAATCCTTCTGCTCGAGGTACTCGTCAACCGATGCGGCAACGTCGACCAGCGTCTTGCGATCGGCCCGCAGTCGCTCGTGGCGATCACGGTAGACGATATAGGCACGCGCGGTGTGGAACCGGCCTGCCGCGGCGAGCGTGTGCTCGACGCAATCCTGGATTGTTTCGATGCCCGGGGCGCCCCCGGCATGGCGATGCGCGAGCACCCGGCCGACGGCGGTGGCGAGCTCGGCGGCCTCGCGCGCGTCGAACTCACCGGTCGCGGCGCCCGCGCGGGCAATGGCTAAGGCAATCTTCGCCAGTTCGAACGGGGCGTGCTGGCCATCGCGCTTGATCACCTGGGCGGGTAGCGCCGGCGGACCCTCGCGCACATGCAATCCCGTCGACGGCGACGCTTCCCCGGGCCGTGGTATCGCCTCCGGCGCCATGATTTCTCCTCCTTCAAGCGAACCGGGCGGCCAAGGCTGCCCGGCACAAAACCACTACATCTTGTAAGGTTGGGGGAGTCTAGCGGCAGGGCTTGTGTCCAACAAGGCAGCGCCCCGTACGGTCCGGTGGAAAAACTTGATCTAGATCAAAAAATGGCCAAATTTCCTTGACTTCCCTTGCCCAGCGACCCGGCCGGCGTGGCGGACCCTTTTGCGGGCGGGTCTTGTGACTGCCACGACCGCCGCTCCCGGGTGCGCCCGGGATCGGCAAAACGGCCCGCGCCGCCTGCCGCGACACGATACGGGCTCCAAAGCGGCGGTGCCGGACGCAATTGACCCAGATCAACGATGCGTCGGCGCCACCGTGTTAGGTTGCCACGCCAACCGCGGCATTGAGCGCGGGAGCAAAACCGATCTTCTTCGCGGGTCACCATGCGACTTCTGCTGATCAATCCCAAATACCCGGAAAGCTTCTGGAGCTTCAAGTGGGCGGTCGATCAGATTCTGCCGGCCAAGCGCGCGATCAATCCTCCGCTGGGACTTGCCACGCTGGCTGCCACATGCCCGCCGTCATGGGAGGTTGAGATCGTCGATGAAAATGTCGAATCGATCCCGCTCGCTCCCGCTGCCGACCTGATCGGAATCTGCGGCATGGGGGCGCAATTCGAGCGCCAAAGCGAGCTCCTGCGCTATTACCACGGGCAAGGCTACTACGTGGTGGCCGGCGGCAGCTTCGCCTCGCTATGCCCCGAGCGCTACGCCCTGCTCGCCGATACGGTCGTGGCCGGCGAAAGTGAGTACATCTGGCCCCGATTCTGCGCGGATTTCGAAAGCGGCTGCGCGGCGGGCCTGTATCGCGAGAATGGGGTCGTGGCATTGGCCGATTCGCCGACCCCGCGTTTCGACCTGTTGAAGCTGGACCGCTACTCGACGGCCACGTTGCAGTTCTCGCGCGGGTGCCCGTTCCTTTGCGAATTCTGCGACATCATCGTCATGTTCGGCCGCAAGCCGCGCAGCAAGTCCCTCGCGCAGATCGAACGCGAGCTCGACGCATTGCGCTCGCTCGGCGCGACGAACGTGTTCTTTGTGGACGACAATCTAATCGGACGGCCTTCTGCTGCCAAGACGCTACTGCGCGGACTGATCGAATACCAAAGACGCCACGATCACGCATTCAGGTTCGGCACGGAGGTTTCAATCAACCTCGCGCAAGACACGGAGCTTCTGCAGCTGATGCGCGATGCGAACTTCGGCTGGGTTTTCATCGGCATCGAATCGCCCGACCCGAAGACGCTCAAGGACACGCGCAAGACCCAGAATACGCACCGGGACGTGCTCAGCTCGGTACGCGCCATCTACTCCTACGGCATCGACGTGCTCGGCGGCTTTATCGTCGGGTTCGACAACGACACGCTGGAGAGCTTCGACGGACAGTATCGCTTCATCATGAAGTCCGGCATCCAGGCAGCGATGGTCGGCCTGCTCACCGCCCTCCCCAGAACGCCTCTCTACGAGCGGCTGCAGCGGGAGGGCCGTCTTCGCGAGTCCGCCCACGCGGCGGACAACACCAAGCTGGCGACCAACGTTGTGCCGAAACACATGAGTTACGAGCAGATGGTTGCTGCGTACCAGCGGCTATATCGCCGCCTGGTCACCGATCGCGCCATCGCCGAGCGTATACGCCACAAGATGCGTTACCTCCATAGGCCGGTCTACGCGGGCGAGTACCCCTTGCCGCAACGCGTCGGAATCATCTGGCGCCTGCTGTGCAAGGGCATCCTGAGAGGCGGACCATCGCGCACCTGGCACTTCCTGCGCACCATCCCCTGGCGCTCGCCGCGCAAGGTGCCGCTGGCTGTTGTCGACTGGATAGCCGGCCTGGCGATGCAGGATTACGTTCGCCGCCACTTCGAGCACAGGCCCCTTCGCGAGCAGCCCGCCATTAACCTGAGGCTTGCCGCGCTGCGCAAGGCAATCGGTGAACATCTGCGAGCCGGAAGGGTGGCGTTAACGGCACAGGCGATGGAGATCGAACTATCGCTATCGCTCGACGGCATTGCCGGGCGCCGGTTTTTCAACCAGCTGGCATGCCATCTGGATGGGTTGCTCAATTTCCGTAGCGCCACGCTGACGCTGAGCATCGAGCGGTTGCTCTCACGTGATGTGGCAGGGCTCGATCGTCTGCTCGCGAGGCTTGCGTGCCATGGGGACCGTGTCTCTATCGTCCTGAACGCGCGCTTGCGGCAACTGCTTCGGGTCGATTCCTCGCGTTTCCACCTGGTGCTGAGCGATGCGCCGGCGTAGCGCCGCCGGCGCGCCGCATTCGCACCAACCGTAGCCCGAGTCACGCCGCGTGCATGCGTGTGCCCGCACAACAAGGCGGCCTACCGCATTCGAGCTTCAGTACGCCGCCGTGGTCGTCGCGCCTAATTGACCATCATTACCTGGTCATCATCGGCTGCATGTCACGGGCGATATCGGACCTGGGTGAAGTACTTGCGCATCAGGTCGCCCTGACCCGATAACCATCCGGGTCCTTGCCCCGGGCCCGCCGCCACCACACTTGCATCGTGGGCACGTTGACGGTGACGATAAACAGCTTGCGCAGTGTGTTCGGGGGGCATTGCAGCGGACGCACGCCGTGCCAGGAATGGTTCGTCCGCTCGAAGATCAAGCTTGCATTCCCCCGCGGGACGATCGTGGCCGCCACCTTGAAGTCGTCAAATTTCGGCGCGGAATGAGGGTTGAACCTTCCCTCATCGTCCAGCATCAGGATTTGGCCCCCCCAATTCGTGTCCCAATCTGCTTCTGTATTGAAATAGAAGATATGCGTGGCCAGCTTGCGCCGAGCATCGCAGTGCGGCGAGACGGAACATCCCTCCCAGGCGTAATACCATTCGAAGGTAAGAATGAATTCGTCGCCGGCTTCGGGACCGAATATCCGATGGAGGAACGCCTGGTAAGACTCTCCTTGAAGCGATGCGATGAATTCCTTCCACGGTTCGGCCAGCTTCAGGTGTGGTTGGTAGTGCAAGATATTCCGGTCATGACTGGCCTGTCCATGAGCGCGCTTGACTCCGACATTCCTCTCGAACAGCGAATTGTCCGGAAGGGTTTCGCGAAGACGTTGGAACCCTTCTGGCGTCAATGAGTCCTGAAGGCTCAACCACGGGTATGGGCGCTGCTTCTGAAATGCTTCGTACGAAATCCCATTCAGGCATTGCTCGTTCAAATACTCCATCGCTAACCTCCATCGACCGATACGTCATTACCTTACATCAGCAGCGCAAGCCATGGCGTGCTGATGAACTGGGATGTTGAATCCACCGAGTCCCGATGCTCGATTACCCGACCTTCGCCTGCCGGCGGATCTGTTTGCGCCTTCGTGCCTCCGACTCAAACTCCTCCAGGTCCGGATCCAGGGCGTTGCGCGCCGACACGATTCCGATCGGCTCGCCGTTTTCAACCACCGGCACGTGACGGAAGCCATTTTCCTGCATCAGGATCAGCGCATATCCGAAAGACTCGTCGGGCGCGACGGTCTTTGGCGCGGCCGTCATCACATCGCCCAAGCGGGTGGTCTCGGCATCGCGGTCCTTCGCGATAACGCGAAACACTGCATCCCGCTCGGTAAAGATGCCGACCAGCCGATTGCCCTCGACGACCATGATGGCACTGACCTTCTTCTTTGCCATCAGCTTTGCCGCTGCTCGGACACTGGTATCTGATGGAGCGGTAAGAACCTTCTTCTGCTCCATGACATTGCGAATAGGTTCACTCAACATCCGTGCAACCCCTCCCCTGCGAAATGATTTGGAGCCACACCCGACGCCACGTTGCAGCAACAGCACGCGCGCTGCTTTGATTCCAGGATCGCGCGACCAACGCGCCGTGGACAGCGCCTTGCTGGAGACATGACAGCTTCCTAATAGGAAAAGACGTGCGGGCGCCCCGCGCCGCTTGCAATCAAACAACAAGTGTCGACGAGGCATATTGATCTGCCGCAAATGAGCTCCATTTGCTGCTATGCACAAGAGGCCTCCGAGCGATATCAGCTGTCTGCCCGCTGACCTTCTCTGCAACTCATTCTCATCTTGGGGGATGCCGAGTCCGACACCGGTTAAGCCGGACTTTCGGCTGGACCGGACAAGCTCTCCAGCGCTATGCGCAGTTGGCCGTGGATCATCGACGCGGCTCGTATTCCCCGATGCGGCGATGTTGATGCCAACGGCCAAGCGAGTACACGGCAAGCGACCAACCCACGTCGAGCGGATCCAGGACTTTGCGTAAGCAGGCGACCTGATCCGCCATCGAGCAGCTGCCCAAGATCCGACTGACGATCAACGTCAAGGCCGCCAAGGCGCCGGGTGCCTGGGGCGCCGCAATCTCTACGCCTGCGCCGCCGAGGCCACGGAAAAACGTGCTCGGTTGGAAGGACCGCGAAAGCTTGAGCAGGGGATTAGCGACCCGACGGCCAAGCACCGAACGGAAATGGCGCCTCATCCGTCGCAAAAGTGACAAAGGAGGCAATCTGATCCAAGTACAGGCCCAGCCTCCGCCCAAAGTCGGTCAGGCGCGCATTGGGCGTGCCGCCTGGCAACGCCAGCACGAACTGGATGATGGCCCCGACAGCGAGCAGCGTTCCAGAAATCTGAAACGCGATGACCATCAGAAGCATGCGTAAACCACGCAGCCAAGCAATTCACCTGTTGCCGTCCACTAAAGTCTGCACCAAACGAAACCACGGCTACTGCACCGCTCCGTCAGTCGGATGTTGCCCCACTCCCCTTCTGGACGAGCTGTCGGACGAATTCCTACACGCGAATCGGAGCGGCGCTGATTATCTGCCCGTCGGTTGTAGTCTATATTGGGTCTGGATTCAATTCTGCGAACATGGCGCGTTTGAGGCGGCTGGACGCGCGGGAGCAGTTCAGACAGGCCAAGGCGACACGTGGGCCTCGAGGCATTCGTGCACAGGCTCGATAATGCCAGGGTTATGTTCATCTGCAGCCGAGCCGTCGCTTTACCGACGTGTGCCGCTGTCTGAATCCTTGGCACATCGGCTTTAGGTCGCCGGAGGTGTTATGCCCATCACCGCACGCTATATGGCCGCGCAGCATATCGCGCGCCGCGCGGGTCAAATTGCACACGATCTGTTCGTCAATCATAAAGGCCTTGTGCCATCTGACCGCTTGCCTGCCGAGTATGTCGCTCATGGCGACCGTACGCTCTCGGCGCTGATCGTCTCCAAGCTGGCCGCTGCATTTCCGGCAGATGTGTTCATCCAGGAGCATCGCGGTGGGGTCATCGAGGCAGATCGGCTGTGGACCATCGAGGCGATTGGCGGCGAGCGCAACTTCATGCGGGACCTTCCGTTCTACGCGATCGCCATTTCCTATGCGGAGCATGGCCTCTGCGAAGCAGCTGTCGTTTACGATCCCGAGCGCGACGAGATGTTTCACGGCCTGCGTGATCAGGGTGCATGGTGCGAACATGGGGGCCGCGAGACCAGGCTTGAGGTCGCCCGCTGCTCGGGGCTCGACCAAGCTCTTATTTCCGTCGGGCTTGATGAACAAACACCCGACCCCGCTGTACTGCCACTGCGACGCGAGCTGATCGACGCCGGTGCCGCCGCACGGGTGTTTGGAGCGCCGGCCCTCGAACTCGCGCACGTCGCAGCCGGCCGCCTCGATGGTTTCGTTGGCGTGGGCCTCGACCCGCTTCGTCTGATGGGTGCTCTGTTGCTGGTCGAGCAGGCTGGCGGCTACGCGTCGTTCGTACCTTCCGGCGATGGTATCCGCTATGACCTGCCCATAGTCGGCTGTGCGCCCCAAATTGCCCGCCCGCTCAACGCGATCAACGGAGCGTGGGGTACCGAAACCGCGGTCAAGCTGCCACCATTCGAGACAATATCGACCGATAGTCGCTGGCACGGCGCGCTCGGGCGTCACCCGTCCGCGTGAATTCGATCGTGCGGTCGAGCAACCGCTGTTGGTAAGCGCTCCGGCGATAGACTGCACTAACACCCCTGCGCTTTGTGGCGATTCGGCAACCGGCCCCGCTTGCGCTCGTTCGTCTACCACCGCCAGCCAACCACGTGGCCGGAGCCGGCAGTCCGCACGGCAGCCCGTCCGTAGCCGCTCGTCATGCAATTTGACGCGATGATCGCCCCGGTCACAGAATGAGCGGGTGGTACAGGATCAAGCCAAGGCTCCTTGCTCGCTTCGTCCATTGCGACTTCTCTGAGAATGGCGCCGCACCATCGCGCGACTGACATTATGGATCCCGACTGGATGCCTTATGAGGGCAGGAGCCTGATCGACGGGGATGCAAGATCCTCGTCTTTTGTGGCGGCAGCTCCAAAAAGTTAGGCAGTGAGGGCGAGCCCACAGTCGGTGACGATCGCTATCGACGACGCGCAACCTGTCTCGGGGTTGCTGCAAACGTCGCAGGACGCTCGCGCCTGTTACGTCATGGCGCACGGCGCCGGTGCGGGGATGGCGCATCCATTCATGGCGGGGGTCGCGGATGGACTCGGCGAGCGCGGCATCGCGACGCTTCGCTTTCAGTTCCCGTATATGGAGCGGCGTTCGAAGCGGCCCGACACGCCCAAGCTTGCCCAGGCCGCCGTGCGCGCCGCGGCGGCGGAAGCTTCGCGTCGCGTACCCAAGCTTCCCCTGTTCGCAGGCGGCAAATCCTTCGGCGGCCGCATGACGTCGCAAGCGCAAGCCATGTCGCCGCTGCCCGGAGTCCGCGGCCTGGTGTTCCTGGGATTTCCGCTCCATCCGGCTGGACGGCCGTCGGACGAGCGCGGGACGCACCTCTTCGCGGTGCGGATTCCGATGCTGTTCCTGCAGGGAACCCGCGACCAGCTCGCTGATTTGCGGCTCTTGCAGGCGCTGACCGAACGGCTCGGTACGCGCGCGACACTCCGATTGTTCGAGGACGCTGACCACAGTTTTCACGCCCCCGCGCGCACGGGACGCAAGGATGCAGAAATCATGGTCGAACTGCTCGATGCGCTGACAGGCTGGATCGATCAGGCTATCCTGCGCGCGACTGACTAGCCAATAGCGGCCGCGCGTTCCATGCGCAGTTCAGCTGCGCCCAGACACCCGGCGTTGACGGCCGCAACCAAACCTTCAATACTTCAACCCTGGTTGCGATGCCTGTCAATCGCGACGAACGAGGAAGGGAGGCGCAGTGCCAAAGGCCTATTGGGTCAGCGTCTATCGCGCGGTCAAGGACCCCGACAAACTTGCCGCATACGCGAAGCTCGCCGGTCCCGCAATAACTGCCGGCGGAGGTCGCTTTCTTGCCCGTGGTGAGCCGGCAAAGGTTTACGAGCACGGTCTGAAACAGCGAACCGTACTGGTCGAATTCGACAGTGTCGCGCAGGCTGTCGCCGCTCATGACAGCGCCGCTTACCGGGCCGCGCTGGAAGCTCTCGGTGACGGGGCGGAACGGGAAATTCGCATCGTCGAAGGCGTCTGAGCGTCATTGAGCCGCAGACGGCTTCGCGGCTCAGCCGACGGTTGTGTGCAGCCAGGCCCCGACCACCGTGCGCGCCTGTGGCACGTTGAGCAGCGTGTGCGGCGCCCCCGGAATGAGCACGATGGTCACGTTCCTGTGCTCGCGTAGCGCCGCACCGCAATGGCCCTGAGCGTCGGCGTTGCCGATGTACGGGTTGGCGCGGGAGAAGAAGGGATCGGCCAGGTGGGCCTCTGCAAGACAGTGGCTGCGCGCAAACCGAAATTGGACTAACGTAACTCTATAGGATTCGGGTTGAAAGGGCCATCGAGCGAGCGCTCTTGGCCAGGCTCCGGCGATGGCGTTTCCCATCGGCAAAGGAGGCTCGTCGCGACAGGTGCCGATTGACCTACGTCAAGAAGGTCCGCGATAGGTACGGCAGGGCGGGCTTCCGCGCGCATAATTTCCGTGCTGCAATGGAGCTTTAGCGATAGTGGAGACAAGCCGAAGACCGTGGCGCACTCCTTCCCGCGCCTACCAAGGAGACTATCATTTCAGACCAACCACGAGACATGCAAACCGAATACTGGGCGACGAAGTTTGAAGACATCGCCCGTGAAATCGCGCGGCTCGCGTCGATTTGCAACGTGCGCATTCTCGATACCGGGGTCATTGAGCGCGTGCTGCGCAACGATGCTTCGGTCTGCGGTATGCAGAATAAAGCCGCATTCGACAAACTGCGTGGGCTGCTGATGATGCACTACTCGGTTCGGGACGACGCCCTCGAGGCACTCGGGGACGAGAAGACGCGCCTGCTGGTCGAGAGCATCGTCATGTCCCTGCGCAAGCAAATAGGCGACCGGCTTGGCGGCAAAATTCAAGGGTGACGCGGGTGCCCTGTCCGGATCCTGTCGGCGTGGCCCCGCTGCCGTGCTGATTCAATGCCTTGGCGGAGCAATCGTGAGCCCTGCCAAGCGGTGGGGATCTGTCACTATGCTCCGGCACTCAGGAGCCGGGCGCGATGCGCCGGGACCCGGACTCTGAGCGCGTTGTTCTGGGCGGTGAATACGTCGCCGGTGACGCCGTCTTTCCAGGTCCCTCTGGTGTTCGGGAAGTCGACATCGCGCCTTTCGTCGGACACGTTTACGGCGGTAAGCGCCATCCCCTTGTTGCCGGTGAACCGCCAGCCGGCAGCTTTCGCGAAAGAGGTACGCACCAACTCCACCGAGCTGCCGTGATCAATGAACGGAGCGAGCTTCTGTCTCGCCGTCAATAGCGCCTTGACGTATCCTGCCGCCGCCGGCGCCTTCTTCCCCGCCAACGCGTTATCGATGGCCACGGCGCGAGGACGCAATCCCTCGAGCGCCCCGCGCAGCGTCTCGCTGTTCGAGCATAGATGCTTGAAAGGGTCGGGCACATTTTCCATCTGTTGCCAATACCTCGGGAGAAAATCATCGAGGCCAGGCATCCTGAGGCCAAGCGCCAGCCCGGCATTGCGCCATGCATGCAATCCCCAGGATGCGTGGTGGGCAATGTGTTCCAAATCGATCCGCTTTTCCGGCAGATCGTTCTTGAAAAACTCCCCGAGAAACTCTTGCGCCGAGGCGTTGGGCGGGGTCAGCAGGAACTGGGACCCGCAGCCGATCTTGGCGCCGATAGCGATGATCTGGTTCCAGTCATCGAGCGAATAACTGCTCGTAATCGTGTCGGTCTTTCCCTGCTCATCCCATAGCCAGCGCCTTACGAAAGTGTCGATGCTCCATTCAAGAGATCCATCGGTGTGCGCGAACAGCCGCATCATCTTCGGGCCCTCGGTGAAGACGATGGCCTCCGGATTTCCTTCCCGCAGTGCGGCGCGGGCCCGGCGGAGGAGATTGGCGCAGCCGTTGTTGAATACCTCCGGATCTCCTGGCGGATGCCCATGCTGCTTCGACATGCACTTCCAGTCCTGCTGAAACCCCTGGGAATCGAAGAAGATTCCATCGGCGCCGTATGCACCGATTCGACGCGCAACGCCCTCAACGTACGCGAGCCACCCTTCCGCCCCTGGACACGGCTTCCAGGTTCCAGGATAGGGCTCCTCGGGAGGCCCTTTGGGCCCGATGATCGACCACTGCGCTCCGTGCGCCGTTCCGACATGGGAATCTTTGTTGATGATGAACCCTTCGACATACAGGATGACGCGCCCTCCCTGCGCGTGCAGTGCCGAGATGCCGTCCTTGAGCGCGGCGTCGCCGCCCAGATCAAGCCGGGGCATGTAATCTCCCTTGTACGTCCAGTAATTGAATGGACGTGCCCCGGGCTTCCCTTCGAACCAATCCACCAGGTAGATTGTGCTGGTACCGAGTGACCTCGCCTGCTCGAGCAGCGAAGGGAGTTCGCGAAAGTTCTTAATCAAGGACGGCAAGAAGGTGATAAGCGGAAAATCAAGCATGCAGGCGCCGGCGCTGACGGTTGACGGGATGTACCATCCTGGCGTGTTCCGCACCCAGTCGGGAGAACTGGCGAACTTGACGTTGGCCCCCTGGCCGCTGTTCGCGGGCAACCAGAGTTGCGGTTCCGCGGGAACCTGAACCGGGGCCGCCTGGCGCATTCGCGCACCCCGACGGGGTCGTCCCCCTTGGCCGTAGGCAGCAAGCGCGTTTCCCGCCAGGATCGCGGCAAGGAACCTGCGTCGGGAAAAATGTCTCGTCATTGCTTTTCCACCTGGCCGCCCGTGGCTGGGCCGGAGGAAGCTTACCCATCCCTTGAAAATATACAAGCAAGTGCGGTGGCCCTGAGCTTTACACGTACGGGCCTTCGATGCAGAGCTGGACGCCGCGCTGCGCTATTGCACCAGCGGAGATGAACTTGACCCGAGTTCGACCCCGCGCACGTCGGCTCGGCCGGCGAGCACGCGGACGTACTGGCCAAGCGCACGCTCGAGGACACCCTCGCGCAGTCGTTCTGCGATCTGGGCTCGCGCAGGCTCGAACGGTATCCGCTGTCCCGGCGCGCGCCGGTCGACGGCAACTATGTGGAATCCGTAGCGGGTTCGCACGAGCTGCCCGCGAATGCCCATCCACGTGCCGTCGAACAGCGCCCGCTCGAATTCGGGCACCGTCTCGCCCCGCTGTAATTGACCGAGGTTGCCGCCATGTTGCGCCGACGGGCAGTTGGAGCATTCCCGTGCAAGTACCTCGAACCGTTCCGGCGCTTCTAGCAGTTCCGCCAGCGTCGACTCGGCCTTGGCGCGCAACGCCACAACCGGTGTGCCTGCGGTTACCTGGAATAGGATGTGCCGTGCGGCGACTAGCTCGCCGGTGATGAAGCGCTCCGGATGTGCGTCGTAGTAGCGGCGGCACTCCTCGTCGGTCGGCTCCGGTATCTTCACTTCGCACTCGAGCAGCCGCTCGATCGCCGCGTCGACTGCCCCGGCATCGGCATCATCGGCCAAGAACCCCGTTGCGAGCGCGCGCTGGCGCATCAGCTCACGGGCGGCGCCGGCCTCCGGGCTGGGAAATCCGGCTGCGTTGACGACCACGCCGTTGACCGACACTTCCATCGTCGTCTCGATCAGTCGTTGCCAGCCACCCTGCGCCCCCCACGCTCCGGAGTGAACGGATGCCGCGTCCGCACCAGTTGCGCCGGCCGGAACAGGTAGGCAATGGTGGCGAATCCACTCCAGATGTGCGCGAGGCGCGTGAACGGGAAGAGGAGGAAGATCGTGAGGCCGAGCGCGATGTGCGCCCGGTACACCCACGGTACGCCGGTGAGCAGATCGGCGTTCCCCGCGCGAAAGATGACGATCCCCTGCACGTAGCTCACTAGCTGGAGAAACCCCCCCTCTCCGAGGTGCTCTGTCGAAACCCAGACGGTCCACAGCCCGAGCACGAGCTGTATCCACAGGATGGACATGATCGCGATATCCCATGGGCGAGTGTTGGCGTGAATGCGCGGATCGGTGAGCCGGCGGTGGATCAGGAGCGTCAGCCCGACCAGTGCGCAGGCACCGGCGATGCCACCGCCGATCATCGCCAGCAGCGCATGCTGCGTCGGCGTCATGATGAGGTTTGCGATCGCTTCAGGGAGGAGGAACCCGAACAGGTGCCCGAAGAACACCACGAGCACACCAAAATGGAACAGGTTCGAGCCCCATCGCAGCTCGCGCCGGCGCAACAGTTGCGACGAATCGCTCTTCCACGTGTACTGGTCGCGGTCGAAGCGCAGCAGGCTGCCAATGAAAAACACCGCCAGCGCGATGTACGGATAGATGCCGAACACGAACTGGTGCAGGTAGGAGCTGATTGTCATCGTGCCTCTCCAAACGTTGCGCCGCAGGTGGTCATGCCGGCTTGCGCGGCACGAACTCCATCACCGCGACCTCTGGGCAACCGGCACCCCTGCCGGCAGCGACGGGGGCGAACGCCGGCGTCTCCGCCCACTCTTCGTCTACAGGCCGCTCGGGGGGCGGCGTTTCGCCGCGCCCGCTCCAGTCGAGCCCGGGCTCCTGCACCGCCGCTAGCACCGCCGCAAACACCGCGGCGTAACCACTGCCGCGCCGCGCCAGCGCCTCGCCAACGCGACGCAGGATGTGCGCGCAATCTCCGAGCATCGCGCGCGCCTCTGCCGACGTGCGGCAGGACAGATACTCGAGCACGACCGGAAGGTAGTCGGGAAGCTCGTTCGTGGTAAGGTGCAACCCGGCTTTCGCGTACACTTCCTTCAGATCGACCATCGCCTGGCCGCGGTCGCGGGATTCGCCATGGACGTGCTCGAACAGGTGCAATGAAGTCGCACGGCCGCGATCGAACAGCTCAACGTAGGCCTGCTCGAGATCGAGCGGTTCGGTCGCGTGCATCGTGGCGATCAGCGCCGCGAGGCGTTCGCGATCGGTGGCAGGCAAGAGTGACGAATTCGCTAGCACCTCGCCGACCTCGGGCAGCGCGGCGATCAGCTCGGCCCGCGGATAGGTTAGGAGCGCGCCCAGTGCCCGCAGCGTAATCAACTCGTCCATTGCCCTCTCTCAGCCGGATTAATAATCGGCGACTTTCTCGCGACCGTCCTCGCCGCGCACGCGAATCGGGAACACGCGCTTGCCGCCCATCTTGCCGCCGAATAGACTGGCCGAACTCTCCCCTCCGGAGCAGCCGTTACCAAAACTGAAGCCGCATTCACCGCGCAGATAGTAGGCGGTCTCCGCGTATTCGCGGTGTGTGGTCGGGATCACGAAGCGATCCTCGTAATCGGCGATGGCGAGATAGCGGTGCATCTCCTCGACTTCGCCGCGGCTCATGCCGACACGCTCGAGCAGCGCTGAGTTGTCGCGCTGTTCGAGCTGCCGCTCGCGGTAGAATGCGCGCATCGCGAGCATGCGCTCCAGCGCGGCGACGACGGGCTCTTCCTTGCCGGCGGTCAACAGGTTGGCTAGATAGTGGACGGGAATGCGCAGGCTGCGCACGTCGGGAATCCCGCCGGCGGCTTCGAGATGCCCGGTGTTCGCCCGCGATGTTATCGGCGACAGCGGCGGGACGTACCACACCATCGGCAGCGTCCGGTATTCCGGATGCAGCGGAAACGCAATCTTCCATTCGACGGCCATCTTGTACGCAGGCGACCGGCGCGCCGCCTCGAGCCAGTTGTCCGGCACGCCGTCGGCGCTCGCTCGCGCCTGCACCTCCGGGTCATGCGGATCAAGAAAGATGTCGAGCTGCGCCTGGTAGAGATCCTGCGCATTGTCCACTGCGGCGGCGCTCTCGATCCGGTCGGCGTCGTAGAGCAGCACGCCGAGATAGCGGATGCGACCGACGCAGGTCTCCGAGCACACGGTCGGTTGCCCGGCTTCGATGCGCGGGTAGCAGAAGATGCACTTCTCCGCCTTGCCGGAGGTCCAGTTATAGTAGATCTTCTTGTAAGGGCAGCCGGAAACGCACATGCGCCAGCCGCGGCACTTGTCCTGGTCGATGAGGACGATGCCGTCCTCCTCGCGCTTGTAGATGGAGCCCGACGGGCACGAGGCGACGCACGACGGATTGAGGCAATGCTCGCACAGCCGCGGCAGGTACATCATGAAGGTGTTCTCGAACTCACCGTAGATGTCCTTCTCCATGTCGGCGAAGTTGTAGTCCTTCGAACGCTTGGAGAACTCGCCGCCTAGAATTTCCTCCCAGTTCGGGCCCCACTCGATCTTCTGCATCCGCTGCCGCGTGATCACCGAAATCGGCCGCGCCGTCGGTGGTGTCGGCATTTCGGGCGCGCTCTGGATGAATTCGTAGTCGTAGGTGAACGGCTCGTAGTAATCGTCGATCTCCGGCAGGTGCGGGTTGGCAAAGATCTTGAGCAGCACGGAAAGTCTGCTGCCCTGTTTCAGCCGGATGCCGCCGCCGGTCCTGGGCTCCCAGCCGCCCTTCCACCGCTCCTGGTTTTCCCAGTCCTTCGGATAACCGATACCGGGCTTGGTTTCCACGTTATTGAACCACGCGTATTCCATGCCGACGCGCGACGTCCACACGTTCTTGCAAGTGACCGAGCAGGTGTGACAGCCGATGCACTTGTCGAGGTTCAGCACCATCGCAATCTGGGCCCTTATCTTCATGCCGTCACTCCTCCGCGCACCGGCAGCGGCGAATCCATCCAGTCGACCTTGTCCATCTTGCGCACAACGACGAACTCATCGCGATTGGAGCCGACAGTCCCGTAGTAGTTGAAGCCGTATGAAAGCTGCGCGTAACCGCCGATCATGTGCGTTGGTTTCAGCACCGCGCGCGTGACCGAATTGTGGATGCCGCCGCGGTGCCCGGTAACTTCCGACCCGGGCACGTTTACGATCTTTTCCTGTGCGTGGTACATCATGCACATTCCGGCATGGACGCGCTGGCTCACCACCGCGCGCGCGGTGAGCGCACCGTTGGCGTTGTAGAGCTCGATCCAATCGTTGTCGACGATGCCTGCCTTCTGCGCGTCGGTCTCCGAGATCCACACGATCGGGCCGCCGCGCGACAGTGTCAGCATGATCAGGTTGTCGGTGTAGGTCGAGTGGATGCCCCACTTCTGGTGCGGCGTGATGAAGTTGAGCACGATCTCGGTATGGCCGTTCGGCTTGCGGTTGGCCACTGCCGCCACGCTGCGGGTATCCACCGGCGGTTTGTACACGCAGAACGCCTCCCCGAAATCACGCATCCAGCGGTGATCCTGGTAGAACTGCTGTCGCCCCGTCAGCGTCCGCCACGGAATCAGCTCGTTGACATTGGTGTAGCCGGATGTGTAGCTCACGTGCTCGCTCTCGATTCCTGACCACGTGGGTGACGTGATGATCTTGCGCGGCTGCGCCTGGATGTCCCGGTAGCGGATCTTCTCGTCCTCGCGCGCCTCGGCCAGGTGCCGGTGCGAGCGCCCGGTCTGCTTCGACAGCGCCTCCCACGCCTTGACCGCGACGTGACCGTTGGTTTCCGGCGCCAGGTAGAGTATCGTTTCGGCCGCATCGATATCGGTCTCGATTCGTGGCAGGCCGCGCGTCGGGCCGTCGTCAGCGACGTGGTTGAGTGCGCCAAGCCCGTCGACTGTCTCCTGCATCGGCCAGCTGATACCTTTGCCCCCATTGCCATGCTGCGCAATGAGCGGCCCCAGTGCGGTGAATCGCTTGTAGGTGTTCGGATAGTCGCGCTCAACGACGACGACATTGGGCGCGGTTTTGCCGGGCGCGAATTCGCACTCGCCACGCTTCCAGTCCTTGACGTCGAACGCCTGCGCGATCTCGCCGGGCGTGTCGTGCAGGATCGGCTGCAACACAACATCGCGTTCGACGCCGAGATGGCCGGCGGTCAACGCCGAGAACTTCTTTGCGATCGCCTTGTAGATTTCCCAGTCGCTCCGGGCCTCCCACGCCGGATCCACCGCCGCCGACAGTGGATGAATAAACGGATGCATGTCGGTGGTGTTGAGATCGTTCTTTTCGTACCAAGTCGCGGTGGGCAGCACGACGTCCGCATACAGGCAGGTCGTGGACATCCGGAAGTCGAGCACGGTCAGCAGGTCAAGCTTGCCTTCCGGCGCCTCATCGTGCCAGACGACCTCCTGCGGCTTCGCAGCGCCCGTCTCGCCCAGGTCCGGTCCCAGTACGCTGTGCTGCGCACCCATGAAGTGCCGCAGAAGATATTCATGGCCCTTTCCCGACGACCCAAGGAGATTCGAACGCCACAGGAATAGATTGCGGGGGAAGTTGATCGGGTTGTCCGGATCCTCGCAGGCCATCCTGAGCGAGCCGTCCTTGAGCCCCTTCGCGACATACTCTCTCGGCTCGAGGCCGGCATTTGCCGCATCCTTCGCCACCTGAAGGGGGTTCGCCGCAAGCTGCGGTGCGGATGGCAGCCAGCCCATGCGCTCTGCCCGCACGTTGAAGTCGATCATGGAGCCGGTATAGCGCGTCGCATCGGCCAGCGGTGAGAGCAAGCCATGCACGTCTATCTTCTCGTACCGCCACTGGTCGGAGTGTGCGTAGAAGAACGACGTGCCGTTCATCTGCCGCGGCGGGCGTACCCAGTCGGTGGCGAATGCGAGCACCTGCCAGCCGGTCTGCGGCCGCAGCTTCTCCTGTCCGACGTAATGCGCCCAGCCGCCGCCGGATACCCCGACGCAGCCGCACAGCATCGCCATGTTGATGACCGCGCGGTAGTTCATGTCCTGGTGGTACCAGTGGTTCATGCCCGCGCCGATGATGATCTGCGAACGGCCGCGGGTCTTCTCGGCGGTCTGCGCGAACTCGCGCGCAACCGCGATCGCATGCTCCGCCTTGACGCCGGTGATCGCTTCCTGCCACGCAGGCGTGTATGGAACGTTGTCGGCATAGGATTTCGCACAACCGTCGTCGAGCCCGCGGTCGACGCCATAGTTGGCGCACAGGAGGTCGAACACCGTGGCCACCAGGACGTCGCCCTCGCCGGTAGCGATCCGCTTCACCGGCACTTTGCGCATCAGTATGTCGCCGCCCTGATCGTTCGCCGGGAAATGCTCGTGCAGCGTGCCGCCAAAGTACGGGAATGCGACCGGCAGCACCTCGTCGCGCTGCTCGAGCAGCGACAGCGCGAGCCGCACCTCGCGCCCGCTCGTCCCGTCCTTCTGTTCGAGGTTCCACTTGCCCAGGTCGGCGTCGATGTGCGGCCCCCAGCGGTGCCCGATCGATCCTTGCGGCGCGACGGGTTTGCCTTCCATTTCGTCGAAGCCGACCGTTTTCCATTCGGGGCTGTTGGTGTGCCCGAGTCGGTTGGAAAAATCCGCCGCACGCAGGTAACGATCGGGCACAAAGCGATCGCCACTCTTCACCAGTCGCACCAGGAGCGGGAGATCGGTATAACGCCGGCAGTAATCCTCGAAATACGGAACCTTCCGGTCGACGTGAAATTCCTTGAGGATCACGTGACCCATCGCCATCCCGAGCGCAGCGTCGGTGCCCTGCTTTGGATGCAGCCACAGATCCCCGAACTTGGCCACCTCGGCGTAATCCGGCGTGATCGAAACGATCCGCGTGCCGTTGTAGCGAGCCTCGACGAAGAAATGCGCGTCGGGCGTGCGCGTCTGCGGAACGTTCGAGCCCCAAGCGATGATGAATTGCGAGTTGTACCAATCGGCCGACTCGGGCACGTCGGTCTGCTCGCCCCACACCTGCGGCGACGATGGCGGCAGGTCGCAGTACCAGTCGTAGAACGACAGCAGGCTTCCGCCGATGAGTGACAGGTAGCGCGCGCCGGAGGCGTGCGAAACCATCGACATCGCCGGGATTGGCGAGAAGCCGCAGACCCGGTCCGGTCCGTACCGCTTGATCGTGTAGATGTTGGCGGCCGCGACGATCTCGGTGGCTTCGTCCCAGCTCACGCGTACGAAGCCGCCGCGCCCGCGGATCGATTTATAGTCTCTTGCCTTCGCCGGGTCTTCGACGATCGCCGCCCAG
Organism: uncultured beta proteobacterium; assembly: GCA_963750215.1. Lineage (GTDB taxonomy): Bacteria > Pseudomonadota > Gammaproteobacteria > Burkholderiales > Casimicrobiaceae > PALSA-1003. Next base: position 804,709 of record CAVVQK010000005.1, read on the forward strand.
GCTTCGATCGGTGCAAGCGTCTTGCGCGCCTCGCGCCACAACCGCACCAGGCGGCCACGCACCATCGGATACTTGAGTCGATTGGCGCTATACAGGTACCAGCTGTACGAAGCGCCACGCGAACAGCCGCGCGGTTCATGATTCGGCATGCCGGGGCGCGTGCGCGGGTAGTCGGTCTGCTGCGTTTCCCAGGTGACCACGCCGCCCTTGACGTAAATCTTCCAGCTACAGCCGCCGGTGCAATTGACGCCGTGCGTCGAGCGCACGATCTTGTCATGCTGCCAGCGCAGCCGATAGCCTTCCTCCCACTTGCGATCCTCCTTGCGCGTTTCGCCATGGCCGCCGGCGAACGGCTCGCGGTGTTGGCTGAAAAACATCAGTCGATCGAGGAAGTGGCTCATGGCGGCAACCTTTTGGCGGAAGTTGGGCGAATCCGGAGATGTTTCTTCGACAGTAGACCTGCCGCACGTGGTTGGGCACTCGCCGAGCGCACCGCGCGTCGCAGAAATCTGGCCGCACGCACGACCTGTCCTTCAAGCCGCATGCTCGACCAGCCGCACCTTGCGCACTTCGGTGATGTAGATCAGGATCAGCGACACCCAAACGATGCCGTAGAGCAACATGAAGCAGCTCGAGCGGATGCGCGTCACATCGAGCACGATGCCCCACAGGATCGGCAGTAAGAACCCGCCCAGCCCGCCGAACAGGCCAACGATGCCGCTCACCACACCGAGGTTTTGGGGAAACTCGTTGCCTACGTACTTGAACGTGGATGCCATGCCGAATGCTAATGCGACGCCCAGCGCAAACAGCAGCAAAGTGAACGGTACTACACTCCAGCCGACGTGAAAAGTCGCGGAGCCGTCGATGGTCTTGACCGCCAGTTCGGTCGGTGGATACGAGATCAGGAAAAGCGCAATCCATGCCGCCCAAAGCACCCACCACGTAACGCTGTGAGCACCGATGCGGTCAGATAGCCAACCCCCGGCCGCACGTAGGACACCCGCCGGCAGCGCAAACGCAATGGCCAGAAGCCCGGCGGCTTTGAGGCCCACGCCGTACTCCTGCACGTAATACTGCGTCATCCACAGCGACAGGGCGGTAAAGCCGCCGAAGGCAAGCGAATAGTATTGGCAGAGCTTCCACACGCGCCAATCCTTCAACACCGAGAGTTGCTGCGCCAGCGTCGGGGTTCGCGTGCTTCCCGTGCCGGGGTCGGGGGCGCTCAACAACCAGAATATTGCCGCCGTCGCGACCAGCACGACCGAGTATACCTTCGGTACCATGGGCCAGCCGTAGGCTTCGATCAACCGCGGTGCGACGAACATGTTCAGTGCCGCGCCGGTCGTCCCGGCGCCGAAGAAGCCCATCGCAAATCCACGCTTTTCCTGCGGGAAGAAACGCGCGCAGTACGGTGTACCGACGGCAAATGAGGCGCCTACGACACCGAGCGCGAATCCGATCGCCAGCAGCTGCCAGTAGGCGGTGACGTAACTCAGTACGAATACCGGCACTGCGACCACAAGCAACAGCAGGGTCATCACGATGCGACCGCCAAACCGATCGGTCCAGATGCCAAGCGGCAAGCGCATTATCGCGCCGAGAAACACCGGCGTCGATGTGAGCAGACCAAACTCGGTGTTGTTGAGCCGCAGTGCCTGCTTGATCGGGACCCCGATCACGCCGAACATCATCCAGACGGCGAAGCACACCATGAACGCGAAGGTGCTCACGAACAGGACGGAGTATGCTTTTGGATGCCTTTCTATGGGCATGTCGACCTCCTTTCCTCTTGCGCAATCGCAATTCTTCGGAACTCGGCTAGCCGCCACCGCGAGCGGATATTTCAGGCGGAGCCGACGACTTGGGCAAATGGGATGACCGTGCTGCGGCAACTCGAACGATCTCGACTATCGCGGATTTGCCTAAAGTCGCATCTACGGTACATGTTTAACTATTGTAACCGCGCCGATAGCCGGTGCTTTGATCCAAGTCAAGCACGCGAGCGGTTTAGTCGGGTATTGCCGGAGGTATCGTGGTGTCAAGAAAGCAGGCACGGCGGTTATTTGCTTGCCGCGGCCCTGACCTGGTAGGTGGCGTGGCACGCGACGCATTTCTGCAGGACATCGGCAAGCTGCTCCAGTGAGTGCGTGGGCGTGCCGTTTGCTTCCGCGTCCGCCGCGATGGCGTCGAATTCGCGATGCGTACCGAGCGCAAGGGCCTTGAACTCGAGTGGCAGCTTGCCCATCATCGCGATCGGCACGTCGCGGGCCCGTGCGCTGCCCATCCCTAGGCTAGCCTTCGCCACACCAGGCATGTCGTCGCGTGAGAGTGCGTCCGTGACTAGCTGAAGGCCCACAACGAATTCGCGCATCTCCCGCAGCATCAGCGTGCGCTCTCCCGGCTCGAGGGTGACCGCCACGCGCCCGTCCTCGCCCATCTGCGTCGATCCGCCAATGATAAATTTGTAAACCATCGCCGCAATGACAAGCAACAGCAGGACGATCGTTGCCAGATAGATCCAACTCTTTGCGGCGTCAGTCATCGCGTCTCCTCGGACAACAGGTTACGTCCCATCGCTTCCGATTGCGACTTACCCATCGCGGAACTCCTTGGCGGCAGGCGTGAAAGCACCGCGAATTACGGCAATAACCGTTGCGAGCACGAAGGCAAGCAGGGCCAGGCCATTCAAAGCGCCACCCCAAGCGCGCCAGGGAGGGAGATCCATCCAGTCGCCGGCCAGCCGGATGATCAGCGACGCGTGCAGCAGCGCAAGCGGTGCGTAGAAATAGGGCGAATACGGGACGGCGATTCGCAATACCGCCGGAAGGATTATGGGCGCATGACCGAATACCATCGAGAACACGAACCCGAGCAGCACCGCGTGCAGCGCGGCGTCGTACAAGGGGCCGCCCAAGCCGAGCCCACCGGAGAGCAGGATCGAGGCCCCCGAGACCGCCAGCCAGACATAGCCGGACAGCAGGCATATTGCAATAAAGCGCGTCAGACCGCTTGTCTTGACGGTTCGTCGCGCAACGTCCTGGCGCATGAGCCAGAATGCGAAGCCCATGAGCGCGAAGCCGAGCGCGATCGTACCTTCCGGACGGGCCAGGAGCGACACGGCGACCCCACCGAGCAGCACGGCAATCAGCACGGCGAAAACGCGTTTTGCGATTGGCGAGGGCGGGAGCAGACGCGATAGCTCCAGGCGCTCACCGGCAATGGTCAGGACGAGGAATGCGATCCACCAGGGGGCTACCGCATAGACTGGCTGACCGCCGAGCCAAAGAAGGTTGCCGACGGTCCAGGATGCCGCACCGAGCGCCAGGGTGAGGGTGAACAGCTCTCGCTGGCGCCGGTACACAACTGCCGAGGCCGCGAGCATGACGGCGCTGCCGGCGGCGGCGAGCGCCGGTGCCACGGTGTCGGGTCCTACAACGACCGCGGCGAGCACGGCCAGGCCGGATAGCAACGGTGCCAAATACGCCCATCCTTGGCGCAAAGCAACGGCTCGCTCCAGGCTGATTACAGTGCCGAAAAACCCAGACGCCATGAGCGGTCCGTGCAGCTCGGCAAGACCTCCCGCAGGCAGCGACCATCCAAGCCGCGCGAGGCCTGCTCCCACTCCTAGAAACAACGACGCAAATGCGAGCAGCAGCAACGGCACCCGCCATGGCGAACCGATGTCGGCCGTCAGTTTCACGAGGGCGTGTTCCGCTGCTCTATTTCGCTTGCAGCTTTCCGATCAGAACCTTCCCGATCCGGTGCAACGTCGATGCGATAGACGAGCCCAAGTTCGACAATGCTCATGCCAACCTCCGGGTCGTATACCGAACGCAGTGCCTCGCGCACGGCTTCCCCGGTTGGCAATGCGGTATCGGTTTCCATCGCCACCATAAAACGGTATTATAGATACATCTTAACCATATCACGGTTTTCTGAAATAATCAATATCTGGAATACATCTTTTAAACACCGGCCACGGGAGCCGACCCATGCGCCTCACCACCTTCTCCGACTACAGCCTGAGAGTGCTGATGTACCTGGGCGTTCACAGCGAGCGCCTTACCACCATAGGGGAGATTGCCGGAGCCTACGGTATCTCGGAGAACCATCTGATGAAAGTGGTTCACCATCTCGCACAGCATGGCTATATCGAAACGACCCGCGGCAAGGGTGGCGGCATGCGCCTGGCGCGCTCGCCGGAGAAAATCAACGTGGGCGAAGTCGTGCGGGGGACGGAAGGGAAACTCACGCTCGTGGAGTGTTTTGACAGGGAGGCCTCCGGCTGCCGCATCGAGCCCGCGTGCGTGCTCAAGGGCGTGCTGGCCCGCGCCGTCGCTGCGTTCTTTGCGGCACTCGAGCGTCACACGCTCGCCGATCTGCTGGTGACCAAACCGAGGTTGGCCAAGATGCTGGTGCCGGCGGACGCCCCCCTGCCGCGTAGATGAACGCATACAGACGTTGCAAGACATGACAAGCGGCCTCGGTGCAAATCCAGTACGGCCGACAATCATTGAACGGGTATGAACGATGATCGTGACGGCATTGACTGAAATGTTCGGATTGCAGCATCCGATCGTGCTCGCGCCGATGGGCGGCGTATCGGGCGGGCACCTGGCGGCAACCGTTTCCAATGCCGGCGCATTGGGACTGGTTGGCGGCGGCTACGGGGACCCTGACTGGCTGCGCACGGAGTTGTCTCGCGTGAGGGACGGTACCGAAAAGCCCTGGGGTGTCGGGTTGATTACCTGGTCGATAGATCGCAGCGTGGTTGACCTCGTGCTGGATTACCGACCGCACGCCGTCATGCTGTCGTTCGGCGATCCAAACCCGTACGCTTCGGTCATCAAGTCGGCAGGGTGCAAACTGATTTGCCAGGTCCAGGGGCTCGCAGAGACGAAGTTGGCTCGGGACGCGGGGGCCGACATTATTGTGGCCCAGGGCACCGAGGCCGGAGGTCACGGCGCTTACCGCGCCACGCTGCCGTTGGTGCCCGCGGTGGTGGATGCAGTCGCACCGACACCGGTGGTGGCCGCCGGCGGCATCGCCGACGGTCGCGGCGTGGCGGCGGCACTGATGCTGGGTGCGCACGGCGCGCTCATCGGCACGCGCTTCTACGCGAGCACCGAGGCCCTCGGCCCGGACCGGGCAAAACAACGCATCGTAGCTGCGCACGGCAACAAGACCACGCGCACATGCGTGTTCGACATCGTACGCGGCTACGCGTGGCCCCCGGGGTACCCTGGGCGCGCACTGCGCAACCGCTTCTTGGAGCGCTGGCACGGTCGCGAGAGCGATCTGGCGGCTGCGCTGGAAACCGAACGCCCCGCGTATCAAGCGGCAGCGCGCGATGGCGATTGCGATACGGCCGTGGTCTGGGCCGGCGAGGGTGTGGACCTGATCAAGAGCGTGCAAGGCGCCGCCGCGCTTGTCGCGCGGATCAGTGCGGAGGCCGAAGCGCAGTTGCAGATCGGCGCCGCGCTGGTGCGATAGGTGTTAGCGAAGATTGTGGCGACGTATGGCCCCTTGCATGGAATGCGGTCTAATTGACGAGACACGATCAATCTGAAAGGAACGCTTGCCATGGAAGAGCACATGTATCCCAACGTCTCGAAGGATCTGACACAAAAGCGGCGGGAGCTCGCACCGGAGGTCTACGGCGCATTCCGGGCTTTCGGCCAGCGCGTCTTTGCTGACGGCGCACTGCCGTCGAAAACCAAGGAGCTCATTGCCGTCGCAGTGGCGCATGTTACGCAATGTCCCTACTGCATTCGCGGCCATACGGAGCTCGCCCTGAAGAAAGGCGCGACCGAACAGGAACTCATGGAAGCGATCTGGGTCGCCGCCGAGATGCGAGCAGGTGCTGCCTATGCGCATTCGATTCTCGCCATTGACGCGATGATTCAGGCCGAAGCCAAGCCCGGCGCATAGAGCGATTCAACAATCGCGCACCGATAGTGCGTGCGAATCCCGACGCAAGCAGGAAATAACAGTGATGGATGAGCGTATCAGGGCATGGCAGTGCATCGGCTGCGGCAGGGTCGAAGCCCCGCAGACCTGCATTGGGATTTGCCAGGACCGCAAGCTGGAGTTCGTCTACGCGCTCGAGTACGACCACGCGCTGGCGCGACTGGAGCTTGTAAGTGGGCAAGTAAGCGCTCTGCTGACACTCGTGCGCCGGCTCGCGTGGACCAGGCCGCGCCAGCATGAATGGGAACACTCCTATCGAGCCCTGCAGGCACAGGCGCGCACGCTTCTTGCCTCCCTGCAAATGGAGCCTTCCGTCGCCGCGGCTGAGCTGCGCGATGGAGCCCGACCGTAGATGCTCACGCTCGAACGCCCTCGCCCACCGCCAACGCAGGCCCCCGCCGCGTTCGCACTTTGGAATCTCGGCTTTCGGCCGTTTTATTTGCTTGCCAGCGTGTTCGCTGCGTTGTCGGTGGCGCTCTGGACGTGCGAATACGCAGGTTATCTGCCGGCCGGCTATCTGCGCGGCCCGGTCTGGCACGGCCACGAAATGCTGTTCGGATACACCCTGGCGGTGGTTACCGGGTTTCTGTTTACCGCCGTACGCAACTGGACCGGCCAACCGACGCCCACGGGGGCGCTGCTAGCGGCTTACGCGGCGCTCTGGGTTGCCGGGCGGGTGTTGGTGCTGACGCCGTATGCGTGGGCTGCAGCGCTGGCTAACGCCGCCTTTCCTCTCGCAGTAGCCGTCGGCATCGGTATACCGCTCGTACGCAGCGGCAATCGGCGCAACTACTTCTTCATCGCCCTGCTCGTGCTGCTCGGCCTTGCCACGTTGGCGGTGCACCTCTCGTTTCTGGGGATGCTGGCGTGGCCGCGGCTGGCCAGCCTGCAAGCCGGCCTTGACGTCGTGCTGTTCATCATGGCAGTGATGGGCGGACGGGTCATACCGATGTTTACCAACAATGGCGTACCCGGTGCCAAGGCAACCCGCCACTCACTGGTCGAAAAGCTCGCCTTGGGTGGCGTTGTCGCCTTGTTTGCGGCTGACTTGGTACAAGCCCCCGCCATCATGGTCGCCGTGCTGGCGCTGGCCGTTGCGGCCGCGCACGCCACTCGGCTCTATATGTGGCAACCCTGGCGAACAAGGTCAGCCCCGCTGGTCTGGATTCTGCATGCGGGGTACGGCTGGATAGTCGTCTACCTCGTACTGCGTGCATTGGCGATGCTGGGGTTTATCGCCGAACCGTTGGCCATTCACGCCCTTACCATTGGCGCGATTGGCGGTCTGACCATCGGCATGATGACACGTACCGCACGCGGCCACACGGGCCGCTCTCTGACGGCGGACGGCTTCGAGGTTACCTGCTTCGTTCTGGTTCAACTCGCCGCCGCGATCCGGGTCTTCGGCGGCATGTTATTGCCAGGCGTCTATCTTGCGACCGTCATCACTTCCGCGATCTGCTGGTCGAGCGCATTTGCGCTGTATGCGATTCGGTATTGGCCGGTGTTGGCGCAGCCGCGACTCGATGGCAAACCCGGATAGGGTCGTTCCCACGCAGGAGCCATCGTGCTTACGCCTGATTTCAAGCAAGACAAACCCGCGCCACGCCTTCAAAGAAGGCTTCGCCAACGCGCCAATGGCTGCTTCTGGAAAGCAGCCTCTCAGCGAGTCGGTTCAGCCGCCGGCACCCTGGCGTCTGCCGCATTTGCCGATGGCATATGGGCAGCGAGCCGTCCGATTCTTGATACTCTTCCCGACGGACCTGCTCGTTCCCTTTCGGAGGCAAGCGTCGCCGGCAATCAGTGGGCGGACCTTAGCACGACCTCAACCACGCCAGCGGCGACGTTCAGGCCGGCGATCCCTTCGATATTGAGCGGCTGCAGCGCGTAGCCCTTGTTCGACCCGCCGACGAGGACGTTGGCGCCCAGCCCGCCAGCCCAGGCCGCTGCCGCGCCAACTCCGCCGTAGCTGCCCGCCAAGGCGCCAGGCTGAGTCTTCCCGTCCGACGACACCACCGCCCACAGAAGTACGGCACCGTCCACGAACCCGATGTCCACGCCGTACTTGTTGATCGTCCCGGTGTAGTGCTCGACCTTCGCCGCTTTGTCCGCGGGACTGAAGACGCACTTGAGATGCCTCGAGGAGCTAAAGATCAACCCCCAGCCACCCGCTTCGTCACAATTCAGGGTGCCCACCTTCACTCCGTCAGCTTGCGCGATTCCCGTCGATCCCGCGATCAGCTCGACTGCCAGTGCAATTAACATTACGCGTCGCATCGTTCGTTCTCCTATGGTAACGAGTCGGGCCCCATGCCCGAACCTAGATTACTTCCTCGCGTCGCTCCGGTCCAGCGGGCGTGCAGCCCGCGGTTCCTTCGGACCAGACGTTCACTTCACATAAAGGCAAATGATAGTACGGACCGGTCCATTGGTGAAATGTGCACGAATGACCGCCCTGGAGCGCAATGTGATCCCACCCAGGACCCGACGATCCGGGAATACTGCCGGGTTGAGAGATGAGGCGATTCGTAACACGATTCGGAAAGAGACCCTGCTCCGCCTTCAGACGCGGCCGCAATCCAGGCGACTACCGGTCACGCTAATTGTCAAATCCCGAAATAGCGGAGCAACGTCCGGAGACCCAGCGAGAGAACTATGGTCAAAAGGCCAACGACCAAATAGAAGCCTATGCCGCTTGGCATCCGAACAATGGCTCTGGCAACCAGGAGGCCAGCAACAGCTGCTATTCCTGCCCCAATCGCGCCAATCCAATCTACCTGATATCCATTCATGTCTCTTACCAGTATATGGAGCGTGGCAACCGCGCCGGTCTATCAGCGAGCGCTTCCGACCGCGAGGCGTGGCCGAAGGACCCTCTCAGCCAGGTTCCTCCTCTAGACATCACACCGCAACTGGCCGCACCCCAATTCCACTTCTCTGGCGACGATCGGGCTCGAAAAGCCTCATGGATTGTCGTCTTTGCGCATCAATGTGGCGTCGGCGTTGCGCCGCGAGTAATAGAACACGAGGCCGAACCCGATAAAGAGAACACAACCCGAGATCACCTTGGCGTAGAACATCGGCACCGAGCCGTGCTCGGGCGGCGCCAGCGCAAACACGATCGATAGCAGCGTTGATCCAACGCCCAGCGCGGTGACCAGTGCGATTCCGGCGATACCGCCCGGAATGCGCAGCACCGCCTCCCGCTCGCCGATGCGCTTCGCACGCAGCACGGGCAGCGCTGCAAACAGATACACCAGCGGGACGAACGTCAGGACGATCGTCATGTCGACAAGCGCCTGGTAAGCCTCGCCGACCGTCTCGCCGGCAAGCGCCACGAGCACCAGGGCCGTCGTGAGAACTCCGACGACGACGAGCGCGACGACCGGAGTGTGCCATCGCGGGTGCAGGCGACCGAGCGCGGGTGGCAGGTAGCGGTCCACGCCCACCACATAGGGCATGCGCACGCCGCCGGTCACCCACGCCGCGAGCCCGCCGATGCTGGCGATCGCAATCAGCGCGCTCGCCGCCGGCCCGAGCGCGGGCGCGCCGAGCCTGCTGGCGATCGTCCCAATCGCTTCCGGGACACCCGACAGCGCGTCGATCTGCCCTCTCGGCAGCGCCGCAAGCAGCGCCCACGTTCCGCCTACGTAGAACACTACGATCATCAATCCCGACAAAACGATCGCACGGGGAATCACGCGCCGCGGCTCGCGAATCTCGGCCCCCATCAACGGGGCCAGCTCGAAACCCACCAGCCCGAACATCATCGTCGCGAACGCCTGGACGAGCGCGCCATCCGAAAGGTCGGGCACAAGAGCTCCCGCAAAGCCCGTCGCGCTTCCGAACCGGCGCGCCAAGATAAGCGCAGCAGCGACGAGAACTGCCAGCACTACTCCCATCACGAGAGCGCCGGCGTTGGGAATCCACTTCGCCCGAGCGAGACCGAAGATGTTCACGACGACCACGAACCAGATCACAAATACGGACAGCGCGGCATTGAACGTAAAATCGTCCTTGAGCCCCGGCGCCGCGATGCCGTAGGCCGCGGCCGCGGTCATGAACAACAGCAGCGTCGGGAAGAACACGAGGTTGGACACGACGTAGCACCAACCGCAGATGAACCCGTGGAGGTCGCCGAAAGCCTGCTTGACCCAAACGTAGAGACCGCCTTCCCCGGCATAGCGCGAGTTCATCTCCATGACCGCGAAACCGCAGGGAACGAAGAACGCAACGAGCGCGAGAACCCACAGCGCGAGACTGGGAGCGCCGGCCTGCGCCGCCGTCGAAAGCCATTGCGGTCCGACGATCGCGATGGCGTAGAGCAAAACCACGTCCCGCAATCCGAGCACGCGTGGCAGGCCCGACGCAGCTTCTTCTCGCATAGTCACCGGATCCCCCTGCCCGCAGGCGCGGTCCCCCCCGCCAACGCCGCCGATCAAGCTTCCCGCCTCCCGCCGTCAGCCCACCGGCGGCGCTTGGCAGCGCCCGCCAGCGCCAGGCGGGCATTTTCGACGTAAGCCTCGATCGTAATACGCCAGAGTTTTCGTTTCCGAAATAACGGTCGCACGCACAACGTAACGGTTAAGGGTTGGTAGTATCTGAACGCGCGCACGCGACCTATACGCGGCTGCCACTCTGCTCGAACGCGTCAATTAGCGCTGCGGCGGCGGACCGTCAGGACCACCCCGATTAGGACGGCATGCCAGCGGGAGGTCACCCTGCACGCTGGGCTTTCCGGACGGGCTGTTCGTAGCCGTCTGATCGCCCGGCGTCCCAGCCCGGCGAGCCGGCGGAGCCATGCAGATTCCAGTCAACGTGTCGTCGTGGCGCCCGGTAAAGCTACAATCCGCGCCGGTGGTCTTGCCTTTGCAGGCAGCGATGGCCTCAGGCGGCGGCCCGTGCCGGCGCCCGGCGCCAGGGCTACCCTGGTCGCCGCCGGAAGGCTGAGCCAATGCAGCAACTGTCAGCACGCTCAGGCCAATCAAAGCCCAAAAGTGCGGCCGCAGGAAAAGACGCATGTTCATAAACGACTCCTCGATTTGCAAACGAAATTCGATATTGCCCCAAGTATCTTTGGTCCTGGTAGCCGCAGTCAACCACGAATTCACTCGGCAAGATCTAAAGAATGAGACACCTGATACGCTGTCGTAGGCAATCACATTTCGTGCAACGGTCCGCAGAGAGGGGGTTGGAGAAGTAGACCTAAACTTGGGGGGTCAATTCCAAATGTCGCCCCAAGGTCCAAACCGGGTGTCGCTTGACAGGAGGGACTGGGGGCTTTGGACTAGCGGCATGGCGTTACGCGCGCCTGCTCACGGCCGGTAACTAAATCAGGAAGAATCGACGCCAAAGTTCGAAGTTCTGCGTATGGGGTGCGTCACGTACGAACGCAAAGTCCATAATGGCCCTACTGAGCCAGCCAGCTCCTCAACAACCGGGAAAAGGTAGTGTCAACTGACCGTAGATATTGGTTCCCAGCAAAGCGATACGGCTGGGGGTGGGGCATGCCGACTTGCTGGCAGGGCTGGGTAGTCATTGGGGCATTCGTTGCGCTATTGGTCGTCGGCTCATTTGTCTTCCTACCGGCTGAAGGACTTGGGTCATATCTCGTCTATGTGACGGTCCTCTGCGGACTGCTCGTCGCAGTGTGCTGGCTCAAAGGTGAGCCGCCACGGTGGCGTTGGGGAGAGTGATTGAGCGGCTGTGGATCTGGGTAACAGAACAGTGCGGGGACATGGATTGTAGATGCCGAAGCCTTGGTCCGGGGCACTTGGTTCAGCGTGCCTCGAACGAAGGTCTATGTTGCCCGGCGGTCAAATGGTTTGGAGCGTGGCCGTGACTAGCGACACCTATTACGAAACCGACCTCGCATGGGTCCATCATGCCGGCTATTCGCACCATGTCGAGCGAGTCGGCGCAGGCATCGTGCGGCTTCTCCGCGACGGCGGCTTGTCGTTTGGTTCCCGCGTCCTAGACATTGGTTGCGGCAGCGGCCTGCTAGCCCGCAAGTTACTCAACGCAGGCTTTGCGGTGCATGGAGTTGATGCCTCGCCAGCGATGATCGAACTGGCCCGCAACTACGCACGCGGCGCCGACTTCGACGTAATGCGTGTGCCAACCGGCTTGGTCACAGGTGTTGCTGGCGCATTGCCCGAGGCCGACGCCGTGGTATCGACTGGACATGTGCTCAACTATCTCGACACACGCGCCGATGTCACCCAGGCACTGGGCGAGTTGGCACGTGCGGTGCGGCCAGCCGGGGTGCTGGCGATTGATCTGATGACGGGGCAATATGGAAAAAAGCGTGCTATCGAGCCGGTACACGCCAAGGTAGAGGATGACTGGGTGATCGTAACGCGCTTCTCTCAACCCGAGCCGTGTCGTTTTGACCGGATGATCACGGTCTTCCGGCGCGTGGGCGACAACTGGCGGCGCAGCGATGAATATCACCGCAATCTGACTTTCGAAGTAGACGAGGCCCTTAATGTACTGCGTGATAACGGCGTCGAAGCGGAGCGTCGTGCCGCCTTCGGCAACGAGAATCTCCCCGAGGGCCTCGTCGTTCTAACGGGTGTTCGAAGGTAGCCGCGGCACTGCCAGCGCTCGCCCGGTAAGCGAGCGAATGCGGCCAAAGGAACCGCGGCTTCGGGTGCCTTGTACGACGTTCTAAATGCAATGGTCTAAATACAAAGTGCGACGTACACTGCGCGCATGCACCAAGCCCACCTCGGATTGCGAATTGCCGCCAGCTTGCTTTGGATGACGCCGGCTGGCGTTGTTTCGGCGGCACCGCTCCAGCTCAACGCGAACCCTGGCGCACTGGTGCGGGCGATGGAAGGCCACCGCGTCGTGCTGCTCGGCGAGGTACACGACAATGCCGCACAGCACACGCTGCGGGCCGCGGCGTTGCGGCAATGGGTCGCTCAAGGGGCTCGGCCGGCGATCGCGTTCGAGCAGTTCGACCGTGAACGTCAGCCGGACATCGACCGCGCCCGGCGCGAGCGGCCCGCGGACGCCGATTACCTCATCGCGCAAGCCAAAGGCAGCGGCGACTGGCGCTGGGAATCCTACCGCCCGTTCGTGACTCTCGCGCTCGAATATGGTCTTCCGATTGTCGCCGCGAATCTGTCTCGCGGCGAGGCGATGCAGGTGGCGAAGGACGGCTGGGCTGCGCTTTTCGATTCGGCGACACGCAGCGCCCTTGCGCTCGACGCGCTACCTACCGACTTCTGGCGCAAACACGAGGATGCTATCGCCGTCGGCCATTGCAACTTGCTCCCGGCAGAAGAGCTGCCGGCCCTGGCGCACGCACAAATGGCACGCGACATCGTCATGGCGCAGTCGATCCGCCCTTACCTCGACCGGGGGGTCGTGCTCCTGGCCGGAAACGGCCATGTGCGCCGTGACATTGGGGTCCCATTCTGGCTACCCGCTGATGTTACGCGCGGCGCGATTAGCATCGGTATGCTTGAGCGCGAAGATGGTTCGGTGTCCGAGCCCGAGGACGAATTCGATGCGTATGTAATAACCGAACGCGCCCAGCGAACGGACCCCTGCATTGGGCTGACAAGAGGCCTCAAACCCGCCCCCTCGCCCTGAGCGCAAGAAAACTCGTTTACTCGGCGCGAAGTGCTAAGTGCGACGGACGAAGTACGGGGCACGACGAGCCAAATTCGTCCAGGGACCCTAAATGACCACAGCTGTGGAACCACTGCTGTAGCTGCCGCGTTGCGTCAGCCCCTGACGCTGCCGGCTGCGCGATTGGTGCCGTGCGCGGGAACTTTTCCTGGCTTGTGGCAGTAGCAATAGCTCCCCGGCGCTTTCGGGACCTCCTGGCACTGTTTTTGCGGCCCAGGGGAGTATGAGTAGCGGACCGGGCCAACGCATCTCTGCCGCGGTCATGTGGGCGCAGGATTGGCAGCGGTTGAGCTTCACTGCGACAAACGAGTTGATGGGGCGCTATCTTCACGGTTGCGCCAACTTGGCCATGGCGTGCACGCCGCAACAGGCGTTGGCGGAGGTCGAAAGAACGTGGACAAGCCTGCTCAGGCATTCGGCGGCCACAATCGGCGAGGCTACGAGGCTTTGGCGCAAGCAGAGCACGGAGCCAACCGCCAAGTTGCGAACGAGCAGATTTCAGTAGTGTTCGAGTTTATGCGCGGAACCGCCTTTTGAGGAAGGCTGGGTGGTCATGGTATGAGGTCGGTTATCGAAGCCTAGCCAAAGGGTTCACTCCAGTGTCCGGTACAAAACCAATCGGGAAATACCGGGCGTTTCCTTTTCAAGACAGCCTTTCGAACGCACCCGCATACGTCCACACTTGAATGAAATCTCGTGCATCACGAGTGGGTCTGGATCCTACGCTCAGCGAAATAGCGGTCAAGCGCTGCAGGCGCGCCAGAAGCGTCGGCTAACGCCACATATGTATCGGGTCTGAGCAGGTAGGTGGCGTCGCGCGCCAGACCTGCCGCCTGAAACTCCGGTTGCCATTCGAACGTGTTCAGCGAAACGCCTTGGGCGGCGCACCAGGCGGCGAGCTCGGCGCTGGTCGCTCCGTAGACATGGACCTGCCAAGTCATCGCCGCGAGGGGGACGAAATTGTCCGTTCCGTTGATCGGCACCCACGGCAGCCGGTCGCCGCCCTGGACGTCGCCAGCAGCGCCGGAACTGAGCGGCTTCCCGCGGTAGTTGAGGGAAATCTGCGACACGGTGCGGAACATGAATTCGCGAATCGCTTCGAACGCGATAGCCTTAGGCAAGAGCGCGGGCGCGAGGCGCGTGCGCACAACGTCGGCGATTCGACCCTCGGCGGTTACGAAGCTGAAAACGCGATCGGTCGTGGATACCAACCGCCGGGCGAAGCCGATCCGCTCGGCTTCATAGCTATCGAGCAGGTTGTCGGAAGCGCGCCCGTCCAACACCGCCGCAAGCTTCCAGGCCAGATTGATCGCGTCGCCGATCCCCGTGTTCATGCCCTGACCGCCCGCTGGACTGTGGATGTGCGCCGCGTCCCCAAGCAGGAAGGCTCGACCCCTCCGGAAATGCTCCGTGACCCGATGATGCACATGGTAAGTCGAGAACCAATTCACTTTTTCGACTTGGACCTTAAGGTGATTGATTGCTCGGTCGCTGACGTCCTCGAACCTAAGCGTATCGGCGTGGTCGGCGCGCTCATCGCGCACGGTTCCAATGAGTCGCGCTCGGCCCCGCCCAGCCAAGGGAAAGACCGCCAGAAAATCGGCTTCATCGAGATCGATGTGCAGCTCGCCATCAACCGCCGGGCCGGCGGCGTCGACATCTGCGACGTAGAAGATCTGACGGTAGGTTCCACCTGGAAAGCCCGTGCCGATCGTTTCGCGCACCTTGGAACGTGCTCCATCGCACCCGGCGATGTAGCTCGCCTCGCAAATGACCTCATTCCCCTCGGGCCCTCGAAGGCGGGCAGTCACGCGATCGCCTTGATCAGCGAAGCTGACGAGTTCTGTACGTCGGTCGACCGAGACACCGAAATCTAATAGTCGATCGATCAAAAGACGCTCATGCTGGTCCTGGGGAAAGATCTGTAGGAAGGAATATGGCGTCAGGTCCGAGCCGATGGTCTCGAAGGATAGACGTGCTGCCGTTTTGCCGGTTACCCACAGGTTGACTGCAGGGACCTTATGGCCTTTCGCGATTACTGCGTCGGTGAGATCCAGCTGGCGGTAGAGCTCGAGCGTCCGCGCCTGAACCGCTAGGGCCCGAGAGGTCGAGCCGGGCTCGGCAGTCTTGTCGATGATGCGCACCTTGACACCGAGCTTGGTGAGCCAAAGCGCCAAGATCAGGCCCGTAGGCCCCGCGCCTATGATTAGAATATCGCAGTCCAACGTTTGTCTCGCCGTAGCCAATCGAATCCTTAGCGCCCGCTAAGCCTTGAGGATTTGGCCGCCCGCGGCGAACAATCGGCATGCGAAGAGTTGGGCCATGGATCAATACGTCGCCACCATGGGAAGCTCGCCTGCGGATTAACAGATCGGCGCTCCGCCGGTCTGTTTCTCCAATAAATTCACAGGATTCCCGCGCGTTCGCCCGGTCTATTCTTGCGGAGATATTGAGTTACAGCCCGCACAGTCCGTTACTGAGCCTTTGGTTCGCCCGCGTTTGCTGCGGTGTCTACTCGGTTCCGCTATGGCCGGAGCGTCCATCCAAAGACTATGTCCAATATTGCTGACCATGGCTGAATATTGGACAAGATCGTAGCGACGCAACAGAATCGTTACTGCTTGGTGACATGCGCTCGCTAGATCTGGCAGGTCTTCGTTTCCTGGGTGCATTTTATAAAGAGTTTATCGAGTCGTCGCAGGCGGGGACGAGCGGGTCGGCAGCGACCTCGTCCTCGTGACCGCCCTATGCCGTACGAACGAAGTCTTCCGGTCCGAACATCTGGCGAACCTCGGTCTCGCCCTCCCAGCCAGGCCAGTGTTTCTTGTGAAGCTCCATGAAGCGGACTGCCGATTTGATCGCCTCTTCCTTCGATTTCAACTCAAACTGCGCATAGCCGCCGACGATCTCCTTGGTCTCGATGAAGGGCCCGTCGGTAACGGTCACCTTCCCACCGGAGAGTCGGACGCGTGCGCCCAGCGCAGTTGGCGCGAGTCCTCCGCTTCCGAGCATCGCACCGGCTTTGGTCTCCTCCTCGGCGAGCTTTCCAATCGCATCCATTAGCTGCTTGGGCGGAGGGCCCTGTTTCTCGGCGTGTTTGACTATCATCATGAATCGCATCGCTAAATCTCCGTTAGGTTTCGGGTTGTGCGAGCATCCGGAAACTTTCGACCGACCTACCCGGGCTCTACTTATTAGTCGATCGAGAGACCAAAGGTTCGACAACTTCGCTGCCCTTTTTTGGATGAACGGGTTTAATGCCGCGAACGCATTGCCTGCACTTTTCAAGCGAATAACCCTGTCATGGGAATGGGAACAGGGAGTCCGAGAGTCGTCGCAGTCGGGGACGAGCAGATTGCCTCGTGCTCGTGACCGAAATATCTTCATCGACTTCTTTGGTCGGGATCATCGGCCAGCGTCGCGCGACCACCCAACGGGCCTGGCGAGGAATAGCGCGCCGCTCCACCCCAAGAACGTTGACCCAAGGTGAAGCCAAGATTACGCATCAAGGTCCTGGCTTCCAATCAGCCGGGCGCTGAGATTCAGGTAGGACAAAGCTGCGTATGCTGCCGCTCGCGCGAAAGCCCGATGCTTTATAGGATTCTCTCCTACCGACAAATCAGCGCGACGCTGATTCCCACGCGGGCCCCGAGGGTCTACATTTCATCGCGTTACTCACGGGAAGGGCCTTGATTCTCTTACTGGATCGATACAGGAGGAACTCATGAAGTGTCGAAAAATCTCATCGCCGCTGCTGTTTGCGCTGGTCACCGGCGCCACGATCTGCCTGGCTCAGGTGGCAACGGCGCAACCCATCGCGTCACCCGAGATGCACGCGGATGGTCGCGTGGAATCGCTGGTCATCCGGGCACGCATCATGCTGTCCCAGGCCCAACAAAGTCGCCTACAGGCGCATGCGGATCAGGGCATCGACTCGCTGCGTCGGTACCTCTGGCGCACGCGGATGATTTACAACTATTACTTGCCCGATCTGTTTAGCGAACGGTGATAGGGGCATTTTCGTCGCGCGGACACTTTCCGGCACTGCCCCAAGACCGCTGGAAACCGGGAGGTCCGTGGTTCGTGATCACGGCAACCGTGCGAGTGACGCTGCTGGCGACGCTTTCAGCGATCTCGTTTGCGCTCGCTGGATGTGGCGGCGGAGGGGGAGGCAATTCATCGAGCTCGGTACCGCCCCCACGATTGTCCAGCCGCTTCCGCTATCTGGGCCGTATGCGGCGGGCTGCAGCAACGTTGCCCAGGACTTTAGCCGAGTCGCTGCCGGCGAGGATGCGCCTAGCCACGGGGAAGACTTGCCCTCGCCGGCGGGACGCCACAATACGTCACAGAGCTTCTCGTTGACCAACCCGATGTGCTCTCGGTCACCGTGACCGCGCCGAGCGACGCGACCCTCTACGGGTCGTTCGCCGGTCAGCAAGTGGCGTTTTGTCCTGCTGGCGCCAAAAACTGCCCACACTTTGCAGAGCAAGCCCGTAATTGCGGATTAGAATGCAATGAGCAGCATCGCTGCGGCCCGCATGTAGATTGGCTCCCCGACTAGGGCTCGAACCTGGGATCTGCGGCTTAGGAATCCGCGGCTCGCTTCCAGGCGATAGTCGCCAGACGCACAATATGTAATCAGGACAGGCTAGCGTCGAGCCAGCGCCGAGGTCGGCGGCGGCAATGGGGAAGTAAGCGCACTCGATTTCTATGCACAGGCGACGGGCAACCGAAGCTCATCATCGATGCACAGCGCAACTATTGGCCAGCCAGGATTCTTGACACCGGTCAACACAAACCGAGGCCGACGGATAGACACTACAGTCTTGGCGCCGCTCAAGAGCCGCCGCGCGCGAGTATGGCTATGGATGCGGGTAGGCGGCCAATTGATCTGCTCGCAATGGCAGTGACGAGTCGACTACGCTGATGCTGTCCCGCGTAGTTGCCGGGAGCACAAAATCGGACGGCAAATGTAATGGGAGAACACTAACGTGCGCATTTCGACATTCGGAAGGTCTTTTGTTACCACAGCAGCGGCCTTGATCGTCGCAGCGGGTACTCTGCTGTTCGCCAACCTGGCCGTGGCAGCGCCCAGCGGCACGATCCAACTCACGCTCTACAAGGCCGGCTTCATCGTCGGTGCCAGCGGCGGCAACGGCACGCTAACGTTCAAGGGCAAGAGATACCCGTTGAGCATCGGCGGGGTCAGCCTTGGCGCGACGATCGGAGCATCGAAGGCCGAGCTGGTCGGCGAGGTCTACAACCTGAAGAGGCCGAGCGACATCGAAGGCGTCTACTCGGCAGCCCAGGCGGGCGTCGCGGTCGTTGGTGGCGGAAAAGTTGCCGACCTCACGAATTCGAAGGGCGTGAACCTGAAGGTCAGGGGCGGGCAGGTTGGGCTCGAGTTCGCGCTCGACCTGAGCGGCATGTCGGTATCGCTCAAGAAGTGAAAACGCTGCCCCAGCGCTTCAAGCTTGGCAATGTCGTGCTGCTGGCGCCGGATCTGGACGTCGACGTGGCTCCGGCCAAGAAATTCGCCGTCCTGTCCGACCCCGACCTGCCCTACGGCGCGGCCCCAAACCCGCGCGTGGTGATTCCGCCCTTGCGCGGGTTTCACCTCACCGTCTATGTTTCGCCCGACGATAAGGCGCTCGCCACGTCGAGCTGGCTGTTCGGAAGCCTTGCCCGGCTCGGCTGCATCGAAGCCCCGATGCTGACCCCGGAGCAGCTCGAGCAAGCGGCCACAGTGGGCTTTTTGGACGTGATCCAGATTCGCGGGACGACCGACCAGGCTGGACACGGCTACTTTCGCTCGACCCCGTTGGCGAGCTCGGACCTTATCGCGATGATTCGATACGGGCTGAAGCCCAACGAGCCCGGCCGGCCGCTGGAGGAGATCAAGCGGCCGTTCTGGCGGATCCCTGAGGTCGGGGCGACCGCTGGCGCCAGAGGGTCTCACTGAGCGCGCTGCGGCGCCCGGTTCGAGCGACCGCCCCGATGTCCGTGCAACGTTGGCCTGCTCGAATCGCCAGGGCTGCGGCACTCACCGCCCTGGCTCTTCTGGTCGCAGCGACCGGCGTCTGGGGTGCGCTCCTGCTCGAGTACGCAGGTCCGCGCAACAACTTGGCTCACACGGCGTTGGTGGTTGGCTTCTCCCTTGCCGCGGTGGCAACTTTGATCGCGCTCTTCGCGCGCCGCTGGCGCTGGCGCGCGTTCGGAGCCTATGCCGCCCTGTGCGCGGGCCTCGTCGTCGTCTGGTCGAGCTTGGAGCCGAGCAACGACCGCGACTGGCAGCCCGACGTGGCGATGCTGCCGTATGCAACGATTGCGGGCGATCGCGTCACCGTCCACAACATCCGCAACTTTGACTATCGGACGGAGACCGACTTCACCCCTGCGTATTACGATAAGTCCTTCGATCTGCGGGAATTGCAGTCGGTGGACATCGTGACCTCCTACTGGATGGGCCCGGCGATTGCCCATGTCTTCGTGAGCTTCGGCTTTGCAGGGGACAACTACCTGGCCATTTCCATCGAGGTGCGCAAGCCGAAAGGAGAGGATTACTCGACGCTCAAGGGCTTCTTCCGGCAATACGAGCTCGTCTACGTCGTGGCCGACGAGCGGGACATCATCCGGCTGCGCACCAACTATCGCCATGATCCGCCCGAGGATGTGTACATCTACCGGGCCAAGGGTTCGATCGAGGTCGGGCGGCGGCTGTTCCTGGAGTATATGCACAGGATCAACGCGCTGAGGACGCAGCCCGAGTTCTACAACACGCTGACGACCAACTGCACGACCAACATCTGGATGAACGGCCACGTCAACCCCGGGCGCGTGCCACTGAGCTGGAAGATCCTTGCGAGCGGCTATGTGCCGGAGTATCTGTACGAACAGGGACGGCTGGAGACGTTGGGTCTGTCGTTCCCGGAATTGCAGCAACGGGCCCACGTCAACGCGCGCGCCCGGGCTGCCGATGAGGCGGCGGACTTTTCCCGGCGCATTCGCTCCTGAGAGGGGAGGCGAGAAATGTCGGGATGCTCGGCGGTGGTAGGAGTTAGTGACGATTGCAGCAACTTGCGAGAACTGCGACCTGATCGGCGTGGCGTGGCCCGGCTGCTGCACTTCGACGTTGTGGCCAGCAATTGTTAAGGCAAGAGCTGCCCGGCGCCAAGGTCGTCAGCGTTGCCCACCGGTCCGCCCTCGCACCGTTCCACGATCGGCGCCTGGGACTCGGTAGGTCGCGCGACGCGACTCTCGCCGCTAGACAGCGTCCAGCGCAGGAAACCGTTGTGAGGGGCATGGAGTAGCCCATACGTCGCCGCCGGGTGCGGCGCTCGTCGACGCAGCAGCGCCTCTGGCGCCTTAACGCGCCGCGGGTCAGGAAGCCGATACCGGGTTCTCTGTTTTACCTGCGCTAGCCGACGTCACTGACAGTTCTGCGGTGACAATAGGGACCGCCTGAGTCACTCTTTCCCCAAAGCGTGCCGCAGGCTAAGGGCGATCCGCTCGGATGTAATGGTGGTCGCCTGCGCGAAGCCGCCGACGAAGCGCATGGCGGCGGGCCTGATGCTGAACAGTGAGAAGTCGCGTAGTTCGAACAGGTTCGCCATGCTCGGGAAGCGCGCAATATAGGCCGCGCGGGCCGAAGCGAAGACCGGATGGTCGTCGGAGAGGGCTGCGGCCATACCGTTCGTCGTCACCCGAGCGAGGGCGTGCGGTAACTTCGCCGGCGTTTCCGGCTCCACGATCATTAACGCCACCCTTGGATTCTCGAGCATCTGCCTAGTGTGTGCAGCGAGCTCACTTGCGAGCACGATGAACATCAGCGGGTGATCGACAATCGCGTAAGGCACCATCGAAACTCTGGGGTTCCCCTCATCGAGGGTACCCAGGGCGGCAATCTTGCAACTGAGTAGGAGTTCGGCCGCGCGCCTGGCGGACTCTTCCTTCGCGCTTGCAACCATCAACGTGCAACCGCATCAGCGTTCAGCGTGTTCATGTCACGCACGAAGCGCGTTGCCTCTGAACCTCCTCGCTAGCAGGTTCATAGGCGGTTAATACCCCGTCCATGCCCCCAACCTTCCACGAGGTGGTTACCCCCATTAATCTAGCCCACGACTCGGCGTTCTTAGCGCCAATGCTGACGTGGTATTCAAGAAATTTGCGGAACAGCTTACGACCAAAATTGACGGCTGCTCAGGGCTTTCGCCGATTAGAAACCGCTTCGTCGCGAGCGACGTGCGCCGGCCCGATCTGTTCGGAGCAGCACATGGGTCGGATCGTCGCTACTGCAGCTCATTCTTCACGATCTCGCCCGCGCTCACAATCATTCGCAAGCCTTTACCGTCTGCCGCGAGCACGGAGATGTCCCGCAGCGGGTCGCCGTCGACGATCAGAAGGTCGGCGAGCGCGCCCGGCGCGATGCAACCGAGCTTGCCCTGCTGCATCATCAACTCGGCGTTAACCGAAGTAGCCTGGCGTAGGAGCTCGAGCGGCGTGAACACTTCGCTGCGGATCGTGAATTCACGGCACTCCTGAACGTAAGTCGAGCCGAGCAGGTCGGTGCCGAAGCCGATTTTGACGCCGGCCCGTCGCATCCTGTCCATGCCCGACAGCGCCTGATTGTATGCGTATTCGGCCTTAGCTTGGCTCACGGCCGGGAAGCCAAGCTCCTTGCCTAACTCGACGAGAGTAAAGATGACTACCATCGTCGGCACGATATAGGCTCCGCATTCCGCCACGAACCGGGCGGTGTCATCGTCGATCAGCGTGCCGTGCTCGATCGAGCGCACACCGTACTCGACACAGCGCCGGATGGCGCTCGACGGATGGCAGTGCGCCGCGACATAGGTCTTCCGCTCGGCGCATTCGTTGACGATCGCCCGGATCTCATCCTCGCGGTACTGGTTCATCCAGATTGGATCGGTTGGCGAGGCGACGCCACCCGAGCCCATGATCTTGATGCAGTGGGCTCCCTGCCGCAGCTCGTCGCGGGCCGCAGTTATGCAGGCATCGACGCCGTCGGCCACGCGGCACCCCCAGTTGACGATGCCACACGAACACAATTCATGGTAGTGCGACTTCTGTTCGAGCGGACGAAAGTCGCCATGTCCGCCGGTCATGGAAAGCACCTTGCCGGCATAGAAGAAGCGAGGCGCGCGTACCAAGCCATCGGCAATCGCCTTGGCGAGCGAGTAATCTCCCCCGCCAATGTCACGTACTGTCGTGAAGCCACAGTCGAGCGCATGTCCGAGCATTCGGATGGCATGTGCAGTGCGGTACGGTTCCCCAATCGCTTCGATCTTCTGCATCGATACGTCGCTGCAGTACGCGTGGAGGTGCGCATCGATCAGGCCGGGCATCAGCGTGCGCCCAGTGACGTCGATGATCCGCGCGTCCCGGTCCGTTACGGGCCGCGGCGACACCTCCTGAATAAGCCCATCGGAGACGCGCAAGTACATTCCTTCGGCGCATTCGGCGTTCGTACCGTCAAAGATGCGGGCGTTTTTGAACACGAGGGGGCTCATCGGTGGTCGCTTCTAACAGTCGCAGAAAGCATTCGGAACGATAGCTTACCTCGCAATTTGCCCCGCGATTAGCTCAATTGTCGTGCCCCCCCCAACCACTGCGTATTGTTCCATCAAGATGGGGAGCAGGTTCCGGCTGGATCCCAAATGCGTTTTAGGCTATGGCAAGCTCCTTGCTAGGCAATGTCGCGGCGCGCGACGGAAGGAAGCGAGAGATACTATTACTTGCCCCTGCACACGCCCCGGAATTGCCAGGACTCGTGGCTCGCTCCACCTTTGAGTAGTGGTTGACTTTATCTACGTAAGACGTTATCTTACCACGGCATGAAAACGACCGTTTCAACTAAGGGTCAGCTCATACTACCAGCCGAGATCCGCCAGCAGGACCGCATCGAGCCTGGCCAGGAGTTTGACGTCGAGCGCATCAACCGCGGCGAGTATCGCCTCCTGCGCCGGCAGCCTCCTCCCAATGAAGGGCTCATTGATTGGCTAATGGCTTGCCCGGAAAAAGGTTACTTCGCTTCCATTGAATCCGAGTCGACTGATACGCTGTGACCTATCTGGTCGACGCTAGTATCCTCAGCGAGGCCACTAAGCCTGCGCCGAATTCCAAAGCGCTCGAGTGGTTGCGGCACAACGAGCGTGAGATTGCGGTCGACCCCATCATCCTGGGCGAGATTCGCTTCGGCATTTATCTTCTACCTGCGGGAAAGCGACGGCGTCGACTCGAAAGGTGGTTCGATGAGGGCGTCGTGAGAATCGTCTGCGTTTCATGGGACGCGCAGACAGGCCTGCGCTGGGCAAAGCTGCTTGGCGAGCTGCGTAGATCTGGCCATTCGCTGCCGATCAAGGATAGTCTGATCGCAGCGACCGCGCTTGTTCACGGATTTATCGTAGTAACACGAAACACGCGGGATTTCAGAAAGACGGGCGTGAAGGTATTTGACCCGTTCGCGTAAGGGCAAGACCCGGTCACTCGCCGAACAGTTCGTCCGCGAGGGTTGAGCGAGCACACCCGGGCTGCTGGCGCGGTGGCTTTGTAGATTGGCTCCCCGACCATGGCTCGAACCTGGGACCTGCGGATTAACAGATCGGCGGTCCATGTCTGTTTCTCCTAAACAATCATAAACTTACCACACATGCGCCAGGTCTATTTTTGCGGAGATAAGTCCCAGTTATAGTCTTACGGTCCGTTGCTAAGCCTTATTAGACCGAGCGAGTCCAGACCCCGAAGGAACTGATCCGCGTGCGCGAAAGCCTGAACATGTCGAGAGCTCTATTTGCCGTTACCTTCGGACCAATGTTCGTACTCTGGAAAACTGGGAACAAGGACGCGCCAAACCGAATGCTCAAGCGGCGCTACTGATCAACTTGGTGAAGCTCTTTCCGGATACGGTGCAGCGGCTCGCGGCCGTTTAGTGCGCGACGGCATCCTGACGATGCTCGCACAAGCCCAATAGGAAGTAGGTTTTGTCCTTCTCGTCGTGATGCGCGGTCCCGCGTGACCCACGGGCAATGCCGGCCCGGTTGACCGACAGTGCAGTTCCGGCGTCGCATCGATCGGTGACTGGCCACCGGTTTGTGATACAAGTCGCGTATGGTGGGGAAACCGGCATCGCAGTCATCCGTCAGCACGGCGGCCATCGCGCTTGCCGCAACGCTCGCGATCCAGGTATTTACCTCGCTCGCCGGAACGGCGGGCGCCGTGCTGGCTCCGGAGATCGCGCGCGATTTCGGGGTGCCAGCCAAGCTCGTCGGCGTGTTCGTCGGCCTGCTGAACATCGGATCGATGGGCGCGAGTCTCGCGTCGGGCTATTTCATCGCACGGCACGGCGCGATACGCGTATCGCAGGCGTGTGTGCTTATTTGCGCGGTGGGGATCGCGCTCGTGGCGCTGCTGCCGTCGCCGGCAGCGCCCATGCTTGCCGTTGCCGCGGTAATCATCGGCCTGGGCTATGGCGCGATCACTCCCGCATCGTCCGAGGTTCTCGCTCGCACCTCGCCGCCGCATCGCTTCGTGCTCACCTTCTCGATCAAGCAGACAGGAGTTCCCGGCGGTGCCGCGATTGCCGGCGCCGCGCTGCCAACGCTCTCTCTCGTCGTGGGCTGGCGTCCCGCGCTGCTCGTGGTCGCGGCATCCGGATTGCTTATCGCCGCGCTGGCCCAATCCACTCGCCGGCGCCTAGACGTCCGCCGCGCGCACCACGGCCTTTCCTTGGGAGCGCTGTTTGCACCGTTGCGCGTGGTGATGCAGCAGCGTGCTCTTGTCGAGCTTTCGATCGTGGGATTCGTGTACGCCGCAATGCAGTATTGTTTGATGAGCTTTCTGGTGGTGTATTTGACCGAAGCTGTCGGTTATCCGCTGATCCGGGCGGGGTTGGCGCTGACCACCGCCAACGTCGGCGGCATCATCGGTCGGGTCGCCTGGGGGGCCGTGGCCGATCACTGGGTCTCGCCGCGACGGCTGCTGGGTGCCATCGGCATCGCCTCCGCGACGTGCGCATTCGCGACCGCGACATTTTCTGCGGCGTGGCCGCTTGCGGCTTCTCTGACGGTTGCTGCAATCTTCGGCGCCACCGCCATCGGGTGGAACGGGGTGCAACTCTCGGAACTCGCGCGGCAGGCGCCCCTGGGCGAAGCAGGTACCATCACCGGCGCATCGGGCTTCATCACCTTCGCCGGGGTCGTGACGGGCCCCCCGCTCTTCGCGTTGCTCGCCGCCGTCACTGACAGCTATCGCAGCGGATTCTTCGTCTTTGGAATGACCTGCCTAATCTGTGGAGCCACGCTGGTACGCCCGGCCAGGTAAGGGCGAACCGGAACAACCTCGGGGCCAACGCCGGCGTCACGACCTCGTGGCCAAGCGCTTTGATCTTGCGCGCCCACCAATGCCCACTGCCGCACGCTTCTAACGCCACCCGGCCTGCCGGTTGCCGCGCCAGAAACACAAGCAAATCGTCACGTCCAAAGCGTCGATTCACGATCTCACCGGTTCGTGCGTCGGACCCAGTACATCTGCAATACGCACTTTGCAACATCCAATTCATATGTCGTAGCATTCATTCGGGCCCTCCGTTCCTCAAGTGGTGGTCGAAACTCCACTTTGGCACATCGATGCCGTTCGGTCCTGGAGGGCCCTTTTGCTGCAAGCCCTTCATCCCCGGAGGGAGTGCGCTGTCCATGCCATCTCGGCCGGTCTGCGACCATCGAGTGCGGTGTTCTGGCTGACCGCACAGCTAGGTCCGTGTAAAGTTGTTGTTGTACGTTCGGAGGAGGAACACATGAATTTCGTCCCACTTCAGCCCCTTGTCAATCCTCGGTACAAGATCAAGCAAAGTCTGGTCATCGCGCAATGCGCTGAGATGCGCGTGATTGATCTGACGCTTGCACGGGGTGAATGTGTGCCCTGGCATCTTCATCCGAACAGCGACGACTACATCATCTGCCTGCGCGGCGAACTTCAAGTGAGGAGCGTCGATCCAGACAGGGTGACGACGCTGCGCCCGCTCGAGCGATGCGTCGTCCCCAAGGCACGGCCACACAGCACACTAAATGCCTCATCTGAGGAATGTCAGTTCCTGATCGTGCAAGGTCCCGGACGCGTCGAATTCTGCGCGATTCCTGACCCTAAGTCTCGCGGCAAATAGCTGGATCAATTCGACACCGGCAGGAACAGCGCTCACCAAAATTCCTCCCGGCGGCTACAGAAGGCATAACACCTTGCAGATCGGGGCGCGGCCTGGACCAGGAAGGTCTGCTTTCTGGAAGATTCTGGGGCGACACGGACCGACTGCTTGTGGGCCGAACTGCGACATCAGTGACCGGTTAGGACCCGCCCCCGCCCCGGTCGCAATCTGCTTCCCGCCCGAGGCGAGCCGGGCCGAGCAATGATGCCTCAGGGAGCGCTACTTCTTGAAGCGAAAATTCGCAAGGTCGTAGTCCTGCATCACGTAGCTCTTCGTCTCGACGCGCATCTTGTTGGCATGCTTCGCCTGCGTTTCGCCGCCCGCGGCGACGAAGTCGTCGTAGCCAATGATCTCTACCCGGATGAATCCCTTCTGGATGTCAGTGTGAATCGCACCACCCGCTTCCTGCGCCGTAGAGCCCTTGCGAATCAACCATGCGCGGTTCTCCGAGCCGCCGACCGTGAGAAAACTAATATACCCGCCCGCGCTTACCACGTGGACCCAAAATTTGTCGAACGTCGCAGAGTCCGCCGCCTCGGACACCACTATCGGTTTCGCCGTGACAAAAGCGTGCGACTCGATGAGGTGCAATTCTTTCGGCGTCAATCCGGCTTCGGCAACGACCCCTTCGCTCTCCAGGTGTGCTTTGATTCTTTCGAGAACCGCCTTTTCTGCCGCGGGTGGATTGCGCTCGAGCCGCGTTTCCACGAATTCCAAGTCCTTCACTATCAGGTCAAATCGGCCCTCCGGTGAGGCGACTATCGCATCCGCGGTCGAGGCCTCCTCTTCTCCGACGACATCGACGAACGCGTAGGTTTTATTGTCAGCCTTGACGAACTTGTCAACCTGATCCAGGCGTGCATCCTTGACCTTGTGCTTCCCGAGAGTGACGCCTGCGACACCGATTGGGCCGACTTTCATGGCAGCATGATCTCAAAAGGATTGAAGGCCGCTCCAGTGTAACCTCAGCGGCTAATTTAGTTTGGGAGTCCGCTTTTGGCAATGGCTACTTCCGCTTGTATGGTCGGGGTGGCGTCTTCGCATCGCTTCTGAGAAAGTGAAGATGCCGGGGTGGAGGGGCCACTGTCCGCATCTGCTCTCCCTCGAGAGACAGACACCCAAAGTATTCCCCCACCCACACCGCCAAGCGTCGATGAGGAATCTAGCGGCTACGACCGCCGATTTGAACGCAAGCTTACGCCGGTGTGTCCCACCCCAGCACCCCTAAGCTTAGCCATGGGAGACACATCATGCAAACCCCAGCGGTAGTGCGCAATATCGGTGCCGATGTCGCCAAGGCCGAGATCGTGGTGGCCTGCTCTGAAGGCAGCTTCCCGGTGCGCCAGGTTGCTAATCAGCGGCCCGCATTGCTTGCCTTTCTCAAGGGTCTGCCTGCGGGCAGCCGCATCGGCGTGGAATCCACGGGTAGTTATCATGAGTTGTTCGCTGGGCTCGCCCACCAGCTCGGCTTTCTGGTCTTCCTGCTCAATCCGAAGGATACCCGCCACTACGCCAAGGCCGTGGGACTCCGTGGCAAGACCGATCGAGTGGACGCCGAGCTCATCGCCCGAATGATCGCCCACGAACATACCAAGCTGCACACCTGGATCCCGCCCACACCGCAGCAACGCGAACTTGATCGACTGATCAAACGCCGCGCGACGCTAATCTCGCTGCGTGAAGCACTCGAAATGTCGCTCCATGAACTGGACGGATTCGGCGCCGATCTCAAAGCGCTAAGAACGCGCTTCAATCAGCTCATCGCGCGCCTCGACCTGAGAGTCAAGGCGTTGGTCGAAGCCAATCCCGAGCGCAAACAGAACTTCACGCGCTTGTGCACGATCACCGGTATCGGCCCGGTCGTCGGCACCGCTCTGGTCAACACCCTCGAGCGGGTGCCCCTGAAGAGCGCGGATGCTTTCGTCGCCTTCACCGGCCTGGATCCCCGACCGGATGACTCGGGACAGCATCGCGGCAAACGGCGCCTCTCCAAACGGGGGCCAGGCGAACTGCGCCGGCTGCTCTACTTGGCTGCACTGTCGGGAATAAAGACGAAGACGTGGAGGCCGCTTTATGAGCACTACCGGGCAAAGGGTCTATCCAGCACCGCGACCCTCGTCATCCTAGCCCGGCGCATCGCTCGCACCGCCTGGTCAATCTACACCCACAAGACCGAATTCGATCCAGGACGCATCACGAAATCCTTGACATGAAACCATAGAATCTTTGGGGGTTACCAGACGATCGCTTCGCCCGGGTATGGCTGGCACGTCTATCAGCCCAACGTGACCAGCAGCTCCATGAAATTGCGTTTGGGCTTCCACGTCGTTCGTAGCTCCGCGAGTTCCTGCCTGAAAAGCGCCTCCTGCTTCTGCGCGGCGCGTAGCTCCTGAATCGCTTTGACGATCTCGAACGCCTCGCCGTACTGCGCGCCGCGTGTCTCGGCCGTCACCACATGCGGCAGCAGCTTCTTGTAAAGCGCGATGCCCTCTTCAGGATGAGTCATGCCCCGCACGGCGGCGACCTTGTCCCACAAGCGGATTTCGACGGGTCCGCCGCAAAACGCTTCCCACGCTTTCTCCGCCTCTTTCTGGCGAAGGTGAATGGCGACCAGCGCACTGCGAACCGGCGGCTGCCAACGCGGAAGCCGCTTCGCGTTCGAAGCTTCCTCGGTGCGTACCAGCTGCCACAGGTGCTGCAATGCCCTAGTTGCCAACTCATCCGCGCGCCCGATCCGTTTCGCGACGCGCACGAGTTCGAAATGGGCATCGCTTCCAGGTTGGCGCACAAAGCGCGCCCAGGCAAGCGACTCCACACGGTCCGCGTCGCCGCGACGGAGGTGCTCGTCGATGCTGAACTGCACGAGCTCGTCGAGCCGCTCGCTCCCGAACGCATCGATGCCCTTCTCGGCCCACGCAAGCGCTTCATCATAACGGCCGTAATGCTTGAGGATTCCCGCGAGTTCGAGAAAGGCATGCGGGCTCGATAGATTGTGCGCTTTGACCGCAATTAGAGCGTCGACGTCTCCGGACAACGCGAGAAGTTCCTCCATCGCGTGCTCGACGCGATAGCGGTCGCTGTCGAAGTGGGTGCGGAACGCTTCGGGGCCCAGCGCCGGGAACCGCTTCCACGCCGCCTCCACCAACTCCCGATAACGCTGGAAGCCGGACTGGCCCAACGCGCGCTCATAGCTCGGAAGCACGCTGTGGAAGGTGTCACAGTCGCCGGTCGTCTGGCATCGGAACAGCCGCTCTGCCAGTGCCACCGGGTCCGGGTTCAGATTGTTGCACGCCCGCTCATGGACCTCGCGCAGTTGCATGATGGCGGGCATCACCGAGCCGTTGGAATCATCGACGTTGCCGAGCGCCTCCTCCGCTTGCGCGATGGCTTGTTCAATGATCTCGACCAGCTTCGGATCGCCATCGGCTACTCGCGCTTCGAGCATTTGCGCGACGTCGGCAAGACGATCGGCATAATCGCCAGCCTCACGCCAATCGACGAAGCCGGACACCCGAATCGCCTGGCGAACGACGGACTTGAGCGATGCTACTTCACCACGTGCCGTCGCCTTCGCGGAAAACAGGAGCTTGTCGCGAATGCCGCGATCACGGTCGGCGGCTTCGATGAGCCACCGGCGCAGGGCGCTTTCGTCCAACGTTCCGAGGTATTCCCGAATCTGCTCGTCGTGGGTCTTGCGCTTCTTCCGCGGTTTGGCGAATTCCTTCACGCTCGTCTCGAAGACTTCCTCTCCAGCATTCTCAAGCCAGGACAATGCGACTGCCACCGCGTGTTTGCAGAAGGTTCCGTCGTTGCCGACAGGACAATCGCACTCGTATTCCAACTCTCCATCGGACCCGGCTGCGAGCCGCACGCGATAGCGCTGGGTGCCTTGGACGCTGGCGCGAACCTCGTATTCATCTGCGTCGAACAGCCCAACCGCGCCATCGTGGAAGTAGGCCGTGCCGCGCGAAAGGGTTCCGGTGTCCGCCAGCTTTTGAATGGCGCGGAGAGTAAGAACGTCGACAAGGTTTGACGACATCACGTAGAAGCACAGATTTCGAACAACGGCGGTAGCCGCCTAACCATCCGGCCGTGTCCGTGGCGTTGCGGAGGATCAACCTGCGCAACATCAGGGTACCCGTATGTGCGAGAACGGTCCCGTGTCGCTAAGGCCTTGGCGAAGTATTTATTGAACAAGCGCTCCGATTCCTTGAGCCCCCACTCACTTAGCAAGATGGACTTGGTCTTTCCCACCGGATCTGAAATGAACCCTTTCTCGCATAACCGGTTCATCGTGTCCCAATCGAAAGACCTCCAGGCCCGCACGCCATCGTGAAGCGTCAAGTAAAGCAGCGCAAGCACCACTTCGTCGATCTGACCTGTGTCGATTTGCATGCCGACGACTCCGCAGAATCTGGAGCGAAACGACCGAAAATAATCCGCCCGGGGCGGATGACGGGTAGCGCCGCCAGCGAGGCATCCGTGTTAAGCAGCCTCTTCCTTGAAAGCACGTAGCACCGCGTTTATGCGAGTCTGGTAACCGGGGCCCTGAGCTTTAAACCACTCGAGTACATCAGCATCGACTCGAAGCGAGATAGCTGCCTTGGGAGGCAAAGGCTTGAGCCCACGGCGTACTATTCCCCGCACAATATGTTTAACCGAGGCCTCGGGATGCTCAGCGGTTAGCCCGATCGCGTTGTCTTTCATCGCGCGTACACGTGCCCAATCCGTTCTAGAGATTCTTGAAGAAGATCGCTTGCTCATGCTTGGTCGCCTTGCGAAAGGAGATGATATGGATCCGTCTCGGCGTTTCGGTGTGGACGATCGACATAACAATGCCGCGCAACAGGCCGAGTGTAACGAATCGCTCTTCGCCGTAGTCAAACCTATCGTCTTGGTACGTAAACGTTGGTCCTTCGAACACCTCAGGCGCGTCTATGAAGTCGAGTCCATGATCTTGCAAGTTCGACGCGCGCTTCACCTCATCCCAACTGAACCGCATATGCGAAGTGTATATACATCTTAAGCGTTGCGTCAATCCCATATGTTCAAGAAATATGGTCTCGCTCCGCGAGCTACCCACGTCGCTGCTTTATGGCAATACTAGAGGATCGACCGAGCCTGTCGCATTGACCCGTTGCGCGATGGCTGGAGGTAGCGATGCAGCGAATAGACCCAATTCAGCTTCAAGAGACGTTGCAACGACAGCGAGCGACGGACCGCAGTAGACCCCAAAAGAGCGGGCAGGCGGGCGGGATTCGCTTCGAAGGAACTGATACAAAAGACAATTCGGTCAGAGCAGAGCGACGGACCACAATATACCCCGCGTTAGTGGGTGCTATCGCTGTAAGCCAAGTGCCCTTCCTGAGAGAAGGGTAACACTTCATTCCGGCCGGAATAAACTGTTACCTATGTCCCCGGAATGGACCAAGGCAGGATGGCTCCCCGAATCGGGCAAAGATGGGCACTGGATTGAGGTTTTTTCGATGCCCTGAACGCCTGCACGCGACCCGTTGTCGCCGTCCGCCCCGCGCGAAGCCTGACGTTCAGGCCCGGGTCGCCACTTTCAAGAAACGGCAGGCAGCGGTGACTAGGGTAGGCCCCATTAAGCGCTTGGATGAATGCTCTACCCAAGATAGCGCCGCAGGCCCGCCACTGCAGCTACGCCAATCAACACGGACAGAATGATCACGCCCCACTGGCTTAGCGTTGGGATGACCTGATTCTGAGATTGCGGCTGGAAAAAACTCGCGCAAAGACCTGGTGCTGGTATGGGATTGGTCCAATTGGTGACTTGAGTGTCATTTACTACGTTCGTATAGCCAATCGCACCAACATTTAAATACACAACCCTGTTCGCGGCATCTAGGTACCAATCCTCAAATGAGGTCACCCCAGCAATATTGGTTACAAAGGGATTTGTAATCGGATCGGTGCCATCCTCCCAGTCAAAGGTGCCAGCCTGAAGCTGACCCGCTCCATTGGTGGCGAAGCTACCCGTTGTGACAGACGTAAACGGCGCGCCAGCATAATTAACAGCGGCAAACTTGTCCTTGGCGTTGTTGAAAGTAAAAATGACACACTGAACGTCTGCTGCGGACCATGTCTGATTGGCGACGGAGTTATTGCCATTGTCGAATACGAGCGTG
Source organism: uncultured beta proteobacterium (assembly GCA_963750215.1). Lineage (GTDB taxonomy): Bacteria > Pseudomonadota > Gammaproteobacteria > Burkholderiales > Casimicrobiaceae > PALSA-1003. Next base: position 837,688 of record CAVVQK010000005.1, read on the forward strand.
GCGTTGGTTTGCTCGCCAATATTGATGCCAGTGATCGCATTAGTGCCGCCACCGATGGTGTCCGTATACGTCACTGCATAAGGTGCGGCGTTAGCGATCGAAGCGATGGCAAGCGCAGTTGCGCAAATTACCCACGCTAAAATGGGCTTCTTCATTGATTTCCTCCCTATGTTTGGCCGAGCGCTGGCTATTGCCACCTGAAGGCCATCGTAAGCCTTCGTGTCGCGCTCCGCAACCAATGGCTGGCGTTGTCACGGGCTTTCCACGCCAAGTTGTCTCATTTGCAAGCATCCAGGTGCGGGGCAATCGCGCCGTCCTCCGGCTGGGCGGCTACTTCAACGGCGGGCCGGTCATGAACTGACGATCCTCATCGCGGCACTAGGTCGTATAACAGGGCCTCAAAAAGGTCCACGCCACGGAACACATTTGTCGTGCGATCGCATGAGTGAACGTCCGGTTCAGCAAGACGGGGCCTGGACCGGCCTAGACCGGTCGTGAGAAGAAGTCGGGCTTCCGCCGCGTCCGTTTTCATCATGGGGTGGCTGCGACAGCCTTGACCTGGTCGGTTAAGCGACCATTTTTGGGGGGCTTTTCGGGGTGACAGCCAGGATCAAGCGGGTCATCATCGGGCCGTGCTGATCTCGAAAGCCCCGCTCTTTTCCCGCCATTTTGCCCTTGCGGCCGAATGGCGACGGCACGATGATCGGTCTCGGATTGTGCAGGTAGCTTGCCACCTGGTCGCTCGTCGCGAGCGATGAAGCAGGCACACGACGCTGGCCGCGTAGATGGTGCCAGCCCCAGGAGAGCTGGAGTCTTCGGACTCCGAAGAGCACGAGGCCAGCCCGTATTGCTTCGTGCGCGCCGTCAAGGCGTCGCGGGTGGAGTCGAGCGCAGCGAGTCTCATAACTGCGCGGGCGTCGCGAGACGCTGGAGAGTAGCAGCGGCCGTCCCCGAGACGGTCGGAGCGTAGTCGCCGTCGTTGACGGCAGTGCAAGTCAGTACGGGTCGTCCTTTGGGCGACCTGTCAGGAGACACCCCGCGAGGGGTGGCCGGGTGTTCGCGCTCGACGTGAACGCCCGGTTGTTCAAGAGAGACCGAGCAACTTCGTTTCGTTGCCTCGGTCGCGGACGCTAACGCGTCCGGAGCGGTGTAGCGGTCCTGCGCTCGACGCGGGATCGCTGCGTTCGGTGCAACCTCAGGGTAGCGGGAGCGGCGCGGTGTCCGTGCGCGGCTGCGATGTTCGCATTCGCGCGTCCCCGTCAGTGCGACGGGGACCATCGCGCTTACCGCTGCGATTGAGCGTTGCCACCTGAGCCGCCGCGGCACCTGCAGAACATCGCAGGCGTCACCGGCCTTCACCCGAGCCTTACCCGAGAACCGCCGCCGCCAGGCGTCCGTGCGCAACGGCCTTCGCGCCGCTGGTGTGCCGCCAGCCTCGAGCTCGCCCCCGCACGACGTGGCATGAGGCCGCAGCGCGCACGCATCGCTGCTGCCCGCGCGCGTCGTCCACTAGCACCGCTAGTGACGTACGCGCGCATAGGCACCGTCTCTGCGTCTCCGCGGCGTTTCCGCGCGTGATCGTGGGCTCGGAACTACGTGACGGCCTCTTGCGAGGCCGCTCACGCCAGCTTTGCGGAGGGTGCAATGCCTGCCGCCGAATGATTCGCGTAACGGATCAGACAGCCGCGCCTTAACGGCGCTCCGCGAGTCCTGGGTTAATGACTCTCGCGCTGCGCGCGTCCCCGGGGACGCGCCATCGCGACGCCAAGAAAGCGCGTGCGGCGCAGGGCGAAGCAGCAAACCAACTGCACGAACGGAGGGGTGCCCTCCGTTGCTCGCAGCAATTCACTGGGGTCGCTACGGCGCTCCAGGCGAGCAGTAACACTTACCTGACTGGCTTGGCACCACGGCAGCAAAGAGCGGCGCTCCAGCGCCTTTCTACCACCTTCTACGAAAGGAAACGAAGGCATGCGTAGGAAACGAAGCAAGCGCTACAACGGCAAGCCGGCCAAGGACGGCTTGCCGGTGTTGGACCCGTCGACGGTCGAACTGGCGGCGGTGCTCGAACAGATTGCGGCCATGGATGCACTGCCGCTCGCCCCCTCTCCTCCTCCCCGCAGAAGGAGGCGCCGATGCGCAACTTGAACGACGACGTTCGAAGGGTGTTGGAATAAGTTGCCGTGGCCAGCGAGCGGCGCCAACGTAACAGCGCGTCCGGCGGGCAGAGCCCGCCGGCCTCTGTTAAGCTCTTCGTGTCGCTGCTCGAGGATGCGTTGGTCGCGGGCGAGCTCGAGCTTCTCCAAACCCATCTCGCGGGGATAATCGATCGGGTATTTCCGCCAGAAGTCGATTCCGAAACACGTCACGGAGACGATAAGCCATGGCCGTAGCGCTCTACGCGCGGGTGTCCACGCCCCGCCAAGCCGAGAAGGATCTATCGATCCCCGATCAGCTGCGCCAGATGCGCGAGCACTGCAAGGCGCGCAACCTCCCGATCGCCTACGAGTACATCGAGCCCGGCGCGAGCGCGACCGATGATCGGCGCCCCGTGTTCCAGCAAATGATTGCCGATGCCGGACAGGATCCTGCCCCCTATGAGGCGATCATCGTGCATAGCCGCTCGCGCTTCTTCCGCGATCTGTTCGAGTTCCTCGGCTACGAGCGGCGGTTGAAGCGCGCCGGCGTACGGGTGCTCTCGATCACCCAGCAGACCGCCGATGATCCCGCGGGCGAGATGGCGAGCAAGATCTTTAGCCTCTTCGACGAATACCAGAGCAAGGAGAACGGCAAGCACACCTTGCGGGCGATGCAGGAGAACGCCCGCCAGGGTTTCTGCAACGGCTCGCGCCCCCACTTCGGCTTTAGAACGGTGGAAGCACCGGCGCTCGGCAACAAAGGCCAGCGCAAGAAGCGCCTGGCCGTCGATCCGGACGAGGCGGAGATCGTGCGGCGCATCTTCGCGCTCTATCTTTCCGGCCCCCAGGGCGCAGCGATGGGGTGCAAGAGCATCGCCTATTTCTTAAACGAGCGCGGCATCGCGAGGCGCGGGCAGCGCTGGACGCGCGCGCGGGTGCACGAGGTGCTGGCCAATGAGGCTTACGTCGGGGAGTACTACTTCAACCGCAGCGAGGGCAAGACCCAAAAAACCAAGCCGCCGAGCGAGTGGGTGAAGCTCGCCGTCGAGCCGATCATCGAGCCGGCCGTCTTCCGCCGCGCTCAATTGCGCCGAGGAGCGCGTGCGCCTGCGGCCATCGCGCCGCGCGTGGTCAGTTCTCCGACGCTCCTCACGGGGCTCCTCAAGTGCGACTGCTGCGGCGCCGGCATGACCTTGGCTACCGGCAAAGGTGGACGTTACCGCTACTACAAGTGCAACACGCGCATTGGCAAGGGCATCGACTACTGCCAGAGTGAGAACCTGCCGATGCAAAAACTCGATGCCCTGGTGCTCAATTCACTGGCCGATCGCGTCTTCACCGCGGCGCGCGTGCGGCTGATGCTCGAAGCGCTGGCACGGCAGGCCAAGGACAGCAGTAAACAACAGCAGCGGCAGCTGGAAACGCTCAACCGCGAGCTCGCTGCCGCGACGCGAGGCATGGAGCGACTCTACGAAGGCGTCGAGCAAGGCGTGCTCAAGCTTGACGATACGCTACGCCAACGCACCGACAAACTGCAGGCGCAGCGCCAGGCCATCTTGACCGACATCGCCAGGCTCAAGACGAAGGCCACGGTGCCGGCGCACATCCTGCAGAAGAAGCATATCGACGCATTCACCCGGCTGGTACGCGAAAAGCTCCTCGAGAACGGGGCATTCGCCAAGGAATACCTGCGCCTGCTCGTGCACGAGATCCGGGTGAATAAACGCGAAGTGCGAATCACCGGCAGCTACGCCGCGCTCGCGCAAGCCGTAGCGGGAAATCCGGACGACTTCATGGGCGTGCCCAGATTTGCCCCTAAGTGGCTCCCCGACCAGGGCTCGAACCTGGGACCTGCGGATTAACAGTCCGTCGCTCAGAAGTCTAATTTTACTTTTTCATCAATTGCTTACAGCGTCCGCGCAACCTCACGGTAGCAGTCGAATGCAGTGCAACGCAGGGGCATACAAAACAGCGCAGCTACATTTTCGTATACACCTGAGTTCATCGAACTCGCATTTGGGCCCGGCTGATGCGGGATTCGAATCCGTCGTTCGCGGCCATCCCGTTCAGCATAAGCGGCACCTAGGCAACGCGCGGGTTAATCGGGTGGTGGCTGCCGCCATGATCGGTGCAGTCATGCGCACGATTCAGTCGGCGTGACGCTACTGCCGGGCGCCGGCGCCCGCGACGCGCGCGCGCACCCGAGGCACCATGACCTGCGTCACCCTTAACCCGGGTTGCCAAGCCGCTCGCCGACACTCTCGCGTAGCGAGGTGACGATGGTCTCCACCAGCAGGCGCGTCTTCTCGCCGCCGAGGGCTTCGAGCGCGTCTTCTCGCACCGAGTAGTGCATCATTATTAGCGCGCGCAGTTTGTGGAACGCAACTTGATTCGCCGTGCCGCAGACCGAAGCGTCGTTTCGTAGCACCCGCTCGATGACCCCTGTATCGAGAATGCGTACGTTGCAGATCGTGGCGAGCCGCGCGATTTCACGGCCAATGTCCGCGAATTTCGTTGCCCAATATTCGGCTTGCATGTCTTTTGGTTTGTCTCGCACGACACTCTCCTCGGTAACGTTGACTAAGGCTGCGTTACGGCTGCCTCAATGAATTTCTGGAATCACCTTGAACGGGTAGTTGCTCTCTTTGTACTTGCCCGGTTTGTCCCGCTTCGGAAGCTTGACCTTTGCCCTCGGCGCCTTCTCGTAGGGGATACTCGAGAGCAGGTGCGATATGATATTGAGCCGCGCTCGCTTTTTGTCGTCCGAGCGGGCGACATTCCACGGCGCCCAGGAGCTGTCGCTTGTCTGGAACATCTCGTCACGTGCCTTCGAATAGTCGTACCAGCGGCTGTAGGATTTGAGGTCCATAGGCGAGAGCTTCCAGATCTTGCGGCCATCATCGATGCGCGCCTTGAGGCGGCGGGTCTGCTCCTCGGGGCTCACCTCCAGCCAGTACTTGAGCAGGATGATGCCCGAGTTGATTAAAACCTTCTCAAACAGCGGCACCATACTCAAGAAGACCCGCGACTGTTGCTCAGTGCAGAAACCCATTACGCGTTCGACGCCTGCGCGGTTGTACCAGCTGCGATCAAAGATTACGACTTCGCCGGCCGCTGGCAGGTGCGGGATGTAGCGCTGCATGTACATCTGCGACTTTTCGCGCTCGGTCGGGGTAGGAAGCGCGATGACGCGAAACACGCGCGGACTCACGCGCTCAGTGATCGCCTTGATGGTGCCGCCTTTGCCGGCACCGTCACGGCCCTCGAAGACGACGCAGATCTTGAGGCCTTTGTGCACGACCCACTCCTGTAGCTTGACGAGCTCCACATGGAGCTTCTTCAGCTCCCGCGCGTAGTCTTTCCCGGAAATTTTCCCGTCAGGCGCCGCCGCGCGAGGCTTCCCCGAACGCACTTTCGCCGCATCACCTTCGGCTTTCCTCCCCTTGCGCTTGATCTCGTCTTTCCTTGCTGCGTTTTTCTTTCCCATGTCGTCTCCGTAGATCCCGCGCGGCTAAGCATTCGCCGATCATTGCAATGAGCACGCCGGACCGCTCCGGATGCCCGCCAAAATTGTTGCTGTGCCGCCGCCGCCTTTAGTCCTGGACGAAGGCTCGCGCGCAACCGTCGACCTAGTCAAGACACGGGAGATTGTGCCACGCCGCCAGCGGTTGCCCGCAGCGACTGATAACATTCGATCGCTGCGCGTGCATTGAACAGCATACGCTCGCGTCCGAGTCGCTTGTCCAATCCGGCCTTTCGCACGACCTCCGTGGTGGTGGAGCTGGCGCTGAAGCACGCGCGATGACCCAAGCATGGCGTAGATCACCATAGGGACGAACGCGGGTTCCGACAGCTTGGCTTTTCGCGGCCAGCGAGTATATGAGATGGACAACTGTGAAGGCTCGGAGGAGCATTGGCGAGAACTTCCAAGGACTTATGGTGTGGCAGCCTACCGCAGGCTCAGCGGCGCACATTGCGCTAAGTCAACAGTGATGCGCCCCACACGGCGGGGGGCCGGCCAGTTCAAGTTCTCTCCCGGCTACAGCTTTCGCGCCAGCGACTCGAAGGATCGTCAATTAGGCACCTCTCGGGCCACGAGCGGAAATAGCAAGCGACGGTCATTACCGCCCATAAGCGGACACCCGCCCTTGAGGCAAATCAAGCTTGGCGGCAGCAACTCGGATATGCTGGCTCATGCCGATCCCCAATATGACACGTGAACGTACCGCCCTTGCGATGCACCATATGGAAACGCGATGGCACGTAGACCTCTTTGGTTGCTTCGTCAGGGCAGGCACGGCCGCTTCTCCGGCGTGCTCCGCAAATAGCGGTACAAGATCCACCATGCACGAGGGCGGCGAATGACAGGCGGAAAATTGGTCGGACTGCGCCGCCGTAAGTACACTGTGCTCCTGGTGTTGCTGTGCGTTGCGTTGGTGATTGAAACAGTCAGTGCCCAAGGCGGCGACCGATTGCTTTCCGAGGCCTTTGGTACGGTGGTAGCGTTTGCGATCTGGTTCGTCGTGTTCGAGCGGCCGCGCGAGCGGGCCACCATGGCGGCACTCCTCGTCACGGCCTTAGCGATCCGGTGGGGAGCCCACTTCGCCACAGCGAGCCTCGATCATGCGCTATCGCTCGGAGAGCAAACGCTGCTGACCTTGCTCCTCTGCAGCGCGGTTTACGCGATCCTGCGCGACGTTCTTCGCAAGGCAGCAAGCGGTGCCGAGAACGTCCTCGGCGCGATCTGCGGCTACATCATCGCTGGCGATGCGTGGGGACGTATCAACGCAATTGCGTATCTGCTGGTGCCCTCGGCCTACAGCATCAATCCAGAGGTGGTCGCGCTCCTCCCCGATTGGCATGGCCGGGTGGCATTGTTTACGTATTACGCCTTCACGCAAGTATTGACGATTGGCTACTCGGACGTGATACCCGTACGCGCGCCCGCGACGACGTTGAGCTTATTCGCCGCATTGTTTGGCGTGTTCTATACCGCCGTCGTGGTGTCGGTGTTCGTCGGTCTGGCGCATATTGGGAGTCGCAAGTCGCCAGAAGATAAATGACTCACGCGTGTCAGTGTATTATCGCCGACCTGAGAGACAGGATTATCCACCGCTTCGCCGCATCGAATGCCGGCTTCGCGGAAGCTCGGCGGCCCGGAGCGGGTCGAGGGCCGGCTTGGCCTACTACTCTCGCCAGTCCTCCGCCGACCCCTTGGCATAAGGCGAACTGCGAGGTTCCCGAAAAGAGGCCCCCAGAGTTGGTTGAAGTCCAGGCGCGTTGACTTGCATCAATGAATGGAGTGCAAGGCGGTGTAGTCTACGTTCCGGGCAAATTGTGCCCTCTCGCGATTCCGTGTCGGCTGCTTCAAAAGCAAGGTAGAGAGTCCTTCGTGGATTCGCGATCAGCGCCGCTCGGTGGGAAAAAGCGCGCCGACGACGGGCCGGTGCGCCACGTATCACAAGGACGATGCAACTGACTGAGCGTAAATTCAGCGTCCGCAGATAGAAAGGTACGACATGAAACCCGGATATATTTATTCAAGCGCGATTATCCTCGCGACCGCAATAGCCGTGCCAGTGGCGCTCGCCCAGCAGTTTGTCTATCCCGCTAAAGGCCAGAGCACACAGCAACAACAGAAGGACGAGGGCGAGTGTTACACCTGGGCCGTCAAGCAGAGTGGCTTCGACCCGGCCAAGCCGCCGCCGCAACAACAGGCAGCCAAGACAACGGCGACCGGCACGACCCCGGGTGCAGGCGTTCGCGGTGCCGCGGGTGGCGCCCTCGTGGGCGCAGTCGCCGGGGATGCCGGTGCCGGCGCAGCCGCGGGTGCGGTTGTTGCCCGTTCGCAGAGCCGCCGACAGAACGCTGCGACCGCGCAGCAGCAGCAGCAACAACAACAGGCGTCCACTACGCAGCAACAGGCTGCTTTCGGCAAGGCGCGCGCCGCATGTCTCGAGGGTCGGGGTTACACGGTCAAGTAAACCATGCCCAGCAAGTTATGACGCCCATAGGCGCATGCAGGGCCCAGCACGGTCGGGCGTAACTTATTAATCTCGGGGTGCAAAATGGATTCTGATCGCTGCCAGAAGAGTGGCACGAAGCCCGAAACCCGCTTCCTGCCGGCAATTTCGCTCGCCGCAGTGCTCGGTCTGGCCGGCTGCGCGACGACGTATCCGCTGATGCCGACGCCGGCGTTGTACACCGGGGCGGAGGCGAAGCCGCTGTTCACGGAGGCGCCTGCTGTGGTCCGGACGCCTCCGCTGGATCTGCTGTTCATTACCGACCGCGCGCCCGCGACTAGCCCCGACGATCCTGAACCGTACACGGCGGACAGGTCGCGCTCGATGGCCTTTGGATCGACGACGATCCTGTTCGGCGAAGGCATGACGTGGGACGCGCTGGTAAAGCAGAGCCTGCTCGTCGAGCGGCCGACCGAGACGGACCTCAAGCTTGGGCCAACGAAGGAGCTCGGGCGCTACCCGCGGATTCCTTACGCGGTTGAGGTGACGCCTGCGGGGCTGACGCGCGCTCCCGCTGTAGTCGATGCGCACGAAACGGCCAACCGGGCGCTGCAGGCCGAAATCGCGCGTCGCCTGGCCTTGAGCCCGCGCAAGGAGATGGTGCTGTACATCCACGGCGTCAGGAATACCTTCAGCGAAGCGGCCTTCACGATGGGTGAGCTGTGCCACTTCCTGGGTCGCGAGTTCGTTTGCGCGATCTTCACCTGGCCCGCGGGCGGAAAGCACGGAATCCTGTTCGGCTACGAAGAAGACTACGAATCGAGCACATTTGCGGTCGAGCACTTGCGGAAGGCGATCCGCACCATCGCGGACACGCCGGGGCTCGAGAGAATCCATATCCTGGCCCACAGTCGCGGGACCGATGTGCTCGCTACGGCGCTATCGGAGCTTTCCTTCGAGTCGTACATGCAGAAGACCACGCTGCCCCGGCGTGTCAAGCTCGGCAACGTCGTACTGCTGGCACCGGATCTGGACGTCGAGGTGGCTCCAGAAAAGGTCTTGGCGATAGTCTCCGATCCCGACGTGCCATATGGCGCGACGGCGGACCCGCATGCGGTGTTCCGAGCCTTGGACCCGTTCCATCTGACCATTTACGTTTCGCCCGACGACAAGGCCCTCGCCACCTCGAGCTGGTTATTCGGTAGCCTCGCCCGGCTCGGACGCGTCGACACCTCGTTGCTGACCCCGGAGCAAATCGAGCTGACGAGCCGACTGGGCTTCCTCGACGTGATTCAGGTTCGCGGCACGACCGACCTGTTCGGACACGGCTACTTCGTCTCAAACCCGAGCGCGAGCGCCGATCTCATCGCGATGATTCGATACGGCCTGAAGCCCAACGAACCGGGCCGGCCGCTCGAGGAGATCAAGCGACCGTTCTGGCGCGTGCTGCCGCAAGGCGGGACAAAGGCTGGTGCCGGCGGGGCTGAGTGAGCCACGCATCGCCCGGACTCGACTGACCCCCACGATGCCGAGGCCACGCTTACTTGTGCGAGTCGCCAGGGGTTTGGGGCTTGCTGCCCTCGCTCTTCTGGTAGCGGGGATCGGCGTCTGGGGCGCACTGCTGCTCGAGTATGCGGGGCCGGACAATGACCTGCTGCGCCTAGCACTGGTCATCGGCTTCTCCCTGGTTGCTGCGGGGGCGCTTATCGTGCTCTTCGTGCGCCGCTGGCGCTGGCGTGCGATCGGTGCTTATGGGGTCCTGTGCGCAGGCCTCGTGGTTTTGTGGTCGAGTATCGAGCCGACCAACGACCGCGACTGGCAGCCGGAGGTGGCGGTGCTGCCGTCCGCCACGATTGAGGGCGATCGCGTCACCGTCTACAACATTCGCAATTTCGACTATCGCAGCGAGACCGACTTCACCCCCGCGTATTACGACAAGTCCTTCGATCTGGTGGAACTGCGATCGGTCGACGTCGTGACCTCCTACTGGATGGGCCCGGCGATTGCCCACGTCTTCGTGAGCTTCGGTTTCACCGGCGACGACTACCTTGCCATCTCCATCGAGGTGCGCAAGGCGAAAGGAGAGGGTTACTCGACGCTCAAGGGTTTCTTCCGGCGGTACGAACTCGTCTACGTCGTGGCCGACGAGCGGGACATCATCCGGCTGCGTACGAACTATCGCCATGATCCGCCCGAAGATGTGTACATTTACCGCGTCAAGAGTCCGATCGAAGCCGAGCGGCGGCTGTTCCTGGAGTACATGCACAAGATGAACGCGCTGCGGACGCAACCCAAGTTCTACAATACGCTGACGACCAACTGCACAACCAACATCTGGATGAACACTCACGTTAATGCCGGGCGCGTGCCGTTGAGCTGGAAGATCCTGGTGAGCGGCTACGTGCCGGAGTATCTGTACGAGCTGGGACGGCTGCAGACAATGGGCTTGTCGTTCCCGGAATTGCAGCAACGGGCCCATGTCAACGCGCGCGCTCAGGCAGCCGATGCGGCGGCCGACTTCTCCCGGCGCATTCGCTCCTGGGCCGATCCGAGTTCCAGCGATGGCAGGAACATCCCGAAGTCAAACTGAGCCGCCGATGGACTACGCTGCTGCAATGACTTGATCGCAATGCGCGGATTGATATCCATTTGCATCAGACACCAACGGGGAACAAGACCGCAAGAAAGCATCATCGCCAACTGGAGACGGCCCCACCGGGCCGGTGTGTAGCCACCCTGAAGGAGTAACAAGATGCACAATCGCAATTGGATGCGCAGGCCCATGACACGAATTCTGATGCCGGTACTCGTTGTCACCGCGGTAGGTGCCGGTGTCGCTCACGGCAAGGAATGCAAGGGAGTCAATTTTCCCGACCAGGCCCAGGTCGAGGGCAGCGCTCTGATGCTCAATGGCCTCGGCTTACGCCAGGCGACGGCGTTCAAGGTCAATGTTTACGTCGCCGCGTTGTATGTGGCCAAGACCTCGAGCGACCCGAACGCCCTGCTGGGATCGAACACACTGAGCGAGCTGATCCTTCATTTCGTGCGTAACGTCGGCGCGGACGATCTAAGGAAGGGCTGGAGCGAAGGATTCGAAAAGAATGCCAAAAATCAACTGCCGGCGCTGCAGGAGCGTATTGCCACGCTCAACGGATGGATGGCCGATGTCAAGACCGATGAGCGGCTAACCTTCATCCACAAGCCAGGCACGGGTCTGCAGGTGGACGTGAACGGCACCGTGAAAGGGACGATCAAAGGCGACGATTTTGCAAAGGCGTTTCTGGCGATCTGGCTCGGTGCCGATCCGCCGAACCCCGAAATCAAGGCGGGGATGCTCGGTGGCACCTGCGGTTAGGGAGGGTCGCTACAAGACATCCAGTGCCTCCGATTCTGGCAACGAAACACCGCATAGCGCTGCTCGCGGCCGGCGCGCTCATGGGGGTCGGATTGGAGGCGTGTGCGCAGGACATCGAGCCGCGCGCGTTTTCCAATGCCCCAGTCGGCGTCAATTTTCTGATCGCGGGCTACGCTTACACGAGAGGCGGGATCGCATTCGGTCCATCGTTGCCCATCACTAATCCGAGCCTCCATTCGTCGAGCGCGGTGACGGCGTATGCGACGGTCTTGGACCTATGGGGGATGTCGGCGAAGTTCGAGACGGTCGTTCCATATACCTGGCTTTCTGGTACGGCCGATTTCAAGGGAGAACCCGTAGCACGAAAGGTAGACGGGCTTGCGAATCCCGCGTTTCGCCTGTCGGTCAATCTCTACGGCGCCCCCGCGCTCACGCCGAAGGAGTTTGCCGACTATCGGCAGGACCTGATCATCGGCGCCAGCCTTCGGGTCGTGGCACCCTGGGGCCAATACGATGACAGCAGGCTCGTCAACATTGGCGCCAATCGCTGGTCATTCAAACCGGAGGTGGGGATCTCAAAGGCACTCGGACCATGGACGCTCGAGGTCATAGCTGGGGCAACGTTTTTCACAGCCAACGACGAATTTTACGAAAATTCTACGCTTTCCGAGGCTCCGCTCTATTCGTTGCAGGGACACCTGATCTACGGCTTCCGTTCAGGGATTTGGGCTTCGGCCGACGCCACGTACTTTGCAGGCGGCCGAACCACCGTCAACGGCGTGCTGAACGGAGACCTGCAGCAGAACTGGCGTGTCGGCGGAACCCTGGCGTTCCCGGTGGACCGAAAGAATTCGATCAAGTTCTACGCGAGCAAGGGCGTGTCGGCGCGCACCGGCGACAACTATGACTTGATCGGTGTCGAGTGGCAATACCGCTTTGGCGGTGGACTGTGATGCCCGCGTAACGTTTACGCGGATGCGACACGGCAATTTCACGTCATACCGCAAGATGCGACCGCGTGATGTAATCCTGCAGCCGCTCGCGCATCGCACCGGCGACTCCGGGACCGTGGGACAGGATCGAGTCAAATTTCGGTGGCTTGATGGCTATCTCCGTGGTCGGCTGCTACACACGATCACGCGCGATGACGTTCAGGCCATTGGCGCGGCGAAATCTCGCGAGACTTCGCGAGCGACCGCCAATCGCTATCTCGCCCTCGTGCGTGCCGTGTTGAAGCGGGCCGCGGGTCCGTGGCAATGGATCGAGAAAGCGCCCGCCGTAAGCCTTTTCCCAGAGGCGAAGCGGCGGGTCCGGTGGCTCACCAAGCAGGAGGCAACTCGGCTCTTAGACGCGCTGCCAACGCATCAGAAGCAGCTCACACGTTTTGCACTTGCCACGGGATTGCGCCAGGCCAACGTGCTCGCACTGAAATGGCCTGATGTCGATATCGAACGCCGCACGGCATGGGTTCATGCCGATGAAGCAAAGGGCGGCGAGGCGATTGGCGTGCCGTTGAATGATGAGGCTGTGGCCGTACTCCGCGAGGAGTTCGGCAAGCATCCGCTCCGCGTATTCACGTTCAATGGCAAACCACTGGGGCAGGCCAACACGAGAGCCTGGAGGAATGCGCTCAAGCGCGCTGGCATCAAGAATTTCCGCTGGCACGACTTGCGGCACGTCTGGGCGACGTGGCACGTGATGGCCGGTACAACCATGGCAGAACCACTAGGACTCACAGACTGCTTGGCCACAAATTTCGTACTCAGGTCACATCCAAGCTTGAATGAATACGGCGTTCCGCCTGGACGCGATGCGGGAGAAGCCGGCGCGTGCGGATTCAGAAACGTCTCATCATCGAGCGCGAGTACAAGCGAAAGCAGCGCCGCAACATAGGAATACTGACGGAGTCCCACACCCGGCCGATGGCGTACCCACTTCAGTACATTGCGCCATGACGTCACGTTCGACTGCGGCCCGCCGTGGAAAGTGAAGAGACGAACTGTAACGCCTTGCGTTACATCCGTATCGATTTCCTGCGGCGCTTGTAACTATTGTCGTTACATCTATGCCGCAATCGCACGGTCCGGTTTTCTGAAGCTTGACGCAGATCAACGCTCGTCTTCAGGCGCCGGCGCATAGTTCGTCGTGCTGTACGCCCACGACATAGGAGGACGAGCGATGGCCCTGACCTTCTACGAGGTCATGCGTCGGCAAGGCATTACGCGACGCAGCTTTCTCAAGTTCTGCAGTCTCACCGCAGCGTCCCTCGGCCTTCCTGCCGCCGGCGCGCCGCAAATCGCCCACGCGCTCGAGACCAAGCCCCGCATACCCGTCCTCTGGCTCCACGGCAACGAGTGCACGTGCTGCTCCGAGTCATTCATCCGCTCGTCGCATCCGCTCGCTAAGGATGCGGTGCTTACCTTGATCTCGCTGGATTACGATGACACGCTGATGGCTGCGGCCGGCCACCAGGCGGAGGAGATCCTCACCGATATCGTGTCCAAGAACAAAGGCAATTACATCGTGGCGGTCGAGGGCAACCCGGCGCTGAATGAGGACGGGATGTACTGTTTCCAAGGCGGCAAACCCTTCGTCGAGAAGCTCAAATGGGTAGGCAAGGATGCCAAAGCAATAATCGCTTGGGGCTCTTGCGCCTCATGGGGCTGCGTCCAAGCGGCGAAACCCAACCCTGTGGGAACGGTCCCCGTGCACCAGGTGATCACCGACAAGCCGGTAATTAAAGTGCCGGGTTGTCCGCCCATTGCTGAGGTGATGGCTGCCGTGGTGACCTACGTGGTCGCGTTTGACAAGTTGCCCGACCTCGACCATCAGGGACGTCCCAAGGCATTCTACGGCCAGCGCATCCACGACAAGTGCTATCGACGGGCGCTCTTCGACGCCGGGCAGTTCGTCGAAGCCTGGGACGACGACTACGCGCGCAAGGGCTACTGCCTCTACAAGATGGGCTGCAAGGGCCCGGCGACGTACAACGCCTGCTCCACAGTGCGCTGGAACGAGGGTACGTCGTTCCCGATCCAATCTGGACACCCCTGCCTCGGTTGCGCGGAGGAGGACTTCTGGGACAGGGGCGGCTTCTACAACCGCTTGACCAACATCACCCAGTTCGGCGTCGAGGAGAATGCCGACAAGGTCGGCGCGGCTGCCGCTGTCGTGGTCGGTGCCGCAGTGGTGGCGCACGCGGCAGCGACCGCCATCAAGCGCGCACGGCAGAAAACCTCGAGCAACACCACGAGCAAAGGAGATAACTGATCATGGCCGCGTATGAGACCCAAGGTTTCAAGCTGGACGATAGCGGCAAGCGCGTGGTCGTAGATCCCTTCTGCCGCATCGAAGGCCACCTCCGCGTCGAGGTCAACCTCGATCAGAACAACGTTATCCGCAACGCCGTGTCCTCGGGGACGATGTGGCGCGGCCTCGAGGTGATCCTCAAGGGGCGGGATCCGCGTGATGCCTGGGCATTTACCGAGCGTATCTGTGGTGTGTGCACCGGCGTGCATGCGCTCGCTTCGGTGCGCTGCGTGGAGGATGCACTGGGGATCAAGATCCCCGACAACGCCAACATCATCCGCAACATCATGCACGCAGTGTTGTACACGCACGATCACCTGGTGCACTTCTATCATCTGCACGCGCTCGACTGGGTGGATGTGGTGAGCGCGCTGAAGGCCGATCCCAAGGGTGCATCGGAGCTCGCGCAGAAGATCTCCGATTGGCCGCTGTCGTCTCCGGGCTACTTCCGCGATCTGCAATCGCGCCTGAAAAAGTTCGTCGAGTCAGGGCAGCTCGGGCCGTTTCGCAATGCCTATTGGGGCCACCCAGCGTATAAGCTGCCGCCCGAAGCCAACCTGATGGCGGTGGCGCATTACCTCGAGGCGCTCGACTTCCAGAGGGAGTTGGTGAAGATCCAGGCCATCCTCGGCGGCAAGAACCCGCACCCGAACTGGCTGGTAGGCGGCGTGCCATGTCCCATAAACGTCGACGAAGTCGGCGCAGTGGGGGCACTCAATATCGAGCGACTCAACCAGATCAGCAGCATCATCGATCAGAGTGCCGCGATCATCGACCAGGTCTATATTCCGGACCTCAAAGCGATCGCCTCGTTTTACAAAGACTGGGGCGCAATCGGCGGCGGGCTCGCCGGCCAATCCATGCTCGCGTACGGCGACTTTCCCGACAAGGCAAACGACTGGTCGAGCGCCCTCATTCCGCGTGGTGCAATCATCGACGGCAACCTCAAGGAAGTACACGACGTCGATTTGCGCGACGTAACGCAGGTCCAGGAGTTCGTGACGCACTCCTGGTACAAGTACGCGGACGAGAAGATAGGCCTGCATCCGTGGGACGGCGTAACGGAGCCCAACTTCATGCTCGGGCCCAAGACCAAGGGCAGCAAGACCGACATCCAACAGCTCGATGAGGACGCGAAGTACTCGTTCGTCAAGGCGCCACGCTGGAAAGGGCATGCGATGGAGGTGGGGCCGCTCGCGCGCTTCGTCGTCGCCTACGCCAAGGGCATCCCCGAGTTCAAGGAGCCGACTGACCAGCTCTTGAAGGAACTCGACGTGCCGGTTACGGCGCTGTTCTCGACGCTTGGCCGCACCGCCGCGCGCGGGCTCGAGTGCCAGTGGGCCGTGCACAAGATGAAATACTTCTACGACAAGCTGCTAACCAATATCAAGAACGGCAAGCTTGAGACCGCCAACGTCGAGAAGTGGGAACCTTCGACTTGGCCAAAGGAAACCAAGGGCGTCGGCCACATGGAAGCGCCGCGCGGAGCACTTGCGCATTGGATCAAAATCAAGGACCAAAAGATCGATTCCTATCAGTGCGTGGTGCCGACGACGTGGAATGGCAGCCCTCGCGACGCCGTCGGCAAGATCGGCGCTTACGAGGCTGCGCTGATGAATACCAAGATGGCGAAGCCGGAGTGGCCGCTCGAAATCTTGCGCACGATCCACAGCTTTGACCCCTGCCTTGCCTGTGCGACGCACGTGATGTCGCCGGAGGGCAAGGAGCTGGTCTCGGTCACGGTCGGCTAGGAGATTGTCATGAGCAGCGTAGTGGACAATGACATTCGCCTTCCGGGTTCGAGCGTTCGCTCCGTATATGTTTACGACTGGCCGGTGCGGATGGGGCACTGGCTGGGCGCGTTCTGCGTCATCGTGTTGGCTGCGACCGGCTACTACATCGGTCATCCGCTGCTCCCTGCCGCGCCCGGAGAGGCCACCGCTCATTTCGTCATGGGCTACGTCCGCTTTGCTCACTTTGCCGCGGGCTATCTGCTGGGAGTCCTGGCTCTCGGCCGGATCTACTGGGCGTTCATGGGCAACGACTACGCCCGGCACCTGCTATTCCCCCCGCTTTTTGACGCCAAGCTGTGGTCCGGGGCGTGGCATCAACTCAAGTATTATCTATTCATCGTCGACAATCAGGAGTTGCGCATCGGGGCGAACCCGCTCGATCAGATTTCCACCTTCTTCATGTTCACCTTGCCGATGCTTTTCCTTATCTTCACCGGCTTTGCACTCTATGCCGAAGGCACCGGCCAAGGCTCGTGGCAAGCGCTGGCATTCGGTTGGGTACGATATCTTTTCAACGGCAGCCAGGCGCTGCACACATGGCACCATGTCGCGATGTGGGCGCTCTTGTGCTACGTAATCATTCACTTGTACCTCGTATTCCGCCAGGAGATCATGACAAACCAAAGCTACGTCAGCACGATGATCAGCGGCTATCGCTACTTCAGGGACTAATGAAAGTAGCGTCCATTCCCGTCACCAAGGCGACACAGCGCACGCGGCCCAGGCGTAAAACGGTGCGAGCCGCGCGGGCGACATTGCCGGGACGGATCTCGGCGCGAACTCTCGGCGTCGGCTCGCGCACGCCTCCACATCCTGGGCACTTCCTCGATACGCGCTTCCTCGAGCCGCTCGCCATCAGCCAGCAAGCCCTTGCGAGCGCGCTCGGCATCTCGCGCCGGAGGGTGAACGAAATCATCCGTGGTCGCCGCGGTATCACGCCCGATACCGCGGTTCGCCTTGCCTGCTACTTCCGCAACGACGCAGCGTTCTGGCTTGAGCTGCAGCTCACTTGGGATCTGCACGCAGCGATCAAAACCTTCCGCGCCCTGCCCAAACGCGCTCCCAACTAACGGACGCGCCTCGAGAACGCCCTTGCGCGGGCGAGGGCATGCACGTCGAGCCCGAATTTAGGCCGGCGCCCTGTCACAAGGATCTTCTCTGTCTCGGTGCGCATGACACTGGGTTATGGCGCTTTCTATCGTCGTTCTGACAGCGACCGGCTGTTGCATCGCGAACCCCTCTTTGGACCAACCCGCCCGGCGATGCAACCCTGCATGGTGCGGCTACGCACGCTTCTCGCCTTTCGCCGCCGGTCCGCCATCAACCTTCTGGCCCGGTTCTATTGGCCGCGCGCAGCCAAGGCCACTCGCATCAAAACTTTTTCCTACCACTCATCGACCGCAGCGGGGGTGCTGAGTATGGCTGCAATGGTGCCGGCATCCATTTCTCAAGCCCGAGCCTCTGCATTACCTCGGCCACAACCCCCTGATCTGGCTGGAAATAATCTCCCGGTTCACGATTCCAGCTTGCCTTGCCGCGCTCAATGGCTTTGCACTCGACAACAAGGCCAGGAGGCTGCCGGCAAGCTGGCATAACCGACCTTTTGGGTCGGTTATTACCCCGCTTGGCGGGAATCAGGTAGTGCAGTTGCCGTATCGGCTCGGCATGCGGATGGTTGCCCGCGTAGGTCGCCATCGGCGAGGACAGCACGTCGAGTCAGACCATTCTGCCGGCCATGATCGAGGTTGGTCGAGCCATCTGCGACCGAAGCCGTTTGATCCACATCAACACGCCATTGCGTGCAAAACGTTACATTGCCCGTGGCAGGTCGCTGCGTTACCGGCAAGGTTACAGGGGATCGGCGATGGAGGAAGAGGTGTGCGCCGAAGCACTGGTACTAGGCATCGGCAACGTGCTGTGGGCCGACGAAGGTTTCGGCGTGCGCGCGGTCGAAAGATTGCACGATACCTACGCGTTTCCGCCCGAGGTCCGGCTTGTCGACGGCGGCACGCAAGGGTTGTATCTCCTCAACGCCGTCATGGCAACGCGCCGTCTGATCATCTTCGACGCGGTCGATTATGGCCTTCCCGCCGGAACGCTCAAGGTATTGCGCAATGCCGAAGTTCCGGCATGGGGCGCGGCGAAAATAAGCATGCATCAGATGGGCTTTCAGGAGCTCCTCGCGCTGGCAAAGTTGCGCGACCGCTGCCCCGCATCCATGTTGCTTGTGGGCGTGCAGCCTGAAGTGATCTCCGACTTTGGCGGGAGCCTGCGCGATTGTGTCAAGGCGCGCCTTCCCGAAGCGATCGCAATCGCCGCTGCGCAACTTGCTGACTGGGGCTTTTCGCCACGGCGACGCGAAAAGGCGCCAGAAGAGCGTCTAAACGCTCCGTCGTTGGCGCTCGAGGCCTACGAATCACAGCGTCCCGGACCCGACGCTGCTTGTCGTGGCGGTGATGCGCGCTTCCTCAATCTGCGCACAGAGCCACGTTGATGTGCATCGGCATCCCCATGCGCGTGGTCGAAGAAGCACATCCTCTGGCGTGGTGCGCGGGCCGCGGCGAGCGCAAGCAGGTCGACATGTTGCTCACCGGGAGGCAGCCACCGGGGACTTGGGTGCTTGAGTTCCATGGCGTCGCGCAACGCGTTCTCGGCGAAGATGAAGCGAGACAAACCAACGCGGCGCTCGATGCCCTCGAGGCCGTCATGCGTGGCGAATCCAGCGTGGACGCCTACTTCCCGGACCTCGCAGGCCGCAAGCCCGAGCTGCCGGTTCATCTCAGAGGAACAAAACCGTGAGCGCATTTCCGCTTCATCCGCTGCTCGAGCGCCTCTCTAATGGCTATGGCTATCGCACCCTTGATGCGGCTGCCGTCGACGCTCTCGCGGCCGGTTCTGCCCATGTCCTACTCGTATTCACCGAGGACCCGGACCGCTACCGCGAGACGCTTGATCTGGCCGTCATCGTGCCGGAGCTTGCGCGCGAGTTCCCGGGGCGCTTCGCGGTGGCCGTCCTGCTGCCGGAATCGGCGCGCGCGGTCGCGCCACGCTACGGCTTGCGTCGTTGGCCCGCTCTGGTTTTGCTGCGCAATGGTGACTATGTCGGCACGATCGACGGTGTGCGCGACTGGTCTGAATATCGTTTCGAGCTTGCCCGATTACTCGAAGCACCGACGTCCCGACCACCGACGATCGGCATCGCCGTCAAAACTGCGGCACAACCAAACGAATCGGCCTGCCGCTAGGAGCCTCCATGAAAGCGCTCGACGTCCCGATTCGCGCCATCGGTCCCGGCTCGCAGCCCGACGGCAGTGCCGAGCTGCAGTTCATGGACATGCCGAAGGAAATCCATCGGTTTGCCATGCCGCGAGTTCCCGAACATGCCGACGGGAGCGACATGGCGCAGGCGCGTTCCGTTGTAGAGGATACGATCGCCGCCCTGGCGCGCTGGCATCCGGACGAATCGTCGAATCCGTGCATCGAGGTCACCAACCTCGCCTCTGGGCCGCTCGCGGTCCTCAATGACGTGCTTGGCGAAGGCGAAGTCAGCGTCCGCGTGGCACAGCCCTGCGCGTTGCGCATGCAGGAGACCTTGTTCGCAGGGGTATGGCGCGTGCTGCAGCTCGACCTGCGTGGCGGCCTCGAGCACGACACGATCGAGATATGCGCTATCCCGCAACTGGCGATCGAGTCGGCGCGCCGCGCGACGCGCTTGAGACTGCCGGCGGCGACGCCGTTACCCGACGGCCTGATGAACGCTCCTTCGCTTCTCGCCGAGATCGAATATCATTCACAGGCGTGGCGCGCCGATGCACCGGCACACGTCGTCAACCTTTCGCTGCTGCCGCTTTCTCCCGCTGACCATCGCTACCTGGAGGAAATGCTCCCAGTCGGTCCGGTCGCGATCATGTCGCGTGGCTTCGGCAACTGCCGCATCACCAGCACTGCGCTCGCCAACGTCTGGCGCGTGCAGTACTTCAACAACATGCAAACGCTAATCCTCAATACCATCGAGGTCGTGGACGCCCCGGAAGTGGCGCTGGCCGCGCCCGAGGATCTCGCCGACAGCGCCTTGCGCCTGACAGAGCTCGCCGAGTGGATGGCGGAGCCCTGCGACGCCTGACGAAAGACACGAATGTTCGAAGGCTCCTATCTCGGCGACGCCGCGAAGATCGGACCGCTCACGCGGCTCGAGTGCAAGATCTGCTGGCATGTCTACGACCCGGCAGCAGGCGACGAAGTCTGGCAGATCGCTCCGGGCACGCCGTTCTGCGAGCTGCCGTCGCACTGGACCTGCCCCAAATGCTCAGGCACGAAGGAGCAGTTCATGGTTGTGAGCGATGACTGAGAACCCAGCTTCAGTGCTCGAAGAGGCGTTTCGCGCGGTCTACGAAGCACGCATGCAAGGCCTGCCGTTCATCAACCCGGCACTCTCGGTCGAAGCTGTTGATGTCCAGCCCTGGAATGGCCATTGGCTGGGCGTGCTGATCACGCCGTGGTTCATGAATCTGATGCTACTGCCCAATGCCGCGGCATGGCCGGCGCTACGCCCAGGCGAAAAGTGCGAGCAGAGCTTTCCGGCGGGCGTGTTCGAGTTCATCGCGGGACGAGAGGATACGCTCGGCGATTATCTCGCCTGCTCGCTGTTCTCGCCTATGTTCGAGTTTGACGATCAAGAGACCGCCCGCCTGACCGCCTGCGCTGCACGCGCGGCGCTCTTCGACGCGAACAACCTCGAGCAGACCGACATTGCGCTGCACGCACGTCTGCCCGAACAGGCGGACGAGGCGGTACCCGAGAGTGGCGCAGCCGGTCCGCTCCAAGCCCTGCAGCAAACTCTGAGCACCTCGATAACGAGGCGCGAATTCCTGCAAGGCGGCTTTCTCCCAGTCGACCGTGACAGCGGAGGGTGAAATCCGTGTCCGCATCGCCTGGGACGGCCACAATGTCCGCAGCGTCGAGATCGACTCGACGCGCCCGCATGTCGCGGGACGAGTCCTTTCCGGTCAACACGTTCGCGCAGCAGCGAAGACCGTGCCTTTGCTGTTCTCGATCTGCCGCCGCTCGCAAGCCATCGCTTCCGAACTTGCTTGCGCGAGCGCGCAAGCAAGCGAGTCGACGGCCGGCCAGATCGTGGCTCATGCCCGCGTGGTCACGATGGAGGTGGTCGAGGAGTACAGCTGGCGTGCGCTTATCGATTGGCCTCGCGCGCTTGGCGAACCAGCGCATCCCAGCGCGCTGGCTGACATCCGACACGCACTCGATGCGGCGAGCTCAATTCCCGCAGCCGCCCGCGCGCTCGTGGAACAACATGTGTTTGGCATGGCCGCCGAGGAGCTCCTCGCCCAGGATTGGCAAGGATTCGATCGGTGGTTGGGCCGCGGCGACACTCCTGCGGCGCGGCTGCTCGCTGTCGTTCGCCGCAGCCAACCGAGCTTCGGTGCCGGCGAGGTGGCACTGATGCCTTGTTCGCATCGTGAAGCCTTACTGCGGGAGGTGGGCGCTGCCGTCGGCCAGGACGAGAACTTTGCCCGCACACCAAGGTGGCAAGGTCAGCCGGCCGAAACCGGTGCGCTGGCTCGCCTTGGCCAAGACTCACTCGTGTGCGACCTGGTCAAGCGATTCGGCCGCAGCGCGCTGGCACGCTTCGCAGCGCGGCTGCGCGAGCTGGCAGCGCTCTTGACCGAAGGGGCGACGCCGGCTCTTGGCGGGATCGCGCTGGGGCCGGGCCGGGGTCTCGGCTGGGTCGAAAACGCGCGCGGCCTGCTGGTTCATTACGTCGCGTTGGACGGTGAACGCATCGAGACCTACCGCATCGTCGCGCCGACCGAATGGAATTTCCACCCGCGCGGTGCGCTTGCTCGAGGCCTCGAGGCGACGCGGGCGGAGGACGAGTCTGATTTGAAGCGGCATGCCCTGCTGTTGGTTCAATCGCTCGATCCATGCGTTGCGGCGAAGGTCGAGGTGCGCCATGCATGAGATGGCCTTGGCCACAAGCGTGCTACAGATCGTCGAGGACACGGCGCGTCGGCATGGCGCAGAGCGCGTGAGCGCGGTGCGCCTCGAGATCGGCGGTCTGTCGCATGTGGAGTCCGAGGCGCTGCGTTTCTCCTTCGACGTCGTCACGCGCGACAGCCTCGCCGACGGCGCGCGGCTCGAGATCGTTGTCACCGCCGGGACGGCATGGTGCATGCGCTGCAGCGACTCGGTCGCGCTCGAGCGGCTTGGCGACCCTTGCCCGTGCTGCGGAAGCTACCAGCTGCAAGTCACCGGTGGCGACGAGATGCGGGTCAAGGACATCGAGATTCAATAGGAGGCATCCATGTGCACGACCTGTGGCTGCGGACAGAACGAAACGCGGATCGAGGGCGAGGCTCACGAGCAGGAGCATTGCCACGCCAAGGATGCAGTACACGGCGACATGCACGCTCACGACGTCGAATATCACTATCTGGGCGAGACGGACCACGAGCACTTCCACCGCCATGCTGATGGCAGCGTCCATTCGCACCCGCACGCGCATGATCACGACCATTTTCACGAGCACGACAGCGATTTGCACTACGGTAATGGACCTGCAGCAACGCACGTTCCCGGCATGTCGCAGGCGCGCATCGTGCAAATCGAGCAGGACATCCTCGCCAAGAACGACGCCTACGCCGCGAAGAATCGCCAGCTCTTGCGCGACCGCGGGATCTTTGCCCTTAACCTTGTGTCGAGCCCCGGCTCGGGCAAGACTACGCTGCTCGTGCGCACCATTGAATCGTTACGAGACCGCCTGCGGATCTGTGTCATCGAAGGCGATCAGCAAACGAGCTTTGATGCGGATCGCATTCGCGCCACGGGTGCGCCGGCGCTCCAAGTCAACACCGGCAAGGGCTGTCATCTCGACGCGTCCATGGTGGGTCGCGCCCTAGAGCACCTCGACCCGGAGGAGGGGACAGCGCTGATGATCGAGAACGTCGGCAACCTCGTCTGCCCGGCAGGTTTCGACCTCGGCGAAGCGCACAAGGTCGTCGTTCTGTCGGTCACCGAGGGTGAAGATAAGCCACTCAAGTACCCCAACATGTTCCGTGCCGCCTCGTTGATGTTGCTCAATAAGATCGACCTGCTGCCATATCTGCAGTTCGACCTTCAGCGTTGCCTCGATTACGCGCGCCGGGTCAATCCGGACATCGCGATCCTTTCGCTATCGGCGATCACCGGTCAAGGCATGGAAGAGTGGCTTGCTTGGATCAAAGAAGGGGCGTTGAACGCGCTGCAGGCAAAGCGCGAAACCGTCGATTCTCTGAAGCGACACATTGTCGACCTCGAAGCGCAAATCTCGCACTTTCGGAGCTAATCCTCGTGCTCGTCGCGCCCCCCTCCTCTGCCACCGTCGCTCGCTCCGGGGTACGCGTGCGCGGCGCGGTGCAAGGCGTTGGCTTCAGGCCATTCGTTTACCGCCTGGCGCGCGAGCTTGCGCTGTCGGGGTGGGTTGGAAACGATGGAGCAGGCGTGATCATTGAGGTCCAGGGTGCTCCGACCGAGATTGACCGCTTCGTGCACCGGCTCTCCGTGGATGCGCCGCCGCTCGCGCGCGTGGAGAGCGTCGAGACTCATGAGCAATCGCCGCGCCCAGCGGGGGCTGGCTTCGCGATCGTGGATAGCAAGGGAGGCCTGGTCACTACCACGGTTCCTGCCGACGCTGCCGTGTGCGAGGAGTGTCTGCACGAACTTTTCGAGCCGCATGATCGGCGCTACCGCTACGCGTTCATCAACTGCACGCAATGCGGTCCACGCTACACAATTACCCGCAACCTGCCCTACGATCGCGCGCAAACGAGCATGTCGGGATTCGCGCAGTGCCCCGCCTGCCTCGCCGAATACACTTCGCCCGACCAACGACGCTTCCACGCCGAACCGAACGCCTGCCCGGTATGCGGACCGCGGCTCGCTCTCGTCGACGCGGGGGGCCAAGCGGTCGCAGGCGACCCCATCGAAGCAACGCTCGCACGGCTGTATGCCGGCGAGATCGTCGCAATCAAGGGGCTCGGCGGCTTTCATCTTGCATGCATCGCCGGCGACTCTCGCGCTGTCGCACGCCTGCGCAGCCGCAAGCAGCGCGAGGAAAAACCATTTGCGGTGATGATCGCGAACGCCGCTTCGGTGCAAAGGTGGGCGACTTGCGGTGCAGGCGAGCGCGTACTGCTCCAATCGCCCGAGCGCCCGATTGTTCTGCTGCGTAAGAACCCAGCTACCGATGCAGCGCTTGCAGGGATCGCACCTGGATTGGCGTGGCTGGGTGTCATGCTGCCCTACACGCCACTCCAGTACCTCATCTTTCACGAAGCGGCGAGCCGTCCGACCGGAACCGCGTGGTTACGCGAGGTTTCGGACCTGGTGCTGGTGATGACCAGCGCCAATCCCGGCGGCGAGCCGCTCGTCACTGGCAACGACGAGGCGCTCGCGCGACTTGCCGGCATTGCCGACGCGGTGCTTCTGCACGACCGCGACATTATCGCCCGATGTGACGACAGCGTGGTGCGACTCGGTGCGACCAAGGCGCCCCAATTCATCCGTCGCGCGAGGGGATATACGCCGCGACCGGTCAAGCTCGCCCGCGCCGGCCCCTCAATCCTCGCGACCGGCGCGTATCTGAAAAATACCCTGTGCGTAACGCGCGGCGATGAGGCGTTTCTTTCGCCGCACATCGGCGACCTCGACAATGCGGCGACCTGCGATGCGCTGCTCCAAGCCGTTGATCACCTTTGCGCGGTGCTCGACGTGACCCCCGGCGCCGTCGCGCACGACCTACACCCGGATTTCTTCAGCACGCGATTTGCGGTGTCGTTCGCCGAGGAACATGGACTGCCTGCCGTGCCGGTCCAGCACCATCATGCGCATGTCGCCGCAGTTGCCGCGGAGCATCGTTACACGGCGCCGTTGCTGGGGCTCGCACTCGATGGCGTTGGGCTTGGCGATGACGGCGCGGCGTGGGGCGGCGAGCTCTTGTGGGTTAATGGCGCGGAGTGGCGGCGCCTCGGGCACCTCGGAGAGCTCAGGCTGCCGGGCGGCGATCGTGCGGCACGCGAGCCGTGGCGCATGGCTGCCTCGGTGCTGCACCGGCTCGGCCGCGGCGTGGAGATCACTGCGCGCTTCGTCGCGCAGTCCGCGGCCCCGGCTGTGGCCGAAATGCTCGAGCGCAATCTCAACTGCCCCACCACGAGCAGCATGGGCCGCCTGTTCGACGCTGCGGCAGGCTTGCTCGGAACGCGTGCCGTGATGGCCTTTGAGGGTCAGGCAGCGATGCTGCTCGAGGGGCTCGCCGATCGGCACGGCGCGGTGGCGCCCGCAGGTGATTTGTTCCGCATTGACGACGAGGGCACGCTCGACCTCGCACCGCTCATCAGCGCGCATCGCGGATGAGCGCGACGCCGGCTATGGTGCCGCGCTGTTCCACGCGACGGTGATCGCCGCGCTCGCCGCTTGGGTCGCGCGCGCGGCCGACTCGACCGGCTTGCGCGCCGTTGCCCTTGGCGGTGGATGTTTCTTGAACGCCATCCTGTCCGCTGGGCTCGCGCAAGCGCTTGCAGCCCGCGGCCTCATTGTCCTCGAAGCGCGCCAGGCACCGCCGAACGACGGCGGGCTAGCACTTGGCCAGGCGTGGGTCGCGCTGCACGCCCTCGGGCGCGGAGCCTGATCATGTGTCTCGCGATCCCCGTACGAGTCGTCGCCAAGCCGAACGAGAACACGGCACTCATCGATTTAGCGGGTGTGCAAAAGGAGATTTCCCTCGAGCTGGTGGACGGCGTCCAGGTGGGCGATTACGTCATCCTGCATGTGGGATACGCGCTTACGCGTCTCGACCCGAGCGAGGCGGAGCGAACGCTTGCGTTGTTCGCAGAAGCGGCGGCATGAAGTACATCGATGAATTCCGCAACGGCGAACTCGCGAGACGGCTAGCGCGTGCAATCGCGCGCGAAGCGGACACGGACCGCAGTTACAATCTCATGGAGTTCTGTGGGGGGCACACGCACGCGATCTCCCGCTACGGTATCGCCGACCTGCTTCCTGTCAACGTGAAGATGGTCCACGGTCCCGGTTGCCCGGTCTGCGTGCTGCCGATCGGGCGCATCGATCTCGCCATCCGTCTCGCGCTCGAGCACGAAGTCATCCTCTGCACGTACGGCGATTGCCTACGTATTCCCGCCTCGAATGGCTTGTCGCTGCTCAAGGCCAAGGCGCGCGGCGGCGACGTTCGGATGATCTACTCGGCCGCCGATGCCCTGCGGCTCGCCCGTGCTCACTTCGAGCACGAGGTCGTGTTCTTCGCCATCGGCTTCGAGACCACGACGCCCCCAACCGCGGTTGTACTCAGGGATGCGGCGCGCGAAGGTGTTAAGAACTTCAGCGTGGTCTGCAACCACGTGCTTACACCGTCGGCGATCATGAACATTCTCGAGTCGCCGCAAGTGCGCGAGCTCGGCACGGTTCCGATTGACGGCTTCATCGGCCCGGCGCACGTGAGCACGGTCATTGGCAGTCGGCCCTACGAGTTCTTCGCCGAGGAGTACAAGAAGCCGGTGGTTATCGCCGGATTCGAGCCACTCGATGTCATGCAGGCGGTCCTGATGCTCGTGCGCCAGGTGAACGATGGCCGCGCCGAGGTAGAGAACGAGTTCACGCGCGCGGTTACTCGCGACGGCAATCTAAAGGCACAGGCGCTGGTGTCGGAGGTGTTCGAGCTGCGCCGTTCATTCGAGTGGCGCGGACTGGGCGAAGTACCGTACAGCGCGCTCAAGATCCGGCGCGAGTTCGGCAAATACGATGCCGAGACGCGTTTCGCGCTCGCCTACCGGTCCGTGGCCGACAACAAGGCCTGCGAATGCGGCGCGATCCTGCGCGGGATCAAACAGCCGCGCGACTGCAAGATCTTCGGCACGGTCTGCACACCGGAGAGCCCGATCGGGTCGTGCATGGTGTCCTCCGAGGGCGCGTGCGCCGCGTACTACCGCTACGGCCGCTTCCGCGACGTCGCCGTGAGGGCAGCATGACTACGGTCAGGGCCGGTTACAGCCGTCCGCTCGATTTGAAGCACGGCCTGGTGGATCTCTCGCATGGTGGCGGCGGGCGCGCGATGACGCAACTCGTCGAGCAATTGTTCGTCGCGGCCTTTGACAACGAGTGGCTTGCGCAGCGCAACGACCAGGCAGCCTTCGCGCCACCGCCTGGACGCATGGTGATCTCGACCGACAGCCACGTGGTCTCGCCGCTGTTTTTTCCTGGTGGCGACATTGGAAGCCTCTCGGTCCATGGCACCATCAACGACGTCGCCATGGCCGGCGCGCGGCCGCTCTACCTTGCGGCTGGATTCATCATCGAGGAAGGGTTTCCGCTCGCCGATCTCAAGCGCATCGTCGACTCGATGGCGCAGGCAGCGAACGAGGCCGACGTTCCCATCGTTACTGGCGACACCAAAGTGGTAGAGCAGGGCAAGGGCGATGGACTCTTTATCACCACGACCGGGGTCGGCATCGTGCCCGACGGCGTCATGATCTCGGGCGATCGCGCACGCCCGGGTGATCAGATCCTGCTCTCGGGCACCATCGGCGACCACGGCATGGCGATCATGTCCAAGCGAGAGTCGTTGTCGTTCGTTTCCGATCTCGTGTCGGACACCGCGGCCTTGCACGGGCTCGTTGCTACGATGGTCGACGCAGTCCCCGGCATCCACTGCCTGCGCGACCCGACCCGCGGCGGGCTTGCCACGACGTTGAACGAGATCGCGACTCAGTCTGGCACCGGTATGATGCTCAATGAGGCCGCGATTCCCGTCCTGCCGCAGGTCGATGCGGCGTGCGAGTTCCTCGGTCTCGATGCGCTCTATGTCGCCAACGAAGGCAAGCTGGTGGCGATTTGCGCATCCGATGACGCCGAGCGCCTGCTCGCGGTCATGCGCACCCACCCGCTCGGTGCCCGTGCGGCGCGGATCGGGGCCGTGATTCATGACCCGCATCACTTCGTGCAGATGCGCACGCGCTTCGGCGGCCGGCGTATGGTGGACTGGCTGTCGGGCGACCAACTGCCGCGGATCTGCTAGTCATCTGTTAGTTATGCGCATCTTGTTTCTCACGCGCAGCTTCAATAGCCTTACGCAGCGGCTTTACGTCGCGCTTACGGAACGGGGTCACGAAGTATCGATCGAGTACGACATCGCCGACAGCGTGGCCGAGGAGGCGGTCGAGGCGTTTGCCCCGGATTTGGTCGTCGCGCCGTTTTTGAAGCGTGCGCTCCCCGAGAGCGTCTGGCGCAATCATGTCTGCTTAATCGTGCATCCCGGCATCATCGGCGACCGTGGGCCCTCGGCGCTCGACTGGGCCATCATGAATGCCGAGCGTGAGTGGGGTGTGACAGTGCTTCAAGCGATCGCAGGGATGGATGCCGGGCCTATCTGGGCGAGCGCGACGTTTCCTATGCGTGCGGCGCGGAAGTCGAGCCTCTATCGCAACGAAGTGACCGATGCGGCGGAACAGGCAGTGCTATTGGCCGTTGAGCGCTTCGCGACGCGCAGATTCCGGCCCGTCCCGCTGACTCAGGCGCCCGGTCGCGGGCAGGCGCGCCCCCTGATGACGCAGGACGAGCGCCGCATCGATTGGACTCGGGACAACTTAAAAATGATTCTGCGTAAGATCCGTGCGGCGGATGGCACACCCGGCGTGCAGGACAACCTGTTCGGCGTCCCCTGCTATCTCTATGATGCGCACGCCGAGCGACTCAGCGAGCCCCCCGCGCCGGGTACGATCGTCGCACGGCGCGACGGCGCCGTCCTGCGCGCAGCCGTCGATGGCGGGGTCTGGATCGGCCATGCGAAGCGCGTGGATGGCGCGCCCGCATACAAGTTGCCCGTCGCACTCGCCTTCCCTGCAGAATTCAGCGCGCTGCCTGCATTACCAGTGGCGCTCGATGCACCTTTCGATGGCACCGGCTATCGCGAAATCCGCTATGAGGAAGATGGTAAGGTCGGGTACCTCCACTTCCCCTTCTACAACGGCGCGATGAGCACGGCCCAGTGCCAGCGGCTGCTCGCCGCCTACTCGTTCGCGCTCGCGCGGCCGACTCGCGTTCTCGTTCTCATGGGCGGGCCGGATTTCTGGTCCAACGGCATCCATCTCAACGTCATCGAGGCAGCCGAGAGTCCCGCCGACGAGTCTTGGCGCAATATCAATGCCATCGATGACGTCACGCGTGCGTTTCTCGAGACGGGTGATCGCGTCACGGTTGCCGCCATGCAGGGAAACGGCGGGGCTGGTGGCGTCTTCATGGCGCTGGCCGCCGACCACGTGTGGGCGCGCCGCGGCGTGATCCTCAACCCGCATTACAAGAACATGGGGAACCTGTATGGCTCCGAATATTGGACCTACCTCTTGCCTCGGCGCGCCAAGCGTGGTCCGCCGCAAGCGGTCATGGCGCAACGACTTCCCTTGAGCGGAAAGGCGGCGCACGAGCTCGGGTTGGTCGACGCGGTCTTCGGCGACGACTACGCGGACTTTGTCGCGGCGGTGAGGGGACGTGCTCGCGCGCTGGCCGCAAGCTCGGAGATCGAGGATTTCATCCAACGCAAGCGTGTCGCGCGCGCACGCGACGAAGCCGCCAAACCACTTGCCGCGTATCGTGCCGAAGAGCTCGGTGAAATGCGGCGCAACTTCTATGGCTTCGATCCGAGCTATCACGTCGCGCGCTCGCATTTTGTCCATAAGACGCCGCCGTCTTGGACACCTCGCCACTTGGCGGTGCATCGCGACCGGACGCAGCCTCCCCGGTCGGCCGCGTAGGCGTAACTGCCCGATCATTGCAATGACAATATACACGAGTCTGCCAGTGTCCTTCGAGAGGCTGCGTTCGCTCGATTCGGGTCGACGCCCGCTGTCCTTCACTCCCGACGAGTGGGCCCGACTCGCCGGGCTCTACGGCGTGATCGCCTCACTGCACGTGTGCGGGTGGGGGCTGTTTCTCTACTACTCATCGCGCTATCCCGCCTTGGTCGGTCTGGGTTTTGTCGCCTACATGTTCGGCTTGCGTCATGCCTTCGATGCGGACCATATTGCCGCCGTCGACGATACGGTGCGATATATGTTGCAGAAGGGCAAGCAACCTCTGGGCATAGGTTTTTTCTTTTCACTCGGTCATTCGACGATCGTGTTCTTCATGGCCGTAGCGATTATCCTCGCGGCGACGGCCGTGAAGCAGGGTCTGCCCGAGTTGGAAAACCTCGGCAGCATCATCGGCGCCGGCGTATCTGGCACGTTCCTCTGGGTGATCGGGATACTCAATTTCCTGGTGTTGCTGAATATTCTCAAGGTATGGCGACAAGCCAAAACCGGCAAGCACAGCCACGCCCATCTGGAAGAGTTGCTCACGCAACGTGGTTTCATCAACCGTCTCTTTGGGGGGCGGCTGCAAAGGATCATCAGCCATAGCTGGCAGATGTATCCAATCGGGGTGCTCTTCGGTCTGGGATTCGACACTGCGTCGGAGGTAGGGTTGCTGGCGATGACTGCGGGCGCTTCGGTCGGCAACCTGCCGGTCGCCGCGGCGCTCTCATTGCCGATCTTGTTCGCGGCTGGCATGTCGGCGATGGATACCACAGACGGCGTCCTGATGTCGAAGGCTTACAACTGGGCCTTCGTGAATCCGCTGCGGAAAATCTTCTACAACCTGACCATCACCAGCCTGTCGATCGCCGTGGCACTGGTGATCGGAACCATCGAATTGCTCCAGGTCTTTATCGGCACGCTGCATCTCGACGGGCGCTTCTTCGATTTTGTCGCCGGACTCGACTTCGGGATTCTCGGCTATGTGATCGTCGGCATCTTTTTGGCTGCGTGGGGCGTCTCAGCAGTGCTATGGAAATTCGGTCGCGTCGAGGAGCGCTATGGACATTTCCACCCGCTCCACACGCATGAACACACGCACGAATGCGGAGTAAGCCATTGCCATAAGCATTTTCATTAGCACGGCGTCAGCCGCTGCGGTATCGCTGGTGCCATCGCGCTGATTCCTGGCTAGTCGAGATGCAACGGCCGCCGGTAGATTGCCTCCGGTAAGGGACGGTATCGACGGTTTCATGACCGAAGGCCTTGTCAATTTCACCTATGACATTCCAAACCTTGAACTGCGTACGGTGATACAGAAAGTCGGCTCCGCTTTGGCTACTGGCGCTCGGTGAGCACGATGCACAGGGATGCCTATTCACGATGATCAGCCGTGTCGTACCTTCCTACGATCCAGTCGAGCGACGGACTAATAATCCGCAGGTCGGCTGCGATAAGTTCTTGCGCGGAAAACAAAAACGGCGCCACGAGGACGCCGTGTTACCGCTTATGTGCCACGTTTTTGCTACAGTTTTCACCTGATGTTAGTAGACGCTATCGCGGAAAGGCTTATCTGTGGC
>CAVVQK010000006.1:0-1084803 GCA_963750215.1 uncultured beta proteobacterium
AAGCTTCATCTAGGCTCCTTCGGCATTTTTTCCATACCTCATAACAGTCTACGAGAGGAGTGACGCCGGTCTGCTTTCGGCGTTAGGTGAAATGCGGCGATAATGTCTGAGTCAGGGACCCTCTATTATGGCAAGGGCCAAGGGCGACGCGACTATCGCAGCCGCAAGTATCGATCACTTGCATCGTTATGTCGAGTTGTTGTTCCAACCGCAAAGCGCAAAGGAAAGGAGACGGTTATGAGCACTAACAATACTTATCTCGCAGTGTTTCTTGGCAGCAAAACCAGTCCGCGACGAGTGGCCTGGGACGCCCTTCCCGAAGGCGATCGCCGTGCAAAGGAACGAGAAGGCATGGCGGCCTGGAAGGCGTGGGTCGAGAAACATCACGCCGCCATCGTCAGCATGGGCGGACCATTAGGGAAAACCAAGAAGGTCACGCAACGTGGGATCGACGATACGAGCAATGACATGGGCGCTTTCACGATTGTTCGCGCGGATTCGCACGAGGCCGCTGCTAAACTCTTCGACAAGCATCCGCACTTTTCCATTTTCCCTGGTGATTCCGTCGAGATCATGCCCGTGCTGCCCATTCCAGGCGCTTAAGGGGGTAGTGCGCGCGGGGGTGATCTGGACCTGGAGCCTGCCCGCGCGTATTGCAGCATCGAGCTGTGATTTCGACAACCGCGGAGCGCAAAACCAGAAAAGAGCTGACCATGCCCAACACCGTTCGACTCCATCGAGTCCTGGCCACGAAACCCGAGAAGGTTTATCGCGCGTTCATCGAGCCAGACGCGATGGCCAAGTGGCTCCCGCCGAATGGCTTCACCTGCACCGTGCATCACATGGACCCGAAAGCCGGTGGCTCCTACAGGATGTCCTTTCGGAATTTCACCACCGGTCATAGCCACTCGTTCGGTGGACATTATGTCGAGCTCGTCCGCAACGAGCGCTTATGCTACATCGACAAGTTTGAGGACCCAAACTTTCCCGGTGAGATTCAAGTGACGGTGACGCTGAAGAAAGTCTCGCTCGGCACGGAAGTAAATATCGTGCAGGAAGGCCTGCCGGATGTCATTCCAGTCGAAGCCTGTTACTTGGGCTGGCAGGAGTCGCTGCGAAATTTGGCCAAACTCGTCGAGCCTGAGATCACTCAATAACGAGCCGCATGGTTCGCATGGTCCCTTCTGCAACACAGCGGAACGGTCAGCGACGATCGCAGTTCGACCCTTAGTCCGTGTTGGGTGAGATTACGGCGAATGCTTTCGAGCGCGAATACGGTGAGCGAAACCTAACGGGTCAGACCCGAGCCTGTTCATGACCTTGGATCGCCGCGATGAATTGATCCGCGTTACGTAACCTGAGGTCAAAGGATCGCGACGCACCTATGTCGCCGGAATATTCTAGACGAACAACGTCGCGTAGAAACGACCTCGTCTTCTCGACTTGCGTGATATGCGCAATCGGGATTTCCTGGTCCAAATCGAGTATCTCCGCGACGAACCCCAAGCTAAATGGAAAGTGAGGGTGAATGCAAAGCGTATCGTGCGCGACAGCGACAAATAGGCAGTTGTTGGCCCTTCCGAGTTTAGTCCACCAAGTCCTACGCGAACGGCCAGAGGCCCATTTCTCGGAGAATAACAATCCTTCCGGTGTCGGCGTGAATATGGGTTTGCCTTTGGCGTGTCGGACCAGTAAGGATAGAAGTAGCCAGAACCCGAACCAGACCGACGCAAATGCGACGAAGATATCTGAGTGCAGAAACTCGGCGATGGGATGCACGCGGACTCTCTTTGTACGCTAACGCCGATTAGTCGACCCTGAGTAAATGGCTTGCAATGCTGCGAGCGAAGCGTCGCGGTTGAGCGAGGGGGCTAGCCGTCATATGCGTTTGGCCTCGTAAACTTCCCATTCAGTCTTTGTCGTTCGGTAGAACTCGGACGGCCTCGGAGATCGGTCGCCGAGAAAGCGAAGCCATGAACGCGCTTCTTCACGCGGCTTGCATTCCGGTGACCGTGCTGACGTATGCGGACAGACGGCCTTCTGCAACACGCTCGAAGGATTCACCGTCTGCCCACGGCGCCGAGGGAAAGCGGGGGAACTAGCGACTTGGATGGGACAACGTGAAACAGGATTAGAGGTTACAGAACATCAGCCGAAACAGAATATCTAACATATTGATAGAAATATATCTAATGCATTACAAAGCAGCACGGTGGGGCCAACCGTGGGGCCAGATAGAGAAGGTAACCGCATTTTAGCGCGCATGTGCAGTTCGCGCAGGCGAAGCGGAGGTAACGAGCGTTACCGGGGGTCGATAACCTCGGCTCCCGAAGACGGGAGTCGGGGTCAACGACGCGAGGCTACCCAGATCAGCGGCTACGCAACTCGTGCTGACGTCAGGCAACTGTCCTAATAACCGCAAGCTTGATTGCAGTATTGGGGTGAGCCACCATGAGACTGACAGCCGGCATTGCAGAAATTATCGACCGGACCGAATTGATTCGTCTGCTGTCGGCTCCCGTTCTGCACGGGTGACTTATCGTCGTTCATGAAGTATTGCGGGGTGCGAAGACGCGGGTCGTCGGCACTGGTCGGCCCCAGAGAATAGGGGCTCCCGTTGAATGAAGACTGCATTACTGGGGCGCCCGCGCAGGAGCAAAGCAACGTGATTGAAACAACACCTAGTATCGCTTTCATAAATCCATCTCCGGTTGCGAGCTATTACTTGGCGACATATTGCACCCATGACGGTTAAGTAGCAATCGACTCGTCGTGGCCCTATCACGATCAGCCCATGGGGGTCCGGCCGGCACGCCGCGGCAAGGCAGACGTTTGCAGCGAGGTCAATGCTGAAGTTCGCGGCAACACCCATCTGCTGTGTACGAATAGTGAACGGAACGACCTGGCGCACGCGGCACGGCAGATCAGATATTCTGATACTCGATGGTGGTCATCATGCCGCTCTCCATATGATAAAGATTGTGGCAGTGAAAGACCCATTTGCCAGGATTGTCCGCATCGAAGGCGATGGTCACGGCGTTCATCGGCGGGACGAGAACGACATCGCGGACCGCACCGGTAAAGCGCTTGCCGTTTAGCGCCACGACCTGAAAAAAGTGCCCGTGGGTATGCATTGGGTGCGCCATCATCGTCTTGTTGGCCATCGTGATTTCAACGCGCTCGCCGGTCGCGACCAGCAACGGCTTGTCGCTTCCATATGAGACACCGTTTATGCCCCAGTCGTATTTCTCCATCGATCCGGTGAGGTCGACGGAGTAGGACCGGTCGGGCTGCTTTGCGGTTAGCGGAACAGCGGCTCTCAGCCGGTGCTCAAAGTCAAATCCGAGTGGCGGCGCCTTGGCAGCGGCGCTCTCCGCGAGGCGAACAACCCTACCGCGGGCGGTAGCGAGGACGAGGCCGGTGCGCTTGCGATCGCCTTCTAGTAGCGCAAACAGCGGATAAGCACCCTCGCCCTTGGGCAAAGTCAAGCGCAGATCGAGCCGCTGCGCCATGGCGATGGGAAAGCGCGTCCCCGAGACGGGATTCACTGCGTGGCCGTCGACCGCCACCAGTTTGGCAGAGATCGGTCCAAGATTGACAAAGAAGTTGCTCGCTGCGGCCGCATTGATGATACGCAGAAGCACCCGCCCCCCCGGTTCAACTCGAATGACGTCGGGATCGCGCAACGTCCGTTCATTGGCCAAGAACGCATCGAAGGCAATGTCGTTCAGATCCATCTGCATGCCCCCTGCCATGCTCATGGGCGCGCCCATCTTCATGCCGCCCATGTTCATGTCGCCCATGTTCATGTCGCTCATGTTCATCCCCGGCATGCTGCTGTGTTCACCAGTCATGCCAGGCATCGTCATGCCGCTCCCGGGCGGAGCACGCTTGCGCAAGTCGGCAAGGATTTCCGTTGGAGGCCGGAAAGTGAAATCGTGGAGCATGACCACGATCTCCTGCTCGTCTGCGGGGCTGTTGCCGTCATGGATGATCAGCGGCGCGTCCAAGAGGTTTTGCTCCTGGAGGCCCTGGTGGGAATGCATCCAGAATGTGCCCGAATACGCAAGCGGGAAGTCATAATCTGCCGACGCGCCGGGCGCAATCAGCGGGGCGGAGATCCCGGGCACCCCATCCTGCTGGTAGGGCGGCTTAAGACCGTGCCAGTGGATGAGCGTTGGTTCCCCCGATTGATTGTCGAGCTGGACACGGAACCGCGATCCGACAGCGGTAACAAGGCCAGAGGTTCCATCGGCCTGGCGGATCCCGAAAACGGTCGCCGGCTTGCCATTAACCTCGATGGAGCGCTTCTGCACTCGAAGGATAGTAGGAGCGCTACCGGCGGCCCGCGCGAGCCGCGGCCATGGCACCGCACTAAGAGCGACCGCGCTAGCGGTCGATACGAAGAATTGTCGGCGATTGAGCATTGATTTTCCTCCAATCATCACGGTGTCGGTGCGGCCACCGCCGCGCCTTGGCGCGCACCAACGCTTGTCCGGCGGTTGCGCGCAGTCTCAGGGTGAGCGCAGCAGTGGGGTGACCGCCTGCTCGAGCAGCTGCGCGTCGAGGCCCGGGTCGCCATACCATTGGTCCTTGCGCAGGATGCCCTTACGGTCCACGACGAAGGTCAGTGGAAGGCGCCAGATACGCCCGTAACCTTTCAAGTAAGTGTCGCGCTCAAACCCGATCGGGAACGAATAGGCTTTCGTCATCTCGCGCACCTTGGCCTCGTCCTTCGGGTCATCCATGCTAAGGGCAACCAGGACAAGACCCTGGTCACGATGCTGGCGGTAATACGCATCGAGCGCCGGCATCTCCTCGCGACACGGTGCGCACCAAGTCGCCCACATGTTCACGACGATGACTTTGCCCGTGTAGTCGGAAAGGTTGAACTCCGCGCCGTCGAGTAGCTTGGCCTTTATCGCCGGTGCGGGCCGGCCCT
Organism: uncultured beta proteobacterium; assembly: GCA_963750215.1. GTDB lineage: Bacteria > Pseudomonadota > Gammaproteobacteria > Burkholderiales > Casimicrobiaceae > PALSA-1003. Next base: position 4,943 of record CAVVQK010000006.1, read on the forward strand.
CGGTTGCCGCGTAGGCCAGGCTGCACCAGCCCAGCATGAGCAGAAGCGCCGTCGCGTTCCGAAGGCAGCTCGCGACCCTAGATGCACGCCACGACAGGTCAGAAGGCATAACTCGCTCCGATCGAACCCGTCCAGTGCGGGAAAAGCTGGTAGCCTGTGAGGTTACTGTATACCGGCAGTTGGACGAAGGCGAAGACCTGCATGTTGTGCGTGACGCTCACGCTTACGCCAGGACTGAGATACACTACCGTGCCGCCGGTTGAAATCGTGTCGGCAAGCACTCCCTGATCTGTGCGTTTGTTGGTGATATTGAATTGCAGTTGCGGCACGATCGTCGGGTTCTCCTCGTAGCGCACACCGAAGCTCACGGTGAAGAGATTGCCGGGGCGGTAATCCTCACCGGGCTGGTCGAGCTTGTGCCACAGCGCTGCCTGAAATTGGCCGTTGATAAAGGCGTCGAAGTTCTGGCTCACCGCCTGGTAGTAGTACGCACCGACAATGAGGTCGGTAGCGCCTGCGCCGGCCTGCAGGCTGGTGTCGAGGAGATTGCCCGGCGACGGGATCTGCGAATTGGGCCCCGAGTTGAACGCGACAGGGTTGCGTCCCACTGTGCCGGTGCCAGCAGCATTAGGCCCGCCGTAGTCCCCGGTGGGCAATATCAGCCCGAGCTGAAAGCCGAGGTTGTGCGTAGGCAGGAAACCCTGATAGCTCGTGATGAATCGGATGTCCCCCAGGCTGTCAACGCTTGCACCGCTTACCTTGTCGGGAGTGAGCGGGTTCATCGCCGCGCCATAGGTGGAGTGGCTCCGGTCAATGTACGGCACCAGCAGGTTGAAATTCCACTCTCCGTTGGGCCTGTAGCTTATGCCCGCGGTGAAGTAGCGGTTGATGGTCTGCTTCTCGACCTCCTGATTGCCACCAGCGTCGTTGATCGCCGCCACTTGCGAGTTTGAAATGTTGCTCGTACCGGAGCGCAACTGGTCCTGATTGATGAAGTCGAATTCGAACGTTGCACGCCAGCCGGCTATGTCCGAATAGCCCATGGCGGCATCTGTGGAAAGGGAACAGCCGCAGGTGGCGCAGCCGAATGCGACGGTCGGACATCCGACGAGAGCAATCAGCGCGAGTGCGCCGGCAACATGAGATCGATTCAATCTCATTCCAAACCCTCCTGTTTGTGTACTGCCCGGATTTAATGGCCCAAACATGGCGCCAACTGAAGACGGGCCGTTGCACAACAGAACCGCGATAGTCGAACGCCGCCAAAAAGGAGGCGGCAGATGAGCGTCTGGTGGCGACGGAAGACCGTTGCCAGCAGACTCGTCGTAAATCAGGCGAAGGAGGGAGGTGCGCGCTGTTGCGCGATACGGACGGAGGATCGTCCGGATGGTAGGCGGTACGGCAGCTGAAGCAGGCGCCGCGAGACCTCCCCTTGGAGGTTTGGTCCCAAGCTGCCGTGAGCCAGCGCTACGCAAGCGGCGAATCCGGCGCAATACGGACAGTGAGGTACTGTTCCCTTGCCGGATTGCGAGGACTGGTGCTGCGCGTCGGCGTCACCGGGTTCGTCGGCGGCACAGTGCTCGATGATCTCGCCGTTAGCTCCGACATGGATATGCGCGTAGGCAAGAACCGGCGCCATTATGCTGAGCGTCAGTGCAAGCCACGCGAGATAGAGCTTCCGACGTACCAGCATGAGGCTTGGGGCTCCTAGGCGCGAGCACGCCACTTCAAAAATCATTATGATCCTGGCAGCCGTGCATTGTAAACCAGTCCGAAAAGCTCGACGCCTACGCGATCTTGAGCGTTCGTGCCCGCCTTCAATCCCGCAACCCAAGCTACAGGGATCGAATCCTCACCCCGATAGACCTGTCTCCCGCGGCATGCGCCAACTTTCGCTGAACGCACGACGACTGCTTTATGGAAAATTTGGCGGCGAAGACGACCGACTGCTTGTGACCGGACTGAGACGGAGGCGTTCCCTGAGAACGACCATTACGACGCGCACCCGCTCTTAAGCGCAGCCTCAGGCCGGTGGCGACTCGTTCGCGATGTCCACGACACAGCGCCACTCGCCATCTGAATCGCGACGCCAGATCGATATGCCACGCATGTGCACCGTCATCATCGATCCGTTTGGGCCCGGCACCGTCATCTCGTCAACGCCCGGCATGTAGGCGATCTTCCCGTCCGGAGAGAAAACCGGGTTTTCGGATACCCAGTGGATCTTGAAGCCGGGAGTTTTCAGACTGGCGGTAACGTAGGCGCGAATCGCCGCCTTGCCTTCGTACACCGGCTGTCCGGGTTCAATCACCCGCGCATCGTCGCTCCAATATGAGACGATCTTGTCGATATCCTTGCCGTCGGAGGCAGCTTGGGCCCATTCGGCGTCTCGCTGCAAAAGCTTGCGAGCTTCGGACGCCGGGTCGAATGGCGGCGGGGAACACCCACCGGTGAGCAATACACCCACAAGAGGCAGGACAAGGTATAGGCGTGGCATATATGTTGATCTCCGCTATGGACGCTTCAAAGAATGACCGCTGGGGGAGCAGCGGCGCAACGATACTACGCCTCCTTGTGCGGAACTGAACACTGCCAGTGACGGGCCGCTTGTGGCCGATAGTGTTGAAAAACTCGTTTCACCGAGCTGAGCAGGCACAGCGGCAAAATTCGACCTCATAGAACGGCCGCTGTTGAACGCTACGCGTCCGGGTGATGGTTTATGACCCCCGGCAAAACGGCGTTGACCAAGTCTTGAGCAGTTTTTCAACAGAATCGGCCGCATGCAGCCATCGCCTATCACGGATTGGACTCGCACCCCAACGCCGCCGTTTGACCGAGAGCTGCACGGCTACGTCGTTGGCTTGCCCTTTCGACCGGCGACTCGAGGTGGGACATAACCTGATACGCGGCATTGCCACGCGTCAATCCTCTTGCCATGTTCGAAGCGGGTCAATTGGCACGTCATGATTGCGCCCGTGGCTGCCAGGCCGGCAAGCCGCAAGCGCACCGTTGCAAGCGGCACGCCCATCTCTTTGGCAATTTCCAGATCGAGCCGCTGACCGTATTTCTTTAGGCACTGCAGGGTTTCGCTCACGGGTCATTCCCTCGGAAAGAGCGACAGTCTAACAGTGCGGCCAACGTCCGCTCAGGAGCAGTCTCTTAGACTACCGCTTCTGGCCGAACTGCGATATACGCGGAGGGCTGGTCCACGTACACTTGATCCGGAGCCCTCGCTATAAAGGGCCTTGTTGCACGGGCCACTGGCCGTAACCAGAAAGTCGCCAGTGGAGGCACTTTTTCGGGGTCGATTCAGATGGTGCTACTCAGGCGCGCACTGGTCGGTGGAGTCTCGCTTCTGCTATTGCTTGCAATCCTAGGGTTTCTCGGCGTAGCGTGGCGGATTGCCAGCTACGGAACTTTGTCAGTTGACGCAAACGCCGATGCAGCGTTGGTCTTGGGCGCTGCCGCGTGGGGCAATAAGCCTTCTCCCGTCTATCGAGAGCGGATCAACGAGGCGATTGCGCTCTACAAGGCGGGGCGGGTGCGATACCTCGTCTTTACCGGCGGCACGCCGGAACCGGGCTACCCCGCTGAAGGTGAAGTCGGGCGTCAGTTCGCCATTGCGCATGGCGTACCTGCCGCAGCCGTCCTGTTCGAAACGACCTCGCGTACGACTTGGCAAAACCTCGCCAACGCGAGCGAACTGATGGCGCCCGTCGGAATTCAGACGGTGCTGCTGGTCAGCGATCCACTCCATATGCGTCGAGCAATGGCAATGGCATCGAGCCTCGGCTTACAGGCGGCGCCAGCGCCTACATCCTCAAGCCGCTTTCAATCGCTCGCCAGCAGGGGCGAATTCCTATGGCGCGAAACCTGGTTGTACATTGATTACGTCCTGCTCCGCAATCTCTCGTGACCATCGGGCGCAGACTTGCCATGCCGGTACGACTGGCACCTCCTAGGGTTGACGGAGCCGGCCCACGTCGCCGCGACAGAAGTTCGGTCCAACCATAGTACGCAGGCCGGCGGGCGACTGCTTTCGGGATTTTTTCGCGTCGCGGTCGAATGTCTCCAGTTGGCCCGTGAGCAGCCTAACCTTCGACGGGCCCAGTTCTATTCGCTTCAACGTCGCGGGCATCGTAACGCCCCGCCGGCCTGAGAGACGGCGATACGAGAATGCGGACAATAGCCTTAGCGGCCTCGGCGGGTGGAGTCAGTTGCCCAGCTGCCTGACGCGCAAAGGTTCAGGTCACCACTTCTGGCTTGAGCAACCGTGATAGCGTCATCTACTCTAACCCACCCGGATGCCAAAACCTTGGTTACTTCGCCGGAACGCGTGTAACGACGTTCTGACGGCACAAAATATTGCTATGCGGTCGCGAAAGGCAGGGTTGCCGGAGTAGGTCAGGAGCGCAGCGCGACTGCCAGCTACAATGGCCCGATGAAGGCCAGGTCGAGCATCCCGTCACCGACGCCGGCCAATCCACCGCGCGGCGCTTCGTCGGTACGATAGATACTGCTCCCCGAAGCGTCGACTGAGCGCCTGTTCCTCGGGAATGATCTGCACCACGGTGAGAACGATCACGAACAGCGGCGGAATGAGCCACGGGCTGGCGCTGCCGAGCCAGATGCCGTCACCAGCCCTGTCGAGTTCACCGTTGCAACTGCCGCACTATTGGTCGACCACGTCACCGGCCCTGTTGCATTCGTGGTCGTCGCGGTCAGTTGTATTTGCTGGCCCACCATCACGCTCGCCGCTGACGGCATCACTGTCACCACCGGAGCCGGAGGCGGTGGCGCGCTTGATCCGCCCCCACCTCCGCACGCAGCGAGCAGCGATACGCAGAGGCAATATAGCAGCGGGCGGGTTTGCTTCATTCAGGTTCTTCTTTGAATCGTAGGCAGCGCGTAGTCTGCAATGCTTGCTTCGTACACATTTTCTCCATGAAAGCTGAGAGCAGCGTACTCCTTCACGAGGGCAAGCAACAGTGTTGTCGGAGGCCGACAATCGCTCGATTAGTGTCGCTGCTACGCGACAGCGATCGTGGGGCCGGCCGTCAATGGACGACTCGGTCCATCACCGCTCGCTAGAGAGGTTTTTGCAGAGGTAAAACCGGGGGAGGGGCGGCCGGTCGTGGACCGTCAAAGACAACGTCAAAGATTACAGAACATGAGGTCGAATTCGACGTCGCCTTCGTAGACCGAGCCGCGGTCCATGCCCTCGACCCCGACGAAGCGGATGTTCAGCGCGTACTTGTTGGCGCTGATCTCTGGGACACAGGGCAGAGCCTTTGCCAACGACAAGCGCAACAGCTGCGCAATCTTTGCGGTGGTGAGCATTTGCTGAAAGACGCCGCGATACGCTATCTGGCGGCTGGTCTTGCCGTTGTCGCGCAGCAGCCTCAGGATAATGGACAGGCCTGAGAGGATCGGCAACAACGGTGCGAGCCAGGTCTGGAGATCGGCTTGCCGGGCAGTCGGCTCGAGATTCAACCAATGATGGTAGGCAGGCAGATCGAATTCGCACACGCCGCCGGGGATGCCTGTGCGCTGCTTGATCGCCATCAGCCAATCGTTGTCGCGAATTTGCTGCCCGATCTTTCCGGTCTGGGCGAGCAGCTTGCCGGCCGCTGCGTCGATCTCGGACAGCAGGCTGTTGAGTACGGTTGCCTCGATCGCGGGATTGTGCCTGAGCGGCGCCAGCAGCTGGCGCTGGCGTTCCAACTCCTGCAGGATATCGGTCTTGAGATCGGCACGGGCGGCAACATCGACGATTTCGAACAGCGCGGTCAGCGCCGCATGATGATCCGCAGGCTCGGTCTCGCCGGCGAAGAACAGGGCGCGGCGGTACAAATCCTCGAGTCGCATCAAGGTGCGGATGCGCTCATTGAGCGGGTGTTCGTAACGGATCACGTCCTGGCCCGGACAAAGCGGTGGCGACATTGTGCACCATCTGTACTGCGCAGGGCAGCCGGTTGCAGCCCGGATGCCCCTCAACTGGAGGCGCCGGCCACCGCCGCAAGCTCGCGGTAGCGACTGTCGAGCGCTTGCACCTGCGATGCAATGGCGTCGGGCGGGCCACTGTTGTCGAGTACATCATCGGCGGCGGCAAGCCGGTGCTCCCGATCGATCTGGGCGGCCATGACGGCCCGGACCTCGGTGGGCGAAAACCCGTTGCGTGCGACGACGCGCTGAATCTGGTCCGACTCGGGGCAGTCGACAACGAGAATCCGATTGACAAGCGACCGCATGCCAGCGCGCTCGAGCAGGAGCGGCACAACGACAATCGCGTAGGCGCCACGCCAGGCTTGGAGCCGGCGAGCGACCTCGGCGCCGATCAGCGGGTGCAACACGGCCTCGAGCCGTGCGCGCGCCGCCGGGTCGGCAAAAACAACCCGGCGCAGGGCCGCACGATCGAGCTCACCGTCGGGTTGAAGCATGCCGCGACCGAACTCGGCAAGGATTGCGGTGAACCCGGGTTGGCCGGCTGCGGATAGCCGGTGCGCAAGCACGTCGGTATCGATGACCTCGACGCCCAGCGCGGCGAATGCATCGGCCACCGCCGTCTTGCCGCTGCCGATGCCACCGGTTAACCCGACAACGTAGCTCAAGTTGAGCTTGGCAGATAGAGGGCGATCAGCGGCTTCCCGAAGAACAGGGCTATCGCTCCCGCGATGGCGAGATAGGGGCCGAAGGCCAAAGGAATCTGATGATCGCGACCCTTGAAGGCGACCAGGCCGAGGCCGATCACGGCGCCTACGACCGATGAGAGCAGAACGATCAGCGGCAGCATCTGCCACCCGAGCCAGGCCCCGAGGGCGGCGAGCAGCTTGAAATCACCGTACCCCATGCCTTCCTTGCCCCGGATGAGCTTGAACAGCCAGTAGATGGTCCACAGTGCCAAGTAGCCCGCGATGGCGCCGATGACCGCGTCGCGCAGGCTGACACCGGGCAGAAACCCCGCGACGTTGGCGATCAGTCCCGCCCACAGCAGCGGCAGGGTGATGTTGTCCGGCAGCAGCTGGGTGTCGAAATCGATGAACGTCAGAGCGATGAGCGACCAGAGAAGCACCCAAGCCGCGAATGTTGCCGGTGTCGCGCCGAAGCGAATCAGTGCCGCCACAGTCAGCGCGCCAGTCAGCAACTCGACCACGGGGTAGCGCCGCGAGATTGGGGCATGGCAGGCCGAGCAGCGCCCGCGCAGAAAAAGGTAGCTCGCGACAGGTATGTTCTCGTACGCCGCAATGCGGTGACCGCAGGCCGGGCACTGCGACCGCGGTGTGATCAGGTTGTACAGCGGTCCTTCGGGCGGCGATTGCCCCGAAAGGTCGGCGCACTGTGCCCGCCAGCCGCGATCGAGCATCTTCGGCAGGCGGTGAATGACGACGTTAAGAAAACTGCCGACACAGAGACCAAGCAAGCCAACGGCAACCCCCGCCACCAGCGGTTCGGTCATTAACCCCGGCATGCGCTGCTGCGCGCGAGCGTCAGATGACCGCCCCCAGCTTGAAGATCGGGAGGTACATTGCAACGACCAGGCCACCGATGACAATGCCGAGGAAGACGATGATTATCGGCTCCAGCAGGCTCGTTAGCGCACTTACCGCGTCGTCGACCTCGCGCTCGTAGAATTCGGCGACCTTGGACAGCATGTTATCAAGCGCTCCGGATTCCTCGCCGATCTGCGTCATCTGCAGCACCATGGTCGGAAACATGTTCGTGTTGCTCATGGCGTTGGTCAGGCTGGTACCCGTGCTGACTTCGTTCTGGATCTTTCGCGTGCCAACGATGAATACCGCATTCCCCGATGCGCCGGCGACCGCGTCGAGCGATTCGACCAGCGGTACGCCGGCAGCGAACATTGTCGCCAGGGTCCGCGTCCAGCGCGCGATGGTGGCTTTCTCGACGATGGCTCCGACAACGGGAAGCCTGAGCTTGATCCGATCGATCGCGAAGCGGAATGCCTCAGATCGCCGCAACAGGAAAAAGAACGTGAACAAGGCAGCGATGATGATCCCGAGCATGAGCCACCAGTACGCGACAAAGAAGTCCGAGACTGCAATGACCATGAGGGTCGGCGCCGGGAGAGAGGCGCCGAAGTTGCTGAACACCTTCTTGAATGAGGGAATGACGAAAACCATGATAATCCACATTACGACGATCGCGACCGTGACCACCGAAATGGGATAGAACATCGCGGACTTGATCTTGCTTTTGAGGGCAAGGATCTTCTCCTTGTAGGTTGCCAGCCGCTCCAGGATGCCGTCGAGCATGCCCGAGGTCTCACCCGCGCCCACAAGGTTGCAGTAGAGTGCGTCGAAGTGCTGCGGATGCGCGCGGAACGCCTGCGACAGGCTGGAGCCTGATTCGATCCTTCCCTTGATGTCCATCATCAGCCGGGCAAAGCGGGCGTTGCTGTGACCGCGGGCAACGATCTCGAACGCCTGAAGAAGCGGCACACCGGCCTTCAGCATCGTGGCGAGCTGACGGGTAAAGAACGTGATGTCCTTTTCCTTGACGGCGCGGCCGCCGCGGAACGTCTGCCGCTTCAGCTTAGTGATGCGAATGCCCTGCCGCCGCAGAAGGGACCTGACAACGGTCTCTGATGCGGACTTCAATTCGCCCCGCACATTGCGATTGTTGCGGTCGATGCCTTCCCAGAGGTACGTGTATTCCTTGACCCCGGTGCTGCGGCGCTGCTGCTGCGTGATCGCGACGGCCATGATGACGTTACCCGATTGGTTACTCGTTGGTGACCGCCTCGATTTCCTCGAGGGATGTCACGCCCTGTTTAACTTTCAGCAGCCCGGATTGGCGCAAATTCTTGACACCTTCCTTCTGCGCCTGCTCGGCTATCTCGAGCGCGTTGGCGCTGCGCATGATGAGCTGGCGCATCTCGTCGGTGATCGGCATGACTTCGTAGATGCCAAGCCGCCCCTTGTAGCCGGTTCCCTTGCAGTTTTCGCAGCCCACCGGACCGTAAGCCTGCCACGAGCCGTCGAGGTCCTCCTCGGTGAACCCAGCCTGGAGCAACGCCTCGGGCGGTATGTCCTCTGTATGCCTGCATTGCAAGCATAGCTTGCGTGCGAGCCTTTGTGCCGTGATCAGCATGACCGAAGAGGCGATGTTGAAAGGCGCCACTCCCATGTTCGCAAGTCGCATCAGGGTCGCCGGAGCGTCGTTGGTATGCAGAGTCGACAGCACGAGGTGCCCCGTCTGCGCGGCCTTGACCGAAATGTCCGCCGTTTCAAGGTCGCGGATTTCGCCGACCATGATGATGTCCGGATCCTGGCGCAGGAACGCTCGCAGTGCCGCGGCGAAGGTCAGCCCCGCTTTCTCGTTCACGTTGACCTGATTAACGCCGGCGAGCTGAATTTCGGCCGGATCCTCGGCAGTGGAGATGTTGATTCCCGGTTGGTTGAGGATGTTGAGGCAGGTATAGAGCGACACCGTCTTGCCGCTGCCGGTGGGCCCGGTGACCAGAATCATGCCGTAGGGGCGCTTGATCGCGCTGAGCAGGAGCTGCTGCTGATCGGGCTCGTATCCCAGCGCCTCGATCCCCAACTTGACGCCCGCCGCGTCGAGGATCCGCAGCACCAGCTTTTCGCCGTACAGCGTGGGCAGCGTGCTGACGCGGAAATCGATGGCGCGGTTCTTCGATAGGACGAGTTTCATCCGTCCGTCTTGCGGCACGCGCTTCTCGGAAATGTCGAGCCTGGAAATCACCTTGATTCGCGACGCCATCTTGTCCTTGATGGCGAGTGGAGGCTGCGCAATCTCCATCAGTTGGCCGTCGAGCCGGTAGCGGATGCGATAAAACTTCTCATACGGCTCGAAGTGGATGTCGGATACGCCCGCGCTGATCGCGTCAACCAGGATCTTCTGCAGATAGCGGACAACGGGTGCGTCATCGACATCGGGATTGGCTTCGTCCTCCGACGGTTTGGTGCTGACCTCGACGTCGATTTCGAGGTCATTGTCGCTGACCATATCGGCAAGCTGCTGCCCACTCGTTTCGGCGAACTTGGCGATCGCCTGGCCGAGCTTGTCGTCTTCGACCACCACCGGGTCGATGACCAGATTGGTTTTGAAGCGGACTTCGTCCAGCGCCTGCAGATTGGCCGGATCGGACACGGCGACGAACAGCCGATTGCCGCGCTTGGCCAGCGGCAGGACACGTCGCGTGGAAGCCAGCTTGACGTCGACGAGTTCCTTGTTGATCTGCTCAAGATCGAAGCCGTGCAGGTCCATGATCGGCGTTCCGAACGCACGCGATGCGAACATCGCGACCTGCGTCGCGGTCATCCGCTTCGACAGCAGCATCTGCTCGACGAAGCCGATCTTGGCCGCCTGTGCCTGGCTCTGGAATAGCTCGGCGTCGTATTCGGACAACAGGCCGTGTTGCACCATGGCCCGGCCGAGCCCGCTGACGGTTCGTGTTGCGGCGTGCGTTGCCATATCGGTACAGTATCTGGGGTCCGACCCGCGGTCCAAACCGCTACGGAAAGGGTCCGCGGCAGTCTATTCCAGACGCATAAAACTTAACTTAACGATGATGCCTGCTCGCCACTGGTTTGTAAAGCTGGCGCGGCGTAGCGGCCCACAGGGGGCAGCAGTTTGATGACCTTTACCGCCCGGTCCTGGACCTGCAGGATTTCCATCGCCTGGCCGGCGAGCCGGAAACTCGCGCCGGCGTCGGGAATCTCGCCGAGATGGCCGACGATCAGGCCGTTGAGCGTCTTCGGGCCGTCGAGTGGAAATGCCGTGCCGAGCTTGCGATTGAGCATGCGGAGGGAAGCCATTCCGTCGACTACAACACTCCCATCCGCTTCGCGCTGGAACATTTCGGTGCCGCCCGGGGCCTGCGTGGTGAACTCGCCGACGATTTCTTCGAAAATGTCCTCGAGGGATACGAGCCCCAGCAGTTCGCCATATTCGTCGACGACCAGCCCGAGCCGTTGCCGCGTGGCCTGAAACTGCTGCAATTGCGCCAGCAGCGGCGTACCTGCGGGAATGAAATACGGCGGTCGCAGGATCGTGCGCAGCTGCGCGGCATCGAACGGGTCGGTCTGTTGCAGACGCAGAACCTGCTTCACATGAATGATGCCGACGATGTTGTCGAGCTCCTCCTCGTACGCTGGCAGGCGCGTGTGATAACAGTTGGCCAGCTGCTGCGCGAGCAGCGCCGGCTTGGCGTTAAGATCGATGGCCTCGATCTGGCTGCGTGGCGTCATGACATCGTCGACGCTCACCGCGTCGAGATCGAACACGTTGACGAGCATAGCCCGGTGCTTGCCGCGGAAGTATTGCCCTTCGAGCACGAGCGAACGCAGCTCCTCCTGCGTGAGCGGGGCATGGCCCTCGCCACCGGGACGGATCAACAGCAACTTCAACAACCCGCGCACGAACAGGTTGACGAACCAGACGACCGGCGTCGCCACCTTGAGCATCGGCGCCAGGATGAAACTGACCACAGGCGCGAGGCGATCCGCGTGCGCGGCGCCAATGACTTTCGGGGTGATCTCGGACAAGACCAGCAATGCGAAGGAAATCGCCACCGTCCCCAGCGCTAGCGCCGCTTCGCCCTCGCCAAAGAGGCGTTTGGTGATGACCGCAGTCAGTGTCGCCGCGGCGGCGGCAACCAGCGTGTTGCCGAGCAGGATAACGCCGAGGAGCTTGTCGGTCTGCGCCAGCAGCGAGAGCGCGAGCTTGGCGCCGCGGGCCCCTTTCTTGGCTCGATGCCGCAGCCGATAGCGATTGACGGCCATCATCGCGGTTTCAGCGATGGAGAAGAATCCGGAGGCCACGAGCAGCGCCGCAAGGGCGACGAACAGGCTGCTCAGGGGAGTGAGGTCCAAGCCGGACAGACGGTTACCGAGTGGGGCCAGTATTTGGCCGCAGGGCGCCCCTGTCAAGGAATCCGCGTCGCCGTCAGCGACCGAGAATCACCTCGAGCACGAACTTGCTGCCGGCATAGGCGAGCACCACAAGCACGGTGCCCGCGAGAATCCACTTGAGCGCGGTGCGCCCGCGCCAGCCGTAACGATGCCGGCCGAAGAGCAGCGCCGCAAATACGACCCATCCGAGCACCGAGAGCACGACCTTGTGCTTGAACTGCAACGGCTTGCCGAACAGCTCCTCGGAAAACAGGGCGCCGCTGATCAGCGTCAGCGTCAGCAGGACGAAGCCGATGTCGACCAACCGGAACAGAAAGCGCTCGAGCGTGAGCAGCGGGGGTAGCGCTTCGGCGACGCGGTCGGGCTGCGCCCTATGCAGCCTGCGCTCGAGCCCCATCAGCAGCAACGCCTGCAGAGCCGCGACGATCAGCAGCGCGTAAGCCGTAAGCGCGACCGCAATGTGCAACGCGGACAAGGGCTCGTCGACGAGCGAAAACCGGTGGGGATTCGGGAACAGCGCGGGCAGCGGCGCAGACAGTGCCGCTACCGGCAGTGCAACGATGGCGACCCCTGGCAGTGCGCGCGCCAGGTTGCCAAGCCATGCGATCAGGGCGGTGAGCCCGGCGACCACCGACATCGCGTTGGCAAGGCTTACGTCGAGACTGCCACGGGTGTAAACCGTGTTCACCAGGAGCGTTGCGTGCCCCAAGATGGCGGCAGCGGCCAACGCAGCGGCGATCGCGCGGCCGGGCTCGGCGCCCGCCCCGACGGGCGGCGCGAGCCGCCGCCATTCGAGCGCTGCCGCGGCGAGGTAGGCGGCCGGGACCAGGAGGTAGAGTAGAATCGTCACGGGCCGGCGTCTTGCCCGATTGAGTTTACACCATCGGTGCGGCATGACTGCTTCGCCGCCGATGCCAACCAGGATCACACCCCGATGCTCGACAACCTGACCGAGCGGCTTGGACGCGTCGTCAAGGCGTTGCGCGGCGAGGCGCGCCTCACCGAAGAAAACATCCAGACAAGCCTGCGCGAGGTTCGCCTCGCGCTGCTCGAAGCCGACGTGGCCCTGCCCGTGGTGAGGCAGTTCATAGCTGCCGTTCGCGACAAGGCGCTGGGTCATGACGTTCTAACCTCGCTCACGCCGGGCCAGGCGCTGATCGGTGTGGTGCAGCGCGAACTGACCGAGCTGATGGGCGGCGTCGCCACGGCGCTCGACCTCGCCACCACGCCCCCGGCGGTCATCCTGCTCGCAGGTTTGCAGGGTGCTGGCAAGACGACTACGGCGGCCAAGCTCGCGCGGCTGTTGCGCGAGGGCTCGCGCAAGAACGTGCTGCTGGTAAGCTGCGACATCTACCGCCCGGCCGCGATGGAGCAGCTGGCGATGCTGGCCGGAGAGCTCGGCATTGCCTGCTTTGCGTCCATGCCCGGAGCACAGCCGGTCGAGATTGCACGGGCCGCGCTCGACTGGGCGCGCAAGCACTACCATGACGTGCTCATCGTCGACACCGCGGGACGGCTTGCGATCGACGCGGCGATGATGGACGAAATCGCCGCGCTGCATGAGGCACTGCGCCCGGTCGAAACGTTGTTCGTCGTCGACGCGATGCAAGGCCAGGATGCGGTCAACACGGCCAGGGCCTTTGCCACGACGTTGCCGTTGACCGGCGTGATTCTGACCAAACTCGACGGTGACGCGCGCGGCGGCGCCGCGCTTTCGGTGCGCCAGGTAACCAGGGCCCCGATCAAATACGCGGGCGTTTCCGAAAAGCTCGACGGACTCGAGGTGTTTCACCCCGAGCGCATGGCCTCGCGCATACTCGGCATGGGCGACGTCCTGACTTTGATCGAGGATGCGCATCGGCAGGTCGATCGCGACGAGGCCACCCGGCTCGCGCGGAAGGTCCGCTCGGGCAAGGGCTTCGACCTCGACGATTTCAAAGCGCAGCTGGGCCAGATGCGCAAGATGGGCGGGATGCAGGGTCTGCTCGACAAGCTGCCCGGGGAGCTCGCCCGGGCCGCCCAGTCCGCACAGACCGATGACCGGACAGTCCGCCGGCTCGAAGGCATCATCAACTCGATGACGCCGTCGGAGCGCCTGCGTCCGGAACTGTTGAAGGCCTCGCGCAAGCGCCGCGTCGCAGCCGGCGCTGGGGTAACCGTCCAGGAAGTCAACCGCCTGTTGGCGCAATTCGACCAGGCGCAAAGGATGATGAAAATGGTCGCCAAGGGCGGCATGCAGAAAATGTTGCGCGGCATGCCCCGGGGCTTTCCCGGCCTGCGCTAGGGTGGCGCGGGAGCTGCGCGGCACCGGTTGCCACGAGGGCTGATTTCGCCATATAATCAATGTCTTTTTTCCCGACATCGGCAGGATTCGCCATGGTAGTCATCAGACTGGCCCGGGGCGGCGCGAAAAAGCGGCCGTTTTACAACATCGTCGTGGCCGACTCGCGCCACCGCCGCGACGGACGGTTCATCGAGCGCGTGGGGTTCTACAACCCCATCGCCGGCCAAGGTGAAGAGGCGCTGCGGCTGGCATTGGACCGCATCGATCACTGGCAGCATCAGGGCGCCAAGCTTTCCGACACCGTGGCGGGGCTCGTCAAGCGCGCTACGGCGACTGCGGCCCCGGCGGCCACGGCAGCGCAGGCGACCGCTGGCTAAGGAACCGGGCGAGCGCGCGCCGACTGATGTCGTCGTCTTGGGGCGCGTAATCGGCCGATACGGCGTCCAAGGGTGGATCAAGGTGCGTGCCTACACCGCCCAGCCCGACGGGCTGCTGGCTTACCGGAGGTGGTGGCTGGCAACGGGCGACGGTCCATGGCGCGAGTTTGCGGTGCTCGAGGCACGAGTCCATTCCGCAGCCATCGTGGCGCGGCTCGATGGACTGAATCAGCGTGAGCTTGCGGCACAGTGGCGAGGTGCGGCAGTCGGTGTGCCAAAGGCGGCGCTGCCGGCGCTCGCGGCGGGCGAGGTTTACTGGACCGACCTCGTCGGGTTGGCGGTGATCAACCGTGCCGGCGTGGTGCTGGGGCGGGTAGCCGCCGTGGTTGAGACGGGTGCCCATCCGGTGTTGCGGGTGGCGCCTGCCGGCGGCGCAGCGGGCGGCGAGCGGCTGATCCCGCTGGTACCGGCGTACGTCGACGCGCTCGACCTCGCCGAGGCCCGGATCGTCGTCGACTGGCAGCCGGATTATTGACCTGCCGCGCGTCGGGACCGAGCCGACGTGCGAGAGATGAAAACAGCGGCAACGCGAAGCGATGCGCATCGAGGTCGTGACGCTGTTTCCGGAGTTGGTGGCCGGCACCGCAGCATTTGGCGTGACCGGCCGGGCGCGCGAGCGGGGTTTGTGGACGCTCGGGACGACGAATCCGCGTGATTTCGCCACCGATCGTCATCGCAGCGTCGACGATCGGCCCTATGGAGGCGGGCCGGGCATGGTGATGTTGGCCGAGCCGCTGGAGCAGGCGATCGGCGCGGCGCGCGAGCGCCTGGTGCAGACCGGCATCAAGGCACCCCGGGTGATCTACATGTCACCACAGGGAGAGCCGCTGCGGCATCCGCGAGTCGTGGAGCTGGCGGCGGAGCCGGGGCTGGTGGTCGTGGCCGGCCGCTATGAGGGGGTCGACGAAAGGCTGCTCGAGCAGGCGGTGGATCTGGAGCTCTCGATCGGTGATTTTGTCGTCTCGGGCGGCGAATTGCCGGCGCTGTTGTTGATCGATGCGGTGGTGCGGCAGCTGCCCGGCGTTCTGAACGATGCGCAGTCGAGCGCCGAGGAATCCTTCGTTGCCGGCCTGCTCGACTGCCCGCATTACACGCGGCCGGAGTTGTACGCCGGAAGCGCGGTGCCGGCGATCTTGCTCTCGGGCGACCATGCGGCCATCGCGCGCTGGCGGCTGAAGCAGGCGCTCGGGCGAACCTGGCTGCGGCGCCCGGAGCTGCTTGCCGCTCGGGGAATGAGCCAGGAAGAGGTGCTTCTGCTCGACGAGTTCAGGCGGGAGCGGGATGAGGGCAGGATTGCGTCCTGACATGAGCCCGGCGCGCAGCGGCAGGTATCTGCGCGCCGAGCGCCGATTGCGGTTGAAGGGTTCGAATACGACTAAAGCGGAGAGCTGGACATGAACATCATTGAGCAACTGGAAGGCGAAGAGATCGCCCGCCTGGGCAAGGCTATTCCCGAGTTCGCGCCCGGTGATACGGTCATCGTCAACGTGAACGTCGTCGAAGGCGAGCGCAAGCGCGTGCAGGCCTACGAAGGGGTCGTCATCGCCAAACGCAATCGTGGCCTCAACTCGTCGTTTGTCGTGCGCAAGATATCGAGCGGAGAGGGCGTCGAGCGGACATTTCAGACCTATTCGCCGCTCATTGCCAGCATCGAGGTCAAACGCCAAGGGGACGTGCGCCGCGCCAAGCTCTATTACCTGCGCGGGCGTTCCGGAAAATCGGCGCGAATCCGCGAGAAGTTGGCGCAGCGCGAGGGCAAACAAGGCGAATGAGGCGACCGGAGGCGGGCCCGGGCCGCGTGCGGGTGCAGGCAAGGGCGGCCCTTGGGCCGCCTTTTTTGTCGCTCGCGTGACGCGCAGCGGCAGCGTTTGCCGCACAGCGCCAGCTCGCCGGTGCGTTGTCCGCCCCATCGCGCATGCGGCTTGCAATGGCGGGCCAATTAACCGAATATTCCAACGTCAAATTTCGTTGCATTTTGCCCGCGATCGCGGCCATGAAAGCAACGCTTTACGAAGCGCTCGGAATTCCGCAGGCCGCCTCTGACGAGGAGGTCCGCGCCGCGCTGCGCCGTTTGATCCGCAAATATTATGCGAAAACCCGAGACGGGCAAGGCAACGTCGAAGAGGCGTTGCGATTCATCAATCATGCCAGCCGCATACTGAGCGATAGCGGGCACCGTCAGCATTACGACCAGGAGCTCGCGGTCACTACGGAAGCGAACACCGAGCAGCGCATCGCGCATTTCGTCTCCAATGTGGCCGCGGAAGCCGGCACCGGAACCGCCACCCAGGCCGGCGACGACGTGATCGACATCGCCGAAGAGCGAATTCTGACCACGCCCGGTGACCGGCCGGAAAAGACGCTGCATCATCCGGGACTGACCGAGCGCGTGGTCGCGTCCTTCGGCCGATCGATCACCGGACGCATCGGCATTTGCCTGCTGTTCGGTGCCTTCATCGCCGGGGCAATCGTGTTCGTCACGCCCGCCGACGCGGTGCTCGTTGCCAAGCAGGTGCTGGTGTGGCTGACTCTGACATTGCTTGTCCTGGCCTTGGTCTACGGTATCGTTCACGGCATTGCCTTCATGCGCCGGCGTCGTGCAGTGGCGATGCCCGCGCTTCTGCCACAGACCGACATCGCTATCCTCAACTGGCGGCGCGAAAAGAGCGTCTTCCTCGGCACCGATGCGCCGCAGGAGGACGCGAGCTGGATTTTTCAGCTGCGGATGGCCGAGCTGGAGCGCGCGAAGGCCGGCCGGACGAGCGAACCGCGCCCCTGGAACCGTCTTGCGGCGCGCCTGTTCGATTATGCGATCTGGGGACTCATGTTGGCGCTCCTGCTGTCCCAGCTCCACGGAGCGGGGCTGATCAGCGACCAGACGGCATTCTGGGTGGGCCATCCGCTGGTCGCGCCCATGCTCATCACGGCGAGCTGGGTGCCGCTTGAGGCGCTACTGATCGCTGCGTTGCAGCAGACACCCGGGAAGTGGCTGTTCGGCGTGTACCTGCAATTCTCGATCAGCGACGCCTACGCGCGGCGCGACGTGCGGGCCCAGCTCAAACGCGCGCTGCACCGCGCCTTTCGGGTGTGGTGGGAAGGCATTGCGTGTGGATTTCCCCTGGTGTCACCGATCCTGATTGCGGTCGCGTACGAGTCGGTAGCGCAGAACGGCGAAACGGATTGGGATTTCGCTGAAGACTGCCTCGTCACGCACAGTCCGCCCGGCGTGCTCAACATCGTTACCGGTGTCGTCGGTCTCGCGGCGATGCTTTGGCTCTACGGGGTTGCCTGGCACGAACCGATGGCCGAATCGATCGCCTTGGCGAAGACGGCGGTCATAGCGTGGGTTCCCACGCCGCCGGAACTGTTGCCGCACGGCTTGCAGGGCGAGGTCGGCAAGCTGGGGTCATTCGACCGCATCCTGGCCGCCCCTGCGCCGAGCGCCTCGGGACCGATCACGCGCGGTCCGGACGTCAACGATTCCGACACCACCGCGCTGTTTGCCGAACGCCAGGCGCGGCTGGCGCTGTTGCGCGGCGAAGGGCCGCGCATGCTCAGCGCGGGCAACTGGCGCAAGGCGGCCGAGCTGTGCGAGGCCTGGTCCAACCTGGAATTCTGGAGTCCGGAGCCGTGGCGCTGCCTAGGCTACGCGCTGCAGGCGCAGGGCTATCACCAGGATGCAATCTATGCCTTCCGCAAGGCCGCACAATACGATCCGAGCGATCGCAGCCTCGACAGCGCGATCGAAAAGAGTCAGAAGGGGATCGTGCTCGACTTCCTGAACCGTTACCGCCGCTAGCCGGCGGTAACGCCGCCGTGGACTGAACCGGCGGCAACACCCCCGCGGCCAGCCGGCGCAAGTCGGGCGACTGGCGGATTGCAGGCGTTCGGGCCCGGACGCGCCCGGGCAGGACGAACGCACCGTGGCGCGGCTGCCGGTCGGGCCGCCCGAAGGCGGCTGCGCCCGGATTGGCAAGCTAGGCGCTTGGCGCCTTCTCCCCCTCGTCCTGCGCGGCCGCTTCCCTGCGCACCGCATCCATGTCAAGCGCCGCGGCGGCGGCAAGGACCTCGTCGAGCGCGGCGGCTGACAATGCTCCGGCTTCCGCGAAGACGATGAAATTGTCGCGAAAGATCATCAGGGTCGGGATCGATCGGATGCCGAAATGCGCAGCGAGTTCATGCTCTTCCTCGGTATTCACTTTCGCGAACAGGGCTTCCGGGTGACGCGCCGCGGCGGCGGTAATCACCGGCGCGAATGCGCGGCAGGGACCGCACCATGGCGCCCAGAAATCGACCACCGCGAAGGGTCGCCCGTCGATGGTTGGCGCGAAGTTATCCTTGGTCAGGTCCAACACCGCGGGAGTGCTGTTCGTCACGGAAATTATCTCTGCGCAAGCGCGCCCAGGCGCTATTTGCGCTTGAGCAGGAAGGTGAACACGCCGCCGTGCTCGGCGTGCGCCAGAAGCTCGTTGCCGGTCTGCTTGGCAAAAGCCTGGAAGTCGCGCACGGACGCAGGATCGGTGGCGAGAATGCGCAACACCTGTCCGCTGCCCATGTCGTTTAGCGCTTTCTTCGTGCGCAGGATCGGCAGCGGGCAATTGAGTCCCCGCGCGTCCACTTCGCGATCGGCCTGGATTGTCTGCTCCATCGTCGGGCCTAAACGGGCGTTGCAGGGAAGTATAGCAGCGCCGACCGAGCGGCTAACGTCGAATCCTGGCCAGCAACGCCGACGTTGAGCACCCGCCCACAACCGGAATCGGCTCGAACCGCCCGCCCCAGGCGACGACCTCGGCCGCGCCAACGGTCGTCTCCGCCGTGTAATCGCCGCCCTTAACGATGATGTCAGGATGACACGCCAGCACGAGCCTGAGCGGCGTGTCCTCGTCGAACGCCAGCACCAGATCGACCGCTTCCAGAGCGGCGAGAACGGCGAGTCGATCGTCGAGCGAATTGATGGGTCGATCCGCGCCCTTGCCGAGGCGGCGCGCCGACGCGTCGGAGTTGACGCCGACGATGAGCGAGCCGCCGAGGCTGCGGGCCCGATCGAGGTAAGTCACGTGCCCGCGGTGCAGGATGTCGAACACGCCGTTGGTGAATACTCGTGGCCGGGGCAGCACCGCGAGGCGTTCAGGGAGAGACTCGAGGGTCGCAATCTTGGCCGCGAATCCTGGCTTCGACGCAACGCTCCCGTGCGTCGTCATCCAGTGCGGTACTCGAAAACCTTAACCACAGCCTGCGCGCCGCCAGCCGCCCGGGCGGGATCGGCTGCATCACTCGCCTCATTGTGGATGACGATCCCGAGCAAGTTCACGACGTCGATGGGGCCGGTCGGGGAAAGCGCAGGTGGGCTCGACTGGAGCATGCCGAACAGGGCCGGATGCACGATCACGCTTCGTCTCCGAGCAAGCTCGCATCGATCGCGTCGCAGAGGCAGTGGATCGTGAGCAGATGGACTTCCTGGATGCGGGCGGTGACGCTGTGCGGGACGCAGATATGCTCGTCGTCGGCCATGATGAGTTCGTTGAGGCGCCCTCCGCCCTTGCCGGTCAACGCGACCACGCGCATGCCACGCTCGTGCGCTGCATCCACCGCGGCGACCACATTGCCCGAATTGCCAGAGGTTGAAATCGCCAGCAGGATGTCGCCCGCGTCGCCGAGCGCGCGTACCTGCTTGGCGAAGACCTGTGCGAAATCGTAGTCATTGGCCAACGCGGTCAGGATCGAGGTGTCGGTCGCCAAGGAAATCGCCGGCAGTTCGGGTCGCTCCCGCTCGAAGCGACCGACCATCTCGGCGGCGAAGTGCTGCGCATCGGATGCCGATCCGCCGTTGCCGCAGGCAAGGATCTTGCCGTTGGCCAGCAGGCAATCGGTCATCAGCGACGCGGCGCGGGCAATGTGCGGCGTCAACTCTTCGACCGCGGCGAGCTTCAGCTGCGCGCTGTCGGCGAAGTGCGCACGGATGCGCCGTGTCGTGTCCATCGGCTGGGCAGCAAGGGAATATCTGGGCTTCGGATGGCGCGCAATCAGGGAATTGTAGCAATATTGACCGGGCTGCCGGGCGACGCGCGTTCGCGGCTGTCAAGCCCCGGGTCATTTGCCCTGATCTCGCGGATCGCCGGAATCGGGCGTGCAGCCGCTGCGGAGCCTTGGCCGCCGCTCATTGGGGCGGGGTGTAAAGCGTGGGCTGGCCGTCGCGTATGACCATGAGCCGGCCTTCGCGTTCGAAGACGCGCGTCGGCGCAAGCGACAGGTGCCCGGTTGCGCCGTCGAATTCGACCCGGTTGGGCGGAATCGGGTTGGAGAGCAACTGGGCAATTTCGAACGCGTCGAGGCCCAGCGCATACAGCCGCTCGAGCACCGGGTCACCCAGGTCTGCGTGCGGAAGGCGCGCGAGAGCCGGGCTTGAGGGGTCGGCGAGCCAGGGAATCTCGACGTAGCGCACGCCCTCGAGATCGCGCAGCATCGGCGGCGTCAGGTTATCGGCAATCTGGCTGCTCGCGTAAACCGGGCCCGGCGGCAGAAACGACTTGGCAAGCGCGGCGTCGGCGGCATTGACGGCGAGCAACGTCGCGTCCGTCGGGTGCGCGGTGAGTTCGCTGCGCAGCAGGCGAAGAACGTCCGGATTGGGGTCAAAGCGGTAATCGTGGACAGGGGCGCCGCCGGCGCGCTCCCAGGTCGCGGCGAAAGCGGCTTTGAAGCGGCGTTGCAGCGGCGCGTCGCTGACCACGGTCGCGACCGTTTGTGCGCCGTCGTCGCGCACCTGCCGGGCAAGGAGCTTCGCATCGCTGTCGATGGACAGCGTCAGCGCATAGACGTCATTGGGCAGCGGCGATCCGTCTTCAGCCTGATTTAGGACCAGCACCCGCGGCCTTTGCAGCGCCAGCGCGAGCACGCTTATCACGTCGTCGCGGGTGAGCGGCCCGACGATCAGTGCCGGAGCGGACTCGGATGCCGCGGCGAAAGCGGGCAGGACACCGTCGTCGCCGTATGCGAAGACCCGCACGTGCGAGGTGCCTCCGGCGGCGGCAGCCAGAAACCCCGCCTTGACGGCCGCGGCAGCGGGGCCGTAAGAGGCCGATTCGAGGGGCAGCACGAGGCAGATCAGGTCGCTCGCTGGCCGGGTCACCGGCGGCGGCGCCGGCGGCGCAGACGGCGGCGCGGACTCGGCCGGGGGCAACGGATGGGCAGTCTCCGGCGCAACCGGAGCCGGGGGCGGCGGTTGCGGCGCCGGAATCGCTGTCGCGGTTGCGGGACGAGGTGGCGAGCCGGACAATGACCCGGGTCCGGCACACGCAGCGAGCAGCAGCGACGCCACGAGGAGCAGCGCCAGCGCGGCGTGCGTACGCGCTATATTTCGACGGTTACGCTTCATCGGAAGGGGATTGTCGCCGTGACGACGGTTGAGGCATGGCCGGCGATTGAGCAGGCATTATATGTGGTCGCGACGCCGCTCGGGAACCTGGGCGACATCAGCTTGCGCGCGCTCGACGTGCTCGCCCAGGTCGACCTGATCGCCGCCGAAGATACGCGCGTGACGGCCAAGTTGCTGGCACGCCACGGCATTGCGGCGCGACAGCTTTCCCTGCACGCGCACAACGAGCGTCGGCGCGCGGACGAAATCGTTACGTTGCTGGCCGCCGGGAAAAGCGTGGCGCTGGTCAGCGACGCCGGCACGCCCGGCGTGAGCGATCCCGGTTCGGCGATCGTGCGGGCGGTGGCGGGGGCAGGCTACGCGGTCGTCCCGATCCCGGGTCCGAGCGCGGTGATCGCCGCGCTCTCCGTGTCCGGCTTTGCGGCGCCACAGTGGCTCTTTTGCGGCTTCCTCCCTGCACCAGCGGTGGCGCGCCGCGCCGCGATCTCGCGGCTCAAGGCGCTTCCGTTCGCGCTGGTTTTCTACGAAGCGCCGCACCGTATCACGTTGACCATCGCCGCGCTCGCTGCCGCATTCGGGCCGGAACGGCGAGTTGTTGTGGCGCGCGAACTGACCAAGCGCTTCGAGTCCGTATTCCGCGGCCGCCTGGGCGAGGCGGCCGCTTGGCTTGCCGCCGATCCCCACCGCACCCGCGGGGAGTTTGTCCTGGTCCTCGACGCGCCGGACGCAGCGCCCGATCCCGAGGGCGATGCCGACGCTGCGGAGCGCACGCTTGCCACCCTGCTCGCCGAGCTGCCGTTGGCGCAGGCGGTGCGGCTTGCGGCAACCCTCACCGGGGCGCCGCGCAAGCGCCTGTATGCGCGTGCCCTGGTCCTGACGCAGGCGACTCGGGCCTGAACTTCATGGGCATGGCATTGCCGACCATTGCCCCGCACCATTTTCGCGCGCCCACGTGCCGTCCCGGTGCGAGAGCCGGCTGGCGCTACGGCGCTTGGCGGCGACCATGAACGATGCCGCTGAGGGGGTAATCGGGGCCGCCGCGAGCAAGGGTTGGCACGGCGAACTGGCGCTCGGTTACGAGCGTAGCGGCAAGCGAACCATCCTCGCCCAGCGTGCGCATCGCGGACCGCTGGTCGTGCAGAAGGCTCTGTATCCGGAAGGCGAAGCAGTCTGCCAGAGCGTCGTCCTGCACCCGCCGGCCGGAATCGCCGGCGGCGACCAGCTCGCCCTCGACGTCAGCGTCGGCACCGGGGCGTGGGCGCAACTGACCACACCGGGCGCGACGAAGTGGTATCGCTCCGCCGGCCCACCGGCGCAGCAGAGCCTGGTGTTCTCGGTCGCACCCAAGGCAACCCTCGAATGGCTGCCCCAGGAGAGCATCGTCTTCGACGGTGCGGTTGCCGCGCTCACGACCCGTGTGGTCTTGCACCGCGATGCGCTGTTCCTGGGTTGGGAGATCGTTTGCCTTGGCCGCCGTCTTGCGGGCGAAACGTTTCGTCGCGGCTGCCTTCGGCAGGAGGTCGTTGTCGTGCGTGATGGCCGGCGCCAGTGGACGGAGCGCGCGCAGTTGGCCGGAGGAACGCCCCTGTTGCACGCCCCGGTCGGCCTGAACTCCGAGTCGGTGTTTGGCACATTCTTTGCGGCCGCACCGGTCGTGTCCGACGCATTGCTCCTCGCCTGCCGTGAAGTCATCTGCGAGAATGGTGAAAGCGGCATCACGCGGTTGCCCGGACTTCTGCTGGCTCGCTACCGCGGTGCCGAGCCGGAAGCCGCGCGCTGCTACTTTGCTGCACTTTGGGCGCGCAGCCGTTCCATTCTGACCGGACGCACGGCGGTGCCCCCGCGCATCTGGAACACCTGACTTCGGATCCGTCGACGATGGAACTGACTCCCCGCGAAAAGGACAAATTGCTGATCTTCACCGCTGCGCTGCTGGCGGAGCGCCGGCTGGCGCGTGGACTCAAGCTCAATTACCCTGAGGCGGTTGCCTACGTCACCGCGGCGATCATGGAAGGTGCGCGTGACGGACGCACCGTGGCAGAGCTCATGCACTACGGCACGGCGGTGCTAAGCCGCGATCAGGTGCAGGACGGCGTGGCGGAGATGATCCCGGAGATCCAGGTCGAAGCCACGTTTCCCGACGGCACCAAGCTCGTTACGGTTCATCATCCAATTCCATGATTCCCGGAGAGATCCTGCCCGCAAGCGGAGAGATCGAGCTCAACGTCGGGCGGCGGACGCTCAAGCTCGCAGTGGCCAATACCGGCGACCGCCCCATCCAGGTCGGGTCGCACTACCACTTCGCTGAGACCAACGCCGCGCTGGCATTCGATCGCGCCGCCGCGCGCGGCTGTCGCCTCAACATTCCGGCCGGTACCGCCGTGCGATTCGAGCCGGGACAGAAGCGGACGGTCGAACTCGTGGCGCTGGGTGGCGCACGCGTCGTGATCGGTTTTTCCGGCGCCGTGATGGGGCCGCTGGATGCGCCGCTGCGGCGAGCGGCGAAACGTCGACGGCCCGCGCCAGGGCGGAAGACAAAGCGGGGGACACGATGAAACTGGACCGACGCGCGTACGCCGAGATGTTCGGCCCGACTGTCGGCGATCGCGTGCGCTTGGCAGATACGGACCTGATCGTCGAGGTCGAGCGCGACCTGACCATCCATGGCGAGGAAGTCAAGTTCGGCGGCGGCAAGGTCATCCGCGACGGCATGGGGCAGAGCCAGCGCCGCGCGAAGGACAGTGCCGATACGGTGATCACCAATGCGTTGGTCATCGACTGGTGGGGCATCGTCAAATGCGACATCGCCATCAAGAACGGCGCGATCGCGAGGCTGGGCAAGGCAGGCAATCCCGACATCCAGCCGGGCGTCGACATCGTCATCGGCGCCGCCACCGAGATCATCGCCGGCGAGGGCATGATCGTCACCGCCGGCGGCATCGACTCGCACATCCATTTCATCTGTCCGCAGCAGATCGACGAGGCGCTGATGGCCGGCGTCACGACCATGATCGGGGGTGGCACGGGGCCGGCAACGGGAACCTTCGCCACCACCTGTACGCCAGGGCCGTGGCACATTCAGCGCATGCTCGAGGCGGCCGAAGCGTTTCCCATGAATCTCGGCTTTCTCGGCAAGGGCAATGCGAGCCGCACCGCGCCACTCGCCGAGCAGGTCGAGGCCGGCGCGATCGGTCTCAAGCTGCATGAGGACTGGGGCACCACACCGGCGGCGATCGACGCGGCCTTGAGGGTCGCCGACGCCATGGACGTGCAGGTCGCCATCCACACCGATACGCTAAACGAGTCGGGATTTGTCGAGACGACAATCCGGGCGATCGGCGGCAGAACGATTCACACCTATCACACCGAGGGCGCCGGCGGCGGACACGCACCGGACATCATCAAGGTCTGTGGCGAGCCCAACGTTCTGCCGTCGTCGACCAATCCGACCCGCCCCTATACGATCAATACCATCGACGAGCACCTCGACATGCTGATGGTGTGTCATCACCTCGACCCCGGCATCGCCGAAGACGTCGCCTTCGCCGAGTCGCGCATACGGCGCGAGACGATCGCCGCAGAAGACATCCTGCATGACCTCGGAGCGTTTTCGATGCTCTCGTCGGACTCCCAGGCCATGGGCCGTGTCGGCGAAGTGATCATCCGCACCTGGCAGACCGCCCACAAGATGAAGGGCCAACGGGGCAAGCTTGCCTCGGATCCCACCGCGCATGACAACTTTCGGGTCAAGCGCTATGTCGCGAAGTACACGATCAACCCGGCGATCGCCCACGGCATCAGCCACGTGGTCGGCTCGGTCGAACCGGGGCGCCTTGCCGATCTGGTGCTGTGGAAGCCGGCATTCTTCGGCGTCAAGCCGTCCCTGATCCTGAAGGGAGGAATGATCGCCGCCGCGGCCATGGGCGATCCCAATGCCTCGATCCCCACACCGCAACCGGTGCATTACCGGCCGATGTTCGGAGCCTTCGGCAAGGCGCTTGGGACCTCGGTGACCTTCGTCTCCCAAGCCGCGCTCAAGAATCGCGCGGTGGCGAAGCTCAAGCTCGGCAAGCCGCTCGTCGCCGTCGAGAACACGCGGCGCATCGGCAAGGGCGACCTCAAGCTCAACGACGCGTTGCCGAGAATCGATGTCGATCCGGAGACTTACGCGGTTCGCGCCGACGGGGAGTTGCTGGTCTGTGAACCGGCGACCGAGTTGCCGCTAGCCCAACGCTACTTCCTTTTTTGACCCATGCTGATCGTCCGACAGCGGATCGCCGCCCAGGATCGAGTCGATGAGGAACTGGAACTGCCCTTCGAACAGCGGCAGAAGAGCCGCCTGCGCACGCGACTGCCGTCAGGCGAAGAACTCGGGCTATTCCTGGAGCGCGGCGTCATCCTTCGCGGGGGCGACTGTCTGGTCGCCGACGATGGTCGTATCGTGCGTGTGGTTGCCGCGCCGGAGGCCTTGATGGAGGTCCGCTGCGCGGATCCAGGCGTGCTCGCCCGTGCCGCCTACCACCTTGGCAACCGCCATTGCCCGGTCGCCATCGGTTCCGGCTGGCTGCGCTTCGCAGCCGATGACGTGCTCGCCAAGATGCTGCACGGCATGGGCCTCGCGGCCACTGCGGTTTCGGCGCCGTTCGAGCCCGAGGCGGGCGCTTACGCGGCAGGGCACGACCACCATTCGAGCGCGGCGAAGCACGCCGGGGTCATCCACGACTTCGCCCGCCGCGCATGGCCGGCGCAATGAACGCGACGGTGCGGCTTGACTCGACGCTTGTGCTGGTGCGGTTGTTGCAGCTTGCGAGCCCGGTATTACCTATCGGCACCTACAGTTACTCCCAGGGGCTCGAGTGGGCGGTCACCGCCGGTACCGTCTGCGACGCGGCCACCGCCTGTGCATGGGTCGGCAGTGCGCTCGAACTTGTCGTCGCACCGGGCGAAGCCGCCGTCACATGGCGTGCGCTGAACGCCACACAAGACCAAGATTGGCCAGTTGTTGCCGAATGGAACGACTGGTTCCGGGCATCCCGTGAGACCGCGGAGCTGCGCGCCGAGACCGAGCAGATGGGCACGTCGCTGTTCAAGCTCGCGTCGGAACTCGGCCTGCTCGATTCGGCGGCGCGCAGCGCCGGGCGTGCGCTGTCACCCATCACGCTTCCCGCGGCCTATGCGCTCATCGCGCGCGGCTTCGGCATCCCGCCGGAAGCGGCGCTCACCGCGTACGTCTGGTCGTGGCTGGAAAACCAGGTACTTGCCGCAATCAAGACCATCCCGCTTGGGCAGGTCGCCGGCCAGCGGCTGCTCGCCGACCTCGGCGCGCGCATACCCGCGGCACTCACCACCGCACGGTCGTGCGCCACTGCGGACGTCTGCTCCTTCGCGCCCGGCATCGCGCTCGCATCATCCCGGCACGAGACGCAGTATTCGCGCCTGTTCCGCTCGTAGACATGGCAACGCAAATCGCCCAGCCATTGCGCATCGGCATCGGCGGCCCAGTCGGCTCGGGCAAGACCGCGCTCACGCTCGCCCTCTGCCGCGCACTGCGCGATCGCTATGGCCTCGCGGTCGTCACCAACGACATCTATACCGAAGAGGACGCGTTATTCCTGGTGCGCAACGGAGCGCTGCCACCGGAGCGGATCATCGGTGTCGAAACCGGGGGCTGTCCACACACCGCAATCCGCGAAGACGCCTCGATCAATCTCGAAGCGGTCGATCGGCTGACGCGGCGCTTCGGCAATCTCGACATTGTCTTTGTGGAAAGCGGCGGAGACAACCTCGCCGCGACGTTCTCGCCGGAGCTCTCTGACCTGACTCTCTACGTCATCGACGTCGCCGCCGGCGACAAGATCCCGCGCAAGGGCGGCCCAGGCATCACCAAATCCGATCTGCTCATCATCAACAAGATCGACCTGGCGCCGCTGGTCGGTGCCTCGCTGGAAGTCATGGAGCATGACGCGCGCAGGATGCGTGGTGAGCGGCCCTTTGTGTTCACCAACCTCAAGACGGGACATGGGCTCGACATCGTCGTGCGCTTCATTGAGGATCGCGGCATGGTCGCAATCACCGGCGGGCCTGCGGCACGAAGAGCGGTCGAATAACGGCTGCGGTTCGATGTCTGGCCGGCGCTCGCGCACCGCGCACGAGTCGGGCTGGCGTCATGCGGCGCACGGCGCCACGCTGACAAGCCCGGCAGTTCGACGCGCGCAGCCGTGCTTGCGCCGGGTGGATTCCACAGTCCAGTTTGGCTTCGTCTTCTCCGCTCGCCAAGCAACAAGTTCCAAATCAGTGCGCGGGGTGTTGCTACGCACCGCCATGGGGCTCCGGCAGCTTGCCTTGTCCGGATGTTTGCCGGGTTACGAGCCACCGCTTGGCGCGACAGTAAAAGCAAAATCAGCGCGTTACCGCGTGTGCCGGCCGCATGGCATGGATCGTGCGATACACCAACGTGCCGGGGCGTTTGCCGCACCATTGCTGCGCGATTCGCATTCGCCCTGCATTCACCTCAGGGTAGCGTATCTCAACCAATCGAAAACGGGGTAACTCCATGCAACGAAGAAACTTTCTGCAACGACTGGCGCTCGTTACGGCGCTGGCCACGGGTGGCCTCGCGGGCGCTCCGGCAGCGTCCGCTGCCGACACGATCAAGGTCGGTGTCCTGCATTCGCTGTCCGGGACGATGGCGATCAGCGAAACGGTGCTCAAGGACGTGACCCTGATGGCGATCGACGAAATCAACGCCAAGGGTGGCGTGCTGGGCAAGAAGCTTGAGCCGGTCGTCGTCGACCCGGCATCGAACTGGCCCCTGTTTGCCGAAAAAGCGCGCCAGCTGCTGACTCAGGACAAGGTGGCTGTGGTCTTCGGCTGCTGGACGTCGGTATCGCGCAAGTCGGTGCTGCCCGTGTTCGAGGAGCTGAACGGCCTGCTCTTCTACCCGGTGCAATACGAGGGCGAAGAACTGTCAAAGAATGTCTTCTACACCGGTGCGGCACCGAATCAACAGGCGATTCCGGCGGTCGAGTACCTCATGAGCAAGGAGGGTGGCGGCGCCAAGCGCTGGGTCCTGCTCGGCACCGATTACGTCTATCCGCGTACGACCAACAAGATCCTCCGCGCGTTCCTTAAGTCGAAGGGCGTCGACGATAAGGACATCATGGAGACGTACACACCGTTCGGCCACAGCGACTATCAGACGATCGTCGCCGACATCAAGAAATTCGCCTCGGGCGGCAAGACCGCCGTGGTGTCGACCATCAACGGCGACTCCAACGTTCCGTTCTATAAGGAGCTCGGCAACTCCGGCCTGAAGGCGACGGAGGTGCCGGTGGTCGCGTTCTCGGTCGGGGAAGAGGAGCTGCGCGGCGTCGATACCAAGCCACTGGTCGGACAGCTGGCGGCCTGGAACTACTTCATGTCGCTGAAGAACCCGGCCAACGACGAGTTCAAGAAGAAGTGGGCGGCATACGCCAAGAAGATGAACCTGCCGAACGCCAACAAGCCGCTTACCAACGACCCGATGGAAGCTGCGTACATCGGTATCAACATGTGGAAGCAGGCCGTCGAGAAAGCCAAATCGACGGATGTCGACAAGGTGATCGCGGCGATGGCCGGCCAGACGTTCAAGGCGCCGGACGGGTTCACCATCAAGATGGATGAGAAGAACCATCATCTGTGGAAGCCCGTGTTCATTGGCGAGATACAGGCCAACGGCCAGTTCAACGTCGTGTGGAAGACTCCGGGCCCGATCAGGGCGACGCCATGGAGCCCCTACATTCCGGAAGACAAGGGCAAGAAGGACGAGCCCGAGAAGAAATAGCGCAGGTACGTCCAAGGCACAGCGGCGGCGGCGGCTTGTGATCACCCGCTGCCGCGCGCTGTGTCATCTGCAATTCCCCTCGGCTGGCAAGGAGCCGCGATGACTCGGTTCATCGCCGGATTGCTGCGTTCGTGCGCGGCAGGCGGCGCCGTATTGCTGGTGACAACGGCCATGGCTGCGATTGCTCCGCAGACGGTTCGCGACCTCGCCTTCGGCGAGAGCGACGCGAAGATCGCGGCGATCAGCACGCTGACGACCAGCGGCGACCCGCAGGCGTTGCCATTGCTGCAAGCGCTGCTCGACGGCAACGTGCAGACGGTCGGCGAGGATCAGGTGCTCCTGATCCAGGGCGATTCGGCAACCGATCTCCTGACCGGCAAGGCCGTGAGCCCTCTGCCCGCGAGCCGGGACGATGTGATCGTCAACAACCGTGTGCGCCGGGAGCTCGGTATGGCGATCGCCGCACTGAAGCTTTCCTCCCCCGAACGTTCGACTCGTCTGGAAGCGGCCAAAGAGCTGCAGAACGATGCCGACGACGATACGCTGCCGCTGATTTCGAAGGCGCTGGCGAAGGAGTCCGATTCCGAGATCAAGGAGCTCCTGTCGCTGACGCAGGCGTCCATCCAGCTCTCGAGCAAGGACAAGGCAACGCGCATCGCCGCAATCCGCGAGCTCGCCGAAAGCAGCAATCCGGGCACCAAGACGCTGTTGCTCGGCGTGCTCGAGCAGAAGGGCGGCAGCTATGTCGAAACCGACCCCGAAGTGCGCAGCGAAGCGGACAAATCGCTGCGTGCAGTGGAGAGCAGGCTCGCCACCGGAGACATGATCGGGCGCGTCTTCAGCGGCATAAGCCTGGGCAGCATCCTGCTGCTCGCGGCACTGGGGCTGGCAATCACTTACGGACTTATGGGCGTCATCAACATGGCGCATGGCGAGCTGATCATGATCGGCGCCTATGCGACTTACGTCGTACAGGACCTCTTCCGCCGCTATGTGCCGGGAGCATTCGACGCCTACCTCGTGTGCGCCGTTCCCGCTGCGTTCGCCGCGTCCGGGCTGGTCGGCATGGTGCTCGAGCGCAGCGTGATCCGGTTCCTCTACGGCCGGCCGCTGGAAACGCTGCTGGCGACCTGGGGCATCAGCCTAATCCTCATGCAGACGGTGCGAACGATCTTTGGCGCCCAAAACGTCCAGGTCGAAAACCCGTCTTGGATGTCCGGCGGCTTTGTCGCCATGATCGGAATCGTGCTGCCTTGGAGCCGGATTGTGATCATCGGATTTGCCGCGCTGGTGCTGCTGCTCATGTGGCTGTTGCTGACCCGGACACGGCTGGGCCTGTTCGTGCGCGCGGTTACCCAGAATCGGGCGATGGCGAGTTGTACCGGGGTGCCTACCAAACACGTGGACACGCTCGCCTTCGGACTGGGGTCGGGCCTCGCCGGGCTTGCCGGCTGCGCCCTGTCGCAGATCGGCAACGTAGGTCCCGATCTCGGCCAGAGCTACATCGTCGACTCGTTCATGGTCGTGGTGCTCGGCGGCGTCGGTCAGCTTGCCGGCACCGTCTACGCGGCGCTTGGGCTCGGAATCGTGGACAAGATGCTCGAGGCCTGGTCAGGAGCCGTACTGGCCAAGATCGCGGTTCTGGTGTTCATCATCTTCTTCATCCAGAAGCGCCCGCAGGGCTTGTTCGCGCTCAAGGGACGGATCGCCGAGAGCGGATGATGGGAGCCGCATTCGTACCGGCGGTGGCAGGCGGAAGCCCGCGCTTCATCGGCTTGTTGAGCGCCGGCGGCTGGTCGCTCTACGTCGTCGCCGCACTGGTTCTGTTCGTCGTGTTTCCGCTGCTTCACCTGGCTGTGCCCGCCGACAGCGCACTCCACCTTTCGGACTATTGGATTACGCTGATCGGCAAGATCATGTGCTACGCCATCGTGGCGCTGGCCATGGACCTGATCTGGGGTTACACCGGCATCCTGTCGCTCGGTCACGGGTTGTTCTTCGCCCTCGGCGGCTACGCGATGGGAATGTACCTGATGCGTTCGATCGGGCACGAGGGTGTGTATCAGAGCGACCTGCCCGATTTCATGGTGTTTCTCGACTGGAAAAAATACCCCTGGTACTGGAGCTTCACCGACCACTTCTGGTATGCGGCGATGCTCGTCGTGCTCGTTCCCGGGCTGGTGGCATTGATTTTCGGCTACTTCGCGTTCCGTTCGCGCATCAAGGGCGTGTACTTCTCTATCATCACCCAGGCGCTAACGTATGCATCGATGTTGCTGTTCTTTCGCAACGACACTGGGTTCGGCGGCAACAACGGCTTCACCGATTTCAAGCGTATCCTGGGCTTCCCCATTACCGCGCCACAAACGCGCATGGCGTTGTTCGTGGCCACCGGCGCAGCGCTGCTCGGCTTTCTTCTGCTCGGTCGCTGGATCGTCACCTCCAAGCTCGGCCGGGTGCTGACCGCGATCCGCGACGCCGAGACCCGCGTCATGTTCTCCGGTTACAACCCCCTGTATTTCAAGTTGTTCATCTGGACACTTTCCGCGGTCATCTGCGGCATCGCCGGGGCGCTCTACGTTCCTCAGGTGGGGATCATCAATCCGAGCGAGATGTCGCCGGGCAACTCGATCGAAATCGCCATCTGGACCGCAGTCGGCGGCCGCGGCACCCTGATCGGCCCGGTGCTCGGTGCCGCAGTGGTCAATCTGGGCAAGAGCTGGTTCACCAAGGCGTTTCCGGAATATTGGCTATTTGCACTGGGCTTGATCTTCATCTTGGTGACGCTGTTGCTGCCGCGCGGACTCGCCGGCCTGTTACACGCGCGCAGAAAGGCGACATGAGCCAAGCCGACACGCGCGAACACTGGGACGATCCGGTCGCATCCGGCGCCCGGGTGATGACCGAAGGCGTTGATACGACGCACCGGGGCATTCTCTACCTCGATGGCATCAGCGTGAGCTTCGAGGGTTTCAAGGCCCTGAACAACCTGTCGTTGCTCGTCGACGCCGGCGAGCTGCGTTGCGTGATCGGACCCAACGGCGCCGGCAAGACGACGATGATGGATGTGATCACCGGCAAGACGCGCCCGGACCTGGGCAGTGCGTACTTCGGCCAGACGATCGATCTCACCCGGCTAACGGAGGCGGAAATTGCGGGAGTCGGAATCGGGCGCAAGTTTCAGAAGCCGACCGTCTTCGAGCAGCACTCGGTATTCGAGAACCTTGAACTGGCGATGAAGGCGGACAAGCGCGTCGGACCGACATTGCGCGCGCGTCTGGACGAGCCTGCGCGCGAGCGTATCGTGGCCACGCTGGAGACGATCAAGCTGCTGCCGGAGGCCGCACGGCCGGCCGGAATGCTGTCCCACGGTCAGAAGCAATGGCTGGAGATCGGGATGTTGCTAATGCAGGAGCCGCAGTTGTTGCTGCTCGACGAACCGGTCGCGGGCATGACGGACGAGGAGACGTTACGCAGCGCCGAGTTGTTCGTGTCGCTCGCGGGCAAGTACACGCTTGTCGTGGTCGAGCACGATATGGACTTCGTGGAGCGGATCGCGCAGCGCGTTACGGTGCTGCACGAGGGCAGCGTACTCGCCGAAGGCTCGATGGAGCAGATACAGCAAAACCAGCAGGTCATCGAGGTGTTTCTTGGCCGGTGAGAAAATGCTTTCGGTCGCCGGGCTGAATCAGTACTACGGCGGCAGTCACATCTTGCGCGACGTGGGATTCGACGTGGCGCCCAACGCCTGCACGACGCTGCTGGGTCGCAACGGAGTCGGCAAGACAACCTTGCTTAAGTGCCTGATGGGCCTGCTGCCGATCCGGTCCGGCGAAGTCAAGCTCGATGGCGCGAGCATCAGCGCACTGCCGCCCTACGCGCGTGCGGCGATGGGCATCGGCTACGTGCCGCAGGGTCGAGAAATCTTTCCCCGGCTCACCGTCGAGGAGAACCTGCTCATGGGACTCGCCACCCAGGACCGTGGCGTGAAGGTCCCGGAGCTCGTTTTTGAGATGTTTCCCGTACTCAAGAGCATGCTGCATCGTCGCGGCGGCGATCTGTCGGGCGGGCAGCAGCAGCAGCTCGCCATCGGCCGGGCGCTCGCGATGCGGCCCAGGCTGCTCATCCTCGATGAGCCAACCGAAGGCATCCAGCCGTCGATCATCAAGGATATCGAGCGGGCCATTCGCAAGCTCGTCGCGGCCGGCGGGATGGCAATCCTGCTCGTCGAGCAATATTATGATTTCGCCAAATCGCTCGCCGACCACTACGTCGTGTTGTCGCGCGGCGAAGTCGTCGCCAAGGGAAGTGGATCGACCATGGACCGGGACAACGTGCGGGCGCACTTGGCCGTGTAGCGAAGCCGAGCCGGTGCACTACAATGTGCGCATGCGGCTGTCGATCGGCGATTGACTGCGGATGGTCCCGGTGCGGAGACGACGCGAAGGGCGAGGAGTGAACCAGGGGAGCGCCGTCCCGCCCGGGTATACGCTGCGCAGCAAGGGCTGTGCCAGTGCACAGGACGGGCTTGAATCGCGGGCGACAGCCGCCGCGAGGTTGAAAAGGCGCCTGGCATGCGCCGCCGCGCGTCACTTGGAGACAGATTCCGGCGGCATTCGTACGGACCCGGGCTACTGGGGCAGCGGTTCGACGAGCTCCGGGCTGTCATTGCCCGGGCGGTTGACCTTCGCGCTCACCGCATAGGCGCGCATGGCCTCAGGCGGGTACGGCCGCAGCAGCGCCAGCGCCTGCTCGGGCGTGCCGGTTAGCCAGGTTTCGTAGTCTTCGGGCGCAATGATGACCGGCATGCGGTTGTGGAATTTCGCCGCAAGCTCGTTCGGTTCGCAGGTGATGATGCAGCACGAATCCACGGCCTCGCCCTTGGCGTCTCTCCACCGGTCCCACAGCCCGGCAAAGGCGAACAGCTCGCCACTCGCCAGCACGAGGCGATAAGGTTGCTTGCCGCGCGGTGTCTGCAGCCACTCATAGAAGCCATCCGCAGGTATCAGACAGCGCCGTTGCTTGAACGCGGCACGAAACGCCGGCTTGGTGGCGACGCTCTCGCTGCGCGCGTTGATCAGGTGCGCGCCAATGGAGGCGTCCTTGGCCCAGCGCGGAATGAGGCCCCAGCGCATCCGCCGCGCCTCGCGCTGCATATCGGACGTCGGGATCACGACGATGCGCTGCGTCGGCGCGACGTTGAAGCGCGGCGTGTAGAACTCGGGCTCGACCGGAGCAAAATTATCCAGGCCGAACTTCGCCGCGATACGGGCGGGCTGGGTGAGGGTAAAGCGGCCACACATGGCGTCATTCTAGCTTTGCACCATGACGCCGTAACGATCCTTGCCGGTGGACGGTGCGAACAGGGTGCTGCCCGACCCAATCGCGGCGGCCACGCCTCCATCGCCTGCATAAGGCTCGTGGCGGCGTGGCGATGCGCGGGCTTCAAGCCCCCGCTGAGGGCGACGCCCGGCGATGGGGCCACCCCGGTCAACCCTGCGATCGACCATCAGCGGACATTTTGGCAGCAAGTCCGCCAAACCCAAATATAATGGCTTCCCTGATGGATCGCCGCGGCGCACACCGCATTAGCCATCGTCGCGATCGCGTGTAGCAGGCAAATTCCCATGGCATTATTCGAAGATCTCGCCACACTTTCCCGTCACGACCGCGTGCGCCTGGCGCTGCTGGTCATGGCGTTGGTGGTCGCAGTGACCTGGGTATCAGCGCAGTTCGTGAAACCCGGTGCACCGCGACACATCGTGCTCGCTTCCGGAGCCGCAAGCGGAATCTACAACCAGTACGCGTTGCGCTATAAGCAGATCCTCGCCCGCGAGGGAGTGACTGTGGATGTGCGCATGACCCATGGCGCGACCGAAAACCTGGCGTTGCTGCTCGATCCGAAATCCGGCGTCGATGTTGCGTTCATGCAGGGAGGTGTCGCGACCTTTCCGGCGGCCGACGGGCTGGAGATGCTGGCGAGCCTCTATTACGAGCCGTTGTGGATCTTCTATCGCGGTCCGGCGACGCTCACGCAGCTCAACGAGCTGCATGGCAAGCGGATCGCCATCGGCCCTCCGGGCAGCGGCACGCGCACCCTGGTAGTGCAGTTGTTCGCGGCCAACGGCTTGAGCAATGCCAGCGGCGTGGGGCTGGACAACACCGACATCGTCGCGCTCGGAGGCGACGACGCGCTGCGCGCATTGAGGGCGGGCGAGATCGATGCCGCCCTTTTCGTTGGCGGTGCCGACACGCCGACCATCCAGCAGGCACTGCGCGATCCATTGATCAAGATCATGAGTCTGCGACACGCCGAAGCCTATGCACGGCGTTTCCCTTTCCTGACGCGACTCAGTTTGCCCTACGGGACCATTGATCTGGCGCTCAACGTTCCGAATGAGGATGTCGCTATGATCGGCACGAAGGCAATGCTCGTCGCGCGTGACAGCCTGCACCCCGCGATCGTCGATTTGCTCGCCGACGCGGCGCGCGAGATTCATGGGCACCAGGGATACTTCGAGGCCGCAGGCGAGTTTCCGGGGACCGCCCAGGTCGACATCCCCGTCTCGCCCTCTGCCGACGAACACAAGCGCTTCGGGCCGAGTTATCTGCACCGCTACCTGCCATTCTGGCTCGCCACCTTCGTCGAGCGGGCGATAATCCTCATCGTGCCCTTGATCGTGGTCGTGGTCCCCGTGCTCAACTTCCTGCCGCAGTTCCTGCGCTGGCGCGTGCGCTCGCGCATCTATCGCTGGTACGGCGAGCTCGCACTGCTGGAGCGCGATGTGTCGACGCGCGAAGGAACATTGCCGGTGGAGAAGTGGTTGCAGGATCTCGATCGGGTCGAGCAGGCGGCCGAGCACATCCACACGCCGGCGAGCTTTGCCAGCGAGGCGTACACGCTGCGCGAGCATATCGGTCTTGTCCGCCGCGCCATCCTGGCGAAGGCGGCTGGCACGACAGCGGCCACGCAGTAAGGCAGTGGCTGGGTCCCCTGGCCCCGGGGGTTTACGGGCGTGACTGCGGTCGGCGAACGCCAGGCTGCAGCAGCAGGAGGCAAGCAAGGCGCCTCGCCATCGACGCGAAAGGCAGCGTGGAGCGCGTCAGCGCTCGAACCGCTTCAGCACCTCCTCGAAAGCGTATTGTATTCGGAACACATATTGGTTCTTGTGTTCGAGCGGTCCCGCGATATTTTCTGGATGGACCAACATCGTGGGATTGGCTTCAAAAACCAATAATCGCCGATCTTCCATAATTGAAAAATCGATTCCGGAATACTCAAGATCCACCCTTTCCCCAATTAGCCGGATAGCCTGCATGCCGAGGGGCCCCAGCACCGCTTCAGGGTCTTGAAGGAACTTCTTCTCCTCCTGCAGTTTCCATGGGGCGGATTCCATCTCGGCAGTGTAATAATGGACCATCCACTTCTGCGCTATCGCCAGGTGGTATGGGTATGGCTTGCGGTCGACGAAAATTATCCGGTACTTTCGGTACCAAGAATCGGCCGAACGAAAGTCAATAAAGCGGCAGACATACACGGGGCCGCGCTGCGCCGCCCTGCGCCGCGCGAGTTCGGTCTCGTTTCCGACCAGTTCCAGATCGACACCGCCATGGGACTCCACCGGTCGAATCAAGAGCGGAAGGTGATCCACAACTGATTCATCCCAGTCGGCACTGTTGGCAAACCTCCAGACCGGCGGAACAATGATGTTGCCTATTCCCTCGAACAACGAAGGTAGATTATTGCGTGCTGTACGAGCGACTACATGAGGATGATTGAGCAGCGGTTTTGCGCAGTTTTCGGTAAATCGCCTGACCGGCCCGATGGATTCCCCGATTAGATCAGGGTCGCCCATGGCGTTAAATACCATGTCATGATCCGGCAAATTGTCGCTTTGATCGTCACGTTCGGATTCGATCACCCAATTGACGCGGGTATTGACAGTTACTGGGAAGAGGAGCTCGGTCGTGGGCACGTTGCCTAATTTCTTCGTCCACAGCAGAAGTACTGTTCGCGTCGGGTTGGTCGCGTATTCGATACTGATGGATTGTCCGGCAGATGCGCGATCAAGATGTTGTTTTGCTTCATCCCTATCCCCTCGTTCCACCAGGATTGACGCCATGTTTCGGTTGGCATCGACTTGCTGCGGCTCGATTGCGAGCGCCGCTTGATTCCACGTCACAGCTTGTTGAATGTCTCCTTTGAGAAGATAGGTCGCAGCAAGATTGGCCATGGCCTTGGCAAAATCCGGCTTGATTGAGATCGCGTGGAGAAAACAGGCGATTGCCTCATCGACTCGATTTTGCCTCAGAACGGTCACGCCGAGCTCATGCTGGGCAGCGGCGTAATCGGGTTCGATTGCCAGCGCCTGTTTGAAGCTGACTGCTGCTTGATCCAATTTGCCGAGCGCCATCAGCGTTAGGCCCAACCTGTAGTGGGCTAGAGCACGATCAGGTTTCAGGTCGACTGCGCGGCGACGGGCCACCTCAGCTTCAGACAGACGTTTAAGTTCTTTGAGAGTGAAGTCCAGGTTTCTCTGCGCCGCCTCGTAATCGGGTTTTATGAGCATTGCGCTGCGGAACATCGTCTCCGCTTCAGCCAGACGCTGGGTATCCCTGAGAACAATGCCCAGGTTGTTGTGCGCGTCCACGTGATTAGGCTGTAATCTGAGCGCAGCGCGGTACGCCGCCTCCGCGTCGAGTGGACGATTGGTTTCGGCAAGGACGAGCCCCAAGTTGTAGAGGGCCTCGACGAAATTGGGCCTCAGCTTGAGCGCACTTCGGTACGCTGCTTCTGCTTCCCACGGGCGATCGGTCTCACCGAGGACGACCCCAAGGTTGTAGAGTGCAACGACGTTATCTCCTTGTAGACTGATTGCCTTGCGAAAGGCCGCCTCTGCTTCGGGCAGACGCATGGTATCTTTGAGCACAACGCCAAGCCTAATGTGGGCGTCGGCAGAATCTGGCATCAATTCGAGCGCATGGCGGCAATCTGCTTCCGCTTTGGCCAGATGCCTGGTCTTCTCAAGAACGATGCCCAAGTTTTTCTTGGCATCGGCGAAATCGGGCTTTAACTCAAGTGCGCGCCGGAAGGTCACTTCGGCTTCGGCCGGACGCTGGGTATCCATGAGGACGACGCCCAGGTTGTTGTGCGCCTCGACGAAATTGGGTAGCAATCCGACCGCACGTCGGTACATTGTTTCTGCTTCCCGCGGGCGATTGGTTTCGGCCAGCACGATCCCCAGGTTGTAAAGGGCAAGGACGTTGTCTGCCTGCAAGCTGAGTGCGCGCCGGAACGCCGCTTCTGCGTCAGCCAGCCGCTCGGTATTCTTGAAAACGACGCCCAGGTTGGCGTGAGCCTCGGCGAAATTTGGCATTAATTCGAGCGTACGGCGCCAATCTGCCTCTGCTTCGGACGTTTCCGGGGCGAAACGCGTCGGAAGCTCGTTGATCACTCGTTTCTTTTTCGCCGAGTGTTTTCTCGAAGAAACGGCCTCTGCTAGCAGGTCCTTCAACATACCAAACAACATAATGTCACCCCTATGGCGCCAACCGGACCAAGCTTAACCTCGGCGGCTCGCTTTGCACGTGCGAGCAATGCAACCCTTGGCCGCGGCTAAGTGGCCGATAGCATACTAAGCGGCGAGGTAGAGCGCTAGAAGGAGGCCGAGCGAACCGAGGATGAGCGCCAATACCACCGGAAAGGCGCGGTTGTGTACCAAGGGAATGTCGGCAGGCGGCAGAGTAGAAACAAAGCGGCGATGCTGGATAGCGGCAAAGATCATGGACACAGCTCCGAGCAGTACGAGCGCAATGCCAATGCCGCTTGAAAGAGGTGACGGAGAGGCAGCCACAGCGGTTGATGGCAGGCGCTGGGCGGCCAGAAGGGACAGGAAAAGGCCGAAGCGGGCCACGACGAACCCAAAGCCCATGATGGTGAGACCGGTGCGAATCCACGCCAGGAGCGTGCGTTCCGCCGCAAAGAAGACACGTGGGTCCGACATGCGCAACAGGTGGAAACCCGCTCCGATTGTAGCGACGCGGCAAGATTACCACGGCGTCAAGTTTCGCCTGGCGGCGAATCGCGGCCGCGCTTCACTGCGCTAGCGAAGCCGGGATTCGCAACGTCATCTTGCCCTGCGTTCAGGCGAAATCCAAACATCTCGAATCGCATCGGCGCTTGCGGCATTGCCCAAAGCGGGTAATCCGTACATCTCCTCAAGCGTCCGAAGCACGCTGTAGTGATCAATACTGCGGCCGTACCTGCCCGGCCGCACCATGGGGCCGATAAAGATGGTTGGAACGCGGTTCCCACCTGACCCATCGTCTTCATCCCATGTCACGATCAAGAGACTGTTATTTGTTCGGGCCCACCGCACATAAGCGTCCAGGTTACTCTTCAGCCAGGCATCCCCTCGGGAGATCTGGTCCAGGAGAGTACGACTGTCATGCATGTCATTCAGCAGATTGGGAACTACAATCGATAGAGTCGGGAGCATCGAGTAATCAGACGGAAAGTTGGCGAACGGCATATTCACACTTGGCGCTATGTTCTTGTTCTGCCAATTGACCGCCGGGTTATGCTTCCGGGCGTAGCGCCGGTCAGGCGATGAACACGCTTCATAGCCAGGGTAAGGCATGGATTCCGAGTAGATTGCGAAGCTCAGGCCTTTTTTCTGAAGCTGATTTGCCAGATTGTCTCCCGATATGGAAATCGGGCATTCATCATTCAACACGCCGTGCGTCGATCCCGAAAACAGGGCCAGATAATTGGGCTGGCTGGGGTGTGCAACGGCAAAGGAATTGGTGAACACGGCAGCATCATTGGCGAGTTGGTTCAGATATTGCGCCGCCATGTTGCCGACGATCTGCTTATATGATTTATTTTCCTCCACGACCACAACCACGTGATCCGGTCTGGGCAACCGATCCACACTGAATGCGGTGTCTCTTTTCGCGTTAGGCTCTGCGCTCGCCAGCCCGGCACAAATCACCACCACAATCGTCACAACCAGCCTGAGCGATCTGGGTCGAAAACCGTCGCGGTTGCTCACGTTTGGCGTGGTGTTGACCGCCATAGCGGGTTTGTTCCTTCGCGGGAGAAGGATTGCAAACTGGTAGCCCGCGGCCAGGCGGACCATGCCTACCAGCGAGATTCGGGCGATCGGCCTACTACCTGCGTCCCCGATACCGGGGTGCAAGACACGCACCAGGGCCTCGCGATGAGCTCGGCGGCGGTTCAATTGGTCCGCCAAGAGGGAGCAATTCGGGGGCCAACCGAATTCGAAGTAGCCCGGTATCCTCACAGCAGATCGGACCGGCGCGCCAGCTCGATCGCCGCCTGGCCGAGCAGTAGGATGACAAACCCAATGAGCGTTACGCGTAGAATCTTGAAATAGATAGCAGGACTCATTCGCTTCTGCAGCTGGATGCCGAGAAACAGCGAGCCGATCGCTAGCGCGGTCAGTGGCAGCGACGCGATGAACAATCGGAGACTTCCGGGGCCGGCGAGGCTCAGAGTCGCCGCCTGGATCATCTTGCCAGCCATAAAACATAGATTAAGTACCTGTGTCAGTGCGACGGGTGGCAACGCCAGCATCATGAAGTAGATCACTAACGGGGGCGCCGAAACATTCACGGCTCCCGAGAACATACCCGCCACCACGCCGAATGTTGCTCCCGAGATACCAGGGCGACGCCTTATCCACGTCCAGTCAAGTTGCCGGATTCTGTCTTGCAACAAAAACACAACGATCATCGCCGCAAGAAGAACCTGTAACAACTCCGGCGGCGCCACCAGCAGAACGTGTGTGCCCAGCAGGGCACCAAGGACGACCCACATCGCCATTGGCCAATGCCTGCCGATGCTTGCCCGCCAGTTGCCCCCACGCAGTATGCTTACGACGTTTACGGCGATGTTTGGCACGAGAGTAATCAGAACCGCTGTCTTAACATCGATAAGCAGGGCGATCAGCGGGGTGGAGATCAATGGAAAACCAAAACCGATCGCGCCGTGCGCGATGGCGCCCACAAAGATGATCGCGACAAATGCGGCGATCATTGCTGGAGTGAATAAGGTGTCGAGTCCGAACATTGGTTTGACTGGTGCGGCTGGATAATACTCTGGGGTGATGAACGGTCGACGGCGCCTCCGCTCGGTGCTAGGGTGTCTACAAATCAAGAACTGAGGTCGTCGGTTGAATGGCTCGAAAGTGTGCCGGGTATGAATCCACTCACAATATGATCGATTGCGATGACGCCAGTAGAGATTCTCCCATCATCGTTCAGCCTAAACCGCTGGCGATTGTTTTTGCGCAACCTAGGCCAGAAGCAGTCGTTGAACCAGGCGGCCTGCGCTCGTTGCGGGTCGCGATCAGATCCCAGCGCCTGATCGAGGAGGAGTCATGAAGCGCCTGCTGCGCTGGATCGGCATAGCCTTGGCAGCCCTGGTCGGGCTGGGCATCGTCGCGTATGCCGTCGTGTACGTTCTATCCGAGCGCATTCTGCGACGCACCTACCCGGTCCCCGCAGTCACAATATCGATACCGACGGATCCTGCAGCAATCACCGAGGGAAAGCGGCTGGCCACGATCCGCGGCTGCTTCAATGGTTGCCACGGCAAAGAGGCCGAAGGTGCCGTGATGTTCGACGACCCGATGATTGCGCGGATCGTCGCACCCAGTCTTACCGCTGCCGTTCGCCAATACAGCGACGCGCAGATTGCGGCCATCGTCCGCAACGGGATCCGACCCGACGGACGCAGCGTGATCGTCATGCCCTCCGAGGTATTCGCCGGGCTGACAGACGAAGACCTCGGCCGAATCGTTGCGTTTCTGAAGACCTTACCGCCCGTCGGCGGGCGGGCTCCCAGTGTCTCGGTGGGCCCGCTCGGGCGCTTTGGACTGGTTGCCGGGAAATTCAGGACGGCGGCGCAGCTTGTCGCCGATACCGTGCCGCCGCCCGAAGCCAAGGGCCCAGAGGCGGCGATAGGACGTTACCTCGCGCGAACGGTCTGCGCCCAGTGCCATGGGACCGATCTGCGCGGCGCGTCCAATCCCGATTTCAGCAGTCCGGATCTGCGTATCGTGTCTGCCTATTCGCCCGAAGCGTTCGCCGAGCTCATGCGAACGGGCGTTGCGCTCGGGGGACGAAAACTTGGCGTGATGGGCATCACGGCGCGCAACAATCTGTCGCACCTCACGGAAGCTGAGATTGCCGCCCTTTATAGCTACCTCGATGCTGAGGCTTCGCCGAATTGAGTATCAGCGAACTTCGACCAGGCCGCGGCGAGCGCCCATTCCGTAGGTCGGCTTTGGATTGTGAATTCAACCGATCGATGCAACAGTTTGGTGGAATCGAGACGGCGGCCGCGGTAGGAGTCGGCTACGGCGCAGCGGGAGCGCAGGCGGTCGTTTCAATGCTCGTTCTGGGGCAAGCCGTCCACAATCTCGTAGTAGTCGCCTTTGTCTGCCACGTGGATGTGAATCCTCAGCTTAGTATTCGTGGGCAGATCGAATGCGCCCATGGCAATCCCAATCCAATCTTTCTGGATCGGGTCCCAGAACATGGAGGACCCGCACGTGGAACAGAACCCTCGCCGCACCTTCTCGGAAGAGCGGAACCATGTGACTTTATCACTGCCGTGGACCTTCAAAGCAGCGCGGGGAACGTCGGTGGACGCAAAGAAATGGCCCGAATGCTTGCGGCATTGCGAACAATGGCAGGCATCTGGCGGGGGCAGATCGCCGGCTACCTCGAAGCTCACAGCCCCGCAAAGACACGATCCCTTGTGCATGCTGCGCTTATATGGACGCCTCCCGGTTTGGCAAGTGATGTTGATCTCGGCGAGAAGATCTGGCTGCAGTCTTATATCCGGCCTGTTGGTGCAGACCGAAGTCTGCTGGCCCTGATGGAATTCGCCGGGGAAGACCTCATCTCCTTTACGTCCTCGAAGGACCTGGCAACATGCAGGTTCACTTCCCCGCGGTCCGACCTGTCACGCCATCAATCGCACATCAACCTGCGCAACCTTTAAGCGATCCAACCCTATGGTTCGTTGATCATCTACGCAGCACGAGCTACGTAGTCCTTCTGGTACGTCCGATCATGCGCCAGCAGAGCCCAGATCGTGCGCGCCATCTTGTTCGCCAGCGCCACCACCGCCACGTTCAGTGGTCGGCGCGCTAGTAACCGGTCCAGCCACGCTGCACGATCCTTGGTGCGCGCGATCACCGCGCGCGCTCCGTGAATGAGCAACGTGCGCAAATACACGTCACCGCGCTTGCTGATCCCTAACAGCTTCACCCGCCCCCCGGTGCCGCTCTGCCGGGGCACCAGCCCCAGGAAAGCGGCAAACTCCCGGCCCGAGGCGAAC
Source organism: uncultured beta proteobacterium (assembly GCA_963750215.1). Taxonomy (GTDB): domain Bacteria; phylum Pseudomonadota; class Gammaproteobacteria; order Burkholderiales; family Casimicrobiaceae; genus PALSA-1003. The sequence continues at coordinate 49,129 of CAVVQK010000006.1, forward strand.
GTCTTGGCATCCCCCATCGTCGCCACCGCCGCCGTGGCGCTGAGCAACCCCACCCGGGGATCTCCATGAGCCGCCGCACCGCCCGGTCTTCCTCCTTCCAGAGCGCCAGCTTCTTCTCGATCTCGGCGATGTCCTGGTCCAAAGCCTCGATGCGCTTGAGCTGCCCGCGGATCGTTTCGATGACCAGCGCCGGGACTATGCCTTCGAGCTTCGCCAATTCGCCTGGTATCCGCGCGATGCCCCTTTGCCGCCCTTGCGGCAGCTCAGCCCCAAACTCGTAGAGCAGACCACGCAGCTGATTGACCTGCATCGTGCGCATCTTCACCAACTGCTCCCGCATCCGGTGCAGCATCAGTACACTCTGTTGCGCTTCGCTTTTCACCGCCACGAACTTCATCCCCGGCCGCTGCGCCGCTTCCCAGATCGCCTGTGCATCCGCCGCATCGGTCTTGTTGCTCTTCACGAACGGCCGCACGAACTGCGCCGCAATCAGCTTCACCTCGTGGCCATACCCCGCAAGCTTCCGCGCCCAATAGTGCGCACTGCCACAGGCCTCCATCGCCACCACCGACGGCTCGCACTGGGCAAAGAACTCCGCCACCTCGGCGCGCTTCAATTGCCGCCGACAGATCTCACCCGTCACCCCATCAACCCAGTGCACCTGAAACAGCCGCTTTGCCAAATCCAACCCAAACGTCGTAACCTTCATGTCGAGCCCTCCTTACCCTCAGTGGTAGTTGCACAACCACCACTTTGGCACTTCGATGCCGTCGGGTATAGCGAGGGCTCCCTTCTATGCACCCTCATCCCAAGGCGGGGAGGGAGGCGTCCATTACATCTCCTTTGATCGTACGTGCTCGCAGACGTCTTAGCTCGTTGCGCGGGCGCATGTCCCGCCCTCGCCGACAGCGACCTGCCAGCCGTGACCAGTATCACGGAAAGCGGGGCGGCGTACCTATACCGGGTCGTTCGGATTTGCTCGTTAGCATACGAGCGCTTGCCGATGGCTGCCAAGCCAGGTGTCTACTCGCTGTCTACTTTGTTGACCGACGACGGAGCCACCCTCCATTGCTACAGACGCCGAGCGGATGGCTCGCCGGGGTCAGAACGTGGTGCCGCGGAATCCGCCAAACCAACCGCTGCTTTGGCACCCCGCCGGATTGGTGTAGGTGGCAGAAAAGCTTCCGCGCCGCCCCCGGAGGCGTTGGATGCCCTCGTGACCACTGGTTCAGCCTAATCGGTGTGTGCCGGGGCTGCGCCGGCCATTGCCGCTCATCGTAGTGTTTATGCACCCGCCCACGGTGACCCCCAAGCCATTGTGTGCGTTCTCGCACAGACAAACTATGCCGGTTGGCGCGAACTATGCAATTGTCGCTGTGGGACGTTTAACGTGGGATGTTTATTTTGGACGAGTGAACTATCATGAGACACACGTTGCTGAGGGAAATCAATCAAGATATGGCGTTGCGCCCGGCACTTCGCACTGCCGATGCTCTGGCTCTGACACACGATCCGGCACGAATCCAGGGCGGCAATTGGCAAATGCAGGGATTCCGGCGCTCGGGATACGGTTATGACGATGCCGAGTGCGAGATGTCGATTACTGAGTTCATGGCCGACGCGCAGGAGCGCAACGACATCGTTGACTGATTTTGCGCCCCACGATTAGGAATGCGGGGATGACTATTACACAAGAAGTACTCGATGCTTTGCCAGAAACCGGTGGCATCGGACGTCACCTGCCGGCGCTTACCCTTTTTTCCAAAGAACACGATCCGATCGACGTGACGGGCGCAGACGGTAGACACTATATGGTCGGTTGGGCCGGCGGCATTCGTTACAAAAAAGCCCTACCAGGCTATTGGCCGATACGATTGGGAGGCGAGCGCGCCGTTGCGATTCGGACGCGCCCTGGCGACCCCTAGGTTGTCGTAAGTGGCGGCGCTGCCGCGCCCAAGCGCGCCACGTTAGTGGTTGCCAGCACCAATTGCCGCTTGCTTTGGGTGGGCCCGGCTGGACTCGAACCAGCGACCAAAGGATTATGAGAATCGGCATTCGTTAGCACTATATTTCAAATCAAGCTCTTGCAACACACGCCACGTTTCAAGGGCAGCTACGAACAGCCTCAGAGTACTTGCAAAGAGTTAGACGAAGTTACGAAATGGCTACGCTCGCTATCGGCTATCGCCTAGTTGAACAGTTGAACTACCGACCTCGCGATTGGCTCTGGATTGAGGTTTTTTCGATGGCCTGAACGGAGGACGCGCTCTGCCCTATTGCGCTGCCTTCCAGCCACCGCCCTTTGCCGTCAAACGAGCGGTGTAGTCGAACGTACTCGTGTCACCGCTGAACCACTGCGAAGGTCAAGATATTGGCCCCGCGGGAACGTGGTCCAAAACAATCCCTTCATTGGCTGGCTTCCGTGGTCCCCCACCGGTGGGGAGGCCACCCTGTCATGTCGCACAATCACCTTTTCAAGGAGGTTCTCACCATGCATCTGTTTTTCACACACGCCGGAACGCTTACTGTTCCATTGTTCCGTACTGAATGGGAAGAATGGTCATCACAAGAATGTGTGAACTGTTTCATGTCCGATAGCAACGCCTTCGCGCTTTCGGCACGAACGGGCACGGTGCTGCCGAAAGGGTCTTGATCGAGAAGAGTGCATTCCGAGACGACTGCGCACATTGCATTGTCGTCTATGGTTTTGAGGATACGGTGCAGCTGACTTTCGCACGCCTTCTTAGCCGTCGGATCAAGCGCACGTATATTGGCCTTGTAGGCGTTGAAAGAATCAACCCACTTATGTCCCTCCTCCATGCCGGTCCCTTGCGCAAAGGCCATCGCTCCTGCCAAGAGTCCCACACACGCCGCTGCCACCCTCATCACGCTCCCTCCAAGAGGATGTAATGGACCAAGCTAACCGGCGCAGAGCGGACGGTTCGCAGCGCCGCCGGCGAGACGTTCGGATTAGGGTGCATCTTCTTCGTTGTAGTTATAAATATCGAAATCCACCGCAAGCCGCAACGCCGCAATTCGCTCGATAAGCGTCGCGGAAAGATGAAGGCCGGGATTACTGCCGTAGAAATAGCCAACGCAGTTGATTCCAGCCGAGTAACGTGAGGCGAGCGAGCGCACGACCGTTGCCCGCGCCTCAAGAGCCGGAAGCAGGGCTTCTAAGTATTCCTGAATGAAGCTCTCACCACGGGCAAGCGGACTGAGAAATTGCCAGCAATTCGTTCGCACAACTTGCCCCGATGGCCAGAGATCTCCAATTCTTCGCACGGTGGAAGGAGCTATGTTCAACTGCGCGCTTATGTCCTCACAAGCGCAGTCGAAACCTTCAACCCAGAAGTATGCATAGACATCACGGCGCTCGGCCATTTTTTTCCCTAAAGTAGCGCCCCGTTTCAGCAACATGGGGCCTTGGCCTGCTCCTGAGAAGTCGTTCTTTCCGCGGCCTCACGCGTCTAATTGCGTTGCGTGCGCGATTCTATCTCGGCCTCGACCTTAGCCACGACACAATCCAGGAGACCAAGGTCGCCGGCGAGGGCTGCATGGGCGATTTCCAGGAGAATCCAGTCCTCGACCGTGATGGGTTGCCGCATATCAAGCGCCATCTCGCATGTCTCGTGCAAACGGTCGGCTGCAGCGCGATAGGCGCTTGCTTCCTCACGCGAGAGCTGCAGCTTGCCGGATTCCAGAAGATACGGCATGAGACGAGTATAGCGCCGCGCGCCACGGCAGCAGCCTACCGGCACAAAACGTGCCAGGGCTGTCCAGTTAAGCCGGCACTTTTGGGAGGCTTTTCGGGTTTTCATGTTGGATCGGTTAAGGCATCTTGGGAGGCGTAAACACGTTGTCAACCCAAAAAACGCGAGAACAAGGGGTTGATAAGTGAGCCTCACGTTGTACAGGTAGCTTGCTGCACCTGGCTGTCCATCGAGGGCGGTAAAGGCAAGCCCCAAGGAGTTGAGGTCTTCGGACCGGAGAGCGCGAGGTAAGCCCGTATCGCCTCGCGCGCGCCGTCAAGGCGTTCGGGATGAGCAACGCGCGTGGGTGGGCCCTTGAAACTCGCGCGGGCGTCGCAAGACTCGGGGCAAGTGCAGTAAGGGCCGTCCTCGAGACGGTCGGATCGATAGTCGCCGTCCTTGACGGCGGTTCAAGTCAGTGAGGGTCGCCCCTGCGGCGACTGTCAGGAGACACCCCCGCGAGGGGTGGCTAGGTGTTCACGCTCGACGTGAGCGCCTGGCTTCTCAAGAGACCAGGCAATGTCGTCTCGTTGTCTCGGTCGAGGACGCTAAAGCGTCCTTGAGCAATGTCGCGATCCTGTGCTTGACGTGGGATCGGGATCGATACGTCCTGGTGCAATCTCAGGGTAGTGGGAGCGGCGGACGTCCGTGTGCGTGCTTCGTTCGCGCGTCCCCTTCGAAACGACGGGGACCATCATGCCACCCGCTGCCTTGAGCGTTGCCACCTGAGGTGCCACGGCGCCTGCAGAGAAGTGCAGGCGTCGCCGGCGTTCATCCGAGCCACACCCCGAGATCGCCGCTACCGGGCGGTGCGTGCGCAAAGGCCCTCGCGCCGCTCGTGTGCCGCGAGCCTTGAGCTCGCCACACGACGTGGCGTGAGGCCGTAGCACGTACGCAACGCTGCTGCTTGCGCGCGTCGTCACTGCCAGTGACGTACGCGCGCATAGGCACCGGTTCAGCGCATCCGCGGCGTTTTCGCGCATGACCGAGGGCTCCAACCCACGTGACGGCCTCCTTGAGGGGCCGCTCACGCCAGCTTTGCAAGGGGTGCAATGCCCCGCGCCGAATGATCCGCGTAACGGATGAGCGCGCCTTAACGGCGCTCCTTGAGTCCTGGGTTAATGACTCTCGCGATGAGCGCTCCCCCGGGGGAGCGCCATCGCGACGCCGAGTAAGCGCCGTGCGACGCCGGCGAGCATCAAAGCAACCGCACAAAACGGGACGCGGTGTCCCGTCGCTCGCAGCTACCACTGGGGCCGCTACGGCGCTCCAGGCGAGCAGTAACACTTACCCGACCGGTGTCACCGCAGCAGCAAAGATACGGCGCCCTGGCGCCTTTGTACAACGTTCTACGAAGGGAAACGAAACATGACGAGGAAACGAATCAAGCAGGACCACAGCCGCAAGCCGGTAAGGGACGGCATGCCGGTACCGCAGCTGTCGCCGGAGGACTTGGCGGTAGTGCTCGAAGCGATCGCAGCGATGGATGCACTGCCGCTCGCCTCCTCTCCGCCACCCCGCAGAAGGAGGCGCCGATGCGAGACCTGAACTACGACTTCAAACAGCTCTGCCGTCGCAACCGCGACGGCAGTTACGCAACCCAAGCCGACCGGGAGAACATCCTCGATCTCGTCGCCGACCAGCTCCACGACATGGGCGTCCGAGCGTTGCGCGCCCAGGGGTTCAAGCCCAAGCACATCGAGAAGCTCGTCGCCTGCTGGCTGGCCGAGAAGCTCTCCCCGGGGACTATCAAGAACCGGATGAGCCATCTCCGCTGGCTCGCGCAGAAGATCGGCAAGGAGAACATCGTCGCCCGCACCAATGCCGCCTACGGCATTCCGGATCGGGTCTACGTAACCAACCTCTCGAAAGCAAAGGACCTCGACATGGATCAGCTTGAACAGATCCGCTGCCCCTACACCCAGATATCGCTGCGCCTTCAGGACGGCTTCGGCCTGCGGCGGGAAACCTCGATCAAGATCGTGCCGGGGAAGGCGGATCGGGGTGACGCGCTGGTGCTCAAGGCCTCCTGGAACAAGGGCGGGCGAGAGATCGTGGTTCCGATCCGCACACAAGAACAGCGGCAGCTCCTCGACGAGGCGAAGGCCTTGGCGAAGGGGAAGAGCTTGGTGGCGCCAGGCTATCCGACCTACGTCGCCTATCTCAAGCACTTCCGCTACGAGTGCGAGCGGGTCGGCATTCACGGCGTCCACGGACATCGCCACCGCTACGCGCAGAGGCGATACCACGAGCTCACCGGTTGGGAGTGCCCCGCGCGGAGCGGCCCGACGTCGAAGCAGCTCACCAAGAAGCAGAAGGACCGCGATCGCGAAGCACGCGAGCTCATCAGCGACGAGATGGGCCACGGTCGCGAGCAGGTTACGGCGGTTTACTTAGGTCGATAGGGGTTGATCGCAACACACGCCAATAGGGTTTGTGCATGAACACGCTCGACCTGCAAGCCGCTGCCGCGTTCCTCCATGTTCATCCGGTGACGTTGCAGGAGAAGGCGCGTGCCGGGGAGATTCCCGGGGCGAAGATCGGCAAATGCTGGGTATTCGTGGACGTTGACCTCATTGAGCACATTCGCTCACAATACGCGCGGCGTGTGTTGCAGAGTGAACGCAAGGAGTTGGAACCATGTCACTCTACAGGCGCACCGACTCGCCGCATTGGTGGGTCAAGATCAGCCACAGCGGAAGAACAATACAGCACAGCACTGGGACTGAAGACAAAGCTCAAGCCCGGGAGTATCACGACAAGCTGAAAGTATCGCTGTGGGAGCAACAGCGGCTGGGCGTCAAGCCTCGCCGTGAATGGAAGGAAGCGGCTGTTCGCTGGCTTGCCGAGACCTCGGAGAAGGTCACGCACCACCAAGACATTGGAAAGCTCCGCTGGTTGGATAGGTTCTTGGGCGGTTTGATGCTCGACGAGATTACGCTGGACGTCATCGACCGGATCAAGAGCGAGAGGCTCAAGACGGTGAACAAGCCGACGGTGAACCGCTATTTGGCGCTCGTCCGAGCCATTCTCCTTCGGGCACGCGACGAATGGGAGTGGATCGACAAGGTGCCGAAAGTAAAGCTGTTCAAGGAAGGTCCTGGGCGGGAACGCTCGATCACCGTGGAGCAAGCCGAAGCACTTCTCCGGGAGTTGCCGGTGCATCAGCGGGATGTCGTGCTCTTCGCGCTCGCCACGGGATTGCGGCAGTCCAATGTGCTCGGTCTGGAGTGGACGCACGTGAACCTTGATACCGGCCACGCGTGGGTGGGTGCGGCTCAGTCCAAGAATCGCAGGCCGATTGCGGTCCCGCTTAATGCTACCGCGGTGAAGGTGTTGCGACGGCAGCTCGGTAAGCATTCCGAGCGCGTTTTTACCTATCGCGGGCGGCCAATTTCATGGGCCAATACGCTGGCATGGAGAAAAGCCTTGCAGCGTGCCGGCATCGAAAATTTCCGCTGGCACGACATTCGCCACACGTGGGCCTCTTGGCATCGGCAATCTGGTACCCCGACGCACGAGTTGCAGCGGCTGGGGGGTTGGCGCTCGTCGGTGATGGTCGAACGCTATGCCCATCTCGCGCCCGATCATCTCGCGCGAGCTGCCAATCGGCTCGACTCGCTGCTCGGTGGTTACGATCTGGCTACGTTAGAGCAACAATAGACGCAAGAACTTCGCACCAAGCCTTTGAAAAACTGGGTGGGCCCGGCTGGACTCGAACCAGCGACCAAAGGATTATGAGTCCTCTGCTCTAACCAACTGAGCTACAGGCCCCACGCGGTCAGCCGTGAGCAATGCGACTGGCGGACGCGGCCTGACCAACCGCGCCGCCGTGCTGCCCTACTCGCCTTCGAGGAAGCTGCGCAACTTCTCGGATCGCGACGGATGGCGGAGCTTGCGCAGCGCCTTGGCCTCGATCTGGCGGATGCGCTCGCGCGTCACATCGAACTGCTTCCCGACCTCCTCCAGCGTATGGTCGGTATTCATCTCGATTCCAAAGCGCATGCGCAGCACCTTCGCTTCGCGTGGAGTGAGCGTATCCAGCACGTCCTTGCACACATCACGCAGGCTCGCGTTGACCGCGGCGTCAACGGGCGCGACCGTACTCGCATCCTCGATAAAATCGCCGAGATGTGAATCGTCGTCGTCACCGATCGGCGTCTCCATCGAGATCGGCTCCTTGGAGATCTTGAGAATCTTGCGGATCTTCTCCTCAGGCATCTCCATCTTGTCGGCGAGCAGCGCAGGATCGGGCTCTTGACCGGTCTCCTGCAGGATCTGCCTCGAGATGCGATTCATCTTGTTGATGGTCTCGATCATGTGCACCGGAATGCGGATCGTGCGCGCCTGATCGGCGATCGAACGCGTGATCGCCTGCCGGATCCACCACGTCGCGTAGGTCGAGAACTTGTAGCCGCGACGATATTCAAACTTGTCCACCGCCTTCATCAACCCGATGTTGCCTTCCTGGATCAGGTCAAGGAACTGCAAGCCGCGGTTGGTGTACTTCTTGGCGATCGAGATCACCAGCCGCAGGTTGGCTTCCGTCATTTCGCGCTTGGCCTTGCGTGCCTTCGCCTCGCCCGTCGACATCTGCTTGTTGATCTCCTTCAGGTCCTTCAAGGGGATCATTACGCGCTTCTGCAGATCGAGGAGCTTCTGCTGCTGCTCGACAATCGCTTGCCGATACTTGGCGAGCGTCTCGCCGAACGGGTGATGTGCGGCGATTTCGCGATCGATCCAGCGCAGAGAGGTCTCATGCTCCGGGAACTTCTTGATGAAGTCCGGACGCGGCATCCCGCCCTTGTTGACGACGAGATCCTGAATCTTGCGCTCGATCTGGCGAATGTTATCGACCTCGCAGCGTACGCTGTCGCACAGCCGCTCCACTTGCCGCGCTGCAAATCGGATTTGCATCAACTCGGCGGAGATTTTCTTCTGCAAATCGAGATATTTCTTCGCCTTGTGGCCGTCCTTCTGCAGTACCGCGAGCATGCGCGCGTACAGCCGGCGAATGGCAGCGAAGCGCTGCAGCGCCGCAACCTTCAGCCGCTCGAGGTTCTCGGCCGCAATCGCGCCGCTGTCGGCTTCTTCCTCGTCGAGTTCCTCGAGCGCGTCCTCGTCATCCATCGCCTCGAGTTGCTCGTTGAAATCCATCAAGCCGTCGACGACGTCGTCGATCTTGAGCTCGTCCTTCTCGATCTTGGCCGCGAGCTCGAGGATCTGCGCGACCGTCATCGGGCACGCGGAGATCGCCATGATCATGTGCTTCAGGCCTTCCTCGATCCGCTTGGCGATCTCGATTTCGCCCTCACGGGTAAGCAGCTCCACCGAGCCCATCTCGCGCATGTACATGCGTACCGGGTCGGTCGTACGGCCAAACTCCGAGTCGAGCGTCGATGCGGCGGCTTCCGCGGCTTCCTCGTCGACGTCGTCGGCAGCGGTGGCCGGTGCCGCTTCGGACATCAGCAGCGTCTCGGCGTCGGGCGCCTCGTCGTAAACCTGGATCCCCATGTCGTTTATCATGGAGATGATTCCCTCGATCTGCTCAGCATCGAGAATATCGTCGGGCAGGTGGTCGTTGATTTCCGCGTAGGTGAGGTAGCTCCTCTCCTTGCCAAGCACGATGAGGTTCTTAAGCCGCGTCTTGCGCGCCTCGGCTTCCGCCGGTGTCAGCTCGACCTTGCGCAGCTCTACGCCGCCATTCTTGCCGCTCCTCGCCTTCCCTTCGGCGAGCGCTTTTTCCGTCCGCTTGGCCGAAAGGCGCGCAGCGATCTCGCCCGCGCTCGGCTTGCCCGGTGCGGCTGCAACGCCGGCTTTGCCGGCGGTTGGCGGTACTTTGGCCGGGATCTTCGCAATCGGCTTGGCGGCCTTCGCCAGCGGCTTGCCAGCGACCTTCGGCGCGGCCTTCGCCGGCACCTTGCGGTTGGCGAGCTTCGACTTGTCGCGTGCGTGCGAAACCTTGCCTTTCGCGGCGGTCCGGCCTGCAGCCTTCGGTGCCGGCCGCTTCTTGGTGCGCACCGAGCCTCGGGCCACGGGTTTCGGGCCGAACCGTTTTTTTGCGGCGCGCTTGCCACGCACGCTTCGCGCCGTCCGGGTTGAGCGGCGCGCCGGGCGTTTGGCCGCGCGGGTTGCCGTCGGCCGGGCTTTGCCCCGGTTCCGGGCGGCGGATTTCTTGGCGGGCTTGGAGGATTTCTTGGCCATGTTTATCCTGCTGGGTTGGGCGCCTCGCAGGGCGCCGCGGTCCGATTGTCCCAAGGTGGGGGCGTTCGGGAAAACCTCAAATCATAACATACCCTTAGGCTGCAGGGCCGTCTCAACACCCGCGGCCCAGGCGCTCCTGCACCAGCCTGCGCTGGCGCGCCCGCTCGGCCTCTTCGGGCGACAAGTCCATCGCCCCGGCACCCTGCGCCTCCGACGGACCGCTGCGCTTCTGCCGCACGGTCCAGTAGCGTTTGACACCCTCGACGAGCTGGATTTCCAGCGATTCGGCGCTGAGTCCCTCGATTTCGCCTGCAGTCAGGGCGGCAAGGAACACCGCGTCGTGCGCACCGCCGGCGAAGTGCTGCATGACGCCGGCGGTGGTCAGCGGCCCGCGGTTGTCAAGGCAGAAGCCGATCAGCGCGCCAAGTGCAGCGCCGTCCGCGCCGGCATCGATCGGTCTCGGCACGTCGATTCGGCGCGCCAGATCGGGTTCGAGCAGGACGCATTGGATCAACTTGCGCAGCAACGACGGCGCATTTCGCACTGGGGCCACCGGCGTTGGCCGCTCTCGGGCAGCACCCGGCGCAGGCGGGAGCAAGGCGGCAAGCTCCGCTTCCGGCAGGCCGGCGATGGCTGCGAGGCGCCGGCGCAAAAGCGCGCAGAGCACAGGCGCGTTGAGCTGCGCCAGCAAGGGTTTCGCGGCACTGACCAGCGCGGCTCGTCCCTCGGCAGAAGTCGGTGGCGAGCGCTGCGCAAGCTCCGAGAGCAGGAAGTCCGACAGCGGCGTCGCCGCATCGATGAGCGCCTCGAGGGCGGCTTTGCCCCGGCGCCGCACCGTGTCATCGGGATCTTCGCCTTCGGGCAGAAAGAGGAATCGGGCCTGCTTGTCGTCGGCCAGAAGCGGCAGTGCATGCTCCAGTGCGCGCCATGCGGCGCGTCGGCCGGCATCGTCACCATCGAAACAGAAGACCACGTTGTCGGTGGCGCGAAATAACTTCTGCAGATGTGTGGCCGTAGTTGCGGTTCCAAGCGTGGCGACAGCGTATTCGATGCCGTGTTGAGCGAGCGCGACCACGTCCATGTAGCCTTCGACGACCAGGACCTTCCCCGCGCTGCGGATGGCAGGGCGGGCCTGGAACAGACCGTACAGCTCGCGACCCTTGGCAAACACCGGCGTTTCCGGCGAATTGAGATACTTGGGCTCCCCGTCATCCAGAACCCGACCGCCAAAGCCGACGACACGGCCGCTGGCGTCGTGAATCGGGAACATGATGCGGTGCCGAAAGCGGTCGTAGCGCTTGCCCGCGTCGCCAGCGATGACGAGCCCGGCCGCCTCGAGTGCCTTGTCCGGATAGTCGGGAAAGACGCGCGCCAGGGCCTGCCAATCGTCGGGCGCGTAGCCGATGCCAAAACGCGCGGCGATCGCGCCTGTCAGGCCGCGAGCGCGCAGGTACTCAATGGCGCCGGGAGCATCCTTCAGCGCTGCGCGGTAGAACTTGGCAGCCCGCAGCAAGAGCTCGCAAAGATCCTGCGATTGCTCGCGCTGCGCGTCCTGCGATGGGCTTGCCACCCGCGGCACCTCCATACCGGCCTCGCGCGCCAGCTCGGCGACGGCGTCGGGAAACGATTTGCCCCCGTACTCCATCAAGAAGCTGATGGCCGTGCCATGCGCGCCGCAGCCAAAGCAGTGATAGAACTGCTTCGATGGGCTTACCGTGAACGACGGCGTCTTTTCAGTGTGGAAGGGGCAGCAGGCCGTATAGTTAGCGCCCGCTTTCTTTAGCGGGACCTGCCGGTCGACGACCTCGACGATGTCGACCCGGGCCAGTAGGGTTTGGACAAAATCGTTAGGAATCATGGGCTTAAAACCTATCGCCACGAACCTAAGCGAAAGCGATCGCAAGGCCCATACAGCCCATTATAGGCGAGGATTCGAAGTCGCGACGGCAGCTCAACCCGCCAGGCGGGCTTTGACCTTGGCGGCCACCACGCGCATGTCAGCCCGACCGGCAAGCTGCGGCCGCAGGGCGTTCATCACCGGCCCCATGGCGGCCGGACCCGTGGCGCCCACGCCTGCCAACGCAGCCTCGATCATCGCCTCGACCTCGGCGACGGACAGCGGCTGGGGCATATAGGCCTGAAGGACTTCGATTTCTGCGCGCTCGGTGGCGGAGAGGTCCGGGCGGCCTCCGGCGTCGAAGGCGGCAATCGACTCCCGGCGCTGCTTGATCATTCGCTCGATGATGCTGACGATGTCGGCGTCGGAAAGCTCGATCCGCTCGTCGACCTCTTTCTGCTTGATCGCGGCGAGCAGCATGCGGATCGTGGACAGGCGCGCGCTTTCTCGCGCCCGCAGCGCCGCCTTCATATCCTCGGTTATGCGGCTCTTAAGGGGCATTCTCTGGAGGCCAACAAAAAGGGGCGAATCGCTTCGCCCCTTGCACACGGACCGGTGCGATCCGATCCGCCTAATAGAGCTTGGGCGGCAGCTGCTGGCTGCGCAGCCGCTTGTAGTGACGCTTCACCGCCGCGGCAAGCTTGCGCTTGCGCTCCGCGGTCGGCTTTTCGTAGAACTCGCGCGCGCGAAGCTCCGTTAAGAGGCCGGTCTTCTCGATCGTGCGCTTGAAGCGGCGCAGGGCCACTTCGAAGGGCTCATTCTCGCGAACACGAACACTGGGCATGGACAAGCAATCCTTTCGCTGCTCCGGCGTCAACCGACGCCACACAAGCCGACAATAACCAATAATTCTAACAGTCCACAGCGGTGCGCGCAAGGCAAGCTATACTCGCCCTGTCATGCATGCGGATGCGCGATCGTGAGGGTGCTCGGCATCGAAACCTCCTGCGACGAAACCGGGCTGGCCGTCTACGATACGGATCACGGGCTGCTTGCGCACGAGTTGCACTCCCAAGTCGCCATGCATGAGGCTTACGGCGGGGTTGTCCCCGAACTCGCATCGCGCGATCACATCCGGCGCGTCGTGCCGCTCACCGAGCGCGCTGTGGCGGCTGCGCGTTGCCGGCTTGCCGATCTCGACGGTATTGCCTACACGCAAGGTCCCGGCCTGGCCGGCGCGCTGCTCGTCGGCGCCAGTGTCGCCAACGGCCTAGGCTTCGCGTTGGGCAAACCGGTTATCGGTGTGCATCACCTCGAAGGCCATCTGCTCTCGCCCCTGCTGGCGGCGCAGAAGCCTGCATTCCCCTTTGTGGCGCTGCTCGTCTCCGGTGGCCATAGCCAGTTTTACGCCGTGCGCGCGGTAGGCGACTATGTGTTGCTCGGCGAAACGCTCGACGATGCCGCGGGCGAGGCCTTCGACAAGACCGCGAAGCTCCTGGGACTGGCCTATCCCGGCGGCCCCGCCTTGGAGAAGCTCGCCGCCCGCGGCAGACCCGGGGCGGTCACCCTGCCGCGGCCCATGCGCGAAAGCGGCGACCTCAACTTAAGCTTCAGCGGCCTCAAGACCGCGGTTCTGACGCAGGTGCGCGAGCAACCCTTGCCGGACCAGCGCAAAGCAGACATCGCGCGCGCTTTCCAGGATGCCATCGTCGACGTGCTGCTGGCCAAGTCGCTCGCGGCGCTCGACGCGACCGGATTGGTCCGGCTCGTCGTCGCGGGCGGCGTCGGCGCGAACCAGGCGCTGCGCCATCGCCTCGCCACCGCGGCCGCCGAACGCGGCGCCACGGTGTTCTTCCCAGACTTGCAGTTCTGCACCGACAATGGGGCGATGATCGCACTGGTCGGCGCACTGCGGCTGCAGCATGCCGAGGACGGGGATTACCGCTTCACCGTGCATCCACGATGGGATTTGGCGTCGCGGCCCGCAACAGCCTCGGCGTTGGCGGGGTCGTAGTGCGCCCCCAAAGGCCGCGCTAGCTGCCGATACGGTTTTCCTGGCCGGCAAGGATCTTGCCGATGTTGGCGCGATGCCGCCAGATGAGCAGCAGTGCGATCGGAAACAGAGCCCAGGCCTCGGGCCAGTTGCCGATGAAATACAGGGCGAGCGGGGGCGCGACAACCGCGGCGACCAAGGACGCGAGCGAAGACATCCGGAACAGCAGCGCCACGACCACCCAAATGCCGGCCAGGGTGAGCCCGAGCTGCCACGAGAGCGCCATGGCCGCACCGGCGGCCGTCGCGACGCCCTTGCCACCCGCAAAACGGTGAAATACGGGGTAGAGGTGGCCGAGGAATACCGCTAGCGCGGCGCCCGCCGTGGCGAGGGATGCGTCACCCCAACTCGCACCCAGCCGAGAGGCAAGCCAGACTGCCAACCAGCCCTTGATGCCGTCGCCGGCGAGGGTCAGCGCGGCTGCGGCTTTGCTGCCGCTGCGCAGGACATTGGTTGCGCCGGGATTGCCCGAGCCGTAGCTGCGCGGATCGGGCAACCCGAAGAGCTTGCTCACGACGACCGCGAACGAAATCGATCCGACCAGGTAGGCCCCGACGACAACAGCAAGCGTGGCTAGCGACGTATTCATCTACAATGCGCGCTCAACGGCGGAACAGGCCGGAATTCTAGCAAACCGATGCGGTCGACCGCCCGTCGATGAATATCATCTTTGTCCACGAATTGCGCGTCGACACGCGGATCGGCGTCTACGCCTGGGAGCAGCACCTCGCCCAGTCGCTGCGCATCGACCTGGAGCTGGCGCTGCCTTCGACGAAAGCCTTCGCTAGCGACGATTTCGCCGATGCACTCGACTACGCGGCGGTCGTCAAGCGCGTCCAGGCATTTGCTGCCGATCACCCGCACAAGCTGCTCGAGCGCTTTGCCGAGGCCCTGGCCGAGTTGCTGCGGACCGAGTTCGGCTCGCCCTGGGTCCGTGTGAGTGTCGCCAAGCTGGCGCCGGTCGCCGGCGTCAAGCGGCTCGGCGTGGTCATCGAACGCGGCCAGAGAGCCTAGCGCGGTAGGGCCGGTGCCGAGCCGTCAGCCGCGCGGGTGGTGCCGCGCATGCAGCTGCTTGAGGCGCTCGCGCGCAACGTGCGTGTAGATCGTGGTGGTCGTAATGTCGGCATGACCGAGGAGCATCTGCACTACGCGCAGGTCGGCGCCGTGATTGAGAAGATGGGTCGCAAAGGCGTGGCGCAACGTGTGCGGCGACAGCGCCGAAGCCGCGATGCCCGCTTTCAACCCGTACCGCTTGACGAGCTGCCAGAAGGCCTGCCGGGTGAGTGGCCCGCGGCGCGCGGTGATGAACACCGCATCGGACTTGCCTCCCGCCGCGAGGTCGACCCGTGCGGTCGCGAGGTAGCGCGTGAGCCAGGCGAGGGCCTCCTCGCCCAGCGGCACGAGCCGCTCCTTGCTTCCCTTGCCGAGCACGCGCACCACACCGGCGTCAAAACTTACCTGCGCCAGCTTGAGGCCGACTAGCTCGGACACCCGCAGGCCGGTGGCGTAGAGCGTCTCCAGCATGGCACGGTCGCGCAAACCGAGCGTCGTCGCGGGGTCCGGCGCGTCGAGCAGCGCCTCGACCTGCGTTTCCGATAGGCTCTTCGGCAGGCGCCGCGGCAACTTCGGTGCCCGGACGCGAAGCGTCGGGTCGGCCTCGATGGTCCCCTGTGCCAGCTGCAGACGATAGAAGCGGCGCAACGAAGACAACCTGCGCCCGATCGATGTCGTCTTCGCCTGCGCCCGGAATTGGGTCGCCAGGAAGCCTTCGACGTCGCTGCGCTCGGCGGCGAGCAGGCGTTTGCGCGCCGTGCGCTCAAGCCATTGAGCCCAGGTCGCGAGGTCACGCCGATAGCTCGCCAGGCTCGAGGCCGCGAGGCCGTCCTGCAACCAGACCTGGTCGCAGAACGCATCGATCAGCGCGACGTTGTCACGCGCCGAAGCGGTACCCCTCATGGGCAAGCAACCAGCGCTTGATCGCGATCGGATCGCCTTGCGTCACGCCCATGAAGCCGCCGAGCGAACCATGGGTACCGACGACGCGATGGCATGGGATCACCAGCGCGATCGGGTTCGCGCCGCAGGCGCCGCCGATCGCCCTCGGCGCGGAATGCAGCTGCCGGGCGAGCTCGCCGTAGGTGCGCGATTCGCCGACCGGAATCTGCAGCAGAGCCTGCCAGACCCGCTGCCGAAATGCGGTGCCGTACGGAGCCAGGGGCAGGGTGAAGCGGAACTGCGGATCGGCAAGATAACGCTCCAGCTGCCGGCATGCGCGCTCGGCGAGGGCATCGGCCGGTGCGAGTACACGCTCGCGCGGCGACAGGTAATCGATGCCGATGACACGCGCTGCAGCCGTGCGAATGCCCAGCACGGCAAACGGTGCGCGCATTCTTGCCGCGTATGCCGGTGGCCCGACGCCGGCATACGCGCGGCGGTGCGCTCGGGGCCCGCTCTCCGGCTGTTGTTGAGGACGGTCGCCGCTTCCCGCCCGGGACAACGCGTCTTTCATGCGTTCGCTCCTTGGTTGCTCCTGGCCCATTTTCATCTGTTGCGACCCGAATGTCACGATCCGCAGCAAGAACGCGCCGCCGCCTCGAGTGCCCAGGCGCGATGCGTACGCTGCTCAAGGATCCAAGGCGCGCGCTTGCTGCCGGCCAGGATTCCGGGCCCGCGGCTGGCCCGACGCGCGGCCCGCTATAATGCGCTGGCGTGCCGTTCGCCGCGTGCGCATCGTTCCGGTCCGTGCCGCTTTCCCCAGAGATCATGACCGACTCGCCACCTGGCCGCTGGCAATTCTGGATCGACCGCGGCGGGACGTTCACCGATATTGTTGCGCGCCGCGCCGACGGGACCCTGACTACCCACAAGCTGCTGTCCGACAATCCCGAGCGCTACCAGGACGCCGCAGTTCATGGCATCCGCGAGCTACTCGGCCTCGGCGCGAACGCGCCGGTCCCCAGCGCAATGGTGGAAGCCGTCAAGATGGGCACCACGGTCGCCACCAACGCCTTGCTCGAGCGCAAGGGGGAGCGCACGGTGCTCGTGACCACGCGCGGCTTCGGCGACGCGCTGCGGATCGCCTATCAGAACCGGCCGAAGCTTTTCGTGCGCCACATCGTCCTGCCGGAAGCGGTCTACGAACGCGTGATCGAGATCGACGAGCGCATCGGCGCCCGGGGTGAACTGGTCCGGGCGATGGACCTTGCCGGCGCCGAGCGCGATCTCTCTGCGGCCTTTGCCGCCGGCGTGCGCGCCTGCGCGATCGTGCTCATGCACGGTTATCGCTACCCGGACCACGAGCGCCGGCTCGCCGCGCTGGCGCGAGCAGTCGGCTTCGCTCAAGTATCGGTGAGCCACGAGGTAAGCCCGCTCATGAAACTCGTGTCGCGCGGCGATACGACGGTTGTCGATGCCTATCTGTCACCGATCCTGCGGCGCTATGTCGAGACGGTCGAGTCGCAGCTTCGCGGTGTGCGGCTGCAATTCATGCAATCGTCCGGGGGACTCACCGACGCGCATCGGTTTCAGGGCAAGGATGCGATCCTTTCCGGCCCCGCCGGGGGCGTCGTCGGCGCGGTGCAGGTGGCCACCCTCGCGGGGTTCGACAAGATCATCGGCTTCGATATGGGAGGCACTTCGACCGATGTAACCCACTTTGCGGGGGAGTACGAGCGCGCTTTTGTCACCGAAGTGGCGGGGGTGCGGTTGCGCGCCCCGATGATGCGCATCCACACCGTCGCGGCCGGCGGGGGCTCGATCTGCCGCTTCGACGGGGCGCGCTTTCGCGTCGGCCCTGAATCGGCGGGCGCGAATCCAGGTCCCGCGGCGTATCGTCGCGGCGGACCGCTGACCGTCACCGATTGCAACGTCATGGTCGGTAAGATTGATCCGGACCTGTTTCCGAAGGTGTTCGGGCCGCAGGGCGATCTGCCGCTTGACGTGGATCTCGTGCGCTCCCAATTCGAATCGCTCGCCAGCGAGCTGGCAGCGCAGACCAGGCATGTGCGCAGCGCCGAAGAAATCGCCGACGGCTTCCTGCAAATCGCCGTGGCCAACATGGCACATGCCATCAAGCATATTTCGGTCGAACGCGGCTACGACGTAACCGAGTACACGCTGTGTTGTTTCGGAGGCGCCGGCGGCCAGCACGCCTGCGCCGTTGCCGATGCGCTGGGCATGACCCAGGTGTTCATCCATCCGCTCGCGGGCGTGCTGTCGGCCTACGGGATGGGACTCGCCGACGTGAGGGCGCTGCGCCAGAAAGCGGTCGAGGCGGAGCTTTCGAGCGCTACCCTGGGCGCATGCGCCACTGTCTTCGCCGAGCTTGGCCGCGCCGCCACGGCAGAGATCGAGGCGCAGGGCATAGCCGCAGAGCACATCATGCTCAAACGGACACTGCATCTGAAATATGACGGCACCGATACGACCCTGGAAATACCGCTGGAGTCGAATGCTGCGGGCGCTGCCAGCGAGGGGGTCGACGCGCTGGTCGCAAGCTACGAGCACCGTTATCGGGCCCAGTATGGATTCCTGATGCCGGACAGGGCGCTGCTGATTGAGGCGGTGGCAGTGGAGGCAATCGGCGCGACCGCAAGCCGCGAAGAGGCGCTGCCTGCGTTCGCCCCCCGCCTTGGCGCGCTCGTTGCGGCAAAGGCGCAGCGCGTGTACACGGGCGGGGCATGGCACGACGCGCCAGTGTATGCGCGCGACGACCTGCGGCCACGCGACCGCATCGCCGGGCCGGCAGTGATTGGCGAAAGGAATGCGACCACGGTGATAGAGCCCGGCTGGGAGGCGACGCTCAGCAAGCGCAACCATCTGCTGCTCCAAAGAGTGGTCGCGATCCGGCGCGACCACGCGCTCGGCACAACCGCCGACCCGGTGTTGCTCGAGGTCTTCAACAATCTGTTCATGGCGATCGCCGAGCAGATGGGCGTTACGCTGGCCAATACCGCGCACTCGGTCAATATCAAGGAGCGGTTGGATTTTTCCTGCGCATTATTCGATGCTGGCGGCAACCTCATCGCCAACGCGCCGCATATGCCTGTGCACCTGGGCTCGATGGGCGAGAGCGTGAAAACCATTATCGACCGGCGGCAGGGCACCATGCATGCACACGACGTCTTCGTGCTCAACGCGCCGTACAACGGCGGCACGCACCTGCCGGACGTGACGGTCATCGCACCGGTCTTTCTTGCCCGGGCCAATCATCCGGAATTCTACGTCGCATCGCGTGGCCACCACGCCGACATCGGAGGGATCACGCCGGGGTCGATGCCACCGGACTCGCACCACGTCGAGGAGGAGGGCGTGTTGCTCGACAACGTCCAGCTCGTCGCACAGGGGTTCTTCCTCGAGGCCGAGATGCGCGCAATCCTCGGCGCGGGAAGATTCCCGGCGCGCAACATCGAGCAGAACCTGGCCGACCTGCGGGCGCAGGTCGCCGCCTGCGCCAAAGGAGCTCTGGAGCTCGAGAAAATGGTCGCGCACTTTGGCTTGAGCGTCGTGCGCGCCTACATGCGGCACGTGCAGGACAACGCCGAGGAGGCGGTGCGACGCGTGCTCGGCGCGCTCAAGGACGGGCACTTCGAGTACGAAATGGACAGCGGCGCCCGCATCGCCGTCAGCATCGCAGTCGACCGTCACCGGCGTTCCGCGAAGATCGACTTCACCGGCACCAGCGCCCAGCAGCCGACCAATTTCAACGCGCCATCCGCGGTCTGCAAGGCCGCCGTCCTGTATGTCTTCCGCACCCTGGTCGACGCCGAGATCCCCATGAATGCAGGCTGTCTGAAACCGCTCGACATCGTCATTCCGGAGGGATCGATGTTGAATCCGCGGTTTCCGGCAGCGGTGGTCGCAGGCAACGTCGAGACCTCGCAGGTGGTCACCGACGCGCTGTTCGGAGCCCTCGGCGTCCTTGCCGCCTCGCAAGGCACGATGAACAACTTCACCTTCGGCGACGAGACCTACCAGTACTACGAGACGATCGCGGGTGGCGCCGGTGCGGGGCCCGATTTTGACGGGGCAAGCGTCGTGCAGACGCATATGACCAACTCCCGCCTGACCGATCCGGAAGTGCTGGAGTGGCGCTTCCCGGTACGGCTTGACGCCTACCGAGTGCGCCGCGGCAGCGGCGGCGCGGGCCGCCACCGCGGAGGCGACGGAGGTGAACGCCGGGTGCGCTTCCTCCGGCCGATGACTGCCGCGATGCTGGCCAATCGCCGCCGCGTTCCGCCCTTCGGTGTCGCCGGCGGCTTGCCGGGTGCGGTGGGGAGAAACTGGGTCGAGCGTGCCGACGGAACGCGCGAGGACTTCGGCGCCACCTTCGAAGTGCAGATGCGCGAGGGCGATGTTTTCGTGGTGCAGACTCCGGGCGGCGGCGGCTTTGGTCCGCCCTAGGACAGGCTTTGGCAACCGCGCGGCCGGGTGGATAATCTACTGCAACGCAACCAGGAGCCAACATGAGTGCCGCGATCTACGACATTGCCGTGAACGACATCGACGGCAAACGCAAGAAGCTCGAGGCGTACCGGGGCAAGGTGCTGCTGATCGTCAATGTGGCCAGCCAATGCGGCTTCACGCCGCAATACAAGGGGCTCGAGGCGCTGTATGAAAAGCTGGGCGCGCGCGGCCTCGAGATTCTCGGCTTTCCCTGCAACCAGTTCGGCGCCCAGGAGCCCGGCAGCGAAGAGGAGATCGCCCAGTTCTGCGAACTCAACTACGGCGTGACCTTTCCGCTCTTCGCCAAGATCGAGGTCAACGGTGCGGCAGCGGCACCGCTGTACCAGTATTTGAAGAAGGCCAAGCCAGGGCTGCTCGGGTCCGAGGCGATCAAGTGGAACTTCACCAAGTTCCTGGTCGACCGAAATGGCACGGTCGTCGAACGCTACGCGCCGAACACGGAACCCGAGGCGATCGCCGAGGACATCGAGAAGCTGCTGTGATGGCTCTGCGCCGCGGTCGCACGGCTGTCGCCGCGGTCGTTCTGGCCACGTGCATGGCGGCGGCCGCGGCGGCCGACCTCAACAAGACGCTGCGGGTCGCTTTTCCGATCGCCGAGACAGGGTTCGATCCACAGGCGGCCGGCGATGCTTATTCGAATTACGTCAACCGCGCGATCTTCGACCCGCTCTACACCTATGAATACCTGGCGCGGCCATTCAAGATCGTGCCCAACACCGCGGCAGCGCTGCCCGAGATCTCGGCCGACGGCAAGACGTGGACGGTCAAGGTGCGACCGGGCATCTATTTCAGCGCCGATCCGGTTTTCAAAGGCGCCAGGCGCGAGCTCACCGCCGCCGACTATGTCTATTCCTGGAAGCGCGTTCTCGATCCTAAAATGCGCTCCATCTCGAACCAGGTATTCGACGGTAAGCTGGTCGGCGCCGACTCGGTCGTCGCGGCCGCCAGGGCAAGCGGGAAGTTCGACTATGACGCGCCGATCGAAGGGCTCCGGGCGATCGATCGCTACACCATCCGCATCAAGCTCAACTATCCGTCTTACGAACTGCTCTCCGATCTCACCACCGCCGCCACGGGAGCGGTTGCGCACGAGGTGATCGAGGCCTATGGCGATGCGAGCGGCTGGGCCATGGCCAATCCAGTCGGCACGGGGCCCTATCGCTTGAAGGATTGGCGACGGGGACAGAAGATCGTTCTCGAGGCGAATCCGGGATACCGCGATGTCTTCTTTCCCCTCAGCAGCGATCCTGCCGATCGCGCGATCGTCGCCCGCATGCACGGCAAGAAGCTGCCGCAGATCAAGCACATTGAGATCGCCATCATCGAGGAATCGAATCCGCGTCTGCTCGCCTTCCAGAGCGGTGAAATCGATTTCCTAGCCGTCCCGGTCGACTTGATCTGGAACGTCCTCGACCCCGGCAACAAGCTGAAAGCGGAGTTTGCGCGACAAGGCATTCAACTCGCGCGCGGTTTGCAGCCCGCGATCACGTACACGTACTTCAATATGGATGATCCGGTTGTCGGCGGATACACCAAGGACAAGATCGCGCTGCGCCGGGCGATCAGCATGGCGTACAACACCGACGAAGAGATTCGCGTCATTCGGCAGGGACAGGGCGAACCGGCCACGCAACCGATTCCGCCCAATGTCACCGGCTACAACCCCAAACTCAACGGCTTCGTCCAATTCGACCCGGCCGCTGCGAAGGCGTTGCTCGACAAGTTCGGCTACGTCGACCGCGACGGAGACGGCTGGCGCGACCTGCCAAATGGCAAGCCGCTGACGCTGACGATCGCGTCGCCGCCTTCGGGCGCCGACAGGCAGTTGGACGAACTGTGGAAAAGAAGCATGGACGCGATCGGCTTGCGTATCGAGTTCCTCAAGCAGAAATGGCCCGACTTGCTGAAGATGGCCCGCGCGGGCCAATTGCAGATGTGGTCGCTGGGCAACATCAGCAACACGACCGAGGCCTTCGGTTTCCTGGACCTGCTCTACGGACCCCATTCGGGCGTGACGAATCTGGCGCGCTTCAATCTGCCGGAATTCAATCAACTCTACGATCGGGCGAAGCAACTCCCTGACTCGCCCGAACGGACACAGCTGTTCGAGCAGATGTCGCAGCTGGTGACAGCGTACGCGCCATGGAAGCTCGACGCCTACCGCTACGAGACGATACTCGTCTATCCATGGGTCCTTGGTTACAAGTACAACCCCTTCGACCAGTTCCCTTGGCAGTACCTCGACCTCGACGTTGCGCGGCGCGCGGCCGCGGGCAAATGAGGTCTGGACGCGGCTCGATATGAGGCAGCGCATGGCGAAGCACCTGTTGGCGCTGGCGCTCGCGATTGCTGCGCTAGCCGTCGCGTCCATTGCCGTGGCAGCGGACATGAGCAAGACGCTGCGCACCGCGTTCATTGCGCCGGAAACCGGCTTCGATCCGGCAGCCACGAGCGATCTCTACTCGGACAGCGTCCAGCGCGCGATCTTCGACACGCTCTACGGCTTCGACTATCTCGCCCGCCCGTATCGTCGTGCGCCGCAGACGGCCGCGGCGATGCCCGAAATCACCGACGGGGGCCGGACCTGGACGATTCGGGTCAGACCCGGCATCTATTTCGCCGACGATCCGGTGTTCAAGGGCCGGAAACGCGAGCTTGTGGCGGCCGATTACGTGTACTCGTGGAAGCGGCTGCTCGATCCGCGCGTGCGCTCGCCGTTCGCGTGGTATCTGCAGGACAAGGTCGTCGGTGCGGAGCCGGTGATCGAAGCGGCGCGGAAGACCGGCCGCTTCGACTACGACGCGACCATCGAGGGCTTGCGGGCGCTTGATCGCTATACCTTGCGCCTGAAGCTCGAGGAACCCGATTACATCATGCTGGGTTACCTGACGCAGAGCCCGATGGCGGCGGTGGCGCGCGAGGTCATCGAAGCCTACGGCGATGCCAACGGCTGGGCGATGGCCAATCCGGTTGGCACCGGCCCGTACCGGCTCAAGTCGTGGCGGCGCGGCACCCAGATCGTCCTTGAGGCGAACCCGAATTATCGCGACGAGACTTTCCCCGTGAGCGACGATCCGGCGGACCGCGAGCTGGTCGCCAAGATGCGGGGCAAGAAACTGCCGATCGTCGGGCACATCGAAATCGAGATCATCGAAGAGTCCAATCCGCGGCTGCTGGCCTTCACCAGCGGCGCGCTCGATTACGTCAACGTGCCATCCGATCTCGCCGATCACGTGCTCGATGCCGCCAACCACCTGCGCCCCGAGTATGCGAGCAAGGGTGTGGTCCTATGGCGCATCACGCAGCCGGCGCTGCAGTATGCGTACTTCAACATGGACGATCCGGTCGTCGGTGGATACACCAAGGACAAGATCGCGCTGCGGCGGGCGATCGCGCTCGGGTTCAATACACCGGACCTGGTTCGCGTCGTCTATCAGGGACAGGCAATTCCTGCGACGCAACCGATACCGCCCGGCCTTCCTGGGCATGACGACAACTGGAACGTCGGCCTCAGGTACGATCCCCAAGCAGCGAACGCGCTGCTGGACAAGTTCGGCTACGCCGCGCGCGACGCCGACGGCTACCGCAAGCTGCCCGACGGCAAGCCAATGACCCTGGTCATGGCGTCCGCGACATCGGGACGCGAGCGCGAGTTCGACGAGCTGTGGCAAAACAGCATGCAGGCCATTGGCATCCGGATGGAGTTCATGAAGCAGAAGTGGCCGGACCTGATCAAGATGGGCAAGGCGGGGCAGTTGCAGATCTGGCGCATCGGCTGGATCACCGCGTATGGCGAAGGCGACGCGTTCGCGCAGCTGCTCTACGGCAGGAACATTGGCCAGACCAACTACGCGCGTTTCGCCCTGCCCGAATACGATGAGCTGTATCGGCAGTCGCGGAGCCTGCCCGACGGCCCGGAGCGCAACCGGGTCTACCGCCAGATGTCCGAACTCGTCGCCGCGTACAACCCGTGGTGGCTGGGGGTGTACACGGTCGAAAACACGTTGGTACAGCCCTGGGTGCTGGGCTACAAGAAGCACGCCTACCGGGAGCATCCGTGGAAGTACCTGGACGTCGACCCGGCGAGGCAGGAGCGAAAGTAAGCGCCGTTCCCAATCCGTTGCGCCGGCGCGACAGACGGGCGCTTGCGCCGCGCGATCGGCCCCGGTTCGGATTGCGCGAGCGCCCGTCCTTCGCGTACACTGAAGTAACCTCTAACCGTTTCGAGGAATGCTCCCCATGACCAGAACGCCGACGAAATCCGTCACCGCGATCGCGATCGCGGCGCGCGCGTCTGCATGGGACGTTCCCGGCAGCGCACCCCTCCCCGACCTGCCGTCGGGGTTCGCGCCGCTGCTGTCGCGCTAGCCGCCCGAGCGGGTTCCCGCCGGGTATGGCGGGAACCGAAGTCCGGGCGCAAATCCCGAACCTCGCCATCCTGCCCGTGCCGGACGACCGGTGGCCGCTCGCTTTGCGCTGCGGCCGGAGGAAACAGCGATGCCAAGGACTGATCGACTCAAAATGCGTATGCGCCACGCCTTCCGCGGGCTCTGGCTTTCGCGCGACTTCCGGAGGCTGTGGGCGTCGCTCACGATCACGTCGTTCGGCGCGCAGATCACGAACCTGGCGCTGCCGCTGACCGCGGCGCTGCTGCTGCGCGCGACACCGATGCAGATGGGCGTCCTGGTGGCGCTGGAAACGCTGCCCTTTGCGCTCTTCAGCCTGCACGCGGGCGTGTTGCTCGACCGCGTGCGCAAGCGGCCGGTCGTTATCGCTGCCGACCTCGGGCGCGGCCTGGCGTTGGTGGCAATACCGATCGCCGCCTGGTTTGACGCGCTGTCGATGGGGCTGCTGTTCGGCGTCGGTTTTCTGTGTGGGGTGCAGAACGTCGTCGGCGGGGCCGCCTATCAGGTGCTGCTGGCACAGATGGCCGGGCGCAAGCGACTGGTGGAAGTCAACGCCAAGATTTCGCTCGGCGAGACGTCGGCGGCCCTGATCGGACCGGGCATGGCCGGGGGCCTGATCCAGGCACTGACCGCGCCGTTTGCGATCGTGTTCGATGCGTTCGCGTTCCTTGTCTCGGCGCTCATGCTGCGCCGGGTCGAAGCAAGAAATGATATCGCGCACGTCCGTCGCGGCAACTCCAACATCTGGCGCGAGATCGGCGAGGGCCTCAAGCTCGTCTGGGGGAACCGTACGCTGCGGGGGCTCGCCTGGCTGGCCGGGCTGTGGCAGTTCTTGCACCACATGCAGATCGCGGTCTTGATCCTGTTCGCGACGCGCGAGCTGTCGCTGTCCGCCGGCGCGATCGGGATCGCCTACGCGTGCGGCGGCGCGGGTTGCGTCCTGGCCTCGGCCTTTGCCGAGCGCTTGTCCGCCCGCTGGGGCGTCGGCCCGGTCATCGTGCACGGACTGATCGTCACCGCCGCCGGCTGGCAGGCGTTCGGCTTGCTCGGCGGCTCGGGTTGGACGGCCACGCTTGCGCTCGGCCTGGCGATGCTGGTTTTTGACTTTGGCGCGATCCTCTACGGCATCAATTATCTGGCGCTGCGCCAGGCGATCACGCCCGATCGGCTGCTCGGGCGCATGACGGCGACGATGCGCTTTCTGACGGTCGCATCGGCGCCGTTTGGATCGCTGGTCGGCGGGGCGCTGGCGACGGGTATCGGCCTGCGCGGCACGCTGCTCACGGTCGGCGCGTTGGGGCTCGCGCTGGCCGTGGCGGCGGTCGTCTGGTCGCCGGTGCGGGCGCACCACGATCTGCCCGCGCCGGTAGCCGACTAGCGCCGGGTCCGACGAAAAACCGTTAGAATCCGCGTCGCGCGCCGCGCCTTAACAGGCTGTTGAATTTCGCCTAGAAGATGACACGAGTCGGATCATCGAAAGTGCCACTGTCTATACAAACTGCAGCGTTTGCGATTTGCGTCGACCGCACCGGACATGAATTTGCCCGTGAAGCGTTTGTCGGTGACTCACGGCACCGCTCCGGGGGGCACCGCCATCGGTATTCGGGCGAGGCGCATCAAGTTGCTGGCAGTCATAGTGAGCTTGAACTGCTGATCGACGCGATGCAATCCGCGAAACACGGTTTGTCGAATGCGGCCGATGGTCTTGCCCCACCCGAAGTGCTCCTCGATCCGTTTGCGGATGATCTGGCTGATGCGGTAACTCAGATGGCGGGTCGTACGGCCGTCGATGGCGCTGCCGCCGCGACGGGTATCGTGAGCAGCGACGTGGGGCGTGACGTTGCGCTGGCGACACCCGGTCACGAAATCGCGTGTGTCGTAGGCTTTGTCGGCGCCGAGGCTGCGGCGACGGGCCGTGGTCGGCATCGCGTCGAGCATGGCCAAAGCCGCTCTGCGTTCGCCGAAGCCATCGGCATAGGAGACCACGGCGCTAACCACCAAGCCATTCCGGTTCTCCATCAGTACATGACCTTGGTAGCAGAGGATCGATGCCGTGTTATGGCTCTTGCGATAGCTCCTGGCGTCGGGATCGGTGGTGCTGGCATGGGTGTCATTGCTCCGCGGCTGCCC
This sequence comes from uncultured beta proteobacterium, assembly GCA_963750215.1. Taxonomy (GTDB): domain Bacteria; phylum Pseudomonadota; class Gammaproteobacteria; order Burkholderiales; family Casimicrobiaceae; genus PALSA-1003. The sequence continues at coordinate 75,976 of CAVVQK010000006.1, forward strand.
TTTCCAGTCCGCTTGAGCATTGCGCCCGCCGCCGCCAGGGGGCTGGTCATCGGTGCCGTCCTTCGGCCGAAAGCTCTTCTGGCTCGCCCACGCCTGAATCAACGTGCCATCGACCGAGAAGTGTTCCTTAGACAGCAAGCCACGGCTATCGGCCAGGCGCAGGACCTCAGCAAAGAGGCCTTCCACTACCTGATGCGCCAGCAACCGGTCGCGATTCTTCGTGAACGTCGAGTGATCCCAGATCGGATCATCGAGCGCCAGACCGACGAACCAGCGAAACAGCAGGTTGTAGTGCAACTGCTCGCACAGCTGCCGCTCGCTGCGGATCGAATAGAACACCTGCAGCAGCAGGGCGCGAATGAGCTTCTCCGGCGCAATAGAGTCCCGCCCGCTAGCGGCGTAGATCGCGTTGAACTGCGCATTCATCGCCGTCAGCGCATCGTTCACCAACACGCGAATCAGCCGCAATGGATGATCGGCCGGCACGAAGGAATCCAGCTTCGCCACCGTGAACAGGCCTTCCTGCATCGAATCGGCACCACGCATCGCTCGAACCTCGAAGGACAAACAATGAAAACCCTTAATCGAACGATAGCCGCAATTACTGGACTTACAAGCCGAATTTCAACAACCTGTTAAGGCGCGCGCGAGCTCGCTGCCCCATGCCGCCGTCGATCCTCTTCGTCACCCTCGACTCCTGCCGCTACGACGCCTTCGTCGAGGCCCGCGCCCCCAACTTGAAATCGCTGGCACCGCTGCACCGCGCGCAGGCGCCGTCGCACTTCACCTACGGCTCGCATGCGGCGTTCTTCATGGGCTTCACGCCCGGCGATGCAAGCCGCAACGAACCCTACGTCAATCCCAAGTACGGCAAGATCTTTCGCATGCAGGGCGGCGGGCACCCGGGGGCAGCACCCCCGTATTTGAACCTCGACGGGCACAGCATCATTGACGGCCTGAAGCAGAAAGGCTACCGGGCCATCGGCACCGGGGCGGTCAACTGGTTCAACCCCGAGCGCCCGACCGGCCGGGTCTTGAGCGCCGACTTTGACAGCTTTGCCTTCTCGGCGGGCCCGTCGCTCAAGGCGCAGATCGCATGGATCGACTCCATGCTGGCCCAGGTCGAGAAGGGGCGGCCCGCCTTCGTCTTCCTCAACCTCGCCGAAACCCATGTGCCCTATTCCTACGCCGGGGCACCGTGGGATGCGAGCTACAACCCGGCGACCGCCTTCGGCACGAACAACGACGCCGCAGAATGCCGCCGCCGTCAGGTCGCGTGCGTCGAATGGTGCGACCGGGTGCTCGAGCCGCTGTTCGCGCGCTTTGCCACGGACACGATCATCGTCTGCGCCGACCATGGCGACTGCTGGGGTGAGGACGGGCTCTGGGAACACGGGGTGTCGCACGAGAAGACGCTCGAGGTGCCGCTGCTTTTCCGGCTCGCTGCAGCGGGCTAGCGGATTCTTAGACCGCAGGTCGCCGGTTCGATCGTCGCACGTCCGACCAAAGATCTCAGGGGCTTGCCGCTCGGCGGGCCCTTGGCATTTTCGGGCCTGTGCCTCGCTCGTGCCGTCCTGCAAGATGTCCGCCTCGACGTGCCGCGTAGCGCGGCACCCGTACCCTGTATCTGCATTCGATCCAGGGCTTGCCTGACGAGCGGTTCGGCACCGGGCAGCGGGACGGGCAACCGCTCGAAGCACCGCGACGAACAACCTATGCGTGACGACCCCGGGTTCCCCCGTAAGCGCCCGCCCGGTACCTGGAGCGACAAGCCGTTTTAAGGTTCGCTTAAGTCGTTGCACTTAGTCTGCGAAACACGACACGCGAATCCGCTTTGTCGGGACTCAACAACCGAAAGGAGCAATAGATGAACTTGAAACGTGGACTGATGCTGGGGGCCCTGCTTGGTGTCGCGGCAGCGACCACCGTCGCTGTCGCAGAAGGCAAGACCGATCAGCATGGGGCTCCGGTCGATGTCTCCAAGGTACAGGTAGCCATGAGTCAGGCCATCGCCACGGCCGAACAACAGGCTGGCGGCAGGGCAACTGCAGCCAAGCTTGAGAACGAGAAGGGTCAGCTGCTCTACGAGGTAAGGGTTGCTGGCAAGGACCGGGCTACCGAAGTGAAAATCGACGCCCAGGACGGCAAGGTACTTGCCACCGAGGCAGCCCACGACTACATGCACGGTGAGCGCCACGGCGGTGCAAAGCCATAGTTGGTCTTGAGGCAGCGTGTGTGCCGGCCCTCGGGCCGGCACATTGCTGTCGCCCGAAGGAAAAACGGACTATCTTTGCCAAGTTGACCGCGCAGGCGTGATATCCGGAGCGGCGATGCGATTGTTGCTGGTAGAAGACGATGCCATGATAGGCCAAAGCGTGCACAAGGGCCTCAGGCGCGTTGGCTGGAGCGTCGACTGGGTCCGCGATGGTCGTGCCGCAGAATTGGCATTACAGAACGAGACATACGACGGCGTTCTCCTCGACCTTGGTCTGCCGCGCAAGGACGGCCTGGAGGTGCTTCGGGCTCAACGTCGCAAGGGCAATGATGTTCCGATTCTGGTGATCACGGCCCGCGACGCGATTGAAGACCGGGTGCAGGGTTTGGACGTCGGCGCCGACGACTACCTGGTGAAGCCGTTCAACATGGAGGAGCTCGCGGCACGCGTGCGGGCGCTCATACGTCGCCGGGCAGGGCGAGCAAACCCGGTCATTACGTTTGGCGATCTATCCCTCAACCCGGCGACGCGCGAGGTGACCCTTGCCGGCAAACCCCTCGCGCTTTCCGCTCGCGAGCTTGCCTTGCTAAGCGCATTGGTCGATCGTCCGGGTGCCGTCCTGTCGCGCTCGCAATTGGAGGAGAGATTATACGGATGGGGGGAAGAGGTCGAGAGCAACACCGTGGAAGTGTATATCCACATGTTGCGCAAGAAGCTCGGTGCCGACTTCATCAAGACCGTGCGTGGCGTGGGCTACATGGTATCGAAGCCAGCATGAGATCCATTCGAAGCGAGCTACCGTTATGGATCGGCATGAGATCAATTCGGCGCGAGTTACTTCTATGGCTCTTGCTGGGGCTCGCGGTCGCCGTCGCTGCAGCAGCGACGAGTACATACTATCTGGCACGACGAGAAGCGAAGGAGCTGTTCGATTACCAGCTCAAGCAGCTCGCTCTGTCGGTGGCCAACGGGGGGCTCTCCCTGCTGCCGCAAGCAACTGAGAATGAATATGACGAAGATTTGGCGATCCAGGTTTGGGATGAGAATCAGAAACTCCTGCATTCGTCGCGGCCCGGTGTAGGGATTCCGAGTCAACTCGATCCCGGCTACACCAACGTGGCGACGCATCGAGGCCACTGGCGGGTGTTCACTGTCCGCGCTGATGGCAGGCTGGTCCAGGTGGCGCAACGCTTGAGCTCCTATGAGGGACTCGCGGCCGCCATGGCCTTTCGTGTGGTTGCCCCATTGCTCGTCATCCTGCCGTTGCTGGGCGCGTTGGTTTGGCTCACCGTAGGTCGTGGTCTGCGGCCGCTGACGAGCGTAACGAGCGCGGTGCGGGTCCGCACACCAGCTGCACTGCAGCCGCTCCCCGAATCGGACCTGCCAGAGGAAGTGCAGCCGCTGGTCCACGCCCTGAACGATCTGCTGGCACGCCTGGGACGCGCAATGGCAGCGCAAAGAGGCTTTATCGCTGATGCCGCACATGAACTGCGTACCCCGCTCACCGCCGTTCAGCTCCAGCTCGAATTGGCGCGATCGGCGACCAATGCTGAAGAGCGTGAAGCGGCATTCGAGGATTTACAGCGGGGTGTGTCCCGTGCGATACACCTGGTCAGCCAGCTGCTGACCCTGGCACGCCAGGAACCTGAAGTGACTCATAGTCATTTGCAGCCGACAGACTTGGCCGAAATTGCGCGCTTGGTGGTCGCCGAGCAAACGCCCTTGGCGATTGCCAGGCAGGTCGACGTCGGGATCAGCGATGCGGTCGAGACCGTCATTCAGGGCGACCGGGAAGCTCTACGCGTCATGCTCGGTAACCTGGTTGACAACGCGATCCGCTATTCGCCGGCTGGTGGGCGAGTCGATGTTGCCGTAACGCATAGCGTTGGTCACGCCTTGCTCACCGTCCAGGATGCCGGTCCGGGCATCCCCCGCTCTGATCGTGAGCGTGTATTTGATCGATTCTTTCGCGGCCGCGAATCCGATGTTCCCGGCAGCGGCCTGGGACTCGCGATCGTCAAGAGCATCGTCGACCGGCATCGCGCCACCATTGGGTTTGATGCCGGTCCGGACGGACGCGGTCTGTTGGTTAGCGTCAGCTTCTCGATCTGACGAATCGGTTCGGAGCGCTACTCGCCTGGCGGCCCATTGCGCCATGACTCGTGTTCGCTCGTACCTGCGCGTGCGGCGGTGCGTAGTACCTGGGTTGCGCTGCGGATCGTTGTGGCACGGGCCGGGCCATTGGCTGCCGTACGGGCGCCGGACGCGCCATCGTCTGATATGACGGCTGCATCGCGCGCGCGAACTCCTGTTGGCGGGGAACCGAACCGGCAACCGATCGCTGGCGCGGTTGTACCACGTGGGTGAACGGTCGTGGTTGGGACGCCGGCAGAAGCCTGCTCTGTTGCGACGGCTGCAGGGCACGCGCGAAGGGCTGAGGCGGCGTAGCAGGTCGACCAAGCGCCCGTGGGGCCTGTGGCGTCGCGTGCGCGATCGGTTGCGGTTGCGGAACCGGCGTTATCCTGCGCTGCGGTTGTGCCACGGCGTGCACGGAGGGCTGTGGTTGCGCAAGGGCGCGGACGATAGCCTGTTGCGACGGTGGCATCGGGCGCGCGCCGACTTGTTGCGGCGGCAGGCCACGCCCGCTAGAGGGCTCGCGCGCTTGGAACGCAGCCGTGTTGGGCGGCATCATTGGGCCCTGACCGCGGCTGCTGCCATAGGCCAGGCTATTGCGCTGGTCTGGCGAGTGCGTCCAGATTCCATTGCCCCGGCCGGCGTACTGCTGTCGATTAGCCAAGTAGTTGTTGTGGACATCGATATCGATGTCGTGACCGCGCCAGTTCGGGTGCGCCCACCCCCAGTGGTTATATGAAATTGCACAGGGCCAGCCGAAGAATATGCCGGCCACGATTCCAGCTGATAGATCAGGGTAACCGTAGATCGGGGGCGGGTACCAGAAGACCGGCTGATAGGCCGGGTCCCACCACGCACCATAGATGACCCGCGGGTCATAGACCGGCACGTACACGTATTGCGGCTGCGCCGGTTCGATGTCTATGTAGCCCCCTTGATCCGTCACGGTTTGCTGCGGTGTACTCTGAAGCGTTCCCGCCGCTTGTGCTCTGCTGCGCAACATCTGTACGGTATCCATGACCTGCTGCTGGTCGGCGAGAAAGGCGTTACCCAGGCGCTGCGTCCAGTCAAGCCTGTCGTTCATCATCATCAGCACCTGAGGATAGGCAGCTAGTGAAATCACACTCGGATCCCAGGTCTCATTACGCAGCGCTTGGTCGAGCGCATCGCCGGTAAGCGAGGGATTTTGCTGCACAAACCGCGCCGCCTGCACAACCTGGAGAGGATACGTCGACGCCATGAGTATCTGGGCCAATAGCTGGTCCGGATAAAGCGCGATCGGCGCCAGCAGGGCATCGAGTTCGCCTTGTACCGGCGGAGCCGTCACAGCGGTCTGGTCATTGCCCGCAACCACCGGTTGCTGCGCAACTGCGCCCGTGGAGACAGCAACCGCCAGTCCCAGCAAACACAAGAAGGTATGATGCAATCGGTGCTTCATAAGACCTCCACTCGGAAACGGTTCCGAAAGTTCTCTGCCTCGTTTGAGGCGCGCTACGACACCGACAATACGGCGGGAACCTTAAACCAAGCTTAAGCCTGCCGAGGCTCCGCGCCGGCCGTTCGCGGCCGCCGCAGAAGTGGCTTCGGGCTGAGCCTGCACTCACCACGCGCTTAACCGTGGCGGGCAGCGCGCGAATACCGATGAACGCCGCTCAGGTTTGGAATGCGAAGACGTTGGGCAGGGCAAGGAGCCGCGACAGCTCGTCGAGGGCGCGCCGGGATTCGATAAGCAGCGCCGGGTCGGCGAGATCGGCGGGTGCGAGCCGGTCGCGATAATGCCGCTCCACCCATGCGGTGAGCGCGGCGTACTGGGCTTCGTCGAGCCACACCCGTGCACCGATTGCCGCGCGCTCTTCGGGCGCGAGGACAACGCGGAGACGAAGGCACGCCGGGCCGCCGCCATTTTGCATGCTCTGCCGCAAGTCGAATGTGAGCACCTCGCGGATTGGTCCATCGCCGGCGGTAAGGCGGTCGAGCAGCGAGCGTACGCTTGCTTCCTCCTGGCATTCGGCAGGCGCGACGAGCAGCAAACCGCCGTCATCGCGGGCGAGCAACTGGCTGTTGAACAGATACGTGCTTACCGCAGTATCGAGACTCACGTCGCGTTCCCGCACGACGATGGGCGTGAAGGCAGCGCCAATTCGCTCACGCAACGCGGCGAGCAGCGCGTCCTGTCCTACGTACGCACGTTCGTGGCAGAAAAGGACGGCGCCGTTGCCGACGGAGATCACGTCGTTGTGGAACACGCCGGCGTCGATCGCATCCGGGTGCTGCTGGGCAAACAGCGTGCGCTCCGGCGCAAGCCCGTGCCGGCGGGCGACGCTTTCGCAAGCCTCGCGCGTCTGCCGCGCCACAAACCGGCGCGGAGCGAGCGTGTCGGCGATCAGGCCCGTGCGGCCGTAGACAAAAAGCTCGACGCCGGAATCGAAGCGAGTGTGGTTGGCCGCACCCTCGTCGCCGAGCTGAGGTGCCGCAGGCAACGGATCATGTACGACAAAATGCCGCCCGTCGGCGAAGATCGAGCGCAATACGCGCGTGGTCGTCGCTGCCTCGAGCGAGCGGTGAAAATGGGCGACGAGGTTGGCAGGCGTGAAATGAACGCGGCCGTCCGCGGTGTCGGCGGAGGGGCTCACGGTCGCGGCGTTGGCGACCCACATCGCCGCTGCCGACGAGCATGCGGCCAGCAGCTGCGGGGCCTGACGCGCAGCCGTCGCGAGCAGCGCCGCATCGTTACCGGCGAAGCCGAGCGCGCGTAACGCCGCCACGTCCGGCCGCTCGTGCGGCGGCAGCACCGCCTGCGCGAAGCCGCGGTCGGCAAGCGCCTTCATCTTGGCGAGCCCCTGCAGCGCCGCCCGGCGCGGGTTGGCGACCAGGCTCTTGTTCCGTTCGGAGGCGAGGTTGCCGGTCGCCAGGCCGCTGTAGTTGTGCGTCGGCCCCGGCAAGCCGTCGAAATTAACCTCGACCGGCTGGGCCGCGTTCACGGCGCGTCTCGCTCCGAGAGGGGCACCGCGCGCACGCTGTCGCCATCGCTGATGCCGAGTATGGCGGCGGCGTGCGGCAGGAGCGGGAACCGGGCAACGCGCGCCGGCGCTCGAGCGAGCACTGCGCGAAAGCGTTCGAAGCTGCGATTGGCGACCAGCCAGACTACGTCGTCGGTCAGGTTGTCCGGGACCGGGTCGTGTTCGCCGACCCTGACGGCGAAGGTCTGGCTCTCGCGCACCACGCGTATGTTGTCGCGAAAGCATTCCAGGGTCGGCCCGGCATCGAAAATGTCAACGTAGCCTTCGTAGCGGAACCCCTCCTTCTCCAGCATGGCGCGCGCCGGCTGCGAATCGGCGTGGACCTCGCCGATCACCGCGCGGGCCGCGGCGGGCAACAACGTGACGTATACGGGGTGGCGCGGCATGAGCTCGGCGATAAATGCCTTCTGACCGATACCGGTCAGGTAGTCGGCACGGGAGTAATCCATCACAAAGAAATGCCGGCCAAGACCCTCCCAGAACGGGCTCCTGCCGTCGGCATCGAGCCGGCCACGCAACTCGGCGATGACCTTCGGCGCAAAAAGCTCGGCAAATTCGGCAATGAAAAGCAGCCGCGCCTTGGAGAGCAACGGCCCGTTCTTCGCGCGGCGGTGGCGCGAGTCGAGAAACAGCGAGCACAACTCGCTGTCGCCGGTGTGATCATTGGTAAGAAAAAGCGTCGGCGCCGCCGTGTAGACGCCCAGTTCGCGCGAGGCGTGCACCTGAGTGCCTACATGGTAGTTGTACCAGGGCTCGGACAAGCCTACGGCGGCCTCGATGGCGCTGATGCCCACCACGCCGCCGCTGCCGCCGTCGACGAGCACGAAGACGTAGCACGCATCGGCCTTCGCCGCCTCGCCAGCGAACGAAGCCAGCGAGCGCTCGATGCGCTGCGCCAGCCGTTCGGCGTTGGCCGGCAGCGTGGTCAAGCCCGAGCCGGTACGCTCGGAGAGGGCGAGCAGCGAGGGCAGGTCCTCCCGCGCGATCGGCCGGACGTGGAACATCGGCCCGCGGTGAGGCTCAGGTCAGCGACTTGGCCAGGGCCGTCTCCAGCCGCGCAAGACCTTCCAGGATCTCGTCCAGACTGATGACGAGCGAGGGCGCGATGCGCACGACGTCCGGCCCGGCGATGAGCACCAGCAGCCCGGCGTCGCCCGCGGCGCGCATCACGTCCATGCCCTTGCCCTGCCAGCGCTCGGAGAGTTCGCAGCCAAGCCAAACGCCTTCGCCGCGGATGTCGCTGAACACCTCGCGCCGGGCGTTGATCGTGCGCAGCCCCTCCATGAACAACGCGTGCCGAGCCTTCACGCCCTCGAGCACCTCGGTGGTATTGATCACGTCGAACGCGGCGCTCGCGACCGCGCAGGCGAGCGGATTGCCACCGAAGGTCGTGCCGTGGACCCCGACCGTGAACGCGCCCGCGACCTCGCTCGTCGTGAGCATCGCCCCGATGGGGAAACCGCCGCCGAGTCCCTTGGCGCTGGTGAGGATATCCGGCACGACGCCTTTTTGCATGTACGAAAAAAGCGCGCCGGTGCGGCCCATGCCGCTCTGGATCTCGTCGAAGATGAGCAGGGCATCGTGCTCGTCGCACAGGCGCCGCGCGGCGGCCAGGAACTCGGGCGTTCCCGGGATCATGCCGCCCTCGCCCTGCATCGGCTCCAGGATCACCGCGCAGACGTCGTCGCCGCCTTCCTCTGCGAACGCCGCTTCGAGGCCGCCGAGATCGTTGTAGCGGATGTGCGTAAATCCGGTTGGCTGCGGCCCGAAGCCGGTGGAGTACTTCGCCTGTCCTCCCGCCGTTACCGTGAACAGCGTTCGTCCGTGAAACGCGTTCAGGGTGGAAATCACGCGGAATTTTTCCGCCCCGCAGCGATCGTGCGCATAACGTCGCGCCAGCTTGAGCGCCGCTTCGTTCGCTTCGGCGCCGGAGTTGCAAAGGAACACGCGCTCGGCAAACGTGGCATCGACGAGTTTCTGCGCCAGCCGCAGAGCGGGCTCATTGGTCATCCAGTTCGACACGTGCCAGAGCACATGCGCCTGTTCGGTCAGGGCCTTGACGAGCGCCGGGTGGCAATGGCCCAGTGCCGTGACCGCGACCCCGCCGGCGAAGTCGATGTACATCCTGCCCTGCTGGTCCCAGACGCGCGACCCCTGGCCGCGGACCGGAATGAATTCCGCAGGCGCGTAGCAGGGGACCATCACCTGATCAAACAAGGCGCGCGTGACCGGGAGGGCTGCCGGGGGAGTCGTGGCGGCGCGCAGGACCGGTTCGGCGGACCGCACGGTTGCGGGTGAGACGGACATGGGACCTTCCGGGAGCGGAAGCGTCATTGTAGACGAAGGCCGGCGCAAGGTGCTGCTGCCGCGCGGCCGATAGTCAATCGACCCTGGCCCCCGAGGCTTTCACAACCCGAGCCCACTTCTCGGTCTCGGCATGGATGTAGGCGGCAAACTGCTCCGGCGTGCCGCCTGCCGCAACTGCGCCCTGCGCCAGCAGTTTCTCCTTGGCTTCGGAACTCTGCAGCCACTGGTTCACATCGGTGTTGATGCGCGCAATGATGGCCGGCGGCGTGCCGGCGGGGGCGACCAGGCCAAACCATGACGTCGCCTCGAACCCGGGCAAGTCGCTCTCCGCAATCGTCGGTACGTTCGGCAATGCTGGCGCGCGTTCGGCCGAGGTCACGGCAATCGCCCGCAGCTTGCCAGCCTTGATCTGCGGCAGAGACGACGGAAGGTTGTCGAACATCACCTGCACCTGGCCCCCGATCAGATCGGCGAGGGCGGGCGCGCTGCCCTTGTAGGGCACGTGCGTCATGTCGACACCCGCCATCGTCTTGAACAGTTCGCCCGAAAGGTGGATCGATGTGCCGCTACCCGACGAAGCGAAGTTGATCTGGCCCGGCTTCTCCTTCGCGAGCTTGATCAGATCGGCAACCGAATAGACGGGCAGGGACGGGGTGACCTCCAGCACGTTGGGAACGCTCGCAACCAGGATCACCGGCGCGAAGTCCTTCACGTGGTCGTAGGGCATCTTGGCGTACAGGCTGGGATTGATCGCGTGTGTGCCGACCGTGGCCATGAGCAGCGTGTACCCGTCCGGGGCGCTCTTGGCGACCAGCTCGGAGCCGATGTTGCCGGCCGCTCCCGGGCGGTTGTCGACCACGACGGACTGCCCCAAGGACAGCGAGAGACGTTGCCCGACCTCGCGCGCGAGGATGTCGGTCGTGCCGCCGGGCGGGAAGGGCACGACCAGCCGGATCGGCTTGGTTGGGTAGACCTGGGCGCCGGCAGCGGCCGCAATCACCGCCAGCACGACCAATGGCACCGCGCGTTGCAGAATGCGCATCATGGCTTCCTCCGTTTCAGTCGACCTTGGCGCCGGAGTCCTTGATGATCCTGGCGTACTTGGGAATCTCACTCCTGATTAGCGCGGCGAATTGGCCGGGGCTCGTTGGCGCGGGCTCGGCACCCTGCTGGGCGAAGAACGCCTTCATCTCCGGCGTGCCCAGAATACGCGCAACCTCGGCGTTCCACTTGGCAATAATTTCCGGCGCGGTGCCTGCCGGCGCCATGAAGCCCCACCAGGTATAAATGTCGAATCCAGGCAACCCGGTCTCAGCGAGCGTGGGCAACTCGGGCGCGAGCGGGGAGCGCTTGGCGGTCGTCACCGCCAGCGCCTTCAATTTGCCCGCCTTGAGCTGCGGCATCGAGTTGGCGAGGTTGTCGAACATGAGCTGCGTGTCGCCGGCGAGCAGCGCCTGCAGCGCTGGCGCGGCGCCTTTGTACGGAACGTGCACCATGTCGACGCCGGCCTCGGTCTTGAACAGCTCTCCGGCTAGGTGACCGGCGCTGCCGTTGCTACCCGAGCCGAACGACAGCGCGCCCGGATGCGCCTTGGCGTAGGCGATGAGCTCCGGCACGGAATTCACCGGGAAGGCGGCGTTGAGCACCAGCACGTTCGGGGTTGTCGCCACGAGCGTGATCGGGGCGAAATCCTTGATCGGGTCGTAGGGCAGCTTGCCGTAAAGGCTCACGTTGACCGCGTGTGTGGACAGCGCTCCTTCCAGGATCGTGTACCCGTCCGGCGGGCTCTTGGCCACCAGATCGGCGCCGATGTTGCCCCCTGCGCCAGGCCGGTTGTCGATGACGACGGGTTGTCCCCACGCGGTGGCGAGCTTCTGTCCGATCGCCCGCGCCACCACATCGAGCGAGCCGCCGGGCGGGAACGGCACCACCAGGCGAATCGGCCTGGTCGGATAGGCCTGCGCATGGCCCGCCCCTGGCACGACGCCGGCCAAGGTGGCAAGCGCACAAGCAAGCGCCACGCGCACGCAGCGCCGCATCGGTTGCCCGCTCAAAGCGCTCTCCGGAGGAGAAGGTCGCACACGATTCTAGCAGCACCGGCGCCGCCTGCTCGGCGCACCGACAGACGGCCGGTATCCGGCCACCGGCTCTGTTCAGGGCGCGGACAGACAATGGGGCGCGCAAGCCGACGCAGTTTGCAATAGAATCGTCACCCGGAAAGTTCAACATTGCACGTTCGTCAACGGGAGGAATGTCATGCACAGCCGCACCCTGGGCCTGGCACGCGGCGTAACGGTCGCAGTGCTGCTCGGCCTCGCCACGCTGGCGCAGGCCAGCACCGAGATCCAATGGTGGCATTCGATGACCGGCAAGCTCAACGACAAGGTCAATGAGCTTGCCGAGAAATTCAATGCGAGCCAAAGGGACTATCACGTCACCGCCGTCTATAAGGGCCAGTACGACGAATCGATGACCGCTGCGATTGCGGCCTACCGCGCCGGCAATCCACCGCAGATTGTCCAGGTATTCGAGGTCGGCACGGCGACCATGATGGCTGCCAAGGGCGCGGTGAAGCCGGTCTACCAGCTCATGGCCGAAGCGGGGGAGAAGTTCGATCCGAAATCGTTTCTTGGCGCGGTATCGTCCTACTACTCCGATACGCAAGGGCACCTGATCTCGATGCCTTTCAACAGTTCGACTCAGGTGCTCTACATCAACAAGGACGCGTTCAAGAAGGCCGGCCTTGATCCGAACCAGCCACCGAAGACCTGGCCGGAGGTCGGAGCGGCGGCCGAGAAGCTGAAAGCCTCGGGCATGGCCTGCGGCTTCACTACCGGCTGGCAGTCGTGGGTTCAGCTCGAAAGCTTCAGCGCCTGGCACAATGTGCCGTTCAGCACCGAGGAAAACGGCCTTGGCGGGCCCGATACCCGCCTCGAGTTCAACGGCCCCCTGCAAGTGCGGCACATCCAGACGCTCGGCGACTGGGCGAAGAAGGGAACCTTCACCTATGCCGGACGCAAGGACGAGCCGCTTGCCGCGTTCACCAGCGGCGAATGCGGCATGATCACCACGTCCAGCGGCTCGTACGCCAACATCAAGGCCAACGCGAAGTTCGACTGGTCCGTCGGCACGCTGCCCTATTGGCCTGATGTCGCCGGAGCGCCACAGAACACGATCATCGGCGGGGCGACGCTGTGGGTGCTGAATCAGAAGGACCCAAACGTGTACAAGGGCATTGCCAAGTTCTTCACCTTCCTGTCCTCCCCGGAAGTGCAGGCAGACTGGCATCAAACGACCGGCTACGTCCCGATCACCCTCGCGGCGTATGAGCTGACGCGCAAGCAGGGCTTCTACGAGAAGAACCCGGGCACCGATATCGCGATCAAGGAGCTGACCAACAAGCCTCCGACCCCGAATTCGAAAGGCCTGCGCCTGGGCAACTTTGTGCAGATACGCAATATCATCGACGAGGAGCTGGAGTCGGTCTGGAGCGGCCAGAAAACCGCCAAGGCGGCACTCGACGACGCGGTCAAGCGCGGCAACGAGCAGCTCGACCGCTTCCGCAAGGCCAATCCGTGAGGTCAGGGCGGGCGATGTAGGCGCCGCCCGGCCTTTGCCGCTGCGCCGGGCGGCAGGCAGCCGGTTGAGGGAGCAATGGAGAAGCGAGTTGTCTTCGGTTCGACGTGGTTGCCCTACGCGCTGGTCGCCCCGCAGATCCTGATCACCCTCGTTTTCTTCTTCTGGCCGGCGTCGCAGGCGCTCTGGCAGTCCCTGTTCGTTCAAGACGCGTTTGCCGCGTCCAAGCAGTTCGTCTGGCTCGACAACTTCCGCGATCTGTTCAACGATCCGCTCTACCTCGCGTCGTTCCGGATCACCGCTGTCTTCTCGGTCCTGGTCGCGACCCTGGGGCTGGCTCTGTCCCTGCTGCTGGCGGTGTTCGCCGACGGCGTGGTTCGCGGCGCGATGTTCTACAAGACCTTGCTGATCTGCCCCTACGCGGTGGCAGCGGCGGTCGCCGCGGTGCTGTGGGTGTTTCTGCTCAACCCGACCCTCGGTGTCCTTACCCACCTGCTGCGCGCGCTCGGCGTCCAATGGGATTACCTGCTCAATCCGACGCACGCATTGATCCTCATCGTGGTCGCGGCCGTCTGGAAGCAGATCAGCTACAACTTCCTGTTCTTCCTCGCCGGGCTGCAGGCGGTACCGCGCTCGCTCATCGAAGCGGCAGCCATCGACGGCGCGGGCCCAGGGCGGCGATTCTGGACGATCATTTTTCCACTGCTCTCCCCGACCGCGTTCTTCCTGCTTGTGGTCAATCTCGTTTACGCCTTCTTCGACACCTTCGCCATCGTCGACGCCTCGACCCACGGCGGGCCGGTACAGGCGACCATGATCCTCGTGCTCAAGGTCTATCAGGACGGGCAGCAGGCACTCGACCTGGGCAGCTCCGCGGCGCAGTCGGTCGTGCTCATGACGATCGTCATGGCGCTTACGCTGTTCCAGTTCCGCTTCGTCGAACGCAGGGTCCAGTACTGACCCCATGGTCGAAAACCGCCCGCTGCTGAAGGTCGCAAGCCACCTGGTGCTCATTGCCGGCGTTGCCGTGGTAGCGCTGCCGCTGTACATCGCGTTCGTGGCCTCGACCCTGTCGTTCGACCAGGTGATCACCGTGCCGATGCCGCTGTTGCCCGGCGGCCACCTGCTGGACAACTACGCCCAGGTGCTGAGCCACGGCAGCACTTTCGGCTCGACCGCTCCGGTCGGCCGCATGATGTGGAACAGCTTGGTCATGGCGCTCTCGATCGCCGTCGGCAAGATCGTGATCTCCATGCTGTCTGCGTTCGCGATCGTCTACTTCCGCTTTCCGTTGCGCAAGACTTGCTTCTGGCTCATCTTCGTCACCCTCATGCTTCCGGTCGAGGTCCGCATCTTTCCAACCTACGCGGTTGTCGCGCAGCTGCACCTGGTCGATACCTACGCCGGGCTGACATTGCCCCTAATCGCATCGGCGACCGCGACCTTCCTGTTCCGCCAGTTCTTCCGCACGATTCCCGATGAGCTCGCCGAGGCGGCCCGCATCGACGGTGCCGGGCCGCTGCGTTTTTTCAAGGATGTGGTCGTGCCTCTGTCGCGCACCAACATCGCGGCGCTGTTCGTGATCATGTTCATCCTCGGCTGGAACCAGTATCTCTGGCCGCTGCTCGTTACCACCCAGGAGAGCATGTACACGGTGGTGATCGGCATCAAGCGCATGATGGCGGGTGGCGACGCCGCAACCGAATGGCAGCTGGTGATGGCCACGGCGGTGCTGGCCCTCCTGCCGCCGGTGACCGTGGTACTGCTCATGCAGCGGTGGTTCGTGAAGGGCCTCGTGGACGCGGAAAAATGACGCGGCGCGAGGCACCGGACGGGCGATAGGCCATGGCAAAAGTCCAGCTGCGCGACGTGCGCAAGAGCTATGGCGACACCGAGGTGGTCCACGGCGTATCCATCGACGCGGCCGACGGCGAATTCATCGTCATCGTCGGCCCGTCGGGCTGCGGCAAGTCGACGCTGCTGCGGATGGTTGCCGGGCTGGAGCCGATCTCCGCCGGCGAGATCGTCATCGGCGATCGCGTCGTCAACCGGCTCGAGCCGAAGGATCGCGACGTGGCGATGGTGTTCCAGAATTACGCGCTCTATCCGCACATGAACGTGTTCGACAATATGGCCTATGGACTGCGTATCCGCGGGCTTGCCAGGAGCGACATCGCCGCAAAGGTCAAGCGCGCGGCGGAGATTCTGGAATTGGGTCCGCTGCTCGAACGCCGGCCCCGGGACCTTTCGGGAGGGCAGCGGCAGCGCGTTGCCATGGGGCGCGCGATCGTGCGCGAGCCGGCGGTGTTCCTCTTCGACGAGCCGCTGTCGAACCTCGACGCCAAGCTCCGCGTCCAGATGCGCTTCGAAATACAGAAGCTGCACCGCCGCCTCGGAACCACCAGCATGTACGTCACGCATGACCAGGTCGAGGCCATGACGCTTGCGCAGCGGATGATCGTGATGCACGCGGGCCGCGCCGAGCAGATCGGCACGCCGATGCAGGTCTACGAGAATCCGGCGAGTGTGTTCGTGGCCGGCTTCATCGGCTCGCCGGCGATGAATTTCCTCGCCGGCAAGGTCGAAGCAGGCGGACGGATCGCGCTCGACGGTGGTGGCGGAGTCATGGGAGCTGCGAACGTCGGCGAGGGTCGCAAGGTTACCGCCGGCGTGCGTCCGGAGCACTTGACGCCCTGCGCGCCGAGCGCCGCCAATCTGGTCGGCAGCGTCGAGATGATCGAGGTCCTCGGCGCCGACACGCTCATTCACGTCGCCGTGGCCGGCGCATCGATCATCGCCCGGCTGCCGCCCGGCACGGCGGCGACCGTCGGTGAGCCGATCGCCCTCGCTGCGGCACCGGCGCGGGTCTACCTGTTCGACGCCAACAGCGGCGCCCGGATCCCATGAGGGGCTGGCCCTACCCGCGTTATGTTGCGCACCGCGGCGCCGGCAAGCTCGCGCCGGAGAACACGCTGGCGGCGATGCGCGAGGGCTATGCGCTCGGCTATCGCATGGTCGAGTTTGACGTCAAGCTGTCGGCCGACGGCGTGCCGTTCCTGCTCCACGACGACACCCTCGACCGCACGACCGATGGCGCCGGGCGCGCCGATGCGCTGTCGTGGGCGGAACTGTCCGGGCTCGATGCGGGCAGTTGGCATTCCGCGGTGTATGCCGGCGAGCCCCTTCCCAGCTTGTCCGCCATCGCCCGCTGGGCGCTCGCCAACGGCGTGGCCTGCAACGTCGAAATCAAGCCGGTGCCCGGCCGCGAGCGCGACACCGGTAGCGCGGTCGCGCGCGCCGCGCGGGCGCTGTGGCGCGCCGCCCCGGTGCCGCCTTTGTTGTCATCGTTTGCGGAAGACGCCCTCGCTGCGGCACGCGCCGCGGTGCCGGAATTGCCGCGTGCGCTCCTCGTCGACGAGGTCCCTCCGGATTGGCAAGCGCGACTCGCGCGGCTCGAGTGCGTTGCCCTCAATGCCGACTGGCGCGGGCTGGAGGCGGAGACAGTCGCGGCAGGGCACCGGTCCGGATACAGGGTGCTGACGTACACGGCGAACGATCCGCAGCGGGTGGCGCAGCTCCTGGCGTGGGGCGTGGACGCGGTCATCACCGACGCGCTCGACCTCGTGCGACCGGTGTAACGCGCTTCCCGGTCTTCGGGGACTACATCGCGCCGCGCGCGCTTGCAGGCCGCTTGATCTCGCGCTCGTCGATGGGCAGGTTGAGCAAGCCGGCCACGACGCCAAGCGCGATCGAAAGGTACCAGACAAGATCGTAGCTGCCGAGGCGGTCGAACAAATATCCGCCGAGCCAGGCGCCGAGGAAGCTTCCGATCTGGTGGCTGAAGAAGGTGATCCCGGTCAGCATCGCCATATAGCGCACGCCGAACACCTGGCCAACGATGCCGTTGGTCGGCGGCACCGTGGACAGCCAGAGCAGGCCCAGTGTTACGGCGAAGGCGTAGACGCTCCACCTCGACAGCGGCAGCCAGATGAACAGCGCGATCACCGCCGCGCGAGCAAAATAGATGCACGACAGTATGGTGCGCTTGGGCACCTTCGCGCCCAGCCAGCCGGTGGTGTACGTCCCGACGATGTTGAACAGTCCGATCAGCGCCAGCGCAGTCACGCCGAGGCTGGCCGGCATGCCCTTGTCGAGCAGGTACGACGGCAGATGCACGCCGATGAAAACGACCTGGAAGCCGCACACGAAAAAACCGAGCGTCAAGAGCACGTAACCACGATGGCCCAGCGCCTCGCGCGCTGCCTCAGCGACGGATTGCTTGAAAATATGCTGCTGGTGCTGCTTCTTCTCGACCATCGTCGCCGCCAGTGGTGCCATCAGCAGGCCGACCGCGGCGAGCGTGAGCAGCGCGCCGTACCATCCCACATGCGACAGCAGCACCTGCGTCAAGGGCAAGAGCGCGAACTGCCCGAACGAACCGGCCGCCGCGGAGATTCCCAGCGCCATGCTGCGCTTTTCCGCCGGGAAGGTGCGACCCAGAACGCCGGAGATGACGCTGAAGGTGACGCCGGAGAGCCCGGCGCCGATCAGCACCCCTGCCGAGAGCACGAACATCCACGGCGCGCCCGGGTGCGCCATCAGCACCAGGCCGAGGACATAGAGAAGCGCGCCGCCAAGCACGACGCGCCCCGAGCCGTACTTGTCGGCGACCATGCCGGCAAACGGCTGGGTCGCGCCCCAGACAAGATTCTGCACCGCGATCGCCAGCGCGAATGTCTCGCGACCCCAATGCAGGTCCGCGCTCATCGGCTGCAGGAACAGCCCGAAGCCGTGCCGGATGCCCATCGCCAGCGTCAGAATCAGCCCGCCGCAGATGAGGACAGTGTTGGCCGAACGTGAGTTCAAATGGGGTGAAGACACGATCCTTGCCTTGCGCCCGAGCGTCAACTTACGCGTGCGCCGGAATCGGGGTGCAGGGCCTCGATCGCAGCGAGCGTCTCCAGCAGCGTTTCGAGCCTTCCTGAACCAAGCGCGCTGGCGACCCGCACCTGGGCGCGCTGCCAATGCGGCTTAGCCGCGCGCAGGGCCCGTTCGCCGTTTCCGGTCAGCGATACCTCGCGCGTGCGCGCGTCGCGACCTTGCACGATCGACACCAGGCCGCGCTTGACGAGCGGTTCGAGCGTGCGCGAGAGCGCCGTGCGGTCGAGGAGCAACAGCTCGGCGAGTTCCGAGATACGCGTCTTGCCCTCGCGCGCCAACATGCGCAGGAGCGATAGCTGCGTCACCCGTAGCCCCGAAGGGATCAGCAGGTCGTCATAGAGCTGGGTCAGCGCCCGGGTCGCGCGCCGCAGGCGGCCGCACGCGCAGGTGGACAAGGCCGCCATTGGGACGCGAGAGCGAGAAATGGGCATAGGCACGCGAATAAGAGTATATGCACATTTCTTGCCCAGGCAAAGCGCCGCGGCTCGGCCGGACCGACCCACGCCGCCGCCATCCGTAACCTGCGGCTGATTGCGCTGACGCGATTCGGGCGCCTCGCACCGCGTGGACGCAGTGCAATCGGACTTCAGCTCGGCGCGGCGGGAAGCTCCAGCAAGGCGCGCTGCGCTGCGGTGGGGGTTGCTTTGAACGCAAACGCGCGCACGGCAAAAGCTTCCGCTGCAACCGAAACAAAAATGTCACCGAAGCCGGCTTGCTGCAGAATCGCGCGCAGCGAGCGCGGTGTGAACCCTGTCTTGTGGGCAAAGTAATCCTGGCCCGATTCCTCAATTTCTTTGGCATAGCCATAGATTACGTCCCGGACGGTGATCGGACCTGCCGGCGAGCGGTAGAGCTCCTCCTCGATATCAAGGTTCGAGTCGACGACCTTTTGCATCACGGTCTTCAGATCGGGGACGTGAATCTCGGCAAAGCCGTCGCTTTTGAGCACGTGCAGAAAGCCATGCAAGACCTTGCGGCCGTCATGAGGGTAGTAGTGTTCAAAATTATGCGCGCAGTAGACGGCGTCAAACTGGGCGGCGGGGAGCGACGCAAGCTGCCGCGCATCGCAGACGACGTCAGGGCGCATGCTGGCGTCGATATCGAGCAGCACCTGGTCCCAACCGAAGTAGTGCGCAGGGATGGGAATGTGCCGGTCATTGCCCCCGACATTGAGAACCCGTGGGCCGGTATGGCGCTCGCCCCTGCTGCCTCGGGCGCCCCGAGTCAAGGCCCGGATGATTTTGATCATGATGCTGCGCTTTGCGGGAAACGTACGGTGAACGCCTGCGCTATCCCGACCGCCTCGCAATGCACCGCAAGTCGATCCGGTGAAGAACACCTGGCGCTCATGATAAGCGACGGGGCCGTTCTTCCTCAAATGCGCCCGGCCACGTGAACTCCGCGCTGGACGTCGCACCACGCCCGCCACATCTGGCGATAGACGGATTCGAGTTCGGTGACAAACATCGCGCCGTTCATAAGCGGCGAGGCCTCGAGTCGGCTGCGAAGGCCGAGCCGCAGCCTGGCGCGCCAGTTTCGATCACGTGCAAGCAAGACATTGAGTTGGCCGTAGTCGTCCGGCCCGCTGGCGATCAGCTCCGGAAGATTCATCGTCTGCAGAATGCTATAACTGCCCCGGGCGATGCTGCGATCTCCGCGCAGGGCGACCATTGGAACGCCCATCCACAACGTGTCGAGGGTAGTGGTAGCGCCGTTGTAGGGGAAGGTGTCCAGAGCAATGTCGACGCTGGCAATAGCGGCAAAATACTCGAGTATCCCCACTCGATCACGAACGTCAACGCGGTCCTGATCGATGTTTCTTGTCGCGAGGCGATGGCGAAATGCATCTTGTGTTTTTCCGCCGGGCACGCCAAGCGCCAGCAGCCTGGCCTCGGGCAGTTGCGCGAGGATCCGGCACCAGAGATCCAGACAGCTATCGCTGATCTTCATGTACTGGTTGAACGATCCAAAGACGACCGCAGTGCGTCCTTCGCCCGGGTCAGGCGCAACGAGTGGCACATCGTAGTAGGGCGCATAGCACCATTGGCTGTGCGGCATACGCTGCAACCGCTCGCTGTGCAGGTGCTCGGTCGCGCCCTCCGGATCGGTGTGCCGATCACAGATCCGGTAGTCCATCGTCGCAAGTCCGGTTGTATTGAGGTAGCCGAGCCATGCAGCCTGAATCGGGGCGGGGTGCATGGCAAAAACCGCGAGCCGGTTATGCTCCGTGTGTCCGGAAAGGTCGACCAGGATGTCGATCTCGTCGCGGCGGACCCGGTCGGCTACACCGCGATCGCTTTCGGCCGCGATAGGGTGCCAATGTTCGACCGACTGCTGCAGCAGGCGCGTGACCTCGTCGACCGTCTTGTGATTTGAGTAGCAATGCACTTCGTGGCGTGCGCGATCGTGCTGCTCCAGCACCGGTCGCAAGAACAGCCCGATGGGGTGCTTGCGGAAGTCACCGGAAACATACCCGATCCTTATTCTGCGTTCGGCGTCCGGTCTATTGGTCCAGGTAGCGAATGCGTGTTCAGCCAATCGAACCATGACTTGGCCGATGCGCGCGTGTTCGCGAAAGATCGTGGCGGCGTCAAACTCGGGGCTCAGATTGAGGGAGAAAAGTAAGGGGCTCTGGGCGCCATGGAAAGTTGGGTCCTTGTCCAGTGCGTGGCGAAATGCGTGACGGGCAGCGGATACGCGCCCTGTCCGAAGATAGAGCCCGCCGAGCGCCGACTCGACGGAGGCCAGCGAGGGATCCATCGAAGCCGCCTGGAGCAATGTGGCCTCCGCCTGGTCGATCCGGTCGCTATGAAGATAGAGTAGGCCGAGATTGAGCGCCGCGCCGGCAAAACCCGGGCGCAGGCGCAGCGCGCACTTCAGTTCAGCCTCGGCGTCGGCGATGCGCCCGGTCGCTTCGAGCACATCGGCAAGCACAACCATGGCCTCGGCCATGTCCGGCTTCAGGCGCAGCGCATCGCGCAGCTCGCTTTCGGCCCCGGTCAGATCGCCTGACGCCACAAGCAGCGAGGCCACGTTGAAGTGCGCCGGAGCGTAGTCTGGCGCGCGCACGGACGCTTCGCGTTGTGCCGCGAGCGCCTCGCTCAGGCGGCCTAAGCGCTGCAGCGCATTGCCGACATTCATGTGCGCCCGGGAATGATGTGGGGCCAAGTGCACAGCCTCGCGGTAGCAGCTCAGGGCGGCCTCGAAATCTCCGCGTTCTTCGAACCCGTTACCCTGTTCTATCAGGCGATCGGCTGCTTCCGGCGAAGTGACCGGGCGTGTCAAGGGCTAGCGCTCCCCGTCTGGCTCGCCCCGCGCCCGGGCCTCGGCGCCCACGGCCCAGCCCATTGCCCGCGCGACGGCTTTGTCCCACCCGGCGGTTAAGGTGGCCGCCTGATCGCGCGCCATGGCCGGCTCAAAGCGGCGATCGATCTGCCGGTTGGCGACCAGCTCGGCGGTATCGCGCCAGAAACCGACGCCGAGCCCCGCCAGGTAGGCTGCGCCAAGGGCCGTCGTCTCGGTGACCTTCGGTCGCACGACCGAGACGCCGAGGAGGTCAGCCTGAAATTGCATGAGGAGTTCGTTGGCGGTGGCACCGCCATCGACGCGCAGCTCGCTCAGCCGCAGACCGGCGTCGCCTTCCATGGCATGCAGGACCTCGGCACTCTGGAAGGCAATCGCTTCGAGCGCGGCGCGCGCGAGATGGGCGCCGGTCGCGCCCCGTGTCAGGCCAAAGATCGCGCCGCGCGCATAGGGATCCCAGTGCGGCGCGCCAAGGCCCGTGAAGGCAGGGACAAGATACACCCCGCCATTGTCAGGTACGCTCGCGGCGAGTGCTTCGACCTCCGCCGCCGTGCGGATGATCTTCAGCCCGTCGCGCAGCCACTGCACGACCGCACCGGCCATGAAGACGCTGCCCTCGAGCGCATAGTCGGTGCTTTGGCCGCGGCGCCACGCCACCGTCGACAGCAAGTGATTGTTCGATGCGACCGCGACCCGGCCGGTATGGAGCAACATGAAGCAGCCGGTGCCATAGGTATTCTTGGCCAGACCGGGCTCGAGGCAGGCCTGGCCAAACAGCGCGGCCTGCTGGTCGCCCGCGATGCCGGCCACCGGCACGGCCACTCCCTGCACCGCAGCCTCGGCGCACACTCCCGAGGACGCGACAATTCGCGGCAAGACGGCGCGCGGTACGTCGAGCAATGCGAGTAGCTCGTCATCCCAGTCCCCGCGGTGAATGTCGAACAACAGCGTGCGACTCGCGTTGGAGGGGTCCGTGACATGGGCGGTCCCGCCGGATAGGTTCCAGATAAGCCACGAATCGACCGTGCCGAAGGCAAGCTCGCCGCGCGTGGCGCGGTCGCGTACGCCCGGTATGCTGTCGAGCAGCCACTTAAGCTTCGTGCCGGAGAAGTACGCGTCGAGCACAAGCCCGGTCTTGCGGGTGAAAGTCGCTTCATGCCCTGCGGCGCGCAGCGCGTCGCACAACGGCGCGGTGCGCCTGTCCTGCCACACGATGGCGTTGGCCACCGGCCGGCCACTGGCACGCTCCCACAGCACTGTGGTTTCGCGCTGATTGGTGATGCCGATAGCGGCCAGTTCCTCGGGCGCAATGGCGGCCTGCACCAGCGCCTCGGCCAGCACCCCCGATTGCGTCGCCCAGATTTCGGTCGGGTCATGTTCGACCCACCCCGGGTGAGGGTAGATCTGGGTGAATTCCCGCTGCGCCAGCGCGCGGATCGATCCACTGTGGTCGAAGACGATGGCGCGCGAACTGGTGGTTCCCTGATCGAGGGCCAGCACGAAGGACTTGCCGCTGCGGGAGCGATCGGGCACGGTTTGTCTGATATTGCGCCGCCGCGTAAAATGGCGCGCTTTGCGGCTCGTATTCTAACTGTCCGGAGGGCGGACATGCCGCAAGAAAATCGCCCGCGCGACAACATTCCATGCCGCTCCCAAGACCATCCCTGACCCGGACCCGCCTGCACACGCGACGCGTGACCTACGAGTGCTTCCGGCGCGAGGACGGCCTTTTCGAGCTGGAGGGCCATCTTACCGATGTCAAGGATCACGACTACGCGCTGCTTACCGGTGTTCGCTGCGCCGGCGACCCCGTGCACGACATGTGGGCGCGTGTCACGGTCGGCTCCGATTACGTCGTCCGCACGATCATAGTGTGCATCGACGCCATGCCCTATACGGGTGCCTGCGATCGCATCGAGCCGGCGTATGCCAAGCTCGTCGGCGCGAGCGTCCTGCACGGCTTTCGCAAGACGCTGCATGACACGATGGGCGGCGTGCGCGGCTGTAGCCACGTGACCGAGTTGCTGACACACCTTCCGACCGCCGCGATCCAGATGTTCGCGGGGCTGCGGCGCGAAATAGAGGAGGGCGAGGGCAAGCCCTTCCAGCTCGATCGCTGTCATGCGCTCGAGACCACGACCGATACGGTGCGCCAATATTATCCGCAATGGTATCGCGGCGTCGCCTGACGGCCGCCAAGGGGAGCAAGCGGTGAAGATTCACGAGTACCAGGGCAAGGAAATCCTGCGCCGCTTCGGGGTGCCGACGCCGCGCGGCATACCGGCGTTTTCGGTCGACGAGGCGGTGAAGGCTGCGACAACCCTCGGCGGCGGCGCATGCGTGGTCAAGGCGCAAATCCATGCCGGAGGACGGGGCAAGGGCGGCGGGGTCAAAGTGGCCAAGTCCAGCGCCGAGGTGCGGGGGCTCGCGGCAACGATTCTGGGCATGCAGCTGGTGACCCATCAGACCGGACCGCAGGGACAGAAGGTGCGTCGGCTGCTCATCGAAGAGGGGGCGGACATCCGCACCGAGCTCTACGTCGGCATGGTCGTCGATCGCTCGACGCAGCGCGTCGTTCTGATGGCGAGCTCCGCCGGGGGGATGGACATCGAGGAAGTGGCGGCCAAGACGCCGGAAAAGATCCACCAGGTGAGCATCGACCCGATGCGCGGTCTGACCGCCGCCGAGGCCGACGACGTGGCGCGCAGCATCGGTATCCCGGAGGCGAGCCTGGGCGAAGCGCGCGGCGTGCTGCTCGGGCTGTATCGTGCGTTCGACCAGACCGACGCGTCTCTGGCCGAGATCAATCCACTGGTCATTACCGGGGAGGGCCGCGTCATCGCACTCGATGCCAAGCTCAACATCGATGACAACGCGCTTTTCCGCCATCCGGAAATCGTCGAAATGCGCGACCTCGACGAGGAAGATCCGGCCGAGGTCGAGGCGTCGAAGTACGACTTGTCCTATATTTCGCTCGACGGCAACATCGGCTGCCTCGTCAACGGCGCCGGCCTGGCGATGGCGACTATGGACACGATCAAACTCTACGATGGAAAACCGGCGAACTTCCTTGACGTGGGTGGAGGCGCGACCGCCGATAAGGTGACCGAGGCATTCAAGATCATGCTTCGCAACCCCAACCTGAGGGCGATTCTGGTCAATATCTTCGGCGGGATCATGAAGTGCGACACGATCGCCACGGGAGTCGTCGCCGCGGCGCGGGAAGTGCAGCTCAAGGTGCCGCTGGTCGTGCGCATGAAAGGTACCAACGAGGACCTGGGCAAGGATATTCTGGCTCGGTCGGGATTGCCGATCATCACGGCGAACGACATGGCCGAGGCGGGAGAGAAAGTCGTCGCCGCGGCGCGCGGGGGTTGAGATGGCGATCCTCGTCGACCGCAATACGCGGGTGATCACCCAGGGCATCACCGGCAAGACCGGACAGTTCCACACGCGCATGTGCCGTGACTACGCCGACGGCAAGCACTGCTTCGTCGCGGGCGTAAACCCGAAAAAGGCGGGCGAGGATTTCGAGGGCATTCCGATCTACGCCACGGTCAAGGCGGCAAAGGACGCGACCGGTGCCACCGTCTCGGTGATCTATGTGCCACCGCCGTTCGCTGCCGCCGCGATCGACGAGGCGGTCGACGCCGACCTCGATCTGGTCGTCTGCATCACCGAGGGGATTCCGGTGCGCGATATGATCCGCACCAAGTACCGCATGCAGGGGAAAAGAACCCGTCTGCTCGGCCCCAACTGCCCTGGCGTGATCACGCCGGACGAGATCAAGATCGGCATCATGCCCGGCCATATCCATCGCAAGGGGCGCGTTGGCGTGGTGTCCCGCTCGGGCACGCTGACCTACGAGGCGGTCGCCCAGCTCACCGAGCTGGGGCTCGGACAATCCTCGGCGGTGGGCATCGGGGGGGACCCGGTCAACGGTCTCAAGCACGTCGATGTGCTGAGGCTCTTCAATGACGATCCGGAAACCGACGCGGTCGTCATGATCGGCGAGATCGGCGGGAGCGACGAAGAGACCGCCGCCGAGTGGGCCAAGGTCAACATGAGAAAACCTGTCGTCGGCTTTATCGCCGGCGTCACCGCGCCCCCGGGCAAACGCATGGGCCACGCCGGCGCGATCGTATCGGGGGGCAAAGGCACGGCCGAGGAAAAGCTTGCAGTCATGGCGGCCTGCGGCATCAAGGTCACCCGCAACCCCGCTGAAATGGGCAAGCTGCTGCGATCGGTGCTCTAGCGCCTGGCGCGCGGCAGGGTTCCGATGGCCGAGCTCACGACGCCGCAATTCTGGCTCGCCTTCGTTGCGGTCATCTGCGTCAACATCCTGCTGTCGGGCGACAATGCAGTCGTGATCGCTCTGGCCTGCCGCAACCTGCCGCGGCGGCAGCGGCGGCTTGGCATGTTCTGGGGCGTCCTCGGCGCGGTCGCGCTGCGTATCGTGCTGACGCTCTTCGTGATGCGTCTTCTCGTTGAGCCATGGCTGAAGCTCTTGGGGGCGGCGTTGCTGCTGCTGATCGGCATCAGGCTCATCACCGAAGACGCAGGCAACCCGCGCCACGTCAAAGCCGGCGACCGGCTGCTGACGGCGGTGGGAACGATCCTCGTCGCCGATGTGACGCTCAGTCTCGACAACGTCGTGGCGGTCGCGGCGGCGGCGAAAGGCAACGCCTGGCTGATCATATTCGGGCTTGGGATCAGCATACCGATCGTGGCCGTGGGCAGTCAGATCATCATGCCGCTGATCGCGCGTTTTCCGGTGCTCGTTTACGCCGGCGGCGGTGCGCTGGGGTATATCGCCGGCGAGATGGCGGTCGACGATCCGGTGCTAAGACCCTGGATTGCGACGCACGCCGTTAGCCTGGTGCCGATCGCGCCTTTTGTCGGGCTTGCAGCGGTCGTTGCCGCCGGACTCCACGTTGCGCGGCAACGGCGACGGGCAGGTGAGCATTGACGCCGACGCTCGCCTTGCCGCCGCCTGCGGCGTACACTCGCCGCCGATGGGCGGCTCTAACGGACTTGCTATGAACCTTCAATCGGGCGCCGGACGGCGCATGCCCGGATGAGCGACCGCGCCCCACTCGACGTCGCCATCCTGTCGCACCCCGGCATGGTGCGTACGCACAATGAGGACTCGGTGTTCGTCGACGGCGACGCCGGGCTGGCGGTGCTTGCCGACGGTATGGGCGGGTATAGCGCGGGCGAAGTCGCCAGCGGCATCGCCGTCAACGTGATCAGCAAGGGAATGCTGCAAGAACTCACTTCCGGCCGCGAGTTGTCCAAGGTTGACATTGCAAGCGGCCTCACGCACGCCGCGCTGCTGTTGCAGCAGCAGATCGCACTTGCCAACAAGGGCATCTACGAGGCCGCCCAGGCAAGGCCCGAATGCGCCGGAATGGGCACGACGCTGGTCGCGACGGTCTTCTTTCAGAACCGGGTGAGCATAGGTCATATCGGCGACTCGCGCTGCTATCGCCTGCGCGGCGACAGGTTCGAGCAGCTCACGCACGACCACTCGCTGCTGCAGGAGCAGATCGACAGTGGCATGCTCACGCCGGAACAGGCCAAGTACTCGCTCAACAAGAACCTGGTCACGCGCGCGCTGGGCATCGAAGCGGTGGTGCCGGCGGATATCGCCGAGTATCGGGTCGAGGCCGAGGATCTGTATGTGCTCTGCTCGGACGGCCTCACCGACATGGTCGACGCGGAGGTCGTGCGCGAGGTTGTCGCGGCCAAGCGCAGCGACCTGGCCGAGGCGGCGGCCGAACTGATCGATGTCGCCAACCAGAATGGCGGCCGCGACAACATCTCGGTGATCCTGGTGCGCGTTCCAGCCGGATTTCTGCCAACCGGCGGCTGGTTGCAGCGCTGGATGGTCAAGAAACCCGCCTGAGTGCGCGGCCCGGACGGTGAGCAAACTCGTCTTGTTCATACCCGACGGCAACACGGTCGATGTGCCGCTAAGCCGGGAGCGAACGACCATCGGCCGCCGCGCCGATAATGATATCTGCCTGCCTGACCTGGCGGTCAGCGGCGAGCATGCGGTGGTGGTGACGATCCTCGCCGACTCCTTCCTCGAGGACCTGGGTAGTACCAACGGCACCCTGGTTAACGGCAAGGCAATCGCAAAGCACTTTCTGAGGGATCGAGACCAGGTCGGGATCGGCCACCACAAGCTCGTCTATTGTGCGGACGACGACGCGGTGCTCGAAGGCGAAGTCATCCGCGCCCTAGCCGCCCGCGCGGCTGCGCGCAATCTGGGGGAAGTCGTTGACTCGGCGCGGCCATTCGTCCGCGCAAAGAAGGAATTGGCGCCGGAAACGGACGCTGCAGCTGATGCTCCGGACCCATCTCGCGCGGTGCAGCAGGCGCGGCCCCTGCCGGTTACCAAAGAGTCGCCGGCTGACCAACCGGTGCCGGCCGAGGCTCCGCCGCCGTTGTCGCCGCCAGCGGTGGCATCGATCAAGATCCTGACCGGGATCAACGCGGGTATCTCCGTGCCGTTAACGAAGGTGGAGACGACCATCGGCCGGCCCGGCTTGCAGGTCGCGGCAATCGTCAGGGCGGGCGGGCTTTTCGTGCTCAAGCCCATCGAAGGCGGGCAGCCCTTGCTCATCAACGACCAGCCCATTGAAGGCGAGGCGAAGGTGCTGTCGCCGGGGGATGTCATTGCCATCGCCGGGACCCGGATCGAGTTCGTTGTCCCCACAGGCGAAGCAACGGAGCCGGGTGGGCGCGCCTAATGGGTCGAAGGTCGCTGAAGGCCGACAGTGCGTTCCCATTTCGGTCAGCATGTGACGCCCAGCGTCACCCAGACCTTTACTGCTCGGCGTCGGGAAGCAGCTCGAGGGTGCTTTGCAAAACGGCAACTTGGTTAAGCCACGCGGGGCTAGCGGCTTCAGAAGTTCGCCGGCAATCGATGGGGGTCGGGACCATCGCGCTTTGGCATGACCCTTGCAGCGAGGATTCTCGCGTTGGGTGCGAAGGGTTTGGGAGTTGGTACTCACTTCACGGAGATTATAAATGAAACGGTTACAGCAGGGTTTCACGCTGATTGAACTGATGATCGTGGTGGCGATCGTCGGTATCCTGGCGGCCATCGCGCTGCCGGCGTACCAGGATTACATTATTCGCTCGAAGCTGAGCGAGTCCGAGGCTGCCATTGCGGCGTGCAAGACGTCCGTGGCGGAGTACACGTCGTCCCACGCGGGCACGACGCCGTCGGATTTGACCCAGTCGGGCTGTTCCGGCACGCCGACGCAATATATGGCGTCACTGGACATTACCGGCGGCGGTGGCGCTCCGGCGGACGTCAATATCGTCGCTACGACACAGAATACCGGCTCATCCCTGGCCGGTGCTGCGTCTCCCTGCGTTCTTACGCTTACCAGCAATCAGGCCGGGACATTCGAAATCACCTCCTGGACCGCGACTTATAGCGGTTGCGACGCCAAGTTCGTGCCGTCCTCGTTCCGCTAATTTCGTCCGTTTTTCGCCAAGAGCTGGTGGGTCATTCCACCGGCTCTTTTTCTTGGTGCGCCAGACATGGTGCGTAGCGCCGTGACTGGCGCGGTTCGACTCGCTGTGGTGGCGGGTCGGATGAGTTGAAGGTGAGAGTCCTACACACCTGGCAAGGGGACGTGTTCGCTGAACGGCAAGGGTGTCCGGAGCGATTCGGAATCTGAAGAAGGCGGTAGGCAACGCGCTGGCGCTACCAACATCGCAAGGTGTCGGGATAGGCTGACAGAAGTCAGCAGAGGCCATAATAGCCGCCTGGAACCGAGGCGACGAAGGGCTGAACTTGTCATGAGTGGATAGGCACGCGTCTCTGTGCGCATACAGGGTAGAAGTCTCGTGGCGACACGGGAGCCTGCAACTACACTGGAGGGGCCGGAAGTCCCGAAGGTGGTCGCGGTGCCTGTTGGACGACAGGCGACTCGATGAACGGAACGCAACTCGCTGGGGCAGTGAGCCCAGTAGACAAGAACCGCCGGATGCGGAACCGCACGTCCGGTGGTGTGGGAGGGGACCGCGGTGACCCGGTCCCCTACCCGATTGCGTCCAGCAACCATGGTTGCCGAAAGGAGTCGGATTGAGACTTGCCGGGCGACTGTCGCGAAGGGCAGTCAACAGCAGGCGCGAGCAGCCTGCCAAGTCGCCGCCAACACCTCCGCGCCAGGAGGCATCGCCGGCTGCGGCGGGTGATCGCCCTAACGGCCCCCCGATCGCAGAGATCCACTCGCTGTCAACCGCCGGCCGCTACGGCGAAGCACTGGCTCTGGTCGGCAACGAGCTCTCGCGGCATCCAGGAGACGGCGAATTGTTGTTCGTGCGGGCCTCCGTATTGTTCGATTGGGGCCGGATCCGCGAGGCGCGCGAGGGCTTTCTGCACGCCGAATCCCAAGGGCTAGCACGCACGGCGCTCTACCTCAATATGGCGTGGTCCTGCCATCTGCTGCAGCTGAGCGCCGAAGCGGAGCGCTACGCCCGCAAGGCCGTCGCGCTCGATCCATCGGTTGTGGCCGCACATTTCGGCCTAGGCACGATTCTGCAGCGGCTGAAGCAATACCCGGCCGCAGTGGCCAGCTATCAGCGCTCGCTGGAGCTCGCACCGGATTATGCGGACGCGGCAGCGGGCATCGCCCACTGCAAACTCGAGCAGCATGAGTACGTGGACGCAGAAGCCTGGATGCGCCGGGCCATTGCGCTTGGGCCGGAAAAAGCGCACTGCTGGAACAATCTGGGCGTTGCACTTGCAAATCAGGAGCGGTATGCAGAGGCCTTTGAGGCGCTTCGGCGCGCCGCAGAGCTGGAGTCCGCACAGGGTTTGCCCGGCGAAAGCGCCACCGATCGCGGGTTTGCCCTGATCCTCACGGGTCAAGATCGCGCGGCAGCCGAACTCTATCGCCATGCATTGCCCGATCTGCCCGATCCGCGGGCGCATGGCCACTACGCGCTCACGTTGCTCATGCTCGGAGAGTACCGGGAAGGGTGGGAGCAGTACGAATTTCGCTGGTTGCAAGAGCCGCATCTCTCCCACCGACCGAGCTTCTCGCAGCCTGTCTGGGCGGGACAGGATCTAACCGGCAAGACGATTCTGCTGCGGGCGGAGCAAGGCGCCGGCGACATCATTCAGTTTGCCCGCTTTGCCGCGCCGCTGAAGGCGCTCGGGGCCACCGTGGTGTTGGAGGTTCGTCCCGAGCTCACGCGGCTCGCGCAGGGATTTGCGGGAGCGGACCGGGTTTTTGCCCCGCCAACGCCGCCGCCGCCGTTTGATTTCTATATTCACCTGATGAGCATTCCGCGCGCGCTCGGAACCGAGCTCGCTACCATTCCTGCGACCGTTCCCTATTTGCGGGTCGACCCGGCCGACTTGCAACGTTGGGCGGCACGGCTTCAAGATCACCGCTTGCAAGTCGGACTCACGTGGGCAGGCAATCCCGCCCATCTGCGCGACAGCCAGCGATCGATGCCTCTCGACGCCTTGCGCGACCTTTGGCAAGTGCAAGGCGTACGCTATGTCTGTTTGCAAAAGCCGCTCAAGCCGGGAGAACTGGAACAATTCCCGCCAGAGGCGACGCTGTTCGACCTCGGCCCCGGTCTGGAGGACTTCGCAGATACCGCGGCCGCTATTGCCCAGCTGGATCTGGTGATCTGCGTCGATACCGCGATTGGCCATCTCGCCGGCGCGCTGGGGAAGCCGGTATGGCTGCTGCTGCCGGAGATCGGCGATTTCCGATGGCTGAAGGGGCGCGAGGATAGCCCCTGGTATCCGACGATGCGCCTATTTCGGCAGCAGCGGATGGGACAATGGGACGAGGTCGTTGCGCGCGTCAAGGCCGCGTTGCAGGAGGCGGTACGGACCGGTTCGCTGGCCTGGCAATCGCCTTCACCGCTCGGGGACTCCGCAATGTCGGAGAGCCAGGCGAGCGCCAGCGTGACCACGGCGGCTGCGGTGGAATCGAAGAACATTGCGCGCGTTACGGAAACGCGCTACGGCATCGTGCAATATTTCGGGGAGATGGACAAGGCGTCGCGTTCAATCGCGTGGTATGGAGAGTTTCTCCAAGCCCAGCTGGACCTCATCGCCCGGCTCGTTCGTCCGGGAGCGCATGTTGTCGAGGCCCGCAGCGGGATCGGCGCGCATGCACTCTCGCTCGCTAGGATGGTGGGCGCAGAAGGGCAACTGTTTCTCTACGAGCCTCGCCCGGTGATCCAGCGGATCTTGCGCCAGAATCTCCAGGTCAATCAGGTTGCACAGAGCGTAACGATTATGCGGCGCGACCTTGCGGGACCGCGCCAAGCCTCGTATGACGATGCAAAGGCAGCATCGTCCACCGGCCGGGAACGTCCCCTGGACGCTGAATATATCGCCGAGACTCTGGATGAGTTGCAGCTCGAGCGACTTGATCTGCTCAAGATCCGATCGGAGGCAAGGGCTACCGATATCCTCGAGGGGGCGAGCGCGACCTTGTGGCGTCTGCGCCCCACGCTGTTCATCGCCACAGAGGACTCGACGGCGGCGACAAACCTGGCTGCGCGAGTGAAAGCGTTCGGCTATCGCTGCTGGTCCGTGAGAACTCCACTTTTCAATCCAGGCAATTTCAATCGCCGCGAAACGGACGTTTTCGACGGGGAGGCGGCGCTGGCGTTGCTGGCGATCCCGGAAGAAGTTGAAGTTGCCATAGCCCTCGACGGCTGCGTGGAGATGACCGACGGATATGATCTGCCGCAAGCGGCGCCCAAATTGACGCCAGCACTCGTTTAGACCGGGCCGCCGGGTTCCCGGCCACTTGGGCTAGCGTTGGATCGCCAAATGTTGCGCTTGCTGCGGAAGTTGCTAGCTAAGCAGCGTCGTCCCCCTTCGCCGGAGACTGCTGCGGCAATTCCGCGCCGTGTTGCTGCCGAGTAGGTGGAAGCACCGCTTTCGCAACCCCGGCAACCTCGCCAGCCGGGATCGCGATACTCGAGTCGCATCGTTTACTTCGCAATTCGATCGTCGCTACGATACTGATCTTGGCTCGGGCGGCGTTGGCGCCGCGATCGATACCGAGCTATCATGAAACTATGGGTGAGCCGCCTTCGGATGGCTCGGGATTTCAACGATTTTTCACGCGGTGCAAACGATGGCGATCCTAAAGGCTCTTGATACGCGGGAACTGGAAGAATTCGCGACGACTCTTGCCGCAGATCTCGGACGTCGCTTTCCACCGGCCTCTGAAGCGAGGACCGATTCCGGCGTCGAGCATCAGATCAAGGTGATTCTCGAGGGGTTGACCGTACGCGCAATCCGTTATCACGAGCGGCACAAACTGGGCATCTACAAGAAAGCAAAACTGGCAAACGTGTTCAAATGGAAGCTCACCGAACTCGGATACAGTAACGCGTTTGTCGATCGGGCTACCAAGCAACTGGTTAAGCGGCTTGCGGCCAAGTAGCTCCGATTTATGCGGACCCGGCTGCGACGCGGTCTCGTACGATGAAAGAGCTCTTCGGAGGATTTTCGCGAAAGCATCGCCGGAGCAAACCTTCGACGACTACGCAAGCGGCGGCCGCTTCCGCGCTGGCGCCGTCGCAATTGGTCGAAGCCGCGCTGGTTCATCACAGGGCCGGGCGCCTGCGGGAAGCGGAAGCCCTCTACCGCAAGGCGCTCGCGGCTGAGGCCGGCCACTTCGATGCATTGCATATGCTGGGCGTCCTGTACCAGCAGAACGGCGAGAACGCGAGGGCGATCGACTCGATCGAGCAGGCGCTCGCGATCGCGCCAGCGAATCATTTTGCACACAGCAACTTGGGTCTTGCCTACCTGGCCCTGAACCGGCTCGACAAGGCCGAAGCGTCGCTGCGCAGCGCTGTGGCGCTGCGGCCCGATTGGGATCGCGCCCACAACAATCTGGGTACCGTTATGCACGTGGCCGGCCGGCTGGCGGATGCGGAAGCCTGCTTTGCCATGGCGGTACAGCTGAACCCATCAAGTACAGAAGCCCTCAACAACTTGGGCAACCTCTGCAAGGAACGCGGAAGACTTGAGGAGGCAGAAAGATTCTATCGGAGGGCCCTCGCCATCGATTCTACAATGCCCGAGACCTGGAAGAATCTCGGGCAAGCTCTTCAGCAATCGCAGCGGCTCCACGAAGCCGGGGAGTGCTATCAGAAGGCGCTAGACGTTCGGCCAGGGGACGCCAACTTCCTGAATGACATCGGCACGATTCACCAAGCGCGGGCGGAGCTGGCGGCCGCGGAACGATGTTTCAAGCTTGCGCTGCAATCTGACAGCACGCTGGTTGAAGCGATGTGCAATTTGGGCGACGTACTGCGGCGTCTCGACAGACTGGACGAAGCGGAAGTGTATTGCCGCAAAGCCCTGGCGATCCGCCCCGATGACCTGACCGCACTGAATAACCTTGCGTCCATCCTGATGCGAATTTCGGCGCTGGGCGAAGCGGAAGAAGTTTGCCGCAAGGCGTTGTCGATCCAGCCTGATCATGTAGCCACACACATTACTCTGGGCTGCATCCTCAGGGCGCGCGAGCGCGAGCTCGACGCCGAAGCATGTTTTCTGCAGGCGTTGCGACTGAACCCGACGTCGGCACCCGCGGCGTATAACTTGTCGATGCTGAAGTTGTTGCGAGGTGACTACAAAGAAGGGATGAAATTATATGAAAGCCGGTTCGACGCCCTGCGTGAGGATATCGGATGCACACCGCAGATGCAGAAATTGCTTCACGACAATCGCCGCTGGCACGGCGAGGCGCTCTCCGGGCGGCGCCTTCTGATCTGGACTGAGCAGGGATTCGGCGATAGCCTGATGATGCTGCGCTATTTGCCACTGCTTAAGAGCCGTGGCGCGGGCGAGATCAATATCCTGTGCGAGCCGGCGCTCGAGCGGATCGTGTATGCCGTCTCCGGACTAGACCACGCCGTCGCCTGTACGCAATCGGCCTTGGCCGATGAATTCGACCTGCATTGCCCCATCATGAGCCTGCCGTTTCTCTTCGGTACGACCGTGGACTCGATTCCCGCTCGCGTACCCTACATTGCGGTACCAGACGAAATTGGGCATGTCTGGAAGCAGCGCTTGTCGTCGATCACCAAGACAAAGGTCGGGCTCGCATGGGCAGGCAGCAAAACCCTGCGGGACGACGCGGCGCGCAGTATTCCGGTTGCCGCGTTTGGACCGGTAATCAGATCGGAGGGGGTGCAGCTGATCAGCCTGCAGAAGGAGAAAGGTGCCGAGCCGCTCCAGGAGTGGCAGGGTCAAATGCAAGATTGGATGGATATTTGCGACGATTTCATGGATACGGCGGCGTTGGTCGATAACCTCGATCTCGTGATCAGCGTGGACTCCGCGATCGTCCATTTGGCCGGTGCGTTGGGCAAACCCGTATGGTTGCTCAACCGGTACGGGAGCGAATGGCGCTGGGGCCTTGAGTCCGAGAGCAGTCCATGGTACCCCAGCATGCGGATCTTCAGGCAGCGCGAGGCCAGGAGCTGGGACCGAGTTATTGCGCAGCTGGCCAATGAGTTGGCCCATTTCCAGCCGGGGGAGCAAGGATCAGTCGCGAGCGTCGGGCATGGGTAGCGGCCTTCTCCGCGCTTAGTGCCGTCGCGCGACCGGTCGGTGTAGCCACGGCAATCGTCGCATGGACGTTACCTCGGGTAATGCGGCTTGACGGTACAATCGATCGCGGGGGGCGCAGTCGAGTCTGGATCCGGGAGTCGTTCGCGATATCCCGGGCGGCGCAACGTCGGCAAGCACGACGCCTCAAAGGCCGGATGGCGTCATTGGAAATCGGTTGAACTGATCTCTACGCCGATGGCAATACGGCGAATTCTCCGCAATGCAGCCGCTGTGTCGCGGACGTCGAGGCCGGCCCGATCGGGAACGAAGCGGCGAGTGCGTTCGCCGCACTGACGACAGGGGCGCCGCACTTTGCGGGCGACGAATTCTCGGTGCAATCATCTGCAGGCGTCCATGGACGATAAGAGAAGAGCGGCAATCAAATTAGACCCTAGCGGCTTCAACGAGCTGCAAATGTGTCGTTCGGGTCCGATGATCTATAACAAGTACGACGTCTATATCGGCGGGTCGTTGCAAAGGTACGGCGAATTTTCGGTCGGCGAGCAGGAGGTTTTTGCCCAAGTTGTCAAGCCGGGAGCCCTGGTCGTCGAGGTGGGGGCGAACATCGGAGCCCATACGGTTTATCTGTCCAGTCTTGCCGGGCGTGACGGCGAGGTTCATGCGTTCGAGCCGCAACGAATCGTCTTCCAGACCCTGTGCGCGAATCTGGCCCTCAATCAATGTACCAACGTGCACGCGCGGCAGGCAGCGGTTGGCGAAGCGGCGGGAACCATTACCGTCCCGGCGATGGATTTTGCCGTTCGTAACAATTTCGGTGGCGTATCGCTTCGCGGCGTGACCGTCGGGGAGGCCGTCGCTCTGGTCACGCTCGACAGCCTCGATCTACCCGCGTGTCACTTGCTCAAAGTTGATGTCGAAGGGATGGAGGTCGAGGTCTTGAAGGGGGCCGAGCAGCTCGTTCAGACGCACAGACCGATCATGTACCTAGAAAATGACCGAGCGGAACGCTCGGAGGAACTGCTTACGATCGTAAACCGGCTTGATTACAAGGCCTACTGGCATTTTGCGCGCCTGTTCAATCCCGCCAATTTCTATGGCGACCCGGTCGACATCTTCTCGGGCGTTGTGTCCGTAAATGTTCTCTGTGTGCCCCAAGAGACGCAGATGGCGGTGGCGGGACTGCGGCCGGTTAGTTCCCCTCAGGATACCTGGCAAACGCCACCGTGATGGCGCAGCGATGGCGAATCTGACGACCGACCAGCCCGAGTGTCCCGTCTGCGGGGCGGCGACGTCCTTGCTGGATGTCGTCGATCTGAACAAATCGTGCGAGGAGGCACGCGGCAGGATTCTGCCAATCGCCGGCGTCCCGATCTGCTATTCCTTGTGCGATCAGTGTGGATTCTGCTTTGCGCCAGAAATGCAGCGATGGTCGATCGAGGAATTCTCCACCCGGATCTACAACAACGACTACAAGCTCGTCGATCCAGATTACGACGATGCGCGTCCACGCGCGAACGTGCAAATGCTCGAAGGAATGTTCGCGAGCCACGCACTCGATATTCGCCATCTCGATTACGGCGGTGGCAGTGGACTACTCAGCAACGAACTCTTCGCCGCCGGCTGGAACTCGACGTCCTATGACCCGCTCATCGATGGCCCACTGGGCGACGACCGGGGAAGATTCGATCTGGTTACGAGCTTCGAGGTATTCGAGCACGTGCCTGACGTCAACCACCTTATTACCACCTTATCCTCGCTTGTTGAGAAGGATGGGCTGATAATTTTCAGCACGCTCCTGTCCGATGGGAATCTCGCGCGCAATCAACGCCTGAGTTGGTGGTACGCGTCGCCGCGCAACGGCCATATCAGTCTCTTCTCTCGCCGCAGTCTCGCGCTGCTGGGCGAGAAGGAGGGTTTTGAGCTGGCAAGCTTCTCGACAAATCTGCACGCGTACCGGCGGACGGTCCCGCCTTGGGCGGCTGAGATTTTTAAAGCCGCCTGAGTCCGTACCGCAAAGCACGTCAACTCTTGCCGGTACTGCCAAATCCGCCGATCGAGCGTTCGCTCGCCGCAAATTCGTCGACTTCGCGCAATGCCACGCGCGCGATGGGCACCATGACCAGTTGCGCCATTCGATCGAGCGGCTTGACGACAAATGGGTCGTGGCCACGATTCCAGCAGCTCAGCATCAGCGCTCCCTGGTAGTCGGAATCGATCAGGCCGACAAGGTTGCCGAGCACGATGCCATGCTTGTGCCCCAGGCCGGACCGCGGCAGGATGAGCGCGGCATAACCCGGATCCGCGATATGGATGGCGATCCCCGTTGCTATCAGCTCGGCCTGCCCCGGCGCGAGCCGAATCGGAGCGTCAATGCACGCCCGCAGATCCAAGCCAGCGGAGCCCGGTGTCGCGTAGTCGGGCAAGAAGGAGCGAATGCGCTCGTCGAGTATCTTGAGAGCGACGCTGACCGGCCCCTGCGGCTCGAGCTTGGCTCGTGAGCCCATGTCAGCGGCCAGGAAGGCGCTGCGCAATCTCGGCTACGAGCCTGCGCGCCAACGCCAGCTTGCTCATCCGCGGCAATGGATGGGCGCCGCGCGCATCGAGTAACGTAACCTCGTTTTCGTCCTGCCCCAACGCGTCCTGTGCGCGGTTGGCGATCAGCAGCGGCACCTTCTTCTTGCGCCGCTTGGTCTCGGCGTTGGCATTGACACGGTCGGTTTCGGCCGCGAAGCCTACGCAAAACGGCGCCTTCGGCAGACGCGCGACGCGGGCAAGGATATCGGGCGTCGGCTCCAGCTCGAGCATCATCGGCGCAGCGGCCTTCTTGATTTTGGACTTATGCTCCCGCGTCGGTTTGAAGTCAGCCACGGCAGCAACGGCAATGAAAACGTCGGCACGCGCGACCCGCGCGTCGACCGCGGCCGCCATCGCATCGGCACTGCGGACGTCAACGCGGGTCACGCCCGCCGGAGATGCCAGGGACGTCGGCCCGGACACCAGGGTCACCGCGGCGCCCGCTTCGGCACAGGCCCGCGCCAGGGCAAAGCCCATCTTGCCGGAACTCAAGTTGGTGATTCCACGCACCGGATCGATCGCTTCGAACGTGGGACCTGCCGTCAGCAGGACGCGTTTGCCCGCAAGGAGCTTCGGTTGCGCCCATGCGAACAGGGCGTCGAGAATTTCCTCCGGCTCGATCATGCGGCCGTCGCCGACCTCGCCGCAAGCCTGGCTACCCCGCCCAGGCCCGAGAATCTCAACGCCGTCGGCGCGCAGCTGCGCCACGTTGCGTTGGGTCGCCAGGTTGTTCCACATTTGGACATTCATCGTCGGCGCCACCAGCAGCGGGCAGGCGCGCGCGAGACAGAGGGCGGAGAGCAGATCGGCCGCATGGCCGTGGGCGAGCTTGGCGATGAAGTCGGCCGAGGCCGGCGCGACCAGAATCGCATCGGCCGCCCGCGACAGGTCGATATGACCCATCGCATTGGCAGCACCGGATACCCAGAGATCGGTCGACACCGGCTTGCCGGACAGCGCCTGCAAGGTCATCGGCGCTATGAATTGCGTCGCTGCGGAGGTCATCACGACGTCGACCGCAATGCCTTCCTTTACCAGCAAGCGCGTCAACTCGGCCGCTTTGTAAGCGGCGATGCCGCCCGTTATTCCGAGCACGATTCGTTGCAGCGCGCGGGCGGTAGGTGCCTTTGTCATGCGGTGATCATCCGTGCGGCCAAAGGAGAAAACGTCGCGCAGTTTAATATGGCTCGGCATCAGGGTACAGGGGAGCAGCGCTCGGCATGTTCGAGCGTTCCGGGGACGAGCGACTGCAACAGCGTTTGCTGCCACCGACGCGAAAGTGGCCTGCGCAGCCATGCCGTGCCAACCCCTTCTGTGCACGATGCATCGGGGGCAGAAGGCCCGCGCTTCGGGGCCGGTGCCTTGGCAGCCGGGCCAGCGAAGCCCGAGCGCGTTCTCGCCTGGAGGCTCAGCGCCACGATTGCCGCCCAATATCAGATTGCGGCGCGAAAGCAGGCCGACACGTTGGCTTGCGGCCCAAGCGCTTGAATTACCGCTCGTTTCCAGTTAGAATCGACCCCCTTTTGGAACGACGCAAGC
This sequence comes from uncultured beta proteobacterium, assembly GCA_963750215.1. Taxonomy (GTDB): domain Bacteria; phylum Pseudomonadota; class Gammaproteobacteria; order Burkholderiales; family Casimicrobiaceae; genus PALSA-1003. Next base: position 115,181 of record CAVVQK010000006.1, read on the forward strand.
AGCGACTGCAAGCGTCTCAAGGATTGGAATCAAGCGATGGCTCGAGTCTGCGCTGTGACCGGCAAGGCCCCGATGGTGGGCAACAATGTCTCGCATGCCCACAACAAGACCCGACGCCGGTTCATGCCGAACCTGCAACGGCGCCGGTTCTGGGTCGAAAGCGAGAACCGCTGGGTCAGCCTGAGGCTCACCAACGCGGCGCTGCGCACGATCGACAAGAAGGGCATCGACGTTGTCCTGGCCGAATTGCGCCTTCGTGGCGAGCACGTCTAGAGTCGAAGACCAAGGAGAGCGACGATGCGCGACAAGATCAAGCTGGAATCATCGGCCGGGACGGGCCATTTCTACACCACGTCCAAGAACAAGAAGACGATGCCGGAGAAGATGGAGATCAAGAAGTTCGATCCGGTCGCTCGCAAGCACGTGCTGTACAAGGAAACCAAGCTCAAGTAGGCGGTCATCCCCAACGGGAAGACGCGCCGGTTAGGTCAAGCCGCACGATGCAAAAAGCCCGCCGAGAGGCGGGCTTTTATATATGTGCGGGCGGGGCGAAACCTAGCTGTAGCTCTTGAGTTCGCGCGAGAAGTTGCGCAGGGGAACGATATCGCTCGCCTCGGCGCGGTGGCACCAATCCTGAAGGCGCGCCAGGAGTTGTTCGCGCGACTCGTTCGAACGCTCCCACAACGCCGTGAGGTCCTGGCGCATGGCATAGATCGTCTGCAGCGCCTTGCTGCTTTCCAGCGCCGACGCGAGCCGCGCGCGGTCGCTAGCCGGAAGTTCGCGCCCGTCCGTTTGGAACCAGCGGCGCAGCCGGCGCAAGCTGGACGTGTCAACGGACAACTCGCCGCGCCGGGCGCGCTCGCGCAGGGCGGCAACCTCGCTGGCAAAGGCTTGCTTGAGCGAGCGCGCGTAGCGGGTCAGCACCGCATAGCGGTGGGTGATGACCGATTGCAGCGTTTCCAGGTCGGCGTGCAGTTTCTCCCGATCGAAACGGATCCGCGGCGCGACTTTGCGCACGCTGGCCAGGCCCAGGATTTCGAGGCAGCGGATATACAGCCAGCCGAGATCGAACTCGTACCAGCGCGACGAGAGCTTCGCCGAGCTGCCATAGGCATGGTGGTTGTTGTGCAGCTCCTCGCCTCCGATCACGATACCCCAGGGCACGATGTTGCGGCTGGCGTCTTCGCAGGAGAAATTGCGATAGCCCCAGAAGTGGCCGATGCCGTTGACGATCCCCGCCGCGGTCACCGGAATCCAAGCCATCTGCACCGCCCAGATCGTCAGCCCGATCGGCCCGCACAGGACGAGGTCGACCATCAGCATAAGGCCGCAACCCTCCCAGCTGTGGCGGCTGTACACATTGCGCTCCATCCAGTCGTCCGGAGTTCCGGCGCCGTATTTTTCGAGCGTCTCCGCATTCCGCGACTCCTCCCGGTACAGCTCGGCGCCTCGCAACAGGACCGTGCCGATGCCGCGCGTTTGCGGGCTGTGCGGGTCCTCTTCCGTTTCGACCCGGGCGTGGTGCTTGCGATGGACGGCGACCCACTCCTTGGTCACCATTCCGGTCGTGAGCCAGAGCCAGAAGCGGAAAAAATGGCTCACCAACGGATGCAGATCCAGGCCACGATGGGCCTGGGCCCGATGCAGAAAGATGGTCACCGCCGCGATCGTCACGTGCGTCAACGCCAGCGCCAGCGCGACGTAGCCCCACCACGGCAGCTGCAGCAGACCATGGGACAGAACCGATAAAACCTGAGAATTCATGAACCGGACTCGATTTTGCGGTTAGAAGACGCTAGGAGAAGACACCATGCACGCACGGTGCCCGATAGGAGACGCATTCTACACCTTTCGGCAAGCGTCGAAGGGCGGTGTAACCACAGTCAATGCTCACTTATGTGTGAACGCTCACTTTAATCCCTGCGCGTTCGACGCGCTTGTGGCGACGAGGCGCACCTCGCGCTGTGGATACGGAATCTTCACGCCCCGCTCCCGGAAGGCGCGCCAGATCCGAAGGTAGATCGCTGAGCGCAGGTTGCCCTGGCCGTTTTCCGGATCCCTGATCCACACGGCGAGCTCGAGGTCGATGCCGCTGTCGGCGAAACGCAGGATGAGCACGGCCGGCGGGTTCGGCTGGCGCAACACCCGCGGCTCGCAGAGCGCGGCGTCGGTCATGAGCTGCATGGCCAGCTCGAGATCGCTGTCGTAGCTGATCTGGACGGGCACGCCCAGTCTGATGTCGCGACTGGTATAGGAATGATTGAGCACGGTCGTCGTGACCATGATCTCGTTGGGCACGATGGCCTCGACGCCATCCAGACTGCGCAGGACGACGTAGCGCGCCGTTGCCTTGCTCACGATGCCGAAGCGGTTGTCGACGGTGATCATGTCGCCGATGCGCACGGAGCGGTCGAGCAGGATGGTGAATCCGGCGATGTAATTGCTGGCCAGCTTCTGCAGCCCGAGCCCGATTCCGACGCCGAGCGCACCGCCGAAAACCGACAGCACCGTGAGGTCAATGCCGACCGCGGACAACGCGATCAACACGCCGACCAGAAGCAGCAGGGCCCGGAAAAGCTTCGCCAGTACGGCGCGTACATTTGTATCGCCGCCGGCGTGGCGCAACAGCTGCTGCTCGAGCAGGCCCGAGACCCACAGCGATACCCCGATCGCCAGGACCACGACCAGCGCATCGCGTCCCAGGTCGAGCACGCTGAATTCCGACTCGCCCAGCGGGATCTTGGCCTCGCCGAGGGCGTTGCCGATCTCCGGCAGGATGCCGAAGTAGTAGAGCAGCAGCGCAGCGAAGATGGTGAAGCTGATCGCGCGTTCCGAAATCGGCAGCCACCGGCTCGGCCCGAATACGTTGTGCAGGCCATACACGCACAGGCGGATCAGCGCCAGCGCGATCACCAGCGGGACGGCGATGGAGAACAGCAGCGGCGGTTGCCAAAGGCGCAGAACGGCGCGCGCCAAGAGCAGCAGCAGCAGCGCCGTGAGCGGGAAGATCATGCGGTTGACGCTGCCCGCGCCGATGCGGGCGAAGCGCCCTTCGCGGCTGCCGCCCAGGCGTACCCGGCGATCGACCAGCCAGGCGACCCCGAAACAGCCCAGGACGGCCGCAAGGTCGATCAGGCCAGCTGGCGTGCCCAGAGCTTCCTGGATGCGATCGAGTTCCAGCGGGGCCAGCATGGCGGCCAGTTTAGCAGGCCGCGGCGCGGCCACCGCGGCGATGCCGCTTCAGCGCGCGCGCTCCAATATCGCCGCGAAAAAGCCGTCGCAGCCATGCCGATGGGGATAGAGCCGCAGCATGCGCCCTGCCTCGAGCGCGATGCCCGCACGCTGGAGCTCCGCCGTCGCATCGCCGAGTACAAACTCCGGGTGCGCGCGCAAGAAGGAGTCGACGATTGCCTCGTTCTCCGCCGGCAGCACGCTGCAGGTTGCATAGACCAGGCGCCCGCCCGGCTTGACCAGCGGCGCGGCGGCCGCGATTAGGCGCGCCTGCTTTGCCGCCAGCTCGGGCACGGACGTTTGCGCCTGTCGCCACTTGAGATCGGGATTGCGGCGAAGGGTGCCGAAGCCGGTGCACGGGGCATCGACCAGCACGCGATCGATCTTGCCCGCCAGGCGCTTGATGTGCGGATCGCGCTCGTCGGCAATGCGCACCGGGTGCACGTTCGACAAGCCCGAGCGTGCCAGCCGCGGCTTGAGGTTGGCGAGCCGCCGCGGCGAGATATCGAAGGCGTACAGGCGCCCGTGCGAACGCATCATGGCACCGAGTAGCAGCGTCTTGCCGCCGGCACCGGCGCAGAAGTCGACGACCATCTCCGAGCGCTTCGGCGCCACCAGGAAGCAGAGCAGCTGGCTGCCTTCATCCTGCACCTCGACCGCCCCGCTGGTAAACAGGGGATGGCGTTGCAGCATCGGCTTGCCGGCCACGCGCAAGCCCAGCGGTGAGTGCGGCGTCGGCGCGGCCCGGATGCCATCGGCGGCAAGCGCCGCCTGCGCGGCCTCACGCGTGGTCTTGAGGGCATTGATGCGCAGGTCGAGCGGCGCCGGCGCAAGCCACGCCCGCGCCAATGCTTCTCGCTCCCCGGGAAGCGCATCGCCCAGCGCCGCCCACAACCAGTCCGGCAGATCCGCAGCCTCGGCCGGACTAAGCTCCGGCTTGCGCGCCTTGAAGTCGCGCGCCCACGCTTGCTCGTCGGCCGTGAGCGCGGGTTCGAGCTCGCGCAGGCTGATGCCGAGTTCACGCAGGCTCGTGGCAATGGCGAGGCTTCGCGGTGCCGTCGTCGCCGCCTGCACCGACAGCGAGCGCCGACGCCGCAGGAGGGCGAACATACCTTCAGCCACGAAGGCGCGGTCGCGCGCTCCGAGCTGGCGATGCTGGCGGAAGAAATCGCGTAACGCGATATCGGCCGGAATCGAAAGCGGAGACACGACGGCAATCGCGTCGGCGAACGCCGCGAGCTGGCCCGCGCGCGCGCTCATTGCTGCGCGACGGTTTCGTCGACCCGGATGCTGTCGAGCAGGGCCTCGCCCGTGATGCGGCCGATGGTCATCCGCATCTTGACCATCACGTCATGCAGCGACGGGGCGAGCCACACCCGGGCGGTTGCGCTGCCGCCGCCGCCGGTGCGCTCCCAGACCTGGGCCTCGACCTCGCCGAAGCTGAGCTTGATCGTCTCGGTACCGACGCGGTGAAAGCGATTGTGGTACACGCCGCGCGTGGTCGCGACGTCGAATTCGGCATCATCCTGCTGCGGCGGCGCGAAATAGAACTGCCACAGGACGGTAAGTGGATCGAACGTCGGCAGCTCAAGCCCGGCCGTCTTGCTGTCGTTGAGCAGCACCACACCGGTCTCCCAGTCGAACGTTGCCGCCTCGTGGTGCCCGTCGCTGGTGCGCTCCGCCGTGTAGCGATCCGGTTGCAGGCCCGCAGCCGTGATCGTGCCGGTGCTCGTGAGCCGCCCCTGCCCGCGCAAGAATAGAGCGGCCAGCCCGCGCGCTTCACCGACCGTGGTGATGCGGTACTGATTCGCCGCATGCTCGAGACGGTACACGGCGTCGCCGACAAAAAAGCCCCGGGTGCCAAGAAAGCCGCGGTAGACGAGTTCGATGCGCGGTGGCAATGGGCGCGGCGATGCGGGATCGGGCGCGGCAGGCGGCAGCGTTTCCTCGGTGGGCTCGGGCGGCAGAGGCACCTCGACCGCGGGCTCGGGAGTGGAGAGCGCGGTATCGACTCCTGCCATTTCGGGTATCTCGGCCAGTACGGTCATCGCCGCGGAGGCGAAGACCACCGCCGGCTTGCGCCTGGGCGCCACGGGCTTGACCGCCGGCACCGGCGGTGGCGGCATGGTGGTGAGCCTCACCGCCAGCAGAGGCACCGGCGCCGGTGTCGGCGCGGATTGCTCCGGCAGGCTCGCCACCAGCAGATGGGCGAGGAGCGAGGCCAAGAGCGCGCCGCCGAGCACCTGGCGCGGAGACGACCGCCGTCCGAGGCGGGCCCACACCGCGGCGGCGGGGCTCAGGCGCGACCGGTCGGCATCGCTCGGGTTTGCTTTCACCGTGGCCAACTAGGGCGATACGGGCACGAGCAGCGTCTCGGCACCGGCAACTTCGTTGCGTACGCGGACCCTCGCCCCGTCGATGGCCAGGCGCTCGTCGCAGAACCAGCGCACTGCCGCAACCAGGATGCGATGCTCGGCGCCGAGAACGCGTGCCGCCAGGCTCGCCACATCGTCGTCGTCGCGCACCGCGACCGCGGCCTGCGCCACGATCGGCCCGTGGTCGACACGGGGCGTTACGAAATGCACGGTGCAGCCATGAACCTTGACGCCGTCGGCGAGCGCGCGCTGGTGCGTGTGCAGGCCCGGATAGGCCGGCAGCAGCGAGGGGTGAATATTGAGTATTCGTCCTTCGTATCGAGACACGAATTCGGCGCTGAGAATGCGCATGAAGCCGGCGAGCACGATCAGGTCGGGAGACAATGCATCGACCGCGGCGGCCAGAGCCGGTTCGAAGCGCGTCGGGCTCTGGTCATTGAAATGCCGTTGATCCACGACCGTGGTCGGCACGCCGCGAGCAGTCGCAATGGCCAGGCCGGCGGCATCCGGTCGATTGCTGATGACGCTCACCACGTGGCCGGCGACCGTGCCCTCGCGTTCGGCGTCGAGGATCGCCGCCATATTCGATCCGCGACCGGAAATGAGGATGACAACCCGCTTCATCGTCCAGGCTCCAGCCGGATCCGGCTCATGCGACGACGGTCGTCGCCGCACCCGGTCGCCCGCGTTCGACCCGGCCGATGGCATACGCGGTCTCGCCCTGCGCCGTGAGGTGCGCCATCGCTGCCTCGGCGTCTGCGCCAGCTACGATCAGGATCAGGCCAATGCCGCAGTTGAACACCCGATGCATCTCCGGGAGCGCGATGTTGCCGCTGCGCTGCAGCCAGCCGAAAATGGGCGGCGAAGGCCAGCTTGCGGTGTCGATGCGCGCGACAAGTCCGGGCGGCAACATCCGGTGCGTGTTTTCGGTGAGCCCGCCGCCGGTGATGTGTGCCATGCCCTTGACCTCGAGCTCGGAGAGCAGTGAAAGCACCGGCTTGACATAGATTCGCGTCGGCTCGAGCAGCACCTCGCCGAGCGTGCGTGAGCCGGTGACGCCGGGCACGACGCGTCCAAGATCGGCGCGACTGGTCTCGAGGATGCGGCGGATGAGCGAGAAGCCGTTGGCGTGGGGCCCGCTCGATGCGAGCCCGATCAGCGCATCGCCGTCGGCGATTTGTCGGCCGTCGATTGCGCGCGTTCTTTCGACGACACCGACAGCGAATCCGGCTAAGTCGTACTCGCCGGCCACGAAGGCAAGCGGATGCTCGGCAGTCTCCCCGCCGATCAGGGCGCAACCGGCCAGCTCGCAACCGGCGGCGATGCCCTTGATCACCTCGCTGGCGACCGCCACGTCGAGATGCTCGCAGACGTAATAGTCGAGAAAGAACAGCGGCTCGGCGCCCTGGACCAGGATGTCGTTGACGCTCATCGCAACCAGATCGATGCCGATGGTGTCGTGACGGCCCAGGGCGAAAGCGAGCTTGACCTTGGTGCCCACGCCGTCGGTGCCGGCAACCAGAACCGGTTCCCGATAGCGCTTCGGCACCTCGAAGAGCGCACCAAAGCCACCGATACCGGCGATGACTTCGGCCCGCAGCGTGCGCCTGGCGAACGGCTTGATCGCTTCGACCAGCGCGTCCCCGGCATCGATATCGACACCGGCTTCGCGGTAGGTGAGCGTTCGGCCAGGGGCGGTGGGGGGCATTGGATTGAGTCGCGGCGGAGGGCAGCGTAAAGTGCAACGCTTTGCCCGCAATCTTACCGAAAATGACCCCTTCCGGCCCGGATCTCGACGGCCCGCCCGAGGCGGCACCCGCCGCGGCGCGGTCGCGAACGCCGGTGCCACTGCGACCGATACATTACCTCTGGGTCGCCGGCACGGCGCTCGTCATCGTGGCGCTGCTGCGCTGGCTCGGACCGATTCTTACGCCGTTTCTGATCGGTGCAATCCTCGCCTACTTCGGCAGCCCGGTCGTCACCTGGGCGCAACGGCGTCGGGTGCCGCGCACCCTGGGCACGCTGCTCGTGATCGCGGTTATCCTCCTGCTGCTGCTCTCGTTGCTGCTGGTGCTCATACCGCTGGTGGAAAGCGAGGTGGGGCAGCTTACCCGCCGCTTGCCCGGACTGGCCACTGACAGCTATGCCCGCCTTGCGCCGTGGCTGCGCGAGACTTTCGGCATCGAGCTGCAGCTCGACCTCGCGTCGCTCAAGGCGCTCGTCACCAAGAACCTGGCCGGTGCGCAGGCGCTCACGCTCAGGTTGCTGTCGGATGTCAGGGCTGGCGGCACCGTCGTGCTGGGGATCATTATCAACCTCGCGCTCATCCCGGTGGTGATGTTCTATCTGCTGCGCGACTGGAACCGGATCGTCGCGCGCCTTGACGATCTGCTGCCGCGGCGCTGGCGGGCACGCGTACGCACGATAGCCACCGAGATCGATCGTGTGCTGGCGGAGTTTCTGCGTGGGCAGCTCGCGGTCATGGGTGTGCTCGCCGTGTATTACTCGGTGGCCCTTACGCTCGCTGGCTTGCAGTTCGCGCTGCCGATCGGCATTGTGACCGGGCTGCTGGTATTCATTCCGTACGTCGGCTTTGGGCTGGGTCTGATTCTGGGTGTGCTCGCGGCGCTACTGCAATGGTCCGGCTGGCCCGGGTTCGTCGCCGTGCTCGCCGTCTACGGCGTCGGCCAGCTGCTCGAAAACTACGTGCTCGTGCCGCTTCTGGTAGGCGATCGCATCGGCTTGCATCCGCTGGCCGTCATCTTCGCGCTGCTGGCCTTCGGACAACTGTTCGGCTTCGCCGGCGTCTTGCTGGCGCTGCCGGTAAGCGCCGCCCTGCTGGTTGGCTTGCGCCATCTGCGCCAGGCCTATATCACCTCGGATTTGTATCGCTGACTTGGAACAACTGGTATTCGAGTTCGCGGCGCCCGAGCCGCCGCGACTGGCCAATTTCCTGCCGGGCCGCAACGTTGAGCTGATCGCCGCGCTGAGTCGGTTTGTCACCGCTGACGCGGGCGAAACCGGATTTCTGCTTTGGGGTGCGGCGGGCGCGGGCAAGACGCATCTGCTCCACGCCGCGGCGGCGCTCGCCGGCGAAATGGGAGTGAGCACATGCTTCTATCCCGGCCCGGGCGACGTGCCCGCAGGCGACGCTCGCCCGGCCCGTGGACTATTCGTCATCGATGGCGTCGACGCGGCCGACGCGGCGGCCACGGCGCGGCTCTTCACGCTCTACAACGACCTCAAGCAGCACGGTGGGCGCCTGCTTGCGGCAAGCCGCGCGCCGCCCGCCGCGCTACCCCTGCGCGAGGACCTGCGCACACGCCTGGGGTGGGGCCTGGTGTATGAAGTGCGGGCGCTCGCTGACGAGGACAAGGCCGCGGCGCTTGCGACTTACGCCGCGCACCGGGGCTTCCACCTTTCCACCGAGGTGATCGACTATCTGTTCCGACACGGCCGCCGCGACATGCGCACGCTGTTGGCCACCCTCGGGGCGCTCGATCGACTCTCGCTTGCCGCAAAGCGGCCGGTGACAGTGCCCCTGCTCAAGCTCTGGCTTCAGCGCCAGCGGCCGCCCGCCGCGGCGCCGAACCCGGCGGGCGAGCGATAGGCCGGTTCCGTAGGATTGATCAACCTATTGTTTTTAAAATAACAAATAGTAAAACATCCCGCGACGGGGCTGCCGCTTCCAGGAAGGATGTAAAGACTTACTCCTGGAACCCCTCCAGATCGCATAATATGTGTCAACCGCTGGGCGCCAAGGGCGTTAATGCGCGTGACACGCAGATTTGTGTCACTTTGTAACCTACTTTACTAAGGACCGAATATGACCAAGTTGATGTCGGCGCTGCTTGCGGGCGCCTTTGCCGTATCGCTGACCGCTGCGGCGCAAACCCCGGCGCCGGCTCCTGCGGCCCCGGCTCCGGCTCCGGCAGCCGCTCCGGCCAAGACGGAGGCCCCGAAGGCCGCGTCGACGAAATCGACGACGAAGCCGAACCATAAGAGCAAGACGAGCAAGAGCAAGAGCAAGTCGTCGAAGTCGAAGCCCGCCAGCAAGGAGGGTTCAAGCAGCATGAGCAAGGACAGCTCCAGCGGCATGAGCAAGGACAGCTCCAGCGGCATGAGCAAGGACAGCACCGCCAAGTAAGGCGCGACACGTGGCACGGACGCAACACCCGGGGGCAGTAAGTTGCCCCCGCGTGTTGCGTCGTACTGTAAAAGCCAATACAATTCAAGAGGGATTTGCGATATTCGCCCACCGCGCCGATGGCGCGGACATGAGTGGCCGATCAAAATGGTGTTTTTCTCTGAGGGCAAACCGATGAACAAGTTGATTGCTACACTGATCGCCGGCGCGTTCGCGCTGGGCTCAGTCGCCGCGCTGGCGGCCGACGAAGACAACCCGGCCTACAAGATGGGCATGGCCTCGCAGAGGCAGAAGGATCTGCAGGGACAGGAGGCGCAAGCCACCAACCTGCCCGCCGCCACGGCTGCCGAATCGAAGGAAATCAAAGAAAACGCGATGAAGGCGCGGGAGGCCTACGCCAGCATGTCGCCGGAAGAAAAGGCGATGTACAAGAAGGGCATGAGGGCGCAGCGGCAAATGGACCTGCAGGCACAGGAGGCCCAGGCTACCAACCAGCCGGCCACCACCGCTGCCGAAACGAAAGCGCTCAAGGCCGCCAAAGGTACGCCCAAGGCGCTGCCGACCCCCGCGGCCAAGCAGAAGGCTCTGAAGGAAACGGAAAAGGCTGCCGGACCCGGTTCCTGAGCGGTCACGCATCAAACCAGACGGGGGCAGGGCCACAGGCTCTGCCCCTTTTGCTTTGATGCGCCCTTAGCCGATGGCCGAGCAACGGGCCTGGGCGGGTTTCTGACCGCGACGGCCGGCGAAGCCGCGCCAAGCTGATTGCCAATCGGTCGCAGTCAAGGCCACGAATCCCGCCGCTTTAGCTTGGGCACCCCTCCCGCATGAACTCGAAACACCGCGTCGTTCTCGGCCTGTCCGGAGGTGTCGACTCGTCAGTTGCCGCTTGGCTGCTCAAGCGTCAGGGACACGAGGTCGTCGGCGTGTTCATGAAGAACTGGGAAGACGACGACACCGATGCTTACTGTCCGTCGCGGCAGGACCTCGTCGATGCCGCGGCCGTGGCCGACGTCATCGGCATCGACATCGAGGCCGTGAATTTCGCCCGCGAATATCGCGCGCGGGTGTTCGCCCACTTCCTGAGCGAATACGAAAGCGGCCGCACGCCGAATCCGGACGTGCTGTGCAACAGCGAGATCAAGTTCAACGCCTTCCTCGACCATGCCCTGGCGCTCGGCGCCGAGCGCATCGCGACGGGGCACTACGCGCAACTCGGGCCAGCCGACGACCGAGTCGAGCTGCTGCGCGCCGTCGACGGCGCGAAGGACCAGACCTACTTTCTGCATCGGCTGGAGCAACGCCAGCTCGTCCCCACGCTCTTCCCGGTCGGACATTTGTGCAAGAGCGCAGTGCGTTCGATCGCCCGGGAGCAAGGATTGCCCACCTATGCGAAGAAGGATTCGACGGGCATCTGTTTCATCGGCGAGAGGCCGTTTCGCGCGTTCCTCGAACGGTACCTGCCGCGGGTGCCCGGCCCGATCGAAACGCCGGAGGGCCGCATCGTCGGCCGGCACCAGGGGCTCGCGTATTACACCCTGGGGCAGCGGCAGGGGCTGGGTATCGGCGGCACGCGCGGCGCCAGCGCGGCTGCCTGGTTTGTCGCCGGCAAACAGGCCTCGCGCAACGCGCTTATCGTCGTGCAGGGGCACGACGATCCGCGCCTTTATACCCGCGCCGTGGAGGTCGGCGCGATGCACTGGATCTCCGGTCGCGCGCCGCCTGCAGGAAGCCGGGTGGTCGCCAAGACCCGCTATCGCATGCCCAGCGCGCCGTGTCGACTGGAACCGCTCGACGACGGTGGCTGGCGCGCGACCTTCGACGCCGCGCAATGGGCGCCCACGCCCGGGCAGTACCTGGTCGCCTACGAGGGTGAACGATGTCTGGGCGGCGGCGTCATTCAAGCAGACGCCGCGCCGTGCTCCCCGGCGCAAAGTCAAGCCCGCGTCGCGCTTGCAGCCGGGTGATCGGCGCGAGCCGATCGGCCGCGCCTTGTCCGACCTTTCTCTAGAACGGAATGTCGTCGTCCAGATCGTCGACGTTCTTCTTCGCCGGCGCGTTGCCGCCCTTGCCGCCGGGGCGCGATTCCGCGGCCGATGCCCGCTCCGCGGGCTCGGTGGCAACCGCCGCGCCGCCGCCCTCGCGGCTGCCGAGCATCTGCATGCGGTCGGCAATGATTTCGGTCGTGTAGCGGTCCTGGCCCTCCTTATCCTGCCATTTGCGCGTCTGCAGGCGGCCCTCGACGTAGATCTGCCGGCCTTTTTTCAGGTATTCGCCGGCAATTTCCGCCTGCCGCCCGTAGAAGACGATGTTGTGCCACTCGGTGCGCTCCTGCTTTTCGCCGCTCTTGTCTTTCCAGGTGTCCGTCGTCGCCAGGCGGATGTTGGTCACCGCATCGCCACTGGTCGTATAGCGCGTCTCCGGGTCCCGGCCGAGGTTGCCGACCAGGATCACCTTGTTTACGGATGCCATGCCAATTCTCCTCTCGGATCGGTCGCTCGACGTCGGTTCTAGGGGCGCTTTCGCAACTCTACCGCAGCCTCGCCGGCGGCTGCCACAAGTCCGGCACCCGGGACGCTTAGAAGGAGCGAACGAAAAAGAGTATATTAGCAGGTTGGCCTGGCCCCTGAGGCTCCCACCAAGGTATGGAATACATCCGCATCCGCGGCGCACGCACGCATAACCTCAAGAACATCAATCTCGATCTGCCGCGCCACCGGCTGATCGTCATCACCGGGCTCTCCGGCTCGGGCAAGAGTTCGCTGGCATTCGATACGCTCTATGCCGAGGGGCAGCGACGCTACGTCGAGTCGTTGTCCGCGTACGCCAGGCAGTTCCTGCAGCTGATGGAAAAGCCCGACGTCGACCTGATCGAGGGATTGTCGCCGGCGATTTCGATCGAACAGAAGGCGACGTCGCACAACCCGCGCTCCACCGTCGGGACGGTAACCGAGATCCACGATTACCTGCGCCTGCTCTACGCGCGCGTCGGCGAACCGTATTGCCCCAATCACCCCGAGCAGAAACTCGCGGCGATGACGATCTCGCAGATGGTCGACGCCGTGCTAATGCTGCCCGAGGAAACGAAGCTCATGATCCTCGCGCCGGCGATCGTCAATCGCAAAGGCGAACAGCTCGAATTGCTCGTCGAGCTGCGCGCCAAGGGCTTCGTGCGCGTGCGCGTCGACGGCAAGGTGTACGAGATCGACGCGGTGCCCAAGCTGGCCAAGAACACCAAACACACTGTCGAGGTCGTCGTCGATCGCCTGCGCGTGCGTCCCGATCTCAAGCAGCGGCTGGCCGAATCGTTCGAGACGGCGCTGCGCAACGGCGACGGCCGGGCGCTCGCAGTCGACATGGACTCCGGCGAGGAGCACCTGTACTCGGCCAAGTTCGCCTGCTCGATCTGCAGCTACTCGTTGCAGGAGCTCGAGCCGCGACTGTTCTCGTTTAACAACCCGATGGGTGCCTGCCCCCGCTGCGATGGCTTGGGCTCGATCAGTTTCTTCGACCCGCGACGGGTGGTCGGCTTTCCCCATCTTTCGCTCGCGTCCGGTGCAATCAGGGGCTGGGACCGGCGCAACCAGTTCTACTTCCAGATGCTGCAGAGCCTCGCCAAGCATTACGGTTTCGACCTGGAGCGGCCATTCGACCGGCTGCCCGAGCGCGTGCAGCAGATGATCCTGTACGGCAGCGACAAGGAAAAGATCGCCTTCCAGTACCTGTCGGACCGCGGCAAACCGATGGTGCGCGAGCATGCGTTCGAGGGCATCATTCCGAACCTCGAGCGCCGCTATCGCGAAACCGATTCGATCATGGTGCGCGAGGAACTGGCGAAGTACCTCAATTCCAAGCCGTGCCCGGAATGCGATGGAACACGGCTGCGCTGCGAAGCGCGCCACGTCAAGGTGGGCGAGCGCGCGATCTACGAGGTGAGCAACTGGCCGCTCAAGGAGACCGGGGAGTTCTTCGCCGAGCTCAAGCTCGGGGGCCAGCGGCAGGCGATTGCCGACAAGATTATCAAGGAGATCGTCAACCGGCTGCAGTTCCTCAACAACGTCGGTCTCGAGTACCTGTCCCTCGACCGCTCGGCGGAAACGCTCTCCGGCGGCGAGGCGCAGCGGATCCGACTTGCCTCGCAGATCGGGTCGGGCCTCACCGGTGTCATGTACGTGCTCGACGAACCTTCGATCGGTCTGCACCAGCGCGACAACGATCGCCTGCTGACAACCCTCAAGCACCTGCGCGATCTCGGCAATAGCGTGATCGTTGTCGAACACGATACCGATGCCATTCTCTCCGCCGACCACGTCGTCGACATGGGACCCGGAGCAGGTGAGCACGGCGGGCAGATCGTCGCCCAGGGCACTCCCGAGGACATCCGGCGCGCTGCGCATTCGCTTACCGGCCAGTACCTTGCCGGGCATCGGCAGATACCGATCCCCGCCCATCGCCACAAGTTCGACCCCGAGCGCTGTCTGACCCTAAGCGGCGCCACCGGCAACAACCTCAAGCGCATCACGATGAAGCTTCCGGTCGGATTGTTCGTCTGCGTGACCGGTGTGTCCGGCTCGGGCAAATCGACGCTCATCAACGACACGCTCTATCACGCGATCGCGCGCCACCTGTACGGCAGCAGCGCCGAGCCGGCGCCACATGAGGAGCTCTCCGGGTTGGAGTTCTACGACAAGGTAATCAGCGTTGACCAGAGTCCGATCGGGCGCACCCCGCGGTCCAATCCGGCGACCTATACCGGCCTGTTTACGCCCATCCGGGAACTGTTCGCCCAGGTCAAGGAAGCGCGCGAACGCGGTTACGGCCCGGGGCGCTTTTCATTCAACGTCAAGGGCGGCCGCTGCGAAGCCTGCCAGGGCGACGGGCTCATCAAGGTTGAGATGCACTTCCTGCCCGACGTCTACGTGCCGTGCGATGTATGTCACGGCCAGCGCTATAACCGCGAGACCCTCGAGATCCAGTACAAGGGCAGGAACATCCACGACGTGCTGTCGATGACCGTCGAACAGTCGTACGCATTCTTCGAGGCCGTGCCGGCTGTGGCGCGCAAACTGCAGACGCTGCTCGACGTGGGCCTGGGCTACATCACCCTGGGGCAATCGGCGACGACCCTTTCCGGCGGCGAAGCGCAGCGTGTCAAGCTGGCGCTGGAACTGTCCAAGCGCGATACCGGGCGCACCCTCTACATCCTCGACGAGCCGACGACCGGGCTGCACTTCCACGACATCGAGATGCTTCTGACCGTGCTGCACCGGCTGCGCGACCACGGCAACACCGTGGTGGTCATCGAGCACAACCTCGACGTGGTCAAGACCGCCGACTGGATAATCGACCTGGGACCCGAGGGCGGAGCCGGCGGCGGCCGCATCATCGCCGAGGGCACGCCGGCGCAAGTTGCGGCCGTTGCAGCGAGCTACACCGGACGCTACCTCAAGCCGGTGCTCGAGCGACAGGCGGTGCGCAAGGCCGTACGCCCGCCGCTCGAAGCCGAGCGCAACGGACGCGGCAAGAAGGCGGCGGACCTGCTGGGCTGAGCCGTTGCGACGCGCTCAGGTGACGCGTTTGATCGCCGGCGGAGTCCAGTTGTGGTCGAGCATCTCCTGCTTGGGCCAGTAGACGCGCAGGATCACGCTGAAATTCTCCTTTGGCGCCGGCAGCCAGTTCGA
Source organism: uncultured beta proteobacterium (assembly GCA_963750215.1). Taxonomy (GTDB): domain Bacteria; phylum Pseudomonadota; class Gammaproteobacteria; order Burkholderiales; family Casimicrobiaceae; genus PALSA-1003. The sequence goes on from CAVVQK010000006.1 coordinate 130,612, forward strand.
TTCCCGATCCTTGCCCGGGTCCTCGTTCTGAAGGTATAGGTCCAGCGAGCCGTCGGGATTGAACTTGAGCTTGTCGCGATCGCCGATGGCGTGGCGGTCGAGCGGGTTGGCGAAAAAAGCGTGCTTGTCGTTGTACATCGCAAGCGACCAGAAGCCGTCCGCGGGCGGCGCCTTCCCCTTGTCGAAATGCAACACGTATTTGTTGGCGCCGTTGAGCGGATGGCCTCCGGCGTCGAGGTAGGTCGACGGAACGATCGCATCCTCGGGCGCGTTCGCGCCCAGGCCCAGCCAGGCAATGACCGCCCGCAGGCCGTAATTGGTGCCGTAGCGCCCAAGGTCCCAGTTGATGGTCCAGCCGTTGCGCAGGTCGCCGATGCTGCCCTTTGCGGCAAGGACGATCGCGTCAAGCGCGCCCTTCGCCCCGTCCTCGATACCCTTTACCGCAGCGGCATCGAGCGTGCCCGTGACGAAGGGTTGGCCGGCAACGATGCCCAGTTTCTTGACCTTCTCGACCACCTGCGCATCGGCCTTGGACGGCGGATTGCCGGGCAATAGGGCGGCAAAGCGGGTGAAGAATGTCTGTGCATCCATCTTCGCGACCTGCTCGGCGGGAGGGGTCTTGACGTCGCCCCCGGGGTGCGCTGCGGCCGGCGCATGCCCTGCCTTGTGCCACTGCGACAGCGGGACCAGCTTGTACTGGTCCACCAGCTTCATCGCGGCCGCTTCGTCGGCCTTGCCGTTGATCTCGGTGCGGCCGAGCAGCCAGACCATGTCGGTCGGCGACTTGATCTCCTCCAGGTCCTGCGGCAGCTCCCCTTTCCACTTCGGCCCGACGATCACGAAGTCGCCTTTCTTGGTACCGGTCGTGCGCTTGCCCGGCGACTGGAAGACGTTGGTCCAGGCATCAAGCAACGCCATGACGTAGTAGCGTCCATGCGTGTCCGGCACCGAAAGGACGACCGGGTCCCGCGCCAGGTCCAGCCAGGCTTCCGAGTAGAGCACGTCCGGGTTGGGATTCAGAACGTCCGTGCCCGAGGCATCGATCGAGGCGCGCCGGTGCGCAAAGGTGTTGACCGGGGTTTTGGCTGTCTGCACCTGCTTGGTTACGTCCATCAGCACGAGAGGGTAGGCGTAGACATAAACCTCGGTCGCAAGCCTTTTCATCTCCTCGTCGACCTTGGGTGCAACAACCGCTGCCTTCGGCGGCGGCGGCGGCTCCGATTTGCCGCATGCGGCAACGAACAGCGCTGTAACCAGCGCAACAACGGCGAGCCTAGGCTGCAGATGAGCCATCGCGGATGCCCTCCCAGTGTGGGGCGATTTTAATCTAAGCCTCGCCCTCGGTCGATGCAACGCGGCCGGCGGCGGCGCGGGTGGCGCCACCGCGTCTGGGACAAAGAAAAGCGCGGCCGCAGCCGCGCTTGGGCGTTGCCGTTCGGGCCGGTAGCGCCTACTGGATCGTGATCTGCTTCGAATTGGCCTTGGCGATCTTCGGCAGCGTCAATTGCAGTACGCCGTCGGTATGCTTCGCCTGCGCGGCGTTAGCGTCGACCCCTTCCGGCAGACGGATCGCCCGGCTGGCCTTGCCGAAGCTGCGCTCGCGCCACAGCGTCTTGCCATTGGCTTCGGGCTCCTCGCGGTACTCAACGGCGATCGTCACGTCACGGTCGTCGACGGTGACTTCGATCTTGTCCTTGGCCACGCCCGGCACCTCGGCCTTGACGACATACGCTTCAGGCGTTTCGACCACGTCGAGATCAATCACCCCGCCGTTTGCCGGCGCGCTGCCATTGACCGGCGCGAAGAAAGCGCCCAATGCCCGATCAAGCGGGCTCTGGTAACGCAACAATCCACTCATCGTAGCTCTCCTGTGAAATCATGGGGCGGCAATCGGCAGCCGCCTACGCAGCCGAAGATGGCGCCGCCGCAGTAGATTTCAAGGGGAGGTATCCGGTCCGGTAGCGGGCGCCTCGGGCACCGAGCCGGCGCCCGGATCCTGCGCAGGGGCCGCCTTGCTGATCGCGGCGAGAATGCCCTGCAGCAGCAGGGTCGGTGGCGGCGGGCAACCGGGCACCGTGACATCGACCGGGATTACGTTCGCGACCCGACCGCTGCTCGCATAGCTTTCGCCGAAGATGCCGCCGGAGCAGGCGCAATCGCCCACCGCGACGACGAGCTTCGGGTCGGGGGTTGCATCGTAGGTGCGCTTGAGCGCGATCGCCATGTGCTTCGATACCGGTCCGGTCACCAGCAGCATGTCTGCATGCCGCGGGCTGGCGACGAACCTAATGCCGCAGCCTTCGAGATTGTAGTAAGGGTTGCCCAGGGCGTGGATTTCCAACTCGCAGCCGTTGCACGACCCGGCATCGACATGGCGGATCGTCAGCGCCCGGCCGAGGGTGCGCAGAATGCCTTGCTGCAGGCGGGTGACCTGCACCATCTCTTCCGCGGGCGAGGGCGCTGGCTCGGTCTTGATCCCGGTCTTCATGATCTGTCGCAGGATGGTCAGCATGGCGTCGGCTTGGCTGGCTTAAAGGTCGTGGCCGCTGTAGGAAAGATTGAACGATTTGTTGATCAGCGGAAAGTCGGGAACGATGTTGCCGATGACCGCGTGCTCGAGCACCGGCCAGTTCTGCCAAGACGGGTCGTGGGCATGGCAGCGACGGATGACGCCGTCGGACCCTGCCTCGAGCGCGATGACCACGGGCCCGCGCCAGCCTTCCACCATCCCCAGGGCGAAGCCCGGCGCCGCAGGCTGAGGCAATGGCGCGGCAATCGCGCCGCCGGGTAACGCCGCCAGCAACCCCTCGCAAAGGCGCAGCGATTCGTACGTTTCGTCGAAGCGCACCGCGACCCGCGCCGCGACGTCCCCGGTCGTGCGCGTGACTCGACGCACCGCCAACGTATCGTACGGGGGCACCGGGAAGTCGCAGCGCAGGTCGTCTGCGACGCCGCTGGCACGAGCGGCAAAGCCCGTCAGCCCCAATCGGGCCGCAAGCTCGGGGGTAACCTGGCCGCAGCTGCGAAACCTGTCCTGCAGCCCCGCATGCTCGTCGTAGATGTCGCGCAACGCGCGCAGCTCCTGTTTGAGGCGGCCGCATTGCGCGCGCAAGGCACCGGCGGCGCTGACGTCGAGATCGCGCGCGACACCGCCCGGAACCACGATGTCCATGAGCAGGCGGTGGCCGAAAGCCCGGGCGTTGAGGCGCAGCACGTCCTCCTTGAGCCGCGAGAATTGCGCCAGGCCGAACGCAAACCCCGCGTCGTTACCCAGATGGCCAAGGTCGCCAAGATGGTTGGCAATGCGTTCGCGCTCGAGGCAAAGGGCACGCAGGGCCGCGGCGCGTGCCGGAGCGGCGACGCCGGCGATCGCCTCGACCGCCTGCGCGTAAGCCCAGCCGTAGGCAACCGTGCTGTCGCCCGAGACGCGGCCGGCAAGCCGATGGCCCTCGGCCAGATTGAACGCCTCGAACCGCTTCTCGATGCCCTTGTGGGTGTACGCCAGACGCTCCTCCAGGCGCAGGACCTTCTCGCCGACGACCTGAAAGCGGAAATGTCCCGGCTCGATGATCCCGGCATGCACGGGTCCGACCGGAATCTCATGCACACCGTCGCCGGCGACGCGCACGAACGGGTAGTCCTCCTGACCGGGCTCCCATCGGGGCGAGCTCTCGAAGTCACGGCGCAACGGGAAACGGTCGATCGGCCACGCCGCCTGCCACAGCCACGGTCGCTGGTCATCGGCATCACACTCCACGCCGACCAAATCGAAGGCCGCGCGCTGCATCCGATTGGCCACCGGGAAAATGGGCGCCAGATCGGGATAGCGCGCGCCCTCACCGGGAACGGTGTGCTCGAGCAGCGTCAGGCCAGCGCCATCCTTGAGCAGTACCCGCAGGCAGAAGCCACGCTCGCGATCGCGTTCGTCGCTGGCCCACAAGGCGACCAGTTGCCCCCCCTGCTCCCAGGCAAGCCGGCAGGCGGCGAGCAGCTGCGCCGAACTCGCCGGAGCGCGTTGCGCGGGGACGCTGCTCGCGAGCGTTGCGCTGGCGATGCCGAGCGCGGAAAGGTTCATCGCTGCGTCAGCCGATGAGTTTGGCCGCCTGCCGATACCAGTCGGCGAGGAACGGCGGAATCCAGATCCCGAGCATCAGCACCAGCCCTAGGTGCACGAACACCGGGGTCATGGCAGGACGATGCGGCAGGCGCGCCGCCGTCGCTTCACCGAACACCATAGGCTGCACCTTGGAAAACACCGCGGCGAAGGCGACGCCAAGCGCAAGCAACAGAAACGGGGTCGCCCACGGGTGCTCGCGCATGGCCGAGGTGAGGATGAGGAATTCGCTCGCGAACACTCCGAACGGGGGCATGCCGAGTATCGCCAACGAGCCCAGCGCCAGCCCCCAGCCGATCAGGGGGCTCACGGTAATCAGGCCGCGGATGCCCTCGATCAGCTGTGTCCCGGTCTTCTGCGCGGCGTGGCCGACGGCGAAAAAGATTGCCGATTTGGTCAGCGAGTGCACCGTCATGTGCAGCAGTCCGGCAAAGTTCGCGATGGGGCCGCCCATGCCGAAGGCAAAGGTGATGATCCCCATATGTTCGATCGACGAGTAGGCAAACAAGCGCTTGACGTCTTTCTGCCGCGACAGCAGGAAGGCCGCCACCACGACCGAGACGAGCCCGAAGCCCATCAGCAGCTCCCGGGCGAACGAGGTCTGGAGTGAGCCCTCGACCAGAACCTTGCAGCGGATGACCGCATACAGGGCGACGTTGAGCAGAAGGCCGGACAGGACCGCCGACACCGGCGTGGGCCCCTCGGCATGCGCGTCGGGTAGCCAGTTGTGCAATGGCACGAGTCCGACCTTGGTGCCGTAACCGACCAGCAGGAACACGAAGGCCAGCGAAAGGACGGTCGGCTCAAGTTGCGCCTTGACGCCGTTGAGTTCCGTCCAGAGCAGCGCTCCGCCGCCGGCGCCGAGCACCTTCTCGGCAGCGAAATAGAGCAGGATCGTGCCAAAAAGCGCCTGGGCGATGCCGACGCCGCAAAGGATGAAATATTTCCATGCCGCCTCGAGGCTGGCCGGCGTGCGATATAGCGACACCAGCAGCACCGTGGCGAGGGTGGCGGCTTCCAGCGCGACCCAGAGGATGCCCATGTTGTTGCTCAGCAGCACCAGGAGCATCGTGAAATTGAATACCTGGAACATGCTGTGGTAGAGCCTCAGCCGCGACGTGGTCAGGCGGCCGTGGTCGCGCTCGATCTGCATGTACGGGCGCGAGAAGAGCGCCGTGGTGAATCCCACAAATGCCGTCAGCGCGACCAGGAAGACATTGAACGAGTCGACGAAGAACAGCCTGCCCACGACCAGCAGCGGGCCGTCGCGGATGACCTTGGCGCTGAGCGCCAGCGACGCCAGCCAGGTGAGGAGGCTGACCGCGACATTGAGCCGCGCCGCGACGGCGCGTTCGCCAATCAGCGAGAGCACCAGCGCGCCGGCGAGCGGAAGGCCCAGCACCGCGAGGGTCTCGATCACTCGCTCTCCTTGAGTTTTTCCAGGTGCTTGAGATCGAGGCTGTCGAACTGTTCACGGATCTGGAAGAAGAACACGCCGAGGATCAACATGGCGACCAGCACGTCGAGCGCGATTCCGAGCTCGACCACCATCGGCATCCCGTACGTAGCGCTCGTCGCCGCGAAGAACAGGCCGTTCTCCATCGCCAGGAATCCGATCACCTGTGGAATGGCTTTGCGGCGGGTGATCATCATCAGGAACGCCAGCATCACGCTCGCCATCGCGATGCCCAAGGTCGACCGGGTGATCGTGCTCGCCAGCTGCTCGATCGGGGCGGCCAGGTTGAAGGCGAAGACGACCAGCACGATGCCGATCAGCATGGTGGTCGGAATGTTGAGCAGTCCTTCCACATCCCAGCGTACGTCGAGCTTGCGCACCAGCCGGTGCAGAATCCACGGCAGGAGCGCGACCTTGAGGATCAGCGTCAAGGCCGCCGAGCCGTACAGATGTGTCTGATCGGTCGCCCACGCAACGATCGCCGTCGAGCACGCCAGCGCAAAACCCTGCGCTGCGAAAAGGTTGATCAGGGATAGCACCCGCCGCTGCGCCAGCATCGCGAAGGCGAGCAGCAGCAGCACCGCCGCCAGCAGGTTGATCAACTGGGCCCAGAGCGGAATGCCGGACATCACCGCCTTCAGCTTCCCAACAGCAGGTTGACCAGCATGCCAAGCACCGCGAGCAGGAACGCCGTGCCGAGAAATTCGGGCGCACGGAAGATGCGCATCTTGGCCGATAGCGTTTCGATCAACGCCAGCCCGAACCCCCCGCCGGCGAGCTTGGCGATAAGCACGGGAGTTGCGCCGAGAATCGCGCCGACGCCGGCGTTGCCCTGGGCGATACCGAAAGGCAGGAAAAGCGCCAGTCCGATGCAGGAGTAGTTGAAGAGCTTCAGCGCGGCGGCCCATTCGATGAGCGCCAGGTGCCGGGCCGAATACTCGAGGATCATCGCTTCGTGGATCATTGTGAGCTCGAGGTGCGTGGCCGGGTTGTCCACCGGAATGCGCGCATTCTCGGCCAGCGACACCATGGTGAATGCGACGCCGGCGAAGGCCAGGCTGGGATAGATCGCGAGGTCGCGCTGGGTGAAGGTCTCGACGATCGTGGGCAGCAAGGTCGACCCGGAGATGAGCGACGCGGTGAACAGCACCATGAGCAAGGCGGGCTCGGCCAGAAAGCCGACAAACATCTCGCGTCGCGCGCCCATGCTCCCGAATGCGGTGCCGAGATCCATCGCGGCGAGCGCGATGAACACGCGGGCGAGCGCGAACAGCCCGACGAGCGCGATCGCATCGGCGGCGCGGGCGAAGGGCAGATCGGTCGCCAGCGAAGGCACGATCGCGGCGGCCAGCGCCATCGCCGCGAACACGACGTAGGGCGTGATGCGAAACACGGCCGAGGCGTTTTCGGCGACGACCGCGTCCTTGTGCAAGAGTTTGCGGATCGTCCGATAGGGAAGCAGCACCGATGGCGCACTCTTGTTCTGAAGCCAGGCACGGCACTGGTTGACCCAGCCCAGCAGCAACGGCGCGAGCAGCAGCGCGATGCCAAGCTGCAACAGCTGGGAAAGGAATCCGCTCCCGGTCATCGCGGCCTCATCGGACGAAAAAGAGCAGGGCGAGCAGCGTCAGGAAGCTGTACATGAGGTAGATCGAGATACGCCCCTGCTGGATCAGGCCGACCTGCCGCGCGGCCCAATCGGCGGCGCGCGCGATGGGCAGGTAGAGCCAGTACCAGAAGGGGTCCTCGGCGCGGACGAAATACCTCGGCGCGACGTCGAAGGGGGTGGGCAGCTCGCGCTCGATGCGGAAGAACTGCTCGAAGATCTGCCGAATCGGCTGGCCGAAGCCTTCCGCGGTATCCTGCATGCGCGGGGTTTGCGTCGGAAAGCCGCAATCCCAGGCCGGTCCCTTGCGCAGGCGACCGTGGTAGTAGCGATGGACGACCTGGATGGTCAGCAGCAATACCGCAACCGTGACCACGAGCACGATCAGCGGACTGTAGCTGGCACGGTGGGCGTCGATCGGTGCCAACAGCCACCAGTTCGCTCCGGCGCGGTGGACCGTGGCCCCGATCAACAGCGCATTCACCGCGTCGAGCAGCGCAATGACCTGAACGGGGAACAAGCCGAGCACGATGCAACCTGCGGCGAGCCAGACCAGTGCCACGCGCTCGAAGCGCCCGGCGTCGTGCGCGTAGGCGAGACTGGGCTCGCGCGGCCGGCCGAGAAAGACCACCCCGTAGAACTTGACCATCACGTAGGCCGCCAGCGCGGCGGCGAGCACCAGCGCGGCGGCCGCTAGCGGCACCAGCATGTTGATGAACGACTGCGGCAGACTGGGCGTGAACAGGAAGGCCTGCAACAGCAGCCACTCCGACACGAAGCCATTGAGCGGGGGCAGGCCGGCAATAGCCAGCGTTCCGACCAGCGCCAGCCAGGCCACCCACGGCATGCGGTGGATCAATCCGCCGAGCTTGCCCAGGCTGCGCTCCTTGGTGGCATGCAGCACCGAGCCGGTGGCGAGGAACAGCAGGCTCTTGAAGAACGCGTGGTTGAGCGAGTGGTAGAGTGCCGCGGTGAGCGCGATCGCCGAGAGCAGGGTCTTGCCGTAGGTCTTGAACAGAATGGCCAAGCCGATTCCGGCAACGATGATGCCGATGTTTTCGATCGACGAGTACGCCAGCAGCCGCTTCATGTCGGTCTGCACCGTGGCGAAAAGCACCCCGAACAACGCGGTGGCAAGGCCGAGCACGAGCGCGATCACCCCCCACCACCAGAGCTGGCCGGCGAGCAAGTCGAAAGTCACGCGCAGCAGACCGTAGATCGCCGTCTTGAGCATGACCCCGCTCATCAGCGCCGACACCGGCGAAGGTGCCGCCGGATGCGCCTCGGGCAGCCAGATGTGCAGCGGGAGGAGCCCGGCCTTGGCGCCGAACCCGGACAGCGCAAGCAGGAACGCGATCGACGGCCAGGCCCCCTGCAAGCTCATCGACCGCATCGCCGCGAAGGTGTAATCGCCGCTGCCCCCCTGCAGTACGCCGAAGCAGAGCAGAATCGACAGCGCGCCAAGGTGCGCGATCAGCAGGTAGAGAAAGCCCGCGCGGCGGATCTCGGGCATGCGGTGATCGGTCGTCACCAGGAAGAACGATGCCAGCGCCATCGTCTCCCACGCGATCATGAACACGAAGGCGTCGTCGGCGATCAGCACGAAGGCCATCGCCGCGAGAAAGGTGTGATACTGCAGACAGAGCAGGCCGGGCGCGGCGCCTTCGCTGGCGCGGAAGTATCCGGCCGAGAAAACCGAGATGCCTGCCGCCGTGGCGCCGAGCAGGAGCAGGAAGAACGCGGACAGCGCGTCCAGACGCAGGTGGAATGGCAGATCGGGGAGCCCCAGCGGCAGCACCACGGCCTGTGGAGGCTGGCCCATCGCCCACAGCGCGAGGCCGGCAAGCAGCAGTCCGACCACGGCTCCGGCACTGAACAGCACCCGCCCGACATAGATCAGGTTGCGCGGCCGCGCCAGTCCCAGGGCTCCGATCGCCAGCCAGACCGCGATCGCGGCGACGATCAGGGGGAGCGCGTCGATCACCGGGCGCCAACGCCGAGCGGCATTTCGGGCCGTCGTGGCGTCCAGGCACGGCTCATTTGACGCGCATTCCGGGAATGGCGCCCGAATCGGGCGCGAGCAGGAAGATTCCCGGGCCGTCGCCCGACGCTGCCAGCACCATGCCTTCGGACAGGCCGAACCGCATCTTGCGCGACGCGAGGTTGGCCACCATCGGCGTTAGCCGCCCAACCAGATCCTCGGGCCTGTACGCCGACTTGATGCCGGCGAATACCGTCCGCGGGCGACCGTCGCCGACGTCGAGCGTGAGCTTTAGCAGCCGGTCCGCGCCATCGACATGTTCCGCGCTGACGATCCGGGCGATGCGCAGGTCGACCTTGGCGAAGTCTTCGAGCGATATCTCCGCCGCTGCGAGCCCCGATGCTTCCTGTCGCGGGGCGGGCGAGGCCGAGGGCGCCGGACCAGAGGCCGCCTGCACCTCAAATAGCGCGTCGATCTGCTTCGGATCGATGCGCGTCATCAAGTGCGTATACGAGCCGACCTTGTGCCCGCTTGGGAGATGATGATCAACATCAGCCCAGCCCAGCGGGTGATCAAGGCGCAAGAACTTCTCGACCTCCTCGACCACGCCCGGGAGCACAGGTTTGAGAAACAGCGAGGTGATCCGGAACCATTCGATGGTAGCCGACACGACCTGATGCAACCGTTGCTTATCGCCCGGATTGACCGGCTCGGCAAAGTTCTTTGCCAACTCCCATGGCTTGGCGTGATCCCAGAACGCATTGATCCTGTCGGCCAATTCCATGATGTGCCGCAACGCCATTCCAAACTGCCTGCGATCGTAGAGAAGGCCGATGCTTTCTGAGTAACGCAGGGCCTCTTCGAGCGGGATATCGGATCCCTGATACGTATTGCCCAGCGTCGTCTCGCATAGTTTTCCGTCGAAATGCTTCTCCAGAAATCCGGCCGCTCGACTCGCGATATTCACGTATTTTCCGATCAGGTCGCTATTCACCCGCGTCACGAAATCGTCGGGATTGAATTCGATGTCCTCGACCTTGTCGTTCAGCTTCGCCGCGATGTAATAGCGCAGCCATTCGGGATTCATGCCGACGTCGAGGTAGCGCTCCGGGCTGATGCCGGTGCCACGCGACTTGGACATCTTCTCGCCGGACACCTTGATGAACCCGTGCACGAATACGTTGTTCGGCAGCTTGCGCCGCGCGAACTTCAGCATCGCCGGCCAGAACAGGGTGTGGAAATAGACGATATCCTTGCCGATGAAGTGATACTGTTCCACCTCGGGCGCTGCGAGAAAATCTTCGAAGGATCGGTTCTCGGCGTACTTGCTGCGCGCCTTGCCGGTGTCGAAGTAATTCTTCAGACTTGCGAGATAGCCAACCGGCGCGTCGAGCCAGACGTAGAAGTACTTGCCCGGGTTGTCGGGGATCTCGATGCCGAAGTACGGCGCGTCGCGCGAGATATCCCAGTCGGCAAGCTTGCTCCCCGCTTCCTCGCTGCCGAGCCATTCCGCGATCTTGTTCTTCACCTCCGACTGCAGCGGCGTCTTCGAGGTCCACTGGCGCAGGAACGCCACCACCTTCGCATCGGACAGGCGGAAGAACAGATGCTCCGAGCGCCGCAGCTCCGGCTTGGCGCCGGTCAGCGCCGAGTGGGGGTTCTTGAGCTCGGTCGCTGCGTAGGTCGAGCCGCAGTTCTCGCATACATCGCCGTACTGGTCAGGGGTGCCGCACTTCGGGCATTCGCCCAAGATGTAGCGATCGGACAGGAACATGTGTTTCACCGGATCGAAAAACTGCTCGACCGGCTTGGCGTAGATCAGGCCCACCGCCTTCAGGCGGCGGTAAATGCCTTGCGAAAGCTCGACGTTCTCGGGGCTGTGTGTCGTGTACCAGTTGTCGAAGCCCAGGTGGAAACGCTGGTAGTCACGCCGGTGCGACTCGGCGACACGCGCGATCAGCGCCTCGGGCGTGGTGCCTTCCGCCTCGGCCCTGAGCATAATGGGCGCGCCATGGGTGTCGTCGGCGCAGACGAAATGCACCGTGTGCCCCTGCATGCGCTGGAAACGCACCCAGATGTCCGCCTGGATGTACTCCATGATGTGCCCGATATGGAACGGCCCATTGGCGTACGGCAGAGCGGTGGTGACGAACAGCGTGCGGCGCGGCATGCAGCAAAAAACCTTTGCAGCGACAGGGGAATATTCAATTCTAACAAAGCGGTCTTGCCCTGAGTACCGGCCGGGTCGCTTTTTCGTTACACTCGAAACCCCTTGTGTCCCTGATCGAACCGTCGTTCATGCCCATTACCGAGGCCGATGTCCAGGCCAGCCTGCACGCGCTGGTCGATCCCAACACCGGGCGCGATTTCGCGTCGGCTAAGGCCGTGCGCAAGGTGACTGTCGATGCCTCGAACGTCACCGTCGATCTGCTGCTCGGGTATCCGGCCCGCAGCCAGCATGAAGCGTTGCGCCGGCTGGTGCAGAACAACCTGGCGGCGTTGCCGGGGGTGGGCAAGGTGACGGTGAATATCAGCCACAAGATCGCCTCGCACGCGGTGCAGCGCGGCGTGAAGCTCGTTCCCGGCGTCAAGAACATCATCGCCATCGCCAGCGGCAAGGGCGGCGTAGGCAAGTCGACGACCGCGGTGAACCTCGCCCTGGCACTCGCCGCCGAAGGCGCACAGGTCGGCGTGCTCGATGCCGACATCTACGGGCCGTCGCAGCCGATGATGCTCGGCATTGCCGGCCGCCCGGAATCGAAGGACGGCAAGACCCTCGAACCGCTCGAGGCGTGGGGCGTGCAGGCCATGTCGATCGGCTTTCTGATCGACACCGACACGCCGATGGTCTGGCGCGGTCCGATGGTCACCCAGGCGCTCGAGCAACTGCTCAAGGACACGAACTGGCGCGATCTGGACTACCTGATCGTCGACATGCCGCCGGGCACCGGCGACATTCAGCTGACGCTGGCGCAGAAGGTGCCGGTGACCGGAGCGGTGATCGTCACGACGCCGCAGGACATTGCGCTCATCGACGCGCGCAAAGGGCTGAAGATGTTCGAAAAGGTCGGGGTGCCGATCGTCGGGGTAGTCGAGAACATGTCAATCCACGTCTGCTCGAAGTGCGGCCATGCGGAGGCCATATTCGGCGAGGGCGGCGCGGCGAAGATGTGCAAAGACTACAACGTGCCCTTTCTCGGCGGCCTGCCACTCGACATCCGCATCCGCGAGCAGGCCGATTCGGGACGGCCGACGGTTATCGCCGATCCGGATGGCGCGATCGCGGCCGTGTACCGGGAAATCGCGCGCAAGACCGCCGTCTTCGTCGCCCAGAGGGCCGAGGATTTCTCCGCCAGGTTTCCAAGCATCGTCGTCCAGAATACATAGTCAAGCCGCGTTCTCCCCGCGGCGGTGGGTCCAGCCCTGCATGCTGGAACCCTGCTGCCGCGGCGGGAATGACGCATGGGGAGTGCGAGCGCATGATCAAGTCCGACCGATGGATCCGCCGCATGGCGGCGCAGCAGCGCATGATCGAGCCCTTCGAGCCGGGCCAGGTGCGCGAGGCGAACGGGCGGAAGATCGTCTCCTACGGCACGTCGAGCTACGGCTACGACATCCGCTGCTCGAACGAATTCAAGCTGTTCACCAATCTCAACACGACCATCGTCGACCCGAAGAACTTCGACGACCGGTCGTTCGTCGACTTCAAGGGCGATTCGTGCATCATCCCGCCGAACTCGTTCGCGCTCGCCCGCACGGTCGAGTACTTCCGCATTCCGCGCAACGTTCTCACCATCACTCTCGGCAAGAGTACATATGCGCGCTGCGGCATCATTGTCAACGTCACGCCGCTGGAGCCGGAATGGGAGGGCTACGTGACGCTGGAGTTTTCGAATACGACGCCGCTGCCGGCAAAAATCTACGCCAACGAAGGCGTGGCGCAGGTAATCTTCTTCGAGTCCGACGAAGTGTGTGAGACCTCGTACAAGGACCGCGGCGGCAAGTATCAGGGTCAGAAGGGCGTGACGCTGCCCAAGATCTAGGCGCGCGCGGCCCGTGGTCAGCCGCCCCGCGCCGGCACGTGATCGCGCGCAGGTCGCGGCCTTTTGCGCACGGTCGTAGCGCACGACCGTGCATGGAGATCGCATGCGGGCGACCTGGAGCGCGTCAAAGCCTATTTCGGTCGCAATCATCGCTGCCTGCCAGGTCGCGGCGATGGCGCTCTGGTTCTCCGCTTCCGCGGTCACGCCCGCGCTCGCCGCCGAGTACCACTTGTCGTCCTTCTCCCAGGCCGCGCTCACCAGCGGCGTGCAGGCCGGCTTCGTCGTCGGCTGCCTGGCGAGCGCCATTCTCGGCCTCCCCGATCGCATCGATCCGCGGCGCCTGTTCGCGGCGTCGGCCGCCGTCGGTGCCATGGCCAACGCAGCCCTTCTGGCCGTCGATCCGTCCACGGCCGCCGCGCCGGCGCTGCGCGCGGTCACGGGCATCTGCATGGCCGGCGTCTACCCGGTGGGCATGAGGCTGGTCGCGACCTGGGCCAAGGGCGACATGGGGCTCATGGTCGGGATCCTCGTGGGAGCGCTGACGCTCGGGTCGGCCTCGCCGCACCTGTTCAACGCCCTGGGCGGCATGGATTGGCGGCCCACGCTTGCCGGGTCGTCGGTCAGCGCGCTGGCCGCCGCGGCGCTCATCGGCTTCGCCGGTATCGGCCCGAACCGCGCAGCCGCGCCGCGTTTCGATCCGGGCGCAGTGCTCGTCGCCTGGCGCGACGTGCCGTTGCGGCTGGCCAACCTCGGTTACCTCGGCCACATGTGGGAGCTCTACGCCATGTGGGCGTGGATCGCGGTGTTCCTCAACGCCAGTTTTGCCCTCTCCCTCCCGGCCGCCACCGCCCCCGTCGCGGCGAAGCTTGCCGCCTTCGTCACGGTCGCTTCCGGCGCCATCGGCTGCGTTGCCGCCGGCCTGCTCGCCGACCGCGTCGGCCGGACGACGGTGACTATCGTCGCCATGGCGGTCAGCGGCAGCTGCGCGGCAACGATCGGTCTGTTTTACGGCGGATCCCCTGCTGCCCTGATGGGCATTTGTGTGCTCTGGGGCGTGAGCATCGTCGCCGATTCGGCGCAATTCTCCGCCTCCATTGCCGAGCTCGCCGACCCGGCGCGGGTGGGCACGATGCTCACGGCGCAAACCGCCCTCGGTTTCACGCTCACGCTCCTCACCATCCACCTGCTGCCGCACTGGGTCGAGGCGATGGGCTGGCGCCACGCGTTCGTGCCGCTGGCCATCGGGCCGGCGATCGGAGTCTGGGCGATGGCCCGGTTGCGCGCCGATCCGCGATCAGCCCGGCTGGCTGGCGGCCGGCGCTGAGCGGTGTCGAGTCTTCGGGTGGCAGCCCCGGGCCCGCCGGCGTAGGATCGCGTCGTTCCGGCAGTCGCACTGCGGGAGCGACGCCGGACTGGTGCAACTCCATAGGGGATCAGACATGGCTTATCACCTGGAAGGACGGCTGCTCGAGGTTTGCAACTGTCGCGTGCTGTGCCCGTGCTGGATCGGGGAAGATCCGGACTTCGGCACCTGCGACAGCATCGTTTCGTGGCATTTCGACAAGGGCACGGTCAACGGCGTCGATGTCTCCGGACGCACGATCGCGCTGCTTGTCCACATTCCCGGGAACATCCTGAAGGGCAACTGGCGTGCCGCAGTGTACCTCGACGACCAGGTATCGCCGCAGCAGGAGGAGGCGATCCTCGGGGTCTACACCGGCAAGCTCGGCGGCCCGGTGGCGGACCTGGTGAAGCTGGTGGGTGAAGTCGTCTCGGTCGAAAAGGTGCCGATCCAGTTCGATGTTACGGGCGGCAGGGGAACAATCAAGCTCGGCAACGCAGGCTACGCCGAGCTCGAGCCCTATGAGGGCGCGACCGGCAAGGTCACGACGTTGCTGGACACCATCTTCTCCACCGTGCCCGGCGCGCCGGTGTTCGTGGGTACCGGGCGAAGAACGACAAGCTCGGCATCAATCTGGACATGAGCGGTCACAACTCGCTGCAGAGCACGTTCGTGTTCGACGCGTGAGCGTTTCGGCTGCCTTGAGCCCGGCGCCTCGGCGCTAGCATGAGCTCCTCCGCCGGCCGGGCCCCGGACCGGCACGCGCTGCGCCTGGGAATGATCGCAGCCCTGTCAGCGGCTGCGTGGGGGGCGCTTGCGCTGTGGAGCGTGAGTCCCTACGCGCGCTATCTCGATCACGGCGGCTGGGGGGAGCCGGGGCTGCTCGCGGCGCTGTGCCGCAGCCTGCCGCAGGGCGAACTGATGCTCCCCGCGCTGCTCTACGCGCTGGCCTGGCTGCTGATGATCGCGGCGATGATGCTGCCGACCACCTTGCCGCTGCTGGGTCTGTTCGGCCGCATGACTGCCGCGAGGCCCGACGCCGGTAGGCTTTTGGCCTGCGTGGTGGCCGGCTACACGGTCGCCTGGCTCGGTTTCGGACTGCTGGCCCACGGCCTGGACAGCACGCTCCACCTTGCCGCTGCCAAGGGCGACTGGTGGGCTGCGCACGGAGAGCTCGTCGGCGCGGCCGTCCTGCTCGCCGCCGGCGCGTTTCAGTTCAGCGCCCTCAAGTATCGCTGCCTCGAGCGCTGCCGGACGCCATTCGCCTTCATCAACGCCCGCTGGCGCGGGCTGCGTCCGTCGCGCGAGGCGTTTCGTCTCGGCCTCGAACACGGCTTGTATTGCGTGGGCTGCTGCTGGGCGCTCATGCTGGTGATGTTCGTCGTCGGCATGGGCAACCTGGGTTGGATGCTCACCGTGGCCGCCGCCATGGCGGCCGAAAAGAACCTGCCCTGGGGTAGGCGGCTGCGCGCGCCGCTGGGGCTCGGGCTCATCGCCTGGGGCGGTGCCCTGTTCGCCGCCGCCCTGTGAATCGGCCGGCGCCACGGCGGCGCCAAGCTTGTCCGCGCCTCCCGCGGGCTCCACCGTCAAAGCCCTCGCATCGGGCGCCGTCGCGGTGCACAATGCGGCCCAGACAGGGGTGTGGCCTGGTGCCGACACCCCGCTTTCTTTTGGCGCTGCAGGAGTCGCTGCATGAAATTCCGTTTTCCCGTCGTCATCATCGACGAGGACTTTCGTTCCGAGAACGCATCGGGCCTGGGCATTCGCGCGCTCGCGGCAGCCATCGAGAAGGAGGGAATGGAGATCCTCGGCGTCACCAGCTACGGCGACCTGTCGCAGTTCGCGCAACAGCAATCCCGCGCTTCGGCCTTCATTCTTTCGATCGACGACGAGGAATTCACGCCCGGCCCGGAGCTCGATCCGGCGATCCTGAAGGTGCGCGCATTCATCGAGGAGATCCGTTTCAAGAATGCGGACATCCCGATTTATCTCTACGGTGAAACGCGCACCTCGCGCCACATCCCCAATGACATCCTGCGCGAGCTGCACGGCTTCATTCACATGTTCGAGGATACGCCGGAGTTCGTCGCCCGCCACATCATCCGCGAGGCGAAGGCCTACCTCGATTCGCTGGCCCCGCCGTTCTTCCGCGCCCTGGTCGATTATGCCCAGGACGGCTCGTATTCGTGGCACTGCCCGGGACACTCCGGCGGCGTGGCGTTCCTGAAAAGCCCGGTCGGGCAGATGTTCCACCAGTTCTTCGGCGAGAACATGCTGCGCGCCGACGTCTGTAACTCGGTCGACGAACTCGGCCAGCTGCTCGACCACAGCGGACCGGTCGGCGCGTCCGAGCGCAACGCCGCGCGCATCTTCAACGCCGATCACTGTTTCTTCGTCACCAACGGCACGTCGACGTCGAACAAGATGGTGTGGCACGCCAACGTCGCGTCCGACGACATCGTCGTGGTCGACCGCAACTGCCATGTGTCCATCCTGCACGCAATAACGATGACCGGCGCGATCCCGGTGTTCCTGACGCCAACCCGCAACAATCTCGGCATCATCGGGCCGATTCATCTGGACGAGTTCAAGCCGGCCAACATCCGCAAGAAGATCGAGGCCAACCCGTTCGCCCGCGCGGCGAAGAACAAGACGCCGCGGATCCTGACGATCACGCAGAGCACCTACGACGGCGTCGTCTACAACGTCGAGATGCTCAAGCACACGTTGAACGGCGCGATCGAGACGCTGCACTTCGACGAGGCGTGGCTGCCGCACGCCGCGTTCCACGAGTTCTACAAGGACATGCACGCCATCGGCAAGGACCGGCCGCGCAGCAAGGATGCGCTGATCTTCGCCACCCATTCGACACACAAGCTGCTGGCCGGGCTGTCGCAGGCCTCGCAGATCCTGGTTCAGGAAT
This sequence comes from uncultured beta proteobacterium, assembly GCA_963750215.1. Lineage (GTDB taxonomy): Bacteria > Pseudomonadota > Gammaproteobacteria > Burkholderiales > Casimicrobiaceae > PALSA-1003. The sequence goes on from CAVVQK010000006.1 coordinate 148,077, forward strand.
CGCAGACGCGCAAGCTCGACCGGAACGTGTTCAACGAAGCGTATCTGATGCACACGTCGACCTCGCCGCAGTACGCGATCATCGCCTCATGCGATGTGGCCGCGGCGATGATGGAACCGCCCGGCGGCACGGCGCTGGTCGAGGAATCGATCACCGAGGCGCTCGATTTCCGCCGCGCCATGCGCAAGGTAGACGACGAATGGGGCAAGGATTGGTGGTTCAAGGTCTGGGGGCCGGAAAAACTTGCGGCCGAGGGCATGGGCAAGCGCGACGACTGGATGCTGCGCGCCAACGAGAAATGGCACGGCTTCGGCAATCTCGCGGCCGATTTCAACATGCTCGACCCGATCAAGGCGACCGTGATTACGCCGGGGCTCGACGTTTCCGGCCGCTTTGCCAAGACCGGTATCCCGGCCTCGATCGTGACCAAGTACCTCGCCGAGCACGGAGTCATCGTGGAGAAGACCGGACTGTATTCGTTCTTCATCATGTTCACCATCGGCATTACCAAGGGTCGCTGGAACACCCTGGTGACCGCGTTGCAGCAGTTCAAGGACGACTACGACAAGAACCAGCCGTTGCGCAAGATCCTGCCCGAGTTCTGCGCCCAGCAACCATCCTACGAGCGGGTGGGCTTGCGCGATCTGTGCCAGCAGATCCATGACATGTACAAGTCCAACGACGTGGCGCGGGTGACGACGGAGATGTACCTGTCCGACATGCAGCCGGCGATGAAGCCCTCCGACGCGTTTGCCTGCATGGCGCATCGCGAGATCGACCGCGTCGAGATCGACCAGCTCGAGGGCCGCGTGACCAGCGTGCTGCTTACCCCCTACCCGCCCGGCATTCCGCTTCTGGTTCCCGGCGAGCGCTTCAACCGCACCATCGTGCAGTTTCTGCAGTTCGCCCGCAGCTTCAACCAGCAATTCCCCGGCTTCGACACGGATATCCACGGCCTGGTCGAACAAAACGAGGGCGGCAAGCTGCGCTATTTCATCGACTGCGTCCGGCCACGCTAGGCGCGTGGCGATCCGCGCCCAGCGTGGGAGCGCGATAGCGGCGCTTCAGCGGAGTGAATCGGTGCGGGGCAAGGCCGCGATCAACGCGCGCGCCGCCGCCGGGCGAAGCTGCCAGCGAGGCGGGCGCTGCGCCTGACAGGCGGGGCCCGCCGGGCTGCGACGGCGCTTCGACTACGCGGCGACGCGAACTGCGGCCGCTGCCAGGGCTGGCTCGGGTTTTGGTTCGCTCGCGCCGCTCCTGGGCTGCGGCGCTTGCGCGACCAGCGAAGCGAGCACGCACGCCGCCATGCGAACCTCCATCGGCTCGCCGCGGCCGAAGAGCACCACCGGCACCTTCGCCCCCAGGGTCACGCCGGCCGCGAGCCCGCCGAACATGCCGGTCACCGCGCGCAGCAGCAACGCGCCCGCCTCGAGTCCGGGGGCGATGAGCACATCGGCGGCGCCGGCGACCTTCGATTCGACGCCGTTGGCGCGCGCAGCACTCGCGGAGAGCGCGCTGTCCGCCGTCAGCGGCCCGTCGACCACGCCTCCGGTGATCATCCCCTGGAGAGCCATCTTGGCCAGCGCCGCCGCATCGGCGGTGGCCGGCAGCGCGGGCGTCACGCCCTGGACTGCGCTCAGCACGGCCACCAGCGGCACCGCGATCCCGAGCGCGTGCGCGAAATCGATCGCGTTCTGCACGATGTCGCGCTTGGCCGCCAGCGTCGGGGCAATGTTGAGCAGGGCATCGGAAAGAATGAACGGGCGCGGGTAGCCCGGCACATCGGCAAAGAACGCATGGGTCAGGCGCCGTTCCCCGCGCAGTCCGGATTCCGGCGCGGCCACCGCGCGCATCAGGTCGTCAGGGTAGAGGCTGCCCTTGACGAGCGCGCGCACCTCGCCATTCTTGGCCAGCTCCACGGCGCGCTGGGCGGCGGCAAAGGGCTCGTCGGGCGTATCGATCAGGTCAATGCGGGACAAGTCGAGACCGGCTTGGGCGGCGGCGTCGGCGATGCGGGCCTCCGGGCCGACCAGCACCGGCGCGAGGTAGCCGGCAAACTGTCCGGACAAGGCGATTTGCAACGAATCGCTGTCGCAGGGATACACCACTGCCACAGGCAGCGGTGCAAGGTTGCGGACGCGATCGACGAGATGCTGGAAGTGGGGGCGAACGGCCATTTGATCAGCGTGGCAAAGCGGGGCGAGGCTGTCAACCCTGCGCCGATGGCCGGTCCTTGGCGGCGGGCAGCCGTCGCCGGCAGCCGTGGGCGCGGGCAGGGAGCGTCTTGGCACGCGGTTGCGTTGCGTCTGCCTGCCCGCGTCCTCCCGCCGCGGGCGCCGGCTCGCGGCTCACAGTTTCCCCTTCCATGGCACGACGAGCCTTTCGACGTAACGCATGAGCAGGTCAAACAGGTAAGCGACCGCGCCGATGACGACGATGCCCATGATCACGATATCGGTGCGCAGGAAGTTCGAGGCGTTGAGCACCATCTGGCCCAGGCCCTTGGTCGCGGCGACCATTTCCGCGGCGACCAGCGTGGTCCAGCCGAAGCCGATGGCGATGCGCATCGAGGTCAGGATTTCCGGCATCGCGCCCGGCACGATCACGTGCCGAATCACCTGCCACTCCGACGCGCCCATCGAGTACGCGGCGTGGATCTGCTCCTGCGACACCGAACGCACGCCCGAGCGCGCGCTCATCGCCAGCGGAGCGAAGCAGGCAAGGTAGATCAGCAGCACCTTGGACAGCTCATCGATGCCGAACCAGATCACGATCAGCGGCAGATAGGCGAGCGGCGGGAGCGGCCGGTAGAACTCGATCGGCGGATCGAAGATCCCGCGCGCAACCCGCGACACACCCATGGCGATACCGATCGGAATGGCGGTCGCGCAGGCGGCGACGAAGGCGCTGAACACACGGAACATCGACCAGCCGAAATTCTCGGCCAGCGGCGCATCGGCGAGCTTGCCCAGCGCCGATTCGTACAATCGCGTCAGCACCGTCTCCGGCGTCGGGAGGAACAGCGGCGGCAGCCAGCGCAAATGGCTCGCCAGCCACCACAGGGCAAGCAGGGCAAGCATGGTGAGTACGCTGATCAGGGTGCTCGAACCCTCGCCCAGGGTTGCGAAGTGGGATGTCTTCGGCCGGCTCGTGCCGGCACCGGCTTCTTCGGCTGCGGTCATGCCGGGCGGGAGAACGCCGCGCTGTCGGGCTCGCGCTGCTGGATGACCGCCAGAATTTCCTCGCGCACGGCGATGAAATCCGGGGCCGACTTGATCGCCCGGGCGTCGCGGGTCGCCACGAAGCGGCGACCGAAGTCGACGCGATATTCGTGCGAGATCCGCCCCGGCCTGGGTGTCATGACCACCAGGTCGGTGGCCAGGAACAGCGCCTCCTCGACCGAATGGGTGATGAAGAACACCATCTTGCCGCTACGATGCCAGACGTCCAGGACGAGCTCCTGGATCGATTCGCGGGTGAAGGCGTCGAGCGCGCCCAGTGGCTCGTCCATGAGCATCAGTTCCGGATCCGACGCCAGCGCCCGGGCGATGCCGACGCGCTGTTGCATGCCGCCGGACAGCTCGTAGATCGCGCGCCGGGCGAAGTCCTCGAGGCCGACCAGCTCGAGCTTTTCCATCGCCACTTCGCGGCGCAAGGCGGCGGCCACCCCACGCATGCGCAGCCCGAACTCGACGTTGTCGATGACGTTGAGCCAGGGCATCAGGGCGTGCTTCTGGAACACCACGCCGCGATCCGCGCCCGGACCACGAACCGGTTTGCCGTCGAGCTCGATCACCCCTTCGGTCGCGGGAAGGAAGCCGGCGATGCAATTGAGCAGCGTTGTCTTGCCGCATCCCGAAGCGCCGATGGCGACCAGGAAGGCACCGTCGCGCAACGTCAGATTGACATCGGCCAGGGCGTCGACGACGCCGGTCTTGGTCGCGTAGCGGACGCCGAGATGGCGGATATCGAGTTGGGGCAACCGGGGTCTCTTCGCCGGCCCTGGCGCCGGCGCGGGCCGATTCTGACAGAAAAGCGCCGGCGCACTGCGTGCCGCCGCGCCGTCACGCGATCTCGGCTGCCGGCTATTTCATGGCCCTGGTCACCCACTCGGTGGTGACGTTCTTGCTGAAGTCGGGCGCCACCGCCGTGAGCCGGCCCTGGTTCTTGAGGAAGTTGGCCTGCTGCGCCAGCGCCTTGGTCGCCGCACCATTGGCGCCGCCGCCGAGCCACATCGGCGAGGCCTGATCCTGCAGGCTCGGGAACCCGTAGAGCGCCATCGCGTCAGCCACTTCCTCCGGCTTGCCGCCCGACCACTTCGCCACCGCCGCCACCTTGGCCGGGTCGGCGGTCCAAGCCTTGGGATTGGCGCGATAGTCGGCATCGGCCTTGGCCAGCGCCTTGACCAGCGCGACCATGAACTCGGGATTCTCCCTGGCGAATTTCTGCGTCACGATCAGCCCGTCGAACGTGCACGCGCCCTTCTTGCAGATGTCGCCCGAGGTCAGCAGAACCTTGCCGGTCTTCTTGACATTGGAAAGGACCGGATCCCAGATGAACGTCGCGTCGATGTCACCGCGGCTCCACGCCGCGGCGATCTCGGGCGGGCGCATGTTGAGCACCTGCGCGTCCGATGGCTTGAGCCCTGCCTGTTGCATCGCGTAGAGCAGCTGGAAGTGCGAGGTCGACACGAACGGCGTGGCGATCTTCTTGCCCTTGAGATCGGCGACGGTATTGATGCCGCTGCCGTTGCGCGCGACCAGCGCCTCGGCCGCGGCGATGTCCTCGAGAATCCAGAACAGCTCGACGTCCATGCCCTGGCTGATCGCCGTCGCCACGCCGGTCGAGCCGACTTCGCCCAGCTGCACGTCGCCCGAGGCCATGGCCCGGATCACGTCGCCGCCGCCGCCGAATTGGCGCCAATTGATCTTGAAGCCGGTGGCCTTTTCGATTTCCTGGCTCTGTTGCACCCAGCGCCACGGATTCATCATGTCCTGATAGGCGAAGGTCACGCTCTTCTGCGCCCACGCCGGCGTGGCGGCCACTGCTGATATTGCAGCGAAGATCATTGCTGCCAGTAAGCGTTGCATGCTTCCCTCCTCGATGCGGTCCGCGGAACGATCGGCAGCCAAGCCGTCGCCGCCGATGCTAGACGGTCGCCAGAGTCTTGCGCAAGCAATCGACGATCATATCGATATGCTGCCGCTCGGCGACAAGCGCGGGCGCGATGATCGCCGAGTCACCGGTGGTCTTCAGGTGCAGTCCGTTGTCGAACAGCCTCTTTTGCAGCAGATGGCCGCGCGCGCCCGGGACGCCCGCCGCATGCACCTCGATCGCGGCCAGCATGCCGTAGCCGCGCAGATCGGCCACCACCGGCAGATCCCGGAGCGACCAGAGGCCATCGAGAAGATACGCCGACAGCGCCGCGCCGCGCTCGAACAGGCCTTCCTTGCGGTACAGGTCGAGCGTCGCCAAAGCCGCGGCGCACGCCGCCGGATGGCCCGAATAGGTGTAGCCGTGGAAGAACTCGATCGCGCCCTCCGGCGCCGCGGCGATGATCGTGTCGTGGATGCGCTCGCTGATCGCCACCGCGCCCATCGGCTGGGCGCCGTTGGTGAGACCCTTGGCCATCGTGATGAGGTCGGGTGTGACCTCGAAGCTCTGCGCCGCGAACGCCTTGCCGGTGCGGCCGAAGCCGCAGATCACCTCGTCGAACACGAGCAGGATGCCGTGCTGGTCGCAGATCTCGCGCACGCGCTTGAGATAGCCCTTCGGCGGCACCAGGCAGCCAGTCGAGCCGGCGATCGGCTCGATGAAGCAGGCGGCGATATTCTCCGCGCCGTATAGGGCCACCAGGCGCTGCAGGTCCTCGGCCAGTTCGGCGCCTTGCGCGCCTTCGCCCTTGACGAAGAAGTTCTCCTTCAGGTGCGTGTGCCGCATGTGCGCGATTCCGGGCAGCCCCGGCCCGAATTTGCGCCGGTTGTTGACCATGCCCGACAGGGCCACGCCGCCGAAATTGACCCCGTGGTAGGCGCGCTCGCGCGAGATGAACATGGTCCGGCCGCCCTGGCCGCGCGCCTGGTGGTAGGCGAGGGCGACTTTCATCGCCGTGTCGACCGCCTCGGAACCGGAGTTGACGAAAAAGATCCGGTTCAGATCCCCCGGCGTGAGCTCGGCGACGCGCGAGGCCAGCTCGAAGCTCTTCGGATGCGCGCGCAGGAACGGGGCGATGAAATCGAGCTCGGCGAGTTGCCGGTACACCGCTTCGGCAATCTCCTTGCGCCCGTGGCCGGCATTGACACAAAACATGCCCGACGAGGCGTCGATCAGCTTGCCGCCGCGATCGTTCCAGTAGAACATGCCCTCCGCGCGCACGACCATCTTCGGGTCGGACTTGAAATCGCGGTTGGGGGTAAAGGGCATCCAGTACTCGTCGAGCGAGATCTGGCGCGGTTGCAGCGGATCGCGAAGCGTCAGTTCGACATGGTCCATCATGTTCTCCAGGTCAGGCGCGGGCAGGAAAAAGCCGCGTGGCAACCTGCTTTTTAGCCTTAATCCGCCCGCGCGGCTAGAGCCGCCGGTCGACGCGAACGTGAAGTCCTTCGGATGGAAATGGATGAGCTTCCGCTTGCCCGGAGCGACTTAAGCCTTATTTATGGATCAATGCCGGGCGATAGAGCCACCAGGCGCCCGGGCCCTAGCCCGCGAGACCGCTTCGCGTTACCTTGCTTCACTCAGGGAGGGCGCCATGCGTATCGGTGTGCCGAAGGAAATCAAGATTCTGGAGAACCGCGTCGGACTCACCCCGGGGAGCGTGCGTGAGGCGGCCCATCACGGGCACGAAGTCCTGGTCGAGCGCAATGCCGGGCAGGGCATCGGCATGGATGACGAGGCGTATCGCCGTGCCGGCGCCGTGATCGTCGGCACGGCGGCCGAGGTGTTTGCCGGCGCCGAGATGATCGTCAAGGTCAAGGAGCCGCAAGCGATCGAGCGCCGGATGCTGCGCAAGGGCCAGGTGCTGTTCACGTACCTGCACCTCGCTCCCGACCCGGACCAGGCGAAGGACCTGCTCGATAGCGGCTCGGTGTGTATCGCCTACGAAACGGTGACCTCGGCGTCAGGCGGACTGCCGCTGCTCGCGCCCATGTCGGAAGTAGCCGGCCGCATGGCGGTGCAGGCTGGGGCGTATTACCTGGAAAAGCCGCACGGGGGCTTGGGTGTGCTGCTCGGGGGCGTGCCGGGCGTGGATCCGGCCAAGGTTGTCGTTCTTGGCGGCGGCGTCGTCGGCTCGCATGCCTGTCACATCGCGCTCGGTATGGGCGCCGACGTGTGGGTCCTCGATCGCAGCGTGGACGTGTTGCGGGCCCTGTGGCGCCAGTTCGGCCGGCCCCTGAACACGGTGTTCTCGACGCACGATGCCATCGAGCAGCATGTCGCGAGCGCCGATCTGGTCATCGGCGGCGTGCTGATCCCGGGAGCCTCGGCGCCGAAGCTCGTCTCGCGCGAGCTGATCGGGCGGATGAAACCCGGCTCGGTGGTCGTCGATGTGGCCATCGACCAGGGCGGCTGCTTCGAGACGTCCCGCCCCACCACGCATGCCGACCCGGTCTATGTGATCGACGGCGTGACGCACTATTGCGTGGCCAACATGCCCGGCGGCGTACCGCGCACGTCGACCTTCGCCCTGAACAACGCCACCTTGCCGTTCGTGCTCGCGCTTGCCGACAAGGGGTGGCAGAAAGCGCTCGGCGACGACCCGCACCTCAAGAACGGTCTGAACGTCGCCTTCGGCCGGGTGACGTGCAAACCGGTCGCCGACGCGCTAGGCTACAAGTACGCGCCGCCGGAAACGGTGCTGCTGTGACCGCGCCTGGCTTCTGCGGTGGCCGGCCGCGGCTCCGGCCGGCGCCGGCTCACCGCGAGCAGGCAACCCTGCGTCGACTCCATCGGAAATCCGCATGAACACCATGACCGAAGCGCGAGCGCTCGCCGTCGTCGGCAAGCAGAGGATGACGCCGTCGGAGGCTTTCGTCGAGACACTTGTGGCGCACGGCGTCAGGGACGTGTTCGGCATCGTCGGCTCCGCCTACATGGACGCCCTCGATCTGTTCCCGCTCGCCGGCATCCGTTTCATTTCAGTCGCCCATGAGCAGGGCGCCGGGCACATGGCCGACGGCTATGCGCGGGTGTCGGGCCGCCACGGCGTGTGCATCGCCCAGAACGGACCGGGCGTCACCAATCTCGTCACCTCCACCGCCGCCGCCTACTGGGCGCATTCGCCGGTCGTCGTCGTCACGCCGGAAACCGGATCGATGGCGCTCGGGCTGGGCGGATTTCAGGAAACCGAGCAGCTGCCGATCTTCTCCAAGATCACCCGCTACCAGGCGCACGTCAACAACCCCGCGCGCATGGCCGAACTGACCGCGCGCGCCTTCGACCGCGCGCTGCTCGAGATGGGACCGACGCAGATCAATATTCCCCGCGATTTCTTCTATGGCGATATCGAGTGCGAGATTCCGCGTCCGGTCGCAGTCGAGCGTGGCGCCGGCGGCGAGCAGGCGCTGACGGAGGCGGCGAGCTTGCTCGCCGCGGCGCGCTTCCCGGTCATCCTCTGCGGCGGCGGCACGATCATGGCCAACGGGCAGGGCGAGGCGATCCGGCTCGCCGAACTGCTGCAGGCTCCAGTGTGCACCTCCTATCTGCACAACGACTCGTTTCCTGCCGGGCATGCCTTGGCCTGCGGAGCGCTTGGCTATCATGGCTCCAAGGCAGCGATGAGGCTCATCGCCAGGGCCGACGTCGTGCTGGCTCTGGGCACCCGGCTCGGTCCGTTCGGCACGCTGCCGCAATACGGGCTCGATTACTGGCCGAAGGAGGCCAAGATCATCCAGGTCGACGCCGATCCGAAGATGCTGGGGCTGGTCAGGCCGATCGCCGCGGGCCTGTGCGGCGATGCCAGGGCCGTCGCGCAGGCGATCATTGCCAGGCTCACCGGCCGCACACTCGCCTGCCACGCCAACCTGTCCGAGCGCCTCTCCGAGGTCAAGGTGCAAAAGGCCGCGTGGGAGGCCGAACTCGAGGGCTGGACGCACGAAACCGATCCCTGGTCGCTCGGTGTGGCCAGGAACTCGGGCGCCATGCACCCGCGCCAGGTGCTGCGCGAACTGGCGCGCGCATTGCCACCCACGGCCATGGTTTCGACCGACATCGGCAACATCTGCTCGGTGGCCAATTCCTATCTGCGCTTCGAGCAGCCGCGCTCGATGTTCGCGGCCATGAGCTTCGGCAACTGCGGCTACGCCTTCCCGACCATCATTGGTGCCAGGGCCGCCGCGCCTGACCGCCCGGCGATCGCCTACGTCGGGGACGGTGCCTGGGGCATGAGCTTCGGCGAGCTGCAGACCTGCGTGCGCGAGCAGCTTCCGGTCACCGCGGTTGTTTTCAACAACGGCCAGTGGGGCGCAGAAAAGAAGAATCACGTCGACTTCTACGGTGAGCGCTTTGTCGGCGTGAACCTCGACCACCAGCCGTCGTGGGCGGCGGTTGCCACGGCGATGGGGGCCGAGGGCCGACGCATCGACGAGGTCGCCGCCGTCGGGCCGGCACTGCGCGCTGCCATCGGGGCCCAGGGCGAAGGCAGGACGACCGTGCTCGAGATGATGGTGACCCCCGAGCTGGGCGATCCGTTCCGTCGCGATGCGCTCGCGCTGCCAACGCGGCACCTTGACAAGTACAAGTCCACGGCGGCGGCGCGTTGAGCCCGGAAGTCCGCCCGCCGATCGCGGCTCGCATCGCCGTGCTGCGAGGTCGGCCGAATCCGAGCAGCGGATTCACGCCGAACTCAAGCGCTGGGAATACATGATTCGCGAAGCGAAGATCAGGGCCGAATGACATGGGCGGCAACGACCGGCTTCCCCTGAGCGGGAGCGCCGCGGCCATCGTCGCCGGACTCCTCGCCCGGGCGCGCGCCGCACAGGCCGAATTCGACGCCGCGAGCCAGGACCGGGTCGACGAGGTGGTCACGGCCGCCGGCTGGGCCATCGTCGATCCGGAGCACAACCGTGCACTGGCCGAACTCTCCGTGCGCGACACCGGATTGGGCAACGTCGGCGACAAGATGGCCAAGAACCGGCGCAAGACCATGGGCTTGCTGCGCGACCTGGCGGGCAGCAAGTCGGTCGGGATCATTGCCGAGGACCCCGCCAGGGGGCTGTTCGAGATCGCGCGGCCCGTCGGCGTCGTCGCCGCGATTACCCCTTCAACGAACCCCGCGGCAACGCCGGCGAACAACATCATCAACGCGCTCAAGGGAGGCAATGCCATCATCGTCGCGCCATCTCCCAAGGGCGCGTCGACCCTCTCGCTGCTGCTCGCGTACGTGCACGCCGAGTTGGATCGGGTCGGGGTGTCGCGCGATCTGGTGCAGCAGCTGCCTTCGCCCGTGACGCGCGAAATGACCGCCGAGCTGATGCGCCAGGTCGATCTGGTCGTCGCCACCGGCTCGCGCACCAACGTCCGGGCAGCCTACGCGAGCGGCACCCCGGCGATCGGCGTCGGCGCCGGCAACGTCGCGGTGATCGTCGACGAGACCGCCGACCTCGCCGACGCGGCGAACAAGATCGCGGCGTCGAAGACATTTGACAACGCGACCAGCTGTTCGTCGGAGAACAGCGTGATCGCGGTCGAGGCCGTCGCCGAGCCGCTGCTCGCCGCCCTGGTGGCGGCCGGAGGGGCCGTGCTCGAGGAGAGCGAGGCGCGGCGGCTCGAGGGCGCTATGTTCGCCGACGCGCGTCCGCAGGCCCCATTCATCGCCCAAACGGCGCGGGCAATTGCCTTGCGCGCCGGCCTTGCGCGCCCGGCGCTGCTCGACGCGCGCTTTCTCATTGTCGCCGAATCGGGCGTCGGCAGGGAGCATCCGTTTTCAGGCGAGAAGCTCTCGCCGGTGCTCGCGTTCTATCGCGTGCCCGACTTCGCCGCCGCCACCGGCCTCGCGCTGGCGCTGCTGCGCTATCAGGGCGCCGGTCATTCCGTCGGCCTGCACACGCGCGACCAGGGACGGCCCCTGGACCTCGGGCGGCTGTTGCCCGTATGCCGCGTCATCGTCAACCAGGCGCATTGCTTCGCCACCGGCGGCGCCTTCGACAACGCCCTGCCGTTCTCGCTGTCGATGGGCTGCGGAACCTGGGGCCGCGACAGCATTTCGGAGAACCTGAATTACCGGCACTTCCTGAACATCACCCGCGTCGTATGGCCGTTCGCGCCCGAGCACGTGCGCGAACCAAGCGAAGAGGCGCTGTTCGGTTCGTACCGGCGCAAGTACCAGCGCTAAAGCGCCGGGCGTCGATGCACACCTTCCGCGACGCGATTGACGCTCACGCGACGGCGCGCCCCCGGGCCGCTTGCATCGTCGCGCCGGAACCCGAAACGATCCTGACCTACGACGAACTCCGGCGCGACAGCGTCGCGCTCGGTGCCTATCTCGCCCGCGCCGGCATCCCGCCCGGGGCGGTGGTTTCCTACATGCTGCCCAACGGCATCGCCGCGGCAAGCGTCTTTCTGGGCGCGATGTACGCGGGTTACGTCGTCTCGCCGGTTAACCTGCTCGCGCAGGACTCGCAGCTCGAGTACACGCTGGCCCATTCGCGCACGAGGCTGGTCTTTGCCGCACCCGAGCACATCGAGCGCCTGCGCGCGTTGCTGCTACGCGCGCAAAGCGCCGCGCTGGTGCGCGCAACCGATCCGGATCGGCTTGGACTCGCCGAGCCCGCCACTGCGCCGCCGGCGTCCGTTGCGGCCGACACGCCGGCGATGCTCATGTACACCTCGGGGACGACCGGAGAACCGAAGGGCGTGCTTCTGTCGCACTGGAACATGGTCTTCGCCGGTCGCACGGTGGCGGCGGCGCAAGCGCTCACCTCGGATGACCGCGTGCTGTCGGCGTTGCCGCTGTATCACATCAACGGCCAGTGCATCGCGACGGTAAGCCCGGTCGTGTCCGGTGGCAGCATCGTTCTGCCGCACCGATTCAGCGCCTCGCAGTGGTGGCCTCTGGTCGAGCGCTACCGGCCGACCTGGCTCAACCTGGTGCCGACCATCGTCGCCTACCTGCTCAACGGTCCGGACCTGACGCCCTCCCAGGCGGCCGCGTGCCGCGCGATCCGCTTCGCCCGTTCGGCATCTGCCCCGCTGCCGGTGGAACAGCAGCGGGCGTTCGAAACGCGCTTCGGCATGTCGATCATCGAAGCGATGGGGCTCACCGAGTGCGCCTCGGTGGCGTTCGCCAATCCACTCGACGCGAGCCGGCGGAAGTACGGTTCGATCGGCCTGCCGCTCGGCGTCGAGGCGCGCATCGTTGCCGCCGACGGCCGCGTGCTCGGCGCAGGCGAGCAGGGGGAGATCGAACTGCGCGGCGAGAACGTCATGGCGGCGTACTACCGCGCACCGGAGTTCACCGCGCCGCCGCGAGCCGCGGACGGCTGGTTCGCCACCGGCGATCTCGGCTATCGCGACGACGACGGCTTCTATTTCATCGTCGGCCGGCGCAAGGAGCTCATCATCAAGGGCGGCGAGAACATCGCGCCGCGCGAGATCGATGAGGCGCTGCTCCGGCACCCGGCGGTGCTCGAGGCTGCGGCGGTGGGGATTCCCGATCCGAACTACGGCCAGGATATTCTCGCCTGCGTCGTCCTCAAGCCCGGCACGCGCTGTGACGAGGCGGAACTGCGCGCACATTGTCTGGCGCAACTGGGGCGCTACAAGTCGCCGCGCCTGCTGCGCCTGGTGGCGGCGTTGCCCAAGGGCCCGTCGGGCAAGGTGCAGCGCTTGAAGCTGCTCGATCTGCAATGAAGCCAAATGACCGGGAAGGGCAGCCGCTACGCTCGTGTAGAATGCCCTGGCATCGCGCAACAGATCCTCCCCGGTCGCGCCCACCGGCCTGCGTATGACCCGCGCCATCCCTTTCGACGATCATTCGCGCCAGCAGACCCGGTTTACGACCTGCTACATGTGCGCGTGCCGCTGCGGGATCAAGGTCACGCTCGAAGACGGCAAGCTGCGTTTCATCCAGGGCAATCGCAATCATCCGGTCAATCAGGGCGCGATCTGCGCCAAGGGCGCCGCCGGGATCATGAAGCAGTACTCGCCGGCCCGCCTGCGCCAGCCACTCAAGCGCCGCCCGGGGAGCGAGCGCGGTGCGGGGGACTTCGTCGCCATCGGCTGGGACGAGGCGCTCGAGCTGCTCACCGAGCGGCTCGCCCGAATCCGCGCGACCAATCCGACGCAACTCGCATTCTTCACCGGCCGCGACCAGATGCAGGCGCTGTCGAGTCTCTGGGCACAGCAGTTCGGCACGCCGAACTGGGCCGCCCATGGTGGCTTGTGCTCAGTGAACATGGCCGTCGCGGGACTCTATACGATCGGCTACTCGTTCTGGGAATTCGGCGCGCCCGATTGGGATCATGCCAAGTACTTCATGCTCTGGGGCGTCGCCGAGGATCATTCGTCGAACCCGCTCAAGATCGGCCTGGATAAGCTCAAGCGCCGCGGCGCCAAATTCGTGTCGATCAATCCGGTGCGCACCGGTTACTCGGCGATTGCCGACGAGTGGATACCGATCCGGCCCGGGACCGACGGGCTGCTGGCACTGGCCATCGTGCACGTGTTGCTCAAGCGCGGGCTGGTCGACTGGGAATTCCTGATCCGCTACACCAACGCGCCGTGGCTGGTCGTGCAGACACCCGGGATGCCCGGCGACGGCTTGTTCGCGCGCGATGCGCTCGGCAATCCCCTGATCTGGGATACGGTGGATCTACGCTTTGCCAACGGACATCTGCCCGACATTGCGCCGGCGCTGCTGGCCACCGTCGACCTTCCCGACGGCCGTCGCGCCAAGACCGTCTTCTCGCTCGTCTCGGAGCGCTACCTCGACGACCGCTACGCGCCGGAGACCGTCGCCGCCGAATGCGGCGTCGACGCAGAGACCATCGATCGCCTGGCCCTGGAAATGGCGCACGTCGCGTTCAACCAGGCCGTTGAACTGCCCATCCGCTGGACCGACATGCACGGACGCAGCCACGACCGGGTCGTCGGGCGTCCGGTCGCCATGCACGCCATGCGCGGCATTTCGGCTCATTCCAACGGTTTTCACACCTGCCGCGCGCTGCATCTGCTGCAGATGCTGCTCGGCGCACTCGACGGGCCCGGCAACTTCCGCGCCCGCGCTCCGTATCCGCGCCGCATCCCGATGCGCACGCTGCCGGAAAACGATGCGGCGGTCATCTTCGCGCCCAATACGCCGCTCAACCGCGCCAACTACGGCTATCCGACCCGGCCCGAGGATCTGGTGATCGACCCGGAGGGCAAGCCGCTGCGCATCGACCGCGCGTATTCCTGGGAATCGCCGCTGGCCGCGCACGGCATGATGCACATGGTCATCACCAATGCCGTCAACCGCGATCCATACCCGATCGACACCCTGCTGCTGTTCATGGCCAACATGGCGTGGAACTCGGCCATGAACACCGGCGAAACGCGCGATATGCTGGTGCGCAAGGACAGCAAGGGCGAATACGCGATTCCCTTTGTGGTCGTCGTCGATGCCTTCCATTCCGAAACGGTTGGCTTTGCCGACCTGGTATTGCCCGACACCACCTACCTCGAGCGCTACGACACGATTTCGCTTCTCGACCGCCCCATTTCCGAGCCCAACGCCGCGGCCGACGCGATCCGCCATCCGGTCGTCGAGCCCGATCGCGACGTGCGGCCGTGGCAGGAAGTGCTCATCGAGCTCGCCTCGCGGCTCAAATTCCCCGCCTTCACCGCCGCCGACGGCTCGCCCCGCTTCAAGGATTACAAGGACTTCGTCATCCATTACGAAAAGGCGCCGGGCGTGGGGCTTCTGTCCGGCTGGCGCGGCAAGGACGGCAAAGCGTCGCTGCGCGGCGAGCCGAATCCAAAGCAATGGGAAAAGTACATCGAGAACCAGTCCTTCTTCAGCTATCCCTGGCCGGAGAACATGCGCTACTACCGCTACGCGAATAAGGACTATCTCGAGTTCGCGGAGCAGCACGCGCTGTTCGGGACCCCGCCGGTGCAGGTGGTCCTGCAGATGTACTCGGAGCCGCTGCAGAAGTTCCGCCTCGCCGGACAGGGGCTCTACGAGGGCCCCCAGCCTACCGCGCTCGCCGATTGCGAACGCCTGGCCAAATACTTCGATCCGCTGCCCTTCTGGTACGCGCCGCTGGAGGGCGCGCAGGCGCACGTGACCGCGGCCGGAGCGGGCGGGCAGTCGGTGGCGGAAGCCTATCCGCTGCACGCGATCACGCAACGGCCGATGATGCTGTATCACTCCTGGGATGGGCAGAACGCCTGGCTGCGCCAGATCCGGTCCGAGAACAGCCTGTACATGAATCGCGGTACCGCGCGCGCGCTCAAGCTCGCCGACGGCGACTGGGTCTGGGTCGAGTCGCACCACGGCAAGATCCGCTGCACGCTGAAGACGATGGAAGGTGTCGAGGCGAACACCGTGTGGACGTGGAACGCCGTGGGCAAGCAGCCGGGAACCTGGGGCTTGTCCCCGGACGCCTCCGAGGCCACCGCGGGCTTTCTGCTCAACCATCTCATTTCCGAATTGCTGCCGCGCAGTGCCTCCGACGCGCGGCGCTGGGCGAACGCCGATCCGGTTACCGGCCAGGCCGCCTGGTTCGATCTACGCGTCAAGGTGAGCAAATGCGCTCCGGGCGAAACCGGCGTCTGGCCGGTGTTCGCCGCCGCGCCGCCGCTGCCCGGCGACAGCGGTCACCGCCCGCGCGTCTGGCGCTATCACGCATAAAGACGGCCTTGGGCACGAGATGAAACTGGGACTGCTCATCGACCTCGATACCTGCGTGGGCTGTCACGCCTGCGCCATCGCCTGCAAGGAATGGAACGCCTCGTCGAAGGTCAACGGCGCGCTCTCCGACTACGAACCATTCGGGGCCGAGCCTTCGGGCGTCTGGTTCAATCGCGTGCGCCACTACGAGGTCGGCGACTATCCGGCGTCGAAGACGATCAATTTTCCGCTCTCATGCATGCACTGCGCCGACGCGGACTGCGTCACCGTCTGCCCGACCGGCGCCTCGTACCGGCGCGGCGACGGCATCGTGCTCGTCGATCAAGACAAGTGCATGGGCTGCAATCTGTGCGCCTGGGCCTGCCCGTACGGCGCGCGCGAACTCGACGACGTATCGGGTACGATGAAGAAATGCACCCTGTGCGTCGACCGCATTTACGACGAGATGCTGGCGCCCGAAGACCGCCAGCCGGCGTGCGTGCTCGCCTGTCCCACGCGCGCGCGGCTGTTCGGCGATTTCGACGATCCGGAATCCGAGGTGTCGCGGCTCGCGGCCGAACGCGGCGGCTTCGGCCTGCTGCCCGAGCTCGGCTATGCCCCGGTCAACCGCTATCTAGCGCCGCGGCAGCCCCAGCCGGTCCTCGGAGAGGACGATCCACGCGCGCTGCTCGAGCGCGGGCTGGCGAGTCTTGCCAGCCCGGTGATCCGGCGCTGAAGGGCCCGCCGCCGCTGGATGAAGCCGGCGTTCAGCCTCATTTTTTTCACCGTGAGCTCCGGCGCGGGACTGGGCCTGCTCGCCCTGATCGCGCTCGTTGACATGTTCGCGCCCGGCAGCCTGCCGACACACGCGCTCTGGCGCGGAGCGCTGCTCGGGTTGGCCCTGGTTGCGGCAGGCCTGACCTCGTCGGTGCTGCACCTCGCCAATCCGCGCAACGCCTGGCGGTCGTTGGTGCGCGTGCGCACCTCCTGGCTGTCGCGCGAGGCCGCCGCGGCGAGCGCGCTGTTCGCAGTCGGTGCGGCGTACGTGGTGCTGGTGGCCCTCGACGCAGCCGGCCCGGGCCGCGTCCTGCTCGAGTGGGCCACCTGCGTGCTGGCGTGGTCGGTCCTGGTCTGTACGGCGATGATCTATGCCAGCCTGAAGCCGATCCGGCAGTGGCACACGCGCTGGACCCCGGCCAACTACTTTCTGCTCGGACACTGGTCGGGCGCGATGCTCCTGGCGGCACTGGCCTGTGCCTATGCCCCGCGGACGGGGGCGTTTTTCGCGCTCGCGGCCGGCCTCGGCGTCGCCGCGCTGGCAGGCAAGCTCGCCTACTGGCACGCGATCGGCGACGCCGCCGGCGCGCCGACGCTCGAGCGCGCGATCGGCGTCCGGGAAGGCGTGCATGGTCCCGGGCCCATGAGCGTCGCCCATGCGCGCCTGCTCGACGTCGGGCATTCGCACGGAACCTTTCTCACCCGTGAATTCGGTTTCGTCGTGGCGCGGAAGCATGCGGGCGCGCTGCGCGGCGCAGCACTCGCGTTCGGCTTCGGCCTGCCGCTTGGATGGGTCCTCGCCGGGATCGCACGGTGGCAGGTGGCGATCGCGGCGGCGGCCTGTTGTATCATCGGGCTGCTGGTCGAGCGCTGGCTCTTCTTCGCCGAGGCCAGGCACACGGTCCGGCTCTACCACGGCGACCCTCGAACATGACGGCGCAGTTGCAAGTTCGGGTTTGGCGCGGCGGCGCCGACGGGCATTATCAGGCCTATGATGTGCCGCGGCGCGATGCGCAAACCGTGCTCGACGTCGTCAGTTTTATCCAGCGCCGCCTCGATCCGACGCTCGCCTATCGCTTCGCCTGCCGCGTCGGCATGTGCGGCTCGTGCGCGATGACAGTCAACGGCCGGCCGCGCTGGACTTGCCGCACCCACGTGAGCAAGGTCGCGCCCGCCGACCGGCTTGAGATCGCGCCGCTCGCCAACCTGCCGATCGTGCGCGATCTGGTCACCGATATGCGCGAGTTCTTTGACAAGTGGGCGCGGGCGCGGGCTCAGTTTCAGCCGACCCGGACCCGGGCCGATGAGCTGGCACGTATCGAACCGGCATCGCCGCCACGGCGCGCGATCGACCGCGCGATCGAATGCATCGGCTGTGGCGTCTGCTATGCGGCCTGCGACGTTGTCGCCTGGAATCCCGATTACCTCGGCCCGGCGGCACTCAACCGCGCCTGGACGCTGGTCAACGATGCGCGCGACGGGGCGCGTCGCGAGCGCCTCGCCGCAGTCGCCGGCGATGCGGGCTGCCACGCCTGTCACACGCACGAGACTTGCAGCGCGCGCTGCCCGATGCAACTCGCGCCGACGGCATCGATCGCAGGACTCAAACGCGCGACTGCAATCGCCGCGCTTCGCGGCGAACTGTGAGCGCTGCCACCGCGACCCGCCTCTGGCTCGCGCAGCGCGCAAGCGCGGCGGTGCTCGCGCTGTGCGTCGCGGTGCACCTGGCGACCATGATCGCCGCGGTGCGCGGTGGGTTGTCCGCGACCGAGATCCTGAACCGGACGCGCGGCAGCTTCGGCTGGGCAGCGTTCTACGCCGTGTTCGTGCTCGCGGTGTCGGTCCATGTCCCGATCGGATTGCGCACGGTCGCGGCGGAATGGCTGGGCTGGCGCGGGCGCGCCGCCGAGGTGACATGGGTGGTCGTCAGCATCGCCCTGCTCGCTCTGGGCGCGGGTGCCATCGCCGCGGTGGTGCGATGATGACCCCGGGCTGGCGCAACCGCGGCCAGGCGGCGTACTGGGCCTTTCTCGTCCACCGCATTTCCGGGTTGTTGCTGGCCCTGTTTCTGCCGGCGCACTTTGTCGTGCTCGCGCAGGCGCTGCGCGGCGAGGCCGCCCTGGGCGCTTTTCTGCGCTGGAGTCAGTCGCCCTGGGTCGAGGCCTCCGAGGTTGGGCTCGTGTTTCTGCTCGCCGCGCATCTCGCCGGCGGCCTGCGCCTCCTCCTGATCGAATGGGGCGGCTGGCAGCGCGGCGCGCAGCCAGCGCTGCTCGCGGCGGCCGGCGGCGTCGCGGCATTCTGCGCCCTGGCCTTTGCCCTCAACCTGTTCTGAACACCCCATGCGCATCGACCCGCAAGCCATCGAGTCAGCCGCGAAGGAGCTCTACATTCGGGCGCTCAAAATCCTGCCCGACGACATCAAGCACGGGTTCAAGCACCTTGCCGCGCGCGAATCGGACGCGACGGCGCGGTCCGTTCTCGGCACGATGATCAGGAACATCGCGGTAGCGGAGCAAACCGACAATCTGTTGTGCCAGGACACCGGCATTCCAATCTACAACGTGATCATCGGCCGCGGCGTCGAGTTCGACGCGCAGGACGGGCTGGCGCTCAAGGCGGCCATTCGCAGCGGCTGCGAGCGCGCGACGCGCGAGCATCCGCTGCGCTCGTCGATCGTGCATCCGCTGACGCGACAGAACGCGCAGACCTCCTGCGGGGTCGGCGTGCCGGTGATCGAGATCGACGTCGCGGGCGACTTCGATGGCCTGCGCATCGAGATGATTCCCAAGGGCAGCGGGTCGGAGAACAACTCCTGGCTGAAGATGGCCGTGCCGGCGGACGGAACCGACGCGGTCAAGACCTTCGTCGTCGACTGCGTGCTCGATGCCGGTGGCCGGACTTGCCCGCCGACCATCGTCGGCGTCGGCGTCGGCGGCACTGCGGACCTGTGCGTGCATCTGGCCAAGCGGGCGGCAGTCCGGCCGCTGGGAACCCATTGCGCCGATCCGGCCGGCGCACAGCTCGAAAACGAACTGTCGGCGGCAGTCAATCTGCTCGGCGTCGGCCCGCAGGGGCTCGGCGGCGACGCGACCGCCTTCGCCGTGCACGTCGAGCTCGCCGCGACGCATATCACGATGAACCCGGTCGCGGTCAACATGCAGTGCCATTCGGCGCGACGCGCAAGCGCGACGATCACGCCGGACGGCGTGCACTACGGCTTCTAGACCGGAGCGCGAAGCCAGCCATGCTCATCGGCTACTTCGGTCGGGCGCCGGCGGGCAACAAGGTCGCGCGCAAACCGGCGTCGGGCGCGCCGGCGCTCGCCGCACAACCGGCCGATGGCAAGGCGTCGCGGTTGCTGCTGCCCGGCTATGACGGCTTCGGGGTCGTTCCCGGGACCACGGCCGGGGGCCGCTTGCTCAGCCGCTATCCGTACACACACCGCCGCGCATGCTGGATCGACCGCCACGGCGCGCTGCGCGAACCGGGGAGCGTCCATGGCGCACCATGAGCTGGCGCCGCCGCTCGCCGCCGAGGCGGTCCGGGCGCTGCGCATCGACGATACGGTCACGCTGCAAGGCACGCTGTTCGGCATCCGCGATGCGACCCAGATCGCGCTCTTCGATCGCGGGCGCACGACGCGCTTCGATCTCGCCGGCCACGCCGTGATGCACACCGCGCCGAATGTGCGCAGGGTAGCGCCGAGCGCTCAACATCCAACCGGCTACGCGCCGCTGTGTATCGGGACCACGACCTCGGCGCGCATGGAGCGCTTCACGCGGCCGCTGCTTGCCCGCAGCGGCGTACGGCTGATCATCGGCAAGGGGGGCCTGGGCGAGACCTCGCTCTGCGCCTTCGGCGAATTCGGCGGCGCGTATCTTGCCCTCGTCGGCGGCACCGCGGCCCTGGAAACGACTTGGGTCGAGGCGATCGAGGCCGTCGATCTCGACGACCTGCATCCCGAGAGCTTGTGGCGCTTCCGCGTACGCGACTTCGGACCGCTGCGGGTCACGATGGACAGCCATGGCGGCAGCATCTATGCGACAGTCGATGCCGGCGCGCGGGCACGGCGGGCGGCCGTCCTGGCCGCGCTCGGCGTCAAGGCGCCCTAGGCACGGGCCCGCCAAAGCGTCAGCGATGGCGTTCAAGCCCGGCTATGCGCTTCATTGCGTCGCCAACATGGAGCGGGCGGCGGCGTTCTATCGCGACACGGTCGGACTCGAGCTCAGGTTGCCGTCGCCTGGCGGGTCGGAATTCGCCGCCGGCCCAATAATGCTCGCGCTGCATCCCGCGTCGGACGAAGATCCTCCGCGTACCACGCGCCTCGGCTTGCACGCCGAGGACATCGCCGCGATGCATCCGCGCCAGACGAACGCCGGCATGCGCTTCACCCGCGCCCCGACTGCCGAGCACGGCATCACGCTGGCCGAATCCGCCGCTTCCGAAGGCGCACGCGTGAGCCCGAGCGGATAGCGCCGCGGGCGACGCGCGCTGGCCATGCGCCTGCTGCAAACCGATATCCTGATCCTTGGCGCCGGAGGGGCGGGGCTGTTCGCCGCGCTGCACGCCCATCAGGCCGATCCCTCGCTCGCCATCACGGTCGTGGTCAAGGGCCTGCTCGGCAAGTGCGGCTGCACGCGCATGGTCCAGGGCGGCTACAACGTCGCGCTCGGCGCGGGTGATTCCGTGTCACGGCACTTCATGGACACCATCGAGGGTGGTGCCTGGCTACCCGATCAGGACCTCGCGTGGTCGCTCGTCACCGGCGCGGTCGAGCGGGTGCACGAGCTGGAAAACGAGCTGGGTTGCTTCTTCGACCGCAATCCCGACGGCACCATCCATCAGAAGGCGTTCGCCGGGCAGACCTTCGACCGCACCGTGCACAAGGGCGACTTGACCGGGATCGAGATCATGAACCGGCTTGCCGAAGCGGTCTGGGCACGCGCCATCCGGCGACTCGAGGAGCATCGCCTGCAGGCGTTGATCAAGAGCGATGACGGGGAAGCGATCGCCGGCGCGCTGCTCATCGACCTGCGCACGGGCGAATACGTCCTGGTCGAAGCGCGGGCGGTTTTGCTGGCCACCGGCGGCGGTCCGACGATGTACCGGTTCCACACGCCTTCGGGCGACAAGAGCTGCGACGGCCTGGCGCTCGCGCTCGCCGCCGGGCTGCCGCTGCGCGACATGGAAATGGTGCAGTTTCATCCGACCGGGCTTCTGGCCGGGCCGGACACGCGCATGACCGGCACCGTGCTCGAGGAGGGCCTGCGCGGCGCCGGTGGTCACCTCCTCAACGGCGCGGGGCACCGCTTCATGGTCGACGTCGACGTACGTGCCGAGCGGGCCACGCGCGACATCGTCGCGCGCGCGATCTACGCCGAGATGCGCGCCGGGCGCACCACCCCGGAAGGCGGCGTTTACCTGTCCATGGCCCATCTGGGTGCGGACAACGTGCGCCGGCAGTTCAAAGGCATGGTGGAACGCTGCGCCGATTGCGGCTTTGACCTCGCCGCGGGCCGGGTCGAAATCGTGCCGACGGCGCATTACATGATGGGCGGGGTCGAATTTGCGCCCGATTGCAGCACCGAGTTGCGAGGGCTCTTCGTTGCCGGCGAGGATTCAGGCGGGGTGCATGGCGCCAATCGCCTCGGCGGCAACGGCGTGGCCAACTCGACGGTGTTCGGCGGCATCGCCGGCACGACCATGGCGCAATGGGTGGCAGGCCGCGGTGCTTTCCGCAAGCCCGACCTGGCGGCCGTTGCGGCCGCAATCGGCCAGGCCGAAATGCCCTTCGCTTCGGGCCATCGCGACAGCGCGGATCTCGCCTCGATTCGCGAGCATCTGTACGCGACGATGTGGGACGACGCCGGCATCGTTCGCAACGCGGCGAGTCTCGCGCGAGCGGAATGCGCGCTGGCGGTGCTCGCGGCCCTGCACCAGGAGTACGCGTTGCCGCCGGCCGGGCGCGACCGCCGCTTCAACCTCGCCTGGCACGACTGGCTCAATCTGGGCAGCCTGATCGCGGTGTCGCGCGTCATCGTGTGCGCCGCACGGGCGCGGGAAAACTCCCGCGGAGCCCACTACCGGGACGATTACCCCGACGCGGGCGATCTCGCCGCCTCGTCCTATACGCGGGTGCGCCTGGGCGCTGGCGCGTTGGCCAGCGAGCATCTGCCGGTACGCTTCACCCGTGTCCGCCCGGGCGAATCGCTGCTGTCGCGCAATCCCCGGACGTGAGGCAGGCGGTTGGTGCCGCGTCGGGCTGCCTAGAATTCCGGCCGTCGTTCTGATTCAAGTTATTGATTCTATTTTATTTTATATTGCCCCGCTGTCATCTGTTTGTAACACCGCGTGACGACAATGACGTCTCCGTTGCGTTCACAAGAAGGCTAATCCATGGATTCCAGACAATTTGCGGCCATCTGCTTCGGCGCTGCGGCGCTTGCTTTGGGCGGCGGTGCGCGGGCACTCGACATCACCGGCGCGGGCGCGACCTTTCCGTATCCTATCTACGCCAAGTGGGCCGAAGCCTACAAGGCGAAGACCGGGATCGGCCTGAACTACCAATCGATCGGCTCCGGGGGCGGCATCAAGCAGATCCAGAACAAGACCGTCGACTTCGGGGCGTCGGACATGCCGCTCAAGCCGGAAGATCTCGACAAGGACGGCTTGCTTCAGTTTCCGACTGTCATCGGCGGCGATGTGCCGGTCGTCAATCTGGAGGGAGTCAAGCCGGGTGAGCTCAAGGTCACCGGACCGGTTCTGGCCGATATCTATCTGGGCAAGATCACCAAGTGGAACGACCCGGAGATCGTCAAGCTAAACCCCGGAGTCAGGCTGCCGGCTTCGGATATCACGGTCGTACACCGCTCGGATGGCTCCGGGACGACCTTCATTTGGGTGGATTACCTGTCGAAAATGAGCCCCGAGTGGAAAGAAAAAGTCGGTGAAGGTACGTCGGTTGCCTGGCCTGTCGGTGTGGGCGGGAAGGGTAACGAAGGCGTCGCTTCCTATGTGCTGCGCGTCAAGGGCTCGATCGGCTATGTGGAATACGCGTACGCGCTGCAAAACAAGATGACCAATACGTTGGTGCAGAATCGCGCCGGCAACTTCGTCAGCCCTTCGGCCGAAGCGTTCAAGGCATCGGCGGCGGGCGCCGACTGGAGCAAGGCGCCCGGCTATTACCTGCTGTTGACCGACCAGCCGGGCAAGGACTCCTGGCCGATTTCAGGCGCAACGTTCATTCTGATGTACAAGACCCAGGCCAAGCCCGATACCGCCAAAGAAGTGCTGAAGTTCTTTGACTGGGCTTATTCCCCGGATGGCGACAAACTTGCCGACTCGCTCGATTACGTGCCGCTGCCCAGTGTGGTGACCAACCAGATCCGGAGCACCTGGAAGTCGCAGATCAAGGACGGCTCGGGCAAACCGGTGTATTGAACGGACGCTGGTCCGATTACCCAATGCCATACGGCGCGGCGCTCGCAGGTTCGGCGAGCGCCGCGTCGTTTCGGGCTTGCCCGGTGCGAACCGATCCCCCTGGCATGGTAGCTGCCGGCGCGGCGGCCCGGCTGCCGGAGGCAAGGCGAACGTGGACGCAGCGTTGATGCAATCGACTGCGGGCGCGCTGCCGACTAGAATCGAGGTGCCGCCCCGCCCCGCTCGGGCGGGCGTCGCCAAGATGCCCGATCCGAAACAGAAGGACGTCCAGCTTCAGGATCTGGTTTTTCGCGCCGTCACACGGTTTTTTGCCTTCCTGGTCCTGGCGATCCTGGTCGGGATCATCGTGTCGTTGGTCATCGGCAGCCTGCCCGCAATCCGGCAGTTTGGATTCGGGTTTCTCGTCGATTCGGAATGGAATCCGGTTACCGAAAAGTTCGGCGCGCTGGTGCCCATCATTGGCACGCTCGTCACGTCGTTCATCGCGCTGCTGATCGGTGTCCCGGTGAGCTTCGGCATCGCGTTATTCCTGACCGAGCTCTCGCCGCCCTGGCTCAAGCGCCCTCTCGGGACCGCGATCGAGCTCCTGGCGGCGATCCCGAGCATCATCTATGGCATGTGGGGGTTGTTCGTGCTCGCGCCGCTGTTCGCGGACCATGTGCAACCGTGGCTCATCGATTCGCTCGGCGCGGTGCCCCTGATCGGTGCGCTGTTCAAGGGCCCGCCGCAGGGTATCGGCGTGTTCACCGCCGGCTTCGTGCTCGCGATCATGGTGATCCCCTTTATCGCTTCGGTGACTCGCGACGTGTTCGAGATCGTGCCCCCCGTTCTGAAGGAGTCGGCCTACGGCATCGGCTGCACGACCTGGGAAGTGGTACGCAACGTCGTCCTTCCCTACACCAAGGTCGGCGTCATCGGCGGCATCATGCTCGGCCTTGGCCGTGCGCTCGGCGAGACGATGGCGGTCACGTTCCTGATCGGCAACGCCCATCAGCTCAACGCCTCGATACTGGCGCCGGGCAACAGCATCGCGTCGGCACTCGCCAACGAATTCACCGAAGCCGTGGGCGATCTTTACACCTCGGCCTTGATCGAGCTCGGTCTGATTCTGTTTGTCATCACCTTCATCGTGCTGGCCCTGGCCAAACTGCTGTTGCTGCAGCTGGCCAAGGGCGAGGGCAGAAGGACCTGACGCCTCGCCGCTCGCCATGCCTGCAATCTACTCGCACCGGCTGTTGGTAAACCGCTTCAATCTGGCCATGTCGCTGTTTGCGATGGCCTTCGGACTCGCCTTTCTGTTCTGGATCCTGTATACGCTGTTCGCCGCGGGATTCCACGCCTTCAGTCCCGCGCTCTTCACGCAGATGACGCCGCCGCCCGGCAGCAACGGCGGCCTTCTCAACGCGATTGTTGGCAGCCTGGTCATGGCGGTGATGGGCACGCTGATCGGGACACCGGTCGGGATCCTTGCCGGCATCTACCTCGCCGAGTTCGGAAGTCGCGGCTGGCTCGCTCCCTGCACGCGATTCATCAACGACATCCTCTTGTCTGCGCCATCGATTGTCATCGGCTTGTTCATCTATGAGATCTATGTCTTCCACGTAAGGCACTTCTCTGCCTGGGCCGGGTCGTTCGCGCTGGCGCTGATCGTGATACCCGTGGTGGTCCGCACCACCGAGAACATGCTGCGCCTGGTGCCGGACAGCCTGCGCGAGGCGGCGATCGCGCTGGGCACACCGCAATGGAAGGTGATCGTGATGGTGACGCTGCGGTCGGTTCGCGCCGGAGTCATTACCGGCGTGCTGCTCGCGGTTGCCCGCATTTCCGGCGAAACCGCGCCGTTGCTGTTCACGTCGCTGAACAACCAGTTCTGGACCACCGATCTCAATGCGCCGATGTCCAACCTGCCGGTGGTGATCTTTCAATTCGCGATGAGTCCCTACGACGACTGGCAGCAGTTGGCGTGGGCCGGAGCGCTGCTTATCACACTCGCTGTGCTCGTTCTGAACATCATGGCGCGCGTCTTGTTCCGCCAGTCGGCACCCAAGTAACGTGCTGGAAGAGCCCATGAATCTCGATATTTTCGCGAATCGGCCGGAAGTCCAGCCGAGGCCGGAGGCGGCGCCTGCGGCAACCAAGATCGCCGTCCGGCACCTGGACTTCTTCTACGGCAAGTTCCAGGGCCTCAAGGACATCAACCTGGACATCGCCGAGCGGCGCGTCACCGCCTTCATCGGGCCCTCGGGTTGCGGCAAGTCGACACTGCTGCGGACGTTGAACCGCATGTATTCGCTCTACCCCGGCCAGCGCGCCGTCGGCGAGATCGAGTTCAACGGCCGCAACGTGCTCGAACCCGGCGTCGATCTCAACATGCTGCGGGCCAAGGTCGGAATGGTGTTCCAGAAGCCGACGCCGTTTCCGATGTCGATCCACGACAACATCGCGTTCGGCGTGCGCCTGTACGAAAAGCTAAGCCCGCGAGCCATGGAAGAGCGGGTGGAGTGGGCGCTCACCAAAGCGGCGATGTGGGACGAGGCGAAGGACAAGCTCAAGCAAAGCGGGATGGCGCTCTCCGGCGGCCAGCAGCAGCGCCTTTGCATCGCGCGCGCGGTCGCGGTAAAGCCGGAGGTGTTGTTGCTCGACGAGCCGACTTCCGCGCTCGACCCGATTTCAACCGCCAAGATCGAGGAATTGATCAGCGAACTCAAGGCCGACTACACCATCGCCATCGTCACCCACAACATGCAGCAGGCGGCGCGCGTTTCGGACTACACTGCGTACATGTACCTGGGCGAACTGATCGAATTCGGCACAACCGATGATCTGTTCTTGAAGCCGCAGCGCAAGGAAACCGAGGATTACATCACCGGCCGGTTCGGCTGAGGCGAACGACACCCGCATCGGAGCACAACGTGAACGAGCACACATCCAAACAGTTCGACGCCGAGATGGAGTCCATCCGTTCCGGCGTCCTGGCCATGGGCGGCCTGGTGGAGACGCAGTTTCGGCGCGCCATCGAGGCCCTGCGGCAGCCCGGCGACGACGGCGACGGCGACCTCGTTTCCCTGGTGGCCGGCGACGAGCAGGTGATCAACCAGATGCAAGTGGACATGGACCAACAGTGCAGCCAGATCATCGCCAAGCGGCAGCCGGCGGCGGGCGACCTGCGCATGATCCTGACCGTGGTCAAGATCGTGAACGACCTCGAGCGCGTTGGCGACGAGATCAAGAAGATCGCCTACAGGGCGCAGCAGATGCAGCAACCCGAGCGCCTGACGACCGTGCGCGTGCATGTCATCACCCGCGTGGCCAGGCTGGCGGAGGAAAACCTGCGGCTGGCGCTCGACGCCTTCGCGCGCCTCGACGTCAACGCCGCGGCAACGGTTGTCAGCAACGACGAGGCCATCGACGCCTCCTTCCTCGCCATTCTGCGCCAGCTGATCAGCTACATGATGGAGGACCCGCGCACGATCACGCCGGCGCTGGAGATCGTGTTCATCGCCAAGTCGATCGAGCGCGTCGGCGACCACGCCAAGAACATCGCCGAGGATGTCGTGCAGGCGGTCAAGGGCAAGGACGTGCGCCATGCGACCGCGGAGCAGATCCGCGCCGAACTGGCGGAGTGAAGGGGAGGCACCGTGATGACGCCGTCGATCCTGGTGGTCGAAGACGAGCCGGCGATCCAAGAACTGTTGCGCATCAACCTCGAGGACGCCGGGTTCGCGGTGCGCACCGTCGCCGATGCGGAAACGGCCTTGGGGGAGATCAAGCGCGCGCTGCCCGACCTGTTGCTGCTCGACTGGATGCTGCCGGGGCAATCGGGTCTCGCGCTCGCCCGCGGCCTGCGCGGCGAACCCCGGACCCGCCAGCTGCCGATCATCATGGTGACCGCCCGCGGCGACGAAGCCGATCGCGTCGCCGGGCTCGAGGCCTGGGTCGACGACTACGTCACCAAGCCGTTCAGCCCGCGCGAGCTCAAGGCGCGCATCAAGGCGGTGCTGCGGCGCAGGGCACCGGAGGCGGCGCAGGAAACCCTGACGGTGGGACCGTTGCAACTCGATCCGGCGACGCATCGGGCAACCGCAGCCGGAGCGCCGGTGCAGCTTGGACCGACCGAATTCCGCCTGCTCAAGTTTCTGATGGCGCGGCCGGAACGGGTCCACAGCCGGGCGCAGCTCCTCGACCAGGTGTGGGGCGACCACGTCTACATCGAGGAGCGCACGGTCGACGTCCATATCCGGCGCCTGCGGCTCGCTCTCGAGCCGTTCGCCTGCGCGCACCTGATCGAAACGGTGCGCGGCGGCGGCTACCGGCTCGCCGCGCCGCATTGAGCGCTCGCGGCGCAGCGCGCGCATGAGCCCGGTCTGGCGTCGCGGCCTTGTCGCGCCGCTCGGCGTGATCGTCACGGCGCTGCTGGCGTGGGCGCTCGCCGGGGTCGTCACCGCGCTGTCGCTGCTCGGCGCGGGATTGCTCGCCATCGTCGCCTGGCATCTGCGCGAACTCGACGCGCTGACGCGTTGGGCGGGCCGGGGCCTCGAGGAATCGGTTCCCGAGGGTCGAGGCACCTGGGCGCTGGCCTACACCGCGCTCTACCGCCGCGTGGGCCTGCGCTCGGCGCGCCAGCGCGATCTGCGCCTCGCCCTCGATCGTTTCGTCAGCGGTGCCGAGGCGCTGCCCGAAGGCGTGGTGGTGCTCGACGGGGCGAATCGCATCCAGTGGGCCAATCCACGCGCGCAGGCGCACCTCGGCGTCGAACGCAGGCACGATTCGGGAGCGCCGATCGTCAACCTCGTGCGCCACCCTGCTTTCCTGCAGTATCTCGCCGCCGGTGATTTCCGCGACCCGGTCATCATCGAGTCGCAGCGCGAGGCGGGGCTCATGCTGTCGATCCAGGTCGTCCCCTTCGGGGTCGAGGAAAAGCTTCTGATGAGCCGCGATATCACGCGCCTGGAGGCCGTGGCGCGGCTGCGGCGGGATTTCATCGCCAACGTATCGCACGAGCTCAAGACCCCGTTGACAGTTTTGGGCGGCTTCCTGGAAACGCTTGCCGACCTGCGGCTCGACGCGCGCCAGCAGCAGCGCTCCATCGCCTTGATGCAGGAGCAGGCGCAGAACATGCAGCGCCTGGTCGATGACCTTTTGGCTCTCTCCGCGCTCGAAAGCGAACACGGCACGTTGCAGGAGACGGAGTTCGCGGTCGTGCCCCTGCTGCTGCAGGTCTCCTCCGACGCCAAGGCGCTTTCGGCCGGGCGCCACGAGATCACCCTCACGATCGGGGAGCAGGCCAACGTGCTCGGCAGTCGCGACGAGCTAGCCAGCGCCTTCGGCAACCTGGTCAGCAATGCGGTGCGCTACACGCCCGACGGCGGCCGCGTGGCGCTCGATTGGCGGGTGACCGGCGATGGCGGCGAGTTCACCGTCGCCGACACGGGCATCGGCATTGCCGCCGAACACATCCCTCGCCTGACCGAGCGCTTTTACCGCGTCGACCGCAGCCGGTCGCGCGCGACCGGCGGCACCGGGCTCGGGCTCGCCATCGTCAAGCACGTACTCATCCGCCATCAGGCGGAGCTGCTGATCGACAGCGCGCCGGGGCAGGGCAGCCGCTTCACCGTGCGCTTGCCAACGCGGCGGGTCCGCGTCAGCGCCGAGGCGAGTCCTGTGGACTCCGCCGCGGCGACCCCTACCAATACCGCAGCGCCGCTCTGAATAATTCCTTGAGGTCGTCGCGGGAAACGTCCTTGGGCGCGTTGCGGATCACGCGCCACTGCGGCTCCGCGCCGGCGACCAGGGCATCGAGATCGTTGGCGACGAAGCCGAGGTCGGCCAGGCCGTTGGGCATTGCGGCGGCACGCATCAGGGCGATAACGCGCCCGGCCAGCGCCTCGCCGGCCGCGGCGGCATCGCCCGGCGCGATGTCGCGCGTGTCGCCACCCAGGCAGGCCGCCGCGTGCAGGTGGCGCCCGGGATTGCACCCGGCGGTGTAGCGCCATACCGCCGGGTTGTGGAGCACGACCGCCATGCCGTGCGGGACCAGGGTCTTGCCGGCAGGGTAACCCGGCACATGGTAATCGCGCGCGAGCCCGGAGACCGCATAGGACAGGCCGTGCGGCAGGTGGCAACCGGCGGCATTGAAGGCGATCCCGGCGAGCATCGCCGCGTACATCATCTCCGTTCGCGCCTCGGCGTCGTGCGCATCGCTGACCGCGCGGACGAGGTATGCGCCGACCGCCTTCAACGCCTCGGTGGCCAGGCCGTCCGAGAACGGGTTCGCGCCCTGAGATACCGGCCGGCTCACCCCCCGCGCGCGATTGAGCCGCCGCGGCCACGGCCGTGCCGTCAGCGATTCCAGCGCATGGCTCATGCAATCGAAACCGCTGGCCGCAACGACATTGCGCGGCAGCGTCGCCGTCACGTTGGGATCGATCAAGGCGATCGTAGGGACCAGGCGCCGCGAAATGATGCCGGTCTTGGCGTTGATCTGCGTCAGGTTGAAGATCGCGATGCCGGTCGTTTCCGACCCGGTGCCGGCGGTGGTCGGGCAGGCGATGTGCGGCTTGAGCGCGCCCGGAACGCGCTGACCGCCTCCGATCGGCGCATTCACGTAGGTCATGAACTCGGCCGGATGGGTGGCGTAGAGGTTGGCCGCCTTGCAGCTATCGATCACCGACCCGCCGCCGACCGAGATGTAGCCATCGAAGCGGCCCTCGGCGGCGAAACGCGCCGCGGCCTGGAACGAAGCGGTTGTCGGTTCGATGGTGACTTCGTCGTAGATCGCCACTTCCATACCGGCGGCAGCGAGCGAGGCAAGCACGGTGGCCACGTGCTCCGAGTGGCGCAATTGCGCGTCGGTGTACAGGCCGACGCGACGCAAGCCGAGTTCCCGCGCCTCGCCACCGGCCTCCGCCAGGCACCCGGCGCCGAAAGTGAACGTGGGCATGCCCACGGTGAAGGCCCGGTCGCTGTCCTCGGTCAGTGCGAAATCGGCGTGGCAGCAGGGCATGAGGTTGACTCCGGCGCGTCAAGTTATACCGCGGGATGCCGAGGCGCGGCAACCAAGGTTTGCTGTGCGCATCCCCGCGGCGTTAACCGACGGGGTCACGCAAGATCAGGTCAGCGGCTTTCTCGGCGATCATGATGACCGGCAGGTTGGTGTTGCCGGAGGTGAGCGTGGGCATCACGCTGCAATCGATCACCCGCAGGCGCTCGAGGCCATGCACGCGCAGTGCGGAGTCGACCACCGAGAGCGCATCCCTGCCCATCCTGCAGGTGCCGCTTTGGTGGAAGATCGTGGCTCCGTGGGCGCGCGCGAACTCGAGCAGATCCTCGTCGCTCTGCGCCGTCGGTCCCGGCCGAAATTCGCCCTTGACGTAGGGCGCGAGTGCTCGGGTGGTCGAGATCCGGCGCGCGAGGCGGATGCCTGCGACCAGGGTACGGCGGTCGTTTGCCGTCGCCAGGTAATTGGGCTGCATGGCCGGAGGCTGCAATGCATCGGCGGACTGGATGCGCACGAAGCCGCGCGATTGCGGCCGCAACTGACACACCGAGAAGGTGAAGGCGGAGAAGGCGTGCGGCGGGGAGCCGGCCATGTCGGAGGACAGCGTGGCGATGTGAAACTGGACGTCCGGCGTAGTGGCTGCCGGGTCGACGCGGGCGAAGATCCCGCCCTGATTGATGCCCACCGCCATCGGACCGCCGCGGGTGAGGATGTAATCGAGCCCGATCTTGAGTGTCCGCCAGGGGCTCTTCAGGTCGTCGTTGGTGGTGATCGGCCGCGTGCACTCGAAGATCACCCGCGCCTGCAGGTGGTCCTGCAGATTCTCGCCGACGCCGGGCAGTTCATGCACCACGGGTATGCCCAGCGCCGTGAGCAGCGGGCGCGGGCCGACGCCGGAGAGTTGCAGCAACTGCGGACTCTGCACCGCGCCGGCGCACAGCAACACCTCGCGCCGCGCCGTCACGGCGAGGTCGGCGCCTCCCTGGCGGTAGACGACGCCGGCCGCGCGCCGACCCGCGAACTCGATCCGGGTCACGCGCGCTTCGGTTTCGACGCGCAGGTTGGCTCGCCCGCGTGCGGGCTTGAGATAGGCACTTGCCGTACTGCAGCGCCAACCGCGCCGGGTGGTCAGCTGGTAATAGCCTGCCCCCTCCTGCGTGGCGGCGTTGAAATCCTCGTTGCGCGGAACGCCGATCTCGGCACAGCCGGCAATCACCGCCTCGATGAGCTCGTGCTTGCGGCGGATCCTGGAACACCAGACC
Organism: uncultured beta proteobacterium; assembly: GCA_963750215.1. Classification (GTDB taxonomy): domain Bacteria; phylum Pseudomonadota; class Gammaproteobacteria; order Burkholderiales; family Casimicrobiaceae; genus PALSA-1003. The sequence goes on from CAVVQK010000006.1 coordinate 180,361, forward strand.
GGCCCGCCACGACCGTGGAAGGCCGGGTCGCCCTCCGGGGCGTGCTCCAGGCGCTTGAAATACGGCAGCACATCGCCGAAGCCCCAGCCGGGATTGCCCTCGGCCGCCCAGCGCTCGTAATCCTGCGCCTGGCCGCGCACGGCAATCAGGCCGTTGATCGCGCTCGAGCCGCCGAGCGTCTTGCCCTGCGGCCAGTAAATCCTGCGCCCGTTCATGCCCGGTTCCGGGTCGGTATAGAAGCACCAGTTCAGGCGCGGGTTGAACATGGTCTTGGCGTAGCCGATCGGGATGTGCAGCCAGGGATTCGTGTCGCGCGGGCCGGCCTCGAGCAGCAGCACCGAATAGCGGGCGTCGGCGGATAGGCGGTTGGCAAGAACGCAACCGGCCGAGCCGGCGCCGACAATCACGTAATCGACCGCGGTTAGGGCCATCGCTTGGAGTCGCAGCGCCGGGCTGCGCTGGCAGGGAAACGCATCGAAAGGAGAAAGTTTAGCGAATAACAACCGATTGCGGGGCCGGAAAGGCGGTTTTCTGGCGGCGCAGAGGCCGCGGTTTGACACTGCGGTATGGAAATTGCTAGAATGTGCGGTTTCGTCGGAGGGGTTCCCGAGCGGTCAAAGGGAGCAGACTGTAAATCTGCCGGCTCTGCCTTCGAAGGTTCGAATCCTTCCCCCTCCACCAGGTCAGGGAATCGTTACCGGAGAGCAGTTGCAAAGGGGCTGCCCTGGTGGTGCCGGCGCCCGAGTCGCTCAGGCTGTTACGCGGGTGTAGCTCAATGGTAGAGCAGAAGCCTTCCAAGCTTACGACGAGGGTTCGATTCCCTTCACCCGCTCCAGCACGAGTCGAGTCTCGGTCGGGGCATGAAGGCAGACTGGATGGCGGCAGCGCGCGCAGCACGAGCCCATGTAGCTCAGTGGTAGAGCACTCCCTTGGTAAGGGAGAGGTCGCGCGTTCAATCCGCGCCATGGGCACCACGGAGTGCAGGATTAAGCAATCGCAAGGAGCATGACCAATGGCCAAGGGCAAGTTTGAGCGGACGAAGCCGCACGTGAACGTGGGGACGATTGGGCACGTGGATCATGGCAAGACGACGCTGACGGCGGCGATGACGCTGGTGCTGTCGCGGCAGTTTGGTGGGGAGGCGAAGGCCTACGACCAGATTGACAATGCGCCGGAGGAGAAGGCGCGGGGGATCACGATCAACACGGCGCACGTGGAGTACGAGACGAAGAACCGGCACTACGCGCACGTGGACTGTCCTGGGCATGCTGACTATGTGAAGAACATGATCACGGGTGCGGCGCAGATGGATGGGGCGATTCTGGTGGTATCGGCGGCCGATGGGCCGATGCCGCAGACGCGGGAGCACATTCTGCTGGCGCGGCAGGTGGGGGTGCCCTACATCGTGGTGTTTTTGAACAAGGCGGACATGGTCGATGACAAGGAGCTGTTGGAGCTCGTTGAGATCGAGGTGCGGGAGCTTTTGAGCAAGTACGAATTTCCTGGGGACAAGATTCCGATCATTATTGGCAGTGCCAAGCTGGCGCTGGAAGGGGACAAGTCGGACCTTGGGGAGGCGTGCATCAACCGCTTGGCTGAGGCGTTGGACACGTACATACCGACGCCGAAGCGGCTGATCGATGGGCCGTTTCTGATGCCGGTGGAGGACGTGTTCAGCATTTCGGGGCGTGGGACGGTGGTGACTGGGCGGGTGGAGCGTGGGGTGGTGAAGGTAGGCGAGGAGCTGGAGATTGTGGGGCTCAAGCCGACGCTCAAGACGGTATGCACTGGGGTGGAGATGTTCCGCAAGCTGCTCGATCAGGGGCAGGCGGGGGACAACATCGGGGTGCTGCTGCGCGGCACCAAGCGGGAGGAGGTGGAGCGGGGGCAGGTGCTGGCCAAGCCGGGGAGCATCACGCCGCACACCAAGTTCACCTGCGAGGTGTACGTGCTGTCGAAGGAGGAGGGTGGGCGGCACACGCCGTTCTTTCCGGGCTATCGGCCGCAGTTTTATTTCCGCACCACGGATGTGACGGGCAGTGTGGAGCTGCCGGCGGGGACGGAGATGGTGATGCCTGGGGACAACATCCAGATGACGGTGACGCTCATTGCGCCCATTGCGATGGAAGAGGGCTTGCGCTTCGCGATCCGGGAAGGCGGCCGCACCGTCGGCGCCGGCGTCGTCGCCAAGGTCATCGAGTAGACGCAGGGGCGCGGCGCCGACGCACGACCCGGCCTGCGCACCGGCTTGACAAGGCGAACCGACGCCCGACGGATGGGTACCTGTAGGCCAGTAGCTCAATTGGCAGAGCGGCGGTCTCCAAAACCGCAGGTTGGGGGTTCGATTCCCTCCTGGCCTGCCATCCGCGGCGGCGAGTGGGGTGGCAGGTGAGCGTGCGCATCGAGGCAACCGAGGGTGGTCGAGGGAAAACGGCGGCAATGGTCGACAAAGTAAAGATGACCCTGGCGGTGGCGCTGGTGATCGCCGGTGTGTGGGGCTACTACCACTTCAGCGACCTGGCGGCGGTGCTGCGGGTGCTGATGGTGCTCGGCGGGCTCATCGGCGCCGGCGTGGTGGCCTGGTTCACCGCGCCGGGCCGGGAGCTGTTCGCGTTTGGCCAGGAAGCCTGGCAGGAAGCGAACAAGGTGTCCTGGCCGACGCGCAAGGAAACGATCCAGACGACCGCGGTCGTATTCGCGTTTGTCGTCATCATGGCACTGGTCCTGTTCGCGATCGATTCGTCGCTGGCGTGGCTGGTCAAGTTCGTGACCGGACGGGGCGAAGGATGAGTGATAAGAGGTGGTTTGTCGTGCACGCCTACTCGGGGTTCGAGAAGAGCGTTCAGCGCGCGCTGGCGGAGCGCATCAAGCGCTCCGGCATGGCCGAGCAGTTCGGCCAGATCCTGGTGCCCGTCGAGGAAGTGGTGGAGATGAAGAACGGCGCCAAGGCGATTTCGGAACGCAAGTTCTTTCCCGGCTACGTGCTGGTCGAGATGGAAATGACCGACGACACCTGGCACCTGGTGAAAAGCACGCCCAAGGTGACCGGGTTCGTCGGCGGCACGGCCAACAAGCCGACGCCGATCTCGCAGAAGGAAGTCGACGCGATCCTGCAGCAGGTGCAGGAAGGGGTGGAGAAGCCGCGCCCCAAGGTGCTGTTCGAAATGGGCGAGGCGGTGCGCGTCAAGGAAGGGCCGTTCACCGACTTCCACGGCAACGTCGAGGACGTGAACTACGAGAAGAGCAAGCTGCGGGTTTCGGTGACGATCTTCGGTCGATCGACGCCGGTGGAGCTTGATTTCTCCCAGGTCGAGAAGGCCTGACACGCCGGCCCCCTGCGGGCGGCCGGATGGCGGGCGGTGGGCAAACAAGGAACCGGGGAGGGTGCGTAGCGCCCGCTTGAACCCGAACAGGAGCTAGGCATGGCGAAGAAGATCGTCGGCTTCATCAAGTTACAGGTGCCGGCAGGCAAGGCCAACCCGAGCCCGCCGATCGGGCCCGCGCTCGGGCAGCGCGGCCTGAACATCATGGAATTCTGCAAGGCGTTCAACGCCCAGACGCAGAAGATGGAGGCGGGCTTGCCCATCCCGGTGGTGATCACCGCCTACGCCGACAAGAGCTTCACCTTCGTGATGAAGACGCCTCCGGCGACGGTGCTCATCCTGAAGGCGGCGAAGGTTGAAAAGGGCAGCGGCAAACCGCAGTCCGACAAGGTCGGCAAGATCACGCGCGCACAAGCCGAGGAAATCGCCAAGCTGAAGACCCCCGATCTGACCGCGGCCGATCTGGACGCCGCCGTGCGCACCATCGCCGGCAGCGCACGCAGCATCGGCGTCGTCGTCGAAGGAGTGAAGTGATCATGGCCGAGCAGAAACTGCCCAAGCTGTCGAAGCGGATGAAGGCCGTGCGCGCCAAGGTGGATCGCAGCAAGGCCTATGCGGTCGACGATGCCCTCAAGCTCGTCAAGGAGGCGGCCGTCGCCAAGTTTGACGAATCGGTGGACATCGCGGTCAATCTGGGCATCGATGCCAAGAAGTCCGACCAGACCGTGCGCGGCTCGGTGGTCCTGCCCGCCGGCACGGGCAAGAAGGTGCGCGTGGCCGTGTTCGCGCAGGGCGACAAGGCCAAGGCGGCCAAGGATGCCGGAGCCGACATCGTCGGCTTCGACGATCTGGCCGCCAAGGTCAAGGAAGGATTCATGGATTTCGACGTCGTGATCGCCTCGCCCGACGCCATGAAGGTCGTCGGCGGGCTCGGCCAGATCCTCGGGCCCCGCGGCCTGATGCCCAATCCAAAGGTCGGGACCGTGTCGCCCGACGTGGCGACGGCGGTCAAGAACGCCAAGGCGGGGCAGGTGCAGTACCGCACCGACAAGACGGGCATCGTGCAATGCACGATCGGCCGTGCCTCGTTCACGCCCGAGCAGCTCAAGACCAACCTGCTGGCCTTGATCGAGGCGCTGAACAAGTCGAAGCCCAAGGACACCAAGGGCGTGTATCTGAAGAAGATCAGCGTCTCGAGCACCATGGGTGCCGGCGTGCGCATCGATACGACGGGGCTGGCGCAGCAGGCGCCGGCGCATTAGCGAATTTGAGGGAGCGCTGGGCGGGAACAGCGTCCGGCGTGCCGTCAAAGACCGTAGGAGCCTGAGGGCTTAATCGCCGGCAGCAGCGGCGTCCTACGCAGATGGTGCCCGAAGGCAGGATGAGGACCTCCTGACGTAAGGTCACCGAGAGCGCGAACCCGGAACCCTGGGCGAGCGCAGCAGTGATATGGAGATAGACCTTGAGTCTCAATCTGGAACAGAAGCAAGCGGTCGTCGCGGAAGTCGCGCAGCAGGTCTCGGGAGCTCAGGCCATCGTCATGGTCGAGAACCGCGGCATGGCTGTCGCCGACATGACCCGGCTCCGCGCGAAGGCACGGGCTTGCGGCGTGTACTTTCGGGTGGTCAAGAATACCCTGGTGCGCCGTGCGGTGGCCGAGACGCCGTTCGCCCCGCTCGCCGACCGCATGGTCGGCCCGCTGGCCTACGGCATCGGCCCCGATCCGGTTGCCGTGGCAAAGGTTCTCAACGACTTCGCCAGGGGCAACGAGAAGTTCGTGATCACGGGCGGCGCCATGCCCGGCCAGGTGATGTCGGCGAAGGACATTGCCGCGCTGGCGGCGCTGCCCTCGCGCGACGAGCTCATCGCCAGGCTCCTGGGCACCATGCAGGCGCCTATAGCCCGGTTCGCCAGGACGCTCAACGCCGTGCCGGGCACGTTCGTGCGGACCCTGGCCGCGGTGCGCGACGCCAAGCTTGCTGCCTGACCCGACGACCACCTATCAACCCTTTACGATTTCAGGAGCAGAACATGGCTGTTGCAAACGTGGAAATCCTCGACAAGATTGCGTCGATGACCGTCCTGGAGCTCTCCGAGCTCATCAAGGCGATGGAAGAGAAGTTCGGCGTCTCTGCCGCGGCGGCGGTTGCCGTCGCCGGCCCGGCCGCCGCCGCGGCCGCCGCGCCGGCAGCGGAGGAGAAGACCGAATTCACCGTCGTTCTCGCCACCATCGGCGACAACAAGGTGAACGTCATCAAGGCCGTGCGCGAACTCACCGGCCTCGGGCTCAAGGAAGCCAAGGACCTGGTCGACGGGGCGCCGAAGGCGGTCAAGGAAGGCGTCAACAAGGCCGATGCCGACGCGGCGAAGAAAAAGCTGGAGGACGCCGGCGCCAAGGTCGAGGTGAAGTAAGCAGCAAGCGTAAGCGGCGGCATGGCGCGGTCTTGGGCGCGGGTGCCGCCGGCTTCGGCTTGGGGAGGCGCGGCGGGAGCGCGCTTCCAGAGGCCGAAGACAAGCGAGCCGGGCCTCTTGAGAAGCGTCAGGACGCCTCCATATCGGCTTGCTTGTCTTCGTCTTCTGACCCGACTGCAGAAGACAGGTTTGGTCGGACGGTGCGGGTGTCGAAAGTCTTTAGCACCGTCGTCCGCCAGCGGCTGGTAGTGGCCAGCCACCATTCTTAAGGGGACGCAAGGTCCCCGGCGAGTCGATGCCCGACGGGCGCGCTACCGCGCGCCCGCGTAAGCCGGAGAGGGTAAGGCCCATGACTCAGTACTCGTTTACCGAGAAGAAACGCATCCGCAAGAGCTTCGCCAAGCGCGCCAGCGTGCTGCCGGTGCCGTTCCTGCTGGAGACCCAGCTCGCGTCCTACCGCGCGTTCCTGCAGGCGTCGTCCGCCCTGGAAGCGCGCAAGAACGAGGGCCTGCAGGCGGCCTTCACGTCGATCTTCCCGATTTCCAGCCATTCGGGCAACGCCCGGCTGGAGTTCGTCGGCTACTCGCTGCTCCCGCCGGCGTTCGACGTCACCGAGTGCCAGCAGCGCGGCCTCACCTATTGCTCTGCGCTGCGAGCGAAGGTGCGGCTGATCATCATGGACAAGGAAGCGCCCAAGGAGACGGTGAAGGAGGTCAAGGAGCAGGAGGTCTACATGGGCGAGATTCCGCTCATGACCGACAACGGCTCGTTCATCATCAACGGCACCGAGCGCGTCATCGTGTCGCAGCTGCACCGCAGCCCCGGCGTCTTCTTCGAGCACGATCGCGGCAAGACCCACTCCTCGGGCAAGCTGCTGTTCTCGGCCCGGGTGATTCCGTACCGCGGCTCGTGGCTCGATTTCGAGTTCGACCCCAAGGACTACCTCTATTTCCGCGTCGACCGCCGCCGCAAGATGCCGGTGACGACGCTGCTCAAGGCCATAGGCCTCACCAACGAGGACATCCTCAAGCGGTTCTTCGCCTTTGACGCCTTCAGTCTGGCGAAGAAGGGCTCGCACATGGATCTGGTGCCGGAGCGCCTGCGCGGCGAGGTCGCCCGCTTCGACCTGCTCGGCAAGGACGGCAAGGTCCTGGTGCAGAAGGACAAGCGGATCACCGCCCGTCACATCCGCGAGCTCTCCGATGCCGGGATCAAGAAGGTCGCCGTGCCCAACGACTACATCCTCGGGCGCACGCTGGCCGAGAACGTGGTCAACAAGGACACCGGGGAGATCCTCGCCTCGGCCAACGACGAGGTCACCGAGGAGCTGCTCAACAGGCTCAACGAGGCCGGGGTCGCCAAGATCCACACCATCTACGTCAACGACCTTGACCAGGGGCCGTACATCTCGCAGACCCTCAAGCTCGACGACACCCCCGACCAGAGCGCCGCGCGCATCGCCATCTACCGCATGATGCGTCCCGGGGAACCACCCACCGAGGAGGCGGTCGAGGCGCTGTTTCACGGCCTGTTCTTCTCCGAGGAGCGCTACGACCTGTCGCCGGTCGGGCGGATGAAATTCAACCGCCGGGTCGGCCGCACCGAGCTTACCGGCTCGGCCACGCTCACCAACGACGACATCATCGCCGTGATCCGCATCCTGGTGGAGCTGCGCAACGGCCGCGGCGAGATCGACGACATCGATCACCTTGGCAACCGGCGCGTGCGCTCGGTGGGCGAGCTGGCCGAGAACCAGTTCCGTTCCGGCTTGGTCCGCGTCGAACGCGCGGTCAAGGAGCGCCTGGGCCAGGCCGAGAGCGAGAACCTGCTGCCGCACGACCTGATCAACGCCAAGCCGATCTCGGCGGCGATCAAGGAATTCTTCGGCTCGTCGCAGCTGTCGCAATTCATGGACCAGACCAATCCGCTGTCCGAGATCACGCACAAGAGGCGCGTCTCGGCCCTCGGCCCGGGCGGGCTGACGCGCGAGCGGGCGGGATTCGAAGTGCGCGACGTGCACCCGACGCACTATGGCCGCGTGTGCCCGATCGAGACGCCCGAAGGACCGAACATCGGCCTGATCAATTCGCTCGCGCTCTACGCGCGGACCAACGAGTACGGCTTCCTGGAGACGCCGTACCGCAAGGTGGTCCACGGCAAGGTCACCGACGAGATCCACTATCTGTCGGCGATCGAGGAAGGCCAGTACGTCATCGCGCAGGCGAACGCGCAGCTCGACAAGGCGGGGCGGCTCAAGGACGAACTGGTTTCCTGCCGGTACCGCAACGAGTTCATGTTGTCGACCGCGGACAAGGTCCAGTTCATGGACGTGGCACCGGCGCAGATCGTGTCGGTCGCGGCCTCGCTCATCCCGTTCCTGGAGCACGACGACGCCAACCGCGCGTTGATGGGTTCGAACATGCAGCGCCAGGCGGTTCCCTGCCTGCGCGCCGAGAAGCCGCTGGTCGGCACCGGGGTCGAGCGCACCGCCGCGGTCGACTCGGGCACCGCGGTTTTGGCCCGGCGCGGAGGCAAGGTCGATTACGTCGACGCCAACCGCATGGTGGTGCGCGTGCACGATACCGAGACCGCCGCGGGCGAGGTCGGGGTCGACATCTACAACCTGACCAAGTACACGCGCAGCAACCAGAACACCAACATCAACCAGCGGCCGCTGGTCAAGGTCGGCGACGTCATCGCCAAGAGTGACGTCATTGCCGACGGCGCATCCACCGACATGGGCGAGCTGGCACTCGGCCAGAACATGCTGGTCGCGTTCATGCCCTGGAATGGCTTCAACTACGAGGATTCGATCCTGATCAGCGAGCGCGTCGTCGGCGACGACCGCTACACGTCGATCCACATCGAGGAACTGTCGGTGGTCGCCCGCGACACCAAGCTCGGGCCGGAGGAAATCACCCGCGACATCTCCAGCCTGGGCGAGGCCCAGCTCGGCCGGCTCGACGAGTCGGGCATCGTCTACATCGGCGCCGAGGTCGAGGCCGGCGACGTGCTGGTCGGGAAGGTGACGCCGAAGGGCGAAACCCAGCTGACGCCGGAAGAGAAGCTGCTGCGAGCGATATTCGGCGAGAAGGCCTCGGACGTGAAGGACACGTCCTTGCGCGTTCCGTCGGGCATCTCCGGCACGGTGATCGACGTGCAGGTGTTCACCCGCGAGGGCATCGAGCGTGACAAGCGCGCGGCGCAGATCATCGACGACGAACTGAAGAGCTATCGCAAGGACCTCAACGACCAGCTGCGCATCGTCGAGAACGATGCCTTCGCGCGGATCGAGAAGCTGCTGCTCGCCAAGACCGCCAACGGCGGCCCGAAACGGCTGGCCAAGGGCTCGCGCCTGACCAAGGACTATCTCGAGGGCGTCAGCCGCCACGACTGGTTCGACATCCGGCTCGCCAACGAGGAGGCCGCGCGCCAGCTCGAGGCGATGAAGGAGTCGCTCGCGCAGACCCGCGTGCTGTTCGACCAGATGTTCGAGCAGAAGAAGAAGAAGCTCACCCAGGGCGACGAGCTCCCCCCGGGCGTGCAGAAGATGGTCAAGGTGTACGTCGCGGTGAAGCGCCGCCTGCAACCGGGCGACAAGATGGCCGGCCGCCACGGCAACAAGGGCGTGGTGTCCAAGATCGTCCCGGTCGAGGACATGCCTTACATGGCCGACGGCACGCCGGTGGACATCGTGCTCAACCCCCTGGGCGTGCCATCGCGGATGAACGTGGGGCAGATCCTCGAAGTCCACCTCGGGTGGGCGGCGAAAGGCCTCGGCCAGCGCATTAGCGCCATGCTCAAGGCGCAGGCGACCGCCGCCGAGGTGCGCAAGTTCCTCAACAAGATCTACAACACGACCGGCAAGCCGGAAAGCATCGATGCGCTCGACGACCGCGAGACGCTGCAGCTGGCCGAGAACCTGCGCGACGGGGTGCCGTTCGCCACGCCGGTTTTCGACGGCGCGACCGAAGCCGAGATCAAGGACATGCTCGATCTCGCCGAGCTGCCGCGCAGCGGCCAGGTCAGGCTCTACGACGGTCGCTCGGGCGAGGCGTTCGACCGCCCGGTCACGGTGGGCTACATGCACGTGCTCAAGCTGCACCATCTCGTCGACGACAAGATGCACGCGCGCTCGACCGGGCCCTACAGCCTGGTCACCCAGCAGCCGCTGGGCGGCAAGGCCCAGTTTGGCGGCCAGCGCTTCGGCGAAATGGAGGTCTGGGCGCTCGAGGCCTACGGCGCATCGTACACGCTGCAGGAGATGCTCACGGTCAAGTCCGACGACGTCAACGGACGGACCAAGGTCTACGAGAACATCGTCAAGGGCGAGCACAAGATCGAGGCCGGGATGCCGGAATCGTTCAACGTGCTGGTGAAGGAAATCCGCTCGCTGGCGATCGATATCGATCTGGAGCGCTATTGATACCGCCGTTGCGTTTGCATGCCGCACCACAGCCGCCACGGAATATTCGGGAGTAACGACGCATGAAAGCACTGCTCGATCTGTTCAAACAGGTCACCCAGGAAGAGGAGTTCGACGCCATCAAGACCGGTCTCGCCTCGCCGGAGAAGATCCGTTCCTGGTCCTACGGCGAGGTGAAGAAGCCGGAGACGATCAACTACCGCACGTTCAAGCCCGAACGCGACGGCCTGTTCTGCGCCAAGATCTTCGGCCCGGTCAAGGATTACGAGTGCCTGTGCGGCAAGTACAAGCGCCTGAAGCACCGCGGGGTCATCTGCGAAAAATGCGGCGTCGAGGTCACGCTGACCAAGGTGCGCCGCGAACGCATGGGACACATCGAGCTGGCCTCGCCCGCGGCGCACATCTGGTTCCTCAAGAGCCTGCCCTCGCGCATGGGCATGGTGCTCGACATGACGCTGCGCGACATCGAGCGCGTGCTCTACTTCGAGGCCTACGTGGTCACCGAGCCGGGCATGACGCCGCTCAATCGCGGCGGGCTGCTGACCGAAGACGACTACCTGTCCAAGGTCGAACAGTACGGCGACGACTTTTCGGCGAGCATGGGCGCGGAGGGCATCCGCGAGCTGCTGCGCTCGCTCGACGTCAATGCCGAGATCACCAAGCTGCGCAAGGACCTCGAGACGACCGGTTCGGACACCAAGATCAAGAAGATCGCCAAGCGGCTCAAGGTGCTGGAGGCGTTCCACAAGTCGGGCATCAAGCCCGAGTGGATGATCCTCGAGGTGCTGCCGGTGCTGCCGCCGGACCTGCGCCCGCTGGTGCCGCTCGACGGCGGCCGCTTCGCCACCTCGGACCTGAACGATCTGTACCGCCGGGTCATCAACCGCAACAACCGCCTGAAGCGCCTGCTCGAGCTCAAGGCGCCGGACATCATCGTGCGCAACGAGAAGCGGATGCTGCAGGAAGCCGTGGACAGCCTGCTCGACAACGGCCGCCGCGGCAAGGCGATGACCGGGGCCAACAAACGGCCGCTGAAATCGTTGGCCGACATGATCAAGGGCAAGGGCGGACGCTTCCGCCAGAACCTGCTCGGCAAGCGCGTCGACTACTCGGGCCGCTCGGTGATCGTCGTCGGTCCGCAGCTGAAGCTGCATCAATGCGGCCTGCCGAAGCTCATGGCCCTGGAGCTGTTCAAGCCGTTCATATTCAACAAGCTCGAAACGATGGGCCTCGCCACCACCATCAAGGCGGCAAAGAAGATGGTCGAGAGTCAGGAGCCCGTGGTATGGGACATCCTGGAAGAGGTGATCCGCGAGCATCCGGTAATGCTCAATCGGGCGCCGACGCTGCACCGTCTCGGCATCCAGGCCTTCGAGCCGGTGCTGATCGAAGGCAAGGCCATCCAGCTGCATCCGCTCGTCTGCACCGCCTTCAACGCCGACTTCGATGGCGATCAGATGGCCGTGCACGTGCCGCTGTCGCTCGAGGCGCAGATGGAAGCGCGCACGCTGATGCTGGCGTCGAACAACGTGCTGCTGCCGTCGAACGGCGAGCCGTGCATCGTGCCCTCGCAGGACATCGTGCTGGGCCTCTACTACGCCACGCGCGAACTGATCGGCGCCAGGGGCGAAGGCGCGCTGTTCGCCGATATCGCCGAGGTCACCCGCGCCTACGAGACGCGGCAGGTCGATCTGCATGCCAAGGTCAGCGTCCGCATCAAGGAGGCGCAGGTCAACGCCAACGACGAGCGAACCGAAACGGTCACGCGTTACGAGACGACGGTCGGCCGCGCGCTGCTGTCCGAGATCCTGCCGGCGGGCCTGCCCTTCGAAACGATCAACAAGCCGCTCAAGAAGAAGGAGATCTCGCGCATCATCAACGCCAGCTTCCGCCGCTGCGGACTGCGCGAGACGGTGATCTTCGCCGACAAGCTCATGCAGGCCGGCTACAGCCTCGCCACGCGCGGCGGCATCTCCTTTGCCGCCGACGACATGCTCATCCCCGATGAGAAGCATACGATCATCGACAAGGCCGAGCACGAGGTGAAGGAAATCGAGGCCCAGTACACCTCGGGGCTCGTTACCCAGGGCGAACGCTACAACAAGGTCGTCGACATCTGGGGGCGCGCCGGCGACGATATCGCCAAGGCGATGATGGCGCAGCTCGGGACCATGGACGTCACCACGCGCGACGGCAAGCCGGCGCGCCAGGAGTCGTTCAATTCCATCTACATGATGGCCGACTCCGGAGCGCGGGGCTCGGCGGCGCAGATCCGCCAGCTGGCCGGCATGCGCGGGCTCATGGCCAAGCCGGACGGCTCGATCATCGAGACGCCGATCACCGCCAACTTCCGCGAAGGCCTGAACGTGCTGCAGTACTTCATCTCCACGCACGGCGCCCGCAAGGGCCTCGCCGACACTGCGCTGAAGACGGCGAACTCGGGCTACCTCACGCGCCGGCTGGTCGACGTGACGCAGGACCTGGTCGTCACCGAGGAGGATTGCGGCACGGTCAACGGCGTGGCGATGAAAGCGCTGGTCGAGGGCGGCGAAGTGATCGAGCCCTTGCGCGAGCGCATCCTCGGCCGTTCTGCCGCGGCCGAGATCATCAACCCCGAGACGCAGGCAACGCTGTTCGCGGCCGGCACGCTTCTGGGCGAGGACGAGGTCGAGCAGATCGAGGCACTGGGCATCGACGAGGTCAAGGTGCGCACGCCGCTGACCTGCGACACGCGCTACGGGCTGTGCGCGCGCTGCTACGGCCGTGATCTTGGCCGCGGCCACGTCGTCAACGTCGGCGAAGCGATCGGCGTGATCGCCGCGCAGTCGATCGGTGAGCCCGGCACGCAGCTGACCATGCGGACGTTCCACATCGGTGGTGCGGCCTCGCGGACCGCCGCGGCCTCGCAGCTGGAAAGCAAGTCCGGCGGCACGGTGCGCTTCTCGATGGCGATGCGCTATGTCACCAACGCCAAGGGCGAGATGGTCGTGATCGCGCGCTCCGGCGAGGTCATGATTCACGACGACAACGGCCGCGAACGCGAGCGGCACAAGGTGCCCTACGGCGCGACGATGCTGGTCAAGGACGGCGAAGTGGTGAAGGCGGGCAAGGTGCTCGCGATCTGGGATGCCACCTCGCGCCCGATCATCACCGAGTACGCCGGCCGGGTGAAATTCGAGAACGTCGAGGAAGGCGTGACCGTGGCCAAGCAGGTCGACGACGTGACGGGCCTATCGACCCTTGTCGTCATCGATCCGAAGCGGCGCGCAGGTACCGCCGCCAAGGGTGTGCGGCCGCAGGTGAAGCTGTTGAACGAGCGCGGTGAGGAAGTGAAGCTGGCAGGCTCCGACCAGCCGGTGAACATCACCTTCCAGCTGGGCTCGATCATCACCGTCAAGGACGCCCAGGATGTCGCCGTCGGCGAGGTGCTGGCACGCATCCCGCAGGAAACCTCGAAGACCCGCGACATCACCGGCGGTCTGCCGCGCGTGGCCGAGCTCTTCGAGGCCCGCTCGCCCAAGGATGCGGGCCTGCTCGCCGAGGTCACCGGGACGGTCTCGTTCGGCAAGGACACCAAGGGCAAGCAGCGGTTGGTGATCACCGATCTGGATGGCGTGGCGCACGAGTATCTGATCGCCAAGGACAAGCACGTGACCGCGCACGACGGACAGGTGGTGAACAAGGGTGAGTCGATCGTCGACGGCCCGGCGGACCCGCACGACATCCTGCGCCTGCTCGGCGTGGAGGCGCTCGCCCGCTACATCACCGACGAGGTGCAGGACGTCTATCGGCTGCAGGGGGTGAAGATCAACGACAAGCATATCGAGGTGATCGTGCGCCAGATGCTGCGCCGAGTGCAGGTCCTCGACGCGGGCGATACGCGCTTCATTCCCGGCGAACAGGTGGAGCGCTCGGAGCTTCTGGACGAGATCGACAAGGTCGTCGCCGAGGGCAAGAAGGGGGCGACCTACGAGCACATGCTGCTCGGGATCACCAAGGCGTCGCTGTCGACCGACTCGTTCATCTCCGCGGCGTCGTTCCAGGAGACCACCCGCGTGCTTACCGAGGCCGCCATCATGGGCAAGAAAGACGAGCTTCGCGGCTTGAAGGAAAACGTGATCGTCGGCCGCCTGATCCCCGCCGGAACCGGGTTGGCCTATCACAACGCGCGCAAGAAGCAGAAAGCCAGCGCCGATGCCGCCGCCCTGCTTGGGCTGCCCGAGGTACCGGCGGCCCCGACCGAGGTCAGCGCCGACGCCGCTTAAGCCCGGCGCCGGGACGCCTCCCCTGGGGCCGGCGGGTGACCGCCGGCCCTTTTGTTTCGGACCCGGGCAGCCGCCGGTGGCGGAGTCGATTCAGGCGCAGCAGCGCGTTGACAGAAATGCGGTAGTGCCTTAAAATCCAAAGTCTTTTCGCCTGGGGCCGGGCGCCGAGAATGGTCGACCGGCAGGGCGTGCGTACCCGGCCGTCCTGAGGGCGCCTGCTGCCCCACCGCTAGCAGTTGAGGGCAGCGGTTCCGAAGGAGTCGGCCGAAGCGCGAGAAGAGTGGCCTGAGCAGGCGATGCTTGGGCCACTTTGATTTGTTGCGGTGCAATCAAGGGACCGGAAGTCGCGGCCCGTGGCGGTTTCGCCAAACGATAGTTGTTGCGGCCCGGCAGAGCGGGACGCACGAAACGGACAATCAGGATGCCGACGATCAATCAACTGGTGCGCAAGGGCCGGGTGGCCCCTGTGTCGAAGAGCAAGGTGCCCGCGCTCAAGCAGAGCCCGCAGAAGCGCGGCGTCTGCACGCGCGTGTACACGACCACGCCGAAGAAGCCGAACTCCGCCCTGCGCAAGGTCGCCAAGGTCCGGCTCACCAACGGCTTCGAGGTGATCAGCTATATCGGTGGCGAAGGTCACAATCTGCAGGAGCACTCGGTGGTGTTGATCCGGGGCGGCCGGGTGAAGGACCTGCCCGGCGTGCGCTACCACATGGTGCGCGGCAGCCTTGATACGGCGGGCGTGAAGGATCGCAAGCAGGGACGCTCCAAGTACGGCGCCAAGAAACCCAAAGCGGCCTGAAGCCCGAACCATCCCAGAGAGACAAAGCCCCATGCCCCGACGCAGAGAGATTCCCAAGCGCGAGATCCTGCCCGACCCGAAATACTCGAGCAGCGACGTCGCCAAGTTCGTCAACGTGCTCATGAGCCAGGGCAAGAAGTCGGTTGCCGAGCGCATCGTCTATGGCGCCTTCGATTCGATCGCCAAGAAGGGCGGCAAGGACCCGCTGGAAGTCTTCAACCAGGCCCTGTCGAACGCCAAGCCGATGGTCGAGGTGAAGAGCCGCCGCGTGGGCGGCGCGAACTTCCAGGTGCCGGTGGAAGTCAGGCCGGTGCGGCGTGTCGCGCTGGCCATGCGCTGGCTGCGCGAGGCGGCCCGCAAACGCGGCGAGAAGTCGATGGGCCAGCGCCTCGCGGCGGAGCTGCTCGAGGCCTCCGAAGGGCGCGGCGGCGCGGTGAAGAAGCGCGAGGAAGTGCACCGCATGGCCGAGGCGAACAAGGCCTTCTCGCACTTCCGGTTCTAGACGAAGAGATCGGGACAGCGGCGAGCGGATTCGGTAACGATGTCCCTCCTGCATACAGTGGCAGCGAAAAAAAGTGGCCAGAACGACCCCCATCGAGCGGTACCGGAACATAGGCATCAGTGCGCACATTGATGCCGGAAAGACCACGACCACCGAACGCATACTTTTCTACACCGGGGTGTCGCACAAGATGGGAGAAGTCCACGACGGCGCGGCGGTCATGGACTGGATGGAGCAGGAGCGCGAGCGCGGCATCACCATCACCTCCGCCGCGACGACGTGCTTCTGGAAGGGGATGGACGGCAGCTATCCCGAACATCGGGTCAATATAATCGATACCCCGGGACACGTCGATTTCACCATCGAGGTGGAACGCTCGATGCGCGTGCTCGATGGCGCGTGCATGGTTTACGACGCGGTCGCCGGCGTCCAGCCGCAATCGGAGACCGTATGGCGGCAGGCGAACAAGTACAAGGTGCCCCGGCTCGCCTTCATCAACAAGATGGACCGCCAGGGCGCCGACTTCTTCAAGTCCTACGAGCACATCAAGACGCGGCTGAAGGGCAACCCGGTGCCGATCCAGATTCCGGTCGGAGCCGAGGAAAAGTTCGAGGGGGTGGTCGACCTGGTCAAGATGAAGGCGATCTACTGGGACGATTCCACGCAGGGCATGAAGTACGAAGCGCGCGACGTTCCGGCGCACCTCGTCGAGGAAGCGAAGCGCTGGCGCGAGAAGATGGTCGAGGCGGCGGCGGAAGCCGACGACGAGCTCACGCACAAGTACCTCGAAGGCCGCGACCTGTCCGAGGCGGACATCAAGCGCGGATTGCGCCAGCGCACGATCGCCAACCAGATCGTGCCGATGCTCTGTGGCTCGGCGTTCAAGAACAAGGGCGTGCAGGCGATGCTCGACGCCGTGCTCGACTACATGCCCTCGCCGGTCGATATCAAGCCGGTCGAGGGCGAGGACGACAAGGGCCGGCCGGCGCTGCGCAAGGCCTCCGACGAGGAGCCCTTCGGGGCGCTCGCGTTCAAGATCATGACCGATCCCTACGTCGGCCAGCTCACCTTCATCCGCGTGTATTCCGGCGTGCTCAACTCCGGCGACACCGTGTACAACTCGGTGCGCAATCGCAAGGAGCGCATCGGCCGTCTGCTGCAGATGCATGCCAACCAGCGCGAGGACATCAAGGAAGTCCGCGCCGGTGACATCGCCGCGGCGGTGGGGCTCAAGGAGGCGTCGACCGGCGAGACGCTGTGCGACCCGAACCACATCATCATGCTCGAGCGGATGATTTTTCCGGAGCCGGTGATCTCGCAGGCGGTCGAGCCCAAGACCCGCGCCGATCAGGAGAAGATGGGGCTGGCGCTGCATCGGCTGGCGCAGGAGGATCCGTCATTTCGCGTCCACACCGACGAAGAATCGAGTCAAACGATTATCTCCGGGATGGGCGAGCTGCACCTCGAGATCATCGTCGATCGCATGAAGCGCGAGTTCGGCGTCGATGCCAGTGTCGGCAAGCCGCAGGTGGCCTACCGCGAGGCGATCAAGAAGCCGGTCGAGGTGGAGGGCAAGTTCATCAAGCAGTCGGGCGGCCGCGGTCAGTATGGCCACGTCGTGCTCAAGATGGAGCCGCAGCCGGCTGGCAAGGGTTTCGAGTTCGTGGACGCGATCAAGGGCGGCGCGGTGCCGCGCGAATATATTCCGGCGGTGGAGAAGGGCCTGCGCGAGACGCTGCCCAATGGGGTGCTGGCCGGGTTTCCCGTGGTCGACGTCAAGGTAACCCTGTTCGATGGCAGCTACCACGACGTCGACTCGAACGAGAACGCGTTCAAGATGGCGGCGTCGATGGCGTTCAAGGACGGCATGCGGCAGGCCAACCCGGCGCTGCTCGAGCCGATGATGGCCGTGGAAGTCGAGACGCCCGAGGAATTCATGGGCAACGTCATGGGCGACCTTTCCAGTCGCCGCGGCGTGCTGCAGGGCATGGACGACGTCGCAGGCATCAAGGTCATCAAGGCGGAAGTGCCGCTATCCGAGATGTTCGGCTACTCGACGACGCTGCGCTCGCTGTCGCAGGGGCGCGCCACCTACACTATGGAGTTCAAGCATTACACCGAGGCGCCGAAGAGCATTGCTGACGGCATCATCAATCGCGACGATCCCGACAAGGGACCAAGAAAGTAACAAGGAAATCCAATGGCCAAGGGCAAGTTTGAGCGGACGAAGCCGCACGTGAACGTGGGGACGATTGGGCACGTGGATCATGGCAAGACGACGCTGACGGCGGCGATGACGCTGGTGCTGTCGCGGCAGTTTGGTGGGGAGGCGAAGGCCTACGACCAGATTGACAATGCGCCGGAGGAGAAGGCGCGGGGGATCACGATCAACACGGCGCACGTGGAGTACGAGACGAAGAACCGGCACTACGCGCACGTGGACTGTCCTGGGCATGCTGACTATGTGAAGAACATGATCACGGGTGCGGCGCAGATGGATGGGGCGATTCTGGTGGTATCGGCGGCCGATGGGCCGATGCCGCAGACGCGGGAGCACATTCTGCTGGCGCGGCAGGTGGGGGTGCCCTACATCGTGGTGTTTTTGAACAAGGCGGACATGGTCGATGACAAGGAGCTGTTGGAGCTCGTTGAGATCGAGGTGCGGGAGCTTTTGAGCAAGTACGAATTTCCTGGGGACAAGATTCCGATCATTATTGGCAGTGCCAAGCTGGCGCTGGAGGGGGACAAGTCGGACCTTGGGGAGGCGTGCATCAACCGCTTGGCTGAGGCGTTGGACACGTACATACCGACGCCGAAGCGGCTGATCGATGGGCCGTTTCTGATGCCGGTGGAGGACGTGTTCAGCATTTCGGGGCGTGGGACGGTGGTGACTGGGCGGGTGGAGCGTGGGGTGGTGAAGGTAGGCGAGGAGCTGGAGATTGTGGGGCTCAAGCCGACGCTCAAGACGGTATGCACTGGGGTGGAGATGTTCCGCAAGCTGCTCGATCAGGGGCAGGCGGGGGACAACATCGGGGTGCTGCTGCGCGGCACCAAGCGGGAGGAGGTGGAGCGGGGGCAGGTGCTGGCCAAGCCGGGGAGCATCACGCCGCACACCAAGTTCACCTGCGAGGTGTACGTGCTGTCGAAGGAGGAGGGTGGGCGGCACACGCCGTTCTTTCCGGGCTATCGGCCGCAGTTTTATTTCCGCACCACGGATGTGACGGGCAGTGTGGAGCTGCCGGCGGGGACGGAGATGGTGATGCCTGGGGACAACATCCAGATGACGGTGACGCTCATTGCGCCCATTGCGATGGAAGAGGGCTTGCGCTTCGCGATCCGGGAAGGCGGCCGCACCGTCGGCGCCGGCGTCGTCGCCAAGGTCATCGAGTAAGCACGGCCTGGAAACAGCAGGTTAATTGCGGCACCACGAAGGGTCACCATGCAAAACCAGAGAATCCGCATCCGTCTGAAGGCGTTCGATTACAAGCTGATCGACCAGTCGGCACAGGAGATCGTCGACACGGCCAAGCGCTCGGGCGCGGTCGTGAAGGGACCGGTGCCGCTGCCGACCAAGATCGAGCGCTACGACATCCTGCGCTCGCCGCACGTCAACAAGACCTCGCGCGACCAGCTCGAGATCCGCACCCACCTGCGGCTGATGGATATCGTCGACCCGACCGACAAGACCGTCGATCAGCTGATGAAGCTTGATCTGCCGGCCGGTGTGGACGTGGAAATCAAGCTGCAGTGAATCGTGGCTGCCGCCGGGCAGTCGGCGGCGACGGCAATGAAAGGATGATGCACATGAGTCTCGGATTGGTGGGCCGCAAAGTCGGCATGACGCGCGTGTTTACCGACGACGGCAACGCCGTCCCGGTGACGGTGCTCGATGTGGCCAACAACCGCGTCACGCAGATCAAGACGCCGGCGGCCGACGGCTACGCCGCCGTGCAGGTGACCTATGGCAAGCGCCGCCCGAGCCGGGTCAACAAGGCGCAGGCCGGGCACCATGCCAAGGCCGGTGCCGAGGCGGGTGAACTGCTCAAGGAGTTCCAGGTCGCGGCCGAGGAGCTCGCCCGGCTCAAGGTCGGCGAGACGATCAGCGTCGAGACCTTCGCCGTGGGCCAGTTCGTCGACGTGTCGGGCACGACCAAGGGCCGCGGTTTCGCCGGTGTGATCGCGCGGCACAACTTCCGTTCGAACCGGGCCTCGCATGGCAACTCGGTCTCGCACAACAAGCCCGGATCGATTTCCATGGCCCAGGACCCCGGCCGCGTGTTTCCCGGCAAGCGCATGGCCGGCCAGTACGGTCACGTGAAGCGGACCGCGCAGACGCTCAAGGTCATCCGGGTCGACGCCGCGCGCGGGTTGCTGCTCGTCAAGGGCGCGGTGCCCGGCGCCGACGGCGGGCACATCATCGTCCGGCCTGCGGTCAAGGCGCCGGTGCGCAAAGAGGCCTAAAGCATGGATCTGAAGCTTATCAACGAGGGCGGCACGCCCGCCGCAACGCTCAGCGCCTCCGACGCACTGTTCGGGCGCGACTACAACGAGGCGCTGATCCACCAGGTCGTGACCGCGTTCCAGGCTAATGCGCGCCGCGGCACCCGGGCCCAGAAATCGCGCGGCGAGATCAACAAGTCGCACAAGAAGCCCTGGGCGCAGAAGGGCACCGGACGCGCCCGTGCGGGACAGGCAAACAGCCCGTTGTGGCGCGGCGGTGGCAAGATCTTTCCCAGCTCGCCGGATGAGAACTTCACGCACAAGGTCAATCGCAAGATGTACCGGGCCGGAATCGCCTCGATCCTGTCGCAACTCGTCCGCGAGGGCAGGTTGGCCGTAGTCGAGCAACTCGCGCTCGAGGCGCCGAAGTCGAAGCAGTTCGCGCAGAAGATCAAGGCCCTCGGGCTTTCCGGCACGGTCCTGGTCGTGACCGACAAGATCGACGCCAACGTCCGCCTGTCGGCGCGCAATCTGCAGCAGGTGCTCGTCCTCGAGGCGCGAGAGGTCGATCCGGTCAGCCTGGTGCGGTTCGAGAACGTGCTGCTGACCCGGGCGGCGGTGACGCAGTTCGAGGAGATCCTGGGATGAACGCGCAAAAAGCGGCAGCCAAGGCTGCGCCGCCGAAGGGCAACGAGGAACGCCTGATGACGATTCTTCTGGCGCCGGTCGTCTCGGAAAAGGCCACACAGATCGCCGATCGGCACAATCAGATCATTTTCCGCGTCCGCCCCGACGCCACCAAGAAAGACGTCAAGGCGGCGGTCGAATTGCTGTGGAAGGAAAAGAAGGTCGAGGTTGCGAGCGTGCAGATTGTCAACGTGCACGGCAAGAAGAAGCGCTTCGGCGCCTACGGCGGCCGGCGCCGCAACTGGAAGAAGGCGTACGTGAGTCTCAAGCCGGGCCAGGAAATCAACTTCGCGCAAGAGGCCTAACGCCATGTCCCTCGTCAAAGTCAAACCGACCTCGCCCGGCCGCCGCGGGCTGGTGAAGGTCGTCAATCGCGACCTGCACAAGGGCCGCCCGTTCGAGCCGCTCCTCGAGAGCAAGAAGCGCGGTTCCGGCCGAAACAACAACGGCCACATCACCATGCGCCATCAGGGCGGCGGGCACAAGCGGCACTACCGCATCGTCGATTTTCGTCGCGACAAGGACGGCATCGCCGCCAAGGTCGAGCGGCTCGAATACGATCCGAACCGCAGCGCCCATCTCGCGCTGCTGCTGTACGCCGACGGCGAACGCCGCTACATCGTGGCGCCGCGCGGCGTGGGCGTCGGCACGGCGGTCATGAACGGAGCGGATGCGCCGATCAAGGCCGGCAACTGCCTGCCGCTGCGCAACATCCCGGTGGGCACCACGATCCATTGCGTGGAAATGCTCCCCGGCAAGGGCGCGCAGATCGCCCGCTCGGCCGGCGCATCGGTGCAGCTGCTGGCGCGCGAGGGCGCGTACGCGCAGCTGCGCATGCACTCGGGCGAGATCCGCAAGGTGCACGTCGATTGCCGCGCGACCATCGGCTCGGTCGGCAACGAAGAGCACAATCTGCGCTCGATCGGCAAGGCCGGCGCGACCCGCTGGCGCGGCATCCGTCCCACCGTCCGCGGCGAGGTGATGAACCCGGTCGATCACCCGCACGGCGGGCGCACCCGCGGCAACCGCCATCCGGTTTCGCCTTGGGGCACGCCGACGAAGGGTTATCACACGCGCAAGAACAAGCGCACCGACGGCATGATCATTCGCCGCCGCCACGCCGTTAAGAAGGGCTGATTGCCATGGCACGTTCGATCAAGAAGGGCCCGTTCGTCGACCACCATCTGCAGGCGAAAGTCGAGGCAGCTCGGGCGACCTCGGACAAGCGGCCGATCAAGACCTGGTCGCGGCGCTCGACCATTACCCCGGACTTTGTGGGCCTGACCATCGCCATTCACAATGGCAAGCAGCACATTCCGGTGTACGTCTCGGAAAACATGGTCGGGCACAAGCTCGGCGAATTTGCGCTGACGCGCACCTTCAAGGCCCACTCGGCGGATAAGAAAGTGGTCGCGCCGACGACGCCGCCAAGGAAGTAGGGAGGCAAGCATGGAGACCAAAGCGATCCTGCGCGGCGTTCGTCTGTCCGCCCAGAAGGGCCGGCTGGTCGCCGACCAGATCCGGGGCCTGCCCGTCGACAAGGCGCTCAACGTGCTCGCCTTCAGCCCGAAGAAGGGCGCCAAGATCATCAAGCGCGTGCTCGAATCGGCGATCGCCAACGCCGAGCACAACGACGGCGCCGATATCGACGAGCTTAAGGTGAGGACGATCCATATCGACAAGGCGGAGAGCCTGCGCCGGTTCACCGCCCGGGCCAAGGGTCGCGGCAATGTCATCCTCAAGCAGACCTGTCACATCCACGTCACCGTCGGTGACGGCAAATAGGCGTCAACCAAGGACAGTTCATGGGACAGAAAATCAATCCGACCGGCTTTCGCCTTGCGGTCAATCGCGACTGGGCCTCGAAGTGGTACGCGAACAGCAAGCACTTCGCCACGACGCTCAACGAGGACATCAAGGTGCGCGACTACCTGCGCAAGAAGCTCGCCCACGCCTCGGTCGGCAAGATCACGATCGAGCGCCCCGCGAAGAACGCGCGCATTACCATCCACAGCGCGCGGCCCGGCGTGGTCATCGGCAAGAAGGGCGAGGACATCGAGACGCTGCGCGCAAGCCTGCGCCGGATGATGGGCACCGACGTGGGCTTGAACATCGAGGAAATACGCAAGCCCGAGATCGACGCGCAGCTCGTCGCCGACTCGATCGCCCAGCAGCTCGAGAAGCGAATCATGTTCCGCCGGGCGATGAAGCGCGCCATGCAGAACGCGATGCGGCTCGGCGCGCAGGGGATCAAGATCATGAGTTCGGGCCGGCTCAACGGCATCGAGATCGCGCGCACCGAGTGGTACCGCGAGGGACGGGTACCGCTGCACACGCTGCGCGCCGACATCGACTACGGCTTTGCCGAGGCCAAGACGACCTACGGCGTAATCGGCATCAAGGTCTGGGTATTCAAGGGCGAGGTGCTGCCGCACAACGCCGAGCCGCAGGCCGCGCCAGCGCCGGCGCCCGAACCGCCGAAGCGCGCCCGCAAGAGTGCAGGAGCGAAGAATGCTGCAACCAGCTAGAAGGAAATACCGCAAGGAGCAGAAGGGTCGCAACAAGGGCGTGGCGACCGTCGGCGCCAAGGTCAGCTTCGGCGAGTACGGGCTGAAGGCGGTCGGCCGCGGACGCCTGACGGCGCGCCAGATCGAGGCCGCCCGCCGGGCCATGACGCGGCACATCAAGCGCGGCGGCCGCATCTGGATCCGCATCTTCCCGGACAAGCCGATATCGCAGAAGCCGGCCGAGGTGCGCATGGGCAACGGCAAGGGCAATCCGGAATATTACGTCGCCGAGATCGTGCCGGGGAAGGTGCTCTATGAAATGGACGGCGTCGACGAGGCGCTGGCGCGCGAGGCCTTCGCGCTGGCCGCGGCCAAGTTGCCGATCCGGACGACATTCGTGCACCGCCTGCTCGGCTAGGAGGGAACGGACGATGAAGCGATCGGAACGAAAGAGGGACCTGCGCGACAAGTCCGCGGCCGAACTGCGCACCGAGTTGCATGCGTTGCTCAAGGAACAGTTCGGGCTGCGCATGCAGAAGGCGACGCAGCAACTTACCAACAGCGCCAGCGTGGTACGCGTGCGGCGTGATATCGCGCGGGTAAAGACGCTGCTCAATCAGAAGGCAGGGCCAGCATGAGCGAACAACTCGAAACGGCGGCGGCACCGGCCGCCGGCGCCGCCAAGGGCAGCCTGATCCAGACCCAGGTCGGGCGCGTGATCAGCGACAAGATGAACAAGACGGTGACGGTTCTGGTCGAGCGTCGGGTCAAGCATCCGCTCTACGGCAAGGTGGTCACGCGCTCGCGCAAGTACCACGCCCACGACGAGAACAACGAATACAAGCAAGGGGACCTGGTCGAGATCGAGGCCTGCCGCAAGCTTGCCAAGACCAAGGCATGGCGGGTGAAGCGCCTGATCGAAAAAGCAAAGGTTATCTAAGCCATTGATTGCACGATGGAGTTGCGGATAAGCATAAATCCTGCCATAATTTTGGATTCCCCGCCGCGGCAGGGTTACGCGCACCGCGCCTGCCCCCGGCGGCTCTACCCTGACGGGTTCCAAGACTGGCCGCCGCAGCTTGAGCAGGAAGCGGGCGATGCTCGAGGCGTCGCCGGGCGGGTTAAGTTGGAGAGTTGCAATGATCCAGATGCAGACGATGCTGGAGGTCGCCGACAACACCGGCGCCCGGCAAGTAATGTGCATTAAGGTACTCGGCGGAAGCAAGCGCCGGTACGCGCACATCGGCGACGTGATCAAGGTCAGCATCAAGGATGCCGCGCCGCGTGGCCGGGTCAAGAAGGGCGAGATCTATCACGCCGTCGTGGTGCGCACGCGGCATGGGGTGCGCCGCGACGATGGAGCCAAGGTCAAGTTCGACACCAACGCGGCCGTGCTGCTCACCCCCAAGCTGGAGCCGATCGGCACGCGCATCTTCGGGCCGGTCACGCGCGAGCTGCGCACCGAGCGGTTCATGAAGATCGTGTCGCTCGCGCCGGAGGTTCTCTGATCATGCGCAAGATCAAGAAAGGCGACAACGTGGTCGTCATCGCCGGCCGCGACAAGGGCAAGCGCGGCGAGGTGACCCACACCGTCGGCCCCGACTATGTACTGGTCGCCGGCATCAACCAGGTCAAGCGCCACACCCGGCCGAACCCGATGAAGAACCAGCCCGGCGGCATCGTCACCAAGGAGGTGCCGATCCATGTCTCGAACGTTGCGATCTGGAACCCGGTCACGCGCAAGGCGGATCGCATCGGCTTTCGCATGCTCGAGGACGGGCGCAAGGTCCGCTTCTTCAAGTCCAACGGCGAAGTGATCGGAGCCTGACATGGCGCGCCTGAAGGAAGTCTACAAGAAAGAAGTCGTGCCGGCGCTGATCAAGCAGTTCGGCTACAAGTCGGCGATGGAAGTGCCGCGCCTGTCCAAGATCGTGCTCAACATGGGCGTGGGCGAGGCAGTGGCCGACAAGAAAATCCTCGACAACGCGGTGGGCGACATGACCAAGATCTCCGGCCAGAAGCCGGTGCTCACCAAGGCCAAAAAGTCGATCGCCATATGGAAGATCCGCACCGGCTATCCGATCGGCTGCATGGTCACGCTGCGCCAGGACCGCATGTACGAGTTCATGGATCGGCTGGTGTCGATCGCGCTGCCGCGCGTGCGCGATTTCCGCGGCATCTCGGGCCGCGCCTTCGACGGTCGCGGAAACTACAGCATGGGCGTCAAGGAGCAGATCATCTTCCCGGAGATCGAGTACGACAAGATCGACGCCATCCGCGGCATGAATATCACCATCGCGACCACGGCAAAGTCCGATGCCGAGGCCAAGGCGCTGCTTGCCGCATTCAAATTCCCGTTCAAGGGCTAGAGGCCATCATGGCGAAAACTGCTGTCATCAACCGCGACCAGAAACGCCGCCTGACGGTGAAGAAATACGCCAAGCGGCGCGCCGAGTTGCTGGCAATCATGGGCAATCCCAAGGTTTCCGATGAGGAGCGGCTGGTGGCGCGACGCAAGCTCGAGGAGCTCCCGCGCGATTCGAGCGCGACGCGCCTGCGCAATCGCTGCCAGCTCACCGGCCGTCCGCGCGGGGTTTTTCGCAAGTTCGGCCTCGGCCGCAACAAGCTGCGCGACATCGCGATGCGCGGGGAAATCCCCGGCGTGGTCAAGGCGAGCTGGTAGGCGGCGCGCGTGGCACTGACAGACAAGGCAAGCACCAGGCAGGTGAGGTGACACATGAGCATGACTGATCCGATCGCCGACATGCTGACGCGTATCCGCAACGCGCAGCTGGCGGAGAAGGCCACGGTGCAGATGCCGTCGTCCAAGGTCAAGGTGGCGATCGCCAAGGTTCTCAAGGACGAAGGCTACGTCGAGGGTTTCGCCGTGGTCGGCGAGGAGAACCGGCCGCAGCTCGAGATCGCGCTGAAATACCACGCCGGGCGCCCGGTCATTGAGAAGATCGAGCGCGTGTCGAAACCCGGACTGCGCATCTACAAGAGCAAGGACGACATCCCGCGCGTCATGAACGGGCTGGGCATCGCCATCGTCTCGACTTCGCGCGGCGTGATGACCGACCGCAAGGCGCGCGCCACCGGCGTCGGCGGCGAAGTCATCTGCATCGTCGCCTGACGGAGAAAACGGCCATGTCGCGCATCGGACACAGCCCGATCAAACTCCCGCCCAAGGTCGAGGTTAGCCTGGCCGAGGGCGAGATCTCGGTCAAGGGCCCGCTGGGCTCTCTGTCGCAGCGGTTTGGCAAGGACATTGCGATCGAGAGGAACGGCGATACGCTGACCTTCAAGGCGGCGAACATCGAAGCGAACGCTATGCACGGCACGGTGCGCGCGCTGGTCGCCAACATGGTCAGGGGCGTTACCGACGGCTACGAAAAGAGACTCGCGCTCGTCGGCGTCGGCTACCGCGCGCAGGCCACGGGCGACCGGCTCAATCTGTCGCTGGGCTTTTCGCACCCGGTCGTGCACAGGATGCCCAAGGGCGTCAAGGTCGAGACACCGCAACAGACCGAGATCGTCATCAAGGGTGTCGACAAGCAGCAGGTCGGCCAGGTCGCGGCGGAAATTCGCGCCTATCGCCCGCCGGAGCCGTACAAGGGCAAGGGCGTGCGCTACGCCAACGAGCAGGTCACCATCAAGGAAACGAAGAAGAAGTAGTCCTGCGACGAGAGCCATCGGAGAGAAGGATCATGAACAAGACTCAAGCTCGAGCCCGCCGCAGCCGCAGGACGCGGCTGCGCATCGCCGAGCAGCGCGCCAATCGCCTGGTGGTCGCCCGGTCGAACAACCACATCTACGCGCAGATCATCGCGCCGTCCGGGGACAGGGTGCTGGTCAGCGCCTCGACGCTCGAGGCCGACGTGCGCAAGGACCTCAAGCGGGGCAGCGACCGGGCGGCGGCAGCGGTGATCGGCAAGCGCATTGCGGCCAAGGCCAAGAGCGCGGGTATCGAGACGGTCGCCTTCGACCGCTCCGGGTTCAAATATCACGGCCGCGTCAAGGCGCTGGCCGACGCCGCCCGCGAGGGCGGCCTGAAGTTCTAGCGCCACCTGACGGACGAGAGCGAACATGGCAAAGCCAATGGGCAGGCAGCAGCAAAACCGACAGCAGCAGGACGATCGGGGAGACGGGCTGCGCGAGAAGATGATCAGTATCAACCGGGTCACGAAGGTGGTGAAGGGCGGGCGCATCCTGGCCTTCGCGGCACTGACCGTGGTTGGCGACGGCGACGGACGCGTCGGCATGGGCAAGGGGAAGGCGAAGGAAGTCCCGGTCGCGGTGCAGAAGGCGATGGAAGAGGCGCGCCGCAGAATGATCAAGGTGCGGCTGAAAAGTGGCTCGCTGCATCACGCCGTGCAGGGCCGTCACGGCGCGACCAAGGTTTTCATGCAGCCGGCGTCCGAAGGCACCGGGATCATCGCCGGCGGGCCGATGCGGGCGGTGTTCGAGGTCGTCGGCGTGACCAATATCCTGGCCAAGTGTCACGGCCCGACCAATCCGTACAACGTGGTGCGGGCGACGCTCAACGCCCTCCAGAACGGCAATGCGCCGGCGGACATCGCGAGCAAGCGCGGGATGACCGTCGAGCAGATCACGGAGGCTTGAAATCGTGGCCGAAGACACGCAAAAGGGTAGGCTGAAAATCACGCTCGTCAAGGGTCTGCGAGGCAAGAAGGACGACCATCGCGCGACGGTGCGCGGTCTCGGGCTCAAATGGCGCAGCCACAGTGTCGAGCTTGAGGACACGCCGCAGGTGCGCGGCATGATCAGCAAGGTCGGCTACATGCTGCGCGTCAGCGGCGGCACCGAGGGCAAAGGCTGACCAACAGGGACCACGCCATGCGCATGAATACCATCAAGCCGGCTGCCGGCAGCAAGCGAGCGCGACGTCGCGTCGGCCGCGGCAGCGGCAGCGGCCACGGCAAGACAGCCGGCCGCGGCAGCAAGGGCCAGAAATCGCGGGCGGGCGGCTTTCACAAGGTCGGGTTCGAGGGCGGGCAGATGCCGTTGCAGCGCCGGCTGCCCAAGCGCGGCTTCGTCTCGCACCTGGGCAAGGACACCGCCGAGGTACGCCTGTCGGATCTGGCCAAGCTGCCGATCGCTGACATCGACATCCTGGCGCTCAAGGCCGCCGGCCTGGTTCCTGCGGCGGCGAAGACGGCCAAGGTGATCAAGACCGGCACGCTCGACAAGGCGGTCAAGCTCTCGGGCCTGGCGCTGACGAAAGGCGCGCGCGCCGCGGTCGAGGCGGCGGGCGGCAGCATTGCCGATCTACCTGCCAAGCAGGCGGGCTAGAGGGCTGGGGAGCAGACTTTGGCGACGACCAATCCGGCACAGAAGAGCGGTGACAGGTACGCGGACCTGAAGAAGCGTCTGCTGTTCCTGCTCGGGGCCCTCGTCGTCTACCGGATCGGGACCCATATCCCGGTTCCGGGAATCAACGCGTCCGTGCTCGATGAGTTGTTCCGGCAGAACCAGGGCGGCATTCTCGGCCTGTTCAACGTGTTTTCCGGCGGCGCGCTGCAGCGCTTCTCGATCTTCGCGCTGGGCATCATGCCCTACATTTCGGCATCGATCATCATGCAGCTGTGCACCGTGGTCGTGCCCACGCTTGAGGCGCTGAAGAAAGAGGGCGAATCGGGACGGCGCAAGATCACGCAGTACACGCGCTACGCGACCCTCGGCCTGTCGTTCTTCCAGGGGCTTGGCATCTCGATCGCGCTCGAGTCCCAGGCCGGCCTGGTGATCTACCCGGGAATCGCATTCCGCCTCATCTCGGCGGTGACGCTCGTCACCGGGACGATGTTCCTGATGTGGCTCGGCGAGCAGATCACCGAGCGCGGCCTGGGCAACGGCATTTCGCTCATCATTTTCAGCGGCATCGCCGCCGGCCTGCCGCGCGCGGTGGGCCAGACGCTCGAGCAGGTCAACACCGGAGCCTACTCGGTGTTGCTGGTGATCGGCATCGCCGCATTGGTGGTGGTCGTCACGGCGTTCGTTGTCTTCGTCGAGCGCGCCTTGCGCAAGATCCAGGTCAATTACGCCAAGCGGCAGGTCGGCAACCGGGTCTACGCCGGACAGCAATCGTTCCTGCCGCTCAAGCTCAACATGGCCGGCGTGATTCCGCCCATCTTCGCGTCCTCGATCATCCTCTTCCCGGCCACCGTGGCCACCTGGTTCGGGTCGAGCGAGCATACGATCTGGCTGCGCGATCTCGCCGCGACGCTCGGGCCGGGCCAACCGGTGCATGAGATCCTTTACGCCAGCGCCATCATCTTCTTCTGCTTCTTCTATACGGCGCTGCAGTACAACCCCAAGGATACGGCGGAGAACCTGAAGAAGAGCGGCGCTTTCATCCCCGGCTATCGACCCGGTGACCAGACGGCCAAATACATCGAAAAGATCACGCTTCGGCTGACGCTGATCGGATCGCTCTACCTGGTGGTGGTGTGCTTCATCCCGAACTTCCTCATCGCGTGGAAGAACGTGCCGTTCTATTTCGGTGGTACGTCGCTACTGATCATCGTCGTGGTGACGATGGATTTCATGACGCAGGTGCAGGCCTATCTCATGTCGCAGCAGTACGAGAGCCTGCTCAAGAAGGCTAACTTCAAGGGCGGGCTCCCGACACGCTAAGCGACGGCCGGATGGCGAAGGAAGAAACGATACAGATGCAGGGAGAGGTCCTGGAAACGCTGCCCAACGCGACGTTCCGGGTAAAGCTGGAGAACGGCCACGTGGTTCTCGGTCATATCTCCGGAAAGATGCGCATGCATTACATCAAGATTCTGCCGGGCGACAAGGTGACGGTGGATCTGACGCCGTACGATTTGTCCCGGGCGCGGATTATCTTCCGCGCCAAATAGGGATCGTAGCGAGGCTGACATGAAAGTATTGGCATCGGTGAAGAAGATCTGCCGCAATTGCAAGATCATCCGGCGCAATGGCGTCGTGCGGGTGATCTGCAAGGATCCGCGTCACAAGCAGCGGCAGGGCTGACAGGTAAGCAGCAAACACGTTCTCGACAGGACAAGCACATGGCTCGCATTGCAGGCGTCAACATCCCGAATCACCAGCATGCGGAGATCGCGCTGACCGCGATCTACGGCATCGGCCGGGCGCGCGCACGCGCCATCTGCGACGCCGCCGGCGTGAGCCACGCGACGAAGATCAAGGACCTGTCCGACGCGCAAATGGACAAGCTGCGCGAGTTGGTCGGGCGTTACACGGTCGAGGGCGATCTCCGCCGTGAGGTCACCATGAGCATCAAGCGCCTCATGGACCTCGGCTGCTATCGCGGCGTTCGCCACCGCAAGGGACTGCCGGTGCGCGGCCAACGCACGCGCACCAATGCGCGTACGCGCAAGGGCCCGCGCAAGGCCAAGCAGATCGCGCTCAACAAGCCCTCCGCGGCCAAGACCTGATAGGACATTCGATGGCACAGCAACCCTCGCAAAAGCCCGGCGCGGTCACGCGCACGCGCAAGAAAGTAAAGAAGAGCGTGTCGGAAGGGATCGCGCATATTCACGCGTCGTTCAACAATACGATCATCACGATCACCGATCGACAGGGCAACGCGCTGTCGTGGGCGACGTCGGGCGGCGCCGGCTTCAAAGGCTCGCGCAAGTCGACGCCGTTCGCGGCACAGGTGGCCGCCGAGGCGGCCGGCAGGGCGGCGCAGGAATGCGGGGTTAAGAATCTGGAAGTGCGGATCAAGGGTCCGGGACCCGGACGCGAATCCGCGGTGCGCGCACTGAACGCGCTTGGCCTCAAGATCACAAGCATCTCCGACGTCACCCCGGTGCCGCACAACGGCTGCCGACCGCCGAAGCGCCGCCGGATCTAAAGGCATTACAAAGGATAGTTACCGTGGCTCGATATATTGGACCGAAATGCAAGCTGGCGCGAAGGGAAGGCACCGACCTGTTCCTGAAGAGCGCGCGTCGATCGCTCGACTCCAAGTGCAAGCTCGACTCCAAGCCCGGCCAGCACGGCGTGAAGTCCGGGATGCGGATGTCCGATTACGGCAAGCAGTTGCGCGAAAAGCAAAAATTGCGCCGCACCTACGGCGTGCTCGAGCGGCAATTCCAGCGCTATTTCACGATGGCGGCGCAACGCAAGGGCTCGACCGGCGAGAACCTGCTGCGGCTGCTCGAGTCGCGGCTGGACAATGTCGTCTACCGCATGGGCTTCGGCTCGACGCGGGCAGAGGCACGGCAGCTGGTCACGCATCGCGCGGTGACAGTCAACGAGAAGACTGTCAATGTCCCGTCGGCGCTAGTCAAGGCCGGCGACGTCGTCGCGGTGAAGGAAGGCGCCAAGACGCAGCTGCGCATCGTCGACGCGCTGCAACTCGCCGAGAAGATCGGCTTCCCGTCGTGGGTCGAGGTCGATGTCAAGAAGATGACCGGCACGTTCAAGGGCGCGCCCGATCGCTCCGAGTTCGGCCAGGACATCAACGAAAGCCTCGTCGTCGAACTTTATTCGAAATAAACCGGTTGGCCCGCGATCCGCCAGGATTTCGCACTAAGGACTCCGCATGCAGAGCAATGCTTTCTTGAAACCGCGCATCATCGACGTGCAGAGCACGTCGCCGTTTCACGCCAAGGTCGTGATGGAACCGTTCGAACGCGGCTACGGGCACACGCTGGGCAACGCGCTGCGGCGCGTGCTGCTCTCGTCCATGCCCGGCTACGCGCCAACGGAGGTCAAGATCACCGGCGTGTTGCACGAGTACTCGGCGCTCGACGGCGTGCAGGAAGACGTCGTCGACGTGCTGCTTAACCTCAAGGGCGTCGTGCTCAAGCTGCACAACCGCGACCACGTCACGCTCAAACTCGCCAAGACTGGCGAAGGCCCGGTTACGGCAGCGGATATCGAGCCCAATCACGATGTCGAAATCATCAATCCGGATCATGTCATCGCGCACCTGACCGCCGGCGGCAAGATCGAGATGGAGATCAAGGTGGAAAAGGGCCGCGGCTATCAGCCTGCGACCGTGCGCATCAAGCCCGAGGGTGGCCGGAGTATTGGCAACATCCTGCTCGACGCGTCGTTTTCGCCGGTGCGTCGTGTCAGCTATTCGGTCGAGAGCGCACGGGTCGAGCAGCGCACGGACCTCGACAAGCTCGTCATGGACATCGAGACCAACGGGGTCATCGAACCCGAGCAGGCGATCCGCTATGCGGCAAGCATCCTGGTGGAGCAACTTGGCGTGTTCGCGGACCTTAAGGGCACCGAGGCACCCACCGAGCAGCGCTCGATGCCGCAGGTTGATCCGATCCTGCTGCGCCCCGTCGACGATCTGGAGCTCACCGTACGTTCCGCCAACTGTCTGAAGGCCGAAAACATCTACTACATCGGCGATCTCATCCAGCGCACCGAGACGGAGCTGCTGAAGACGCCGAATCTCGGCCGCAAGTCGTTGAACGAAATCAAGGAAGTGCTTGCTTCGCGCGGGCTTTCGCTCGGCATGAAGCTCGAGAACTGGCCGCCACCGAATCTCGACCGGCCCTAGGAAAGAAGACCATGCGTCACCGTCACGGCCTGCGCAAGCTCAACCGCACGAGCAGCCATCGCCTCGCGATGTTGCGGAACATGACCAACTCGTTGTTCACCTACGAGGCGATTCGCACCACGCTGCCGAAGGCAAAGGAGCTGCGCCGCGTCGCCGAGCCGCTGATTACGCTCGGCAAGTCACCCACGCTGGCCAATCGCCGACTGGCGTTTGATCGGCTGCGCGACCGGGGCGTCGTGCAAAAGCTCTTCGGCGAGCTGGGCCCGCGCTATGCCCGCCGTCCCGGCGGCTACTTGCGAATCCTCAAGTTCGGGCTTCGCGTGGGCGACAACGCGCCGATGGCGCTCGTCGAGCTGCTCGATCGCCCCGACTCTGCAGCCGGGGCTGGGACAGACTCCGAGCCGGCACCGAGCGCGAAGGCGAGCAAGGGCGCGAAGACCGACAAGGCGGCGAAGCCGGCCAAGGCGGCGAAGGCAACCAAGAGCGCGAAGGCTCCGAAGACCGCGAGCAGCGGCAGGGCCTGAGTGCGCCTGCCGGGACGCGCTCCCGGCGCTCTGGTGCGCGGACGCGCGGCGCAGCGGTCGCGTAAGATCACGCCATGGGAGGCATGGTTCTCGTCACCGGCGGCGCCGGCTACGTGGGCTCGCATATCGTCGTCGAGCTGGCACGTGCCGGCTACGCGCCCGTGGTCCTCGATAACTTTGCCAACAGCTCGGCGGAGGTGTTGCCCCGGCTGCGGCGGCTGACGGGGCTGCAGGTGCCGCTGGTGACCGGCGACGTCCGCGACATCAGCGCGCTGGCGCACACCTTTGCGACCTACCCGGTCGGCGTGGTCGTTCATTGCGCCGGTCTCAAGGCCGTCGGCGAGGGCGAGACGCAGCCGCTGGCGTACTACGACAACAATGTCGCCGGTGCCATTGCACTGACCCGGGCGATGACTGCGGCGGGGGCAAGGACCCTGATTTTCAGCTCCTCGAGCTCGGTCTATGGCCAACCGGAGAAAAATCCGGTCACCGAGGACTCGGCGCTGCAGCCCGCGAGCGTCTACGGACGCACCAAACGCTGCGTCGAGTTGCTCCTTGAAGGGCTTGCCTCGGCCGATGCGTCGTGGCGCATCGGGCTTTTGCGCTATTTCAATCCCGCTGGCGCCGACGCGTCGGCCGAAATCGGCGAGGCGCCGACGTCGGTGCCCGCCAACCTCGTGCCCCTCCTGGTCGATGTGGCCGCGGGGCGCCGGGCCTGCATCGAGGTGTTTGGCGACGACTATCCGACGGCCGACGGCACGGGCGTGCGGGATTACATCCACGTCAGCGACCTCGCCGAGGGCCATGTGGCAGCGCTGGCGTACCTGTCGCGCCACCCCGGCGTGACCACCCTCAACCTGGGCATGGGCCGCGGCCACTCGGTGCTCGAGGTGATCACCACGTTCGAGCGTGCCTGCGGCAAAACGCTTGCGCGGCGCGTCGTGGCGCGTCGGCCGGGCGACGTTGCAAGCTGCTTCGCGGACCCGACGCACGCGAACGCGCGGCTCGGATGGCGGGCGCGCCGTGACCTTGCCACGATCTGCGCCGACGCGTGGCGATGGCAGCTCGCCCGAGGCCGATGAGCGCGGCTGCGCCAAGGGGCGATTTCGCGCCTGCGCAGGCGGGCAGGCGCAGCCCGGGGCACCAGCCATGAAGCTCTTCGCCCGCGATGCGCTGCTGCCAACGGGGTGGGCGCACGATGTCGTCATCGATGTCGGCGCAGACGGCTCGATCCGCGCGGTCGATGTCGCCTTCGCAGCCCCGCTTGACGCCGAGCATGTACAGGGTCCCCTCGTTCCGGGCATGCCGAACGTGCATTCGCATGCGTTCCAGCGCGCGCTCGCGGGGCTGACCGAGCGCGGCGGACCGAGTGGGGATAACTTCTGGACCTGGCGCACCGAGATGTATCGCTTCCTCGAGCGCGTCGGTCCGGACGAACAGGAAGCGATTGCAAGCCAGCTCTATCTCGAGCTGCTGAAGGGTGGCTACACCAGCGTCGGCGAATTCCACTACCTGCATCATGATCCCGACGGGCGTCCTTATGGCAATCCGGCGGAGATGGCGGAGCGCATTTGCGCCGCCGCCGGAGCCACCGGAATCAGCCTCACCATGCTGCCGGTTTATTACGCCCACTCCGATTTCGGCGGTGCGGCACCATTGCCGGCGCAGCGCCGCTTCGTCCATGACACCGACGGATTTCTGCGCCTCGTGGCAGCGCTGATGAGGAAGGATGGGCCGACGCTCGGCATTGCACCGCACAGCCTGCGCGCGGTGCTGCCCGGCGAGCTATCCCAGATCGTCGCCTTCGCACGCGACGAACTCGAGGACGCTCCGATCCATATCCACGCGGCCGAACAGCGCAAGGAGGTCGAGGCTTGCATCGCCTGGAGCGGCACTCGACCGGTCGACTGGCTGCTTGGACACGCGGATATCGACGCGCGCTGGTGCCTCGTGCACGCGACGCATGTGACGCCCGAGGAAACGCGAAACCTCGCCGCGACCGGCGCCGTCGTCGGCCTGTGCCCCAGCACCGAAGCCGATCTCGGCGACGGCGTGTTCCCGACGGCCGCCTTCCTGGCTGCCGGGGGACGACTGGGCATCGGCGGCGACAGCCACGTCGGCGTCGACCCGTACCTGGAGCTGCGTCTGCTCGAGGCGGTGCAGCGGCTCACTCTGCAGAGGCGCAACGTTTTCGCGCGCGATGGCGAATCGAGCGGCTGCGCACTCTATCAGACTGCGCTTGTCGGTGGGGCACGGGCCCTGGCGCAGCCTGTGGGTGCGATCGCCGCTGGGCGTCGCGCCGACCTGGTCGTGCTCAACCGCGAAGAGCCGGCGCTGGTCGAACAGCCCGCGCAGAACGTGCTCGACGCGGCGATCTTCGGACCCGGTCGGCAGATCGTCCGCGACGTCATGGTTGCGGGGCGATGGGTGATCGGCGAGGGGCATCACGCTGACGAAGAGTCGATCCTTGCGCGCTACCGCCAAGCGCTGAAGCGCCTGCTCGCATGAGCCAATGTGATCTTCTCATTGTCAATGCCCATCTCGTGACCATGGCCGGCGGTCCGGGTTGCGGTGCGATTCGTGATGGCGCGCTCGCTGCCAGCGGTACCGGCATCGTCTGGGTGGGCGCGCGCAAGGATCTTCCGCCGGCGCTTCGGGCGAGAGCCGAGCTCGATGCCAAGGGCAGATGGCTGACGCCGGGGCTCATCGACTGTCACACGCATCTGGTGTACGCGGGGAATCGGGCGCGCGAATTCGAGGCGCGCCTGCAGGGCGCAACCTACGAAGACATCGCCCGCGAGGGTGGCGGCATCCTGGCGACGGTGCAGGCAACCCGCGCGGCGTCCGAGGATGCGCTGATCCGCGCCGCCGCGCCCCGCCTCGGACAACTGCTACAAGAAGGCGTGACCACGCTGGAAATCAAATCCGGCTATGGACTCGATCTGGCCAACGAACTCAAGATGCTGCGCGCCGCGCGACACCTCGGGACCGAGAGTGGGGTCGAAGTCCGCACGACGCTGCTCGCCGCGCACGCGCTGCCGCCGGAATTTTCCGGTCGCGCGGCGGACTATATCGCGCTCATTTGCGAACAGATGATTCCCGCGGCGGCGCGCCAGCGGCTCGCCGACGCCGTCGACGCCTTTTGCGAGGTTATCGGCTTCTCCCCGGCACAAACCGGCCAGGTCTTCGCCGCGGCGCGGGCGGCAGGCTTGCCGGTCAAGCTGCACGCCGATCAACTCTCCGATAGCGGCGGCGCGGGACTCGCGGCCCGGTTCGGGGCGCTCTCGGCAGATCACCTGGAGCATGCGAACGATATCGGCATGACCGCCATGGCGCGCGCCGGCACGGTCGCGGTGCTGCTGCCCGGGGCATTCTACTGCCTGCGCGAGACGCGGCTGCCGCCGATTGCACGCCTGCGCGCGCATGGCATCCCGATGGCGATTGCGACCGACTGCAACCCGGGCACCTCGCCGGTTACTTCGCTGCTGCTCATGCTCAACATGGCCTGCACCCTGTTCCGGCTCACGCCGGACGAGGCTTTGGCGGGGGTTACGCAAAACGCGGCCCGTGCGCTCGGCTGCAGCGACCGGGGCCGGCTCGAGGCCGGCGCTCGCGCGGACTTCGCGCTATGGGATATCGGCGAGCCGGCGGAGCTCGCCTACGCGGTCGGCGCCAATCCCTGCATCGGTATCGTGCGCGCAGGCAACGTCGTGCGCTGGTGTTGACGCGGAGCGGTTCGCCTGCCACATTGGCAGAAGCGACGCGCCGGTCGCGTATCTTCGTCAGCACAACGTGGAGCGTTTCTACATCGCCGTCAACCGTTTCGACGCCTACCTGCTGTTGCATCAGCTTCAGCACGCGGGCATCGCGGCGCACGTCTTCAATGAACACGTGCAGAGCATCGTCGGCGAGGTGCCGCCGGACGTAGCGCAACCGCAGGTCTGGCTGGAGCGGGCCATGGACCGGCCACGCGCCGAGCGCGTGCTCGCCGCGCTGCAGTCGGAACGCAGGCAAAGCGGCAGCGTGCGCTGCGCCGCCTGCGGCGAGGACAATCCGGCGAATTTCGAGTTGTGCTGGCGCTGCGGCGCGAGTCTTTAGCGGTCGCTGTCGTCGAGCAGCTGGCGCGCCTTGGCGTTGGTCTTGGCGCCGGCATCGGTCGCGGCGTTCTTCGCGACTCGTTCGCGCCGGCGCAGCACGATCCACCACACCGCGCCGCCGCCGAACAGGAGAGCGAAGGGCCCGAACCACAGCATCCAGGTCAAGGGCTTCACCGGCGGGTCGTAAAGCACGAAGTCACCGTAGCGCGCAACCAGGTATGCCTTGATGTCATCGTCGCTCTTGCCGGCGAGCGCAAGCTCGCGCACCTCGCGCCGAAGATCAGCGGCGAGATCGGCGTTGGAATCGGCGAGCGTCTGATTCTGGCACACGAGGCAACGCAGATCGCCTTCGAGATGCTTGAGCCTCAGGTCGAGCGCGCTCATGCCGGACGCATCGCCGCCCTGCGGCGGCGGGTCCATCTTGGTGGCGGCCGCCGCGCCGGCAAGCATCAGCACCAGCGCGACACGCGCCATCATCGCTGCAGCTCGCGCACCAGCGGCAGGATTTGGCCCTGCAGCGCCTCCGCTGTCAAAGGGCCAATCTGCTTGTAACGGATAATGCCGGCCTTGTCGATCACGAACGTCTCCGGCACACCGTACACGCCGTAGTCGATGCCGACGCGTCCGTCGCGATCGACCATCGACGCCGTATACGGATTGCCGTGCTGCTCGAGCCAAGCGCGACCATCGTCAGGCTGATCCTTGTAATCGAGGCCGTACACCGGAACGATGTTCTGCTGCGCGAGTT
Organism: uncultured beta proteobacterium; assembly: GCA_963750215.1. Lineage (GTDB taxonomy): Bacteria > Pseudomonadota > Gammaproteobacteria > Burkholderiales > Casimicrobiaceae > PALSA-1003. The sequence continues at coordinate 218,626 of CAVVQK010000006.1, forward strand.
GCACCAGCAACGGGTGTTCGACGCGGCAGGACACGCACCACGATGCCCACACGTTGAGCAGCCAGACCGTGCCCTTGAGGTCGCCCGTGGCCAGGGTTTCGCCCGGAGTGTGCAGCTTGGACAGCCGGAACGCCGGCGCGGGTTTGCCGATCAGCGGTGAAGGAACCTCGCGCGGATCCCGGCTGAGACCAACCCAGAGAAAGGCAACCAGGACGATGAAGATGGCTAACGGTATCGCCCAGCGCAAGGCCTTGGTCATCGCCCAGCCTCAGTCGGCCGCCGCCGCCGAGCCCGATCCGGCAACCAGGGACGCGTCTCTGCGTCGCGCCGCGAGCCGGTAGCGGCGGTCACACACCGCGACAAACCCACCGATCGCCATCAGGAACGCGCCGCTCCAGATCCAGTCGATGAACGGTTTGAGGTATATGCGCACGGCCCACGCGCCGCTCAGGTTGTCGGCGACAAGGGGCTCGCCCAGCGACACGTAGCGATCGCCGAGTAGGCCGACGGCGATGGCCGCGATCGTCATCGTCTGCCCCGAGGCGTTGTAGATGCGCTTTTCCGGGTGCAGGGTTTCGATCAGGCGGCCGTCCTTGCGCACCTCGACCGTTCCGGTCACCGCGCGGTAGTTCGGCCCCGGCCCGGGTTGCACCCCGAGGAACCTGAACTCGTAACCGCCGACGGCGACGTTCTGCCCGACGTCGAGCCGGACGTCCTGCTCGATTTCGTAGCCCTTGACCAGCGTCACGCCGACGATGAACACGGCAACGCCCAGATGGGCGAGCAGCATGCCGTAGTACGACGGCGAGTTGGCGGCGAGTTTGGCGCCCAGCCCTGTTCGGTGCGAGCTCGCGAGGCGGTCGCGCAGATTGACGACGCTGCTGGTCGCGATCCACAGCGCGAGGAACAATCCGGCGGCGATCAAGGGCGACCAGTGACCGAGCGTGAACGGCAGGACCAGAGCCGCCACGACCGCAACCCCGAACGCCCAGCGTAGCCGCGTCCACAAGCTCGGCAGCGACGCATGGCTCCAGCGCGTCACGGGCCCGATGCCCATGAGAAACACCGCCGGCGCGAGCAGCGGATAGAACACCGCATCGAAGTAGGGCGGGCCAACCGAGATCTTGCCTAGCTTCATTGCGTCGAGAAACAGCGGGTAGAGCGTGCCGAGCAACACGCTCGCCATGGCGACAACGAGCAGGATGTTGTTGGCGAGCAAGGCGGATTCGCGCGAGACGACACTAAAGATTCCGCCCAGGCCAACCTTGCCAGCGCGGTATGCGAAGAGGGCGAGCGAGCCACCGACGACGAGCGCGAGAAAGGTCAGAATGAAAACCCCGCGCGCTGGATCGGTGGCGAATGCGTGCACCGATGTCAGCACACCCGAACGGACCAGAAAGGTACCGAGCAGCGACAGCGAAAACGCGACGATTGCGAGCAGCACGGTCCAGCTCTTGAACGCGCCGCGCTTCTCGGTCACGGCAAGCGAGTGGATGAGCGCGGTCCCGGTGAGCCAGGGCATGAACGAAGCGTTTTCGACCGGATCCCAGAACCACCAGCCGCCCCAGCCCAGGGTGTAATACGCCCAGCCGCTGCCCAGCGCGATGCCGATGGTCAGGAAAGCCCATGCCACGGTCGTCCACGGCCGCGACCAGCGGGCCCAGGTTGCATCGAGCCGGCCGCCGAGCAGCGCCGCAATGGCGAAGGCAAAGGCGACCGAGAAGCCGACGTAGCCCATGTAGAGCATCGGCGGATGAATGACCATGCCCGGGTCCTGCAGCAGGGGATTGAGATCCCGCCCTTCAACCGCCGGCGGCACCAGGCGCTCGAACGGATTCGAGGTGAACAGCAGAAACAGCAGGAACCCTATGCTGATGAGTCCCATGACCGCGATCACCCGGGCGAGAAAAACCGGTGGCAGGTGGCGCGAGAACAGCGTCACCGCACAGGTCCAGCCGGCAAGCATCAGCGTCCACAGCAGAAGCGAGCCTTCGTGCGAGCCCCAGGTCGCGGCGAAACGGTAGTGCAAGGGCAACTCGGAGTTGGAATTGGCGGCTACGTTCTGCACCGAAAAATCGTTGCCCACGAACGATGCCGCCAGACAGGCGAACGCAACGACCACCAGGAAGAACTGCGCCCGCCCTGCGGGGCGCGCCACCGCCATGAGCCGCGGTTCGCCCATCGCCGCGCCGGCGAGCGGCAGAGAGCTTTGCACAATCGCCACCAGCAGCGCGAGAATCAATGCAAAGTGCCCGATCTCCGGAATCATTGGCTGCTCCCGCTGGGCTTGACGAGCGTCTTGGTCACCATGGCCTCATGCGACTGCGCCTGCTTGATCGCGTCTGCAGCCGCCGGCGGCATGTAGTTCTCGTCGTGTTTGGCCAGCACTTCGCTGGCGTGAAAGGTGCCGTCGGGGCTGAGCGTTCCCTGCGCCACCACGCCCTTGCCCTCCTTGAACAGATCCGGAAGGAGCCCGGTGTAGGTAACCCCGATCGTCTGCGCCGTATCGGTGACGCGAAAGCGCACCGTGAGGCTGTTGGGCTCTCGGGTGAGGCTTCCGGCTTCGACCAGGCCGCCGATGCGAAATGGCCGGCCCTGCGGCGCCTCGTGCGCGGCGACTTGGCTCGGGGTGAAGAAGAACACCAGGTTCGACCGAAAGGCGTTGAGCACCAGAGCCGCCGCAACGCCGAGAACGGCAAGACCACCGACAATCCAGGCCAGCCGCCGCGTGCGGGGTTTCATCCGTCCGTCTCCCGATTCTGCGCTGCCCGCCGCGCGGCGCAAAAGCGCGAGCGCACGGCGACGATCTCCAGCGCCACCAGCGCGGCCGTGACGCTGTAGGCGCCCCAGACGTAGAAGGCATAACCGCCCATGGCGAAGAACTCGGCCAGGCTCATCGCACCGCCCCGGCAAGCGCGCCGGCCCACGCCGTGCGCCGTTCGCGCTCGAGGATGATCGCGCGCACCCGGACCATGGACACCGCAATGGCATAGAACCAGGCGGCGAAGGTCATGAGGAGCATCGCCGTCAGCATGATGCTTGCCATTTTGGGAGCCCTGGTCAGGCTCACCGTCGCGCCCTGATGCAGCGTGTTCCACCAGCGGACCGAGAAATAGATGATCGGCACGTTGACCGCGCCGACCAGTGCCAGCACCGCGCTGGCGCGGTCGGCACGGCGCGGATCGTCGATCGCTTGGCGCAGCGCCAGGTAGCCCAGATACAGGAACAGCAGGATCAGTTCGGAGGTCATGCGCGCATCCCACGCCCAATAGGTGCCCCACGCGGGTCGACCCCAGAGCGCTCCCGACCACAGGGCGATGACGGTGAACAGCGCGCCGGTGGGCGCGATCGCCTGAGCCATCATGGCCGACAGGCGCGCGTTGAAGATGAGCGACATGCCGCACCACGCTGCCATGACGAGATAGAGGAACATCGACATCCAGGCTGCCGCAACGTGGATGAAGATAATGCGGTAGGCGTCGCCTTGCTGCGCATCGGTCGGCGCGACGACCAGGCCCAGCCACAGTCCCACGGCGGCGAGCAGCACCGCGGGAACGGCAAACCACCACGCGATCCGCCCGGCCAGCGGGAAGAACGATACGGGAGAGGCGAACCTGAACCAGTTGATCAAATGTGAACTCGTCTCAATCCAGCGCAATGCGAATCGCAACGGCGGCGGCAAACGGCGCGCCGACGAGCGAGGCCAGCAGCGCCGCACCCAACACCGAGAACTCTCCTCCGGCGCCGAGACCGGCGCGAGTCGCTTCCACCGCACCGGCACCGAAGATCAGGATGGGAACGTACAACGGCAGGATCAGCAGCGCGAGTAACGCGCCGCCCGCACGCAGTCCCAGCGTCAGCGCTGCACCGACCGCGCCGAGCAGCGACAGCGTCGGCGTACCCAGCAACAACCCCAGCGCCAACACTCCGAGCTCCGTACCCTGGAGCCCGAACTCCAGTGCCAGCAGCGGCGACAAGACCGCCAGGGGCGCGCCCGAAGTGAGCCAATGGGCAAGTATTTTACCCGAAATGAGGGCCGGCAGTGGGTAGGGAGACAGGGCGATCTGCTCCAGGGTGCCGTCAGCGAAGTCAGCCGCAAACAGCCGCGGCAGTGACAGCAGCGAGGCGAGCAGGGCGGCGACCCAGAGGATGCCGGATGCCAGCGCCCGCAGCAGGGTGGGATCGGCACCCACGCCAAGCGGGAACAGGGTGACGACAATCGCGTAGAACAGAAGCTGGACCCCGAGTTCGGCCTTGGAGCGCAGGGCCAGCCTCAGGTCGCGCCGCAGTGCCCAACCCACGCCGGGCCAGACACCGACATCGCCTGCCGTCGCGGTGGTCATTCGAGGTGCAGCCAGCGGCTGACACCGCCGGCGAGCGGCAAATCCTGATGGGTCGCGATCACGGCGATGCCGCCGGCGGTCAGGTGTGCGGCCAGGGCGCTCGCCAGTGTTGCTGCGCCGGCGTCGTCGAGCGCGGTCCCAGGCTCGTCGAGCAGCCACAGCGGCCGCGACACGAGTTGCAACCGCGCCAGGCTCGTCCTGCGCCGCTGGCCCTGGGAGAGCACGCGGGCGGGCAGGGCTCGTTGCCGGGTCAGCGACCAGGTCCCGAGCGCCTCGATTACGGCGCTGCACTCCGCGCCGGCGCCGTGCAGGCTCGTGAGCGATGCCAGGTTTTCCTCGGTGGTCAGCTCGTCCTTGAGTGCCGGCGCATGGCCGATGAACAGCGCGTTGGTGCGCAATGCCGGAGCAAAGGGCCCCACGGCCCGGTTGCCCCAGCGCACCTGGCCCGCCGCAGCCTGCGTGACACCGGCGAGAATGCGCAAAAGGGTCGTCTTGCCGCTACCGTTCGGGCCGCGCACGAACAGCGCCTCCCCCGGCTCGAGCGCGAACTCCAGACCGGCGAACAATGCTGCGTCACCGCGCCGCGCGGCCAGACCCTGCACGTCAAGCATTCGGACCCCTTCCGCGGGGAGGAGATGACCGCGCGGATTATAGCCGAGGGGCGGGCAGCGCTCCCTGCGCTGCCGTCCCGAACGCGGTGCGATCGTCACCGCAGCCGCCGGGTAATGTGCTAATGTAGCCCGCGCTGAAGGCTTGCAGAACGCCCTTCCCGATGGCCACGTACCTTGCGCGCCAGTTCATGCCAGCTGCAGCCGCGCTCGCGGGTGCGGCGAGTTGGTTGCGCTTCTGCGCCTGCGCCTTGGCGCTTTATGCCACGGCAGCGGGCGCTCAGCTCACGGGCATCAATCCCGCGGTGCTGCCCAACGCCATCCTGCACCAGCCCTATTCGATCACGCTGCAGACAAAACCGAGGAACACCGGTTTCTTTATTTCCTGGTTCATCACCCCGGGCTGTCTTGACGGCTCGGGCCTGACCTTCAGTCCGGCCGACAACACCGCCACCATCCAGGGGGTGGCAGCGAAGCTCGGGACCTACAACTGCCTGGTCACGGCAAGCGTCGGGGATCCCTCGTCGGTGAGCCAGATGTATGCGCTGCGCGTGATCCAACCTTGCACGCCGCCGCAGATCACCAGCGGCGACCCGCCGCCGGTCACAGCCGGCGTGCCATACCTCTTCACGGTCACCGCAACAGGCAAGTCGCCACTGACCTTCACCGCGATGGGGCTTCCGCAGGGATTGGCGATCAATCCATCGACCGGCGTCATCGCCGGCACGACCGCCGCCAGTGGCACCTACCCGGTATCGATCATGGTCACCGGCTGCGGGCGCAGCGCGATGCAGGATCTCGCGCTCGTCGTCAACGTACCGCCCCCGGCAGTGGTGGCGCTTTCGTTTTCGAGCCAACCCAATCCGGCGGTTTTCGGCCAGATGGTTACCGTGCTGGCGACGGCCAGTGGCGGCAGCGTCGTGCCCACAGGCAACGTGCTGCTGTGCGTGGCCGCCCCGGGCCAATTCTGTGCGCCGCCGATCGGTACGCCGCCGCCCGGCACGAACCCGAGCCTGATACCGCCGCTGCTGAGCGCGCCGCTTGACGCCAACGGCCACGCCACGTTTATGCTCACCGGCCTGCTCATCGACACCTACATGCTACAGGCCTACTACGGCGGCGATGGCGGTCACGGTTCGGCTAGCGCCGGGCCGGTCGACCAGTTCGTCATCAAGGGCGTGATTCTAGGCACGGCCCGCGCGAGTCCCAGGGACCCGCCGCCTGCGCCGATCCCGACGCTGTCGGGGAGCGCTCTGGCACTGCTGGCACTTGCGGTCGCTGGCGTCGTTGCCGCGCAATTGCGTCGGCGCAGGCACGGCGGCTGACGGCGACGCGTGGCGTTGCGGCCGGCCAGCCTATTGACGCGGCTCGCCGGCGCGCCGCGGGCGCTGGCGGGCTTGCTCATCATCGTCGTCTTCCTGCTCCACCCGCTGAAGCATTTTGGCGAGAAGGCGTTCCCGCTGCTGCCCAGGCTCGAGGGATTCGCCTATGACGTGCGGCTCAAGCTGACCCTGCCCAACACGTCCGATCCGCAGGTGGTCATCATCGACATCGACGAACCGAGCCTGCAGCGCGAGGGCCGCTGGCCCTGGTCGCGCGACAAGCTGGCACAGCTCACAACCGAACTATTCGAGCACTACGGCGCGCGTGCAATAGGTTTCGACGTCCTGTTCGCCGAACGCGACCTTTCCTCCGGCATCACGGTGCTTGATCGACTCGCCGAGCACGAGCTCAAGTCCGATAAGCGCTTTGCCACCGCGCTCGAACAGCTGCGGCCCCAGCTCGATTTCGATGCCCGTTTCGCCGCGGCGATGCGCGGTCGCACGGTCGTACTGCCCATCGCATTTCCGGAGGAACAAGGCGAAGCGCTGGGACAGCTCCCGCCGCCGCTCTTCACCGAGGCCGATATCGCGGCCACGCCGATTCTCATCGAGCCCGAGCACGGCTACGTGGCGAGCCTGCCCGAGCTCGCCGAGGCGGCCACGGCCAGCGGTCACATCGATCCCATCTTCGACGCCGACAATCTGGTGCGCCGGGTGCCGATGATCAAGCGCTACGGCGGCGGATTCTACCCCGCGCTGTCGCTGGCGTTGGTGCAGGCCGTGGTCGAGGCGAAGAAAGTAACCCCCCGGTTCGACAGCCAGGGCAAACTCGACGCGCTCGACGTCGGCGGACTCGTGGTGCCGGTCGACCCTCGGGGCACCGCGCTCATTCCGTTTCGCGGCAAGTCCAAGACGTTTCGTTTCATTCGCGCCGCCGACGTGCTCGACGGCAGCCTCGGCGGCGACGACGCCAAGGCCATTCGCGGCGCAATCGCCATCGTCGGCACGAGTGCGAAGGCTCTCAAGGACTTGCGGCCGACGCCGCTCGACCCGGATTTTGCCGGCGTCGAAATCCATGCCAACCTGATTGCGGGCATGCTCAACGGCGACATGAAGTCGATTCCCGCCGACGCCGATCAGATCGAAGCGCTGGTGATGCTCGCCTCCGGACTGCTGGCCCTGTTCGCGGTGCCGTTCCGGCGACCGCTGCTCAACGCGCTCGGCGTGGCGGCGATTGGCTTTGCCGTGATCGGGCTCAACCTCGCGCTCTGGGTGCATTGGGGTTACGTGATCCCGCTCGCGGCGACGCTGCTCATGCTCGCCGTCCTGTTCGCGTGGAACATGCTCACCGGCTTCTTGCGCGAGGGCGCCGCGATACGCAAGCTCACCAGCATGTTCGGCGAATACGTTCCGCCCGAGCGCGTCGCGCAGATGCGCGAATCGGGCGAGCCCTTCAGCATGGAGGGAGTGAGCCGCAGGCTGAGCGTGCTCTTCTGCGATGTTCGCAACTTCACGGCGCTGTCGGAGAAACTGCCTCCGCGCGAGCTTTCGGCGATGCTCAACGCCTACCTGACGACGATGACCCAAATCATCCACGATAATCGCCACGGCACGATCGACAAGTACGTCGGCGACGCGATCATGGCGTTCTGGGGCGCCCCGGAGGCAAACCCGGAGCACGCCCGCGGCGCGGTCGAGGCGGCATTGGCGATGCAGCAGAAGATGCCGTCGCTGGCGGAAGAGTTCGCGAGCCGCGGCTGGCCCGCCTTCAGCATCGGCATCGGCATCAACACGGGCACCATGAGCATCGGCGACATGGGCTCGAAGTTCAGAAAGGCCTACACCGTTCTCGGCGACGCGGTGAATCTTGCCTCGCGCCTGGAGGCGCTGACCAAGGAATACGGGGTCGGCATCATCGCCGGCGAGAACACGGCCGCGGCGGTCCGCAGCATCGCCTGGCGCGAGATCGACCGCGTGCGCGTGGTCGGCAAGGCAGAAACGGTGACGATCTACGAGCCGGTCGGCTCGGCGCGGAGCAAGCAACTTGCCGCTGAACTGGAGCGTCACGATCGTGCGCTGGCGCTGTACCGGGCCCGGAATTTCGACGAAGCCGAGGCCGCGTTCGCCGCGCTGGCCGAGGAGCACCCGATGACGCCGCTCTACGCGTACTTCTGCACCCGCTGCGCCGCCTTCCGCCAGAGCGCTCCGCCGGTCGACTGGGACGGGGCGACGGCATTCGCCACCAAGTAGGACGTCACACGCCTCAGCACTTGCCGCCGGGACACTGCCGGTACCCTGCCACGCCCTCGATCACGCTCCCGCCACGCGTATTGAAGTAATAGTCCAGACCAATGCCCGTCCCGCCCGGCCCGGCGAGAAAACCGAGGAAGTTGCCGGCGATGAGCGTCTGGCAACCGGCACCGCTGCAGGCGCCCGTGGCGCCGCCGCCGGCGGTGGAGAAGGCGCCGTTGACGATGCTCGCGCTGCCGTTGAGTGTGTAGATCGCGCTGCCAAAGCCGGCCGAGAGGCCGGCGAGCGCGAGCTGCGCGGTGGTGAAATTGACGCTGATGATGCCGCCCGAAAGCAGGGTACCGACCTGCCCGGTGGCCGAGTCGGTGGGCCGGGTGCCGCCGACGAGTCCGTACTGCACCTCGCCGGAGCCTGGCAACGCCGTCGCCACAACGCCGTAGATGTAATGCAGGTTGCCGCCGTCGTTGTGCACAACGGTGCTGCCCAGCGTCTGGGCGATGCTCGAACCGGTTCCCTGCCAGCGGCCCCAGTGCAAACCATCCGCGGTATTGTCCTGCCCCGCGTCGACAAGGGTCGCCGTACCGATGTGGGCCGAGAGGCTCCCGTCGACGAAGCCGACGAGCTGCCCGGCACTGTTGACGCTCAGATGCAGCGCCGGGTCGGTCGTGGCATCGAATTCCAGCGTATCGACGTCGGATCCGACGATAACGGCGAGCGGGCCGGCCAGGTTCGCGGGAAACGGAATGAGGTTCAGATCCTCGGTTGCGAGATAGGTGTACGGCACCAGCGGCACATCCGGCAGGGCGTCACCCAGCGGATTGGCGACGCGCATGTCGCCGGGCGCGGCGTTGGCGGTCGTGCCCTTCGTTTTCAGCTTGTCGGAAAGAAAGCTCGGCGGCCCGAGGAAGCGCTGCGGCGCCTCGCCGTCGGGCACGAAAAAGAACTCATCGGTGCCAAACTCGTTGCTGCCGAAGACATTGGCGACCGCGATCCGGCCTTCGTAGACGCCTCCGTACATGCCCGCGCGCACTGCCGCCTCGCCTTCGCGGCATTGCTCCGGCGCGCACAGCTGCACCTGGTAGTGCGTCCCTCGAATGCCGATGGTCGCCTGCGTGGTCAGCAGCTGATAGCGATCGGGGGAGATCTTTCCGATCTGGCCGGTGAGCGTGCGGAAGCCTCCCTTGACCAGACGGAATACCGCGATCTCGGTCCCATCCTGGCGACCGTCGAAATTGTATTGCTCGATACGGAATTCCGAATCCGGCTTAAGTGCGACCAGGGCGTCGTCGGTAAAGCGCAGCTGGGCGTGGCTCTGCGCCGCGGTAACAATGGTATCGCCGGGCTCCAGCGTCGCGCCGGCGGCGAGCGGCACACGCGTTGTACCGCGCAGCGCCGCCACGTCACCCACCGCGAACACGACCTTCCCCGCCTCGCCCCACGCGGCGTCGCCGGCGAGCAGCGCCAGCAGGGCAGCGAGCGCGATCACTGAACGCCTGAGGAGACTCATCGCTTCGCTCCTTCTAGAACCCGGAGAACTCATAACGCAGCTTCAGCGCAACGACGTTGCGCCCATATTGGTAGAGAGCAAGATTGGAGGCGTTGTGTGCGTACTGGTACTCGGCGCGCACGCTCCACCGCCGGTCGATGAAATAGAGCGCACTTAAGTTCGCGCTGAAGGTACGGTCGCGCCGGGTCACGTCGAGCACCGGGATCTGCCCCTGGTAGTCGTTGACGACGTAGGCGACGCCAGCGTTGAGCGCCCAGGACGACGACGGCGCGACCGTGAGGTCGGCGGCGGCGCCATAGATCCAGTAGCCAAGATCCGGGCGCCCCTCGCGGTCGTGTTCGTCGCCATAGACCAGGCTGGCGTTGAGGATCGGCTGCCAGGTCGATGCCAGCCAGATCTGGCGATAGCTTGCCGTGATCCCCCCGAGGTCGGCATTGCGCACGGCGTTCTCGCCGCTGTAGTCGACCACGGCATAGAGCGGGGCCAGCGCGAAGGAGGTTCGTTCTGACACTTGGCTCCGCCATTCGAACCCCAGGCCGTTGGTCCAGCGATAGCGCGACCCGGCAAGCATGATCTCGCCGTTCGCGTACGAAAGGGAGAAGACGTTGCCACCGGATTGGTAACTGCCGCCGGCGGCGACGAAACCGTTGGCGAGATTGAATTCCGACGCCTGGCTGTAGAACATGCCGTTGGCGTCGACCGCGCCGAATACGCTCCACCCTGGCGCGAACGGATGATTGACACGGCCGCCGGCGTCGAGCCAGCCAAACGGAGAGCCCTTTTGCACTCCCACGCTGGCGACGGTCACCGGCCCCAGGACCGGCAACCCGATTTGGGCCTGCGCGACCCCGGCGTTGGCATTGCTGTCGTAACCGCCACCGACCTCCGCGTAGGCAAGCGTGCGCGTTTGGTAGCGGCTTTCGCGGCTTTGCAGCGCGGTGAGGTAGCGGTCGATGCCCGCCTGCACGTCCGGCGGCGGATGCTCCTTGGAGACCGCCTCGAATTCCTCGCGTGAGCGGACGTCGTCGCCGGCGTAAAAATAGGCTCGGGCAAGCTCGAGCCGGCCGCGGGCGCTGTCGGGGAAACGCAGCACGTAACGCTCCAGCGTGAGCACGCCTTCCCCGGCGCGGCCGAGATCGACCGCGGCGGCACCGCACCAGAGATCAAATGCTTCCGGCCGGGTGACGAGGTCGGAATTCGCGCAGTAGGTTACGTAGGCCTCGGCCGCGCGCCCCGATTCGACCAGGGCGCTCAGATCGTCGACGGGGGCGGCTCGCACCGTTGCTGCGACGCCGGCGAGCAATGCAGCGGCAAGCACGCGATTGCGCCGGTGGTTGCGCATGGAGCAAGCGGTCGATTGCGGCATGGTTGTCGCCTTAGGGAGGGACAGCGCTCGCGGCGAGGGCGATGATAGCACGTGCCCCGCCCGGTACAGCCAGCCACCCCGGCGGGGTCAGGGCACGACCTGGTCGATGGTGATGTTCACGTCGTTCGCACCCGGCTTGACCGGTGCGCTCTTGCCGCTCAGGTCGCCCGGTTGCGGCAGCGCATTGCCGCTCTTGGAAATGCGCGCCTCGACGATGACCGCGGCGGCATTCGAGAGCTTTACTCCCGGCGCCATGCCCATGCTGTCGTCGAGCCGGAACTGCTTGGGCAGTTCCCGCGCCGGCACCCGCAGAACGGCCAAGGGCATTCTCGGCCCGTCGACCGCGCGCGCGTAGATGAACACCGTGTCGCTGAGCGCGACCTTCGCCGCCAAGTCCGGGGCGATATCGACTCGGCCGGCGATCGTTGCCGCGACCGGCGCGGCTACCGGGGCGGTGGGAGCCGGGGCGGCCGAAGCTGGAGCGGCGGCAACCTGCACGTTGCGCCGCGGCACCTTGGCGGCCGCGGCGGCAGGTCCCTGTCCGTCGCGGGCCGCTTCGACCTCGGCGAGGATCGCGTTGATCTGCTTGGCGTCGTCGGAGCCTTCCGGAACCTGCGCAAGCAGTCGCCGCCAGTACGCCAGCGCGGCATTGAAATCGCGCGCCTCCAAAGCAGCGCTCGCCGCCAGCGCGAGGCCCTTCTTGTGCTGCGGGTCAAGCGTCAGCGCGCGCTGCGCGAGTTCCGCGGGCTTGCCCGCAAGCCGCTTTCCTTGCGCCATGGCAAGCGCGTCGGCGTAATCGGCGAGCAGGTCGGCGTTGTCGGGGATGAGCGCGTCGGCATGCGCGTAGGCATCGGCGGCTTCGGCATAGCGGCCAAGCGCCGCGTAGGAGCGCGCCAGCAACACCCAGCCCTGGGCCTCGTCAGGGTGCGATTTCAGTCGCTCGGCGAGGCGGTCGACCATCGCCGTGATCTGGCTTGCCGACATCTCGTGCCCGTTTTGGCTGTCGATCGCCGCTGCCACGGTCGTCGCAGCGGGGTTGCCGAGCCGGGCGTAGAGGACGACCGCGGCAGACGGCACGAGCAACAGCAGCGCCAGCGCAACCCCCCATGCCAGGCGCTGCCTGTGCCCGCCGCCAGTCACCACGGGCGACGCGGCGAGTTCGTCACCCAGGCGGTGCGCCAACTCGGCGACGGCTGCGTCGCGCTCGCTCGTGCTGATGACACCATCCGCGCATTCGGCGTCGAGTGCTTGTTTCTGATCGCGATACACCGCGATCGCCGCGCTGTCCGCGTCGGGCGCGGCCGCGCCGTCACCGCGGCGCAACAGCGGCCAGAGCAGCAAGCCCAGGGCAACGGCTGCGAGCAGCGTCGCAGCCAACCAAAAGATCAGCATGAGGATGGCGCGGTCGATTCGAATGGCATGGCGATGGTGGCCGGTTGCGACAGCACGTGCCGGCGAGCCACGGCATTATACCGGCCGGGCCGAAGGATGCCGTGGCGTGTCGGCCCCTGGGCTGTACAACGGGTTGCCGGGCCAACGCTTAAAGTCCACAATTCGCTGCGCCACGGCGCCGCGCCCGCGCCGCCTGGCGATCGGCAGCGTACACGCGTTCTACCGCGGCGGAGGCTCTACAGTGCGGCATCAGTCGATCCTGGCCTATGCGCGATACCGCTACCTGAAGCTCGCCGCGGCGCTGACCATCGCGGCGGTCGCCCTCTACGCCTGGGACCGGCCCCCGAACGGACCCTACGGCGGAACCTGGCTCGGTTACACGCTGGGCACGATCGGCGCCCTCCTGATCGTCTGGCTGCTCTGGTTCGGTGTGCGCAAGCGCCAGTTCGGATCAACCTTCGGCACGTTGCAGGAGTGGCTCTCGGCGCATGTCTATTTCGGCACCACGCTGATCGTCATCGCCACGTTGCACGCGGCCTTCAAGGTCGGCTGGAACGTGCATACGCTTGCCTATGTGCTGATGCTGGCAGTGATTGCCAGCGGCTTCTTCGGGGTCTACGCGTACCTGCGCTACCCGCGCATCATGACCGACAACCTCGGCGACGACACGCTGGAGATGCTGCTCATCAAGATCGCCGATCTGGACCGCCAGGCGCGCCGGCTCTCGCTCTCGCTGCCGGACAGCATCAGCAAGCTGGTGCTCTCCTCCGCGCAGGGCACCGCGATCGGCGGCTCGTGGTGGCGCCAGCTGCGCGGAACGGCTCCGGACTGCCCCACCGACGCGGCCGTCGCCGGTGTGCAAAACATCGGCCGCAAACTCGTGGGCGAGCAGGCCAAGACCAACCACCAGCTCTATACCCTGTTGCTCAAGAAGCAGGAACTGGTCGCGAGGGCGCGCCGCGACGTCAAGCTGAAGGCCTGGCTCGATATCTGGCTGTACGTGCATGTACCGCTGTCGATCGCGCTGTTGGCGGCGCTCACGATCCACATCCTGTCGGTATTCTTCTACTGATGAACTGACCGGCCGCAATGCGCATTCTGGTCATCACCGTCACGCGCAACCGCAAGGGCCAGGCGTTGCGCAGCGAGCGCGCGGTCGAAGGCGAATTGGTCCGCCTTGGCCGCGGCACGCAGTGCGAAATCCATCTGCCCGATCCGCGCGTTTCGCTGTATCACGCGGCGATATATCGCCAGGGCGACAGCATCTTCATCCAGGCGCCGGAAGCCGAGCTTGCGGTCGACGGCGGGTCGGAGCGCGAGGCACGCCTCGTACCTCGCGTGCACGTTGCCCTGGGACCCTACGACCTCACGGTCGAGCCCCCACCGGAAGGTTACGACCTGGCACTGGCCATCGAGTTGACGCGGCCGATGCCCGACGACCTGGCCGAGATCAGGGCCAAATCGCGCACGACGCTGGAGCAGAGCGGGCTGTCGCGGCGCAGGCCGGCCTGGACACTGGCGCTGCTGATCGCGGTGCTGTTTTTTGCGCTGCCGGCAATCAACGCGCTGCTCCTGCCGCTGCGGCCGTTGACGGCCAGGCTGCCCATTACGCCCGATGCGTCGTGGAATCCCGGTGTGCTCTCCGCCGGGCATCAGGAGTTCGGCCGCAACTGCGGCAAGTGCCACGAGATACCCTTTGTTCCCGTGCGCGACCATGCCTGCCTCGAATGCCACCGCAGCACCTCGGGTCACATCGAGGCCGTGGCGCTGCAGCGGCGGCTGTTCGAGGGCACGCGCTGCGCCAGTTGTCATGCCGACCACAAAGGGCCGGCGGCACCGGTTCGGCGCGATCCGGTGCTCTGCGTGAGCTGTCATGGCGACCTGAAGCGCCGTGACTCCGAAACGGTGCTCGCCGACGCGACCGATTTCGCGGCGAATCACCCGGCGTTCAAGCTCACGCTATGGCAGGGACCCGGCCCGAACGACACGATCCGCGTGCCACAGACGGAAAAGGCGCGCCTGGTCGACCGCTCGCACCTGAAGTTCCCGCATGATCTGCACCTGAAGTCCAGCGTGCGCACGCCGAAGGGACGCAAGACGCTCGACTGCGCGAGCTGCCACGTTCCCGACGCGAGTGGGCGCTCGTTCGCGGCGATCGACATGAAGCAAGCATGCATCGAGTGCCATACGCTGGAGTTCGAGCCGGCGGTGACGACCCGACAGGTACCGCACGGCTCGGCAGAGGACGCAATGTTGACCATGCAGGAGTTCTATGCAAACATCGCCCTCAACAATATTCCCGTCGACGTCGTCGATCTTGGCGACATCCGCCGGGGCCTGCCGAGACTTACCGGCGGGGTGATCAGCGAAGCACAGCGGCAGCAGGCACTCGCCTGGGCAAGGGCCAAGGCGGAGCAGGTTTCGGAAGACCTGTTCGAAAAGCGCGTTTGCATCGTTTGTCACGAGGTCGCCAAGACCATGACGTCAGGGGAGACGGGGACGCACGCGGCGTGGACCATCACGCCGGTCCATATTGCGACGTCTTGGCTGCCCAAGGCGCGCTTCGATCATGCCAGCCACCGCACCGGTAACTTCAAGTGCGCCGACTGCCACGATGTCGCGACCTCGCATTCGAGCGCGGACATTTCGATTCCCGACATCGGCAAATGCCGGCAATGCCACGCCGGCAATTCGCCCGCGGGTAACAAGGTCGTTTCGCCCTGCGTTTCCTGCCACGCATTTCACCTCCCGGGCCGCCCGCCGTTCGGCGCTCACGCCGAGGCGACGCCGGTCATGGCACCCAAAGCGCAATGAGCGCCGCCTGGAGCACCGCCGTCCTGGGCGCGGCACTGTGCGTGGCGCTGGCTGGCTGCGGCGGCGGCGCGAGCAACGGCAGCCTGCAGATTCCCAGCCCCAATGCGCTAACCATCGCCGACGTGCAGCAGGTGATCGCGCAGGCAGTCGCGGAAGCGCAGGCGCAAAACGCCAACGCCACCGTCGGCGTCATCGATCGGGTCGGCAACGTGCTGGCCATCTTCAAGATGAACGGCGCCGCGCCGACGTTCACGATCAACGGCGGCAAGGGGGCCGTAGGGGGCCTCGAGGGGCTCAACATCCTGCCGCCGGAATACGCGGTCGTCCCCAAGGCGTTCACGGCGGCCTATTTCTCCTCGGCCGGCAACGCCTTCACCACCCGCACCGCGGGTCAGATCATCCAGGAGCACTTCAATCCGGGCGAGTTCGACCAGCCGGCCGGGCCGCTGTTCGGGGTGCAGTTCAGCCAGCTTACCTGCTCCGACGTCAGCCAAAAGCAAAGCGCGGGGACCATCGGCCCCAAGCGCTCACCGCTCGGATTCGCGGCGGACCCGGGCGGGCTGCCGCTGTACAAGAACGGCAGCGTGGTCGGGGCGATCGGGGTGATCTCGGACGCCCAGTACACCATCGATCGGGACGTCATCAACACCGACGTCGACCCCGAGGAAGTGATCGCCACCGCCGGAACATTTGGCTTCGAGGCGCCGACCGCCATTCGCGCCGACCAAATCACCGTCGACGGGCGGTCGCTGCGCTTCACCAATGGCGGCGCGCTGCTGTCCAATCCGGCGACGGCGCCACCGTTCGCTTCGCTCCTCGGCTCGGTGGGGTCGCTCGTCAACCTGCCCGGCTATGGCGGCAGCCCGATCGTCGCGGGCACGGCCTATGGCACGCCCGCCTCCGGGGTGGTGCCGGATCCCAATCCTGCATTCGCGGGGTTGAACGCGTGGGCCGTGGTCGACGCCGCCAACAACAACCGCTTCCCCCCGCGTGCCGGGACCGACGGGCTGATGACTGCCGCGGAAGTGACGCAGATCATGCAAAGCGCCCTGCAAGTGGCCAACCACACCCGCGCGCAAGTGCGCCAGCCGGTAGGATCGACGGCGCAGGTGACCATCGCGGTCGTGGATACCAACGGCGCAATTGTCGGCCTCACACGGCAGCCGGATGCGCTGGTCGATGCGATCGACGCCGTGCCGCAGAAGGCGCGCACGGCGCTGTTCTTCTCCAGCCCCGGGGCGGCTGCGGCGCTGCAGGCACGCGCGCCGGCGGTGTATCCGGACGGAACGATCTCGCCGATCGGCGCCTACGTGACCGCGGCCCAGGCCCTGTTCAACAACCCCAACATCTTCGCCAACGGCGTCGCCTTTTCCAGCCGCTCGATCGGCAACATCTCCGCGCCGTTTTTCCCCGACGGGATCGAAGGCACCGCCAACGGGCCTCTGGCAAAGCCGTTCGTGAACTGGAGCATCTTCGACAACGGGCTGGAGCTCGACCTGGTCATCAACAAGGTGGTGGCGCCCCTTCTCGACCCGACCCTCGTGGAATCGGACTGCACCGGCATCAAGCAGATTCCCAACGGCATCACGCTCTTCGGCGGCGGCTTTCCCATCTATCGTGGCAACCAGCTGGTCGGCGCCGTCGCCGCCTCGGGCGACGGGACCGACCAGAGCGACCTGATCGCGTTTCTTGGCTTGAACAACGCCGGCCAGGTGTTGCAGACCGGCATTGGCAACGCGCCAGCTGCAATGCGCGCGGACCAGCTCGTCCCGCAAGGGGAGGGCACACGGCTGCGCTACGTGAATTGCCCGCCTGCCCCGTTCATCGACAGTACGGCGCAAAATGTGTGCGCGGGCCTCTAGGCGCACGCGAGCCTTAGCCCCGGCACCGACGCTGGGCTTGATGGCGTGGCTGCTGGGCGGACTCGCCGCGGCGCAGACCGCGCCGCCATCCACCTCGCCGCAACCCGCGCCGGCGGTCAAGCAGGCGCGGCCCGGCGCCGGCCCGGCCACGCCTGCCCAATCCGCGGACGGCCGCTACGGCATCGTCGTGCTGGCGCCGACGATCAACGTCCATGCCGAGCCGGCGGCCAACTCGCCGGTACTCGTCAAGCTGCAGCAGGGCCTGCGCCTGGACGCCGACAAGCGGCGCGGCACCTGGTACCACGTAAGCCTTCCGGAGGGCCGCTCCGGATGGATCAACTACGTGGTGGGCAAGACCGCGCCCGCCTTTTCTGTCGACGCCTCTCCGGGGATCGCCCGCGCCCGCCCGGGCGGCGAGTCCGGCGCGACGCCGGCCGGCGAGGTGCCTGCCCCCGGCGCGGCGCCCGAACCGCTGCCCGAGGACGAGGTGGTGCTCAAGATACCGGGCGCGAAGCCGCTCACGGCGCCGATTCCCAGCATCGAGCCTTGGCAGGTGCCTGCGCCCTCGCCGCTGTTGCCGCGGGAAACGATCCCGGTCCCGGACCGCTGGCGCCTGACCGACGAACTCGGGCTCATCCACCAGCATTGGTACGACCCCTATAACGCGAACACCCTCAAGGGCGACCGGCCAATTTTCGGCACCGACTGGTTCTTCCCGGTGACGCTCGTCTCGGACACGCTGTTCGAGTGGCGAAAACTCCCCACCAGCGTTGGCGCGCAATCGTCGCAGAATGCACAGGAGAACAACCAGTTCGGCAACGGCCGGCAATCGACCTTCACCGAGAACCTGATCGCGAGCTTCTCCCTGCTCAAGGGCGACACGACCTTCAAGCCGCCGGAGCTGGAGTTCCGCCTGGTGCCGGTGTTCAACTACAACGTCAGCGAAGCCCAGGAGGTGCGCGTGTTGAACATTGATCCGCGCCGGGGTACGACGCGGTACGACCACTTTGCCGCGATCCAGGAAGGCTTCGTCGATTACGAGTACCACATCGCGTCCGAACGCTACGACTTCGACGATATCCGCGTCGGCATCCAGCCGTTCATCTCCGACTTCCGCGGTTTCCTGTTCCAGGACGAGCCGGTGGGAGTGCGCTTTTTCGGCACGCGCGACAACAACCAGTGGCAGTACAACCTGGGCTGGTTCCAGCGGCTGGAGAAGGACACCAACAGTGGTTTGAACGACGTTGGCAGGCCGTTACGCAAGGACTACATCGTCGCCGCCAACCTCTACAAGCAGGACTTCTACGTGCCCGGCTTCACCTTGCAGGGCACCGTCATCTACAACAACAACCTCGAGACCGCGACATTCCTCAACACCAACGGCTTCCAGGTCCGCCCGGCGATCTTCGGCGACGCGCGGCCGCACCCCTACCACGTGACGTATCTGGGGCTCAACGGCGACGGCCACTTCGGTCGCTGGAACGCGACCGCATCCCTGTACTACGCGACCGGTCGCGACAGCGCCAGCCAGTTTACCGGTCAGTCCGCGGACATCAGCGCCTTCTACGGCGTGGCCGAGGTCTCGCACGACTTCGATTGGTTCCGCATCCGCGGCACGGCGCTCTACGCCACAGGCGACAGCAACCCGTATAGCGGTCGGGAAACCGGCTTCGACGCGATCCTGGAAAACCCACAGATTGCCGGCGCCGAGACCAGCTACTGGATCCGCCAGGCGGTACCGCTGATCGGCGGCGGCGGCGTCGCCCTGTCGGGGCGCAACGGCGTGCTCGCCGACCTGCGCTCGTCGCAGGACCAGGGCCAGTCGAATTTCATCAACCCGGGCGTGACGCTGATCGGCATCGGTACCGACGTCGACCTGACACCGCGGTGGCGGCTGATCGGCAATCTGAACGAGCTCTGGTTCGCCAACACGACGGTGCTATCGGTGTTGCGCAATCAGGGTAACATCGATCGCAACATCGGCACCGACCTCTCGGCGGCAATACAGTTCCGGCCGCTGTTCACGCAGAACATCGTGCTCAACGCGTCGGCGGGCGTGCTCTTTCCCGGCAAGGGGCTGCAGCAGCTCTATAACGTCGAGGGCGCCAAGACGCAGTATTCGATCCTGTTCAACCTTCTGCTTACGTATTGACATGGATGCACGCGATTTTTGCCGGGGCTGGCCGTTGCGAGG
The DNA here is from genome assembly GCA_963750215.1 of uncultured beta proteobacterium. Classification (GTDB taxonomy): domain Bacteria; phylum Pseudomonadota; class Gammaproteobacteria; order Burkholderiales; family Casimicrobiaceae; genus PALSA-1003. Next base: position 238,284 of record CAVVQK010000006.1, read on the forward strand.
GGCGCTGGCATTGCTGTTGCTGAGTGCGGCACCAGCGTTCGCGCTGGGCGATGACGAACCGGTGATGCGCCAGTACGCGCTCGCGCCTCCGGCGCCGGCGCGGCAGACGGCTCAGGAGGTGCGCGCCAAATCGCGCGGCTGCACGAGTTGCCACAGCGCGACCGATCACGCGACCATGCACGTCAACCCCGCCGTGCTGCTGGGTTGCACCGACTGCCACGGCGGCGACGCGAAGGTGGCGAAACCGCAGAATGCCGGGCCGACCGACGCCGCGTACCGCACCGCGACCGAGGCCGCGCATGTGCTCCCGCGCTACCCCAGGGAGTGGAACTATCCATCCAGCGCCCATCCGGAACGGACGTACACGCTGCTCAACCGGGAAGCGCCGGAGTTCGTGCGCTTCGTCAATCCCGGAGATTATCGGGTCGTCGAGCAGGCCTGCGGCGCCTGTCACCGCACCATAATCGAGGCGACCCAGCGCAGCCTGATGTCGACCTCCGCGATGCTCTGGGGAGGCGCGTCGTACAACAACGGCATCCTTCCCTACAAGCGCTACCTGCTCGGCGAGTCGTACACCAGCCAAAGCGAGGCCGGGACAGTCGTCAATCCGGTTCCGCCGACCAGCGCGATGACCGACCGGGGAATACTGGACCGGTTGTTCCCGCTACCGGCCTGGGAGACCCTTCCGGTAGGCGACATCTTCCGCGTTTTTGAACGCGGCGGCCGGGTGATCAACTCCCAGTTCCCCGAGATCGGCCTGCCCAACAACAGCGGCGAATTGCAGAAGCTCGATGAGCCGGGCCGGCCGGACACCCGCCAGTCGATCCGCGGCCCCGGCACGGGTCTGCGCATCGCGGTGCCGGTGATCAACATCACCAAGACCCGGCTCAACGATCCGCACATGTGGTTCCTGGGCACCAACGACCAACCCGGAGATTATCGCTCTTCGGGCTGCAGCGGTTGCCACGTCATCTATGCCAACGACCGCGACCCCGGGCACTCCGGACCCTATGCGGCGTTCGGCAACACCGGCAAGACGCAAACGGCAGACCCGACGATTCCGAAGGACGAGTCCGGCCATCCACTCAAGCATGTGTTCACCCGCGTCATTCCCTCGTCCCAGTGCATGGTTTGCCACATGCACCAGCCGAACGTCTTTGTGAACAGCTACTACGGCTACACCATGTGGGACTACGAGTCCGATGCGCCGTTCATGTGGCCGGAAAAGCAACGTTATCCGACGAGCGCGGAGATTCGCAAGATTGAGGAGCGCAACCCGGAAGAGGCAGCCATCCGCGGCAAGTGGAGCGATCCGGACTTTCTCCGCGACGTGAGCTCCCTCAATCCCAAACTCAAGGATACGCAGTTTGCCGACTATCACGGCCACGGCTGGAATTTCCGCGCCGTATTCAAGCGCGATCGCCACGGAACGCTGCTCGACAAGGACGGCAAGCCGGTCGCCGACGACGATCCGGACAAATTCAAGAAAGCGGTGCACCTGTCGTCGATTCACGAAGACTTGGGGTTCCAGTGCGTCGACTGCCACTTCGCGCAGGACACGCACGGCAACGGCCACCTCTACGGCGAGGTCGCGGCGGCGATCGAGATCGACTGTACCGACTGCCACGGCACCGTGGACAAATACCCGACGCTGTTTACCAGCGGCCCTGCTTCGCAGCCCGGCGGCACCGACATGTCGCTGCTGCGCACCGAGGACGGGCGCAAGCGCTTCGAGTGGCGCGAGGGCAAGCTCTATCAGCGCGCCGCGCTCGATCCGAATCGCGAGTGGGAAGTCACGCTGGTGAAGGATACGGTCAACCCGGCGAGCCCGAAATACAACCCCAAAGCGGCGCGAGCGAAGCTGATGGCCGCGGATGGGTCGATGCAATGGGGCCCGGGCGTGGATCCGTCCAAGTACGCGCACGGCAACGACAAGATGACCTGCTATACCTGCCACTTGTCCTGGACGACATCCTGCGCCGGATGCCACCTGCCGATACAGGCCAACTGGAAGACGGCGCGGCAGCATTACGAAGGTGGCGAGACGCGCAACTACGCCACTTACAACCCGGAAGTGGCGCGCGACGACATGTTCCAGCTCGGCCTCCATGGGCCGGTCAAGGGCGGACGGATCGCCCCGATCCGCTCCAGTTCGGCGCTGGTCCTGTCGTCGACCAATATCAACCGCGAGCACATTTACATCCAGCAACCGCCGATTTCGGCGGCGGGATTCTCGTCGCAGGCGTTCGCCCCGCACTATCCGCACACCGAGCGCAAGACCGAGACCAAGACGTGCTCCGACTGCCACGTATCGCAGAACAACGACAACAATGCGATCATGGCGCAGCTCCTCCTGCAGGGGACCAATTTCGTCAACTTCGTCGGTTACAACGCCTGGGTGGGCGAGGAAAACGGCATCGCCGCGGTCCAGGTTACCGAATGGGATGAACCCCAAGCGGTCATCGGCAGCTACCTCCATCGCTACGCCTATCCGGACTGGTTCGCGCAACACCAGGCGCGCGGCCTGGAGCTGCCCAATATACAGACGCACGATACGCAGGGCGCGGCCCGCTGCCTGCAGCTTCGCGGCGAGTACCTCTACGTCGCGGAAGGCCAGGGAGGGATGCGCGTCTACGATGTCGCCAACATCGCCAACAAGGGCTTTTCGCAGAAGATCGTCACCGCGCCGTTTTCGCCCTTCGGCCAGGACACGCATATTGCGTCGAGCAACGCGACCTGCGTCGCGCTGCCGACCAATCAGCCGATCGCTCCGTTGCGCAACCAGGGCGAGCTGATGCGCGTGACCAACCAGGAGCAGCCGTTCCATCCGATCTACAGCTACGCGGCGATCACCGACTCGGTCGAAGGTCTGATCCTCACCGACGTCAACACGCTCGCCGACCGCGATCCGCAAAACAACTTCCTTACCCGTGCATTGACCTGGAACGAGGGCGGCGTGCTCAATGGCGCGCGCCATATCGTGCTCGGCGGGCGTTTCGCCTACATCTCGGCCGACGCCGGTCTGGTGATCGTCGACCTCGACGACCCGCTCAAGCCCAGACTCGCCGGGGTGGTCCCGCTGAAGGGGGCACGCGCGGCGGCGCTGCAGTTCCGCTACCTCTTCGCGCTGGACGACGAGGGACTGACGACAATCGATGTGACCGATCCGACCAAAGCACGGCAGGTCGGCACGGCGCGCGTTCCGCTTGCCGATGCACGGCGCATCTACGTCGCACGCACCTACGCCTACATCGCCGCCGGCAAAGAGGGTCTGGCGATCGTCGACGTGGAGCGGCCGGAGGCGCCGAAGCTGTACATGAAATACGATGCGGACGGAAAGCTCAACGACGCGCGCGACGTCATCGTCGGTACGACCAACGCCTCATTGTTCGCCTACGTCGCCGACGGCGCCAACGGGCTGAAGGTCCTGCAACTGACCTCGCCGGAGATTCAGCCCAAGTTCTACGGCTTTTCCCCTGAGCCAAAGCCCAAGCTGATTGCCTGGCGACCCACACCGACACCAGCGCTGGCCCTGTCGAAGGGCCTCGACCGCGATCGGGCGGTTGACGAGACCGGCGGCCAGATCGCGGTCTTCGGCCGTATCGGTGCCCGGCCGTTCAACTGGGATGAGATGAAGCATTTCTACCAGCGTCCCGATGGCAGCGTCTGGACGGTGACCGACGATGTGCGCATGCAGGACTTCGTGCCGGCGCGCGCGGTAGCGGGCGGCGGCCAACCCGCGGGCCAGCCAACGCAGTGAGGAACGCCATGAAACCGATTGCGAATCGCTGGGGTGCCGACATCGCGTTGGCGCTATGGATGGGGATCGCGGGGGCGCCGACACTGGCGCAGGCGCCAGCCGCGACGGCGACCGCGCCGCAAGCACCGGCCGCAACCACGCCGCAGGCGCCGGCCGCGACCGCGCCGCAAGCGCCGCTGCCCTATCAGTCGACCATGAAGAGCATGGGCGTGGTCAACTGCGCCAACAGCCTTTGCCACGGCGCGGTGCAGCCGTGGAAGGACTCCAGCATCCTGCAGAACGAGTACGTGACGTGGTCACGCGTCGACAAACACGCGCGTGCGTACAAGGTGCTGTTCAACGAGCAATCGGCCCGCATCGCAAGCAACCTGGGACTGGGCAAAGCCAGCGAAGCAAAAGTCTGCCTCGACTGCCACGCCCACAACATCCCGCCCGACCGGCGCGGCGAGCGCTTCCAGTTCGAAGACGGGGTGTCCTGCGAAGCCTGCCACGGCCCTTCCGAGCAATGGTTGCCAAAACACGTCGAGGACGGCGCCACGCATGCCGGTAACCTCGCCGCGGGCCTGTACCCGACCGCCGACCCGGCAGACCGGGCGCGGCTGTGCCTGTCGTGCCACTTCGGCAATGCGGATCGCTTCGTCACCCATCGCATCATGGGCGCGGGGCATCCCCGCCTTAGCTTCGAACTGGACACTTTTACCGCGGTCGAGCCGGCGCACTTCAGGATCGATGCGGGTTGGGAAAAACGCAACGGCATGTGGGATGGCGTCAAGGTCTGGGCGATCGGCCAGGCGCTGATCGTCGCCGACATGATGGACGTGCTCGTCGATCCCAAGCGTGGCCACGACGGGCTCTTCCCCGAACTGGTGCTTTTCGACTGCTACGCCTGCCATCATCCGATGAGCGACAAGCATTGGGCCCCGCGCATACCGGGCCTCGGCCCCGGCGTGGTCCGTCTCAACGATTCGTCGCAACTCATGGTGCGCGCGATCGCGCGCGTCGTCGATCCTGCGCTTGGCGACCGGATCGCGGAAACGATGGTGCGCCTGCAGCAGACCGTCACAGGTGGTGGCGATGCAATTGGCTTGGCCAAATCGCTGCGCGCCGACATGGATGAGCTGATCGGTGAGCTCGACCAGCGTACGATCACCGCCGGCGACATGCGGGCGATCCTGGCGCAGCTCGTCAACGACGGACTGAACGGACAGTTCCGCGACTACGCGGGCGCCGAGCAGGCGACGATGGCGATCGGCAGCGTGGCCAACTTCATGTATCGCAAAGGCATCCTCAAGTCGGCCCGCGACATAAACGGCGGCCTGGCGAGCTTGCAGGCAGCGGTGGCTAACGACGAGCGCTACAGCCCGGCGCAATTCGAGACCGCGCTGCGCGATTTCCGCGGCGCCGTGGGCCTCTAGCGCAAGCTGGCGCAGCGGCGGCCGCCAGCCGGAAACCGGGGCCGGGGCGTGACGGCGCGCAGGTTGCCGCGCTCGACCTAGGCGCTAGACCCCTCCCCTCGCCCCGCGCGGCGCGTGGGGGCATAATTGCGACGCATCCGTTCGCTGCCGCCGTGTTCAAGATCGCCATCATCGGTTCCGGCCCGTCGGGCCTCTCGGCCGCCGCTCACGCGGCCGAGCTGGGTGTTTCCCACATCCTGCTCGAGAGCGAGCAGCACGCCGCCGACACGATCTACAAGTACCAGAAGGGCAAGTACGTGATGGCCGAGCCCAACGTGCTGCCATTGCGCAGCCCCATGTCGTTCAAAGCGGGCCGGCGCGAGGAGATCCTCACGGCGTGGGATGAGGAGCTGGGCAAGTACAGCGTCAACATCCGTTATGGCGCCGGCGTGACCGCGATCGAAGGAAAGAAGGGCGGGTTCACTCTCAAGACTGCCGACGGCAAGAGCGTGGCCGCGGAAGCCGTGGTGCTCGCCATCGGTCTCCAGGGCAACCTGCGCAAGCTCGGGGCGCCCGGCGAGAACCTGCCCCTCGTGCAGTACCAGCTAGACGATCCGAAGGCCTACGAGGACGAGACCATCATCGTCGTGGGCGCCGGCGATGCCGCCATCGAAAACGCCATCGCGCTGGCAGAGCAGAACCGCGTGATCATGATCAATCGCAACGAGGAATTCGCGCGCTGCAAGGATGGCAACCTGGCGCTCATCCTCGCGGCGATCAAGGACGGCAAGCTCGAATGCCGCTACGGTACCTCGACGGCCGCGGTCGAAATGGTCGAGACCGGCGGCTGCCCCGCGCGGTTCTCGGCCAAGACCCCGAGCGGCCTCGAGCACATCGGCTGCCACCGGGTAATCGCGCGTCTCGGCGCGATCCCGCCGCGCAAACTGGTCGAATCCTTCGGCGTCAAGTTTCCCAACGCCGATCCGGCCGCGGTACCGCAGCTCTCCGATACCTACGAATCGAACGTTCCGGGGCTGCACGTGGTCGGCGCGCTCGGCGGCTACCCGCTCATCAAGCAGGCAATGAACCAGGGCTACGAGGTTGTCGAATACGTCATCGGCAACGCCGTCGAACCCGCCGACGAGCCGCTGCTCAAGGCTAAATTTCAGGCCTGGGGACGGGCGAGCACCGTGTCGCAGGCGCTCGCCATCATCCAGCGCAACCTGCCGCTGCTCTCCGGCATCACGACGCTGCAGCTGCGCGAGTTCCTGCTCGACAGCAACGTCAGCACGCCTGCACCCGACGAGATCATCTTTCACCGCAACGATTACACCAATACGTTCTACTCGATCATCGAGGGCGAATGCTTCGTCGAGATCGGGGGCGGCAACGGGGCTCCGGCGCGCTGGGTGCGGCTCGGCACCGGCTCGTTCTTCGGCGAGCTGGGTCTGATCTCGGGCCGAAGGCGCGCGGCGACGGTCAAGGCCGGCAAGGGTTGCGTGCTGATCGAGACCCCGCGCCGCTCGATCCTCAAGCTGATTGCCTCGGTCGATTCGGTGCGCAAGGCGGTCGACACCGTATTCCTCAAGCGCGCGGTACGAGCCTACGTCTCCCAGGATCTCCCGGACGAGGACCTCGATGCCCTCGTTCAGGGCTCGCAGGTGAAGAAGTTCGACGGCGGTGAATCGCTGTTCGCCGAGGGCGACGCAGCCGATGGCCTCTATCTGCTACGCCGCGGGTCGGTCACGATATCGCGCAAGATCGGCGGTCATGACATCGTGCTTTCGTACGTCGCCGCAGGCAATTATGTCGGCGAGATGGCGCTGTTGAGCGACACCCCGCGGACGGCGACCGTGCGGGCGGCGGTCGCGACCGAGGCGATCGTGCTCGAGGGCGCCCGCTTCAAGGCCGTGATCGCGCGCCACCCTGCGTTGCGCGAACAGGTCGAGGCGCAACTGCTGTCGCGAATCCGCGCCAACGTGGCGATGGAAGCGCAAGTCCAGTCGGGTTCGGTAACGAGCTACCTTATGCAGCAGGGCATCGGCGAGGCGACCGATGTGCTGTTGATCGACGAGAGCTTGTGCATCCGCTGCAACAACTGCGAAAAGGCCTGCGCCGACGTCCACGAAGGCACCTCAAGACTCAACCGCGAGGCCGGGCCAACGTACGCCCAGATCCACGTCCCGACGTCGTGCCGCCACTGCGAGCATCCGCACTGCATGAAGGATTGCCCGCCCGACGCAATCAATCGCGCTCCGAATGGCGAGGTCTACATCCGCGACACCTGCATCGGCTGCGGAAACTGCGAGCGTAACTGCCCCTACGGCGTCATCCAGATGGCACCGCTTGATCCGAACCGGCGGCGCCCGCCTCTGTGGCAGTGGCTGCTTTGGGGCGTCGGCGACGAGCCCGGGGTCGAGACCAAGGTCTATGACAAGTCGATGGTCAAGAAGGCGGTCAAATGCGATATGTGCAAGGACCTGCCGCACGGTCCGGCATGCGTCAGCGCCTGCCCCACTGGCGCGGCGCTGCGCGTATCGCCCGAGCGATTCCTTGATTACACCAACCCGGTCGAAGCGTAGAGGATGCCCATGTCTGACCAGGACATACGCGAGAGCTCCCTCGAGTACCATCGGGCGAGTCCTCCCGGCAAGATATCAATCCTTCCGACCAAGCACCTTACCAACCAGCGCGATCTGGCATTGGCGTACACGCCCGGAGTCGCCGCCGCCTGCGACGAAATCGTCCGCGATCCGGGCGAGGCCCGGAACCTGACCGCGCGGGGAAATCTCGTCGGCGTGGTCACCAACGGCACGGCCGTCCTGGGCCTGGGCGCGATCGGGCCGCTGGCCAGCAAGCCGGTGATGGAGGGCAAGGCGGTCCTGTTCAAGAAGTTCGCCGGTCTCGATTGCTTCGATATCGAGCTCGCCGAACGCGATCCGGACAAGCTCGTCGACATCATCTGCGCTCTCGAACCAACCTTTGGCGGCATCAATCTCGAGGACATCAAGGCGCCCGAATGCTTCTACGTCGAGCGCAAGTGCCGCGAGCGCATGAATATCCCGGTGTTTCACGACGACCAGCACGGCACGGCGATCATCGTCGGCGCCGCAGTGCTCAACGGCCTGCGCGTTGTGGGCAAGGATCTCGGCGAGGTCAAGCTTGTGTGTTCCGGTGCAGGGGCCGCCGCGCTCGCGTGCCTCGATCTGCTAGTGAGCCTCGGCATTCAACGTCAGAACATCTGGGTGTCCGACATCGCCGGCGTTGTCTACCCGGGGCGCAAAGAGGAGATGGACGACAACAAGGCGCGGTACGCGCAGCGGACCGAGGCACGAACCCTGGGCGAGATCATCGCCGGTGCGGACATCTTTCTCGGTCTCTCCGCGGGGCACGTGCTGAAACCGGAAATGGTCGCGCAGATGGCCGCCAGACCGCTGATTCTCGCGCTGGCCAATCCCGAGCCGGAAATCATGCCCGACCTGGCCAGGAAGGCGCGTCCCGACGCCGTCATCGCGACCGGTCGCTCCGACTTTCCCAACCAGGTCAATAACGTCCTGTGCTTTCCGTTCATCTTTCGCGGCGCGCTCGACGTGGGCGCGACAACGATCAACGAAGCGATGAAGCTCGCCGCGGTGCGCGCCATCGCCGATCTGGCCAAGGCCGAGCAGTCGGATATCGTCGCCGCCGCGTATGGTATCGAGGACGTAAAGTTCGGCCCCGACTATCTGATTCCGAAGCCGTTCGATCCAAGGTTGATCGTCAACATCGCACCGGCAGTCGCCAGGGCGGCGATGGAGTCGGGGGTCGCAACCCGTCCGATTGCCGATTTCGAAGCCTATCACCAGAGGCTGACGCAGTTCGTCTACCACTCGGGCCTGTTGATGAAGCCGATCTTCCAGGCGGCGAAGAACGCTCCAAAGCGAATCGTTTTTGCCGAGGGCGAGGACGAGCGCGTGTTGCGCGCCGTGCAAGTCGTTGCCGACGAGGGGCTGGCCAAGCCCATCCTTGTCGGTCGACCCGCGGTGATCGAACAGCGCATCGAGCGTTACGGCTTGCGGCTGCGGCGCGGCGTCGATTTCGAGATGATCAACCCCGAAAACGATCCCCGCTATCGCGCCTACTGGACCGAATACTACCGAATGATGGAGCGCAAGGGCGTGACGCAGCAACTGGCCAAGATCGAGATGCGCAGACGCCTGACGCTGATCGGCGCGATGATGATCCACCAGGGCGACGCCGACGGCATGCTTTGCGGTACCTATGGCACGCACGAATCGCATCGCTGTTACGTCGAGCAGGTGCTCGGGCTGCGCTCGGGTGCCAAGACATCTGCGGCGATGAATGCGGTGATCATGCCTGACCGCACGGTCTTTATCGCCGATACCTATGTCAATGCCGATCCGACCGCGGAGCAGGTCGCCGAGATCACGCTCCTTGCGGCGGAGGAGATCCGGCGTTTCGGCATCGTCCCCAAGGCGGCTCTCCTTTCGCACTCGAGCTTCGGATCGAGCGCCAATCCGCAGGCGAAGAAGATGCAGGCGGCTCTGGCGCTGATCAACGCCATGGAGCCCGAACTCGAGGTCGACGGCGAAATGCATGGCGATGCCGCCCTGTCGGAGGAGGTGCGCGGCGCGATGTTTCCCGACTCGCGCTTGAAAGGCGATGCGAACCTGCTGGTCATGCCGACGCTCGATGCGGCGAACATATCTTTCAATCTGCTCAAGATCGCGGCCGGCAACGGCCTGACGCTGGGGCCGATCCTGCTTGGCATCGCCCGGCCGGCGCATATCCTCACGCCATCGGCGACCGTGCGCCGCATCGTCAATATGACCGCGTTGACCGTGGTCGACGCCAGCGTCGAACGGCAGCGCACCTTACTCTGAGGCGTCGCAGCAGCATGCCGTTGGTGGAATTGCCCGGCAGGCTCAGTTGCCGTGGCGATGGCGGGGCCTGATCGCGGTTCATGGCGCTGGCGCGCTGCAAGCACGATTTGGTCTCGTGTTCAGCCCTGGCGGCGGTCGCCGCGTTCGACCGCTATCGCGAATGGGCACCTATTGCACGCCGTTCGATCCGGCCCTGGGGTAAAATGCTGCAAGAGATTACGGCCGACGATCTCGCGGATCTGCCGCAGAACTAGGCCAAGCAACCGGCGAACGAGCGCTGTGGTGGCGCGGCCTTGCGCGGCAGCTGAGCTTACGACCGGAGCAACGAGTGAAATCGTTCAATATCGACTGCGAGCTCGAATACGAGGTCGCCGAGCAGACTCTTTTCATCTTCAATATCGCGGTGCCGGAGACGCCTGCCCAGCGCCTGCGCGGCGAGGTGATCACGCCGCGCCCGGACCTGCCCGTCGATGAGTTCCGCGATGCGACCGGCAGCAATCGTTTCCTGCGCGTAAACGTCGGCCCGGGGCCCTTCAGCATGCGCTACCTTGCCGCGGTCGATGTCCAACCACCGGCCGTCAATACCGCCGCCGAGCGCATGCCGCTCGCGACGATCGCGCCGGAGGTGATCCCTTATGTCCTTGCGAGCCGCTATTGCGAGGTAGAGCAGTTGTACGCGCTGGCCTGCGCCGAGTTCGGACACATCGTTCCGGGCTATGCGCAGGTGCAGGCGGTTTGCGCCTGGATTCGCGCCAATATCGCCTACCGGGTCGGGACGTCCTCGCCGGCGACCACCGCACGCGACGTGCTGGCCAATCGGGCGGGTGTTTGCCGCGATTTCGCGCATCTCGCGGTGGCGCTGTGCCGTGCGCTCAACATCCCGGCGCGCTTCGTCACCGGATATACGCGCTACGAGGAGCCACCGCAGGATTTCCATGCCCTGTTCGAGGCCTATCTCGGCGGATACTGGCAGCTGTTTGATCCGACCGAACTGGCCCCGATCGACGGCATCGTGCGCATCGGCGTCGGCCGCGACGCGGCGGACGTCGCGTTTGCGACATTCTTCGGCTCGGCGCGGTTGCGCCGTCTGAGCCCGCTGGTCGAACCGGGCGACGGCATAGCGCAACTTGCGCGCTTGCAGACTCCGACCTCCGGAGTTCTGGTCGCGGCGTAACGCGCGATCCATTCCTGCGGGCGCCCGCCGCCGACGGACGCCGTCCTACGGCGGACACGAACTTTCCTACGCGCGAAACGGTTATCGGCCGATAGCCCAGGCTATGGGCACGGAGCAAACTGGCGTTCGTGCGGCCGAGCTTGGGGAACCGGCCATTCCCTCCGCGAGCGCGCCCATCGCTGCAATGCGTACTCCGGGCCTGCTGGGTACACAACGCGCATCACGATCAGGACCGGCTCCGGAGGGCCCACTGGAACGGGAAGGGATTCTTGTTGAGGAGTGCAACATGAGCATGAAACCGACAGTACTTCTAGCAATGCTGGCCGCAGCGCTGGCTAGCATGGGCTGCGAACAGCGCTCCGCGGACGGCGCCGCACGCAGCGTCGGGCAGAGCACCGATAAGATGCAAGCCCAGGCCGGCCAAGCGGTGCAAAAAGTCGCAACCGAGGCTGATGACGCGGCGATCACCGCCAAGATCAAGGCGGCGCTCCTGGCCGAACCCGACCTCAAATCGCTTGGCATCAGTGTTGATACCAGGGATGCGACCGTAACGCTGTCCGGCAGCGTCGACTCCGACATGCTGCGCGATCGCGCCAAGCAGATTGCGATGGCCACCGAAGGTGTCAAGAACGTCGTCGACAACCTGAGTATCAAGGCGTCCTGACACCGTGACGCTGCGGCGCGGACGTCATCCCGCGCGCTTCGCCTGGTCCCGGGGAACCGAGATGACCACGGTCGTCCCGGACCCCGGCTGGCTCGAGACGGTGACGTCCCCGCCGACTTGCTGTGCCCGTTCGCGCATGCCACGCAGGCCGTGAGAGGCGGGCTTGCCCAAGTCCTCGGGGCTAAGCCCGACGCCGTTGTCGCGAATCTGCAGCACGAAGGCATCGGCCGTGGTCGCGAGCTTGACCCAGACTTCGGTCGCTCTGGCATGACGGGCGACGTTAGTCAGCGTTTCCTGAAAGATGCGAAACAGCGCCAGCGCCACTTCGCGCCCGGGTTGGTGGTCGGTCGTACCGGCGTCGACCTGCACCCGCGTGTCGCTGTGTTTGGCAAATTCGACTGCCTGCCAGCGCAGTGCTGCCGAAAGGCCGAGGTCGTCGAGAATGCTTGGCCGAAGGTCGGTGACGATTCGACGCGTGGTGGCAACTGCGGACTCGACGAGCTTGTCCATCGCCGCGCGCTTGTGCCGGATCGCATCGGGCGCGTCGCGCAGTTTCTCACCCAGGATGTCGAGGTCCATCTTGAGCGCGGTCAGGGTCGAGCCGAGTTCGTCGTGCACCTCGCGCGCGATGCGCGCCTTCTCCTCTTCGCGCACGGTTTGCAGATGGCGGGAAAGGGCACGAAGCTCTTCGCGCGAGCGTTCGATCTCGAGCTGCGCCAGACGGCCCTGCGTGTCGTCGAATACCAGTCCGTCCCAGAGAACGACGTCCCCGTCGAGTCGCCGGGGACGGGCGCGAATGTTGATCCATTTCTCTGCCACCGCATCGCGCGCAACGAGGCGCCCGGCCCAATTCCAGTTGATGAGCTGGGCTGCCGACGCATCGAGCGTGGCCGCGAGACGCGCGCGCTCGTCCGCCGGAACCAGCCGAAAGAACGATTCCGCATCGGCTGTAAGGTGGATTTCGCGCAGGCCCGTGAGCGCTTCGGCGCCCGGACTCACGTAGGCAAACGACAGCCGGCCGGTGCCGTCGCGAACGAGCTCGAAGACCATGCCGGGCACGTTGGCAGCGATGCCTTCGTAGCGCGCCTCGCTCTCGCGCAGTGCGCGCTCGACGTCGCGGCGTGCGGTGTTGTCGTAGCAGGAGCACAGGTAGCCGGCAAACTGTCCCTGCATGTCGTGATAGGGTCTGCCGACGCAAATCATCGAGCCGAAGGCGCCGTCGGCGCGGCGCAGCCGGAATTCGAACTCGAAGGGCTGCAACGCCGCAAAGGCACGAGCGTACGTTGCGCGCCAATGCGCACGGTCTTCGGGGTGGACGCCTTCCAGCCAACCGTCGCCTAATTCAGCCTCCCGCGACCGGCCCGTGTAATCGAGCCAGCTCTGGTTCAGGTAGTCACAGGCGCCGGCCGCGTCGGAACGCCAGACCAGATTGGGGAAGCCCGAAAACAGCGCGAAGTAGAAATCGCGCGAGCGTTCCGTCTGCTCGCGCAGGGCGATGCGTGGCGTGGCATCGCGGGTCACCACCGCGAAGCCCTGCAGGGCGCCGTCTTCGCGGCGGATCGGTGAGATGATGTCGTCGCCGCAATAGCGTGTCCCGTCCTTGCGCACGTGCCAGCATTCTTCCTCGAACCAGCCCTGGCGCGCGGCGATCGTGAGCTCATCCTCGGGCGGTCTCTTCCGATCCGATGGATAGCCGATCGAAAAGTGCCGGCCGAGCACTTCCCGCGCCGTATAGCCGTTGAGCGCTTCCGCGCCGGGATTCCAGCTCGCGATGCGACCTTCCGGGTCGAGCATGTAGATCGCACAATCCTTGATGGCGTTGATGATGAGGCGCGTGCGCTGCTCGCTTTGCTGCAGCGCGCGCTCTGCTTCCTGTCGCGCCTTGATGTCGTCGCGCAAGCGCACATTGGCCACTGCAAGCGCTCGGGCGCGGCGCCGGGCGGTCTGAAATAGGTACGTACACAGCCCGAGCAGTGTGGCCAACACCGTGCCAAGGCCCAATGCCGCCTCCGGCAGGTGGGAATCGGTACGCCGCAGATGTTCGCGCGTCGGTGTCACCAGCAATTCCCAGCTCCCGTTGACCACGCGCACCGTTTGCTCCTGTGTCCATTCGGAACCCGCGGCGCTGTCGCTGTCGCCAACGGCGGTGGCAAGCCCGGCGTTCTCGCGCAGGGCGATAAAGTAGTCGTCAAACCGGTCGCCGAGCAGTGACGACAGCCAGTTGCCGGTCAGGCCGGCCGCGACGACGCCACGCAGGCTGTCTCCATCAAAGGCGGGTGCATAAATGACGAATCCCTTGCTCGCCGATGCCCTTAGGTCGACGAGCCGCGTCAACGCCGGGCCATGCGTGCGCAACGCTTCGTCGAGTCCCTGGTCTCGACCTGGACTGGAGCGCAGAGTTTCTCCGATGCGGCTCGCCTGCGATTCCGGTACCACCCAGCGCACGCGCAGATCCTCGCCCGCCCAGCCGATGCTCTGAAAACTGGGTGGCTCGTCGAGCAACGCGCCAGCATCGCGCTGCCACTGCTCCTCGCTGAACCCGTAAATGAGCGAGCGCTGGGCCAGGCGATCGAGCTGCCGGATGCGGGCGCCAACGGCGCGCTCGATGCGGTTCTTGACGTCCGCGGCGACGAGCAGGGTGCTGTTGTGGACGTAGCCTGCCTGCTGCAGGCTCAACGCCTGCCACAGCACCAGGGCGCAGGCGAATGCGGCGAACCAGACGATGCCGGGCATCCAGCGGCGGACCGCCCGCTGCTCGTCCTCGCTGCGAAACAGGATGAGGGCAAGCACACCACCGGCCAGGAGCAGGAACAACAGCGCGCTGGTACGCTCGCCGCCGCTTAAGAGCAGCCATTTCGAGGCGAACATACCCCCGGTCCAGGCACCGAACAGCAGCAGCGACGCCAGCGCGAGGGCAATCGCCGCAAGCATCGCGACCAGCACCGAGCCGAGCGCACGGTTGGCGCGCAGATCAACGGCTGCCAGGGCGCAACCGAGCGGTACGAAGACAAGCGCGGTCAGCACCCCCATGTCGTTGTAGTGCCCCGCGCCGTAAGGAAGCCAGGGATTGCCTGCCAACGGGTGGACCTCGATCCACCCCGGCGCACCGTAGGCGGCGAGGCGGAGCACAGCGAGCAGAATCGGCACCGCGGCGCACCAGCGGCCAACAACGCTCAAGCGCGATGCATGCGCAGCGAGCGCCACGCCCCCAAAGACAAACGCCCACGCGGTGTCGTATTGCAGTCGGTCCAGTCCTGGCGGCGTGGTCGCCAGGTCATGCCACGCGGCAAGGCACCACGCGCCGATCGCGGCGACCAGCAACCCGAGCAGCGCGAGCAGAAGCGCGGCCCAGGGGAACCGACGGACCCGATCGAGAGGGAAAATCACCGGGAAGATGACGTCTCGCACGGCGATGGCAACGCCGTCGATCTTACCTCACGCGGCCTGCGCGCGGCGCCGCAGGCGGGACGTCGCCGACGCAGGTCGACTACAACGCGGCGCAGGGCGCGGTTGTTCGTCCATCACCGTGTCCATGCAGCATTCGTGCCATTCGTCGATCGGCCAGGCCCCGGCGCAGCGGCGATACGCGTGCCCATGGCGCACCCATTTGTACAAACGATACGGCAAATGTTCCACGGTCGGGCGGGTCGGCGCCGCCGCCGATGGGGCGGCTCCGGCGCCGGACAGGTGGCACGTAGCTTGCGAGGGGGCGAGGGCAGCGGGCCAGCATCCAGCGTAGCGTTTCCCTTCTCGCGCCCACGCTGGGCCGAGCGCTGGTCTCGCTGCCATCAAAACGCCCGGTGCAAGCGATGGAAAGAATCCTCGGCGATGTGCCGATCGAATACGGCGCGCTCAAGATCGCGATAGGGGCCATGGCTATCCCCGCCGCCGCCGCGGCCGCGATCGGGATGACGATAACCGTGTCCTTGTTCGGCAGCCTTACCGCGCTGGCCTTGAGCGCCGGTGCGGGCTTTGCCGCGTCGCTCGGGCTGCTGGATTCGGACCGTCATCGCACCTGGCGCCTGGCCGCATGGAGCGCACTCGTCCCGGGCTGGCTCGCCCTGGCGACCATGCTTGCAAACGGGACGCTACCGCCCAACATGCTGCGACCGCTC
Source organism: uncultured beta proteobacterium (assembly GCA_963750215.1). Taxonomy (GTDB): domain Bacteria; phylum Pseudomonadota; class Gammaproteobacteria; order Burkholderiales; family Casimicrobiaceae; genus PALSA-1003. Next base: position 254,274 of record CAVVQK010000006.1, read on the forward strand.
AGCAGCCTCTTGCTCGTCGGGGGCGCTGCGCTGCGGGTATGGCGCTCGCGGGCGCTGCGTCGACACACGACCCCGCGCCTCGTCATTGCGTTGGCCTTCACGCTGATCGCGCTCGCAGCCACTTGGAGCGGCCCGTGGATGCCGGTGGCAGCCATGTCCACCACCGCGGCAATCGCCTTCGGATGGGCCATCGAGTTGCTCGGCACCGGGAGCTTCTGGCTTGGCGAGGTCTTCGAGGCGCGGCCAGGGTACGCGCCGAACGAGGAGGCCGGCTTGCATGCCCAGGCCGTGATCCAGATGGCTTGATCACGCCCCGCGAGCGGCCCCCGGGCAATGAAGCCGGGCAAAGGAGAATGGCGCCTGTCTGTAGGACTGGGTCCTACGAACAAGACGCGGCCGCTTACAGTCGAAACGGACGGCGACCGATACCGGGAAAAAACGTCACAGGCGAACATGGTGGCGTTGAAAAATTGACCGGAGAGCGCCATGTTCGAGCCGACCCCCGTGCTTTGTGCTGACGGGCAGAGCCTGCAATACGTGCCTGCAGCGGCATCCGACATCCCTCGGCCGAAGCGACGGGGCCACGGCCGCCTGCAGCGGCTGTGTGACCTCTATGGCGCCTGCGATGCGATGCGCGCCCTCTTCGATGCCTTGGACCGGGTTGCCGACGCGAGCGCCACCGTCATCATTTTGGGCGAAAGCGGATCGGGCAAGGAGCTGGTGGCCCACGCTCTGCACCAGCTTTCCGAGCGGCGAAGCGGTCCGTTCATCGCCGTCAACTGCGGCGCCCTGCCGGAAACACTGATCGAAAGCGAGCTCTTCGGCCACGAACGCGGCAGCTTCACCGGTGCGGCGAAAACCCATCGCGGGTGCTTCGAGCGCGCCAGCGGCGGCACGCTCCTTCTCGACGAGATCACCGAAATGCCGGTGGACATGCAGGTGCGGTTGCTGCGGGTACTCGAAGTCGGACGCTTTACGCGCATCGGCGGCGACCAGGAAATCGCGACCAACGTGCACGTCATTGCCGCCAGCAATCGCGACCTTCGCGCCGCGGTCGCCGCGGGCAAGTTGCGCGAGGACCTCATGTACCGCCTTTGCGTGATTCCGATTTCAGTGCCGCCTCTGCGCGAGCGCGGCGCCGATGCACTGCTGCTCGCGGCGATGTTCCTCAACCGCCTCAACGCCGACAACGGCACGTCCAAGACGCTGGCAGTCGAGGCACGGCAGCAGATAGCGTCTTACCGCTGGCCTGGTAACGTGCGCGAGCTGAAGAATGTCATTCACCGCGCCTATGTCATGTCCGATGACGAAGTTCACATCGATGTCGGCGGCGAGCTCACCGCGACGGTCGCTGCCGCGCCGGCCCAGCGTACCGACGTCGAGGCCGGCAACGAGGTCACGATTCGGGTCGGGACATCGCTGGAGCTCGCCGAGCGCGCACTAATCATGGCTACCCTGCGTTCGCTCGATGGCAGCAAGTCGAAGGCGGCGCAGGTCCTCGGCATCAGCCTGAAGACCCTCTACAACCGTCTGCACGCCTATGGCGGCGCAACGCGGGCCACCCTCGACGCGTTGCCCGACGGGGCGGCCAACGTGCAGCTGGCTGCCTGAACCGACAACTTGGTTCTTCTGCCCCGAGGAGACTAGAATGCTATCCGACACAAGCGATGAATGCACGCAGGGATCGAAAATGGAAGGCGTCGCGAACGCACAAAAGAAGCGGATCCTTGTGGTCGACGATCATGCGCTGGTGCGTGCCGGATTCCGCGAGCTGATCGACGCCACCGCCGATCTCGAAGTGAGCGGCGAGGCCGGTACGGCTGCCTCGGCGCTCGAACTTGCAACCACCCGCGAGTTCGATGTGGTGATGCTCGACATCTCGCTCCCCGACGCCTCGGTCGTGGAGACCGTTACCCTGCTCCAGCGACGGCGGCCGAACCTGCCGATTCTGATTGTCAGCATGCACGCTGAGGAACAATACGCGGTCAACCTGCTCCGGGCGGGAGCGAGTGGATTTTTTTCAAAAACCGGAGAAGCGAAGGATCTGCTGGAGGCGCTCCGGATGATCCTGTCCGGGCGCAAGTACATCAGCCGCTCGCTGGCCGAGGCCCTGGCGCTCGAGGCCACCGGCAAAGCGCCCGAGCCAGCGCATCGGCAGCTGTCCAACCGGGAGTTTCAGATCTTCGTGCAGCTCGCCTGCGGCAAGACCGTAACCCAGATCGCGGACGAGGTGCACCTGTCGGTGAAGACGGTCAGCACTTATCGCACACGCATCCTGCAGAAGATGGAGTGCACGCGAAATGCGGATCTCACGGCGTACGCGCTGAAGCACAGCCTGATGGGCTAGGGTAACGGCGCAAGCAATGAGGCCGCCCCTGCGCGTCTTCATCGTCGAAGACTCGCCGCTCATCCGCAGGCGAATCATCGAGAACCTCCAGACCTTGGGAGGGTTCGATGTCATCGGCTTTGCCGAGGAAGAGGGTGCGGCGGTGGCGGCGATCGTCGCCGCGAAACCGGATGTTGTCGTGACCGACATCCGGTTGAAGGAGGGGAACGGCATCGAAGTCGTGCGCCAGCTGAGGGAAAAGGGATTTGCGCCGCGACCGCGCATCTACGTGCTCTCGAACTACGCCAACTCCGAATATCGCCTCCAGTGCGAACTCGTCGGTGCCGATTTCTTTTTCGACAAGTCAGGCGAGTACGATCGTTTTCTCGACGCCCTGCGGCGCGACGCCTGATGCGCGCGCGGCTTGATCTCGAGAGCAACGGTGACAGCGCAGATGCTGCCACACTCCTGTAATCCTTGCCGCGTCGCGCGCGGGGCGCTTCTTCCGCGCGTCTACCTGTTCCTTTGCGGCGCGTCGCCGGCACCTGGCACGCTGCTTGCGTCACAACGGGCAGATGCGTGGGCGCAGCGGCGTTTTTGCACCTCCATGCGCAGCATCGACATCGGTCTGTTGCGAAAGGGATGATCATGTTGCATTACGCGGTCGTGTTCTTTGTCATCGCGCTGATCGCAGCGCTGTTCGGATTCGGAGGAATCGCCGCCGGCGCGGCCGAAATCGCCAAGGTGCTGTTTTTTATTTTCCTGGTGCTGTTCGTCGTATCCCTGGTGGTGGGGCTGTTCCGGCGCATCTAGCGCCGGCGTGCCCGCCGGTGAGCTCGCGCGACTCACCGACCGGCCCCGAATGCGGGCGGAGCGGGGCCGCCCTGCGCGTCGTGGGCAGGTTGTGTAATTTCTGCCTGGACGAGCAAGTGTTGCGCAGCTTCGGCGGTGCTGGCGGCCGGCGGGGTCTGGTGGCGGGTGGAGCGGGCGCGGATGGCATGTGACTTGCTAATTCCTTGTCCGGAAACATCGCCGCCTTTTCACGGGAAGGACTGCCAATGCTTAGCAAATTGATCTACTGCTTTGCGGCGCTAGCGACCGCGCTGATGCTGACAGCTTGCAATACGGTGAACGGGATGGGCAAGGACATCGAGAAGGGCGGCCAGAAAATTCAAGAAGGATCCAAGGCAGTGGAACACCGGATGTAGCGGCGGATTCGGCGCCGCTGGCGGATACCACCGCCAACGATCCGGACACCGGGAATGCGCCTTGGAACCTACCGCGCGTGACGCGGGCGCAAATGGCAGAAGCGAGTACGGTCGTGGCACGGACCGCAGGCACGCGCCCGGCGCCTGACGCGCGCACAACGGCGCTGATCGCCATCGCGATCGTCGTCGTGCTGGTCGCCATTCGCGTCGCGGCGGCGTTTCTCATTCCGCTCGTCGTCAGCGTGTTTCTCAGCTACCTGCTCTCGCCTTTGGTCGGGAGGCTGCAGGCATGGCACGTGCCTCGCGTGGTCGGTGCCACAATCGTCATGCTCTTCTTCGTCGCGCTTTGCGCCGCGGCGGCATATCGAGCCGGCAGCGATGCCGCCGATCTGCTTGAATTGCTGCCGCAAGCAGTCGAAAAGGTGCGCGTCTCGATTGCCGCCTGGCAGCGCAACGGGGTCAATCCGCTCCATCACGTGCAGGAGACAGCTGCCGCGCTCGAGAAGCTGGCCGTGGCGGCACAGCCGGCGAATTCCGAGTCGCCGAAGGCAGCGGCACCGCCGGCATTCGATTTGCGTTCGCTCGTTTTCGTCGGTACCGGTACCGCCATCGTCGCCGCGGGACAGGTGGTATCGGTGTTGTTTCTGACCTTTTTTCTGCTCCTTGCGGGAAACCTGTTCCGCCACAAACTAATACAAGTTGTCGGAAGCTCGTTGCAGCGGCGAAAGATCGCGTTGCGGATCCTCGACGATGTGCATCGCCTCAATCAGCACTACTGCGCCGTGATCCTCGTGGTCAATCTTGCGGTCGGCGTGGCGACCGGCTTGGCCATGCACGCCCTCGGCGTCGACCGGGCGCTCGTTTGGGGCGTGGCGGCGACCGTGCTGTGCATCATTCCGTACCTGGGCGCGGCCGCTCTGGCGGCGGCAGCCGGGCTTGCCGCGTACGTTCAGCTCGGAGGCTTGACCCCGGCGTTAGTGGCCGCGGGCGTCGTACTGGCCATCGCCGGAGTGCTTGGGATCGGCCTGCAGACCTGGCTCATGGGTCGGGCGGCAAGGATGAACGCGCCGGCAGTTTTTGTCGCGCTGCTTTTTTGGGGCATGTTGTGGGGTGGATGGGGGCTGCTGCTCGGCGTGCCGATCATGCTTGCGCTGAAGACGGCGTGCGATCACGTCCCATCGCTGCGTGGCTGGGGCGCCCTGCTCAGCCCATAAACCGCTTGCGTAGGAATTGCCTTGCCCGGCAGCAGAGGGAGGAAGCAATTACCCGGACGAACGGGCCAGGAGGGCGATAAAGGACCGTAACTTCTTGTGCAGGCGACAAAAACCGAACTGGCACGCAGGTTGCAGGACAGCGGTTGTCACGCCTCGGTGGCGCGTACTTTTCCAATGGTCACAGGAGCCTGGGATGAATTGGGACCGTGTGCTAGGCAACTGGAAGCAGGTGAGCGGCAAGATCAAACAGCAGTGGGGCAAGCTTACCGACGACTCGCTCGCCCAGATAAACGGCAAGCGCGATGAACTGATCGGGAGGATCCAAGAAGCTTACGGGCTGTCCCGCGATGAGGCGGCCCGCCAGGTCCGCGATTGGGAGAAGCTGAATTAGATTGAGCGCGGAACGCGGCACCCCCGGCGACCTTGAAAAGGAGACAAGATCATGCTGAAAGAGCTGACGATGCCGGAAGTGGTTGTTGCGACGGCCCTGTGCCTGTTTGCGATGGGCACGGCGCGGGCTGCCGATTCCACGGCAACGGAGCGCAACAACGACCACAGGATTGCGATCGCGCATGCCGACGCCGATTCGGGGCCGTCAGCGACGCGTACGAACCCAGGCAGGGAGAATGGCCGGGGCTGCGCGCCTGCAGGCAACGGACGGGGTGATCGAATGCGCGGTCTGAGTCCTTCAGGGGAGGCGCATCGGTCACCTTGAAAATCGCGGCGGCCGCCGCCAATTGGCTTGCGATGGCCCCCCTTGACCGGTATCCCGAGCCCACGCTGCACGCGGTGCTCGACGAGGCCGACGCCAGCGCCCCAGGTGCTGGGACGCCGGCGCCCGCAGCCGAATCCGACGCCGAGTTGCTCGACGCGTATTCGCGCAGCGTGAGCGCTGCCGTTGCCCGCGTACGTCCTTCGGTCGTGCACATAGGGGTCGAGCGCGCGACGCGTCGAGGGAAGGCGCAGAACGGCTCGGGCTCGGGCTTCATCATCACCCCCGACGGTTATGTGATCACCAACAGTCATGTTGCGGCCGGCGCCAGTGCGCTTCAGGCAACACTGCCCGACGGGCGCACCGTTGCCGGCGAGCTCGTCGGCCACGACGCGGACTCCGATCTGGCAGTCGTCAAAGTCGGCGCCGACCATTTGGCGCATGCGCGCCTTGGTGACTCCTCACGCCTGCGCGTCGGCCAGGTCGCGATCGCCATCGGCAGCCCCTACGGGTTCCAGCACACCGTGACCGCGGGCATCATCAGCGCACTCGGACGGTCGATGCGCAGCGCCACGGGGCGCCTGCTCGACAACATCATCCAGACCGACGCGGCGCTCAACCCGGGCAATTCGGGCGGGCCGCTGGTCGATTCGGCCGGAGCCGTGATCGGAGTAAACACAGCGGTCATTCTGCCGGCGCAGGGCATCTGCTTCGCCATCGCTTCCAATACCGCCGACCGCGTCGCGGTCGCGCTGATTCGCGAAGGACGCGTGCGACGCGCTTACCTCGGCGTCAGCGCGCAGGACCTGCCGTTGCCGCGGCGCTTTGTGCGCCACTTCAATCTGCCGCATGAAACCGGTGCACGTGTCGAGACAGTCGCGCCCGATTCCCCGGCTGCGCTCGCGGGCGTGCGCACGGGCGACATCATCGTGGCCCTCGACGAGACACCGATCACCGGTGTCGATGACCTGCAGCGCGTGCTTACCGGCGGTCGAATCGGCGAGGTCGTGCAGATGATCGTGTTGCGACGCCACCAGCGCCTGCTGCTCGCGGTTACGCCGCGCGAATCGGTGCCGAGCGCCTGATCGCGCCGCCTGGCGGGCAGCTCGCCGCCGCCGTGGCTTGGCAAGCGCCCCCGAACTGTGGAAAAATGGCGTCAACTTGCTGAATCACAGGTGGTTGTGATGCTGGACCGTGACGGCTATCGCCCGAACGTCGCCATCGTCATCGTCAACTCGAAGAACCTGGTGTTCTGGGGTAAGCGGATCCGCGAGCACGCGTGGCAGTTTCCGCAAGGCGGTATCCATCCCGGCGAGACGCCCGAGAAGGCGATGTATCGGGAACTGAAGGAAGAAGTGGGCTTGGCCCCCGGGCACGTCAAGATTCTCGGCCGTACCCGCGAATGGATGCGCTACGAAGTGCCCGCGCACTGGATCAAGCGCGAATGGCGCGGCAGCTATCGCGGACAGAAGCAGATCTGGTACCTGCTGCGCCTCGTTGGCCGCGACAGCGACGTATCCCTGCGCGCGACCGACCATCCCGAGTTTGACGCCTGGCGCTGGCACGAGTATTGGATTCCGCTCGACAGCGTGATCGATTTCAAGCGCGAAGTGTACCGCCGCGCCTTGACCGAGCTCGAGCGCTTCCTGCACCATCGCCCGCAGACCCGGCGCGAGCGCCTGTACGGCTGGGCGCACGCGGTCGTTCCCTCGCCCTACGGCAAGCCCTCCGGCGAGGCCTGAAACACGCAGCGCCCGGGCCTTGTCGGGCGCCGCGGCGTCGTCAGTGGAACATACCCATCGCGTTCATGCCTATCACCCCGCCGCCGACCACCATCGAGAGAAGAAAACCGGCGAGCACCACTCCGAGCAGGATGCCGCAGATTACGACCACAATGGTGTAGCCGACGGCCTTCTCCTGCGGGCATTTCTTCAGCACCGCCACGCCGAGGTAGAACGTATACCAGGCGTAGATCGCAGCCAGCAGCGCAATGATCGCACCCACGACCGGGAGGAGGAGAAAGACGCCGGCGATCCATGGCGCCGTATACGAAAAGGCAACGAGCTTGAGCGACTGGACAAAATTTTTCTCGCCCCCGAATGTCGTCGCCAAAAGATCCACGATCAATGCCAGCAGGAAGGTCACGACCAGCGCCATGACGTACTGCACCACCGCCGCGACGACGCTCATTCGGATCAGCATCGCGAGCGGACCGATCGCCGCCAGGATCGCGACGTAACCGGCATAGATCGATTGTGGCGTAGCGGTCTCCGCCGCGATCTTTGGCCACTCGACCTTGGGTTGCAGCAAGATATCCTTGACGCGTGCGATCAGGTTCACGTCTCCTCCTTGTGGTTGGTGTCGAGCAGGGTCCTGCAGCTACGTTCGCGCCGCGGCGGCGGGCTCGCACGGGGAACTGTGCCGGGGGCGAAGCTTGAGTTTAGGTGACCGTGGCGGGACTGTCTAACGCGCCAAGCGCACCCGGATTGCCTTACTTGCGGGTTCGCTGGCGCGACCTGCGCGCCAGTTGCCACCCGCGGGAACCGCGCTGCCTGGTTCAGGCGAGCAGCACCAGGTTGTCGCGGTGAATGAGCTCCGGCTCGTCAACGTAGCCTAGGATCGCCTCGATTTCAGACGACGACTTGCGCAGGATGCGCTGCGTCTCTGCGGCGCTGTAATTGACCAGTCCGCGCGCAATCTCGTGTCCGTCCGCATCGCAGCAACCGACGACTTCACCGCGCTCGAACTGACCTTCGCAGGCAATGACGCCGATCGGCAGCAGGCTCTTGCCCTCGCGCGCGAGCGCGCGCACGGCGCCCGGATCGAGTGTCAAGCGGCCGGCAAGCCGCACGTGATCGGCAAGCCACTGTTTGCGCGCAGCGAGCGTCAGCGTTTCCGCGACGAGCTCGGTGCCGATGCTTTCACCCGCGGCGAGCCGCGTCAGCACCTTTTCGGCCAGCCCGCTGGCGATCACCGTCGACGCGCCGCTGCGCGCGGCGCGCTTGGCGGCGAGCACCTTGGTGAGCATGCCGCCACGGCCCAGCGCCGAACCCGCACCGCTTGCGATGGCCTCCAACTTTGGGTCGCCGGCCTGCGCCCGGCGCACGAGAGTGGCTGCCGGATCCTTGCGCGGATCCGCATCGTATAGGCCATCCTGGTCGGTCAGCAGCAGCAGAACATCGGCATCGAGCAGGTTCGTGACCAGCGCGCCAAGCGTGTCGTTGTCCCCCAGGCGGATCTCGTCGGTGGTCACGGTGTCGTTTTCATTGATGATCGGGATCACGCCCAAGCCGATCAGGGTGAGGAGGGTCGAACGGGCATTGAGGTAACGCCGGCGATCGGCGAGGTCCTCGTGCGTAAGCAGGATCTGTGCGGTGCGCAGCCCGAAGTGTGAAAACGCCGTCTCGTAGGCCTGGATGAGCCCCATCTGGCCGACTGCCGCCGCGGCCTGCAAGGCATGAATGGCCGCTGGTCGCTTCGCCCAGCCCAGCCGCTGCATGCCCTCGGCGATTGCTCCGGACGAAACAAGCACGATCTCCTTGCCCGTCGCCCTCAGCGCGGCAATCTGTTCGGCCCAGCGACCGACCGCTGCGTGATCGATGCCGCGACCATTCGCGGTGACGAGACTCGAGCCGAACTTGACGACGAGTCGCCTGGCACCGGCGACGACCGATGTGGAGGGCGCAGCGCTCATGGCGCGGCCGCGAGCGCAGGCAGCGCGGGATGGTGGTCGAGCCACTGCATAAGCGCGTAGACCAACTGGCGGCAGCCCTCGCCATTGATTGCGGACACGCCGAAAACGGGACCCTTCCAGCGATAAGCCTTGATGAACGCCGCGACCCGTTCCTCCCGGCTGGCGGCTGCAAGCAGATCGAGCTTGTTCAAAACCAGCCAGCGCGGCTTCTCAAACAGTCGCTCATCGTAGCGTTTGAGTTCCTTGACGATCGCGCGCGCTTCGGCGACCGGATCGACTGCGCCGTCGAGCGGCGCGAGATCGACTATGTGCAACAGCAAGCGCGTGCGCTGCAGATGGCGCAGGAAGCGATGGCCGAGTCCGGCGCCCTCGGCCGCGCCTTCGATGAGCCCTGGAATATCGGCGACAACGAAGCTGCGGTTGTGGTCGACCCGAACTACACCGAGGTGTGGGGTCAGGGTGGTGAAGGGATAATCGGCGACCCGCGGTCGCGCCGCCGAGATCGCGCGAATGAGCGTCGACTTGCCCGCGTTGGGCATGCCAAGCAGTCCGACGTCGGCGAGGACCTTGAGTTCAAGATTGAGCCGCCGCTTTTCGCCTGCCTCGCCCGGGGTCGCCTGCCGCGGTGCACGGTTCGTGCTCGACTTGAAATGGAGATTGCCAAGCCCTCCCTCGCCGCCCTTGGCAATCAGCGCGCGCGCGCCATCGGCGTCGAGGTCGGCGACGAGTTCGCCGGTGTCGGCGTCGGTTATGACGGTGCCTACCGGCATGCGCAGGACCAAGTCGGGCCCGCCGCGACCGTACTGATCCGCACCACGGCCGCGCTCTCCACTCTTGGCGCGGTGCGTGCGCGCATAGCGGTAATCGATGAGCGTGTTGAGATTGCGGTCGGCCAGCGCGTAGATGCTTCCCCCACGGCCCCCGTCGCCGCCGTCGGGGCCGCCCCGCGGAACGTACTTCTCCCGTCGGAACGACACCGCGCCGTTGCCGCCGTCTCCGGCCACCGCCTCGATGACCGCTTCGTCGAAGAATTTCACGGTTTCGGGGACGCCGCGGGCAGCCGTCGGAAGAGGATGAATCGCTCGGTGTCGTCGCCGCGGCGGTGGCCTTCCCAGACCTTATCCCAGGCCGAGTCCGGCGGCTCGGCCGAATCGTCGTGCCCGACCTGGAGCAGCAGCAACGGGCACCGATCCGCGCCGGGGGCATCGTCGCGCACGGTTACGATGTCCTGGAAATACTCGAGTAATGCACGCTGGGGCTCGCCGACGTTGCGACTGGCGATGCAGGTTCCGGGCGGAAGCTGGGCGGCGAGCGATTCGGCAACCGGGCGATAGCTGCGACGCGAGTCGACATAGGGCAGCCAGATGGTGCCAAACAGGCCCCAGGCGAGCATCATGCCGGCGGCCCAGTTGAGCACCGCGCGCCGATTGGAGCGACGCGCCGGCCGCACCAGCGCCAGCCATAGCAGGGTGAGGAATATCGACGCCAACACCGGCAGCAACTGCCATGGAGGACGATACCCGGGCTGGGTGTCGCGGAACAGACGCGCCACGACGTCCGGCAGGCCGCTGCGCAAGGATTCGAGCCACAGGCCCCAGAGCAGGATTGCGAGCAAGCCAAAGGTGAGGATGCCGAACCAATCCAGTGCCCCCGAGTAGCCACGCTTCAACGTATCGACCTCGGCGGCCCCGAGCAACACCAGCGGGACGAGCAGCGGCAGGGCCAGGCTAGCCCTTGGCTCCGGTGCTGCCGAGAGGATGACTATCAGGATGCAGAACATCGCACCCGGCAATTCCACCCCCGGCGTGAGCAGGCTTCCGTTGTACCCGCGACCCCGCACCCACAGGGTCCACAGCGCCAGCGGCACGGCCGGCCATCCGAACCAAGGCAGGTTCTTCAGGTAGTACAACGGCTCTCGCGGCGGCGCGTTGGCCGTGAGACCGAAGTACTGGACAAGACTTTGCGCCTCCGCCCACTGCGCATAAAGCGTCGGCGAACGCAGGTACAGCGCCGCGGGCCAGGCGACGATCAGCGGCACGGCGACAATGATCGCCGCCATGATCGACACCACGTACCGGCGGGTCCGCCACGGAGCGAACAGCGGCAGCGACGCCGCGGTCAGCGCGATGGTGGTCGCCGCCATCGGGCCGCGGCAAAGAAATCCCGTCCCGATCGCGAGCCCGAGCAACACGCCGCCGGCAACCGGTCGGCGCAAGGCCAGGGCGAGCGCGTACAACGCGAGCGCATCGGCTAAGAGCAGCCCGATCTCCGGCGAGAGCAGATGCCCCCGATCCCAGAGTCCGACACAGCCGACGAAGATGAGCACCGGCAGCCAGCGAAATGCACGGCCGTAGAGTTCGCGCGCCGCGAGCGCGAGCAGCCACAGCGTTACGCCGAGGCACAACCCGACTGCGGCATGCGCGCCATCGTGCAAAGGCATGACGCCGCGAAGCGCCCAGGCGGTCGCGGCGGCCAGCGCGTACAGCAGCGGCGGGCGATCGGGCACGGGCATTCCGGCCAGGTGCGGCACGACCCAGTCGCCTTGCTTGAGCATGTCGTAGGCAACGCCGAAGGCGCTTGCGTCGTCGGCTTTCCACGGATCGTGGCCGAATAGGCCGAGCACGATCCATGCCGCGCACAGCAGCACCAAGCCGAGCTGCTTCAGGCCTCGGTACGGTCCGGAAGGCGACAGCTCCGAGGTCCCATCGGCGCGGTTCAGAGCAGCGGAGAGCGGCACGGGCTCCTCATGCCGTCATTGTCCGGCCGGGGGCCGGGCCGCGGCAATTTTCTTGTCATGCGTCGCCCGACGCCGCCTTCGGTGCAATGCAAAAAGGCAGCCTAAGCTGCCTTTTTCGCTGGGCTGGAAAGCGCGCCGGTCACGCCGCCGCCTTGTTCTTGCCGGCGTAGCGCTGGCGGAACTTCTCGACCCGGCCCGCGGTATCGACAATCTTTTGCTTGCCCGTGTAGAAGGGATGGCAGGCCGAGCACACTTCGACGTGCAGCGGCTTGTTGACCGTCGAACGCGTCGTGAACGTGTTGCCGCAGCTGCACGTAACCTGAATCTCGCTGTATTGCGGGTGAATGCCGGTTTTCATCGAAGCACCTGTACATGGGCCCAAGGCGGGCCCGCGTTGCCTCCTCGTTCGCGTGTCGCCTGACGGCCCGACAACAAAATAGCTAGTTGGTTCAACGAGTTACCGTCTGGCGGCTGCGGCCGGAACAGCGCAGTATGCCCGCGATCGCGCTGCATTGCAACACCAGGTGCGGCCGAACCCGCGGCGTTCAAGCCGGACGGCCCCGCCAGCCGATCACCCCCTGCGCATCGAGTCAAAGAATTCCGCGTTGTTCTTGGTCTGCTTGACCTTGTCGACCAGGAACTCGGTCGCCTCGAGATCGTCCATCGGGTACAGGAGCTTGCGCAATACCCAGACTTTCTGCAGCACGTCCTGCTTGAGCAACAGCTCCTCCTTGCGCGTCCCGGAGCGGTTGACGTTGATGGCTGGATAGGTCCGCTTCTCGGCCATCCGCCGGTCGAGGTGGATCTCCATGTTGCCGGTACCCTTGAATTCTTCGTAGATCACGTCGTCCATGCGCGATCCGGTGTCGATGAGTGCGGTGGCGATGATGGTCAGAGAGCCGCCTTCCTCGATATTGCGCGCGGCGCCGAAAAAGCGCTTGGGGCGCTGCAGCGCGTTGGCGTCGACGCCGCCGGTGAGCACCTTGCCCGAGGCCGGCACGACCGTGTTGTAGGCGCGCGCGAGGCGGGTGATCGAATCGAGCAGGATCACGACGTCCTTCTTGTGCTCGACCAGGCGCTTCGCCTTCTCGATCACCATTTCCGCGACTTGCACGTGCCGGGTCGCCGGCTCGTCGAACGTGCTGGCGACGACTTCGCCGCGCACGGTGCGCGTCATTTCGGTAACTTCCTCCGGCCGCTCGTCAATCAGCAGCACGATGAGAACCACGTCGGGATGATTGGCGGCGATCGAGTGCGCGATGTGCTGCAGCATCACCGTCTTACCGGATTTAGGCGACGATACGAGCAGGCCGCGCTGGCCCTTGCCGATCGGGGCGACGATGTCGATGATGCGGCCGGTGATGTTCTCCTCAGCCTTGATGTCGCGTTCGAGAATGAGCGGTTCGTCGGGAAACAGCGGCGTCAGGTTCTCGAACAGGATCTTGCTCTTCGCATTCTCCGGCGGCTCGCTGTTGACCTTGTCGACTTTGACCAGTGCGAAGTAGCGCTCGCCATCCTTGGGGGTGCGGATCTCACCCTCGATGGTGTCGCCAGTGTGCAGGTTGAAGCGGCGAATCTGCGAGGGTGAGATGTAGATGTCGTCGGTCCCGGCGAGATAACTCGTGTCCGGCGAGCGCAGGAAGCCAAAACCGTCGGGCAGAACCTCGAGCGTGCCATCGCCGAAGATGCTCTCGCCTTTCTTTGCCTGGTTCTTGAGCAGGGCGAAGATCAGATCGTGCTTGCGCATCCGGTTAGCGCCGTCGATCTCGTTGGTGTTGGCGATCTCGACGAGCTCGGTCACGGGTTTGGACTTGAGGTCGGACAGGTGCATAGAGGTGTGCAGGTAGCAGGGCAGGGTGAGCAAGCGCGGCGCAAATAAGACGGCCGCTGAAATCGATCTGGGGTTTGGCGCCGGAGCAGGCAGCGCCGTGATGGCGACCCGCGGTACGGTCCGATTCAGCTCGGATCCGCTTCTATGCCACGCCCGCGGGCGCGGCAATCCATCAAAAGCCTAGCCGGTTCGTTGGGGACTGTCAAATAGGGCCCACGGGCCCGGACTCAGAGCTGGCTGTCGAGGAAGGCAGTAAGTTGTGATTTGGACAGCGCGCCGACTTTCTGCGCCGCAACCTGGCCGCCCTTGAACAGGATCAGGGTGGGGATGCCGCGAATGCCGTATTTGGCCGGCGTCCCCGGGTTGGCGTCGACATCGAGCTTCGCCACCGTGACCCGCCCGGCGTAATCCTTGGCGACCTCGTCGAGGATCGGCGCGATCATCTTGCACGGCCCGCACCACTCCGCCCAGTAGTCGACGAGCACCGGCGTGCCCGCATTAAGGACATCGGTGTCAAAGCTCGCGTCGGTCACGTGCTTGATATGTTCGCTCATGCAATCCTCACTGGAAGCCGCGCTGCGGCTCACGCCTACAAAACAGGCCGACCAACCCGGCAGGAATCGCTTGTACGTTAGCTGAAAGGTGTGTGCTGCGCAAGACGCGGCTCGCGTGCCGCGCCTGCAGCCCATCTGGGGATGAATTTGGTAGAATCAACATCTCGGCTAACGCCGGAGTTGAGGGCCGATGACTTACGTTGTTACCGAAAGCTGCATCCGCTGCAAGTACACCGACTGCGTGGACGTCTGTCCCGTCGACTGCTTCCGCGAAGGACCGAACTTCTTGGTGATCGATCCCGACGAGTGCATCGATTGCACCCTGTGCGTGGCCGAATGCCCGGTGGAGGCCATCTTCGCCGAAGACGATGTGCCAACCGACCAGCAATCCTTCAAGGCGCTGAACGCGGAGTTGTCCAAGCTTTGGAAGCCGATCATCGAACGCAAGCCGGCGCCGGCCGATGCCGATGAATGGAAGTCCGTCAAGGAAAAATCGCACCTCCTAGAGCGTTGACCGGCTTTGCCGCAACCACGTAGAATGCGGCGGTTTCACCTACGGCCCGTCCTTCCTCAACGATGAAATTCACGCAGCTCTGCGCCGCCCTCGCGCTCCTCGTCCTGGCGCAGCCTACCTGGTGCCAGGCGGCGCTCGCCGGCAACCCGGTCGCCGGTGAGAGCAAGGACCAGATGTGCGACGGGTGCCACGGCATCTCCGGGTGGCGCACCGCGTACCCGGAGGTATACAGCGTCCCCAAGATCGGCGGCCAGCATCCGGCGTACATCGTCAAGGCGCTGCAGGAATACAAGAGCGGTGAGCGCAGCCATCCGTCGATGCGGGCCATCGCTGCGTCGCTTTCCGATCAGGATATGGCCGACCTCGCCGCGTATTACGGCGGTGCCGAGACCGGCGCCGCGGGCAAGTGAGACGGCGATGAGGACGACGCTGTGCTGGCTTTTCGCAGCGATAGGGCTGGGCGCGGCCGCGACGGCTGGCGCCGCCGACCTCAAGGCCGCAGAAGCAAAGGTCAAGGAAGTATGCCAGGCCTGCCACGGCCTCGACGGCAACACGCCGACCCCGGACTATCCCAAGCTCGGCGGCCAGCGCCCGGACTACCTCGCCAAGGCGTTGCGCGATTACAAGTCGGGCGCGCGCAAGAACGCGATCATGGCCGCGTTTGCCGGGGCCTTGACCGCGCAGGACATCGACAATCTTGCCGCGTATTACGCGGCACAGCCGGCGGTGCTTGTCGTCAAGCATTGACCTGCTCCGCACCTGCGGAGCAGGGCTTCGGCCGCTCCCTACGTTGCCTTAAGGGGCGTCTTCCCGCGGTACTCGCATAGATCGACAATCCGGCAGTCCGGACATTTCGGCCTGCGCGCCAGGCAGACGTAGCGCCCGTGCAGGATCAGCCAGTGGTGGGCATCGTGCAGGAACTGCTTCGGCGTGAACTTCAGGAGCTTGCGTTCGACTTCGTCGGGCGTCTTGCCCGGGGCCAGGCCGGTACGGTTGGCGACGCGGAAGACATGGGTGTCGACCGCGATCGTCGGTTGGCCGAAGGCCACGTTGAGCACGACATTCGCCGTCTTGCGGCCGACCCCCGAGAGCTTGACCAGCGCCGCGGGGTCGGCCGGAACCGCGCCACCGTGTTCCTCGAGCAGCTGCCGACACAGCGCCATGATGTTTCGCGCCTTGCTGCGATACAGGCCGATGGTTCGAATAAACGGAATCAGCCCCTCCTCGCCGAGATCGAGCAGCGCTCGCGGGGTGTTGGCGATCGGAAAGAGCCTCGCGGTAGCGAGATTCACGCTGCGGTCGGTCGCCTGTGCCGAGAGCACCACCGCAACGAGCAGCTCGAACGGCGATCGATACAGGAGCTCGCTGCGCGGATGCGGATTCTGTGCCCGCAGGCGGCGAAAGATTTCCAGGCGCTTGGCCGGGTTCAATCGAGTCCCCCCAGACGGCGCAGCCGCGCAAGCCGCTCCGGCTCGTTGGCCTGCAGGCCGGCATCGGCTGCAAGGAGCTCGTAAGCCCGGGCGAAGTTCGGTTGCGCGGCCGCGACTTCGCCCTTGGCCAGGAAGAGCTCGCCCAGCTCCTCGTAGACGTAACCGTCCGGAGCGTTGGCCGCCGCAAACTCCGCCGCCAACTGCTGCTGGATCGTCAGGGCCTCGTCATAGCGCCCAAGCGAGCGATACGCGCGCGCGACCGCCCAGCGGGCGATGCGCACGTCGCGTGGATTTCCACGCGCCTCCCAAGCCGGCAAGGCCTTCTCAAAATACGCCAGGGAGGCCGCATAATCGCCGCGATCGTGGTAGGTCCAGCCGATATTGTTGTAGAGCGACGCCAGCCATCGTCGGGCGCGCGGATCGGGCGATTTTTCAGTCATCGCGACCGCGTCGAGGTTCCACTGCAAGCGCTCGTCGGCCGGTGCGGCGATGCCGAGCATGTGCGCGGCGTCGATTGCGAGAAAGTCCTCGCCTGCCGCCCGGGCACGCTCGAGCGCGTCGCGGAAAAACGGTACCGCCCTGGGCGGCTGCTGTGTCGAATTGAAGATGCGTCCGCGCTCGAGCAGATAGCGCACGGCAACGCGCTCGGGGTTGCCGGGCAGGGCACGCTCGACCGCGTCGAGCGTTGCCTGCGCCAGGTCAAACTTTCTCTGCAGGCCCTGCGCTCGCGCGAGCTGGGTCAACAGTTCCAGCTGGGCTGCCGAGCCGGCCGGCAGGGCGCCCAGTTCGGCACGGAATCGCGCCTCCGACTCGGAGGGCCGGTCGAAGTCCCACGCCCGATCGAGCCAGGCCACGTCGAGAGGGGCTGCACTGCCGGTTGCGCCCAGAGCAGGCATGGCAAGTCCGAATGCAATCGCCAGGAGCAGCGCCGCGCCTTGATCCATGCCGAGGCGCGCTACGGTCGCGAACGCGACGGCGACCTCGACGCACGGCGGGCACGGGCGCGGGTCAGCGCGGCGGCGATCGCCGCCTGGCGTCGAGCGCGCCCAGGGTCGACGCCGGAACTCAAGTTCGGCGGCGGCGCCAAAGGAGCGCCGCGGGCAGCCCTCGTTTCACGCCGCGCAGCGCGGTCGGCGCAGCGCTGCCGCGCAAGCTCGGCGTCGGCGCGGGTCCATTCCTGCCCGGTCGGGAGAAGCGCGATGCAGTTAACGGGGCAGGGCGGCAGGCAGAGCTCGCAACCGGTGCAGCGGTCGGCGAGCACGGTATGCATCAGCTTAGCCGCGCCGACGATGGCGTCCACGGGGCAGGCAGCGATGCACAGCGTGCAGCCGATGCAGGCGGCCTCGTCGATCCGGGCGACCACGACCGGTCCCGGTTCACCCCGGGACAGATCCAGTGGTAGCCTCGGCGCCCCCACCAGCGCCGCGAGGGAGGCAACGGTTCGCTCGCCGCCGGGAGGACACAGATTGATGGCCGCAACGCCCTCCGAGATGGCGCGGGCGTACGGAAGGCAACCATCGTAGCCGCAACGCCGGCACTGCGTCTGCGGCAACAGCGCATCGATGCGTTCGACGAGCGCGGCCGGGGCATCGTGGTCCACGCCGCCATTCTACCGTTGCCCGCCGTACAGGGGCGAAGCACCCCCCGGGGGCGCCGCCGCGTTGCCTGCGGCCACAGCGCCCCGACGGGGTCGGCACCCCCGGCCGGCGGCCGTTCGCCGGCGATGGCCCTGCAATCGGCGCCTTCGGAGGCCAGCCTGACACCCGAAACGAGCGACTCGTCGCCGAACCGCTGGCGCCGTACCCGAACGATGGCGAGAATGGCAGGCAGATCGAGCACCGGGGCGGTGCCCCGACCCGCATGGGCTCGAACGATAACCGAGTCTGACCATGGACAAATTGACGCTCGTCGACCACCTGCCGGAATCCGAGACCGGGTGTTCCGAGCATTCGGGTCATCCGCTGGAATTGATCGGATTCTTCCGTCGTTTCAGGCCGGGCGTCCTGCGTAACCTCCTCTATACGCTCATCTGGAACCTCGGCTTCGTCCTGGTATTCACGGTACTCGGTCTTCTCTTCGGGTCGGAGGCGCGACTCGGGCGCCTGCTCTGGGCCAACTTCGTTATCGCCAACTGTATCGGCTACCTCATCCACGGCGGGTTCGTGCTGGGAGACGCCTTGCTGCCGAGACGGATCTGGCGGCAAGGATTCGCCCTTCGTAGCGCCTATTACGCGGGCGTCACGATCGTCGGCGTATTCGGCGGCTACTTGCTGGGATTTACGCTGCTGCACTGGGACCATGCGCGCGGGCAAGTGTTTTCGGCCCAGGGCGCTACGGAGATCCTGTTGCTCAGCCTCATCATCTCCGCGATCCTCGCCTCGATCTTCCTCGCCCGCGAGCGGCAGGCCCGGGCGGAGGCCGCGTTCCAGCGCGAGCGCGCACGGGTCGAGGTGGCCGAGCATCAATTTCACCTGGCGCAACTGAAGTTGCTCGAAGCGCAAATCGAGCCGCACTTTCTCTACAACACGCTCGCCAACGTGATCAGCCTGGTCGACGTCGACCCGGCGGCGGCGAAGCGGATGGTCGCGCGGCTGATCGATTTCCTGCGCCATGCCGCCCGGGCCAGTGGCCCGGCCGAGGCCACCGTGGGGCGACAGATCGAGCTGCTGCAGGCGTACCTCGATCTGATGGCACTGCGCACGAACGCCCGCCTTTCCTATCAGGTGGAGATGGCGCCCGACGTCGCCGCCCTGCCTCTGCCGCCGATGCTCCTTCAGCCGCTGGTCGAGAATGCGATCAAGCATGGCCTCGAGCCGAAGATCGCCGGTGGCCTGGTCCGCGTCGGCGCCCGGCGCGAAGACTCGCTGCTGGTCTTGACGGTCGCGGACGACGGCCTTGGCTTTCGCACCACCCGCGGCGACGATGGCGGCGGACTGGGACTCGCCAATCTGCGTAAGAGGCTGGAGAGCCTCTACGGTGTGCGGGCGAGATTGACCATCGAGGATACGCAACCCGGAACGACGGTGACGCTCACCCTGCCCATCGACCCGGCGCCATGAGCAACGCGTCCACCCCTGTGCCGCGCGCGCTGATCGCCGACGACGAGCCGCATCTTGCCTCCTACCTGCAGGAGCGACTCGCCGCGATCTGGCCGGATCTCGACATCGTTGGTGTCGCCGGCGACGGACCCGAGGCGCTGCGCCTCATCGCCGAGCACGATCCCGATATCGTGTTCCTGGACATACGCATGCCGGGTTTGACCGGCCTCGAAGTGGCGTTGCGGGTGGCCGCCGGGGTGCACGTCGTGTTCGTGACCGCATACGACGAATACGCAGTGACGGCATTCGAACGCGAGGCGGTCGACTACGTGCTCAAGCCGGTCTCCGACGAACGCCTGCGCGAGACAGTGCGTCGCTTGCGCGAGCGACTCAGGACGGCCTCCCCACCCGAGGGGCTCGCCGCTGCGCTCGAGACACTGGGCCGGATGCTGCCGGCGCTTGCCGCATCGGCGCCGGGAACGCCCGAGCGTCTGGCCTGGATCCGCGCGGCGGTAGGCAATCAGGTGCGCCTGATCGCGGTCGAGGAGGTCTGCTATTTTCAGGCCAACGACAAATACACCAGCGTGTTCACGCGCGAGGGCGAAGCGCTGATCCGCACCGCGCTCAAGGAGCTTGCCGAGCAGCTCGACCCCGCGCGCTTCTGGCAGATTCACCGCAGCACCATCGTCAATCTGGCGCATGTCGCCAGCAGCACGCGCGATCTCTCGGGCCGAATCCAGATCCGCCTCAAGTCGCGCCCGGAGACACTCGCCGTGAGTCGCGCCTTTGCGTATCGGTTCCGGCAGATGTGATGGCGTTGCGGCTCGCAGCGCATTGGTCGAGAATGCCTGGAACTGCCTCTGCGCCAAGCCATGTCCGCCCATTCCCACTCGGCCGATCGGAACCGGCATGACCGGCCGCGCGCCACGGCGGCTGCAGAGCGGCGCGCGTTGTGGGTCGCCCTGGTCCTGACCGCGGGCTTCGCCGTCATCGAGGCCGTCGGCGGTTGGTGGGCCGGATCGCTCGCCCTGCTCTCCGACGCGGGGCATATGGTCACCGATGTTGCGGCGCTGGCCATCGCATTGCTCGCGCAACATCTCGCCGAGCGACCGCCTTCGCGGCGAGCGAGTTACGGCTACGCGCGTGCCGAGGTCCTCGCGGCGTTCATCAACGCGCTCATCATGCTCGCGGTCGTGGGCTGGATTGCCGTCGAGGCGACGCGGCGCCTGTTGTCGCCGGCACCGGTTTCAGGCGGCATCGTTGTCGCCGTGGCGGCGGCCGGCCTTGCCGTCAACGTGCTTTGCGCGTGGAGGCTGTCCGGCGGCCGCAGCCTCAACAGCCGTGCCGCCATGATTCACGTTTTGGGCGACATGGCGGGCTCCGTCGCGGCGCTCGTTTCCGGTGCGGTTATCGCCACGACCGGCTGGGTGCCCATCGATCCGTTGCTGTCGCTGTTCGTCGCGGTGCTCATCCTGCGCTCGACCTGGCTGCTGCTCAAGGCGGCGACTCCGATTCTGATGGAGGGCGTTCCCGCCCATCTGTCCTACGAAGAAATCGGCCGCGCCCTGAGTCGAGTGCCCGGAGTGGTCACCGTTCACGATCTGCACGTCTGGCACATGAGCAGCGAACGCGCTGCGTTGTCGGCACATCTGCTCATCCGCGACGCGGCCGAATGGCCCGATACGCTCGCGGCTGCACAACGCCTGCTCGCAGAGTGCTTCGGCATCGACCACGTTACGCTTCAGCCGGCGTGGCGCTCGCCGGTTCAGGGCAAACGCGTGATCCCGGTGACGCAGGCGCCAGCCGACAAGCCGAGCGTGCACTAGGCCTTTGCGGCGCCGCGGCCCCTCCCTCCGCCAGGGCCGGCGCGGGCGTGGCGCGGGCGCGCGGCCTCCCGGCTGGCTCTCGCGGCGGCGCCGTCGGTGTACCTTCGCCGCCACGAATGCGGGTCGTCTCGCCGCGCAACCGCCGCCGACCCCGGGGCAGCTATCTGCCCCCGGCAGACTGGCCGCGCCCGGCACCTGCGCGTAACATGGCAACCCCGGCCGCCCGCCTCCGCGCCAGTGCGCATGATCATCGAGTCACTGCTCGACACCGACCTCTACAAGTTCACGATGATGCAGGTCGTGCTGCATCATTTTCCGGGAGCCGAGGTCGAGTATCACTTCAAGTGCCGTACGCCGGGCGTCGACTTGACACCGTACATCGGACAGATCGAGCGCGAGATCGCGTCGCTGTGCGGGCTCGCGTTCTCGCGGCGCGAGCTCGACTATCTTCGTTCCTGGCGCTTCTTCACAAGCGATTTCGTCGACCTCCTCGGGCTGTTTCACATGGACGAGCGCTTCATCAAGGTCCGGCCCTCACCCGTCGGGTCCGGCGAGATCGATATCGCGATCAAGGGGCCTTGGCTGCACACCATCCTGTTCGAAGTCCCGGTACTAGCGATCGTCAGCGAAACCTACTTCCGCAACACCCGGCCGCGGCCCGATTTCGAACAGGGTCGGCGACGACTCAACGCCAAGATCGAGCAGATCAATGCCGTAGCGGATCCGGAGTTTCGCATCGCCGACTACGGCACGCGCAGGCGCTTTTCGGGACGCTGGCAGGAGGAGGTCATCCTCGCGCTCAAACAGCGCATCGGCCCGAAGTTCGTCGGCACCAGCAATGTCTATTTCGCCCTTCAGCACGGCCTGACGCCGCTGGGAACGATGGCCCACGAATACCTGCAGGCATGCCAGGCGGTCGGTCCGCGCCTGCGCGATTCGCAGGTATTCGCATTCAATACATGGGCACGCGAGTACCGCGGCGACCTCGGCATCGCGCTGTCCGATGTCTGCGGCATGGACGCGTTCCTGCGCGACTTCGATCTGTTCTTCTGCAAGCTTTTCGATGGCGTGCGCCACGATTCGGGCGATCCGTTCGAATGGGGTGAGAAACTGATCGGGCATTACCAGAAGATGCGCATCGACCCGCGTACGAAGACAATGGTCTTCTCCGATTCGCTCAACGTGCCGCTGGCGATCAAGCTGTTCGAGTATTTTCGCCGGCGCATGCAGACCGCGTTCGGCATCGGCACGAATCTGACCAACGACCTGGGCTACGAGGCGCTGCAAATCGTGATCAAGATGACCCGCTGCAACGGCCAGCCGGTGGCAAAAATCAGCGACGAGCCGTCCAAGGTAATGGACTACGACCCGGCGTATGTCGCGTATCTGCGCGAGGTCTTCCAGGTGCCCGAGCAGCCGGTGGCGCGCGAAACGGAAAGCCTCGAGTCGGATTGAAGCCCGCCGCGAGCGCCGGCGTTGGTTCAACCACTGGCGAGCTGGCGCGCGTAGGCGGCAAAAACCTCGCGCTGCGCGCACGCGAAGACCACGCGCTCCAGCGCGTCGAGCCGTTCGAAGCCACGCACCGCGTTGATCGCAATCGGGACCGCCAGCTTCAGGGGAAAGCCGTAGGCGCCGCAGCTGATGGCCGGGAAGGCGATCGAGACGAGGCCATGGGCCCAGGCCAACTCGAGGACGCGCCGATAGCACGAGGCGAGCAGTTCTGCCTCGCCGCTGCGGCCGCCGCGCCATACCGGCCCGACGGCGTGAATCACGTGGCTTGCGGGCAGGCGATAGCCGGCGGTGATTTTCGCATCGCCCGTCGGGCAACCGCCGAGCTCGCGGCATGCGGTGAGCAGCTCCGGTCCGGCGGCACGGTGAATGGCGCCATCGACGCCGCCGCCACCGAGCAGGGTGGTATTGGCGGCGTTGACGATGGCGTCGACGTCGAGCCCCGTAATGTCAGCCAGAACGGCGTGGAGCGAGGCGGCCATCGGTAACCCAGTATGGAAGCGGTGCAGCGCGGCTGTCGTCGCCAGCCGCTTGGGTTTATAGTAGCGCGATGGCCTCGCCCCACCCAATCCACGCGCCGCCTGCGCCGCCGGCGGCCACTCCGGACAGCCAAGTAGCGCGCCCGACGCGCGCCCCGGACCGGCGCCTGCGGCTCGAAGACATCCTTAAGCTGATGGTCGCCGATGGCCTGGTGACCGCTGCCGACGCCGAGCGGCTCTCCCGCTCCCGCACCCAGCGTTTCGACCATCCGCTGGAATTGATCGCCGACCAGAAGTGGCGCTCGCTGGTGCCGCCGCGGCCCCCGCTCACGCTGGAAATGCTGGTCGAATGGCTCGCCAACAAGCTCGGCGTGCCCTATCACCACATCGACCCGCTGAAGATCGACCTGGTCGCGGTCACGAACACGATGTCGAACGCCTACGCAGAGCGTTACCGTATTCTTCCGGTCGCCCTTGCCGGTGGCGAGCTGACCGTCGCAACCGCAGAGCCGTTCGTGCGCGCCTGGGCCGAAGAGCTGGAGAAGATCCTGCATGTGAGGATCACGCTGGTCTTCGCCAATCCACAGGACATCAGGCGGTTCGTCGGCGAATTCTTCACGCTTGCGCGCTCGATAAAGAAGGCCTCGGAGACGACCCGTGGCGACGTATCGCTGGCGCGCAATTTCGAGCAGCTGGTCGAGTTGGGGCGGCACGGTGCGCTCGACGCCAACGACCAGCATGTGGTCCACATCGTCGACTGGCTGTGGCAATACGCCTTCGAGCAGCGCGCCTCCGACATCCATGTCGAGCCGCGGCGCGACGCTGGCATCGTGCGCTTCCGAATCGACGGCGTCCTGCACCAGGTCTACGCCATCCCGGTCCCGGTGCTGCTTGCGATGACGAGCCGGATCAAGCTTCTGGCGCGCATGGAGATCGTTGAAAAGCGACGGCCTCAGGATGGCCGGATCAAGACCGTGTCGCCCGAGGGGCAGGAGATTGAGTTGCGCATTTCGACCATGCCCACTGTCTTCGGCGAGAAAGTCGTGATGCGCATCTTCACGCCCGAAGTGCTCATTCGCGACTTCCAGGAACTCGGCTTTGGGGGCGATGATAACGCCCGCTGGGACAAGATGATCCACGAGCCCAACGGCATCATCCTCGTCACCGGCCCGACCGGCTCCGGCAAGACGACGACGCTTTATTCGACAATGAAGTTGCTCGCCACGCCCGAGGTCAACGTCTGTTCGATCGAGGATCCGATCGAGATGATCGCGCCGGAATTCAACCAGATGCAGGTGCAACCCGCGATCAACGTCGATTTCGCCAGCGGCGTGCGCACGCTGCTGCGCCAGGACCCCGACATCATCATGGTCGGCGAGATTCGCGACCGCGACACCGCCGACATGGCGGTGCAGGCCGCGCTGACCGGCCACCTGGTGCTGTCGACCTTGCATACCAATGACGCGCCGAGCGCCGTCACGCGTTTGCTCGACCTCGGCGTGCCGCCCTATCTCATCAGCTCGACGCTGCTCGGCGTCATGGCGCAGCGCCTCATCCGGACGCTTTGCCCGCATTGCAAGACGCCCGGCGAGCCGCCGGACGAGGAAACATGGCGGATGCTGACTGCGCCGTTTCGTGCCGACGTGCCCCAACAGACGCAAATGCCCGTGGGCTGCCTCGAGTGCCGGATGACCGGTTACTTCGGCCGCGTGGGACTCTACGAAATCATGACCCTGACACCTGTGCTCCGCCGGCTGATCCACGCCGATGGCGATGACGCGAAGCTGCGCGAGCAGGCGTATCGCGAAGGCATGAAACCGCTGCGTGTCTCCGGCGCGAGCAAGATCGCCGCCGGTCTGACGACCACCGAAGAGGTCGTGAAGGTCGCGCCGCTGGCCTGACCACTGTCCGATTTCAGGGCGCGTCCGGCTTGCCGGTCTCGACGAAGTGCACCAAGCGGCCCAACTGCTCGCCGAGCACGTCATTGACCGCCGGGGCGACCTTGTCGAGCGCACTCGCGCTCGCGCCGTTCACGACGTAGGTCAGGGTCAGTACGGTCGCTGCCTCGCCGCCTTTCTCCTCGGGCATAAGCTGGAAGGTAAGTACACCCGTCACGGCCCGGCCCTGCAGCGGCCCCAGCGCGGTTTGCAAACGCAACATCTTGTCGCGCATGACCATGATCACGCGCCCGTGCTCGACGTTGCCGTCCTTCCAGCTCTCGCAGAAGCAGCTTCCCGCCTCGGCCTTGAGGCGCAGGTTGGCCGCGTTACCCGACCAGGTGTGGGCGCTGTTCCACCAGCGGTCGATGGCCGGCAGCGCGGCGTAGACGGCGGCCGGCGCCGCGCCGATCCGCTGGCTGTAGGCGATGACAAAACCATCGCTCGACGCCGCCTTGATCTCCGCGCGCGCGGTCGGCGCCGTCGCCGCAACGAGCAGCATGAGCAACGCTTGCAATGGCATCGACATGGCCGGTACCTCCGCGTCTACGGCAGGCGTCGGCGATTATACCGGCGGGAAGCAGAGCGCAGCTTCCGGCCGGGGTGAAGGATCAGGGGTCTTGTTGCCGCGACGGGCGCGGGGCCGTGGCTACCGGGTCGGTCCGGGCGAGATCCGATCGGGCGCAATCGCGGTTCCAAGGCGCGTCCGATGGGACGGCCCAGTGCCGGCAGCGCGAGGGTCGTCGCCGGCGCTGTCGCATTGCGGCCCCAGGGGATACCATGTCGCGACCCGGTCCGCCCGGGATGGCTCCGAAACCCGAGGGCTTGGTCAACACGCGCCGCGATGCCATGGCCCGAATTCTGCCTTCGCCGAGATGCCCAGCGGCTGCAACCGAACCCATGCAACGCCGAAACGATGCTGGCCGAAGCGCTGTGACCCATAACACGCCCGAATCGGCAAGACCGGCCGGGGCCGTGCGGCAGGTTCGTCCCGGCTTGTCCCATGGATAGCTCGCGCAGGTACGACGTGCTGATCTTGGGCGGCGGTAACGCGGCGCTGTGCGCGGCGATCACTGCGCGGCGCGCCGGATGCAGCGTGCTGCTCCTTGAATGGGCGCCGAAGCATTTCCGCGGCGGCAACAGCCGGCATACCCGCAACCTGCGTTGCATGCACGACGCGCCCGCCGACGTGCTGACGGGTACGTACGGCGAAGAAGAATACTGGCAGGACCTGTGCAAGGTCACGGGAGGGCAGACCAATGAGAAACTCGCCCGGATGACCATCCAGCATACCGCAACTTGCCGCCGGTGGATGATCGAGCATGGGGTTCGCTTCCAGCCGTCTCTCGGAGGCACCCTGCACGTGTCGCGGACCAACGCTTTCTTTCTCGGCGGCGGCAAGGCACTGGTCAACGCCTATTACCGCGCCGCGGAGGCCCTCGGCGTCGAGATCCACTACGACACAGAGGTGACTGACCTCAAGTTCGAGGACGGGCGGTTTATCTCGGCCATTGCCGCATTTCACGGGGAGAACCGGGAAATCCATGCCTCGACGGTTGTCGCCGCCGCCGGCGGGTTCGAATCGAACCTCGCCTGGCTGAAGGAAGCGTGGGGCCCGGCCGCGGATAATTTCCTCATTCGCGGCACGCCCTATAATATGGGGCGCGTGCTGCGCATACTGCTCGACAACGGAGCGAAATCGATCGGCGACCCGACGCAGGGCCACTGCGTGGCGATTGACGCCCGCGCACCGAAGTTCGACGGCGGCATCTGCACGCGGGTCGACTGCGTGTCGCTGGGGATCGTGGTCAACGAGCACGCGCGGCGCTTCTACGACGAGGGCGAGGACTTCTGGCCCAAACGCTACGCCATCTGGGGTCGCCTTGTGGCGGAGCAGCCCAATCAGATCGCCTACGCGATCATCGATGTCAAATCGATGGGCAAATTCATCCCCCCGGTCTTCCCGCCGGTGAAGGCCAGTTCGATCCGGGAGATCGGGCTTGCGCTCAAACTTGATGCGCTCGCGCTCGAGGACACGGTGGCGCGGTTCAACGCGGCGCTGCGAGGCGGAACGTTCGATCACACGGTGCTCGACGACTGCGCAACCGAAGGCCTCCTGCCGCCCAAGACGCATTGGGCGCGGCCCCTCGATACGCCGCCATTCTTTGCCTATCCGCTGCGTCCCGGCATCACGTTCACCTATCTCGGCGTGACCGTCAACGACCGCGCACAGGTTCTCTGGCGCGATGATCGTCCCGCGCCCAACATTTTTGCCGCGGGCGAAATCATGGCCGGGAACGTACTGGGCAGGGGCTACATCGCCGGCATCGGCATGGCGATCGGCACCACCTTCGGACACATCGCGGGCGCGGAGGCCGCACGCCATGTCATCGGCTAGGCCGATTGCAAGCGCTCTCGTCGAGGAAGGCAAGCGCATGGCGAGCATCTGCAACGCCTGCCGCTACTGCGAGGGGTACTGCGCAGTCTTTCCTGCGCTGGAGCGGCGTCTGTCGTTCACCGAGGGCGATCTCGCCTACCTCGGCAATCTCTGCCACGACTGCGGCGCCTGTTATTACGCCTGTCAATACGCGCCGCCGCATGAGTTCCAGCTCGATTTTCCGAAGATGATGACGGCGATCCGCGGCGCGACCTATCGCAAATACGCCTGGCCCGGATTTCTGTCCACGCTGTTCGAGCACAACGGCCTGGTCGTCGCTTGGATCGCCGCCGCCGCCCCGGCCTGCTTTCTGCTGGGCATGGCCGCACTGGTCGACCGACAGACGCTGCTCTCCGCGCATCCGGACAGCGCGGGCGCCTTCTACGCAGTGCTTTCGCACGCCGCCATGGCCTGGACCTTCGGTGCGGTCTTCGCGCTGGTCGTCGTCGCGCTCATCGTTGCTTCGGTGCGCTTCTGGCGCGACATCGGGGAGGAGCCGGGCGCCTTCTTGAGCGTCGGCCCGTTCGCGCGGGCCATCGGCGCCGCCCTGCAGCTCAAGTATCTTCGCGGTGGTGGCGACGGCTGCACCTATCCCGATGACCGCCCCTCGCAGGCGCGCAGGGTGTATCACCAGCTCACCTTCTACGGCTTTCTGCTCTGCTTCGCCGCTACCTGCGTCGCCGCGGTCTATCATTACGCCTTGGGGCGCCATGCGCCGTACGCGTTCTGGAGTCTGCCCACGCTGCTGGGTAGCACCGGCGGTGCGGGCTTGCTGGTAGGACCGGCTGGGTTGCTCTGGCTCAAGGCACACCGCGATTCGGCGTTGGCAGATGGCAGGCAGACGGGCATGGATGTGGCATTCCTGCTGCTGCTGCTAGTCGTCAGCAGCACCGGGCTGCTGTTGCTCGCGCTGCGCCAGACGGCGGGCATGGGCATCGTGCTTGCGCTTCATCTCGGCGCGGTGCTGGCACTGTTCATCACGTTGCCGTACGGCAAGTTCGTGCATGCGGTGTATCGGTTTGCCGCGCTCGTGCGCTACCACGTGGAGCAGCGCCGGCCGCTGCCCGAACTGGGCTCGGAATAGGGCGGGAGGAAGCGATGGAAGTTACCGGGATGCTCTATGGATCCAAAATGCTGCAGTTCGTCGGCTTCCCCACCGCCGAGGTGCTTGGCCCTGATGCCAGTGAAGACGAAATCAAAGCATTGATCGATCGACACGGTGAGGTGTTCGTCAAGCCGGTATTCAAAGGCGGTGTGGGCAAGAAGGGCAAGGCCGGACTGCTCGGGCGCGCCAAGGATCTGAAGGCGGCGCTCAAGGAGAAGGAAAGGCTCTACTTCGTCGAGCACCGCCACGGCAACCAGGTCGCGAAGGCGAATGGCGTCACCTTCGAGGGTGCGGTGCCCGCCAACCATGAGGTGTACTTCTCAATTACCGACTCGACGCATTTTCGCGCGCCGACGATGACACTCACGCACCACGGCGGCATGGATATCGAGGATCTCGACAAGGATCAGGTTGCCCAGATCCCGTTCGATCCGCTGACCGGGCTCAAGGCCTTTGTCGTCGCCAATGCGCTTTCCGCGCTCGATGCTCCGAAGCCAATCATCTCGCCCCTGGTGCAGCATCTGCCCAAGCTGTGGGAGCTCTATCACGATTTTGGCATGACGACCCTGGAGCTCAACCCGATCCGGATGTACGAGGACAAGCGGGGCCGGCTGTCGCCGGTGGCGTGTGACTTCAAGTGTGGCTTCGACCGCGACGACCCGCGCTGGCAGCGGCTCAACCTTCCTTCGCACCTGTTCGCTGTCGACTACTCCGACTTTGAGCAGGAAATCAACCGGCTGCGCACCTACCAGGGCCAAAGCGACGTTTACGTGATCAATGCCAGCGGCACGATCCTGGCGCCGACCTTCGGTGGCGGCGCCAACTCGCTGGTGACGCAAATGCTGGGCGACGACGCGATCATCTCATCGGACTTCGGCGGCAACCCGCCGTACGAAAAGATGAAGGAAGTCGCGCGCATCTGTTTCAAGCATTGGCTGCACCAGACCAACGTGCTGTTCATCATCGGCGGGAAGTCGAACAACACGGACATCTTCGAAACATTGCGCGCAATCGCCGACGCGTTGCGCGAGCATTTCAGCCAGCATGGGCCGACGCCGCTTTACGTGGTGATCGGGCGCGGGGGCCCGAACCTGGTGCGCGGCATGGGCGCGGCTCGCGATACCTTTGACGCGCTGGGGTTGCCGTACCGCATCTTCGGTTTTGACTCGGACATGAGCGAGGTCATCAACTACGCGAAGGCCGCCGACGGCTGGATGCGAGCTGCAGGCCGCGAACAGATAGCCGCGTCTCTCAAGACGTCGCGCTGAAGGAAGCCGCCATGTACAAGCAAGGTGTCGGTGAGTTCAAGTACTACGTGGGCATCAGCTCGCTTGCACAGGTCGCGACCCGCGAGGACCGCGTATGCGTCCTGAATATCCTCGGGGGTGAATCGAGTGACGTGACGCCGGTCGGGCACTCGTACTCCGGCGGCAACGTCGTGTGCGGCACCTCGCCAGGCCGCCGTGGGCAGGTACTGGAGACGCCGCTTGGCGATATTCCGGTTTACAACAATGTCCTCGAAGGGCTCCAGGCCGGCCACCGCTTCAATTGCGGCGTGATCTACCTGCCGCCTGCCGGCGCCCGCGACGGCGTCGCCGAGCTTATCCGCGTCAATCCCGATCTCAAGAAAATCTACATTGTCACCGAGAAGCTTGCCGTGCATGACTCGCGGGAAATCCGCGCCATGGGACAACAGAATGGGATCGATATCTTCGGTGGCAACAGTCTCGGCGTGGCTGATTCGTGGCACCAGGTGCGGATCGGCGGCGCGCTCGGCGGCGACAAGCCGGCGGAAGCGCTGCGCAAAGGTTCGATCGCGATCTTTTCGAATTCGGGCAATTTTACGACGACGATAGCGACGTACCTGCGGATGGCCGGCTGGGGGACCACCACGCTCATCTCCAGCGGCAAGGACGTCTACATCCATTTTGCGGCGCCCGAGTTCGCCTTTGCGCTCGCCAACGACGCGCGCAGCAAGGCGGCGGTGCTTTATGTCGAGCCCGGCGGCTATTACGAGCTTGATGCCGAATTCACCAAGCCGGTCGTGGCATGCGTCGTCGGGCGTTGGAAGAGCAAGCTCACGCGCGCCGTGGGTCATGCCGGCGCAATGGCCGGCGGCGCGGACGATGCTGCAACCAAAGAACGCTGGTTCATGGAGAAGTTCGGCGTCGCTGCGCTTTTCACACCGGATAACCCCGTATGCTCGGCCCAAGGCGCAGTCGTGGCGAATATCGCACACATCCCGGCGGCACTGACCGCGGTCATGCGCGAGAACGCGACGCGCCCGGACTTCGCCCCCGAAGGCAGCCTTGCGCTCAAGCCCTGGTTCGGGTCCAACCAGGGCGTCAAACTTCCGCCGACGCTCGATCTGCCGGTCGTGAACGCCGTTGCACCGTATGGCGAGCAGATCGCCGGGTTGAACAAACAGATCGGCGCGGTGTTTCCGCGCCAACCGCTCAAGGATGCCTCCGGCGCCTCGCAGATGGACCCCGGGACCCAGGTAACCAGCCTCTACGGCGTGTCGATGCTCGAGGCGGCCCAGTATCCGCTCGAGGCGAACGTCAGCCTGGCGCTGCTGCGCGAGCCGGGCGGAGAAAACGATAAGAAGCTCATCGACGTCGCCATCGGCGCGCACCTCAACCTTTACGGGGACCCGGCGCTCGCTGCCGCGCAGGCAGCCCGCGACGCGGGCAACGCGCCGAACAGTGTGCTCGCGGCTGCGGCTTGCATCGTCGGGCCGCGACGACAGCAAGCGGCGCGCGCGGCCGCACGCGCGCTGATCGAGGGCTTCGCCGCCGCCGGGCTTGTCGCCGCCCACGACGAGAGCTTCGACCTGGGCAGGGTGCAACCTATCGAGACCAAGCTTCTGGCGGGCGACAAAGAGGATGCGCGAGCCAGTGCAATGCTGACCGGATTGAGGGCGCGCGGAGCGAAATCTGTGTTCGTGCGCTACCTCCAGTCCTTGGGAGGCATGCCCACGAGCGACGCCGTGCTGGCGGCGATTTGCGCGACCTTGGCCTGGGGACCTCTGATGCGCAAGCGCGCCTCGCGGCTCACAGCCGAAAGCCTGCCGTGGTGGCTGTCTCTGTTCGGCACGTTGATCGGCGCCTCGGTGGCCGCCGATCAGCACCAGAAGGATCGTTTCTGCGGCATTGCGAACGCCGAAATCATCGGCGAGCGCTCCATTAGCGAGCTCGCATTCATCGCGCTTCTCGGACTGAAACCGGAGCCGGCCGACCTGGTCGCGTTTCAGACGCTGGTCGGTCTCCTGCTCAGCAACGGCCCTGGCGCCATCTCCGCCCAGGGCGCGAAGGGTGCGGTCTCGGCCGACGGACCGGAAGACCCGGGCCGCGTGCAGCTCAACAAGTGTTTGGTCGGCTTTCTCACGCACAGCGGGTACACGCACGGCGGAAACGGCTACGAAGGCATCGCTTTCCTGATCGAACAGTTTCGCGATTCAGGCTTGACTGATCCGGGCAATCCGGATCATCGCATCGATCTGAAGGCGCTCGCCCAGCGTTACGTCGCGCAGTATGCAAACTACAAATCGACCAAGAAAACAGCGGGGAGCCTGGACATCCAGAAGATTCCCGGCGTGAACCATCCGGTGTTCAAGGACAAACCGGTCAATTTTGATCCGCGCGAGGTCTTCATTCACAAGCTCTTCCAGAAGCGCGGCGAATACAACGTTTTTCACGAGTACTACCGGGAACTGGTGCAGGCGCTGTTCGATGCCGGCGTTTCGCGCACCGTTTACTGCGTGAACATCGACGCCGTGATCGCGGCCCTTCTGCTGAAGATGCTGTGGCAACCCTATCGCCAGGGCAGCTATCCTGCTCGGGCGCTGGAAACGGCCGCCTTTACCATCTTTCTCTATCCGCGCATGCTCGGTTGCGCGGCGGAGATCGACGACCACATGAACCGTGGCCGAAACATGGATACCAGGACGCCCGCGTCGCAGTGCCGGTTTGTCGCGTAAGACAACGCCCACCTCGGGGAGCGAGCCCATGACACAGCGATGGCAGCGGCGGGAAGTCCACGCCAGACGGGCGCCAAGCAGCCGGAGGCGGCACGGGCGCTGCTCCGCTTGCTATGCTCGCCGGCTGCGGCACAGGCTATCGCCAAAAGTGGCTTGGAGCCCGTAACATCGAGGTGACGCAGGGTCTGACCGCAGAACCTGATTGGCTTATGGCGCGACGCCTGCATTATCCGTTCCCATCTGACAGCGGCTAGGTCACCGTGCACGTCAACGCAGAGGAAAGGTTGGCCAAGCTCGGATCGACCGCGAAGGTTGGCGCGACGGGTCGCCCTCGCCAGGCTCGTTCCCGGACCGCGTCGGGCGCGGTGACGATGGCTTCAACCGCGCACCGGGCGTGCCGCGCACTGGCGGCGGGGTTGATTTGTGGCGCAGCCTTTTGGCTGGCCGGTTGCGGCACCGAGCCGCCGACCGCGACGGACAGCAGCGGATGGATGCTGCCGGGGCCCAATGGGGCACCGAAGGCAACGGTGATGTCGGCGCCGGCGGTCGATACCGCCGTCGAAGACCGGATCCTTGCCCTCAATCCCGAACACATTACCGAGCACGACGTCAGGACCACTCTGGAGCTCGGTCCGTCACCGCAGATCATTCTGGTGCACGGCGGCGTCTTCGGTACGAACCTGCTGATGCGGTCGTTTGCAAAGTTTCTCATCGGGATGGGCTACCCCGAGGCGAAGATTCGTGATCCATCGGATGGCGCCTATTCACAGAGTCCGTATGGAGATACGGCAAGGCTTGCCGGCGAAATCGCGTGGTATTACGAGCACGATGGCGTACGCCCCATGATGGTCGGGCACAGTCAGGGTGGCATCCAGGCGGTCAAGGTGCTCTACGAGCTCAACGGTGCGTTTGCCCACGAGCTCGCCGTCTGGAACCCGAACACCGACATCGGCGAGAATCGCGATTCGATCATCGATCCGCTGACCGGCACGCAGCGGCCGGTGGTGGGCCTTTCCCTGGCGTACGTTTCGGTCGTCGGCGCCGGCGGTGTGGCCCTGGCCGCACCGGCACACTGGGGCATGGCGAAGCGCTTGCATGCCATTCCCAATACGGTCGAGGACTTCACCGGCTATTCGATTGACAACGATCTCATCGCATGGACCTTTCCCGGCCCCGAAAATGCGAACCTCTACCATCACAACGGAACGGCCAAGGTACGCAATGTCACGCTGCCGGAGAGCTACAGCCACGTCTTCGTGCCGGTAACACAGGCGTTGGCCGCGGATCCGAAGATGCGGGACTGGCTCAACGCCTACGTTCCGGGCGCGGACAACGGTCAACCGCCGGGTGCCCGCGACGGCCACGACAATAACGCGCTCTGGGCGGCCGATGTATGGTTCAGCATCAAGAAGCATTGGTGCATCGAGGCCCAGCGTTTCATTCGGGCCAGACGGGCCGGGCTCGCCGCGCAATGAGTCGCAGGGACGCTAGGAAAGCGGTCCGCCGCATGCGCATTCGACCTCGCCACCCGCGGTTAGCCGCCGCGGGATTCCGCATCCTGCGGTCGCTGTTCGAACGCTTTTGCGCCAGCAAGCAAATCTTCCACACCGCGAGCGGATACGCGATCAAGCGACTGCACATGGTTCGCGGCGCGCTCGACCGCGGTGAAACGGTTTACCTTGCCGGCATCGGCCCCGCGGGCTTGCACAACTCCGGCGTTGCACTGATCAAAGTCTCGCGCGAACGCGGACCAGTAATCGTATGCAACAACGAGGAGAGCGCCTCTCGGGCAAGAAGCACAGCACCGAGTTTCATGTTTGCCGAGGAGGGCCGGTGTTCGCCGCCTGGCCCCGCGATGCGGCGGGAGGGCGTGAAAAGGCACGGTTTCGGCGCTGGCTGTGCCCCCGATCGGTGCCGATTGCGTGCAGCCGGATTGCGGCCCTCGTATGCTCTCAACGCACAACCTTGGCAAAGCATTGGGCGAAGGGGCTCGCGCGTTGCGTTAAATCGTCGTTCGTGTCGTCGGTCAACGACAGTTCGCCATGCACTACCGGCGTAGCGCCGGAATAGTCGATGGTGCCATTGACGACAAACGTATATTGCCTGCCTTGGGGCAGCAGCTTGGCGCATTGCTCGATTGTGTCCGCAGATGCCGCAGGAGCGGGTGCGGCGGAGCTTTGCGCCATCAGGGACAGGAAGATAGCGGTTACCAGTGTCACGGCGGTTTGCATGGCGCTACCCCAAAAAAAGAGACGGTTGTGCCGATTGCTTTAGCGACTACCGATCCAGGGCTTGTCGCCGCACGCGGCGATTGCTTTTCCGGACCGGGACGGCAGGGGCGCTGCGAGGCAGGCAGCTATTCGGACCCATGGGCCGTGCTCCCTCATTCTGCCAAGCCCGCGCCAAGATCGGCGTTCCAGGATGGGCAGATGGAATCCACAATGCGGGCTGGTGCAGTATATGCGCTGAGTGACCGGCCAATCCAGCTCGCCGATGTGTCGGCGCCGTGCCGCGTCCAGTGTGGGTGGTTACTTACGTACTTGCGCAACCAAGGCACTTTATACTGGCTATCACGAAACCGTTGTCACGACCCGAGCCTCAAGCTCTCCCGGTTGGGGGGCCGCTCTCGCCAAGGAGACATGCCATGCACCCTGCTTCCGATCGCGTTGCTGCACTCGATGGACTGGCCTGCCGCTTAATGTTCGCCGTGCTCCTTTCCGCTTTCGCGCTCGGCGCGCAGGCGCAGAACAAATGCTCCGCCGCGGGGGTCATGACAGGTCTGAAGTTCACTGCGAACAACTGCGCCGCGGCGCTTTATGGTAGCCAGCACAGCGTCTCGATCTGGTTCAATGAGGATCCCATCTCGGCGCAGGAGGCGGAGGATTTCCAGGCGTCAGGCAGCGTCGATGTGACAAAGAACGGCCAGCAAAGAACGCTGGTTCTGATCATGCTTTGCCCCGGAGGCGGCGCGACCAAGGCGTCCGCGGCGGCCGTCAAGTCGATGAGCCTGACCACCAACCACGCCAAGTCCCTGCTTGCGGGTATTCAGTGGAACGTCAAATCACCGAAGGATTTCAAGGTCGAGAACATGACCGGAGAGGTCCAGCCGGGCGGCACACTGGCGGGGCGAATCGCTGGCCGCTGGCACAAAACGACGTGGGATCTCAGCTTTGATGTCAAGCTGCCGGCCAAAGACGCGGCATTGGGCATGGACTGCCAAAGGTGACAAACGGCAATGCGGCCCTGCCACTCGCGCCGCATCAGAAATCGATTCTCTCCAGCCGCGCCTCGATATAGGCCTTCTGGCCACCGTCGAACAATCGCTCAAACTTATCCTCGGTGGCAGAGCGGATCGGCGTGAGAACATCCGCTTTCCAGGGCTCGCCCGCAGTAACGACAGCACTCGCGGCTTCCACTCGGCGATCGATCATGTGGTGAGTGAAGGGTAGGCCTAGGAAGTGGCAAGCCTCCCGCACCACGCCCTCCGTGTCCGAAAGCAGCCGCTCAAGGCGAATGATC
Source organism: uncultured beta proteobacterium (assembly GCA_963750215.1). Classification (GTDB taxonomy): domain Bacteria; phylum Pseudomonadota; class Gammaproteobacteria; order Burkholderiales; family Casimicrobiaceae; genus PALSA-1003. The sequence continues at coordinate 290,323 of CAVVQK010000006.1, forward strand.
CGGACCTCGGGCATGCCCCGCAGGAGGCGCGTATGACGCGCACAGCTGTTCCATGCCTCGATGGCCAGGTCCAGGTTGCGATAGGCGGCCCAGCCGGGGTATCTGCCCGCCATGTCGTATAGGGCGGCGACATTCTGCCGGCCGTCGCGCACGATGGCGACGAATTTTGCCGCCGGGACCAGCGCGAGGATCTCGGGTACGAAACAGATATTTCCGGGCGTCTTCTCAACCCACCACGACTTGCCCATGTCCAGCGCCAGGCGATCTAGCACTGCCACGAATCCGGCGACGAACTGGCGGATAGATTGACTGCGGATCGGCAGAAGTTGCTCCAGGTCGCGGCGCCCCAGGGCATCGAGCAGGGAAGTAACCTGCCGGTAGCACAACTGGGTGCGGCGGTGCACCGTGATCTGCCGGGTCTGGCCCGGCACGACTGGACTCAGGAGGTGGCTGAATACGGCCGTCTCGGGAAACGAGAGGACGGCAGGATGTGCGGCCAGCAGGGACTGAAGCAGCGTCGTGCCCGAGCGCGCGCAGCCAACCACGAACAAACGGCCCGTGATCGCGCGCGCCGCATTTGGGGGAATAGGTTGGGGCATCTTGCCTATGAACTTGGCCGGGTGCCGGGAATCGGCGACCTTCGGATATGGGGTCGTTCGCTACCCAGGCCACTCGTACGAGTCAGTGCGACAGATCCGGAGCGTGCTGACGCAAATCAATAAGCCTTGGGGCGCGCTGCACATTCCATTTCCTTTCGGCGAACGCCGGCTCGATTGAAGCTGGCAGTGGGGTGGATCCACAATGTGGGGGCTACGATCACTGTTTTTCGTGACTCTACATACAGGGACATTCATGTGTTCACTGGCGTTGTCGCCGTTCGTGTCATCGTCACGCCGCCGCTCGCGGTAATACTTCTCGTTCGATTCGGGCGGCCACCTCACGCTCGGCGGCGCGTAGATCGTGCGCTGCCTGCAAGTTAAGCCAGAATTCCGGAGAGTTGCCGAAGTACCGGGCGAGCCGTAGCGCGGTGTCCGCCGTTACGCCCCGCTTGCCGTTGACGATGTCATTCACACGAGTCGCCGGGACATGAATCGCCTGGGACAGCGCGTGCGCCGTCATTCCGAGCGGCACGAGAAATTCTTCCCGCAAGATTTCGCCTGGATGAATCGGACGCATTCCATTTCTGGTCATCCTCATTCCTTCAATGCTAGTCAACGATTTCAACGTCCCAAGAGCCGTCATCTCGCCAGCGAAAACAGATGCGCCACTGATCGTTGATCCGGATATTGTGTTGCCCACGCCGCTCACCGCCGAGTTTCTCCAAACGGGTACCGGGTGGCACCCGTAATTCATTCAGATCCTTCGCGCTGTCGAGCATTTGCAGTTTTCGTTCGGCTTGAGCCTGGAACGAGCGAAACGTTCGCGGAGAACCACCTCCGAACAGCTCCTCGGTGTCTTGCGACGCAAAGGATCGAATCATTTAGCGTTTATCGTATACCGTTTACCGATAAATGGCAAACGAGTCCACGCCGGTTTTATGACAATTGCATTGCCATGCATTTGGCGCTAGCCTCAAGACCCCCTCATTCTCGATCATCCCTGCGCCATGTCCATGTGGAAAGATAGTACGGCCCCTCGGTCGAGTCCCATTCCGGCCCCCGAGGCCAAGGAGCCGGTCCGGGTTGATACTCCCCCGAAGCCTCAGTACACGCCCGTAGCGGCGGCCGCTCCAGTGGCATTGGCCGACACGAGCCTGCCTCGCAAGGAATCGGTGATCGCGCCGGACATCACCATCGAAGGCAAGATCGAGGGTAGCGGCAGCGTACGCGTCGCCGGCAAGTTCAAGGGCGACGTCAACCTTCAGGGCGACCTTACCATCGAGGGCGGCGCCAAGCTGACAGGAAGCGTGCGGGCCAACAAGGTCACCATCGCCGGTGAGCTGGAAGGCAACATTGAAGAGTCCTCGTGCGTCGATCTGCAACAGACAGGCGTCGTGACCGGGGACCTAAAGGCCGGCTCCCTGACCGTCGCAGCGGGTGCGCGTTTGCGCGGTCGAGCCGAATTCGGCTGGGATGAAAGCGGCCCGAAAGCCGTCAAACAGGGCAATGGCCACGGCGCTGGGAGCGACGCCGGCTCATGAGCAGCGCCAGCCCCGCCAGCCATGGGGCGACACGCGAATGTCCGCACTGTCGGGAGACGATCCTCGAAAGTGCAGCTGTTTGTCCGGCCTGCCGGCACTACCTGCGCTTCGAGCCCATGGCCGCTGCGCCTCAGGAGCCTGCGCTTACGCCGCTACGCATCGAAGGCAGCATCCGTCACCCCGCCGACGGCGAACCTTGGGAATACACCGTCGTGGTGTCGATTCGTAACGACCGCGATGAAGAAATCGCGCATAAGCTAATCGGTGTGGGTGCAATGAATCCCAACGAGCGGCGCACCTTTACCTTGTCGGTCGAAGCCATGTCGGCCAAGCCGAAAGCATCTGGACGAGGTGGCATGCGGCGCTGAGCGCAACTGAAAAGCGTGCGCATTGCTTTGGACTTCCCCGGATGCAATCGGGTGGGATTCACAATGCTTCGCTGGCGATTTGTCGTGACAGGAATACCCCCAGACTCCGCCGTCAGCCTACTTCGCCTTCTTCTGCGCTCCGGCCAGCCCTTCGACGAAGAGCATGCGACATAGGATTGAGCGTGTCGGCCATGCTGAGTCGACTCGCTTAACCGTCGACGAATGCGACCTCCCCTGCCGGAGCCTTTGCCAGCATGCGCAACAGCACAGGAACCCGTGGCCTGAGATCAGCCGGCCGGCTGCTGCAGGCGCGTAGAAACGACGGCAAAAGCCAGCTTGTCGATGAGCTGTTGGAACGCGAGACTGCGATCGACGTAACGAAAGCGTCGAATCAACCAGTATCTCGGGCGAGTGCTCCATACACGTACGTTGCTAAGTGCATTGCGAATAACCAATCGATGGCAAGCTTGGGAGTATCATTCCAACAATGTCCAGAGGTGTCGAGGGAAGCATCGCAATCTTGTGGCGGGGAATGCTGTGAACTACGGGGCGCTGCTTAGGTCTGCATCGATCGCCATGCTCCGAAACAAGTTGCGCAGCGCATTGACGGTCCTCGGCATTACCATCGGGATAGGCGCTGTCATTTGCGTCGTCGCGATCGGCAACGCGGGTCAAGCCCAAGTCGAGCAGCAACTCAACAACCTGGGCGACAACTTCGTCTGGATCGAAGCGGGGGGGCGGGCTGTGAACGGGGTGCGCACGGGCACGCACGGAACCAAGTCCTTGACCCTAGCCGATGCGATCGCCATCAAGACGCAAGTACCGGTGATCAAAGCCGTTTCGCCGAACGTGGATGGCCAGGTTCAGATCATCTACGGCAACCAGAACTGGTTCACTACCTACCGTGGTGTATCACCGGAGTACTTCGACATCAAACGTTGGTTCGTCCAACAAGGTGCTGCATTCTCGCAGGATGACGTGGACCGGGCAGCCGACGTTTGTGTGATCGGGAAAACCGTGCGCGACCAGGTGTTTGGCGCTGCCGACCCGATTGGCAAGGTGATGCGCGTCACGGGCCTGCCCTGCGTCGTAGTGGCGACGCTTGAGCCGAAAGGACTGTCCGTCTCCGGGCAGGATCAGGACGATACGATCATCATGCCCTATACCACGGTGCAAAGGAAGATCAAGGGCATAAACTGGCTCGACGATGTATTGTGCTCTGCGGTGTCACCTGACGCAGTCAAACTTGCCGGTCAGCAAATCGCGGCGCTGCTCCGGGATCGGCATCACCTGCGTCCCGAAGAGGAAGATGATTTCAACATCCGCAACCCCGAAGACATTATTCAGGCACAACTTGCGGCCAGCCGAACGCTGACCGTTCTTTTGGTTGCCATCGCGTCGATCTCGTTGGTCGTCGGCGGAATCGGGATCATGAACGTAATGCTGGTCTCCGTAACCGAACGAACGCGCGAGATTGGTGTCCGTCTGGCTGTTGGCGCCACCGAAGAAGCCATTCAACTGCAGTTCCTTGGCGAATCAGTCATGCTAAGCCTTGCCGGCGGCATGGTGGGTGTCTTGCTCGGCATAATCGGGTCATTTATGGTCGGTAGGATGCTTCACTGGTCGATGCAGGTCTCGATCGAAGCGTTGCTAATTGCCACTATCTTCTCGGTTGTGGTGGGCGTGTTCTTCGGCTATTACCCCGCACGCAAAGCGTCCCTGATGGATCCGATCGAGGCCCTTCGGTACGAGTGAAATCTCCGCAGCACGATACTTGCGCGCTAATGCGTCCGAGGGCCATCGCCGGAGGCCGTTCTTGAGAGGCAAAGGCGCATGGCTGATTCTATCGGCTATTGCAATTGCGCTCGCACTGTTGGCCAGCTTCGCACTCACGCGCAAGGATCAACCGCAATACTTCACCGCCAAGGTGGAACGCGGCACCATCCGGGATGTGGTCGAAGTTACCGGAACCATCAACGCCGTGACGACCGTTCTCGTGGGGTCACAGGTGTCGGGAGCGATCGCCCGGCTCGGCGCCGACTTCAACTCGCGAGTTCACAAGGGCGACGTAATCGCGGTCATCGATCCGGCATTGTTCCAGGGAGCGCTGCTGCAGGCCGCGGCCGATCTTGAGAGTGCCAAAGCGAGTGTCTTAGCGGAACGCGCAAATCTGGACAAGGCAAGGGCTACGCTTGTGCAGACCAAAGCCGATTATGATCGGGCGACCGTGCTCATGGCGCAGGATAGTGTGAGCCAGCAGGCGCTTGATCTCACCAAGGCGAATTACGAGTCGGCCGACGCTTCGGTAAGAGCGGCTGCTGCGGCGATCACCCAGGCCGAAGCGCTGGTACGCCAGAAGGCGGCTGCCGTCTCGGTGGCGCGCACCAATCTTGATTACACGGTGATCCGCTCACCCATTGACGGGACAGTGGTGGCGCGCAACGTTGATGTGGGACAGACGGTAGCCGCGTCCCTGCAGGCCCCGACCCTGTTCACTATCGCGCAAGACCTGACCAAGATGCAGGTCTACGCAAAGACGGACGAATCCGACGTGGGTAATGTCAAAGCCGGCCGGAACGTGGTGTTCAAGGTTGACGCGTACCCGAAGGAGACGTTTAGCGGCGTCGTCAGCCAGGTCAGGATGAACCCGACCACAGTGCAGAACGTAGTCACCTACGACGCGATCGTCGATTTCGAAAATCCTGAACTGAAGCTGTTTCCGGGAATGACCGCTTATGTCACGATTCCGGTGGACATTGCTCAGAACGTGCTGAAGATCGCCAATGGCGCGCTTCGGTACAAGCCGCAGATCACGCCGGACGAGATGCGGTCACTCTACAGTCGCTACGGAATTGCCGCCGACGAGGGCGATTCGGGCACCACAGGCGGGGCAACTCGCGCCGCGACCACAGACAGCGCGATCGCGCCGCCTGTCAATGCGGCGCCGGTCGGTGCCAAGCCGTCCGGCACCGCTGCGCCGGGGTCGAGACCCAGTATTGTCGTGTGGAAACTGCATGCGGACGGCTCGATCGAGCCGGTACAAGTCGTTGTCGGCATTACCGACCACGCCTACACGGCCGTGGTCGACGTCCTGCACGGTGAATTGAGGGAGGGCGAACAGGTTATTACAGGTGGGCTGGTTGCAAAAGGTCAACCAGCAGGAGCATCCGGCATTGGGCCTCCTCCGAAGAAGTAGCGCCTAGAAAGCAACCTCCGAGACGGCGCAAAGTCACGATGGCGTTCGCATCCGAATCCGAAGCGACGTATGAGCAATCCAGACCGGATCTGATCCGCGTCGAGGACCTGCACAAGTACTACTCGCTCGGGGAGACTCAGGTGCATGCCTTGCGCGGCATCACGGCCTCCATCGACCATGGGGAATTCGTGGCGATCATGGGCGCCAGTGGCAGCGGCAAGTCGACGTTCATGCACTTGCTCGGCTGCCTCGATCGCCCGAGTTCCGGACGCTATTTGCTGCAGGGAGCGGATGTGTCCCAGCTGGACAAGCGTGCGTTAGCGCTGATTCGAAACGAACAAATCGGCTTCGTGTTCCAAGGTTTCAACCTCCTGGCGCGCACTACTGCGCTGGAGAACACCGAGCTTCCTGCGCTTTACACGCCAATCGGCAAGGGCGAGCGCCGAAAGCGCGCGTCGGACGCGTTGTCGATGGTCGGGCTCGCCGACCGAGCACAGCACTATCCCTCTCAAATGTCCGGTGGCCAGCAACAGCGAGTCGCCATCGCCCGGGCGCTGGTCAACCGGCCGTCCATTCTTCTCGCCGATGAGCCGACGGGTAATCTCGACACCCGCACTTCCGTTGAGATCATGGAGATTTTCCAGCAACTCAACGACGGCGGTCTTACGATCGTAATGGTTACCCACGAACCTGATGTTGCCCAGTTCGCCAAACGGGTCATCGTCTTCCGTGATGGTACGATTCGAAAGGATGACAGCGTGCGGGAGCGCGTCAGGGCTGTCGAGTTCCTACGAGGCTTGCCTGAACTCCAGGACTGAGCGCGTCGAATTGATGAGCCCCTTGCCAGGTGGCCGCCCCCATCAATCACTGGGCCAAGCATGCTCGATCTCTGGTGCGAGACGCGCTGCGTTCGCAACCGCTGGACGGCGTTGGACGATCGTGGACGAGCTGAGATTGGCGGTGGGGTGGGATTCACATTGCGAGGCGTCGGGCGCTGGAATCGCCAAAGTTACCGCCAGACTTACCGCCAATTCGACCGATGCGGGCGGCGACACGTCACGGCAATATGTCGCACAAAACCATTTTTTGCGACATGACTATGGATTTCTGTGGCCATCTTCCAAGCGAATTGCCCCGGGGCTCCGCCCCGCGCCCCGCAGGTAGGGATCACACATTACGCAACTCACGTTTCCGGCCCTAAAGCCATGTTGCATAAGGCTTTGTGGCGGCAGCCACCATTGCGTTTCAGGTCGACGCAGAACAGCGCCTTGTGGCTGGCAATGTATTGATTCAAAGGGGAAAATGTTGGCTGCCACAGTACCTTGACGCTCCAACGTGGTGTTATTACAATAGTAATAACTCGACGGAGGTGCCAGTTGATTGAGCTCAAGGTTCGGAAGTTTGGCAATTCGCTTGGCGTGGTTTTGCCGCGCGAAGTCATCAATCGGCTTCATACAGGCGATGGGTCACCTCTTTTCCTATTGGAGAGCTCAGACGGTTCCTATCAATTGACACCGTATGATCCTGAATTTGAGAAGAAGATGTCCAAGGCCGAGGACATCATGCAGCGCTACCGGAACACGCTGCACGTACTTTCGAAGTGAAGGAGTCCATTTGGATTGACGAGCGCGATGCGCTCTGTCTCCATGGCAAGTCATTGGTCACACATGGTGGCGCCGGAGGAATTCGCGACATTGGTTTGCTAAAGTCGGCGTTGTCTCGGCCCCGGCAGCAGCTAGCATACGATGAGCAGCCGAGTCTCATCTCAATGGCTGCAGCCTACACCGCCGGGATCATACAGAATCACCCCTTCATAGACGGAAACAAGCGCGTAGGCTTTCTTGCCGGGGTCCTGTTCCTGGAGCTCAATGGCTACCGCTTTGGCGCGACCGAGGAGGAAGCAGCACAGGCGGTGCTCGACCTGGCTTCAGGCGCGCTCGATGAGATCGGCTTTGCAGCATTCTTAGAGCGCAACTCCACGAAGCCCAAGAAGGGTTAAAGGAAAGACGCGTGGTCGATCGCTTCGAGACGTCAATCCGGGGGCAGCTATTTGCCGCGAGCTACCCGTCGTTCGATGGCAGTTGACCCGATGCAGCCGTACGAGAAGCTGCAATCGGAAGTTGCTCGCTATTTTCCAACGTCGAAGGAAACGATGTTTGAGGTCACGGGCTCCGACCTCCAATCTGCGTACAGTTTCACAGTTGCCAAATAGCTGCCGGAAGGAAGCTCCGAGAGCGCATACGGATCGCCACGGTGCTCGAACATTAGACTCTGACCTGGGTCGAGCCGAATATAGTCTTTGTCACCGGTCGGACCTGGATCGGAAATGGCTATTGGAACCTCGACCGGACGCCCACCTTGCGTAACAATCAGGCGCGCATAATTATCGCGGAGGTCCGGACGCTCGCCGAATTTCAGCACCATTTGAGGCGCGGTCATAGCCGTAACGGTTACCATGAATAGAGGGGCCTTGCCACGCTTCACAGATTGTTCTGGCGGAGAAAGCGTTACCTGGATCTCGGCGGCTCTCGCCAAACACAACTCGCACACTACCAACGCCGCAACTGTGATCCGTACCGGCCAACTGTTCATGACTGGTAGCTGGCGAGGCTAACTAGCGCAGCCAGCAATCCGTTGAGCTTGGCGAGAGTCAGGCATCATCGCCCGCACTTGCAACAACTTCCATTTCCTCCGCGCTTAGCGCCAGAGAATGGCTCGATGATTTGCCGTCACGATGACGCCACCACTTTGTCACCCAAGCCGAACCATACTCGTCCAGTTCGGCAACCGTAAAAATTTGGCCCAGCATTGATTGATTTAACGCGGCGGCGCTCGATGGCAGGTAATCGCGCGATTACGCTGGTCGGAACCAAAAGGACCCGGACGCGGCTTCCTGCGCGAACTGGCGTACCGTTGTGGTCGGTCGGGGAGTTCACAGGACTCATGCATGGGCAGAATACTCGGGCTCACGTCGTCCCACAACCTCCTATCCTGCAGCGTCGACAGTCGCAAGTCGACCCGTTGCAGCCTGTCGTGCCGTAGAGAACCGGACTTTCGCGGGCCTCGCTGAACCGCCGATAGTCGCCATTCGGCGAGCGCAGTACACTTGGCTCGGTTCAAGCCCAAACCCGCATCAGACTAGGGTTGGCACCGAGATGACCGACTCCGCCCCACCGGAAGATGCATCTCCCCGCGATCCGGTAGCGAAACTCGCTGCCAGTCGAAGGGCGAAGCTATGGGGACAGCTCAAACGCTTTCGCGGGCCCATCGCTGCTATTGCCGCGTTCGGTGCGGTCCTGAGCGGCTTTCTCGGCTATTGGAGCGCCTACCAGACAGTCGAGAAGGTAGTTGTTCCGAAGTCATCCCCGGCAGTGGTTACTGCGGACGCCGGCCCCCTCTCGATTGTGGTGCTGCCGTTCCAGAACCTGACTGGTGACCCGAACGCGGCATATGTCGCAGATGGGGTGACGGCGAGCCTGACCGCGGACCTTTCCCGCATCCGGGACGCCTTCATCGTCAATGCTGCAACCGCCTTCGCCTACAAGGACAAGCCGGTAACGGCGCAGCAGGTCGGCCGAGAACTTGGCGTGCACTTCGTGCTGCAGGGCAGTGTGCAGCGCAACGGCACCAAGATTCGCATTAACGCCCAGCTCGCCGACGCCGCTTCCAACGCGCAACTGTGGTCCGAGAGTTTCGAGGGCGACCAATCCGATCTATTCGCGCTGCAAGACCGTGTCACGACGCTTGTTGGTAACAGCATCGGACGCGAGATGGTCATCGTAGCGGCCCGCGAGAGCGAGTCTCGCAAGACCAGCGCGAACGTAGCCGACCTAATGTTACGTGCCAGCGCCTTGGACCTGAAGCCTCAGTCGCTGAACAACTTGCAGCAGAGCGAGGGCTTGTACCGCCAAGTGCTGGCTCTGGAGCCGAACAATTCCGAAGCGATGGCCGATTTGGCGGTATCGTTGGTGCTTCAAGCGAGCAATTTTGCTGAATATTTGGATGAAAGCGACAAAGAGAAGAAGTATGCGGAGGGGCGCGACCTCGCCTTGAAGGCCAAGGAAATTGACCCGGACAATCCCTATGTCTACTCGGCTATTGCAATGTACGCCCTGACCCACGATGACTATGAGGGTGCGCTGCGTGCGGATACAACAAGGCTTTCGCTTGAGCCAAAAAACCCAATCGCCTATAACAACCTTGCAATCCAATCCTTTTACGGAGGAGCTCCGAAACGGGCAATCGAACTTCTAACGGACGCAATCAAGCTAGATCCGAGACATCCAGATCTGTTGATTCTGGAGAATATGGGGCGTGCATATTTCATGCTCGGCGATAACGATGCTGCCATTTATTGGGCAACAAGGGCTTTGGAACAAGGCACTAAGCGCGCCGATTCATACGCTGTACTGGCGATGGCATACACTCTTAAAGAACAAGACGCCAAGGCACAGGTTGCGGCGGCAGAGTATCGCCGCTTGGATCCAAAGGGATCGTTGTCCGTCGAGCGGAGGACAATTTCGCCCTCGTCGGCCCCGAATGCGTACAAGGAATGGTTTGAAAGCAAGTTTGTTCCAACGTGGCGCAAGGCAGGGTTGCCGGAGTAGATCAGGAGCGCAGCACGACTGCCAGCTACAATGGCCCGATCAAGGCCGGGGCGAGCATCGCGTCACCGACGCCGGCCGACCCACCGCGCGACGCTTCGTCAGTACGAAAGATACTGCTCCCCGAAGCGTCGACCGAGCGCCTGTTCCTCGGGAATGATCTGCACCACGGTGAGAACGATCACGAACAGCGGCGGAACGAGCCACGGGCTGGCACTGCCGAGCCAGATGGCCCACCCGATCAGCAGCAGCACCAACCCCAAATACATCGGGTTGCGGCTGACGCGAAACACACCGTCCGTCACGAGGTGCGAGGCCCTGCTCGGGTCCAGCGGATTGACGGTGGTTCCCACCCGACGAAAACGCATCCGTGCGGCTACGGCGATAGCGACCCCGACCGCAGCCGCCAGCCACCCGAGTCGGTTCCACGGCCACCTGATCCACTGGGCGAGTGGCATCCACCAATCCAACGCCCACATCAGCAGCGCCGCCAATACCATCACAATCGGTGGGGGAATACGTGACCGCATGGGCCGGACTCTAGGCCCGTGGTGAACCTCCTGCAACACGCGCGCCACCGACCGAGTTCGACTGCGGACCTTCGCGACTGACCGCTATCCGGCAAGCCAGTGCGGTCTCCTACCGCTCAGCGGGAACGGCGCCTATGCACGTTCGAAGGTGACCTTGTAGGTGCACAGTTTCCCGTCCATCGGGTCGACAGTCTCTGGGGTTCGGTAGATGAGGTGTCCGTCTTCAAAGCTCAGAAGACGTGTTTGGTGCGTGCCCGTCCACAGTTCGTTCCAGCTGCCGTCCAAAGTGTGTACGACCCGGTTGGCCTCGACTTCGTACCTTCCGACATAAGCGAACATCGAGTCGAACAGAGCGACCTTTTCCGCCTCCGAAGGGAGATTCGAGGAAGGCCTGGGTCGTCCACTGCGAAGCACGAAAACCATCACGCGGCTGTCCGGCGCGTAGTTGATGTAGCCGAATGGGTTCGGGCCGAGCGCATCGGACTCTTCGCCTGATGCGACCAATCTTCGTGTCCACGAAAGCATCCGCCAAGTTCCGAGAATGCGTTCGCACAGGTTGGATACAGACTGCGGTTCTGATGACATGTGACTCGGCGACTTTTTGACCGATGTGAGACGTGCCCGGCGCAGCTAAGCCAATTATTGTGGCACGATCCCGCGACAGGCCCAGGCCACGCACGCAAAAGAACGCGGGCCATCGGGCCGATTAGCGATATAGGCACGTCGCATGTGTTCTTGCAGTGTCGCGCGAGCGGTTTCGGACAGGCTTGCGATTAGCTGTCCCGGTGGTCCCTCGCCTCTAGTAAACGGGCGCCAGTAATCGTCGAAACAGCTAAACTCCATGCGGATCAAAAGGCTAGTCTGCTCGACATCGAGCATTCCAAGCTCGTGCCACAGGCTCGCCATTTCGCCCGGCGCGGTGAGGGGACGAAACAAGGGCCGCTCGATCGACGGATCGAGGACGGCGGCGATGTCCACCAACATCCGGAAATGCGGTAGACCACTATACTCATCCCAAACCGCTGCTACCACCGTGCCGCTGGGGCGCACGACACGGCGAAGCTCGGTTACGGCGCGCTTCGAATCGGGGATGAAATGCAGCACGAGCATCGAGAACGCCCGATCAAACGACTTATCCTCGAATGGCAAGGTGCAGGCATCGGCCTGTTGGAAGGTGATGCGCGGATCCGTGTTCCGGGCCCGCGCGAAATCCACGTAGCCTTGGGCCAGATCAATACCAGTGACAGCCGCGACGTCGGCGAATTCCGGCAGAGCGAATGACAGGCTGCCGGTCCCACAGCCCACATCCAGCACACGATCGCCAGCGGACAGGCCCCCGAATTGGATCAGTAGGGGCGCAAGCCGGCGGCTCCACCGCCCCATGATGTGTTCGTAGGCTTCGGCGTTTTGAAACATCGTCGCGGGCGCGGTACCACGATCGGACATTGCTCGATTTCCCCCAGATGAACCCCCAGCTTACGTGCACGATAGCAGTTTTCTGGAAGGCCGACATGGCTACAGCGGTATTCGGGACGAAAAGCTGCATCACCACGACATCGCACTCGTTGAAGTCGGCAACGCGGGCCAGACCTCCCCGCCGATGCCGCAGACGACGCAGTCGCTCAACCACTTGGCGGTGGAGTACCCGAGCCTCGAGGCCTGGGAGCAGCAGATTGCGTTCCTTCATGCGCGAGGTGTTCCCCTCCACCGGCGCGTCGCGCGCGGCGCGACGCACAGCATCCACCTGACCGACCCCGACGGCACACTGGTGGAATTAGTCTTCGAACTGCCCTGCGCCGCGTGGGAAAACGACATCGATGCTGCGCTGAACCAGGCGGTCGAGCGACCTATCGAAGGTGCTGATGCCGTGCTGAACCGGGCTCATGAATGCAACGTATGAGAAGGGCCCCGAGCTCAAGAGCAGTCGGCGGAACACCTGTATCCCTACAGCACATAGCCGAAACGGCATTGGCAAGACGCGAATCAGCGCAATGTCTGCTCCTGGCCTGGTCGCGGGCATCGAAGCAATTCGACCGAGCGAACGCTGATTAACGCATAGCCGCCAACGACGCGTGAAAGGCGGCTATATGCCGTAGAGCCGCCGGCAGGCGCCCTGGTTCCGATGGGCGTGAACGACCCGGAGCGGTCCGTCGATACTCCAAAAAAGCTGACGTTCGATACCAGGGAAGCAGACGCTCAAACGCTGTAGTTCATGTCAACTAACAGTTGTCGCCGGAGCGTCTCCGGCTCGAGCCCACACTCGAGACCGGCAAGAAATCGACCTAAGCAGACGGCTGGGTCGTTTGAAGTGGGTCATTGAAGGTGGCAAAAGCAGCGTCGCGCCGCCGCCTTCAACTACCGAGAGTGAGCAAGCCGTACAGGCGCCGGGAACCCTGCACGCCCGGCGCGCCTCCGACTTGGCCAGGCTCCCGATTTGGCGGTTGCCGGCCGACGCGCGCCTAACGCAAGTGGCCCCGCGCGAGCACGTTCAACTAGTACCGCGGCCCCAGCCACGCTGCAGCTGATCCCGTTGCTCCTTGGTGAGCACGGCCTCCATCTGCTTCTGCGCGTCCGCTCCCGAGGCCCACATCTGCTGGCGAAGGCTCTCGATATTTTTGTACGTCTTGCCGATGGCCGCATCGTCGGCTTTGCCCGAGGCGAGCAACTCACGCAACGCAAACTGCTGCTGCTGCATCTTGCCCATTAACTCCCAATGCTTTGTGGACAGTGCCTCCTGGATCTTGGTGATCTTTTCACGTTGATCGTCGGTGAGATTGAGTGCCGCAGCGCCGTTGACACCGTAGCCGTACATCATTCCGGGCCCCATGCCATAGCCGCCGTAGCCGCCAATCATTCCAGGCCCCATGCCGTAGCCACCGTAACCGCCCATCATTCCAGGCCCCATGCCGTAGCCACCGTAGCTGCCCATCATTCCTGGCCCCCTGCCGTAACCGCCGTAGCCGCCCATCATTCCTGGCCCCATGCCGTAGCCACCGTAGCTGCCCATCATGCCGGGCCCCATGCCATAGCCACCCGGCTGACCGAATGTGAGCGGCACGGCAACCGCGATTGCAACCGCCGCGAGTACGGCGGCGATGGTCAGTTTCTTCATGTGCTTCTCCTTCGCGTTCGTTTCAGAAAGAGCCGTGATAGGTGATACCGACCTTAACTAAGTTTTAGTCTAGACCACAGATCGAGACAAGGATTTGATTCAAATCAAGACGTGCTCGGCAATTTCGGACCTTGGCTGGTATTGCTCTGCCACTCCACCTCCGAAGTCAAATCTGCCACAACGTTGACGCAGGTCAATTCTACGCACTGTTTGATATATAACGTTTGCGTTATATTGGGTACATGAAGCTAGACATCGATCTGGTGGGCGATCCGACGCGGCGCTGTATGTTGGCCCTGCTCGCCGTCGAAGGGGAAGTTTGCGTGTGTGAGTTCGTGGCAGCGCTCGAAGAGCTTCAGCCGAGCGTTTCTCGCCATCTTGCCTTGCTGCGTGATGGGGGTTGGATCAAGTCCCGCCGCGAGGGGACATGGATGCACTATCGGTTGGCGACGTTGCCCAGATGGGCCCGGTCGATTCTCGATGCGCTGGTTGCCGGCGGCGTACCGCCGGAGATCCTGCGCGAGGTGAGAAAGCGCCTTGCGGTCTTCCCTGGCCGACCGCAGCGCGCCGTCGGACGCGTCGCATGAACGCGGTCGTCGCGCTCCCCAACCACCGGCCCAAGCTGTTCCTACTCGTGGCAGCTGCCGTGTGGTTCGTCGCTTTTCAGGGGTTGACGCCGCTGTCGGAGCTGCTGACGGCGATGCTGCCGGTGGATCGGGACAGCCGCCTCGGCGGCGCGCTTCAGTTCTTCTTCTACGACACTCCGAAGGTTCTGCTGCTGCTCGCCGGCGTCGTGTTCGTCATGGGGATGATCAATTCCTACTTCACGCCCGAACGAACGCGGGCCCTCCTCGCCGGCCGCGCCGCGGGCGTGGGTAATGCCCTGGCGGCCTCGCTTGGCGTCGTCACCCCGTTCTGTTCCTGCTCCGCAGTGCCATTGTTTATCGGGTTCGTGCAGGCGGGTGTGCCGCTGGGCATTACCTTTTCGTTCCTCATCTCGGCACCGATGGTCAACGAGGTCGCGCTCGCCCTCCTGCTCGGGCTCTTCGGCTGGAAGATCGCCGGCCTCTATCTGGGGCTCGGGCTTACGGTCGCCATCGTCTCGGGCTGGGTGATCGGCCGGCTGCACATGGAGGCGCATCTCGAGGACTGGGTGAGGAACATGCCGCACCTGAACGTAGCAGTCGGCGCCGACGGGGTAACGCTGTCCGAGCGCGTGCAGGCCGGGTTTGCATCGGTGCGCGAGATCGTGGGCAGGGTATGGCCGTACGTCATTGCTGGGATCGCCATTGGCGCTGCCATCCATGGCTACGTTCCGGAGGACTTCATGGCCGGCCTGATGGGCAAGGACATCTGGTGGTCAGTTCCGGTCGCGGTGCTCGTCGGCGTGCCAATGTACTCGAACGCAGCCGCCATCATCCCCATCGTCGAGGCGCTGCTAGCCAAGGGCGCCGCGCTTGGTACAGTGCTGGCATTCATGATGAGCGTCATCGCACTGTCCTTACCCGAGATGGTCATTCTGCGCAAGGTGCTGAAGATTCGGCTCATCGTCACGTTTGCCGCCGTCGTCGCGGCCGGCATCCTGCTGGTGGGCTACGTATTTAACGCAGTGCTATAGGTCAACGGGACAACATCATGAAGGCGATAAAGGTACTGGGAACAGGTTGCGCCAACTGCCGTGCGACGGCTCAACGCATCGAGGAGACGGCGAAGGAACTGGGTGTGTCGATTACCCTGGAGAAGATCGAGGAGATCCGGGACATAATGGCCTACGGCATACTCTCCACACCCGGCGTGGTAGTTGACGGCAAGGTCGTTCACTCGGGCGGAGTGCCCGCCCGCGAGAAGATCGCGGGGTGGTTCGGATATGCCGCCGAAACGGTCACCAGCGCCGCGCGGGCCACGTCAGACTGCGGGTGCGGCGGCCACAAATAGCCCGCCGCGGTTTGGTCATGTTCGGTTCGCGCCCGATCCAGGATGCACTCCGCGCCTGGCGCGTCGTGGCTGGCTGAACTATAAGCGCCGACACCGACCGTGGCACACGCGACCCAGCCCAGCCTCCCGGACGATCTGCCCGCTGCGTTGCGGACGCTCGGCCGCCGGGTGACCTGCCCAAAGAACCGATGGGTATTTCGCAAGGGTAGTCCTGTCCGAGCCGTGTTCCTCGTGCTCGACGGTGAGGTTCGCCTTTCGCGCTTCGCCAAGGATGGCAGCGAAATCACCTTGCAGCGCGCAGGCCGCGGTGAGTTCTTCGCCGAGGCGGCGCTCAATGCGCCACGCTATAACTGCAATGCGAGCGCCTCGCAGCCGTCGGCGGTGCTCGCGTTCCCGGCCGAGACGATCCGCGAGCTACTCGAGAAAGACCCGGAGTTCGCCGGCCAATGGGTAGCGCTCCTCGCCCGGCAGCTGCACGGCGCGCGGGCGCGGGTCGAACGGCTAGCGCTCAAATCGGCTGCTGAGCGCGTGTTGCATTACCTGCACATCGAAGGCAAAGGACCGCACTGCGAGGTTGCGCTTGCCGGCAGCGTCAAGGATCTTGCCAAGGAGTTGGGACTGACGCATGAGAGCTTGTATCGGACTCTGGCACGCATGGAACATGACGGTGTGATTGTCCGCAGCGACCGTCGCCTTCGGTTGGTGTAACAAGACATATGGATGTGATTTGGGTCATATACATCGTGAGCGGTCAACGCGATAATGCTTGCATGGCCGTTCTTTCGACGTGTTCGCAGCCAATGCGTGCCGCTAGGGAATGGCGGTGAATTTCCCGCGTCGGTGGATTGAATCCCGCCCTTGATCGCCTTCCATTACGCCCTCCAGGAACTTGGCTTCCGCCGCAGCCGGTCGCTGATCACGATCGCGAGCGTGGCTATAGCCGTACTCGCCGCCGTGCTTCTTACTGCGCTTGCAAGCTCGTATGCGCGCGCCATCCATGCGCCCATCGAGACCGTTGGTGCCGACATGGTGGTGCAGATCACCGGTGACATCCCGCCGAAGCTCGAAGGGCTGGTGTTCCCACACCCCAACGCGCTCATTCCCGCCGATGCCGTCGCAGCGATAGGTCGCATGGAAGATGTGCTCTCGGTCACCCGTGGGGTCTACCTGTGGGAACTCGCCCCGGACCACTATCAATCGGTACTGGGAATCGATCGTGGAGAGGCGGGCCTGCAATCGCTCGCGGCGCGCCTAGTCGATGGCAGACCACTCAACCCCGGCGATAGCGCCGTGCTCCTCGACAGCGACTTCGCCGCCAAACGGGGCTTGAGGACCGGCGCCACGCTTGATGTGGGCGGCAAAGAATTTCCTGTGGTCGGCATTGTCGATGCGGCCCGGGGCGGGAAGGTCGTCCGCGCCGATGTCTACATGCCGCTCGCCCCGGCGCAGCAGTTGGCTACGACCGCTCCCCAGGTACGGGCCCTCTATCCGTTCGGACCGGACGACACCAACCTGCTGCTCGTCAAGGTCGACCGCCAAGCCCTGGAAAGCGTGGTGCAGAAGGCCAGCGCTCTTCTTGGCAAGAAGGGCATCGTGTCGAGCGAGCTGTCGTTCCGTGAGGCGTTGAGCGGCGTCCTGTTCCTGTCACAGCGGATGGGGCTCATTGTCGCGGGCGTTATCGCGCTCTTCGCAGCGGCATTCGTGCTGCGCGCTACTGCCTCGGCGGTCACGGAGCGGCGACGCGAGCTCGCGGTCCTGCAAGCCATTGGCTGGCCTTGGCGTCGGATTCGACAACAGGTCCTGATCGAGAACGGTGTTCTCGCCCTGCTTGGCGTGCTGCTTGGCGTCGCAATCGCAGTTCTGGTTACCCTCACCCTTGGCAGCGTATCGGTGACCATCGATTTACCGTGGGATTTGAGTTCGACACCGCATTTCATCCCCGAGGCGACAATCGACCGGACCCAGACGATTACGGCTCCGATTGCCATTCCTTGGCTTGCGGCCATTGTGGCCGCGGCGGGTGGCCTCATCGTCGCAATCGTGGTCGCCGCGTTCCTGGTCGCCGCCCCGCAACGGCAACCGTGGGCGTTACTGCGTAGCGAGTAGAAAATGAACGAGACAGCGATACGCGTCGAAGGCGTGGCCAAGCGCTACGGCACTCTTGAGGTTCTGCGGGGAGTCGATTTCTCAGTGCCCGTCGGCCAACTCGCCGCTGTCATCGGCAAATCGGGCTCCGGCAAGAGCACGCTACTCGGAGTGGTCACCGGGCTGGAAAGGCCGGATTCGGGAAAGGTCCTCATCCAGGGCCGCGACCTATCGCGACTGGACGAACGTCAAGCAGCCGATCTGCGTCGTGAATCCATTGGCATCGTCTTCCAGAATTTCAGCCTTATCCCGTCGCTCTGCGCGCTCGACAATGTTTTGCTGCCGACATTCTTCGACGAGCGAACTTCCGTCGAGGAACGACGGGCGCGAGCCACGGATCTTCTCGAGCAGGTGGGCCTGCGCAACCGTGCTCTCCATCGCCCCTCGGAGCTAAGTGGCGGCGAACAACAGCGGGTTGCCATCGCCCGGGCTCTGGTTAACGGACCATCGGTCCTCCTGGCGGACGAACCGACCGGCAATCTCGATACCGAGACGGGTACCGCCGTGCTGGAGCTACTACTGGCAATGAGCCGAGCGCGGAAGACAACGCTCCTGATCGTCACCCACGATCTCGATATCGCGTCCAGGGCCAACATGGTCATCGAAATGAAAGACGGGAGAATCCTTGATGCGCACGCGTAGGCAATTCATCCTTATGCTCGGGGCGGTCTCAATTGCGTTGATCGCCCCCACGGTGCGTGCTTCCCAGCCCACGGTGGAGGTGATCGCGATGGGACATTCGCCCGTCCAAAATGCGCTGAAGCCCGTTCGCGAGGTGCTGGCGAAGTACGCTGGCAAAGTCCGGGTTGTCGATCTGGATGCCGAAAGTCCGGAGGGCGAGAAGCGCCTGAAGGCCGTCGGACTCAAGGGACACATCCCGATCGCCATACTCATCGACGGCAACAAGTCATACAGATTGCCTAGCGGCAAGTCCATCGAGTTCGTCAACTTCCCGACGGCTGCCGGCAATCCGATGGGGCTCAACGGCGCCTGGACAGTCGCTGATTTCGAGACAGCCTTGCGTACGGCGCTCGGCGAGAAGTAGGTCCCGCCGTGCCCAAGTTCGTGCACTGGCGGTATCTCGCGAGTGAACTGGGCTATCGCTGGAAGCGGACCGTCCTTCTCGTCGGGGGCATCGCGCTGGCGGCCACATTGGTGGCCATGCTTGACATTCTCGGCCGCGCTTTTGCGGACGTTGCAACGGTACCTTTTCGCAATCTTGGCGCCGACCTCATCGTCCAACGCGGCACCGTCGAGAAGGCCGTTCCCAAGCAGATGGGCATCATGCTGCCGTATTCGGCGCAGCCGATTCTGCCCAAGGAGCTGGGACGACTCGGCGCAGAGCCGGGAGTGTCTCGGGCAGAAGGCTTCGTGCTCCTTTGGAATTTCGGTGCTGGTCGCTTTTATTCGATCAGTGGCATTCCACTGAACTCAAAGGCGCCCGCGCTGGGGCCGGCGCGAGTGCGCGAGTGGCTGATCAAGGGCCGACTGCCGACGCCCGGCAGCAACGAGATCTTGGTTGAACGCCATTACGGCGCCTTCTATCGGCTCGACCCGGGTAGCACGGTCGAGTTCGCCGACAAACCATTCACGGTGGTCGGGGTGGTCGACATCAAGGAAGGCAGCCAGATTGCCGCCAGCAACTTCTACATGGACATCGATCAGGCGCGCTTGCTCGGGGCCTTGCCTGCGGACGCCGTCAATCAGGTGTTCCTCAAGGTGACTGATATGGCAGAAACCGAGAACGTGAAGCGGCGAATTGCTGGGTGGATGCCCCGCGCTTCGGTTGCGTCACCGGGAACAATGCTCCAGTTGTTCGGTGGCGTATCACAGGCGATTGGGCGCTTTGGCCCACTTGCCGTCGGAGTCGGCGCGCTGGTGGCGTTAGCTCTGAGCGCTGTACTGGTTCTTGGTGTCGTATCGGAGAGGCGGAGAGATCTGGCACTACTCAGCGTGTTGGGTTGGAGCCCAAAGCAGGTCCGCCGCCAGATAACCGTCGAAATGATCGTCCAAGGATTCCTCGCCGGCCTCATGGCAGTGGCTTTGATCGCGCTCGGGCTCAAGCTCATTGGTCAGATCCCGATCACAATGCCCGGTAGTCTCCCTGGCGAGAATCCCGTCGACTTCGCCAATGGAGGATTCCGCGCGGCAAGCAGCAGCATCCTTTTGCCCTCGGTCGGTACGATCTGGGACTGGACCGTGCCGCCGATTGGGGCGGCCCTCGCGTGCGGCGCATTGGGATGGATCGCGTCGCGCGCCGTCGCTGCCCGCGGCTTGTGGGTCGCGATCAAGTCGGCCTAGTCGCGCAAGGGGGGGGCCAGAGAAAGAGAAGTCACCTGAGACATTGCCGTTTCACTGCCTGGGCACGTCAGCGCCACTTGGTCCGCGCCTCCGCACAAACGTAGCCGAGGCGAACGGCTGCTTCTTGGAGAACTGGAGGACAATACCGACCGGCCGAAACTGGCCGATCTCGGCCTAACTAGAACCTGCCAAGGCAAACCGCCGCTCCGGATCGAGACGCGTTGAACTGGCTCCAAGAATCCCGAGTGCCAACCCAGAATATGGTGTACGCGGTATTCGTCGCCAAATCGGTCTCGGTGAATATCGGGAACATCGCGTTACTTGGCAAAGATGTGATCGCACCGTTGCTCGAGTCCTTCGATAGGAAACGCAGTTTGCGGTGACCGCGAAGGGTCTCCTCATCGATCAGCAGGAGTCCATTCGGGGACACATCGTATCGATTCGTCGCGGGTGCTTCGGTACCAGGGAGCCACTTCGCGCAAACAGGCCCCAAATATCCTGCGGGAATCGCGATTTCGACAGGTGATTTAAATAGATCCAACCCGCCCCCAAGCCAGAAGAAGAAGCCTAGAAGCGCAATAAGGACTAGCACCGCCACGGCAACAATTACACGCGACACGGTGTACCTAACAGTTACGAAGCTGATCGATATGATATCGACGAACGTCCGCTAAGGCGAAACTCGTGGCCGGCTGCTACTGGCCGGTCTGGTCTTACCCACGAACGACGGACACTTTGCCAGGCGATTTCATCGCCTCGAATGGTAGCGGGGCCTCGTAGTTAATTGAGGAGTGCCGTCGCTGCCGGTTGTAAAACACCTCCATGTAATCGAACAAGCTGACCCGCGCATCATCGCGTGTCTTGTAGTCGCAGTGCATGACCAATTCGGTCTTGAGCGTATGGAAGAAGCTCTCCATAGGTGCATTGTCGTAACAATCACCCTTGCGGCTCATGCTCTGCCGGATGCCATAGCGGTTGACGATTTCCCGGTAGCTTCCGGTAGCGTACGTTGCTCCCCGGTCGGAGTGCAGCGTTACCGGTGGACCCCGATGCGCGATCGCCATGTTCAACGCGTCCATCGCCAGCTTCGTGTCCAGAGTCCGGCTCATCGCCCAGCCCACTAAAGCTCTCGAGTACGCGTCCAGAATTGCGGCCAGGTAGAGCCAGCCTTCCCTCGTGGGGATGTAGGTGATGTCGGTCAGCCAGAGGTCGTTGGGGCATTCTGACGTGAAGTCCCGGTTGATGAGGTTCGGCGATGCCTTGGTCCTGCGGGAGTCGGTGGTCAGGCGGAAGCGCCGGATCGCCTTGGGCACGATCCCAGCCTTGTGCATCAGCTTAGCCAATGTGTTGCGGCAGCACGGCACCTCTTGGGCCAGCAGCTCAACGTGCACCCTGGGAGCCCCGTACGACTCGCGGCTGGCCTGGTGGATCGTCCTGATCCGTGCAGTGAGGTCGACCTGTCGCTTCTGGCGGTCACTGGGACCGCGATGCCGCGCAGCGTAGTACCCGCTGCGCGACACCTGCAGCGCTTCGCACAGGGCCGGTACGCCGTACTGACGTCGATTCCTCTCGACGAAGGCGTACTTCACTTTGCTTCCCGAGCAAAGTAGATGGCCGCTTTTTTTAAAATCTCGATCTCCATCTTGAGCTTTGCGTTCTCGCGACGCAGCTGCTCAAGGTCGTCGACTGCGGCTCGATCCTGCTTGGAGATGCCGGTCACCGCCTCCTTCTCGAACTCCAGTCGCCAATCACGCAGCTGACCCACTCGAACACCAAGCTCCCGTGCCAGCTGCGCCTTGGGTCTATCGCTCAACGCAACCTGACGCACCGCTTCAAGCTTGAATTCGCGTGTTAATTTCCTGCGCGGCTTGTATTCCATCGAACACCTCCCTCGGGCTAGTATTGCCCGAATTAAGGTGTCCATCAAACGTGGGTACCTTCAGTCAGCGACCTTCGCCCGACCGGCGCCAGTTCGGGCTCGGTTAGGCGCTCCGATCGGTAATCCGAACATTCGCGATCCAGTTGCGCTTTCTGCGCTCCAGACGAGACTCAACATTTTCACCTTCGAAGTGTCCTACGGATTGACGAAGACACGATCGGTCGACATTCTCAAATGCGTTGACATTAACGACCGCGTACATGTGATTGTCGATCTCGCTGGTGACGAATGGTACCGTTCCGCAGCGAGAACAAACGTGAAACGTGGCGGTATGAGTTTCGAAGGCGTACTTTGACACAAGCGCGGCGTCGTCGATCGTGGCAACCAAACTAGCCGCAGGACTTGATGTCCACACGCCGCCATGCTTCAGGCAGAATGAACAGCCGCATGCGCGAGCTGGAATCTCGCTCGATTCTCCCGGCCACTCAAGCGAAAAAGCGATATTGCCGCAGTGGCACTTACCGCTTATATGCACAGAAATCTCCGGTCTTGGCCAGTCTCGGCCCTACAAGTCTACGACGGAGTTTGGACTTACCAGGATTCAGTGGGCAGCTCGCCGCCGCTTGGAGGCAGCCTCGAATGCTTCAGGGCTCACACCACCTAAATAGCTGTGCCGTCGGGTTCGATTGCAAAACGTATTGATGTAGTCGGAAATCTCAGCTGTCGCCTCTTCGCGGTTCTTGTATATCCGCTTCTTGATACGTTCCTTCTTTAGGCTGCTGAAAAATGATTCCGCAACCGCGTTGACCCTAGTCGACAGGTCAACGCCAAGGCAGTGAGCCAATCCCAGCACGAGTCAGACCGGGCCGGACGTTCAAACCAATCTTAGACTGAGTATCCCAGCAATTTCCCCGTCTGCTCATGCTCGGTTCGAGGCCGTTCGTTCGGCAAAAGCGCCGCCAGTCATCGCTTCCATACTGCGAACCTTGGTCCGAGTGAATGAGCGCCTTTTTAGGTCGACGGCGACGCACCGCCATCATGACCGCATCGAGGACGAGGTCACGGCCAATCGTTGGCTTGGTTGACCAGCCGACTAGCTTCCGCGAGAACAGATCTATCACTACAGCGAGGTAGAGCCAGCCTTGCCAGGTTCGTATGTAAGTTATGTCTGTGACCCAGGCCGTATTCGGTTTGGAGATCGTGAAATTCCGTTGAAGGGAGTTAGGTATTAGGGCCGAAGATTTGCTCGCGGAGTGTTGTCGAACCCGATATCCACGTACGGCTCGGATACCATTGACCCTCATGAGGCGCGCGACACGATGCTTGCTACATGTTTCACCAGCTTCTCGAAGATCGAGAAAAACCCGCGGCGCACCATAGATCCCGTGGCTTGCTACAAACGATGCACGGATTAAGCGCAGAATTCTTGAATCTTCCTGAGCCCTGTCTGAAACGGGTTTCTTCAACCATGCATAGTAACCACTCCGGTGCACGTTCAGTAGGCAACACATTGTCTGAACGCCATGCTCATTCTGATTTGCCTTGATGAATTCGTAGAACCGACGGATCTGCGCTGGCGTTCGCGGTGTGGACATGCTTGCTCCGGTGTCCTAGTCGTGGTCAGATTACACGGTGTCCACCAAATACTGGTAAGTCCAAGTTCGGCCCGTTGCAGACGGTCGATCGGCGCCAGAGCGGACGTTCGACGCCCGGCTATTAACGGCTCCTCTGTTGAGGGAAAGGAGCGTCATGTTGATACCGCCCGAGGGGCGCTTGTCGACCCAACGCGGTCGTAGCGGTTGTCCGAAAGCGGACACCCACGCTCCGCTTATGCTTCGCTCCACTTCGCCAACTTGGTGCTGAAGATGCTCGCAACGCTCCACCCCATGGATGCAAACACGCTGTGGGCGTAGAACCCCCACAACAGCACGTTCGCGATGAGCAGTGGTAGCAGCGCAATGATCAAAAGACGGAACGGGTTCATGTTGCGCCCCTTTCTGATTCCCAAAGTACGGCTTGATGCGTTTGCACGACGAGGAACCGCAAGTCAAGCACATAGACTGCTTGACAAGAAACGATCTACATTTAGACCGTCACCTACCGGCCGCCCACCGGTAGCCTCGGCTGTCCCTAATACCCCTTTTTGATAGTATGAGGGCCTCGCAATGGCAAGTGCTTGATGTAGCGCAAACAATCTTTGGTTTGGTTGGAAGATAATTTAACAATTGTTCTGTAACCTTGAATCCGACCCGCGAGAAGGAGAAGCGGGCCGGTACGCGACCGTTATCCCGGGATAAACACGTGAAGCAATACGTTGAGCTGCCTGAGTCGAGGGACAAAAGGCCCTACGTGATGGAGCTCGATCCCTGCGTGATGGAAATGATGTACAGCAGAGGAACCAAGTCCGAGGACGTGATGTACTCCGCGGCCCGAGATGCTTACATCAAGTACACTGCCAAGCGCAAGGTAGGCACGTTGTCGCGTTTTCCCTGAGCAACGTCACTATCGACGGGTGACTTCTGGCCGCGACAAACAGAAGCGACGACCGAAAACACGCGCAGCCGTGTCGCGTATAATAACTTGATATGCGGATAGCGAGGTCCGCTACCAAGTGTCCGCACGTGGCCGTGGATTCAACTGGTCAGCGCAACACATGCAAGGTTTAGGAAGCGCAACAGCAAGTGCTTGTCAAATCGGTACTAATCGCAATTCGCGCTGGTTCCTGGTCATTCTCACTCGTGGTTGTACAACCTCGGATCGTCGTTAAGCCACGTCGCAGGCAGACCTTAGACTTCAAGCCCCTGTCTATAGGGATGAAAGGTGTTGCGTCGACCAGTTGAGCCCGCAGGAAAAATCGTGACCGGCTGCTTCTGGCCTATTCTGTTGAAAAACTCGATTTGCGTCGTTCGAGAGCAGGCGCTCGAAAAAGCCGACCTCATAAAACGGCCGCCATTGAACGCTACGCAAGTGGTTGACCATTTGACACCTCCCGAAGTGACCCTGAAGAACCGTCTGCAGGAGTTTTTCAACAGAATAGGCCGATGTCGGTCCTACAAGTCTGCGACCGAGCGGACTTTAGGCGCGGCTGGATTACCGGCCTCGACGTTGCAAGGGAATGACTTTTGCGCCTATATCCGCCCACTGCTGCATCATCTTCCTGCGCTCGGGCAGGTACTCGGCGCGGTTGTACGCACGTCGCACATCGTTTCAGTGCGCCAGTTGGCGCTCGATCACGTCGGCTCGGAACCCGGCCTCGTTGAGGACCGTTGACGCCACAGCGCGAGACCCGTGCCCGGTCATCTTGCCCTTGTAGCCGAGGCGGTAGAGGGCAAAGAGCATCGTGTTGTTGCTCATCGGCTTGTCCGGGTTGCGGCCCGGGAAAACATACCGACTGCCGCCACCGATCGCGAGTACGTCCCGAAACACCGCCAGCGCCTGCGTGGAGAGGGGAACGACGTGCGCGGTTTTCATCTTCATGCGCTCGGCGGGAACGATCCAGGTTGCGCCATCCAGGTCGATCTCGTCCCACGTAGCGCCAGTCAGTTCGCCGGTCCGAACAAAGGTCAGTTCCAACAACCGCAGCGCGTAGCCGGTCATCTTGTCGCCGAGTTCCGCGTAGCCGTCGATGGCACGCAGCAGAGCTGGCAGCCCCTCGGGCGTGACAGCTGCCTGGAGCCGCCCTTTGTGCGGCGTGAGCGCGCCGCGCAGATCGCTGGACAGATCGCGCTCGCATCGGCTCGTTGCTACACCATAGCGCAGCACTTGGCCCGCCGGCTGTCAACGCACCCGGATGGACGCGACCGACCCTCACTGGACGCTGATTTCGGAGTTTTTCTATAGGAGAAATCGAGGAAATCGAGGAGACAATGGCCGTAGCTGGACGGCCCTGGAAGATCGTGGACGACCGAAGACTGGCGGATGGGGTGGGATTCGAACCCACGAGACCCGTCAGGGTCTGCCGGTTTTCAAGACCGGTGCCTTCAACCGCTCGGCCACCCATCCGATTCCTGCCGTTGCATGCCTTGGGCGATTGAAATCATAGCATTGGCACCCCATCTGCGAATCGTGTCCGTCGGCGCGCTGCGGCAGGCATTGAAACTTCAGGGCTTTTTGCCGCTCTAACGCGTCGTTAGGGATGCGCGTATAGTGGCTGAATCGACTGCTGTGTGAGGGATACCATGGAACCGCAACTCAAGCCCGTACCGACCGGGAATCCAACCGACCAGTGGACTATGCCGGGGCCGGCCACCGTACCTGCGGCCGCACCGAACAAGGTCCTGCGCCAAACATACTGGTTGCTCGCGCTATCGATGCTGCCGACAGTCGCCGGCGCGTTGCTCGGCATGTCGTTCAATATTGCCGGGTATTTTCATGCGTCGCCGATCATGGCACCGCTGCTGATGATGGCGGCCATGTTCGGTTCGCTGTTTATTGTTGCCGCATTGCGTAACAGTGGCTGGGGTGTGGTGGCCGTATTCGGGTTTACCTTCATTTCCGGACTGATGCTCGCGCCGACGTTGCAAGTTGCCGCCGGGTTGAAGAACGGCGGCCAACTCGTCGCCCTCGCCGGCGGTATGACTGCGGCGGTTTTCTTCGTCATGGCGACGATCGCCACCGTGTCAAAGCGCGACTTCAGCTTCCTGGGCAAGTTCCTGTTCGTCGGCCTGATCCTGCTCGTGATCGCGATGCTGGCGAATCTGTTCCTGCAGATACCTGCACTGGCGGTGACGCTATCGGCCATAGGCGTCCTGATCTTCTCGCTGTTCCTGCTCCACGATGTGAGCGCGATCGTCCGGGGTGGCGAGACGAACTACATCATGGCGACGATCAGGCTGTTCCTCGATCTGCTCAACCTGTTTGTGAGCCTGCTCAATCTGCTCATGATCTTTACCGGTCAGCGCGACTGACAGCACCGGCATCTCCAAGAAAGGGCGGCCTGGGCCGCCCTTTTTCATTGGGCGTAGCGCGTGAACAACGCGATCGACTCGACGTGCGCGGTGTGCGGGAACATATTGGCCACGCCGGCGGCGGACAGCGCAAAGCCGCGCTCATGGACCAGGACGGCGGCATCACGAGCCAGCGTCGCGGGGTTGCATGAAACGTAGACGATGCGCGAGAGGCGATCCTCAGGCATCGCCTTGACGAGTTCAATGGCGCCTTCGCGCGGCGGGTCGAGCAGCGCCTTGTCCAGGCCGCCCAAGCTCGCGACGCTATCCCGCGTCGCCTCGAATAGATTGGCGACGGCGAAGCGCACATTCCCGGCGAGGCCGTTTCGGCCAGCGTTGGCCTTGGCCCGCTCGATCAGGGCGCGGCTGCCGTCGACGCCAATGACCGCAGTGCCGCGCCGCGCGATCGGCAAGGTGAAATTTCCCAGGCCGCAAAAAAAATCGGCCACGGTTTCGTCAGGCCCCGGCTCGAGCAGGCCGACCGCGCGCCGCACCAGCACGCGATTGAGCCCTGCGTTGACCTGTGTGAAGTCGGTCGGCTCGAAATCAATGGTCACGCCGAATTCAGGCAATCCGTAGGAGAGCCTGCGTCCGGGCGAAGCCAGCGGCTGCACGCTGGCCGGTCCCGCCGGCTGGAGGTAGAGCCGCACGTCGTGGACCGTTGCGAAGGCCGCAAGCTCACGCAGGTCGGCGTCGCCGAGCGGCGCAAGTATGCGCAACACCAGGGCATCGACCGGTTCGCCTTCATCCTCACCGATCGCCAGTTCGATCTGCGGCAGGCGGTCGTGGATCGACAGCCGCGCGACGAGCCCGCGAAGTTCGGGCAGCAGCACCGAGATGCGCGGCGGCAGCACCAGACAACTCACCATGTCGGCGACATAGCTCGACCTTCGCTCGTGAAAACCGACGAGGACGCCGCCTTTCTTGACAACGTCGCGCACCGAGAGACGGGCGCGATGCCGATAACCCCAGGTCGTGCCGTGAATCGGCGCGAGCAGCTCGCCCGCCTGCACCCGTCCGATGTGCCAGAGTGCGTCCTCGAGCACGCGCTGCTTCACCGCGACCTGGGCGGCCGGATCGAGGTGCTGCAGGCTGCATCCGCCACAAACGCCGAAATACGGGCAGGCAGGCACCACGCGCGACGGGCTCGCGACATGGAGCTCGCTGATGCGCGCGAGATCGTAGTTGCGCTTGCGGCGCAGGATTTCAATGTCGACGCGCTCGCCGATCAACGCGCCCTCGACGAATACCGCCTTGCCGTCGACCCGAGCGATCCCGCGGCCTTCTTGATCGAGCGCGGTGATAACGACGGTGTCCATGCTTTCGGTCATGCGTGGGAGCTGGCCCGCCGCAGCCATGAAAAGCGAGCCACGGCGGCGGGTTTCCTCCGGCAGCTGGTTGCGCCGAGGCGTCGACAAGCCAGGACCAACGGAAGCTTTGCATTGTACCGGGCACAGCCGCGGGCGGCTTGGCTCGGCGGCGCCGCGGTAGAATTGCGCCATGCGCATCCTCGCGCTCGACGCCTCGACCGATGTATGCGCCGCTGCGCTCGGCGACGGCGTGTCCTGGGTGGAGCGCGCGGAGGTCGCCCGGCAACGCCATTCCGAACTGCTCCTGCCGATGATACGGGCTCTGCTTGCCGAGGCTCGCCACAAGTTGACTGATCTCGACGGCATCGCCTTCGGCGCCGGCCCCGGCTCATTCACGGGCCTGCGCATCGCCTGCGGTGTCGCACAGGGGCTTGCCCTCGGGGCGAACCTGCCGATGATCGGGATCGCGACACTCGAGGCCATGGCCGAGACCGCCCGCAGGCAGAGCGGGTGCGCGCGGGTGATCGCGGCGCTCGACGCGCGCATGCACGAGGTCTACTTCGCCGTCTATGAGCACGACGGAACGCGTTGGCGCGTCCGCGTCGCGCCGGGCGTCGCCACGCCCAGCGCGGTACCCCTGCCGGAAGGTGAGGGCTGGTCGGGTGTCGGCAACGGCTTCGCGGCGTATCCGGCCCTGCGCGAACATCTGGCCGGCGTGCTGGCGTCCTGCGATGAAGGCACACTGCCGACAGCGGTTGCGATCGGTAGCCTTGCCCTGCCGCGATTGGCGGCCGGAGAAGGCATTCCGGCGCGCGATGCAACGCCGCTGTACGTGCGCCATCGCGTGGCGCTTACCAGCGCCGACCGCGCACTCGGGTTGCGGCTGTGAACGCGACGCTTGCGCGCAGCGTCGCCGCGGCGACCGTTCTCTGGCGCCCGCTCGCGGATGCCGACATCGAGGCGGTGGTGGCGCTGGAGCGCGAGGCGCATGCGGCGCCATGGACGGAGGGCAACTTTCGCGATGCGCTGGCCGCGGGGTATGGCGCGGCGGTCGGCACGGCCAATGGCGTCGTCATTGCCTACGGGGTCTTGCTGTTCGCGCCCGGCGAAGCCCAGCTTCTCAACCTCACCGTTGCCCCCGAGGCCCGCCGCTTGGGCATCGGGCGAGCGTTGCTCCGACGCTTCCTCGCCGACGCCCGTGCGCGCGGCGCCGAACAGTGCTTCCTCGAAGTCCGCGTGTCGAACGAGGCGGCGACTGCGCTGTAT
The DNA here is from genome assembly GCA_963750215.1 of uncultured beta proteobacterium. Lineage (GTDB taxonomy): Bacteria > Pseudomonadota > Gammaproteobacteria > Burkholderiales > Casimicrobiaceae > PALSA-1003. Next base: position 320,055 of record CAVVQK010000006.1, read on the forward strand.
GCAAAGGAGGGCTTCGTCCCTGTTGGCCGGCGCGCGAACTATTATCCGGCGCAGGGTCCGGGCTCGCGCGAGGACGCACTGGTGATGCGACGGGCGCTTGTGGCCGACTGACATGGCGAACCGCTATGAGATCCTGCACGAACTCGGTCTGCTGCCGCTGTGGCGCCTGCGCCGCACCGCTCCCGACGCGGCGGCGACACGGCCGGGGATCGCCGGAGTCGAGGCGGCGCGCGCCGCGGTGGTGATCGCACCCGCCGATGCGCCAGCCCTGCCCGCGGATCGCCTGCAACGCATCGCGGCACTCGAGTGGACCGAATTTGCCGCCGACGTCGCTGCGTGTACTGCTTGCGGGTTGTGCAAGACGCGCAACCGGCCGGTGCCCGGCGTGGGCGACGTGCGTGCCAAGTGGCTGTTCGTCGGCGAGGCGCCAGGCGCAGAAGAGGACGCGAAGGGCGAACCATTCGTCGGCCAGGCCGGGCGGCTTCTCGACAACATGCTTGCCGCGCTTGGCATGAAGCGCGGGCACAACGTCTACATCGCCAACGTCCTCAAGTGCCGCCCACCCGGTAATCGCACGCCCACGCCGCTCGAGACCGAAGCCTGCCGACCATACCTCGACCGCCAGATTGCGCTGATCGGACCGGCCCTGATTGTCGCGCTGGGCAAGAGCGCGGCCGCGACCCTGCTCAATGTCGATGCGACCATCGCCAGCCTGCGCGGCCGCGTGCACCACTACCAGGGTGTGCCCCTGATTGTCACCTATCATCCGGCATATTTATTGCGAAACTTGCCCGACAAGGCGAAGGCGTGGGAAGATTTGTGCCTGGCACGCGCCACGATGCGTCGGGCGCTGCCGGAAAGCGATCGAGGCGCGGGCTTGCAAACCGGCACGGTCGGACCCACTTTCAAACCGAGCTAAGAACCCTCGAGGGAGAGCCACGATGCGTAAGTTCCTCGCCTTCGTCGCGGCGGCGATGGCTGCCGTTGCGCTAAGCGGCTGCGGTTACAATGATCTGCAGCGTCAGGATGAGCAGGTCAAATCCGCGTGGTCGGAAGTGATCAACCAGTACCAGCGCCGCGCTGACCTGGTGCCCAACCTTGTCAACACGGTCAAGGGCTACGCTTCCCAGGAAGAAAGGGTGTTGACTGAAGTGACCCAAGCGCGCGCCAGCGTGGGCAGCATCCAGGCGACGCCGGAGCTGATCAACGATCCTCAGGCCTTTGCCAAATTCCAGGCCGCGCAGACGCAGCTGCAATCGGCCCTGTCGCGCCTGCTGGTGGTCGCGGAGAACTACCCGCAACTCAAATCCGATCAGAATTTCCGCGATCTGCAGGCGCAGCTCGAAGGCACGGAGAATCGAATCGCGGTTGCGCGCAACCGTTATATCAAGTCGGTGCAGGAGTTCAACACGACCGTGCGTTCGTTCCCGACGAACCTGACCGCGATGCTGTTCAAGATGAACGTCAAGCCGAATTTTTCGGTCGAGAATGAGAAGGCGATCAGCGCACCGCCCACGGTGGACTTCAGCAAGCCGGCACCGGCGCCGGCTCCAGCACCAGCGCCCGCCCCGGCGACAAAATAGCGCGTCGCGTGCGCGTTCGTCACTTGGCCCTCGCCCGCACCGCGCCACGTTATTCCCGGCGATGGCCGGCGTGGCGCTTCTGGCCCGTGGCGCTGGCGCTTGCGGCGGTCCTTGGCGCAACGGGCGCGGCGCCATGGGATGCGCCGCGCGACGGATTGCAACCCGTCCCGCCGCTGCAGGCGCGGGTCACCGACCTGACCGGCACGCTCTCGGCGTCAGAGCGCCAGGCGCTCGACGCCAAGCTCGCGGACTGGGAAGCGCGGACGACCAACCAGCTGGCGATCCTCATCGTCCCGACCACCAAGCCGGAAGCGATCGAGGGCTACTCCATACGCGTCGCCGAGGCGTGGAAACTCGGGCAGAAGGGCAAGGACAACGGCGCGATTCTGCTGGTGGCCAAGGACGATAAGCAGATGCGCATCGAGGTCGGCTACGGCCTGGAGGGCGTGCTGACCGACATCACGTCGCATCGCATCATCACCGAAACCATCGCGCCGCAGTTCAGCAAAGGGCAGTTTGCCGCTGGCCTCGAGGCCGGTGTTGACCGCATTATCAGCGTGGTGAGCGAAGGCAAGCCGCTGCCGCAAGCCGCGCCGAGCCGGCGCGCGCCGGTCCACGGCTTCGACATCGGCACGCTCGCGCTGATTCTGCTCGTCGCCGTGCCGGCGATCGGCGCGGTCCTGCGCGGTATCCTCGGCAACGTAGGCGGCTCGGTTGCCGGCGCCGGTGTGGTCGGTGCGGCGGCCTGGTTATTTGCCGGATCGGTGCTGGTGTCGATCATCGCGGCAATCGTCGCATTTATTGTTATCGGCTTTTCCGCATTCGGCGGCCGTGGCGGACCGGGCATGTGGATTCCGGGCGGCGGGGGTGGCGGCGGTGGTTTCGGCGGCGGAGGTTTCTCCGGAGGCGGCGGCGGGTTCGGCGGCGGTGGCGCTTCGGGAGGATGGTAGCGATGCCAACGAGCAAGCCGGTCCGGCTAGGAAGGCACTTCGTCACCGATCATCACAGCGCGCGGCGCAAGTTTTCGGCGCAGGCCTTGCAGAGGATCGAGGACGCGATCGCGGCCGGGGAGCGCCTGCACGCCGGTCAGGTCCGTTTCGTCGTCGAGGGCTCGCTGCCGCTGAGCCAAGTCCTGCGCGGCTTGACGCCGCGAGAGCGCGCGCTGGAGCTCTTCGGCAGGCTTGGCGTCTGGGACACCGAGCACAACAGTGGCGTGCTGGTTTATGTCCTGCTCGCCGACAAGGGTGTCGAGATCGTGGCCGACCGCGGCATCAGCAGCAAGATAACCCAGGAGACTTGGCAGGTGATCTGCCGGGCGATGGAGACGGCGTTCCGCGACGGGCGCTTCGAGGACGGTGCAATCGCCGGAATCAACGCCATCAGCGAGCTGCTGGCGGAGCATTTCCCGCGCCGCGGCCAGGGGCCCAACGAGCTGTCCAACCAGCCGGTTGTCCTCTAGCGCGGGACTTTCGCCTCGGTGCGCTCGATCGCGACCAGGTGCAGCAGATCGCCGGCGGCGAGATTGAGCCGATGCCGCCACATGACCAGCAGCATCGTCCCGGAAACAAACAGACCGAAGAGGACAATCGCCGCGTTGGTCGACAGCCCGGCGTGAATGATCAGGCCGTACATGGCCAGCATGACCAGCACGCCAACGTTCTCATTGAAGTTCTGTACCGCGATCGAGTGTCCCGCACCCATCAGCACATGACCGCGATGCTGCAGCAGGGCATTCATCGGCACGACGAAGAACCCCGCGAATGCGCCGATGAGGGTCAGCAGCACGATCGCGCTCTCGAGCTGGGTCACCGCCACCATGACGATGACGCTGATGCCCATCATCACGCCGAGCGGCAGAACCTTCACCGCGTTGCTGAGCGAGACAAATCTCGCCGCCAGCCCGGCGCCGAGCGCAATGCCGACCGCGACCACGACTTGCAGATACGCTGCCCGCGACAGGTTGTAGCAGAGGTGCGTGGCAGCCCAGTCGATGACGATAAACTGCAGCGTCGCACCGGCGCCCCAGAACAGCGTCGTCGTGGCGAGCGAGATCTGGCCGAGCTTGTCGCGCCATAACAGCGCATTGCAATGCGCAAACTCGCGGATGAGGAACAGCGGATTCTTGCTCGGCACGCGGCGCTGCGCGCCGGTGTTTGGTATGTACCAGTTGATCAGCGCGGCGATTGCGTAGCAGCCCATGATGACAGCGATCGCCGCCTGCGGCGGGGTCTTGATGCCGGTGTCGAGTTTCGGAATGTCGATCGCGAGCAGCCAACTCGACACCGGCCCGCTGATCAGCACCCCGCCCAGCACCACGCCAAGAATGATCGAGGCGACGGTTGTGCCTTCGATCCAGCCATTGGCAATAACCAGCTTTCGCGGCGGCAGCAGCTCGGTCAGGATGCCGTATTTCGCGGGCGAATACGCCGCGGCGCCAAGACCCACGATCGCATAAGCCGCCAGCGGGTGCCCTGAGAACAACATCACGCCGCAGCCCAGGATCTTGACGCCGTTCGTGATGAGCATCACGCGCCCTTTCGGCATCGAATCGGCGAACGCGCCGACCAGCGGGGCGAGCACAACGTAGGAAATGACAAAACACTGCTTCAGCGAGGGTGTCATCCAGGCCGGCGAATCGAGATCGCGGAGCATCTGGATGGCGGCGACCAGCAGCGCATTGTCCGCGAGCGACGAGAAGAACTGCGCCGCCATGATGATGTAGAAGCCGGCTTGCATCGTCCTCGAAAATGGCGCGATCACTCCTCAGTCTCGGGTTTTCCGGCGGCAAGCGCCGGGGAGCTTCGCTGCGCTTGGTTGTGTATATAATTGAGCAAATTCGCCGGCGCACGCGGCTCGCGCCTTATACCACGTTTTCCCCACCACACCAAACCCGCACCGGCCGAGTCCAATTTCTTCGCCGCCTCGATCGTCATGGCCCGTCCACTCCTGGCCCAGGTCAATCTGTCGGCGCTGCGCGCGAACTTGGCATGCGTGCGCAAGCACGTTGCGGACGCGCAAGTGCTCGCCGTCGTCAAGGCCGACGCCTACGGCCACGGCCTCAAGCGCATCCTCCCGGCGCTTTCTGACGCCGACGGCCTGGCGCTGCTCGAACTCAACGCGGCAGTAGCGCTGCGCAAGCAGCACTACGCACGGCGTATCCTGCTGCTCGAGGGCTTCTTCGAGGCGCAGGATTTGCCGGAGATTGCCGCGCGCCGGCTGGCCGTTGTAGTGCACCATGTGGAACAGGTCAAGATGCTGGAAGCGGCTTCGCTGCCGCGGCCGGTCGAGGTTTTCGTCAAGATCAATACCGGAATGAATCGCCTCGGCTTCCGTCCGGCCGACGCGCACGCGATCGTCGAGCGCTTGTCGCACACGCCGAGCGTCGCGGTGCTACGGCTGCTTACGCACCTCGCCCGCGCGGAAGAGGCGGAGGGGCTGCGCGCCCAGCTCGACCTCTTCGAAGAGGCCTGCACCGGATTGCCCTATCCGCGATCGGTCGCCAACTCCGCGGGTGTGATCCGCTATCGCGAAGTCGGCGGCGAGTACGTTCGCCCCGGCATCATGCTCTACGGCTCGTCGCCGTTTCCGTACGACACGGCGGCAATGCTCGGACTGAGTCCGGTCATGACGCTCAAGAGCGCGCTGATCGGGGTTCAGGACCTGAAGCCCAACGAGAGCGTCGGCTACGGTGGCACCTATACCGCCGCGCGCGCCATGCGCATCGGTGTGGTGGCTTGCGGTTACGCCGACGGCTATCCACGCCATGCGCCAAACGGCACCCCGGTGCTGGTGTGTGGCAAGAAGGTCCGCACCGCAGGTCGCGTATCGATGGATATGCTCACCGTCGATCTCACCGACGTTCCCGAGGCTACCCTCGGCAGCCCGGTCGTGCTCTGGGGCGAAGGACTGCCGGTCGACGACGTCGCCGTGGCAGCGAGCACCGTCGGCTATCAGCTGCTGTGCGCTGTCGCGCCGCGTGTTCCGTTCGTGACAACCGAAGTCGGCAAAGTCGACATCGAACTCTGATAGGCAAACCATGTACATCGTCGTTACCGGCGCCGCCGGCTTCATCGGATCGAACCTTATCAAGGCGCTCAATGCGCGCGGAGAAACCCGGATTCTCGCCGTTGACGAGCTTACGGCCGACCTCAAGTTTCGCAATCTCGTCGATTGCGAGATAGCCGATTACCTTGATAAGGACGAGTTTCTGCCGCGGCTTGTCGATGGAGATTTCGACGATGACATCGCGGCGGTGCTGCATCAGGGGGCTTGCTCGGACACGCTGGCCAACGATGGGCGGTACATGCTCGCCAACAACTACCGCTATTCGGTCCGACTGCTCGACCATTGCCAGGACAATGACATTCCGTTCTTGTACGCATCGTCCGCGTCGGTGTATGGCGTGGGTCGGGAATTCCGCGAGGAGCGCGCCTGCGAATCGCCGCTCAATGTCTATGGCTATTCCAAATTCCTGCTCGATCAGTATGTCCGACGCCTGCTGCCTGAGCGCACCGCGCAGGTGGTCGGTTTGCGCTATTTCAATGTCTACGGCCCGCGCGAGGCGCACAAGGGACGCATGGCGTCCGTCGTCTGGCACCTCTTCGACCAGTACCGCGCGTCCGGCAGGGTCCAGCTGTTCGAGGGGTCGGGCGGCTTTTCCGCCGGGGAGCAGCGACGCGATTTCGTCAGTGTCGAGGACGTCGTCAAGGTGAACCTCGACTTCCTCGACCACCCCGAACGCTCGGGCATCTTTAATCTCGGGTCGGGCACGGCGACGACGTTCAATGCCGTCGCGGCGGCGACCATCAACGCCTGCCGCGGAGTCGAAGGCGCACCGGCATTGCCTTTCGCCGAACTGCACCGCGCGGGCATGATCGAATACGTCGAGTTTCCGCCGGCGTTGATCGGCAAGTACCAGAACTTCACCCAAGCCGATCTCTCGCGCCTGCGCGCGGCGGGGTATGCGGCCCCGCTGCTCCCGGTCGAGGAGGGAATCGCGCGTTGCGTCAGGGCGTTGCTTGCCAGTCCCTCGAGCAACGCTTAACATCGTTCCGGCGTCGCGTGCGCACCCGTTCGCCGTGCACTCGCTTCCCGCCCCGCCTGCATGGCGGGGTTTTTTCTCGACGGTGGTTGGGGCACCGGCAACCACGAAGAGGGCATCGTGTACCAGACCATTGAAGACACCGTCGGCAACACCCCGCTCGTACGGCTGCAGCGCCTGCCCGGAGCGACGAGCAACGTCGTGCTGGCCAAGCTCGAAGGCAACAATCCGGCCGGATCGGTCAAGGACCGTCCCGCGCTGTCGATGGTCGTCGAGGCCGAAAGACGGGGCACTATCAAGCCCGGCGATACGCTGATCGAGGCAACCTCGGGCAATACCGGCATTGCGCTGGCGATGGCGGCGGCGATGCGCGGGTACAAGATGGTGCTTGTTATGCCCGAACATCTTTCGCTCGAACGCAGGCAAACGATGCGGGCATTCGGCGCCGAGATCGTGTTGACGTCCAAGGCGGGCGGCATGGAAAGCGCGCGCGACATCGCCGAGAAAATGCGCGCAGAAGGCAAGGGCATCATCCTCGATCAATTCGCCAATCCCGACAATCCGCTCGCGCACTACAAGGGCACGGGCCCGGAGATCTGGCGCGACACCGAAGGCCGCATCACCCATTTCGTGTCCAGCATGGGAACCACCGGAACGATCATGGGCGCGGGCAGGTTCCTGAAGGAAAAGAACCCGGCGATCCACATCGTCGGGTGCCAGCCGGAAGAGGGCTCGCAAATCCCGGGCATCCGCAAGTGGCCGGAGGCCTACCTGCCGAAGATCTATGATCCGAGGCGCGTCGACCGGCTTGAGCACGTGTCGCAGGCCCAGGCCGAAGACATGGCGCGGCGGCTCGCCTGCGAGGAGGGCATCTTCGCTGGCATCTCCTCAGGTGGCGCGTGCGCGGTGGCGCTGCGCATTGCGCGCGAGGTCGAGAACGCAACCATCGTGTTCATCGTCTGCGATCGCGGCGACAGGTACCTGTCGACCGGCGTCTTTCCGGGCTGACGGGTGCTTTTCCAGCGCCTTGCACTGTTGCCCGACGCACCTGGGTGGACTGAGCTAGCCTGGCCAACGCACGGACGGCTCGAGCCGCAATGACGCCTACGCTCGTCTTCGACATCGAGACCATTCCCGACATTGCCGGGCTGCGCCGGATCCATGCGCTGCCCGCGTCGCTCGGCGATGCCGACGTGCTCGAGTGGGCTCTCCAGCAGCGGCGCGCCGCGACCGGCGGCGACTTTCTGCCCCTGCATCTGCATCGCGTCGTGGCTATCGCCTGTGCGCTGCGCGAAGGGCAGGGCTTTCGCGTCTGGTCCCTGGGCGAGGCCACCGATGCCGAGCCGGAGCTCATTCGCCGCTTCTTCGACGGCATCGACCGCTACACGCCACAACTCGTCTCATGGAACGGCGGCGGCTTTGACCTGCCGGTGTTGAACCACCGCAGCCTGATCTACGGCGTGGCGGCGCCACGCTACTGGGATTGGGGTGATGACGACCGCGAGTTCCGATTTAACAACTATCTGAGCCGCTTCCACACGCGTCATCTGGATTTGATGGACGTGCTGGCGTCGTTTCAGCCGCGCGCCGGCGCCGGACTCAACGCCATGTCTCGGCTGTGCGGCTTTCCGGGCAAGCTGGGATTCGACGGCTCCGAGGTCTACGCAGCATACGAGGCCGGCCGGATCGAGGACATTCGCCGCTATTGCGAGACTGACGTCCTCAACACCTACCTGCTGTATCTGCGCTTTCAGCAGCTGCGCGGGACGATTTCGGCGGGCCAATACGCGGCCGAGATATCACTCGCACGGGAAAAGATCGTGGCCGCCAGGGAGCCGCACTGGCGCGAATTCATCGCCGCATGGGACGCCGGAGCGGGTTGATCCGCCTTACACGCGCAGCATCGGCAGGGGCGCGAAACGCCCGCCCAGGGGCTGCGCCGACGGCACCCCCCACCAGCGATCGAGCACCGTGGCGTACACGCTGCGGAAGTCAATCGCGAAGCCAGTGTTGCCGTCGCCGCTCAACCTGTCGAGCGACGGCTGCTCGCCGTACAGGCCCCCGGCGACGCGACCGCCAGCGGCGAAATGCACGCTGGCCGTGCCATGGTCGGTACCGAGGGACAGATTCTCCCTCGGCCGCCGTCCGAACTCGGCGTACGTGAGCAGCAGCGTGTCGTTCCAGCGGCCAAGCTCGTCGAGCGCGCTCTTCAGCGCCACCACGCCGCTGGCTAGATCGCCGAGCAGTCGCGCCTGCGTGCCCAGTTGCCCGCTGTGCGTGTCGAAGCCGGTGAGCGTCACACGCACCACGGCAACACCGGCCTGGTTGGCAACGACCTGGCACGCGGTCTTGATCGCATTGCCGAATCCTCCCGCCGGAAACTCGGTTCTGAAGGCGTAGTCGGCCTTGAGGTGCGAAGCCGCCTGCATGATGTCGGCCTCGACCTTCAGGATGTGTTGCAGCGCGCGGTTGGGCGTTTGCCCTTCGGGCACGGCAAGCCGCGCCTGGCGAAGGAACTGCTCCGTGTTGGCAAGTGCGATCGCCCGTGTGCCGCCGCCTGCCAACGGGCCGAGATCAGGCGAGCCGATGATCACCCCGTCGGCGGCAAAATCCGCTGGCGTGGGTGCGACGGCAAAAGTCCGCGTCAGCCAGCCGTCCTGCAGGTACTGCTCGCTGCTTGACGCGGTGTCCCAGATCTCGATCGAGCGGAAATGCGACAGATTGGGATCCGGGTAGCCGACGCCCTGGAGTACGCCCAGCTCGCGGTTCTGCCACAACGGCAGCAGCGGCTCGAGCGCGGGATGCAGGCCCACCGTGTCGGACAGTCTGACAACTTGATCGCGTGCGATTGCGAGCTTCGGCCGCAGCGCGTAATACGCGGGGTTGGCATAAGGGACCAGTGTATTGAGTCCGTCGTTGCCGCCTTTAAGCTCGATGAGCACCAGCAGGTTGCGATAGCGCGCGACCGCCGGCGTAGCCGCCCACGCGACCGAAGACGGCGCCAGAACGGCGCCCGGCCACAGGGGCCAGCAGGCGGCAAGCTTCACGAATTGGCGACGTTTCATGTCAGTGGGTTCCATCGGGGCTCACTTCAGCTGGTAGGCTGCGTCGAGCACGATATGGCGCACCATCGCCAACGGCTCGCTCGTCGGATCAGGTGGCGATTGCGGCGGGTAGGCAAGCAACAGGCGCGTCGCGGCCTGGACACGCGTGGCGTCTGTTGCCCGGATTTCTGCGAGCCAGGTCTCGCTTTGGAATTGCACGCTTCTCAGGCCGCGGTCCATTGCCCGCATGAACCGGGTGCGGCGCTCGGCGTCAGATTCCTGCAACCCGTCCGTGGCGATGACCTGCTTCGGTGCGGGTGCCATCGCGTCCGGGGGCGCCATCGCCATCCTTCCCGCCGGGTCATCGGCCCGGAACAGCCGGTCGAGGAACTGCTTGCGCGCGAGCAGGGTGCTGCTGTTGATCCAAACCTCGCCGCCGGGCCAACCCTTGACGTTCGGCGGCGAAAACAGATTCTGGCCCATCGCTGCCGCGGCGACGGCGAACGGGACCGTTTCGGTGGGCTTCATGTCAAACTGCCTCAAGGTCCCGACGACCAGATCGACCGGCGATTTCACCAGCACACCTCGATTCTCCCTGGCGTAGAACGCATCCGAGGTCAGCAGTTCGTAGAGAGCGACCTTGATGTCGTAGCGGGCATCGCGGAAGCGGCCGGCGATGCGCTGTACCTGCGCCTCATCCGGATCGGGCGAGACGAATTCGCGCCACAGTTTGCGTGTGATGAACTCGGCGGTCGCCCGCTGCGCCAGCAAGATATCAAGCACGTCGTCGCCGTCGAGATTGCCGCTGCGCCCAAGCACGGTCTTGGGGCCATAGTCATGGATGAAGGGGCGGAAGACGAATGCACCGCTGTCGCGATCGATACTCCAGCCGGTGAAGGCGCGCGCCGCCTCCTTTATGTCCTGCTCGCTGTAGTTGCCCTCGCCGAGTGTGAACAGCTCCATCACCTCACGCGCGAAGTTCTCGTTCGGGGCACCCTTGCGGTTGCGCGCGCTGTCGAGATAGATCACCATCGCCGGGTCGCGGGCGACGGCGTGCAGCAGGTCGCCAAAATGGCCGAGCGCATTGGCGCGCAGCGTGACGTTCTGGCGATACATGAGCTCGGAAAATCGCACCTTCTGCTGGCTCGACACGAAGTGGTTGTGCCAGAACAAAGTCATGTGCTCGGTCAATGGCGAAGTGGTCGTGAGCATCTCGTTGACCCACCAGCCGCGCAGCTGCAGTCCCTTGCGGAACTGTTCCTGCTGGAACTGTTTCCTGGCCATATCGGAGGCGTCCGCACCGGGGCGCGGATAGCGCAGCGGTGCGGGCACGGCGGCCCAGGCCGGAGGAGGCGTCTGCGCCACGGTGCGCGTCGTGGCGAGCAGCCGCCGGGCGGCTTCTTGGCGCGACAGACCGATGAAACGCCGGATTTCGGCGTCGGTTGCGCCGAAGCCCGTGCGATCGAGCAGGTGCCGGGCGTCGTCGTACGATAGCGGCGTCGACGCCCCGGCCGGGAGCGCGAGGATCGCGGCAAGACACAGTCCGACCAGGGCTACCCCGTGCATGGATGTAAAGACAGTAGGCACGCTGCTCCTAGAACGCCTAAGTCTACCGAGCGGTTGGCCCGCAAGCCGTTGCAAGTTGTTACCAGCCGTTGCCGGCCATGCAGAGCGGGCACTACAGGTCGATCCAACCGCGGCCGAGTTCGACCACGCGTCCGGAGACGAAGATCTGGCCGCCGCCATCCACGGTGAGCCTCAGCTGGCAACGGCGCCCGACTGCCTCGCCCTGCGAGATAGCCCGTGCCTGTGGCCGCGGCGCGCCGGTCGCTACCAGCCAGCCGCCAAGATTTGCAGCGGCGGACCCGGTTCCGGGGTCCTCAATGACCGCGCCGTGCTTGGGAAAGAAGAATCGCGCCCGAACCGCGCCGGGCCCCGTTTCTGCCCAGACGTAGGCCATCGCGCGCGAGCGGCCGCCGGGCAGCTCCACGCTGCCGTAGCGCAGGAGCAGGTCGGCTTTCGGTTGGCAGCGACTCAGCGCACGAACAGTCGCGAGCGGGATCACGAGCTGCTCGCTGCCGGTGTCGACCCACAGCGGCTCGCTGCCGATGTCGGAGGCATCCAGGCCCAGCATCGCGGCAAGCTCCTCGTGCGTCGCGGCGACCGGGCGGGTCCGCGGCGCGTTCGCCTGCAGCGTCCATTCGTCACCATGGGCACGCACCGGAATGATGCCCGCCGCCATCTCCAGCGTTTGCGCGTCGCCGCCGCGCAGCGCGCGGACGACATGCGCAGTACCCAGCGTGGGGTGGCCGGCAAACGGCATCTCGAAGGTCGGGGTGAAGATGCGCACGCGTGCCGAGGCCTTGGTCGACGGCAGAATGAAGGTCGTTTCCGACAGGTTGAACTGCAGCGCAAGCGCCTGCATGGTCGCCTCATCAAGGCCGCGCGCGTCCTCGAAAACCGCGAGCGGGTTGCCGCCCAGGCGCTCCTCGGCGAAGACATTTACGATGCGAAAGGCATAGGCTGGGGTCACGACGCCACCGCTGCAGCGGGATCGAGTATGGCCCGCACCTCGGCGGCGAGTGCCGCAAACGCCTCCCCTGAAACCGTGCGCGCTTCGACCACCCGCGCATTGCCCGAGGACGGGTAGTTGCGTTCGAGCGAATGCGCGTACATGGGGTCGTAGTGTGCCTCGAGCAGTGCGGCCACGAGTCCGTCCCAATCGCCGGCCGTCGCCATCGCCCGCCAGCGTGCAACCGCTGCTTTGCCGTAGCGCTCGGTTAGCGGCTGCAGGCACGCGCCGAGCCGGGTGGGCTCGGCGAGGAAGTGCGCGTATTCATCCTTGAGCAGCGCAATCCGCTGCGCCAGCGGCGTGACCAGCGTCAGCGCCTCGCCCATGCGCATCTGCGCGAGCAACGCATCGGGCATCTGCACGCCGCCGATGCGCCGGCTCTCCGATTCGACGAACACCGGCCGCGACGGGTCAAGCCGGTCGAGCGCGGCGCAGAGCTGGCTTTCGAACCATTTTTGAGACGGCTGCGGGTCTCCCGGCAGGTCGCCCAGCAGCGACCCGCGATGGCACGCGATGCCCTCGAGATCGAGCGTCTGGGCGCCGGTACGGCCGAGCGCGGCCAACAGCCGGCTCTTGCCCGAACCGGTGAGGCCGCAGATCACGACAAAGCGGCAGCGCTGTGGCAGGCGCACGAGGTCGACCACGACCTGGCGGCGGTAGGCGCGATACCCGCCCTCAAGCTGCACGGCGCGCCAGCCGACTTCATTCAGGACCTGTGTCAGCGCCCTGCTGCGCTGACCCCCGCGCCAACAATAAACCAGCGGTTGCCACTCTCGACCCCGGTCGACGAACGCCGTTTCGAGCATCGCGGCGATGTTGCGCGCAACCAGTGCCGCGCCAAGCCTGCGCGCCGAGAAGCGTGACGCGGCGTAGAGCGTGCCGATTCGTTTCCGCTCGGCGTCGTCGAGGACCGGATGATTCGCCGCGGCGGGAATGCGGTCCTCGGCAAACTCCGCGGGGCTGCGGACATCGATGCGGTCGCGATAGGCGGAGAGGGCGGCGACGCTCACGCGCTGCAGGCCCGGATGCGGCGCGCTCACGGCGCCTTCCCTGCCTCACCCAGCAGCGGTTTCAGTTCGCGCCAGACATTGTCGAGCAGCCGCGGTTGTGCCGCGACGACCGGATGGATCTGGTCGGACTGGAACAGCGCGTAATCGTCGCCGAAGCCCTCGAACAGGAATGGCACCAGCGCGGCGTGGCGCGCCTTCGCGACTTCAGCATAGGTGGCGGCGAAGCGGCGCACGTACGCCGCACCGTAATTCGGCGGCAGCTGCATGCCGACGAGCAGCACGCGCGATCCACTCTTCTGCGCGGCGACCACCATCGCGTCGAGATTGGCGCGCATGGCATCCACGCTGCCGCCACGCAACCCGTCGTTGCCGCCCAACTCGATCACCGTGATGGCCGGCCGCTGCCGCGCGAGCAGCGGCGCGAGTCGTGCCAACCCCCCCGCGGTCGTGTCGCCACTGATGCTGGCATTCACGACGCGGTACGGATAATGCTCCGCGGCAAGGCGCTCTTGCAGCAGCGTGGTCCAGTCCGAATCAGGCGGCAGTCCGTAACCAGCCGAGATGCTGTCGCCCACGACCAGGATGGTCGGCGCCAAGGACGCCGCCACGGCCGCCGCGCAGAGCAGGGCCGTCGCCAGCGCGCCGGTCCAGCGCGGCGCGCCGCAACGCGAAGGCCACCAAAGGATGTTCACAGCGCATTGTAGAGGCGGGTATTGCACTGCGCAAAGCGGCGGCGCGGAGTACAATGCGCCGCGACGGCCATGGTTCGGGTCACCCACAGCGAAGTTCCCGCGGCGAACGCGCCCCTCGCCGCGCCGGCGGTCAGCGTCATCATCCAGACGTTCAATCGCAGCAACATCCTGGAATACGCGATCGGCTCGGTTCTCCGGCAGACGTTTACCGATTGGGAGCTGCTGGTGATGGGCGACGGCTGCACCGACGACACCGAGGAGGTGGTCGCGCGGTTCACCGATCCGCGCATCCGGTTTGTCAATCTCGCCGAGCGTGTGGGTGACCAGTCGGGGCCGAACAACGAAGGCGTTCGACGCGCCCGCGGTCGTTACGTCGCGTATCTCAATCACGATGATATCTGGCTCTCCGACCATCTGGAGAAGACGGTCGCGGCACTGGACAACAGCGACGCCGACCTGGTGTTCACCATCCAATTCGAGGCGGACCCGGACGGGCGCGTGCGGGTCAACGCATGCTATCCGGACGGACGGTTCGACCCGTTGCTGCATCCGAACAGCAGCTCCTGGGTGTTCCGCCGTGAATTGCACCAGCGCGTGGGGCCGCAGCAGACCCGCGATCGCGTCTACACATTCCCGACGCGTGACTGGATCCATCGCGCCTGGCGGCAGGGCGCGAAGCTCTCGGCGGTGTCGGCGGCCACGCTGGTCGTGGTCTCGGCGACGACGCGCCGCAACGTATACTCCGAGCGGCAGTGGCGCGAGCACGCCGAGCTTTGGCGCCAGATCGTGGCCGATCCGGCCTGGCGCGAGCGCAAGCTTACGGAGGCGTGGGCGCACAAGCGACCGACGCATCTGCGGGCGTATGAATCGAACATTCTGCTGCGCGCCCTGTGGATGCGCTGGTTTGGGCTAGCTGCATCCGCCTGCGGCGTCGATCCCGAAGCCATCTACTGTTACCATAGGTTCCCCCGGAAGTGGGGATTCCTGCCGCAGCGCGGTACGGTCATTCGCGAGCTGTATCGCCGGCGCGGCCTTTCTCCATGGAAAAAGATGTGAAGCCGCCAAGTTCGTCCCCTGAGGCGCAAATTGCTGCTGCCGCGATGCTCGGCGCCGTGGCTGACCCGCAGAGTGTCACGCACGACTGGCAGTCGCTGCAGGAATTGATCGCCGGAGTCGAGGTCAAAGAGGTCAAGAACGTGGTCAAGGACAATGGCTATCTCACCGAGATCTGGCGCCAGGATTGGCCCCTTGCCCCCGCACACGTCAGGCAGGTCTTTCAGGCGTTGATCGGACCCGGTGGCATCTCGGCCTGGCACGTGCACCGCACCGCGACCGACCGGCTTTTCGCCAACCACGGCCTGCTGAAGATCGTCCTGTACGATGCGCGCCCCGATTCGTCGACGGTTGGTTGCATCAACGTTTTTCGTTGCGGCAGCGTGCGACCGATGCTCATCGTCGTACCCTTCGGCGTCTGGCACGGCGTGCAAAACCTCTCCGCGGAACCAGCCTTGCTGCTCAACCTTCCCGACCAGCCGTACCGCTACGAGGCCCCCGACCACTGGCGCTTGCCGGCCGACACGGATCGGATTCCCTACTCCTTTGTCGAGGGCGCGAGGCCCAACTGCGACGACCCCGGGCGCATCTGAACGCGCGCCGCCGGGGCTTGCCTTGACCGTGTCGCGGCCCCATGTGCAGCGCATGTGGCCCTCAAGGCCGGCACCCGGTCATGTCTGATCCCGTCATCCGCGCCCAGAACCTATCGAAGACCGTCCAGAGCGGCGATGCACCGCTGACAATTCTCGACCGGGTGAGTTTCGAGGTCGGCGTCGGTGCGACAGTCGCTGTGGTCGGCGCGTCGGGTTCGGGCAAGACGACGTTGCTCGGCTTGCTCGCCGGGCTCGACCGGCCCAGCGCGGGCGAAGTATGGCTCGGCGATACGGCGTTAAACGGCTTGTCCGAGGACGCACGCGCGGCGCTGCGGCGGCGCTGGCTGGGATTCGTGTTCCAGTCATTCCAACTCTTGCCTGCGCTGACCGCGCTGGAGAATGTCATGTTGCCGCTCGAGCTTGCCGGTGCCGACGACGCGTCCGGGCGAGCCCGCGAGTGGCTGGCGCGTGTCGGGCTATCCGCGCGCTTGTCGCACTATCCGAAGCAGCTTTCTGGTGGCGAGCAACAGCGCGTGGCGATCGCGCGCGCCTTCTCCGGTGAGCCGCAGGTACTGATGGCCGACGAGCCGACCGGTAACCTCGATGCCGCCACCGGCACCGAAGTGGCCGATGTGATGTTTCGCCTCAACCGCGAGCGCGGCACGACGCTGCTGCTGGTCACCCACGATGTGGACCTCGCGTCGCGCTGCGGCAGACGGCTTTCGCTCGCCGGCGGCCGGCTCGTCGGCGATGAAATTTCGCGCTCGCCCCCCGCGGCGTGAATACGATACGCCTGGCGCTGCGTTTGTTGCGCCGTGACTGGCGCGCCGGCGAACTTTCGGTTCTGATCGCGGCGCTGGTGCTCGCTGCGGCCAGCGTGGGCACCGTCAGCTTCTTTGCCGATCGCGTCAAGGGAGGCCTTGCAGGGCAGGCGAACCTGCTGCTCGGCGCCGACTTGATGTTGTCAGCCGATCGCCCCCTGCCGCCCGACTATGCGCGCGAAGCTCAGGCGCGCGGCCTCGCAACGGTACCGGTCGTGCGCTTCAACAGCATGGTGCAGGCCCCCGGCAGCGACGCCGTGCTCGCGGACGTCAAGGCCGTTGGCGCCGGTTACCCGCTGCGCGGCGCGGTTGCGCTCGTCGCTCCCGGTGCTCCCGAGGGCCTGCCCGCGCAGGGCGTACCGCGGCGGGGGGAGGCATGGAGCGATACGCGGCTGGCTGCGCGCCTCGGGCTCGCCATCGGCTCGCGCCTTGCGGTCGGAGAGGCGACACTCACGATTACGGCCATCGTGCAGCAAGATCCCGAAGTAGCCGGCGGTCTGCTGACGCTCGGTCCCCGGCTGCTCATGAACATCGACGACGTGCCGGCCACCAACCTGCTGCAGCCGGGAAATCGCGCCTCGTATCGACTGCTCGTTGCCGGCGGCGCCATCGATGCCTATCGCGACTGGGCATTGCCGCGCCTGGAGCGCGGGCAGCGGCTGGAGTCGATCCGTGACCTGAGGCCGGAGATCCGGCTAACCCTCGAGCGCTCCGACCGATTTCTCGCTCTCGCCGCGCTGGTGGCGGTGATCCTGGCCGCCGTCGCGGTGGCGTTGGCCGCGGCGCGTTACCTGCGCCGCCATCTCGACGCGGCGGCGATGATGCGCTGCTTCGGCGCACCGCAGCGGCAGATCCTGGGACTTTTCGTCATCCAGTTCTGCGTGCTGGGCCTTGGCGCAAGCGGCGCCGGCACCCTGGTTGCGCTCGGCGGGCAGGAGTTGCTTGTCGCGCTCCTCGGCGCGGTTATCCATGCCGACCTGCCGCCGCCCGGGTGGCTGCCGGCAGCCGGGTCGATGGTCACGGGGCTGTCCCTGTTGTTCGGGTTTGCATTGCCGCCGCTGATCGCGCTGTCGCGCGTGCCGCCGTTGCGCGTGCTTCGCCGCGACCTGGGCATGCCGCGCGCGGGCGGCGGCCTTGCCTACGCCATCGGTCCGGCCACGATCGCGGCGCTGGTCGCATGGCAGGCGCAGGACCTGCGAACGGGCGCCATCGTCATCGGCGGCATCGCCGCGCTGCTCGCCGCGGCCGCGGCGGCGGCGTGGCTGCTGATCAGGCTGTTGCGCTTGCTGCCGCAGCGCGGCTACACATGGCGCTACGGTCTTGCCAACCTGCGTCGCCGCCCCCTCGGCTCGAGCCTGCAGATCGGAGCCCTGGCACTGGGCGTCATGGCCCTGCTGCTGCTGACCCTGGTGCGCGGCGACCTGCTGCGCAGCTGGCGCGCCAGCCTGCCACCGGATGCGCCGAACGCCTTCCTGATCAACGTGCTGCCCGACCAGGTCGACGGGGTTCGCGCGCTGCTCCGGCGTGAACTGCACGTCGACGCGACCCTGCTGCCGATGGTGCGCGGACGCCTGGTCGAAGTAAATGGCGCGCCCTTCATCACGGCGAAGCTTCCCGACGAGCGCGCGCGGCGTCTGGGCGAACGCGAGTTCAATCTGTCCTGGAGCCAGGCGCTGCCACCAGGTAACCGTGTGGTCGCCGGACAGTGGTGGAAGCCAGGGGAAACCGGAGCGGCCGCCGGGGCCTCGCTCGAGGATGGCCTCGCCAGGACGCTGGGAATCAAGCTCGGCGACACGCTGACCTACGATATCGTCGGCACCCGCATCAGCGTCAGGGTGACGAGCCTGCGCAAAGTCGACTGGGAAAGCTTCCGCGTCAACTTCTTTGCGCTGTTCGCACCCGGCGCCCTCGATCCGATGCCCAAGACCTACATCTCGGCGGTGCGCGCGGCGGCAGGCAATGCGGCATGGTTGACTGCGCTCGTTCACCAATACCCTAACGTGCTGGTCATCGACGTCGGCGAAATCCTGGGCCAGGTGCAATCGATCATGGATCAGGTGGCGCTCGCGGTCGAATTCGTGTTCCTCTTCACCTTGCTCGGCGGCGTGCTGGTGCTCGAAGCGGCGATCGCGACCACTCAGGACGAGCGCCGCTACGACGCCGCCGTGCTGCGCACGCTGGGCGCGAGCCAGCGCCAGCTGTCCGCGGCGCAGGTTGCCGAGTTCCTCGCCCTGGGTGCGCTCGCCGGTCTGCTCGCGGCAGCGGGCGCGACGGCAACCGGGTACGCGCTTGCCGATCGGGTCTTCGAGATTCCGTTCGGGTGGAATCCGGCGCTGTGGTTGATCGGGGTGGCGGGTTCAGCGGCTTGCGTTGCGGTCGCGGGCTGGCTCGGTACCCGCAGCACGCTGCGTCAGCCACCACTCGCGGCGCTGCGCGAATCGACCTAGGCGACACCGCCGGGGAGCGAGGCCGCGACGGTGCGCACCGGGCCCGCCTTGCGCGGACCGGGCGCGCACGCGGGCGTCGGTCGCGCTACCGCGCCACGCGCCAGCGTCGATGGACACCGCCTGCGCGGGTTTCTATACTGCACCTCCCCACCTGCACCCATCAATCATGGCGCAAGACCGCCTCGAGCCGGGCATCGTCACCGATTTTCACGACCGGCTGAGCTACGCCGGCTATTTGTGTCTCGACCAGCTGTTGTCGGCCCAGCAGCCGCGGTCCGGGACTTCGGCGCAACCGCCACGACACGACGAGATGCTGTTCATCATCCAGCATCAAACCTCCGAACTGTGGATGAAACTGATGATTCACGAGCTCAAGGCGGCGGTCCGCCACGTGCAGCGCGACGAGCTCGACGCGAGCTTTAAGATCCTGGCCCGGGTCAAGCTCGTGCAGAAGCAGCTCTTCGAGCAATGGGCGGTGCTCGAAACGCTCACGCCCTCGGAGTACGAGGCATTCCGCCCGATGCTCGGGCAGTCATCGGGCCTGCAGTCGCCGCAGTATCGGGCGATCGAATTCCTTCTCGGCAACAAGCATGCGGCGCTGCTCGAGTTCTTCCGCCACGATGCGGCAACCTTCGGCGAGCTCGAAACACTGCTGCATGCGCCGTCGCTCTACGACGAGTTTCTGCGCCATCTCGCGCGCCGCGGCCTACCCGTGCCGCGCGCTTGCATCGAGCGCGATTTCACTCAAGCCTACCAGCGCAACTCCGATCTGCTGCCGGTCTTCAAGACCATCTACGACGACCCGCGGCGGTGGTGGGACGCGTATGACATGTCGGAAAAACTCGTTGATATCGAGGAAGGCTTTCAGCTCTGGCGCTTCCGGCACTTGAAGACCGTCGAGCGGATCATTGGTCACAAGCCCGGCACCGGCGGCTCGTCGGGCGTGAGCTTCCTCAAGAAGGCGCTCGACTACGCGTTCTTCCCCGAGCTGATTGACGTGCGCACGGCGATCGGCGCGCGATGAATGCTCCCGCCGCCATGCTCGGCGGCACGGCCGCCACGATCGCGCAGGCGGTCGCGGCCCTCGGCGACGGGCCGTTGACCGAAACCGGCGTCGAGGAGCACCTCGCGCCGCTGTTCTCGCGTGTGCTCGAGCGGCGGAAGATTACGATCGATCTCGCCAACCACTCGCTCGGCCGCGCGCTCGACGCGACCGCGACCGACGTCGCCGAGGCGATCGCGCTTTGGCAGCGGCAACTCGGCGACGCCTGGGATGCCTGGCTCGAGGAGATGCGCGCTTATCGCGCGCGGCTTGGCGCGCTGCTGCACGCGCCGCGCGCCGACTGTGTCGTGCCGAAATCGAGCGCGGGACAGGGATTGCGCGCGATCCTCAACACCTATGACAGCGTCCCGCGCGTCGTCGCCACGCGGGGAGAGTTCGACTCGGTCGACCTGATCCTGCGCCAGTACGCGCGGCGTGGTCGCATCGCGCTGTGCTGGGTCGAGCCAAGGAAGGACGGGTTGTTCGCGCTCGACGATCTGCGCGCAGTCATGCGCCAGGGCGTTGATCTGGTCGTCGTCTCGCAGGTGGTCTTCACCACCGGCCAGGTCCTGCCAGAGCTCGCGGCATTGATCGCGGAGGCGCATGCGCTTGGCGCCCGTGTGCTCGTCGACGTGTATCACTCGCTTGGCGTGTTTCCCGTCGACATCGGCGCGCTCGACGCCGATTTTGCGATCGGCGGCAGCTACAAGTATCTGCGCGGTGGCCCCGGGGCGTGCTTTCTCTACCTGCATCCGCGGCACCTCGACGGATCGCTGTCGACGCTCGATACCGGATGGTTCGCCAAACGGGATCCCTTCGCCTATCAGCGGCCCGACCCGCCACAGTTCGCACCGGGCGGCGACGCCTTCCTGGAATCAACGCCACCCATCTTGCCGCTCTACCAGGCCCGAGCGGGACAGGTGTTTACGCTCGCGGTCGGCGCGGGGCGTCTGCGCGCCTATTCGCTCCAGCAGCTGCAGCGGCTGGTGGCGCTGTTGCGGGAACGGGGCATCCGCGCCGAAGGCGGCACGTCCGACCGGGGCGCCTTTGCGCTGATCGACGATCCCCATGCGGTCGCGCTGGCGACGGTGTTGCAGGAGCGCGGCGTTCGCGTCGATGCGCGCGGACCCTACCTCCGCCTGTGCCCGGATGCGCTGACGACGGACGCAGAACTCACCGCTGCGGTGCAGGTCATCGCCGCCGTGCAAGTCGATCGCAACATGTGACTTCACCCCTTGCGGGTGATGAAGCTAACCAGCACCACCAGCGTGGCCACGATGGCCGCGGCGGCGAGCACGCCGGCAAGAATCACGTGCAGCGGCTTGATTGTGACCATGTCGTGCTCGCCGGCGGCTCGCTTGCGGATCCCCAGGAAGCTCGACAACACCGCGCCCAGCACGCGCAGGAAGCTTGCCGGCCGAGGCGCTGGCTCGGGGTCGGGGGGCGGTGCTTTATGGTCGCCTAGGCTCATCGCCAGACAGTTCGCTCCGGGCGTCGCCACCTTACCACGGCCGGCGCGTGGCTCCCGGCCGCGCATCCACCCGGGGGCGAGGCGCGTATTGGGGGGTACAGCGCCCTGACGCTGTCACCAAGGAGAGGAGAAACCCGATGAATGCCATGTTACGCAAGCTCGCGCTTCCACTTGTGCTGCTCGCCGGCCTGTTGCTCGGCGCCTGCCAGGAAACGAGCATGAAGCCGATGATGCAGAAGAGTCTGTACGATCGTCTTGGCGGCAAGGATGCCATCACCGCGGTCGTCGACGACTTTGTCGGCAATGTCGCAGGCGACAAGCGCATCAACGGTTTCTTTGCCAGGGCCGACATCCCGCGCCTGAAGCGCAACTTGGTCGATCAAATCTGTTCCGCAACCGGGGGGCCATGCGTCTATACGGGCAAGGACATGAAGACCGCGCACAAAGGCATGGGAATCACCGACGCCGACTTCAATGCGCTGGTGGAAGATCTCACGAAATCACTTAACAAGTTCAACGTGCCGGCCAAGGAACAGGGCGAGCTCCTGGGCATCCTCGGGCCGCTGAAGCCGCAAATCGTCGGTCAGTAGCGCGGGCGCAGGTCTGGAGCGCGCGCCCGCCGCCGGCGGCCCCCCGGACGGTCCGCTAAGGACCGCCGGGGTCTTGCTTGGTCGCCAGGTCCGAGGCGGCGAAGCGATTGTAGATGTCATCCTCGTCGAGATGGCCGAACACGTAGGAAGCCTCCAGCCACATCACGTTGACGATGCCGAAGGCCAGGGCCAGCCCGACGCCGAGGATCCAGGTGAAATACCACATGGCTTCTCCTAGTGCATTCAGTACATGCTGCGTCCGCCTTCGCGGACTTTGCGCTCGGTTACCGTGCCGCGCATCACGTGGTAGGCCCAGCTGGTGTAGGCAAGGACCAGCGGAAGAAACAGGATCACCACCCAGAACATGATCTGCAGCGTGCGCTGGCTCGACACCGCGTCGTACGCGGTCAGGCTGCTGTTAGGGTCGCTTGACGAGGGCATGATGAACGGAAACAGCGCCAGGCCCGCGGTCAGCACGACGCCGGCGACGCCGACGCTGGAGAGCACGAAGGCGATACCGGCGCGCCGGGCCCGCGAGGCGGCGAGCGCGAGCAGGGTCCCGCCGAAGCCGAGCACAGGCGCCAACATAGTCCAGGGATATTGCGCGTAGTTGCCCAACCAGGCTCCGTGCAGGCGCTCGACGGTCTTTGCTTGCGGGGCGAAAGCCGTCTCCGGAGACGGCATCGTCAGGATGTGAAAGCCGTCGATGCCGCGGGCAACCCAGATTCCGGCCACCGCGAATGCGACCAGGAACACGCCGCCGCAGAGCAGCGCGGCGCGCTCGGCGCGCGCCTGCACCGCACCGTCGGTCCGCAGCTGCAGGTAGATTGCGCCATGCATCATCAGCATGCTCAAACTCACCACCCCCGCCAGCAGCGCGAAGGGGTTCAGCAGCTCGAGAAACGAGCCGGTGTAGAACACGCGCTGGTCGGAATCGAAGTGGAACGGCACGCCCTGCAACAGATTGCCGAATGCGACCCCGAAGATGAGAGCCGGCACGGCGCCACCGACGAACAGCCCCCAGTCCCAGCTACTGCGCCAGCGCGGATCCTCAAGCTTGCCGCGATATTCGATTCCGACGGGGCGGAAAAACAGCGCGAAAAGGGTGAGGATCAGCGCCACGTACAGTCCTGAAAACGCCGTCGCATAGACCAGCGGCCAAGCGGCAAAAGTTGCGCCGCCGGCGGTAATGAGCCAGACCTGGTTGCCTTCCCACGTCGGTCCGATCGCGTTGAGCATGACGCGGCGCTCGACGTCGCTGCGACCGACGAAGGGCAGCAAAGCGCCGACCCCGAGATCGAAGCCATCGAGTATCGCGAAGCCGACGAGCAGCACGCCGAGGAAAAGCCACCAGATCAGCTTGAGCGTCGCGTAGTCGAAGAGGTAGATCATGATGCGGCTCCCGCGCTGTCCGCGGCGGCTTCACCGTGGTACCGGCCCAGCCCCAGGCTCGACGGGCCCGCGCGCGCATACTTGAACATCAGGTACAGCTCGACGATCAGCAGCGCAGTGTAGAAGGCGACGAATCCGGCCAGGCTGAAGTAGAGTTGCCCGGCAGACACCGATGACACCGAAAGCTGCGTCGGAAGCACCTCGCTGATTGACCAGGGCTGGCGGCCGTATTCGGCGACGACCCAGCCAAGCTCGGCGGCGATCCACGGCAGTGGAATGCTCCACAACGCCAGGCGCATGATCCAGCGGCTGCGGTAGAGGCGACGCCGGGCGATGAGGTAGAAGGCGGCGGCAAACACGAACAGGAACCACAGGCCGAGCCCGACCATCAGGCGGAACGACCAGAACAGGGGCGCGACCTGGGGAATCGTGTCGGCCACCGCCTGCTTGATCTGCTCGGGAGAGGCATCGACGACGTTGGCGGTGTATTTGCGCAGCAGCAGCCCGTAGCCAAGGTCCGCCTTAGTGCGCTCGAACTCGGCGCGGGTCTCGGCGGAACGATCGCCGGCGCGAAGCCTCTGCAGAGCGGCGTAGGCCTTCATGCCGCTGTGGATGCGCGCCTCATGTTCGAGCTTGAGGTCTTTGATGCCCTTGACCGGCGTGTCTACCGAGCGCGTCGCGATCAGGCCCATGAGCCACGGAATCCTGATCGCATACCGCGTCGTTTCGCTCGCCTGGTCGGGAAAGCCGAACGCGGTGAAGGATGCAGGAGGGGGCTGCGTTTCCCACTCGGCTTCGATCGCTGCCAGCTTCACTTTCTGCACCTCGCCCGCCGTGTAGCCCGATTCGTCGCCCAGCACGATCACCGAAAGCGCCGAGGCAAGCCCGAATCCGGCCGCTACCGCGAACGAGCGCACGGCGAAGGGCAGGTCACGCAGGCGGAGGAGGTAATAGGACGAGATCCCGAGGACGAACATCGACGCGGTGACATAGCCGGCCGCGACCGTGTGCACGAACTTCGCTCCGGCGACGGGGTTGAACAGCAAATCGGCGAAGCTCGCGAGCTCCATGCGCATCGTGTCGGGATTGAACTCGGCGCCGACCGGATTCTGCATCCAGGCGTTGGCGATGAGGATCCACAGTGCGGAAAGATTCGAGCCGAGCGCAACAAGGAAGGTGACCAGCAGATGCTGTACCTTGCTCAGCCGGTCCCAGCCGAAAAAGAACAGCCCCACGAACGTGGATTCGAGGAAGAATGCCATCAGGCCCTCGATGGCCAGCGGTGCGCCGAAGATGTCGCCCACGTAGTGCGAGTAGTAGGCCCAGTTGGTGCCAAACTGGAACTCCATGGTAATGCCGGTGGTGACTCCCATGACGAAATTGATGCCGAACAGCTTGCCCCAGAATCGGGTCATGTCGCGGTAGATCTCCTTGCCCGTCATGACGTACACCGCTTCCATGATCACCAGGATCCATGACAAGCCGAGCGTGAGCGGCACGAAGAGGAAGTGGTAGAGCGCGGTCGTGGCAAACTGCAGCCGCGACAGTTCGACGATCTCAACGGTCGGCATGCGGGGATTGCTCCGGGCTTGGGGAAGGAACGAGGTGCGCCTCGACGCGCGGGACGGCGACGGTCATGTTTGGCGCCAGCGGATGGCTGAAGAACGCCCACCACAGCAGGACCAGGACAGCGAGCTTGATGGCCAGCACCACGCTGAGGTCACGGCCAAGCGGGCCCAACCGCAACCGGCGCGCCCGCCAAGGCGGGAGTCTCGCCGGTTTGTTGCGGTCCCCTCGGTCGGTCATGGGCGGGTACGATGGTAGGGCTCTACGTCCGAGCGCGCAATGCGGCGGTCCACGGGCGCGCACCCCGAAGCCGTCTCGAGCTGGAAACCGTGCCCCCGGGGCTTGAAACCGCGCCCGAAAACCTCATTTTAAACATAGTTTTCCCGAACGGGTGACGGCGATGCGCCTCGACAAACTGACCACCAAGTTCCAGCAGGCCCTGGCCGATGCCCAGAGCATGGCCCTGGGCAACGACAACGGCTTTATCGAGCCCGTCCATCTGCTCGCGGCCCTGCTGCAGCAGGAGGATGGCGGCAGCGCGTCGCTGCTCGCGCGCGCCGGCGTCAACGTGGCGGCCCTCAAGACGGCTCTGACCAAGGCGATCGGCCGCCTGCCCAAGGTCGAAGGGCAGGGCGGCGAGATATCCATCTCCCGCGACCTGAACAATCTGCTCAACCTGACCGACAAGGAAGCGACCAAGCGCGGTGATCAGTTCATCGCCAGCGAACTGTTTCTGCTCGCCCTTGCCGACGACAAGAGCGAGAGCGGCCGTCTGGCGCGCGAATTCGGCCTCAACCGCAAGGCGCTGGAGAAGGCGATCGAGGCGGTTCGCGGCGGAGCCGGCGTCGATACGCAGGATGCCGAAGGTCAGCGGGAGGCGCTCAAGAAGTACACGATCGACCTCACCGAGCGCGCGCGCCAAGGCAAGCTCGACCCGGTCATCGGGCGCGACGACGAGATCCGGCGCGTGATCCAAGTGCTGCAACGGCGCACCAAGAACAACCCGGTGCTCATCGGCGAGCCGGGCGTGGGCAAGACCGCGATCGTCGAGGGTCTCGCCCAGCGCATCGTCAATGGCGAGGTCCCGGAAGGATTGAAGAACAAACGGGTGCTGTCGCTGGACATGGCGGCGATGCTGGCCGGGGCCAAGTATCGTGGCGAGTTCGAGGAACGACTCAAGGCAGTGCTCAAGGACATCGCCGCCGACGAGGGCAGGACGATCGTTTTTATCGACGAACTGCATACCATGGTCGGGGCCGGCAAGGCCGAAGGCGCGATCGACGCCGGCAACATGCTCAAGCCGGCGCTGGCTCGCGGCGAGCTGCATTGCGTGGGCGCGACTACGCTGGATGAATACCGCAAATACATCGAAAAGGACGCCGCGCTCGAGCGGCGCTTCCAGAAGGTGCTAGTCGGCGAGCCGTCGGTGGAGTCGACCATTGCGATCCTGCGCGGCCTGCAGGAACGCTACGAGATCCACCACGGCGTGGAAATCACCGACCCGGCGATCGTCGCCGCGGCGGAGCTGTCGCACCGTTACATCACCGATCGCTTCCTTCCCGACAAGGCGATCGACCTGATCGACGAAGCCGCAGCGCGCATCAAGATGGAAATCGACTCCAAGCCGGAGGCGATGGACCGGCTCGAGCGCAGGATCATCCAGCTCAAGATCGAGCGCGAAGCGGTAAAGAAAGAAAAGGACGAGGCGTCGAAGAAGCGCATGGCGGCGATCGAGGACGAGATCAAGCGGCTGGAGCGTGAATACGCCGATCTCGACGAAATCTGGCAGGCCGAAAAGGCGCAGGTCCAGGGCGCGCAGCACATCAAGGAGGAAATCGACAAGATCAAGCTGCAGATGGAGGAGGCGCGGCGCAAAGGCGACTGGCAGACGATGTCGGAACTGCAGTACGGCAAGCTGCCTCAGCTCGAGGCGCAGCTCAAGAAAGCCGACACCAAGCTTGCCAAGGAACAGGCGAAGAAGCCCAAGCTGCTGCGCACGCAGGTCGGCGCCGAGGAGATCGCGGAAGTCGTCTCACGCGCCACCGGCATCCCGGTGTCGAAGATGATGCAGGGCGAGCGCGACAAGCTGCTGCACATGGAGGAGGCCCTGCACCGGCGGGTCGTCGGTCAGGACGAGGCGGTGCGGCTGGTTTCCGATGCGATTCGGCGCTCCCGTGCCGGGCTGAGCGACCCCAACCGGCCCTATGGCTCGTTCCTGTTCCTGGGGCCTACCGGGGTGGGCAAGACCGAACTGTGCAAGGCGCTCGCGGAATTTCTGTTCGATTCGGAGCAGCACCTCATCCGCATCGACATGTCCGAGTTCATGGAACGGCATTCGGTCGCGCGCTTGATCGGCGCTCCGCCCGGCTACGTCGGCTACGAGGAGGGCGGCTATCTGACCGAAGCGGTACGGCGCAAGCCGTACAGCGTGATCCTGCTCGACGAGGTCGAGAAAGCGCACGCCGACGTGTTCAACGTGCTCCTGCAGGTGCTCGACGACGGCCGCATGACTGACGGCCAGGGGCGCACGGTCGATTTCAAGAATACCGTGATCGTGATGACCTCCAATCTCGGCTCGCAAATGATCCAGCAGATGGCCGGCGACGACTACGGGGTGATCAAGCTCGCGGTCATGGCGGAGGTGAAGACGACGTTCCGGCCCGAATTCATCAACCGCATCGACGAGATCGTGGTCTTCCATGCGCTGTCCGAGAAGAACATCGAGTCGATTGCCGGGATCCAGATCAAGGCACTCGAGGCGCGGCTGTCGAAGCTCGAAATCCGGGTTGACGTTGCGCCCACGGCGCTGGCCGAAGTGGCGAAGGCCGGCTTCGATCCGGTTTATGGCGCTCGGCCGCTCAAGCGCGCGATCCAGCAGCAGATCGAGAATCCGCTGGCGCGGGAGATCCTCGGCGGCAAGTTCGGGCCGGGCGACACGGTCCTCATCACCGCCGGCAGCGGCGGCATCGCCTTCGCCCGCAAGTGAGGCCGCCCCCGCCCGGGGGGTGAGCGCCCTCAGCCGTGCGGCACCGGGCGGCGCACGCTCCGCCCGCCCCAGGCGGCGAGCAGCAACGCGGCCGACCGCGACAGCGCCCTGGCCATGCGCTCGCGGCGGCTGAGCGGCGAGAACAGCCGCACCGCGCTGGCGGACTCGGCGGCGACGAGCGTCCGCCCGGGCCGATCGATGGTAAAGCGCATCCCTTCACCGAGCATGATGTCGCGTGGATCGCGCTCCTGCGTCACCCAGAGGGAGCCGCGCTCGACCCAGAGGGTGGTGCCTTGCGCGTTGTCGAGCAGCAGCGCCTGGCGCGGGCGCAGAACGGAGCGGGCGGCACGGCGGCGGAGGGAACGGAGTTCGGCCATGGCAATTTTTCCTGATCTATGCTTAGAATGCATGCATCGACGCGTTCGGGCGGCCCGATGCAAGCCGCGTTTCGAGCATGATTATCGGTATAGAGACGAGTCGACTCAAGCGTATTCGGTGCATGGTTAGCATGCGGAAACGGAATGTCTAAGTCGGTCCCGGGCGCGCCCCGAGCGCGTGCCCGCATGCCCTCGCTCGATCTGCTCAAAGGGTTTGAGGCGGCGGCGAGGCATCTTTCCTTCACGCGCGCGGCCGAGGAGCTCTACCTCACGCAATCGGCGTTGTCGCGCCAAGTCCAGGCCCTCGAAGAGCAGCTTGGCACCGCCTTGTTCGAGCGCCGGCACCGCGCCTTGCTGCTGACCGAGGCAGGCCAGGTGCTGCTCGGCACGGCCAAGGGGATTCTGGGCGATCTCGAGCAGGCGATTGCCCGCATTCGCCGCGACCAGGCCGCCCAGCCGGTGACGCTGTCCACGGCGATACCGTTCGCGGCGCTGTGGCTGCTGCCGCGCCTGCCGCAGTTCCGCGCCCAGCATCCCGAGCTGGAGATCTTCATTTCCGCCGACAACCGCATCCTCGATCTCGACCGCGAGCGCATCGATCTCGCGGTGCGCTATTGCCCCGAGGCAATAGCGCCGCCGGGCGCGCACCGGCTGTTCGGCGAGCGCCTGCAGCCGGTGTGCAGCCCGGCGCTCGCCGCCGACCGCGCGCGCCCGCTCCAGCGACCCGAGGACCTCGCCCGGCACGTCCTGCTGCACATCGACGACGAGCGCGGCCGCTTTCCCTGGCTTAACTGGGGCCAGTGGTTCGCAGCCATCGGCATGACGGAGACCGCCGGCGCGGGCGCGATGCGCTTCAACCAGTTCGATCTGCTCATCCAGGCGGCTATCGACGGGCAGGGCGTGGCGCTCGGCAGAAGCCCGCTGGTCGATCGCCTGCTCGCGCAACGCAAGCTCGTCGCGCCGTTTCGCAACATCCACGCGACGACCCGCGCCTATTTCATCGTGCGCTCGGCGGCGAGCGCGAAACGGCCCGAGGCGCAAGCGGTGGTCGATTGGCTGGTGGCCGCGGCGAAGGAAAGCGAGAGCGGTGAAAAGCCCGCGCCGGCACGGCCGCGAAAGCCTCGGCGATGAATGAGCTGACGCCATCGCCCTGGATCGTTCGCTTCGCCCCGCTCGTTGCCCGCGGAGCCCGCGTGCTCGACCTCGCCGCCGGGCACGGCCGGCACGCCCTGTTCTTCGCCGCCCGCCATGCGCGCGTGCTGGCCGCCGATCGCGACGGCGCCGCGTTGGCCGGCTTCGCCGCGACGCCGGGCATCGAGACCCGAACCGTCGATCTGGAAAGCGGAGACTGGCCCTTTCCAGGCGAGCGCTTCGACGCGATCGTCGCCGTTCGCTACCTGCATCGCGCCTTGTTCCCGCATCTGCTGAGCGCGCTTGCCGACGACGGTGTTGTGCTCTACGAAACCTTTGCCCTTGGCAACGCAAGGTATGGCCGCCCGGCAGATCCCGCGTTCTTGCTCACGCCGGGCGAACTGTTGGATTTCGCGCGCGATCGACTGACCGTGGTTGCGTTCGAGCAGGGTCTCGTCGCAGCTCCGCAGGCGGCTGTGCAGCAGCGGCTGGCCGCGGTCGGCCGCGCAAGAGCGTGGCCGCCGCCGCTTCCCCCATAGGGTTTAGGGTAAAATATGCGCTTTTTCGGGTTGTCTCGATGCTGAAGGGAAGTCTGGTCGCGATCGTCACGCCGATGCAAGCCGGCGGAGCACTCGATCTGCGCGGGCTCGCCAAGCTGGTCGATTTTCACGTTGCCAACGGCACGTCGGGCATCGTCGTCGTCGGCACGACCGGTGAATCGCCGACCGTCAATGTCGAAGAACATTGCCTGCTGATCAAGTCTGCGGTCGAAAGCGCTGCGGGGCGTGTCCCGGTAATCGCGGGCACCGGCGCCAACGCCACCGCGGAGGCGGTCGAACTGACGCGTTACGCCAAGCAAGTAGGCGCGAGCTGCTGCCTTTCGGTCGTACCGTATTACAACAAGCCCACGCAGGAAGGGCTCTACCACCATTTCCGCACCATCGTCGAGAAAGTCGATTTGCCGCTGATCCTCTACAACGTACCGAGCCGCACCGTTGCCGATCTCAGCAACGACACGGTGCTGCGCCTGGCGCAGGTGCCCGGTATCATCGGCATCAAGGATGCGACGGCCGACCTGGGACGTGGCAGCGAGCTCATCCGGGCCCTCGGCGCGGCGGGCAAGGCCGGATTCGCGGTCTATAGCGGCGAGGACCTCACCGCCCTGGCGCTCATGCTGATGGGCGGCCACGGCGTGATCTCGGTCACCGCCAACGTCGCGCCGCAGCTGATGGCGCAAATGTGCGCCGCGGCGCTTGCCGGCGAGATCGGCCGTGCGCGCGCGGCCAACGACCGCCTGCTGCCTTTGCATCGGAATTTGTTTATCG
This sequence comes from uncultured beta proteobacterium, assembly GCA_963750215.1. GTDB lineage: Bacteria > Pseudomonadota > Gammaproteobacteria > Burkholderiales > Casimicrobiaceae > PALSA-1003. The sequence continues at coordinate 350,791 of CAVVQK010000006.1, forward strand.
AGGCGAACCCGATTCCGGTGAAGTGGGCACTGGCGGAGATGGGCCTCATCGGCGGCGATCTGCGCCTTCCGCTGACCCCCCTCGCACCCTCGCATCATGAAACCGTTCGCGCCGCGTTGCGCGAAGCCGGTTGCATCTGACGGAGATTGAAGCATGTTGCATCTTTCCTTACTGCGCTGGCGCCTTCCGGCGGCGCTGATCGTGGCGCTGCTGGGCATGCTGCTCGGCGGTTGCGAATCAACTATGTCAATGGGCAAGAAGATCGACTACAAGTCATCGACCTCGACCCCGTCGCTGGAGATTCCGCCGGACCTGACCACACCGACCTACGACGATCGCTACCTCGCGACGACCGCTTCGGGAGCGGCCGCGGCCCGCGCCGCGGGCAAGTCGAGCGAAGTCCTGCCGTCCAACCCGGACGCCCACCTGGCACGCGCCGGGTCGGAGCGCTGGCTGGTTGTCAAGGCGACGCCGGAGGCGGCCTGGAGCACATTGAAGGATTTCTGGCCGGCGAATGGTTTCGTCCTGGCGATGGAGCAGCCCTCGCTTGGCATCATGGAAACCGATTGGGCCGAAAACCGCGCCTCGGCGCCGCGCAGCTGGCTCGGGGAGGTCTTCGACAAGTATGTGGACCTGCTCACCGATACCTATCGGCGCGACAAGTTCCGCTCGCGCATCGAGCAGGGCTCTGAGCCGGGGACTGTCGAGATCTACATCACCCACTATGGCGCCGTGCAGGTGCCGACCAAGCCCGATTCCAGGCTCACCAAGTACGGCGACGATTGGCAATGGACGCCCACCCCGCCCAATCCCGAGCTGGAGGCGGAATTTCTCACCCGGCTGATGCTGAAGTTCGGCAGCTCACCCCCGGTGGTGGCGGCCGCGGCCGCTGCCTTGCCCACGCAGCCGGCGCGCGCGCGCATCGAAAAGGCCGGTGACGGGGCGAGCCGCCTGGTCGTCGACGACAGCTTCGATCGCGCCTGGCGCCGGGTCGGACTCGCGCTCGACCGCACCGGCTTCACCGTCGTCGACCGCGACCGCTCCAAGGGCCTGTATTTCGTGCGCTATTCCAATCCTGACCTCGATCCGAACAAGCAGAAGGGGTTTCTCGACAAGCTGGCCTTCTGGAGGAGCGACGACAAGGAGAAACCCGAGCAGTACCGCGTCGTCGTCACCCAGGCCGATCCGGCCAGCGTGGTGACCGTCGAGGATCCGCAGGGCTCCGTGGATCGCTCCGAGAACGGCGACAAGATTCTGGCCTTGCTGCAGGATCAGCTTAAGTGACGGCGCTGTGCCGCGCATCGACGCTGCGCCGTTAGCCCCGCCATGCGCTTCGCGTGCTTGGGGAGCGGGAGCGAGGGCAACGGCCTGCTGGTCGAAGTCGGTTCCACGCGGGTACTGATCGATTGCGGATTCGGCCTGCGCGACACCGTGGCCCGGCTCGGCCGGATCGGGGTCGCACCCGAGACGGTCACGGCGATCGTGGTCACGCACGAGCACAGCGATCACATCGCCGGCGTCGCGCCGTTTGCGGCCCGGTTCGGAACGCAAGTCTGGCTCACCTTCGGCACGCTCGCTGCGGTTGCCGAGCGTTTCGCCGGCTTGGACCACGTTTACGGCTTCGACAGCCACGACCGCTTCGCGGTCGGCACGATCGAGATCCATCCCTTTCCCGTACCGCATGACGCGCGCGAGCCGGTCCAGTTCGTCTGTTCAGACGGCCACTGGCGTCTGGGCGTGCTGACCGATCTGGGCGTCAGCACGGCGCACGTCGAGTCGAGCCTGTCCGGTTGCGACGCGCTGGTGCTCGAGTGCAATCATGATCTCGACATGCTCGCCAACGGCGACTATCCCTATCCGCTCAAGCAGCGCATCGCCGGCAAGTTCGGGCACCTCGACAACGGCGCTGCGGCGGGCCTGCTGGCCAAGATCGATACGTCGCGACTGAAACACCTGATCGCCGCGCACCTGAGCCAACACAACAACCGGCCCGAGCTCGCCCGTGCGGCGTTGGCCGCCTCGCTCGGCTGCGCCGCCGAGTGGATCGGCATCGCCGATCAGCAGCTGGGCTTCGGCTGGCGCGAATTCACCTGAAAGGGAACGTTCATGGAGAAGCGGCAGGAACTCTATCGCGGCAAGGCCAAGACGGTGTATGCAACCGACGATGCGGACCTGCTGGTCATGCATTATCGCGACGATGTATCGGCCTTCGACGGGGCGAAGCTCGCCCAGCTTGAGCGCAAGGGAGAGACCAATAACAGGATCAACGCCTATATAATGGGCAAGCTCGCTGCGGCCGGCGTGGCGACGCATTTTGTGCGGGTGCTAAACGAGCGTGAATCTCTGGTGCGCGCACTGCGAATGATTCCCATCGAGTGCGTCGTGCGCAACATCTGCGCGGGCTCGATGGCCAAGCGCTACGGCATCGAGGAAGGCACCCGCCTGCCCGAGCCGATCTTCGAGTTCTTCCTCAAGAGCGACGCGCTGCACGATCCGCTGGTCAACGACGATCACATCCGCGTGCTCGGCTGGGCCACCGCGGCCGAGATCGCGGAAATGAAGACGCTCACGCACCGGGTCAACGCTGTGCTCAAACCGCTGTTCGCCGACGGCGGTATGGACCTCGTCGATTACAAACTGGAGTTCGGACACCCGCGCGACGATCCACAGGGGCCGTTGTGGCTGGGTGACGAGTTTACGCCGGATGGTTGCCGGCTCTGGGATCGGACAACGCACGATAAAATGGACAAGGACCGCTTCCGGCGCGATCTGGGGGACGTGATCGAGAAGTATCGCGAGGTGGCAAAACGCATCGGCGCGCCGCTGTAGAACCGGCCGCGACAGGAGACAAAAAAGCCGACCGGCCGGTCGGCTTTTTTGCGCGGCGACGGACCTATTTCTTCGGCTCTTCGGCCGGAGCCGGAGCCGGAGCCGGTGTGGCGGCCTTCATCGAATCGCTGGCCGACTTGGTTGCGTCCATTGCGGCAGACCCCGCAGACTTGGTCGCATCGACCGCGGCCGAACCGGCCTGCACGGCTGCCGTCCCGGCATCCTTGGCGGCGGTAGCAGCCTTGTCGGCGGCGTCCTTGGCGGCTGCGGCAGCTTTGTCCGCCGCTGCCTTGGCGTCCTGCGCCTGCTTGTTGTCGCCGCAGCCGACGACCGCCAGCGCCAGAGCCGCAGCAATCAATATTGACTTGTTCATCATCGTTCCCTTACTCGATTATGAAGTGAGATACACGTGGGCTCAAGAACGCCCGACTCCCTGCTCGACTGGTGCACCGCAAAGGTAATCGGCGCCTCGGCCGACCGGCCCATTGTACCTCATGAAACCCAAGCGGTTCAATTGCTTTGTGTGCAGGCTTACAGCCCGAGCAGCGTCGCATTGATGCCGGGCTCACCGGTTGCCCAGATCTCCTCGAAACGATTCGCCAACGGCTGCGTCTGCTCCGGCTGGGCAATGCCCATCGCCGAGCGTGGTTGCGCGAAGTGGAATCGGTGCAAGTAGTGTTGATCATCGACGATGAGCAGCGGATCGGTCGCCAGTCGCGCTTCCGTGCCCGTGCGATAGATCGTCATGGCGTGACTGTAGGTGCGCAGCAGGTTGAGCATGCGCGGGCAGGCTGTTTCCAGGTAGTTGGTATCGTGGACGATGATGTCGAGGCGACGGCCGCGCAGGCCACCCAGGAATGCCGCAAGGCGCTCGACGCGCGCCGACTGGCTCCATCCGGTCTGTGACAGGTCCTGGTCGAACACGCGGATGCGCTGTCGCGCCAGGACGATGAGTTCGTCGATTGCCGCGACCTGTTCGGCAACGGTCGTCAGCTCGACGCTGCGCGGTCCCGGCAGCGGGTTCGGAGGCGACTCAGCCGACATGAAGGAAGCCATCGCGGTACCAGCGATAGAACCACGGCCATGCGTCGGCGTCGATCGCGCCGCCGGCGAGCCGGCGCAGATCGGCAAGGCGCTTGAGCGCGCCCCGACCCCGGGCCGGCCAGGCGAGAGCTTCGCCGTTGATGAAGAAGTGGCGCTCGTCGTAGAGCAGCTGCGTGCGGCCGTCCAAGCGCACGCCGTTCCGCGCGGCCTGGCGGACGAAGCGTTCCCGCCCGAGCGCGCGCGTGGGTGTCGCGAACGCGACCGCGGGCTTGGGCTCGGTCAGGTGCGAACCCAGGAACCGTGCCGCGGCGTCTTCGTCCCAGGCGAGACGCCGCAAGCTTGCGACGGCATAGGCGCGCAGGTCGCGGTCGATGCGCGCCGGATGGCGCACCGGCGTGCGGCCGGCATCGGCGTATTGCCCGTCGAGCACGATGCGGTCGCGCAACCAGTCGAGAAAGGAAACGGCGATCTCCTGCGCCGAGGGCGCCCGGAACCCGATCGAATAGGTGCTGCAGGTGTCGATGGCGACCCCGTCGTGGGCGATCGTCGGGGGCAGGTAGAGCATGTCGCCGGCCTCGAGCACGCAATCGCCTTCGGGCCGGAAGCGGGCGAGGATCTTCAACGGCAGGTTCGGTTTGAGCGCGAGATCGCGCGCCCGGCTGATGCGCCAGCGACGGCGGCCGGGACCCTGGAGCAGGAAGACATCGTAGGAGTCGAAGTGCGGTCCCACGCCGCCTCCGGGTACGGCATGGCTGACGAGCAAATCGTCGAGCCGCGAATACGGGATGAATGCGAAGCGGCGCAGCAGCGCGTCGGCGGCGGCGAGATGCAAATTGACGCCGGCCACAAGCAGGGTCCAGTTGCGACTGGGCAGCGCCCGCAATTCGGAGCGCCGGAACGGGCCGTATGTCAGCGACCACCGGCCGCGCTCGCGCAAGACGAGCCGCGACTCAACGTCGTCACGCGCCGCCAGCGCGAACAGTTCGGACGTCGACAACAGGCCGCGAAACCCGGCGATTGCCTGGCGGATCAACAGCGGCCGTTGTTGCCAGTAGCGCTGCAGAAAGCGCCCCCGCGTCACGCCGCCCAGGAGCGCAGGTCCCATCGGGTGAATTATAGCGAGCGCGGCAGATCCTGGCGCGCGCCAAGCGGCGAGGCGGCGCTGGGGTACAATGGCCCGCTCTCCGCTGCGACCTCCGACCACCACTCTGGCAACGCATCGTGCAGATTTCAGCCAACACCGTCGTCACCCTTTCCTACAAGCTGTATTCCGGGGCCGGCGAGCTGGTGGAGGAGACAAGCGCTCCCATTAGCTATCTCCACGGCGGGCATCAGGGCATTTTCCCGAAGATCGAAGAGGCACTGGCCAACAAGCGGGCCGGCGACCTCTGCTCGGTCACCCTCGAGCCGGAGGACGCATTCGGCGAATACGATGCGGAACTCGTCCGGGTCGAAACCCCGGATCGGTTTCCCGAAGACGTCAAGGTGGGGATGCAATTCGAGGAAGCCGTCGACGACGATGAAAGCGCGACCCGGGTCTTCACCGTGACCGACGTCGCAGGTGGCCGGGTGGTCGTCGACGGCAATCATCCGCTGGCGGGCCAGCGCCTGCGTTTCGACTGCACGGTGCTCGACGTCCGCCAAGCCACGCCCGATGAACTCGAGCATGGCCACGTCCACGGTCCGGGCGCCCATCACTGACGATGCAGGCGCGCGGCCCTGCCGCGAGCTTGCACGGAGCTATCGTTCCGCCAGTCGCTTGAGCTCGTAGAGCGCGTCCTGCGCCTCGCGCGGCGAGAGTGCGTCCGGATCAAGGAGCGCGAGGCGATCCAACGCCGCAGACGCTTGGCCCTGCGGCGTGTCCAGGGCGCTGCCGGCCGCAAACAGATCGCCGTGCGTGTCGCGCTGCGCGCTGAAGCGGTCGAGCCGGGCGAGGTACGCCCGTGCCTGGCGGATCGCGTCGGCCGGGACGCCGGCGAGCTGCGCCACCTGCAAACCATAGCTGCGGTTGGCCGGGCCCTCGGCGACCGCATGCAGGAAGACGATCCGGTCCTTGTGCTCGACGGCATCAAAATGGACGTTGGCGCAACCTTCCAGTTCGGAGGGCAGCGCGGTCAGTTCAAAGTAGTGGGTTGCGAACAGGGTCAGGCAGCGATTGTCCTGCGCCAAGGCGCGGGCGATCGCCCACGCCAGGGCGAGCCCGTCGAAAGTCGACGTGCCGCGGCCGATCTCGTCGATGATGACCAGGCTCTCGGCTGTCGCCCGGTTCAGGATATACGCGGCCTCGGTCATCTCGACCATGAACGTCGAGCGTCCCCGGGCGAGATCGTCGGCCGCGCCGATGCGCGTGTAGAGCGCATCAAGCGGACCGATTTCGGCCGCCTCGGCGGGCACGAAGAACCCGCAGCAGGCTAGCAGCGCGATCACCGCGGCCTGGCGCATGTACGTGGACTTGCCGCCCATGTTCGGCCCGGTGACGATAAGGATGCGTCGCGACGCATCGAGCCTGAGGTCGTTGGCGATGAATTGCTCCACCTCCCTTTCGACCAGCGGGTGCCGACCACCGCGGATCGCGAACCCGGGCGTCGCGGTGAATGTCGGCCGCGCCCAGCCCTGAGCCTCGGCATGCGCGGCGTGCGTGGCGAGCACGTCGAGCGTGGCGAGCGCCTGCGCCGCCCGCTGGAGGGCCGGAATCGACCTGGCGAGTTCGACCAGCAACGCGTCATAGAGGATCTTTTCGCGCGCCAGCGCACGCTCCTGCGCCGACAACGCCTTGTCTTCGAAGGCCTTGAGCTCGGGCGTGATATAACGCTCGGCGTTCTTGAGCGTCTGGCGCCGGCGGTAGTCGTCAGGAATGCGTTCGACGTGCGTGTGCGTGACCTCGATGTAAAAGCCATGCACACGGTTGTATTCGACCTTCAGGCTGGGGATGCCCGTACGCGCCCGCTCGCGGGTTTCGAGTTCGATCAGGAACGCGCCGCAGTTGTCCTGAATAGCGCGCAATTCGTCCAGCTCGGCGTCATAGCCGCGGGCAATGACGTTGCCGTCGCGCAGCATGGCGCCCGGTTCGGCGGCGATCGCGCGTCCGAGCAGCGCTTCCCACCGAGGGTCCGGCGTGAGCGCCTCCGCCGCATCCGCGAGCAGGGCCGCCGGTATGGCCGCGACGGCTGCCGCGAGCGCAGGCAGGCGGGCGAGGGTGTCGCGCAACCCCGCGAGGTCGCGCGGACGCGCACTGCCCAATGCGATGCGCGCCGCAATGCGCGCGATGTCGACCGTGCGCTTGAGCTCGGCGACCAGGCGCTGACGCACGGCATGGGTCGCCATCAGTTCGGCGACTGCGGCGTGGCGCGCGAGCGGAATCTGGCGCGGGCGCAGCGGGTTGGTCAGCCAATGTCGCAACAGCCGGCTGCCAGCGGCCGTAGCGCAGGCGTCGAGCAGTGACAGCAGCGTCGGCGCCGGCTCGCCGCGCAGCGTTTCGGTGATCTCGAGATTGCGCCGTGTCGCGGCATCAAGCGCGAGATGATCGCCCCCACGTTCGACGGCGAGGGAACGAATGTGCTCCAGCGAGGAATCTGTCTGCTGCGTAGCCTGCGCGTAATGCAGCAGGGCGCCCGCCGCCTGCACCGCGAGAGGCGCGTCGGCGACCCCGAATGCGGCCAGATCGTGCGTGCCCAACTGCGCGTTCAAGCGCCGCGTCGCGGCATCGGCATCAAAGTGCCACGGCGGGAGCGCACGCGAAGGCACGCCGTTGCGCCACGCATCACCCGAACCCCGGCTCATCCCCTCGGGATAGAGCAGCTCGCTCGGGGCGAGGCGCTCGAGCTCGGCCGCAAGCTCGGTCGCGGGCAGGTCGCGAAGGCACAGCTGCCCGCCGGCCAGATCGAGCCAGGCCAGCCCGATGCGCTGTTTCGAAGGGGCGAGCGCCACGAGCAGGCAGTCCCGCTTGGCCTCGAGCAGGGCCGCGTCGGTGACCGTGCCGGGCGTGACGATGCGCGTGACCCGGCGCTCGACCGGTCCTTTGGCGGTGCCCGGATCACCGACCTGTTCGCAGATCGCAACCGACTCGCCGAGCCGGATCAGCTTGGCAAGATACTGTTCCACCGCGTGATATGGCACGCCGGCCATCGGAATGGGCGCGCCCGCCGAAGCGCCGCGCGCGGTGAGCGTGATGTCGAGCAGCGGCGCCGCGCGCTCGGCGTCGTCGTAGAACAGCTCGTAGAAATCGCCCATGCGGTAGAACACGAGCTTGTCCGGATGCTCCGCCTTGACGCGCAGATACTGCTGCATCATGGGTGTGTGCGCCGCCAAGGGTGCTGCCGTAGGGTCTTGTTTTGATTGGAGATCCAAACCAGAATCCCTATATTGATCAAAGGGTTAGGCAACGTCAAGCGATGCGCGATTGTCTTCGCATGTCGCTCCAGATCTACGCGCCTAGGCGGCAATCCAGGCAGATTGGTATAGGTTTTGGGGAGCGGAAGCCAACGCGGCGGCCGGCCAATCTTACCGGCCCGAGCCTTGCGCGTCACAGATATCCGAGCCCTCCACCGCTTGACCGCGCTTGCCCCGGCTGCGGCTCGTGCCAACTGCACAAAGGCAGCATCGTTGCCCGCTTGCGGCCTCCGGAGAGTTACGCAATGCGATCTCGAATTGCTGCCAAGCGCCCCGCCGCGATCCAACGAGCACTGGCTTCGTCGAGCCTTGCTTTCGTATTCATGAACCCTGAATTCCTATGTCATGGTACACGCCGCAACGCCAAGCGCGAGCGGTAAGGGCGTCTGCGCGGCCGCCCGCCATTTGAAGTTCAGAGTTCGGAGCACTTCGCACTACGTCACGCCCATTCCGCGACAGCGATGACGCGGGTAAAGTAGTCGCATGGTCGACGCCCTTGCACCCCCGCGAACCGCGCTGCTCGCTGGCGCTACCGGCCTCGTCGGGCACGCACTTCTGGCCATGTTGCTTGCGAGCGAGCATTACCGCAGCGTGCATGTCCTTCTACGCCGCGCGCCTCCGGACATCAAGGCCAGTGCAAAGCTAGAGATTCACCAAGTCGATTTCGCGCGGCTGCCCGCAGCGTTTCCAACGGTTGACGACGTGTTCATCGCGCTCGGCACCACGATCAAGATCGCAGGGTCCGAAGCTGCCTTTCGCCAGGTGGATTTTGACTTCGTGGTGAATATCGCGCGGGCCGCCAACGCTGCGGGGGCGACGCGGTTGGCCGTCGTGTCGGCGTTGGGCGCCGACCCAACGTCACGCATCTTCTATAGCCGCGTCAAAGGCGAAATGGAGATCGCCATAATGCAGCTCGGCTACGACTCGGTCGTCATCGCGCAGCCGTCCATGCTGCTGGGTGACCGGGTCGCCTTGGGACAACCGCCGCGCAGTAGCGAAGTATGGGCGGCAAGGCTGCTCGCGCCGCTCGGGTGGATCATGCCCAAGGGGGTGCGGCCGGTCCCCGCCGACACCGTGGCGTCCGCGATGCTGGCGGCCATCGTCGACACGAAGCCCGGGGTTCGCGTCCTGAAATCAGGGGCAATGCAAAGCGCGTGAAGAACCTAGCGTGTTCCACCGCTGCAAAAGAAATTACGAAGCGCGGCGCTCAAGATGCGGAGACTTCGCACGACGGCTATGGATTTCAATGCGCCGTGCGAGGGACGGAGCCTTTCGTTCTCGGTCCAAGGAGCCGAGGCCCCTACGGCCAGGGAGCGAGCCACACGAGCCCGCGAAGGTCGGGCTCACCGGCCAACGGCTTTTGCGACCCTAGGAACCTTGATATTTCACTTTGTTCGCAGCACCATGCGGCCAGTTCTTGCTTACATTGAGTGGTCTTGTGAACTGGGTTACGCGCACGATCGATCGCCTAGATCAGATCAAGCCTAGTCGGCTTATTCTGATAAATATAGTTCTCGCTCTAATCGTCTTGCTATCAAACGGTGGCGCGCTATTCTTGGCCCGCACCGGTAAGGGCGCTGAACTTGGCCATGCTGAACCGTACCTTTACTTCAGCATTGCGTTGGCGGTGGCAACGTTGGCTTCGGGGCTGCTCGCTTGGGTGAGACCCGTTAGCTGCGCAATTGTCCTGAGGCTTCATAGCGTCGTCCTCATTCTCCTTGCTATATATGCCCTGCTGTATTCGCTATCGCTGGTGGCGAACGGCATTCCTCGGGGCAATTTCGGTTGGGATGCGGCCACCTTTGCGCTCGCCCTTGCCTACCCAGTATATTTGGCACGGCGGACGCTAGTTCCAGCAGGCGCGTTGCATATTCCGATTGTCCGGTATGGACATCTACTAGTTGCGGCGTTGTCGGTGGTCATTAGTGCCGGCGTATTCTGGCGCATGGAAACATGGCGCCCATCGGCAGCCGATTTCAAAGACGACGCCACATCACCAGAGGAAATTCTACGTGTCCCTCGGGCGCAAACAGAGCCGGCCGTAGCGGAAGCTTCGTGGAATGGGGTGATCTCAGGGGACGTCACCACCCTCCTAAGCACGTCATTCGAGTTGGCGCCTGGTGAAGACAAAAGCACAACGCTCCCGTTTGTGCAGAACGGGCTGCTACCGTGGGGCCGTGACGCTCGGGCACATAGCGGACAGGCGGCGATCAATGTCATCCCCCATGGGAACCCAGGCGATATGCGGTATTTCGGCCAGTCGGTAAGTCCGGTCCTGCTGAGTTCCCAGCTAAGCGGAGGCTACGCGCCGTTTGGAGTCGAAGCATTCCGTCGCGTAGAACTGGAGTTTTGGCGACTGTCCACATCCAATCCCAGTGCGACGTTCAACTGCATGGGTTCGTTGATGGTCGAGTACCGGTTGGACAGTGAACCGTGGCAATCTAAGATGGACTTCTGTGGATCACATAAATCTAAGCCTCTGGAGTGGAAGCACTCCATGCTCGAGTTTGATACGGCCGGGCACAAGACACTCGAGCTTCGATTCGACTACGACTATCCACCAGATAACCACAAGGACAGGGCTGCGGTCTATCTGATCGATGATCTAACAGTGCGCGGATACCGCTAAGAGCAGTAACGCGGGAGCGAAGTCGCAATGCGCACATCGCTGGAGCAGATCCCCCAAACCGTCTTGTACATCCGTACAATACCTGATGCAAAAGCAATAACCTTTCGGGAAGCAATCCGATGCGCTGCCCGGCCAATCTTACCGGTCCGAGCCTTGCGCGCCACAGGTATCCGAACCAGCCGGCCCGGGATGCGGCCACCGCGCCGCCATGCGATCTTGTTTCGAGGATGCGGCGGCCCGAGCGTGGAAAAGATGAAGGAAGGATGAAATGGGGTGGTCGAAGACAGGCTGGCTTGCACTCGTTGCGGTCGCAACCCTGTGCCTTGCGCCGCCGGCCGTCGGGAGGGCCGATCCCGCCAAGGTGCTGCGCGTTTCCTCCTACGACATTGCCAGTCTTGACCCCCAGCAAGGCACCGATCTTTATTCGACGCGCGTTGCAAGCGCCATCTTCGAAGGGCTTTACCAGTTCGACTATCTGGCCGAACCGACCAGGGTAATCCCCGATACGGCCGAGTCTCTGCCGGCGATCACAGACGGTGGAAAGACGTGGACGATCAAGCTCAAACACGGGATCCTGTTCGCCGACGCGCCCGCATTCAAGGGCAAGCCGCGCGAACTTGTCGCCGAGGACTACGTCTACTCGATCAAGCGCTCGATCGATCCGAATCTGCTGACCGGCGGCGATCCGGCGCTCACCGATCTGATCGAAGGCGCGCGGCCGATCGTCGATGCGGCACGCAAGCCCGGCGCGAAATTCGACTACGACGCGCCGCTTCCGGGGCTGCGTGCGCTCGACCGCTATACGCTGCAGATCCGCCTGACCGGCGTCGACTACACGTTGCTCGAAAGGCTTGCGGGCCTGCCTGCGATGGCGGTCGCGCGCGAAGTCGTCACCGCGGCGGGAGACGATATCCGCAGCCAGCCGGTCGGCACCGGCCCATATCAACTGAAGGAATGGAAGCGTGCCTCGCGCGTGGTGCTGGAAGCCAACCCGCACTATCGCGGCATTGCCTTTCCGCAAAGCAGCGATCCGCGGCATCGCGCACTCGTCGAGTCGATGCGGGGCAAGACGCTGCCGCAGATCGGTCGCATCGAGATCAGCATTATCGAGGAATCGCAGCCAAATATTCTCGCCTTCGAGCAAGGCGACCTCGATTACGTTCTCCTCGGCGGCAACGACGTCAGCAGCGTGCTCGACGGAGACAAGCTCAAACCGGAGTTGCTGCGCAAGGGTGTCGTGCGAATTCGCTATAGTGCACCGAACGTCACCTTCACGTATTTCAACATGAAGGATCCGATAGTCGGGGGGTATTCGAAGGCGCACATCGCCCTGCGCCGGGCCATCGCCATAGGATTCAACGTCGATGAAATGATCAAGGTGCTCTTCGCAGGCCAGGCGCTTCCGGCAAATCAACTGCTCCCGCCGGGAGTCGACGGCTATGATCCTTCGCTGCCCACCAAGTCGCTCTACGATCCGGCGGCGGCCCAGGAACTGCTGGACCATTTCGGCTACAAGGACCGCGACGACGAAGGCTATCGCAAGACTCCCGACGGCAAGCCGCTGACGCTCGTCCGTGGAACCCTGCCGGAATCCTGGTATCGCGAAGCCGATACCCTGTGGAAGAAGAACATGGATGCAATCGGCATCCGCATGAAGGTCGATCAGAAGACCTTCACCGAGCTCGTCAACATGAGCCGCGCCGGCAAGTTGCAAATGTTCAATCTCGGCTACCGCTCGCTCGAGCCCTCGGGCTACCAGATCTTGCAGACGCTCTGGAGCCGGTCGCCGACCGACACGAATCCGTCCCAGTTCTCGAACCCGGATTACGACGCCGCGTACGAACAATTCCTGCGCACGCCGTCAGGCCCAGCCCGCGTTGTGCTCGCGCGCAGGATGTCCGACGTGTCGCAGGTGTACGTGCCCATGGTGCTGCACACGTTCGGAATCGGCAACACCCTCCTGTATCCCTGGGTGCAGGGCTACTGGCCATCGCAGTTCGGCTTCGCCTTTACATATCTGGATATCGACATGGCCAAGCGCAAGGCCGCCGGAAAGTAGGTCGAGCCACCTTGCCAGCTCAACGCGGCAGCCGGCCCGCCACATCTTGCACCGGGAAGAATCCCACCGAGGATCGGCGCGCAGGAGCGGCGCCATGGGTCACGAGCCGCAGCAGCGGGCCAGCTCGTCGTGCCGGACCGATACTTCCACCTTATCATCCAATCTGGCGAGCACATTCGGGGGAGAGAGCTTGACGGGGGACCGGCGACAACCCGCGGCGATCGTATCGACCGATGCCGCTCCCGTGGCGCCGAGGACAACCCCTGCGCGCACTATCGCCGGCCGTTTGTTTGTGGTGGGCTGCCCACGCTCTGGCACCACGCTGCTCCAGTCGCTGTTCGCCGCGCATCCCGCCGTCCTTTCCTTTCCTGAGACTGCGGTCTTTGGCCGTCTCCTGACTGCAGATGTCCTGGCGGGCGAGACCCGTCTTGGCAGCATCCACTTCCGCACCCAACTGGCCCATCTCCATGCTATGGATGTGCTCGATGCCACCGGACGCCGCGACCTTGAGCCGATCCTGCCGACCCAGTGCAGGTCGATCAGCCAGTTTGTCGACGGATTCGTGGCCATGCTTGATTGCCTGACCTTGGACAAGGATAAATCGTGGTGGGTTGAGAAGACGACCGAAAACATCCGCTACGTTCCCGAGATACTCGCGCTCGTGCCGGGCGCGAAATTCGTTGCCATTTCGCGCGACGGTCGCCAGAATGTCGCCGCTCTTTACGACATGGCGTGCAAATATCCGGATCGCTGGTGGTCCAGGTTTCGCGACCTGGACCGGGCCATCGACGTTTGGAATCGGTGTGCGATCCGCACCCGTCAGCTGCTGCGCATGCCCGAGGTGCTTGTGCTTCGCCACGAGCGCCTGCTGTCGGACACGGAGGCAGTCGTGCAGGAGGCTTGCCGCTTTTTGGGCCTGCCCTTCACTCGCCAGATGATCGATTGCCGCGCGCAAGCGGCGAGCAGCGTCATCACCGAAAACGAGCCGTGGAAGGCTGATGTTCTTACGCCGATGCGCTCCGCCACCGACGACAAGTTCGGCCGGCTGTTCGATGCGGGCCAGAAGGCCTACATCGAGGCGCGCCTCGAGAGAATCGAGTTCGGCTGATCCTTCAAGCGGATTGCCGTGAGCACGGTTCGAGGCTGCCCGGATCGCAAGCCGCGGCGTGGTCGGATTGAACGCCTCGGGGCGCGCGTCGCGCACGTAAGCGCCGGGCCGATCGCGCACCCGCCAGCACCGGCTAGCATTTGCCGCTCGTGAAAGATTGCAACCCGTGAAAAGAACGGACCCTGCCACGCGCCCTTCCAGCCGCATCGGGAAGGCGGCCTCATCGGGGCCGACGCTCGCCGGCGTGAGAATCACCCATCCCGACCGCATCGTCTATCGCGCCTCCGGTATCACCAAGCTCATGGTCGCCGGGTACTACGCGCGCGTTGCGTCGCGGCTCCTGCCCTACGTCGCCGGCAGGCCGCTGTCGATCGTGCGCTGCCCGGAGGGGGCGGACGCCCCATGTTTTTTCCAGAAACACCTCGGCGACCAGGTCATTGCCGGCGTCAAGGTGGCCATGATCGACGACAGCAGCGGGCGCAATCCTTACATCGTGGCCAATTCGGCGAAGGCACTCGTCGGCCTGGCGCAAATGCATGCGCTCGAGCTTCATGTATGGGGCGCGACCGTTGCCGCGATCGAGCGACCCGATACCATGATCCTCGATCTGGATCCGGATCCGGGATTGCCATGGGCCACGATCGTGGCGGGGGCGCAACGGGCGCGGGCCCTGCTCGACGCGCTCGGGCTCGCGGCGCTGGTCAAGACCACCGGCGGCAAAGGCTTGCACGTTGTGGTGCCGCTGGAGCGCCGCCACAGCTGGGATGAGGTCAAGGATTTTGCGCGCGGTGTCGCAACCAATCTGGAACGGAGCTTGCCCGACCAGTTCACTGCGACCATGAGCAAAACCCGCCGCCGCGACAAGATCTTCGTCGACTATCTGCGCAACGCGCGGGGTGCGACCGCGGTTGCGCCGTACTCGCTGCGGGCACGGGCGGGGGCGACCGTCGCCACGCCGTTGGCGTGGGACGAATTGGGTGCGCAATCCCTGCCGAGCGCATTCACGCTCACCTCTGTGCTCGAACGCATCGCCGTGGGCAAGGATCCATGGGCGGACTACGAACAGCGCCGCCAGCGGCTGACGGCGGCGATGCGGCGCAGCCTGCGCTAAATTCCCCGAATCCGCCGCGCAGGTGAGGCGCGGGGTTTCTGGCACAATCACACCCTGCACAGGCGGAGCTGGAAGCGGCGCCGTACTCGATGACCGCATTGCAAATCTCGCCGGGACAACTGTCCCTCGCGGCCCTGCGCTCGCTGTGGGCCAGTCCGACCCCGGTGGCGCTCGATCGGGAAGCGAAGCGGCGGGTCGACGCCGCGGCAGCCGCGATTGCCGGCGTCATCGCCGGGGGCCGCGTCGTCTACGGCGTCAACACCGGCTTTGGCCTGCTTGCACGCACGCACATCGATGCGGCGCGGCTCGCCGAACTGCAGCGCGCGCTGGTGCTGTCGCATTCGGCCGGTACCGGAGCCCCGCTTGACGACGCCGTGGTGCGTCTTACGCTGCTGCTCAAGATTGCCGCCCTCGCGCGCGGGCATTCCGGCGTGCGTTACGAAATCGTCGACGCGCTGCTTAAGCTGCTCAACTCGGGCGTGATGCCGGTCGTGCCCAGCCAGGGCTCCGCCGGCGCATCGGGCGATCTGGCGCCGCTCGCGCACCTGGCTGGCGTGTTGATCGGCGAGGGCGAAGCAAGGGTGGGCGGGACGACGCGACCGGCCGCCGAGGCCCTGGCGCATGCGGGCATCGCGCCACTCGAGCTGCGGGCGAAGGAAGGGCTCGCGCTCGTCAACGGCACCCAGGTTTCGACCGCGCTCGCGCTCGCCGGCCTGTTCGCGTGCGAGCGCGACTTCGCCGCCGCACTCGTCGCCGGCGCCCTGTCGGTCGACGCGTGCCTGGGCAGCGATACCCCCTTCGACGAGCGCATCCAGGAGTTGCGTGGCCATCCCGGCCAGCGTGACACGGCGCGCATCCTGCGCGAGCTGCTCGCCGGCAGCGCGATCCGCGCTTCGCACCAGCATTGCCCGCGGGTCCAGGACCCGTACAGCCTGCGCTGCCAGCCGCAGGTCATGGGCGCCTGTCTGGACCAGATGCGCCACGCCGCCGCCGTTCTGCTCATTGAGGCGAACGCGGTCTCCGACAATCCGCTGGTGTTTCCGGACACGGGCGAGGTTCTGTCAGGGGGCAATTTTCACGCCGAACCGGTTGCCCTCGCCGCCGATGGCCTGGCGCTGGCCCTTGCCGAGATCGGCGCCCTGTCCGAGCGCCGGACGGCGCTGTTGATGGACGCCGGCCTGTCCGGGCTCCCGCCGTTCCTGGTGCGTGAGGGCGGGGTCAATTCGGGCTTCATGATCGCGCAGGTGACCGCCGCCGCACTGGCCTCCGAAAACAAGTCGCTGGCGGCGCCGCGCAGCGTCGATTCGCTGCCGACTTCGGCCAATCAGGAAGATCACGTGAGCATGGCGACCAACGCCGCACTGCGCTTGGCGCCGATGGCCGGCAACGTGGCGGCGATCGTGGCCATCGAGCTGCTCGCGGCCGCGCAGGGCGTCGATCTGCGCGCACCGCTCACCACGTCGCCGCGATTGCAGAACGCGCTGCAGCGGATACGCAGCGAAGCCGCGTTCTGGGACCGCGACCGGGCGTTCGCGCCGGACCTCGCGCGCATGCGGGCGCTGGTCGAGGAAGGTGCGTTCGTGCCGTTCATGGACGCGGCGCTGACCTGAACGGGCGGTGGATGACGCGCCGGCAACGGCGCGCGACAATGCGCGGGAGCGACACTGGAGCACGCCATGAAGCTAGATCACCCAGGCCACCTTCTCGATGCACGCTGGCAGGAGCGCGTCATTCGCGCGCCCCGTGGCCCGGCGCTGCGCGCCAAGAGCTGGCTAACCGAAGCGCCCCTGCGAATGCTCATGAACAACCTCGATCCCGAGGTCGCCGAGCGCCCGCAGGATCTGGTCGTCTATGGGGGAATCGGGCGTGCGGCACGCAACTGGGCGTGCTACGACGCCATCGTCGCCGCGCTGACGGCATTGGGAGACCAGGAAACACTGCTCATCCAGTCGGGCAAGCCGGTCGGCGTGTTCAGGACCCATGGCGACGCGCCGCGGGTGCTGATCGCCAACTCCAACCTGGTCCCGAAATGGGCAACCTGGGAGCACTTCAACGAACTCGATCGCAAGGGCCTCATGATGTTCGGCCAGATGACCGCCGGTTCGTGGATCTACATCGGCAGCCAGGGAATCGTGCAGGGAACCTACGAGACGTTTGCGCAGGCGGGGCGCCAGCACTACGCGGGCGACCTCGCCGACAAGTGGATCCTGACCGCTGGCCTGGGCGGCATGGGCGGCGCCCAGCCACTCGCGGCGACCATGGCCGGATGCTCGCTGCTGGCGATCGAATGCCAGGCTTCGCGCATCGACATGCGGCTCAAGACGCGCTATCTCGATGTCCTTGCGCCCGACCTGGAGGCCGCGCTGGCAATCGTCCGCGACGCCTGCGCGAGGCGACAGCCCACATCGGTCGGATTGCTCGGCAATGCAGCCGAAGTCCTGCCCGAACTGGTCCGCCGCGGCGTGCGGCCGCACCTGGTTACCGACCAAACCTCCGCCCATGACGTGATCAACGGCTATCTTCCTGCCGGCTGGAGCGTGCCGCAATGGCGTGCGGCGCAGGCTGATCCGGCGGCTCACGCCGAGCTCGCCGCCGCAGCGCGGCGATCGATACGCTCGCATGTAGAGGCCATGCTTGCCTTTCACGGGCTGGGCATACCGACCTTCGATTACGGCAACAATATCCGCCAGGTCGCGTTCGACGAAGGGCTGGCGAACGCGTTTGCTTTTCCCGGCTTCGTGCCGGCGTATATCCGGCCGCTGTTCTGCGAGGGCAAAGGGCCGTTTCGCTGGGTGGCTTTGTCGGGCAACGAGGAAGACATCCGCAAGACCGATCGCAAGGTCAAGGAACTATTTCCGACCGACTCGCGGCTGCATCGCTGGCTCGACCTTGCCGGCGAGCGGATCGCGTTTCAGGGCCTGCCGGCGCGTATCTGCTGGCTTGGTCTGGGCGAGCGACACCGTGCCGGCCTGGCGTTCAACGCCATGGTTGCATCGGGCGAACTCGAAGCGCCGATCGTGATCGGTCGCGACCACCTGGACACCGGCTCCGTCGCGAGCCCGAATCGGGAGACCGAGGCGATGGCCGACGGCTCCGACGCCGTCTCGGATTGGCCCCTGCTCAATGCGCTGCTCAACACCGCCGGCGGCGCGACCTGGGTGTCGATCCATCACGGCGGCGGCGTGGGCATGGGCTATGCGCAACACGCCGGTGTGGTCATCGTCTGCGACGGCACGCCCGCCGCGGCGGCGCGTATCGAGCGGGTGCTGTGGAACGACCCGGCACTGGGCGTGGCGCGCCACGCCGATGCAGGCTACGCCCAGGCGATCGCGGTCGCCAAGGCGAATGGTTTGAACCTGCCGATGCTTGGCGCTTGAGCGGCAGCCCACGAGAAAATTCTCGGTGGCGCTGGTGCAGTTTGCGGGGAGCTACCGCTGCGGGCCCTGCTCGGGGTGCAGGGGTCAGTCATTGTTTCATTTGGTCGGGGTGAGAGGATTTGAACCTCCGACCTCTACGTCCCGAACGTAGCGCTCTACCAGGCTAAGCTACACCCCGATGGCCGCAGCGAACAGAAGTCGGACGGCGGCTTCCGTCAATACGCTCTTTGCACTGCGAAACTTGACAATTCTAGCAGAGTTTCGCGGTCCGGAGAATTGGACAGGACGGCCAGACAGGCCGCTGCCCGCGCGCTTTCTTCCTCGGCGCAACGCCGCGCGTATTCGAGCGCGCGCGTGCGCGCCAGGACGGCGAGCACCGGCTTGAAATCGTCGAGGCGGCCGCGGGCGAGTGCGTCGCGGATCAACGCCGCATCCGCGCCGGATCCGACGCGCATCGCCCGGATCAGCGGCAGCGTCGGCTTGCCCTCGGCGAGGTCATCGCCGAGGTTCTTGCCGATCGCCTCGTGGTCACCGGAGTAGTCGAGCACGTCGTCGATCAGCTGGAACGCGGTCCCCAGGTGCATGCCGTAGCGCGCCAGCGCCTCTTCGATGGCCGGCTCGGCGGGACCGAGAACCGCGCCGAGCTGCGCCGCCGCTTCGAACAGTTTTGCCGTCTTGCGCCGGATCACGTCGAGGTAGACGTCCTCCTCGATGTCCGGATTGCCGGCATTGAGCAGCTGCAGCACTTCACCCTCGGCGATGACGTTGGTCGCATTGGAAAGGATCCGCAGGGCGCGCATGCTGTCGACGGCGACCAGCAGCTGGAACGCGCGCGAATAGAGAAAGTCACCCACCAGGACGCTGGCGGCGTCACCGAACATCGCGTTGGCTGTCGCATGGCCCCGGCGCAGCGACGACTCGTCGACGACATCATCGTGGAGCAGGGTCGCGGTGTGGATCATTTCGATTACCGCTGCCAGGGTGTGGTGCTGCGTGCCGCGGTGACCGCAGGCCCGCGCGGCGAGAACGAGCAGCGCGGGCCTGAGCCGCTTGCCGCCACCGCCAATGATGTGCTCCGCGACCTGGCGGATCAAGACGACGTTCGAGGCAAGGCTCTCGCGCAACACGCGATCGACCGCCTGCATGTCGTCGTGCAGAACGCGCTGGAGCAGCGGTATGGTCACGGAGTGAGGGTGCGCGGCGATGGTGACGGACGGATCGGCGACCGTCGGTGGCGCTGCCGGGGGCAGGGCTTCTGCCGGCGCGCCGTGTCTGCCGCGGCGGCGTATTCTACCCGATGCCCGGTGCGCCGCACCGGCGCTGCCGCGGGCGGGCGTTTTGACATCGCTGCCCTAACAGCTTAAAATACTTACCTTTTTTTGCACCACTCCACAGGAGTTGCTATGTATGCGGTCATCAAGGCCGGCGGCAAGCAGTACAAGGTTGCCCCCGGCGAAAAACTCCGGGTGGAACTGATGCCGGCCGACGTCGGGGCGCAGGTCGATCTCGGCCCGGTGCTGCTGGTCGGCGACGGCGCGTCGGTCCGCCTCGGGCAACCGACGGTTGTCGGCGCCACGGTGAAAGCGACGGTCCTCGCCCACGGTCGGGGCGAACGGCTGCAAATATTCAAGATGCGCCGGCGCAAGCATTACCAGAAGCACCAGGGGCATCGCCAGGGTTTTACCGAGCTCAAGATCGACGACATTGTCCTCTGAAGGCGCGCGGTGGTGACGAAAACGATAGGGTAATCAGATATGGCACACAAAAAAGCAGGCGGCAGTTCGCGCAACGGCCGCGATTCACAGGCCAAGCGCCTGGGGGTGAAAGCCTTCGGCGGCGAGCCAATCAGCGCGGGCGCGATCATCGTCCGCCAACGCGGCACGAAGGTGCATCCCGGCGTCAACGTCGGCATGGGTAAGGATCACACCCTGTTCGCGCTCGTCGCTGGCAGGGTCGAGTTCAGGGTCAAGGGCGCCGGCCAGAAGACCGTCGTCAGCGTCGTGCCGACAGCCTGAGCGCGCGACCCCCGGTTCGATCGCAAATCCCCGCTGCGGCGGGGATTTTTGCTTTTGCGCCCCTCCGGCGCCGGGGCCCTAGCGGCGCTCCAGCCACCACAGCATCGTCACCGCGACGGCGATGAAGGCGAAGACGGGGAAGGCGGCCGAGAACAGCGGCGGCCAGTCATTGATTACCCCAAGATACGAGAACAGGCGGCCCAGCAGGAAGAACGACAGGCCGATGATGGTGCCGGCGAAGATGCGCAAGCCCGCGCCCCCCGCGCGGCGCTGGAAATAGGCGAACGGCAGCGCGAGCACCATCATCACGATGACCGCCGCGGGATAAAAAAGCTTGTTCCAGAACGCGATCTCGAAGCGCGACGTCTTCTGCTGGTTGCTGCCGAGCACGCGGATGTTGTCGTAGAGCGTCTGCAGCTCCAGTTTTTCCGGTTCGACCTGGTAGACGGTCAGGATCGACGGCCTGAGCACCGTTTCCCAGTCGACCTGGGCGGCGCGCACCAGCGTGGTGCCTTCGCTGCCGAACACGGTCGTCCGCGCGTTGTAGAGTCGCCACAGTCCGTCGTCGACAAAGGTACCGGAGTCGGCCACGCGCAGGGATTTGAGCCGCAGGTCGCGGTCGAACTCGTAGATGCGCACGCCAAGCAGGGTCATGTCCGGCAACACGCTGCTGATGTTGACAAACGTCAGGTCCTGCTTGAACCAGAATCCGGACTCGAACTGCTGCGCGACGATGCGCTTGGCCTGGCCCTGCGCCTGCACCCGGACCTCCTGCGCGAGGCGCTCGGCGGGAGGGGCGAGGAACTCCCCGGCCAGGAACGTGGCGATCGCCAGCGGCACCCCGACCCGGACGATGGCCAAGGTGATCTGGGTCAGAGACGCGCCGGAGGTGCGCATGACCGTGTACTCGGAATTCGCCACCAGACCGGAGATTGCCGACAGGGTTCCGATCAGCGCCGCCGTGGGAACGAGCTCGTAGACGTGGCCGGGAATCGAAAGGCCGACGAAGAGCAGCGCCCTGCCGAGCGGGTAGCCGTCTTTGCCGACGTTGGAGAGCTCGTGGATCAGGTCGAAGAATGCGAACAGCATCAGCAACCCGACAAAGATCAGGATGGTCGCGAAGAGCACCTCGCGCCCGATGTAGCGGGTCAGCGTCCTCATGCAGGAACCCGACGGCGGGGCATCAGGCCGGATATCGAAAGCCGGTTCCAGAACATGACGATCACGACGGCGATGGCGATACTGTGGGTGAGGATGAGCCCTTCCAGCAGCGAGAGCTTGCCCTGCGCGATGACGCTCTGCACGAAGTTCACGCAGTTGTTGTAGACCATGTACATGAACGCCGCCGAGATGAGATTGAACGAACGGCCCATGCGCGGATTGACGTACGACAGCGGGATCGCCAGCAGGACCAGCACCACTGCGCTGATCGGAACCGACAGTCGCCAGAACAACTCGGCGCGCTCGACCGCCCCGCCGCTGGCGATGAGGGCCACGGTCGGCAGCGCCTTGA
Source organism: uncultured beta proteobacterium (assembly GCA_963750215.1). Taxonomy (GTDB): domain Bacteria; phylum Pseudomonadota; class Gammaproteobacteria; order Burkholderiales; family Casimicrobiaceae; genus PALSA-1003. The sequence continues at coordinate 372,865 of CAVVQK010000006.1, forward strand.
CCGAGAGCGGGCCGGCGCGAATCTCGGCGGGCTCGATGCGCCGGCCCAGGCGTTCGAATCCGATGGTGCGAAATTCCGCCGTTCCGGGCTGCCCCTCGTAACGCCGGCCGTCCTCGAGCACGATGAACTGATCGCCGTTGGGCGCCTCCTCCAGGTGGCCCGAGCGGGCAACCGTGGTGACATCCTTGCCGTTCTCCGTCGAGTGCAGAAAGATGTTGTGGATCGTGTTATCGAAGCTGTTGATGCTTTCGATGAACACCACCAGGTGCGCCTGGCGGAACTCCTTGAACAGTCCGGGCGTGAGCAGCGCAACCTCCTCGCGCGACTCGACCTGGCGCTCGTACTCCAGCCGCCGCTGCTCCGCCCACGGCGATAGCCACAACGACAGCACCAGGATGGCGATCAGGAAGGGCGTCGCAAACAACAGGATGGGCTTGAGCCAGGCGGTCAAACCCTGGCCGGAGGTGAACCAGACGACCATCTCGCTGTCCCGGTACCAGCGCGACAGGGTGAGCAATACGGTCACGAACAGGGCCACCGAAAAAAGGATGTTGAAGTAGAACACCGCGTTGAACCCGAGAAGCGCCAGAATGGCCTCCGGAGCGATCGTTCCACCGGCGGCGCGGGCGAGCAGGCGCAGCACCAGGTTGGTGAACAGAATGCCGAGAAGAATGAGAAAAAGGCCGACCGCGGTCGCGGTCAGTTCTCGCACCAGGCTGCGGCGGAAGACCATGACGACGGAAATATTTTGACTTTTTCGGCTCGATTTGCCGATAATGCCGCTGATATCCCTTAAACGCCATGCTAAAGGCAACTTATCGTTCGTGGGAGCGACGATGGAATTTACCATAAAAAGCGGTAGCCCGGAGAAGCAGCGCAGCGCTTGCGTGGTCGTCGGCGTGTTCGATAACCGCAAGCCGAGCCTGTCGGCGGAGCTCATCGACCGCGCATCCGGCGGCTACGTGAGCGAGATCATCCGGCGCGGCGACATGGAGGGAAAGCTCGGCAGCACGCTGCTGCTGCACAACGTTCGCGGTACGCTCGCCGATCGGGTCCTGCTGGTCGGTCTGGGCAAGGAACGCGACTTTCGCGAGCGCGAGTTCCGCAGCGCCATGCGCGCCGCGGTGCATCTGCTCAACGAAACCGGTTCTTACGAAGCGGTGGTCTACCTGACCGAGGAGAAGGTCAAGCGCCGCGAGGTTGCCTGGCGCGTCGAGCACGCGGTGGTGGTGGCCATGGAGGCGGTTTACCGCTTCGACGAAATGAAAAGCCAGCCCGCCGAGGTGCGCCGGCCCCTGCGCAAACTGACGCTTTCGGTTCCCCAGCGCAGCGATCTCACCGCCGGCGAGGCGGCGGCGGCGCGCGGGCTGGCGATCGCCCACGGCATGGACCTTGCCCGCGATCTGGGCAACCTGCCTGGCAACATCTGCACACCGAGTTATCTCGCCGAGCGCGCGCAGACCCTGGCCAAGGAGCTGGAATTCAATTGCCAGGTACTCGACCGCCCGCAGCTCGAAGAACTCAAAATGGGCTCGTTCCTGTCGGTCACCAACGGCAGCGAGCAGCCCCCGAAGTTCATCGTGCTCGAATACAACGGGGCGGGGAAGAAACAGAAGCCCGTGGTGCTGGTCGGCAAAGGCATCACCTTCGACAGCGGCGGCATCTCGCTCAAGCCCGGACTTGACATGGACCAGATGAAGTTCGACATGTGCGGTGCAGCGAGCGTGCTCGGCGCCATTCGCGCGGTGGCCGAACTCAAGGCCAAGATCAACCTGGTCGGGCTCATCGCCGCCTGCGAAAACATGCCCAGCGGGCGCGCAACCAAGCCGGGCGACATCGTGCGCAGCATGTCCGGACAGACGGTCGAGATCCTCAATACCGATGCCGAGGGCCGGCTCATCCTGTGCGACGCCCTCACCTATGCCGAACGCTACGAACCGGCGGCGGTGGTCGACATCGCGACCCTCACCGGGGCGATGGTCATCGCCCTGGGCCACATCGCCTGCGGCGTGTTCAGCAACAGCGACAGCCTGGCGCGGGCGCTGATCAATGCCGGCGAGGAAGCCTTTGACCGCGGCTGGCAAATGCCGGTGTGGGAGGAATACCACGAGGGCCTCAACAGCAACTTCGCCGACTTTGCCAATATTGGCACCCGCGCGGGCGGCAGCATCACCGCGGCCTGTTTCCTGTCGAAATTCACCCGCAAGTACGACTGGGCGCACCTCGACATCGCCGGCATCGCCTGGAAAGAAGGCAAGGAGAAGGGCGCAACCGGGCGGCCGGTGCCGCTGCTGGCGACCTGGCTGTTGGCGCAGGAAGCGGTGGCGTAACATCGAACGCGGTCATGACCTCCATCGATTTCTACACCCATGTCGCCGATCGCCTCGAGGTGGCGGCCAGGCTGGTCGCCAAGGCTTTCGCGCAGCACGGCAGCGTGCGCGTTCTGACGCCTGACGCGGCGACGACCGAGCAGCTCGATCGCAGGCTGTGGCTCAACCCGGCAAGCGCCTTCCTGCCCCACTGTCGCGTCGCCAGCGCGCTGGCCAGTGAGACGCCGATCTGGGTCGATCACGTCGAAGAGCATCCCGGTCCGGCCGCCGTCCTGATCAACTTGGGCCTCGCCCCGCCGCCGTTCTTTTCCCGCTTCGAGCGCCTGGCCGAGATCGTCGGCGTGGATGCGGCCGACGCCGCAGCCGGCCGCGAGCGCTATCGCTACTACCGCGAGCGCGGCTACGAGCTGCGCACGCACAGCCTCGGGGAACGGTAGGGCACCATGCCGACCGCGCGCGAGCTGCTTGAGCAGGCCGATGCCCTGATGCGGCGCAATCGCGGCGACAGCGGCATTCCGGTCTTGACCGAAAGCGTTTCGGAGCTCGCGCCGGGCGCGCGCAGCGAGCCGACCACGCGCGAGCGCGCGGCGACGGCGGCGCGGGCCCAGCGTGCTGCGGAAGCCGCACGCGCTCCCGGTGCCACCGGCGCTGTGCCAAGGGCCGCGCCGCCCGCTGAGCCGCCGCGGCGGCCGGAAGCGCTGGCCACGGCGGAGCAACCCGGGGAGCAGCCCGAGCCGCCGCTTCTGACCGACGCCGTCGCGGACGTGGCGGAGTCGGTCGGGGACTTGCCCCTGCCCGCCGCCGAAACCGACCAGTCACTCTGGCTCGGCCCCGACACCATCGATCCGGCGCTGCACAGCATCACCGGACCTGCTCCGGACACCGTCGCGGTCGTCCCGCCGGTGACCTTGCGGGCCCCCGAGCCGAAACCGGAACCTCTGTCGTTCAGCGACGATCGCGACCCGACGGTGACCCGAACGCTCCGCGCCGCAGGCTCGGCGCCTACGCCGCCGCCGGCCGGCTCCATGCCACCGCCGCCGCCGGAGGGCGCCGCCGCAGCCACGCGCGAGAGCGTGACCGCGGCCGCACCCGGCGACGACGAGCGGTGGCGTGCCCTGGCGGAGCAGATTTCGATGCAGGTGCTGCAGCGCCTGGACCTGTTCGTCGATACCGGGCTCAAGGCGCAGCTCGCCGCGCATCTGCAGCCGATCGTAGCCCGCGCCGGTGCGGAGCTGGTCGAAACGATCAACGACCATGTCGGGCAGCTGGTTCGGACCTACGTGGCCGAAGCGATCGAGCGCGAGATCGCGCAGTGGCGACAACAGAACAAATAGCGCCGGCTGGCATGCGCTCCCGCCGCCGCAGTGCCTTGGGCGCTGCGTTGGCGGCCGGCTTGACCGCATCCGCCACGGCCCATGCTAGACTGCAAGCATGAGTTCGCGCCACACGCCAATGACCAGCGGCTTTGCGACCGACCGCAACCTGTGCGCTGCCGCGCCGGGCCGCTACCCCTACGGCCGACCCGCTGCCGAGGGCCGCGTTTACCGATAGCAACACACCATCGCGTTGCAAGCACTGTCGGGCGGCCCAGGGGCCGCCCGAACTTTTTGGAGATTCGACCATGATTATCGTCATGCAGCCGGACGCCGACGAAGCGGCGATCGAGGCGGTCGAGGCCAAGATAAGGGCCCATGGCCTTCAGGTCCACGTCTCGCGTGGCACCGAGCGCACGCTCATCGGCGCGGTGGGCGACGAGCGCAAACTCGATCCCGAGATGTTTGACCCGATGCCCGGCGTCGAGAAATCGATGCACATCGTCAAGCAATACAAGATCGTCGCCCGCGAATGGCACCGGGCCAACACGGTCATCGACGTCGCGGGCGTGGCGATCGGTGGGCCGACCGTCCAGGTCATCGCCGGCCCGTGCTCGGTGGAGACGCCCTCGCAGATGGCAGCGGCCGCCTCCGGCGTCAAAGCCGCCGGCGCGCGACTCATGCGCGGCGGCGCCTTCAAGCCGCGCACCAGCCCATACGCCTTTCAGGGCAAGGGGGTGGAGGGCCTCGAGCTGCTGCGCGCCGCCGCGGATGCCAACGGCCTGCCGATCGTCACCGAACTGATGGACCCACGGCTGCTCGACGCGTTCCTGCAATACGACGTGGACGTGATTCAGATCGGTACCCGCAACATGCAGAATTTCGACCTGTTGAAGGAAGTCGGACGGACGACCAAGCCCGTGATTCTCAAGCGCGGCATGTCGGCGACGATCAGCGAGTGGCTGATGGCGGCCGAGTACATCGCTGCCGGCGGCAATCACAACATCATTTTCTGCGAGCGCGGCATCCGTACCTTCGAGACCGCGTACCGCAACGTGCTCGACGTGACGGCGGTGCCGGTGCTCAAGCGCGAGACGCATCTGCCGGTCATCGTCGATCCGTCCCATGCCGGCGGCAAGGCGTGGATGGTGCCGGCCCTCTCCTGCGCCGCGGTGGCCGCCGGCGCGGACGGCTTGCTCATCGAGGTGCATCCGAATCCGTGCGAGGCATGGTGCGACGCCGATCAGGCGCTCACACCGGCCGAGTTCGCCACCCTCATGGGCCAGCTCGGCGCCGTCGCGCAGGCGATCGGGCGCGCGCTGTAGGGGCGGCGCCCGGGCGCTCGGCATCGATCCGCTATAATTTGCCGTTTGCAGTCAACGGCAGGCCGATGGAACTCGCGAAGAGCTTCGAACCTCGCGCAATCGAAGCCAAGTGGTATCCCTTCTGGGAAGCGCACGGACTGTTCGGGCCTTCGCTGCGCGACGACGTGCCGGCGTACTGCATCCAGCTCCCGCCGCCGAATGTCACCGGGACGCTGCATATGGGACACGCGTTCCAGCAGACCCTGATGGATGTGCTCATCCGCTGGCACCGCATGCGCGGCGACAACACGCTCTGGCAGGTCGGAACCGACCACGCCGGCATCGCCACCCAGATCGTCGTCGAAAACCAGCTCAGGGCGGAGGGCACATCGCGCCGCGAGCTTGGTCGGGATCGATTCGTCGAGCGCGTCTGGGCGTGGAGGCGGGCGTCCGGGTCGACGATCACCAACCAGATGCGACGACTCGGCGCATCGGCCGACTGGACACGCGAGCGCTTCACCATGGACGAGGGCTTGTCCAACGCCGTGCTGGAGACCTTCGTGCGCCTCCACGACGATGGACTCATCTATCGCGGCAAACGGCTGGTCAACTGGGATCCCGTGCTGGGCACGGCGGTGTCCGATCTCGAAGTCGAGAGCGAGGAAGAGAACGGCACCCTGTGGGAGATTCGTTACCCGCTCGCCGACAAGAGCGGGTTCATCACCGTGGCGACGACGCGACCCGAGACATTGTTGGGCGACGTCGCGGTCGCGGTCAATCCCGGCGACGAGCGGTATGCGCCCCTGGTGGGAAAGAAGGCGGACCTGCCGCTCACCGGACGCAGGATTCCAGTCATCGCCGACGCCTCGGTTGACAAGCAGTTCGGCACCGGTGCGGTCAAGATCACCCCGGCGCACGACTTCAACGATTTCGACCTGGCGCAGCGGCACGGCCTGGCGCCCTTGGAAATCTTTACCCTGGATGCGAAGCTCAACGCCAACGCGCCGCAGCCCTATCGCGGCCTGGACCGTTATGCGGCGCGAAAGCTCGTGCTGGCCGACCTCCGGGCCGCGGGGCTCGTCGCCGCCGAGAGACCGCACAAGATGGTCGTACCTCGGTGCGGGCGGACCGGCGAGGTCGTCGAACCGATGCTCACCGACCAGTGGTTTGTCGCGATGACCAAGAAGGCGCCGCCAAATCATCCGTTCTTCCCGAACCGGTCGCTGCAGGAGCTTTGCCTCGCCGCGGTCAATTCGAGCCTGCCCGATCTCGATCATCCGCCGGGCGAGGTGCGCGTGCGCTTCGTGCCGGAGCATTGGAGTTCGACCTACAACAATTGGCTCAACAACGTCCACGACTGGTGCATCTCGCGCCAGCTCTGGTGGGGACATCGCATTCCAGCGTGGTACGACGATGCAGGCAACGTCGTCGTCGCGCGCAGCGCCGCCGAAGCGGCAGCAAGAACGAACAGAGCCGTGAGCGTGCTCAGGCAGGACGAGGACGTGCTCGACACCTGGTTCTCGTCGGCGCTGTGGTGTCATTCCACGCTCGGCTGGCCGGAAGAAACCCGGGAGCTGCGGATGTTCCTGCCTTCATCGGTGCTCGTCACCGGCTTCGACATCATCTTCTTCTGGGTCGTGCGCATGATCATGATGACGACCTACTTCACCGGGAGGCTGCCGTTCCGCGACGTGTACATCAACGCCCTGGTGCGCGACGAGGACGGGCAGAAGATGTCGAAATCCAAGGGCAACATCATCGACCCGCTCGACTTGATCGATGGCGCCGACCTCGAGGCGCTCGTCGCCAAGCAGACGTCGGGCCTGGTGCTGGAGAAACAGCGCGAGGCGATTGAGAAGCGGACGCGCAAACAGTTCCCACAAGGTATCCCCGCGTTCGGCGCCGACGCGGTGCGCTTCACGTTTGCAAGCCTGGCAACCTCCGGCCGCACGCTGGACTTCGACCTCAAGCGCTGCGAGGGTTATCGCAACTTCTGCAACAAGCTGTGGAACGCCGCGAGGTTCGTGCTGATGAACCTGCAAGGCAAGGAAGTCGCCCCTGACCCGGGCAAGGCCTCCGAGCAGTCGCTCGCTGACCGGTGGATCGTGAGTCGGCTGCAGGAAGCCGAAGCGCTCGTCGCGGCCCACCTGGAAGGGTATCGCTTCGACCTGGCCTCCCGGGTGGTGTACGAATTCGTGTGGGACGAGTATTGCGATTGGTACGTCGAACTGGCCAAGGTGCAGCTCGCCCAAGGCAACCCGGAGCAGCAGCGGGCCACGCGCCGGACCCTGGTGCGCGTGCTCGAAGTCGTACTGCGACTGGCGCATCCGTTTATTCCGTTCATCACCGAGGAGCTGTGGCAGAGCATCGGGCCGCTGGCGGGGAAAGAAGGCCGTTCGATTTCGACCCAGCCTTATCCGCAGGCGCAGGCCGAGCGGCGGGATGCCCTCGCCGAAGCCGAGATCGCGCGGCTGCAGGCGCGCGTTCTGGCAGTGCGCGCGCTGCGCGGAGCCATGAGCCTCTCGCCGGCGCTGCGCGTCGCATTGTGGGTGGAACCGGGTAGCGATGACGAACGCGCGGGCCTGACGGCAACGACGGACTACATGCTGCCGTTGGCCAAGCTGTCCGAAGTCAGGATCACCGACGCCTTGCCTCAGACCGACGCGCCCGTTGTCGTTGCCGGCGCGTCCAAGCTGATGCTGCACATCGAAGTCGATCGCGGGGCCGAGCGCGAGCGCCTGCACAAGGAAAAGACGCGGATCGAGGCCGAGGCAGCCCAGGTGCGGTCCCAGCTCGGCAATGAATCGTTCGTGGCGCGCGCCCCGGCGCACATCGTCGGCCAGAGGCGCGCCCAGCTCGCTGATCTGAACGCCACGCTGCAAAAGCTCGAGCAGCAGCTCAAGCGGCTTTCGGGCTAGCCGGCTCAACTCGCCCGGGCGCAATACCCGGTAATCTCCTCGCGGTCGTGGTAGAGCTGCTTGAACGCCAGCGTGTAGCGCGCGCGTCGCGCCTCCAGCACATCGCGTATCAGCGCGGCGCAACGCTCGACTTCGGCGTAACGGCTTTTCATCGGCAGCTTGAGGTTGAAGATCGTGCGCCTGCAGGCACCCTCGGCAATCCACGCGGCGATCAATGCCGCGATGCGCGAGGGTTGCAGCACGATGTCGCAGACCATCCAGTCGACGGGCCGACGCGGGCGCCAGCTCAGCCCGTCGACGCGCAAATGCTCGACGAGCGGATCCTGCGCGATCGCGCCCTTCAGGGGCCCGTTGTCGATCGCCGTCACCTGCAGGCCGCGCCGGGCAAGCTCCCAGGTCCAACCACCGGGCGCTGCGCCCAAGTCGACCGCGCGCATGCCGGGCCGGAGCAGGCGCGCGCGCTCGTCGGCGGTGAGGAACGTCAAGAGCGCCTCGGCGAGCTTGAGCACCGAGCGCGACGGTGCGGAACGCGGCATCGCCAGTCGGGGGATGCCCATCGGCCAAGGACTCCCGGTTGCGCTCTCGCTCACGCCGACCCACGCATGGTCCGCGGCGACGAACAACGCATGTAACCTCTGCCCCACGCCGTCGACCAACAGCTCGGCGGCGCGGGCTCTTTGCGCCAACAACGGCGCCAGGCGACGGCACAGTCCCGATTGCCGCTTGCCTTCGTTGCTGTCGGGGGTCTCGAGCCAGATCGCCGAGAACGGCGGCTGGTGCTGGCGCGCAAGCGCGAGCAGGGGTGTTATGCGGTCGCGCCGGGGCAAGGGGTGCGGGCCGTCGCCGACGAAGATCGACCGCGCGAACCAGGGCGGCGTCGCCTGCAGCGCCCGCTGCCACCGCGTCGAATCGAAGGCCTCGGCTGCGCCGGCGACGAAGGCGCTGCCGGAGTGGGGAACACAGGTGACCCCCATGCCGGGGTGCGCGGCAATGCGCGCCAGGTCGCGCGCACACTCCGCCTCAAAACCGGGACGACAGTGGGCGACGATGCTTCGCGGCACGGCGAAGCTTGCGGTCGCCTTTAGGCGCTTTCGGGCTCAGTCGCCCGCCGCTTCATCAGCAGCGCCGGAACCGGCGCAGGCTTCTTGTTCCAGGGCAGCCCGGGCACGCATGCGCTCGCGGTGAGAGCCGCAGGCGACTGCGGGCTTGGCGCAACACGCGACCGCGGCGCCTGGTCCGGATTGCGATCGACGGCTTCCTGCTGCGGGCTCCGGGGAGGGCGGCGCGGTGCCCGCTCCGGGGTGTGCTGCGGCGCAGGCGCCGCGTGCGCCTCGCGTGGGCTGCGGCGCGCCACGCCAAACGGTGCCGGGGCAGCGACCGGGATGCTGCGCTTGAGCAGTCGCTCGATTTCGGCCAGCAACCGCTCCTCGTCCGGGGAACAGAACGAGACCGCCTCGCCGGCGGCCCCGGCGCGCCCGGTGCGGCCGATGCGGTGGATGTAGTCCTCGGGCACGTAGGGCATCTCATAGTTGACCACCAGCGGCAAGTCGTCGATGTCGAGACCGCGCGCCGCGACGTCGGTTGCCACCATGACCTGAACCTTGGCGGCTTTGAACTCGTCGAGGGCCTCCAGCCGCGCGATCTGGCTCTTGTCGCCGTGGATCGCCGTGGTCTTGAGGCCGTCCTTCTCCAGCTGGCGCGCCAGGCGCGAGGCGCCGTGCTTGGTGCGCACGAAGCAGAGCACCTGCCACAGATTGCGCGAGGTGACCAAGTGCGCCAGCAGTGCGCGCTTCTGGTCGGAGGGCACCTTGTAGACCGTTTGCGCGACGGTATCGGCGGTGGTGTTGCGACGCGCGACTTCGATCAGCTGCGGTTCGTTCAACAGCGCGTCGGCGAGCCTCTTGATCTCGTTGGAAAACGTCGCCGAGAAAAGCAGATTCTGGCGCCGCGCCGTGGCCGGCAGGAGAGCCATGATGCGCTTGATGTCCGGAATGAAGCCCATGTCGAGCATCCGGTCGGCTTCGTCCAGGACAAAGATCTCGACCTGGCCCAGATAGAGCGACTTGTGCTCGATGTGGTCGAGCAGGCGTCCGGGCGTCGCCACCAGGATCTCGATCCCGCCGCGCACGATCGGCAACTGCTGCTTGATGTCGACCCCGCCGTAGACTACGGTCGAGCGCAACCCGGTGTGTTTGCCATAGGTCCGGACCGCCTCCTCGACCTGGATCGCCAGTTCGCGCGTGGGGGTGAGGATCAGGGCCCGCACGGGGTGGCGTGCCGGCGACGGGCTCGGATTGGCGGTCGGCGCGAGCTTGTGCAGGATCGGCAGCGCAAAGCCGGCCGTCTTGCCGGTGCCGGTCTGCGCACCGCCCATCACGTCCTTGCCAGCAAGAATCAGCGGAATCGCCTGCGCCTGAATCGGCGTGGGCGTGGTGTAACCGGCTTCGGCCACGGCACGCAACAACTCCGGCCGTAAGCCGAGCTCGGCAAAGCTCGGGGTACTACCCATCAGACAAGGCTCCTGGACGCGGCCCGCTCGCTCACGCGAACTCCGGTCCAGGCGGCGACGCAACGGACAATGAACGGGCAGCCGAAAAGTTGAGCCACCCAACGGCTCGGCGGTGACCGGAAGGGCCGCCGAAGGGTACACAGTGTAACGTAAATACCGGATTTTGCAAATTTTTTTGCTTGGGGCCGTGCCAAACTGGTAAAATTGCTTGTTTGCTTACCGCGACGCACCATCGCTTCCATGGCCACTTCCCGGCCCCTGCGCAACATCGCCATCATCGCCCACGTCGACCACGGCAAGACAACGCTGGTTGACAAGCTGCTCGTCCAGGCCGGGACCTTTGCCGCCCATCAGCAGCTCTCCGAGCGCATGCTCGACAGCAACGCGCTCGAGCGCGAGCGGGGTATCACCATCTTCGCCAAGAACTGTGCCGTCGAGTACCACGGCACGCATATCAACATCGTCGATACGCCTGGTCACGCCGACTTCGGCGGCGAGGTCGAGCGCGTGCTGTCGATGGTCGACGGCGTATTGCTGCTGGTCGACGCGGTCGAGGGTCCCATGCCGCAGACGCGCTTCGTCACCCGCAAAGCGCTGGCGCAGGGACTGCTGCCCATCGTCGTGGTCAACAAGGTCGACCGCCCGGGCGCGCGGGTGGAATGGGTGGTTAACCAGACTTTCGAGCTGTTCGACAAGCTCGGCGCGGCCGAAGAGCAACTCGACTTCCCGGTGATCTACGCCTCCGCCCTGCACGGCTATGCCTCGACCGACCCGAAAACGCCCGGGACCGATATGCGTCCGTTATTCGACGCGATTGTTGCCCGCGTGCCGGCGCCCTTCGGCGATGTCGAGGCGCCGCTGCAGTTCCAGATCAGCGCGCTCGACTACTCGAGCTACGTCGGTCGGCTGGGAATCGGCCGCATCCGACGCGGACGTCTCAGCCCCGGCGACGAGGTGATGGTCCTGCAGGGAGCCGGAGAGGGAGTCCGCGGCAAGATCGGCCAGGTGCTTGGGTTCGCGGGACTCGAGCGCGTGCCGGTCGCCACCGCGACGGCAGGCGATATCGTGCTCGTTTCCGGCATCGACGATCTGCACATCGGCACAACGCTGTCCTCGGTCGACGCGCCGGAGGCGCTGCCGATGATCCACGTCGACGAGCCCACCCTGTCGATGCAGTTCCAGGTCAATACCTCTCCTCTGGCCGGTCGCGACGGCAAGTATGTGACCAGCCGCAATCTGCGCGAGCGCCTTGCGCGCGAACTCATGACCAATGTCGCGCTGCGCGTCGAAGACACGGCCGACACCGACGTGTTCACGGTCTACGGTCGTGGCGAGCTGCATCTGACCATCCTGCTCGAGAACATGCGCCGCGAGGGCTACGAGCTCGCGGTGTCGCGGCCGCGGGTGGTATACAGGGACAGCGGCGGCGAGCGCTGCGAGCCCTTCGAGCAGCTCACCATCGATGTCGAGGACGGCCATCAGGGCGCGGTGATGGAGGCGCTCGGAACGCGCCGTGGCGAATTGCTGGACATGGCGTCCGACAGCCGCGGCCGCACCCGCCTCGACTACCGCATCCCGGCGCGAGGCCTGATCGGTTTCCAGGGCGAATTCATGAACTTGACCCGCGGCACGGGACTGTTTTCGCACGTGTTCGACGGTTATGCGGCGGTCAAGGGCGACATTCCCGAGAGGCGCAACGGCGTGCTGGTGTCGGCAGCCGACGGCGAGGCCGTGGCCTACGCGCTCTGGAAACTGCAGGAGCGCGGCCGCATGTTCGTGAGCCCCGGCGAGCGCGTGTACGAGGGCATGGTGATCGGCATCCACAGCCGCGACAACGATCTGGTCGTCAATCCGATCAAGACCAAGCAGCTCACCAATATCCGTGCCGCTGGCAAGGACGAGGCGATCCTGCTCACGCCGCCGATCCCGCTCACGCTCGAATACGCGGTGGAATTCATCGCCGACGACGAGCTGGCGGAAATCACCCCCGGATCGATCCGCATCCGGAAACGTCATCTCATGGCGCACGAGCGCAAGAAGGCAAGCCGCGAAGCTGCCTAGACACGGCTGACGGCGCCCGGGCGCCCGCAGCTTGCGCTGCCGCGCGTCATCGATTGCCCATCGCCATGTCGAACGATGTCCTCCTGACGCGCGCGCAGGCTTCATCGTTTGCTCGCGCGGCGCTCGCCAACATCGAGCGCGAATACCCGAACAAGCTCGACCATGTCATGGCCGGCCCGGATGACATCGCCGGCCCGCGCGCGCTCCACCCGGCATTCTTCGGCAGCTTCGACTGGCACTCCTGCGTCCACGCCCATTGGCTGCTCGTTCGCGTGCTCGCCATACAGAAGGGGGTTCCGGAAGCGGCGCAGATCCGGGCCGCGCTCGACGCGCATCTTGCACCGGACAGGATCGACGCGGAGGTCGCGTACCTGCACAGGCCGGCAAGCCGCGCCTTCGAACGGAGTTACGGCTGGGCATGGCTGCTCAAGCTCGCGCAGGAGCTCGCCTGTTCGACCGATCCCCACGCCCCGCGCTGGGCGCGCGCCCTCGCCCCGCTGGCCACGGCCATCGTCGAGCGTTACTGCGACTGGCTGCGCGTCGCAACCTATCCGATCCGCCATGGCACGCACGCGAACACGGGGTTTGCGCTCGCGTTTGCCTTCGACTACGCCTGCCATTGCGACGCAGCGGGCCTGCGCGAGGCGGTTGCCGCCAAGGCGCGCGAATGGTATCTCGCGGACCGCGACGCCCCGGCGGCATGGGAACCCTCGGGCGCAGATTTCCTGTCTCCAGCGCTTACCGAAGCAGTCCTGATGCGGCGAATTCTCGCTCCGCTCGAATTCGGCACCTGGCTTGCGCGCTTTCTGCCGCATGTCGAGCGCGGGGAGCCGGCGGCGCTGTTCATCCCCGCGGTAGTCAGCGACCGCGGCGATCCGTACCTGGTGCATCTCGATGGTCTTAATCTGGCGCGCGCCTGGTGCTGGCGCGATATCGCCGCGGCGCTTGGCGCCGCCGACCCGCGGCGGACGATCGCGCACGATGCCGCGACGGCGCATCTGCACGCGGGCCTGCCCGCACTCGCCAGCGGTGAGTACGTCGGCACGCATTGGCTCGCGACCTTTGCCGTCCTCGCACTGACGACGTAAACTCGGCCGCGTGGAATCCCCCTGGCTGGTCGCCGTTTTGGGCATCGGGCTCGCGCTGCTCGTCGCACTGCTTGCCGTCGTGCTGGCCAAGATCGCGGCGCTCTCGCGCAGCGGCGGGCAACCCGACGCGCTCAGGTCGAGGCTGGAGACAATCGGCATGCAGATCGAGCGGCTCGAACGCGAGCTTCGCACCGAGCTTGCCCAGGCCAGGACCGAATCCGCACAGGCGGCCAGGACCGCACGCGAAGAGCTCGCGAGCAGCCTGGGAGAGTTCGCCCGCACCTTGCACCATCAGCTTTCGACGCTCACCCAAAGCAACGAGCAGCGACTGGAGGCGGTTCGCGCGACCGTCGAGCAACGCCTGGACCTTCTGCGCAGCGACAATGCGCAGAAACTCGAACAGATGCGCGCCACCGTGGATGAGAAGCTGCACGCGGCGCTCGAGCATCGACTCGGCGAATCCTTCAAGCTGGTCTCGGACCGGCTCGAACAGGTGCACAAGGGGCTGGGCGAGATGCAGACGCTGGCCACCGGCGTCGGCGACCTGAAGAGGGTTCTGACCAACGTCAAGTCGCGCGGAGGCTGGGGCGAAGTGCAGCTCGGCGCACTGCTCGCCGAGGTGCTTTCGCCGGGTCAGTACGCGAAGAACGTCGCGACGCGGCCCGGTTCGTCGGAACGGGTCGAGTACGCGATCAAGTTTCCGGGACGCGGCGAGGACGGAACGCCGTGCTGGCTGCCCGTCGATGCCAAGTTTCCGCTCGAAGACTACCAGCGGCTCCAGGATGCGATCGACCGCGCCGACGTAGCGGCCGTTGAGTTCAGCCGCAGGGCACTGGAGGATTTCTTCAAGGCCGAAGCGCGCAAGATTCGCGACAAGTACATCGAGCCGCCGCACACCACGGACTTCGCCATCCTGTTCGTGCCGACCGAAGGTCTGTACGCGGAATCGCTTGCGCGGCCGGGACTCGCCGACTCGCTGCAACGGGATTTTCGCGTGATGCTCGCCGGGCCTTCGAACCTGAATGCGTTCCTCAACAGCCTGCAGCTGGGTTTCCGCACGCTGGCCATCGAACAGCGATCGACCGAGGTGTGGCGCGTCCTCGGCGCGATCAAGACCGAGTTCGGCAAGTTTGGCGAACTGCTCGCCCGAACCAAGGACCGGCTCGATGCGGTGGGCAAGACGCTCGACGAGGCGGGGCGGAAGAGCTCGACCATCGCCCGCAAGCTGCGCGAGGTCGAGGCGCTGCCGGAAGCGGACGCCGATCGATTGTTGACCCGCGGCGAGGGCGCAGTCTACGACTTGGAGGTCGAAATCGAACCGCCGCCGCCCGACGGCGGGCAGCGCTGACCAGCCGATCACCTTGAACTGACGGGCGACCCCTTCCGTGTTCGAAGCCATCCGCAGGTGGAGGCAGAAACGGATCCTCGCCAAGGCGGCCATTCCCGAGCCACTCTGGCGCGAGGCGCTCGAGGCATTGCCGTTTCTGGCCATCTATACCGAAGCCGAGCTCGCCCGCCTGCGCCAGCACGTGGTGCTCTTCCTGTCGGCGAAGAGCATCGTCGCCGCACATGGCTTCGAGGTTACGCCGCTGATGCGCACCATGATCGCGATCCAGGCGAGCGTGCTGACGCTCAACCTGGGTCCGCACTATTACGATGGGTGGGAAAACGTCATCGTCTATGCCGATGAATTCGTTACCGGGCTCGAATACGAGGACGAGGCGGGTGTGGTGCACCGGCGCGACGAGCCGCTCGCGGGCGAAGCCCTTCCCGGAGGGCCGGTCATCCTGTCGTGGCCCGACGTCGAGGCCAGCGCCGACTGGTCGAGCGCGGGGATGAATCTCGTCATTCACGAGTTTGCGCACAAGATCGACATGAGAAGCGGCGAGGCCAACGGCTGTCCGCCGCTGCACCCGGACCTGCCCCGTCGCACTTGGCAGAAGACGATGGCCGATGCCTACGAGCATTTTCTGGGTCGCGTGCAAAAGGGCGAGGAGACCGAGATCGATCCCTACGCCGCGGAGAGTCCGGCGGAGTTCTTCGCCGTGCTCTCGGAGGTTTTTTTCGCCGAGCCGACGCTGCTGCAGGCGGAATATCCGAGCGTATACCGGCTGTTTACCCGCTTCTATCGCCAGGATCCGGGCAGTCGCACCGAGCTGCTGCTCGAGCCATGAGGTCGCGCTGCCAGGGCTTGCAAAAGGGTCAGACTGCGATATGCTAACCGTGGCCGGCAGATTCGGCCGCCGTCCCGCAGCAACGCCCAAGGAGAAGGGGAAAGCATGAAGATTCGTAGCGCTTGGTTTGCTGTCGCGCTGCTCTTTGCCGGCAGCGCGTTCGCGTTTCACTGCCCGATGGAGATGAAGAAGATCGACGACGCGCTGGCCAAGAACCCGCCGCTCACCGCAGCGCAACTCGCTGATGTGAAGAAGTATCGCGCCGAGGGCGAGACCCTGCACAAGGCCGGCAAGCACCAGGAGTCGCTCGACACGCTGGCGAAGGCCGAAAAGATACTCGGCATCCCCACCAATTGACGCCGGGCGCAAGCCGGGGCGCGACGCCGCACCGGAAGAGCGGCCCCGGTCGTTTGCTCAGGCTGGCCTTGCGCGGCTGATGAGCATCGCCGGCTCCACGCCGGCGGGCAGGGCGCCGAGCGCTCCAGCATATGCGGCGTCGAGTCGCGACGCGCAGTACGCGTCGCCGATCGGCGCCGGAGCATGTCGCAGCAGCAGCGCGGCCGCGAGCGCCGTGGCGACGCCGCCGCTGACGCGGCGGCCGTCGCGCTCGGCCAGGGCCGGGTCGCGCAGCGCCGTCGCGAGCGCTGCCACGTACCGATCAAGCCGCGCATTCATGCCGCGGGCGGCTGCCAGCTCGGACAACACCGC
Source organism: uncultured beta proteobacterium (assembly GCA_963750215.1). GTDB lineage: Bacteria > Pseudomonadota > Gammaproteobacteria > Burkholderiales > Casimicrobiaceae > PALSA-1003. The sequence goes on from CAVVQK010000006.1 coordinate 389,270, forward strand.
CTCGACCGCCTCGGTCTCGCGCCGCGCCGCGCGCAGCACGTCCAGGCACATCACGTTGCCCGCACCTTCCCAGATCGAGTTGAGCGGCGCCTCGCGGTACATCCGCGGCAGAGAGGATTCCTCGACGTAGCCGTTGCCGCCGAGCACCTCCAGGGCCTCGGCGACGACCGCCGGGGCGCGTTTGCACACCCAATACTTCACCGCCGGCGTGGCGAGGCGCGCGAGCGCGGTTTCACTTTCCGGAGCATCGGCTTCAAAGGCGCGCGCAAGCCGCAGGGCCAGCGCGGTCGCCGCTTCCGATTCGAGGATCAGGTCGGCAAGGACACTTCGCATCAGCGGTTGCTCGATGAGCGCCCGGCCGAAGGCGCGGCGATAGGTCGCGTGATGCACAGCCTGCGCCACCGCGCCGCGGATAAGGCCCGCGCTGCCGATGGCGCAGTCGAGTCGCGTGTGCTGGACCATTTCGATGATGGTCGGAACGCCGCGCCCTTCGTCCCCGACAAGCCATGCCAGGGCGCCCTCGAACTCGACTTCGGCCGACGCGTTGGAGCGGTTGCCCAGCTTGTCCTTCAGTCGCTGGATGCGCACCGCGTTGCGGATCCCGTCCGGGAGCAACCGCGGCAGGAAGAAACACGACAGGCCGCCCGCGGCCTGGGCGAGCACCAGGTGCGCATCGCACATCGGCGCCGAAAAGAACCACTTGTGGCCGGTCAATCGGTACGTGCCGTCGCCGGCACGTTCAGCCCGCGTCAGGTTCGCGCGCACGTCGGAACCGCCCTGACGCTCGGTCATGCCCATGCCGAACAAGACCGATGTCTTGGCCGCGACGGGGAGCGATCGCGGATCGTATTGCCGGCTGAGGCTACGGGGCAGCCAGGTCGCGGCCAGGGCGGGGAATGCGCCGGCGTGACGTCGCAGCAGCGGCGCCGCGGCAAAGGTCATCGTCAGCGGGCACTGCGTACCGTTCTCGATTTGCGCATGCAGCAGGTAGGCTGCCGCGCGCGCCACCTGGGCCCCGGGGCGCGATTCCAGCCATGGCGCGCAGTGCTCGGCCTCGCGCATGGCCAGCGTCATGAGCTCGTGCCAGGCCGGGTCAAACGTGACTTCGTCGAGGCGATTACCGAAGCGGTCGTGGGTGTGCAGCTCGGGCGGGAAACGGTTCGCGCGCGCGGCCAGGTCGAAGGTGTCGCGCCGTCCGAGGCGCTCGCCCCAGGCATGCAGTCGCTCGCGCGCCCAGGCCGCCCCCTCGTGCGCGACGGCCTCCTGCAGCGCCGCATCGGCGGCGAACAGATTCCGGTCCTCAAACGGCGGTGGCTGATTGGCGTCCGCGGTGCCCACGCGCCGATTCTACTAGCTCGATGACGATCGTTTGTCCAACGGCTCCGTTGCCCCAGCTCGTGTCGAGCTCAACCCTTGACCGCAGATTTGGGCCGGAATGCCTTGCACACCGCGTCGTGCGTTTCCACGTACGGCCCGCCGATCAGATCGAGGCAGTACGGAACGGCGGCAAAGACGCCGTCAAGTGTTTCCTTGATCGCCTTGGGCTGACCGGGAAGATTGAGAATCAAGGCCCGGCCGCGAACGACACCGGCCTGGCGCGACAGGATTGCCGTGGGCACATAGCGCAAACTCACCTGGCGCATCTGCTCGCCGAATCCGGGCAGGACTTTGTCCGCGACCGCGAGCGTCGCTTCGGGCGTCACGTCGCGCGGTGCCGGGCCCGTGCCCCCGGTCGTCAGGACCAGATTGCAACCGACCGTGTCGACCAGTTCGATGAGCGTGCGTTCGATTTGCGCTTGCTCGTCGGGAATGAGCCGCGTCTCCATGCGCCACGGCGTGCGCAGGGCGGCGGTGAACCACTCCACCAGTCCCGGGATACCCTTGTCTTCGTAGACGCCCGCCGAGGCGCGATCGCTGATCGAGACCAGGCCGACGAGCAGCAGTTGCGGTGCGTTCATGCCGTGTCGAGACTCCCTGCCGCCATTCTACCGGGGCGAAAGCTCAGCAGGCACTGCGAAAAAGCGCGTCGAGAGCGCGGAACAGCTCGCGATACGCGCGCGGCGGCCGCGCATGGATGCGTTCGGCGCGCACGCTGTCGATGAGCTCGGAGAGCCGCGCCCGATCCGCGCTGGAGCGCTCGGCGCAGAGCGCTTCCAGCGCGCCGGTTTCGGACAGCAGCCGCTCGCGCCAGCGCTCGAGCGCATGCAGGCGTGCCTTTTCGGCGTTGGGGGCGTCCGCCCACTGTGCCAGACGCGCCCGAATCGGCGCGGCATCGACCTCGCGCATCAGTCGGCCTATGAATTGCAGCTGCCGCCGTCTGGCCTCGCGTTGCGTGATCCGCTGCGCCGCATCAAGCGCCTCCTTCAGCGGCTCGGGCAAGGCGAGTTCGGCGCGCCGCGCCGGCCCGACGCGCAGGAGCGCCTCGCCCAGGGACTGCAGGGCGTTCATCTCCTCCTTGCGGCGGGTTTTGGATTGGCGCGCAGCCACCTGTACGGCCGGCAAGGGTGTTTCGTCGGGTCGACGCATGGCAAACGGTCGGGGACAGGGGTGTTTGCTATCATAGCCGATCGCCTCGCGGCGACCCACGCAGAGTCCGTCGATGACCGTTACCGCCGCCGTTGTGCACGCCGCCCCCGCCACCCGCTTTCCGCTCGCGGCCGACGCGCTGGCCGCCATCGCCGGGCAGGTGCTCGGCGCGGCGAAGGCGCGCGGCGCCACGGCCGCCGAAACCGAGGTCTCGCAGGCATTTGGTCTCTCGGTCACCGTGCGCAAAGGCGAGGTCGAGACCATCGCCTATAACCGCGACAAGGGCATCAGCGTGACCGTCTACGTCGGTGCGCGCCGCGGACACGCCAGCACCGCGGATTTTTCCGCCGCGGCAATCGACGATACCGTCGCCAAGGCGCTGACGATCGCGCGCTATACCGCCGAGGATGCTTGCGCCGGTCTCGCCGATCCGGCATTGCTCGCCCGCGAATGGCCCGATCTCGACCTCTATCACCCGTGGGCTCTCCCGGTCGAGCAGGCCATCGCCCTGGGGCAGGAATGCGAAGCCGCGGCGCTGGCCGTCGATCCGCGCCTTACCAATTCCGAAGGTGCCACGGTTTCGGCGCACGAGGGAGAGTTCGCGTACGCGAATACGCACGGCTTCTGCGCCGGCTATGCGAACTCGCGCCATGGCATCTATTGCGCGGTGATCGGCGAGGATGGCGACACCATGCAACGCGACGACTGGTATACCGCGGCACGCTCGCCACGGGATCTCGAGCCGGCCGAGCGGGTTGGTCGCCTCGCCGGCGAGCGCACGGTGCGACGGCTGGGCGCCCGCCAGCTTGCGACCCGCGAATGCCCAGTCGTGTTCGAGGCGCCGGTCGCAACCGGCCTGATTGGCCATTACGTCAATGCAACCAGCGGCGGCAGTCTGTATCGCAAATCCTCGTTTCTCCTCGACAGTCTCGGCCAGCCGGTGTTCGCGCCGCAGATCACCATTCGCGAAGAGCCGCATCTGGCGCGCGGCCAGGCATCGGCGCCGTTCGACGACGAGGGCGTCGCGACCCGGCCGCGCGACGTCGTCCGCGACGGTGTCGTGCAAGGCTATTTTCTGGGCAGCTACTCGGCGCGGAAACTCGGGCTCGTCTCGACCGGCAACGCGGGGGGCAACCACAACCTCGTGGTTGCGCACGGCGAGGACGATCTGCCGGCGTTGCTGCGTCGGATGGGCAACGGCGTGCTCGTAACCGAGTTGCTCGGCCAGGGCGTCAATCCGGTCACCGGCGACTATTCACGCGGCGCGGCCGGCTACTGGGTGCAGGACGGTGCCATTGCCCATCCGGTCGAGGAGATAACGATCGCGGGCAACCTGCGCCGCATGTATCGCGACATCGTCGCCGTTGGCAACGACGTGGATCGCCGCGGCTCACGCCACTGCGGCTCGATCCTCATTGGGGCCATGACGGTGGCGGGAAACTAGGCGTCGCGCCAGCGCCATGGTCCCTTCGCGGCCGCTGCGGGAACGACTCCGGGCTTGGCGACGCTCGCTGCAGGACCCGCTGCGCGGCGGCAGCGCCGCGGCGCGGTGGGTCGCATCGCTGCCGACCGGCGATCCACTGCAGCTACAACACGAGGCTCTCGACCTCATCGCGTCGTTTCCCGGAGGGCGCCGGCGCATCGGCCCCGCGCACGCGGAGGCGCTGATGCGCATCGACGCGCGGTGCGAGCCGATCGTCGCCCAGCTCACCGCACAGTACACGGCAAACTACCAGCGCTCGAGCAGCGTCGAGACACGCCTCTGGCACGGCGTGTTCGATCTGGTCAAGGCATTCACCGCCGCGTATCAGGCGACGCTCAAGGCGGGATACGCCGCCGGCGAGCAGAAACGGTGGAAGATCGTGCTGCCGCGCGTGCTCGTCAGGCTGGCGCACTACAAAGGCATCGATGGCAAGTTCCGCCTGTTTCGTTACGGCCACTGGATCCCGGCACAGTGGCGCGAGCTGCACGAGCTGTATGAATTCGCGCGCATGCGCGGCTGGCAACGCGAGCCGCTGGCCTTTGGCGCCGGCGCCTTCAGCCAGCCTGGCCGGTCGCTCGAGCAGGAATACATCCGATCGCTGCTGCTCATGCGCCTGGACAGCGGTAACTTCACCCCGGATCAGGTCGAGTGGGTGGCGCGCTCACTCGAGGAGTGGACCCCGTCGCTTACGCTCTCGCCGCCACCGGGTACCGGCGCGAATTTCTACGTCGATCTGTCGGGCACGCAGGGGCTCAAGCGCCAGGATAAACCGCGTCCCGGCGGCCGCCTGATGTTCCTCGACGCGACCGCGGTCTATGCCCGCGTCGTCGAACGCATGCGTCTGCTGCCCGAACAGGATACCGACCCGCGCCTGCCGGGCGCCCTGCCGCCGCGCGAGCAGAAGCTGCTGCTGATGCGCCTTGCCGCCTTGTATGGACCGGACGCGCTTGCTTTTTCGCCGCGCGCCCCGCGCAAGGCCAGCGACACCGATGTGCGCGTCGTGGTCGGCCTGCAGGCGCTCACCCGCGCCGTCGCCGAGGTCGAGCACCTCGCACCGGAAGCCAAGACCTCGGGTGCCATGCACAGCTATGATGAAATCACGCAACTGGTCAGCCCCAACGCCAACCCGGAGTCAATTGCCCGACGCATCCGTGGCTCGCAATGGAAGATGGTCAACCGCAGCGAAAGCGGTTGCCGCATGATCGCGCCCGCCAAGGACGCGCCGACCAAGCTCGGCGAGATCATCGCCATCAAGGAGGGAGACCGCTGGGAGCTTGCGGTCGTGCGGCGGATGCAGCGCGAACAGGTCGAGGAGGTCGTCTGCGGTGTCGAAATCATCGCGCGGCGGATGGTGCGCGTCCTGTTGCGAAGCTGGGTGGCTCCGCTCGACGCCCAGCGCGCCGGCGTCGACCGGCCGTTCTTCGGCATCTATCTGCCCGCGCACCCGGACAATCGCCAGTCGGCGCAACGCAGCCTGATTGGACCGGACGATCGCTTTCTCCCCGGCGGCATGGTCGAGCTCGATACCGGCAATGCACGCTATCTGATCCGTTTCACACAGACGCTGGAGCGGCAGGCCGGTTGGGCCTGGGCGCTGTTCAACGCCGTACGCAAGCTCTCGGTGTAGGCGCGCTCTGGCGACAAGCCAAGGTAGAATCGCGCCCCACCGGCGTCGCGCCGGGGAGCGCGGGCCGGACTGTGAACTCCATGCAGCCCAACGGAATACCAGGAGGGTGGTAGCCAATGGAACGTCGTTCGTTCCTCAAGCACGCAGGCGTCGGCCTCGCGGGGGGCGCAGTCGCGGCGCCCGCGGTCGGTCAGGGAAGCCAGCCTGAAATCAAATGGCGGCTGGTTTCTAGCTTCCCCCGGAGCCTGGACACGCTCTTCGGCGCCGCCGATCTCATCGCCAGCCGCTGCGAGTCGGCGACCGGCGGCCGGTTCCGCATCCAGGTGTTCGCCGCCGGCGAAATGGTTCCAGGGCTCGAAGTGCTCGACGCGGTCCAGAACGCCACGATGCAGTGCGCGCACACCGCGCCATACTACTTCTCCGGCAAGGACCCGACCTTCGCCTTCGCCTGCGCGGTTCCGTTCGGCATGAACGCGCGGCAGCAGAACGCGTGGATGTACCACGGCGGCGGGCTCGAGCTCATGCGCGAGTTCATGCGCGATTACAACGTCTACAACATTCCGGCAGGCAACACCGGGGCGCAAATGGGAGGCTTCTTCAAAAAGGAACTGAGAACCCTCGCCGACCTGAAGGGGCTCAGGATGCGCATCGGTGGCTCCGCCGGCGTGGTGATGCAGCGACTCGGCGTGCTGCCGCAGCAGCTTGCCGGCGGCGATATCTACTCGGCGCTGGAAAATGGCAGCATCGATGCGGCGGAGTGGGTCGGTCCGCACGACGATGAGAGGCTCGGGCTGTACAAGGTCGCCAAGTACTATTACTACCCGGGCTGGTGGGAAGGCGGGCCGGAGATCGACCTGCTCGTCAACAGCAAGGCCTGGGCAGACCTGCCGAAGGACTACCAGTCGATTCTCGAAGCGGCGTGCGCCGAGGCGAATGTCGACATGCTGGCCAAGTACGACGCACGCAATCCGGCAGCACTGCGCCGACTGGTTGCCGCCGGCGTCCAGCTGCGGCCCTTCCCGCGCGAGATCATGCTGGCATCGTACAAAGCCGCGGTCGAGGTTTACGACGAGTTCGCGGCCACGAACGCGAAGTTCAACAAGGTCTACGAGCCGTGGAAGAAGTTCCGCGACGACGAAATCCTGTGGTTTCGGGTCGCCGAGCAGAACTTCGACCAGTTCATGGCCATCGCCAGCATGCAGAGCGCGGCGGCGGCGGCGAAGAAGTAGCGAAGCAGGCAGGCTGCCGCGCCTCATCCTGGTCCGGCGCAGGCAGCAGAAAGGCGCCGGGCCGCCGGGAGAAGAATCGCCCAGGCAGGCAATCGGCCGCGGCCTGCCGCGACGGCAATGGTAAAATCATCGTTTTATTCCGCGCCGCGCCATGCCTCATCGTCTTTTGACCCTTGCGCAAGCCGACCCCGAACTGGCGGCGGCGATTGCCGGCGAGAACCTGCGCCAGGAACAGCATATCGAGCTCATCGCCTCGGAAAACTACGCCAGCATCGCGGTGATGGAGGCGCAAGGTTCGCAGCTCACCAACAAGTATGCCGAGGGCTATCCGAACAAGCGCTATTACGGCGGCTGCGAGTTCGTGGACCTCGCCGAACAGCTCGCCATCGACCGCGCCAAGAAGCTCTTCGACGCCGAATTCGCCAACGTCCAGCCGCATTCGGGCGCGCAGGCGAACCAGGCGGTGTTCTTCGCCGTACTCAAGCCGGGCGACACGATTCTTGGCCTATCGCTGCCTCATGGCGGACACCTGACGCACGGCTCGCCGGTCAATCTGTCGGGCAAGTGGTTCCGCGTGGTCGCCTATGGCCTTGATCCGGCGACCGAGCAAATCGATTACGACGCCGCCGAGCGGCTGGCGCACGAGCACAAGCCCAAACTCATCATCGCCGGCGCTTCGGCGTACTCGCGGGTCATCGATTGGGCGCGCTTTCGCGCGATCGCCGACGCCGTCGGCGCCTACCTGATGGCCGACATGGCGCACTACGCGGGTCTGATCGCGGCCGGACTCTATCCGAGCCCGGTGGGCGTGGCGCATTTTGTCACCAGCACCACGCACAAGACGTTGCGCGGGCCACGTGGCGGACTCATTCTCGCCGGAGACGAGCACGCGAAGCTGATCAATTCGGCGGTCTTCCCGGGCCTTCAGGGCGGGCCGCTCATGCACGTGATCGCGGCCAAGGCGGTTGCCTTCAAGGAAGCGCTCGCGCACGAGTTCAGGGTCTATCAGGAGCGCGTGCTCGAGAATGCGCGGGTGCTGGCGACCGTGCTGCAGGATCGCGGCCTGCGTATCGTCTCCGGGGGCACCGACTCGCACCTGTTCCTGGTCGATTTGCGCGCCAAGAGAATCACCGGCAAGGAGGCCGAGGCGGCGCTCGGCCGGGCGCAGATCACGGTTAACAAGAACGCCATTCCCAATGATCCCGAAAAGCCGACCGTAACGAGCGGCATTCGCGTCGGCAGCCCGGCAATTACCACCCGCGGCTTCACCGAAATCGAATGCGAAGAGCTGGGGCATCTCATCGCCGACGTGCTCGAGGCGCCGACGGACGCCGCGACGATCGCCCGCGCGTCGGGCGCGGCCAGGGCGCTGACGGCGAGGTTCCCCGTTTATGCCCCCCGTCCCTAGCAATGAAGTGCCCCTTCTGCGGCAGTCCCGATACCCAGGTGGTCGATTCGCGCGTGTCCGAAGGCGGTGATTCGATCCGCCGCCGCCGCCGCTGCGTTGCCTGCCACAAGCGCTTCACGACCTACGAGAACGCCGAGCTCAGGCTGCCGCAGATCGTCAAGCAGAATGGCACCCGCGCGGACTTCGATGTGGACCGGATTCGCAACGGCTTTCAGCGCGCACTGCACAAGCGTCCGGTGCCAACCGAGTACGTCGATCAGGCCGTGGAACGCATCGTGCAGCAAATCCTCGGCCTGGGTGAACGCGAAATACCATCGCGGCAGATAGGCGAGATGGTGATGCAGGAACTCCACAAGCTCGACAAGGTCGGCTACATCCGTTTCGCATCCGTCTATCGAAGCTTCCAGGACGCGGCGGATTTCCGCGACGCGCTGAAGGAAGTCGAACCGGCGTCGCCGCGGCGCAAGCCGCGCTGAACGGCATGTCGGCCCACCGGGCATGACGGCGTTCAACGACCGCGATCGCGAGCGCATGTTGCGCGCGCTCGATCTCGCCGCGCGCGGCCTGTTTACGACCACTCCGAATCCGCGCGTCGGCTGTGTCATCGTGCGCGATGAGCGCATCGTCGGCGAGGGCTGGCATGAGCGGGCCGGCGAGCCTCACGCCGAAGTCATCGCCCTCGAAGCGGCACGCGCGCGCGGCGAAGCCACGCGCGGGGCCACCGCGTACGTGACCCTGGAGCCGTGCAACCATCACGGCCGTACGCCACCGTGCACCGACGCGCTGCTCGGCGCGGGCATCGCCCGCGTCGTCGCGGCCATGCGCGACCCGAACCGGGCTGCGGGACAGGGAGGCGAGCGCCTGCGCGCCGCCGGCGTCGCGGTCGAATTCGGCCTGTGCGAAAGCCAGGCGCAGGAGCTCAACGTCGGGTGGATTCGGCGGCTCGTCGCAGGGCGGCCCTGGGTGCGGGTCAAGGTTGCCGCCAGCCTGGACGGCAAGACGGCGCTCGACGGCGGCGCCAGCCAATGGATTACGGGTCCGGCCGCGCGTGCCGATGCGCATCGCTGGCGAGCCCGCTCCTGCGCCATCCTGACGGGCATCGGAACGGTGCTGCAGGACGATCCGCGGCTGACGGTGAGAGAAGTGCAGACGTCGAGGCAGCCACTGCGCGTCATCGTCGATCGCCACGGCGAGTTGCCCGCGACGGCGCGGCTGCTCGACGGCGGCCCCGTGCTCGTCGTTTCGGCGGGGCCGGCGCAGGTTGCCTGGCCGGAGCACGTGCGCCATGTCCGGCTCCCCGGACCCGACGGCCGGGTGGATCTCGAGGCGATGCTCTCGCTGCTCGCCGAACAGGGCGTCAACGAGCTGCATGTGGAAGCCGGCGCCAAGCTCAACGGAGCGCTGCTTTCCGCCGCCCTGATCGACGAGTTCCTGCTCTACCTGGCGCCGAGCCTGATCGGCGACCCGGCGCGCGGCATGTTCGCCCTGCCCACGCCGCTGTCGCAGCTTGCACAACGGGTGCAACTGGTCATTCGCGACACGCAGCGGATCGGCGAGGATTGGCGTCTGCTGGCGCGCGTGGCGCGGGAGGCGCACTGATGTTCACCGGTGTCGTGCAGTCCATCGGGCGGATCAGGCGGGCGACGCCGCGTGGAGACGGCCTGCGCCTGGAGGTCGACGCGGGTGCCTTGGACCTTGCCGATGTCAGGACAGGCGACAGCATCGCCGTCGCGGGTTGTTGCCTGACCGTGGTGGCCGCGGACGGCAACACGCTCTTGTTCGACGTTTCGGCGGAGACGCTGCGCTGCACTGCGGGCCTGGACGCAGCGGCGCGGGTCAATCTGGAAAAGGCGCTGCGGCTGTCCGATCGGCTTGGCGGCCACCTGTTGAGCGGTCACGTCGACGGTGTGGGCAGCGTGGCCCGAGTGCAAGCCCTCGGCGCCGCCGATGCCAGCCGCTTGCTCGAGGTCGATGCGCCGGAGGCGCTGGCACGCTTCATCGCGCCGAAGGGGTCCATCGCGGTCGATGGCGTGAGCTTGACGGTCAATCACGTGCTCGGACACCGCTTTGCGGTCAATCTGATCCCGCATACACTGGCGGCGACGACGCTGGGTGAACTCGCGCCCGGAATGCGGGTCAACGTTGAAATTGACCTGGTGGCGCGCTATGTGGCGCGCCTGCACGCGGCAAGCTGAAGCCCGTAAGGATCGCCCGCGTCCGACGAGGAGGAGCACGATGGACCTGACGACGCTGCAACGGCTGCCGCTGTGGATCGACGGTCGGGCGACGCCGGCGCGCACCACGCGCTACGGCGAAGTGACCAATCCGGCCACCGGTGAGGTGCTGCGCCATGTGCCGCTGGCGACAGGTGAAGATGTCGCCGCCGCGGTGGCCGCCGCGGTCAAGGCCTGGCCCGCCTGGCGCGCGGCGCCCGCACTGCGGCGCGCCCGCATCCTGATGCGCTTCCGTGAGCTGATGGAAACGCACAAGACGGAACTCTCGCGCCTGGTATCGGAAGAGCACGGCAAGACACGCAGCGATGCCGAAGGCTCGCTCACCCGCGGTATCGAGGTCGTCGAATTCGCCACGGGGATCGCGCATCTGTTGAAAGGCGAATTCAGCGACAACGTGGGCGGCGAAGTCGACAGTTTTTCCTTGCGTCAGCCGGTCGGTGTCTGCGCGGGCATCACGCCATTCAACTTTCCGGCGATGGTCCCGATGTGGATGTTCCCGCTGGCGCTGGCCTGCGGCAACCCGTTCCTGCTCAAGCCCTCCGAGCGCGACCCGACGCTCTCGCTGCGCATGGCCGAGCTGCTCAAGGAAGCCGGACTGCCCGACGGCCTGTTCAATGTCGTCCACGGCGACAAGGAAGCGGTCGATGCGATCCTCAAGCATCCTGACGTCAAGGCGATCTCGTTCGTCGGCTCGACGCCGATCGCGCAGTACGTCTACGCGACCGGGACCGCGCACGGCAAGCGCGTACAGGCGCTGGGCGGGGCCAAGAATCACGCCGTGGTGCTGCCCGACGCGGATCTTGCCTACGCCGCGGAAGCGCTGATCGGTGCGGCTTACGGTTCCGCCGGAGAGCGCTGCATGGCGGTGTCGGTCGTCGTCGCGGTTGGCGCTGCGGGCGATGCCATCCGCGATCTGCTGGCGGCCCGGGCACGGCGCATCGCGGTGGGTCCGGGTGACCGCGCGGAATCGGAAATGGGACCGGTCATTACCTGCGCCGCGCGCGATCGCATCGTGGGCTTGATCGACCACGGCGTCGCCGAGGGCGCAAAGCTGGTCGTCGACGGCCGCAAACCGGCGGTCGCAGGGCACGACAACGGCTTCTTCGTCGGGCCGACGCTCTTCGACCACACGACGCCGGCCATGGCGATCTACCGCGAAGAGATCTTCGGGCCGGTGCTGGTGATCGTGCGCAGCGATTCACTTGATGCGGCGATCGAACTGATCAACGCCAACCCCTATGCCAACGGCGCAGCGCTGTTCACGCGCTCAGGCTACTCCGCCCGCCGCTTTCAGCAGGAGGTCGATATCGGCATGATCGGGATCAACGTGCCGATACCCGTGCCGATGGCGTTCTACTCCTTCGGCGGCTGGCGCAACTCGCTCTTCGGCGACCTGCACATGCATGGCATGGACGGCGTGCGCTTTTACACGCGCGGCAAGGCGATCACCACGCGCTGGCCCAACGATGGCAGCGCGGCGCCCGGATTTCACATGCCGACGATGGGCTGACGGCCCGGCGAAGCGCCTAGCGGACCGGCCGCTCGCCGAGGTCCTCCGTACGGGGGGGCGGCAAGTCGAGGCCGATGCGAAAATCGAACTGCAAGATGATGTAGTGCTCGACGGGCTGGCCGCCTACTTCGGCGGGCAGGAAATGGGCCTTGAGGATGCAGTCGCGCACGCTGTCGGCGAATTCGGGCTCGCCCTCGACGATCTGAACCTCCTTGACCGTACCGTCACGATCAACGCGGACCCACGCGAGCACGCTGCCCTCGCGCCGAGCCTGCAACGCCGCGACCGGATAGGCGGGCTCCAGCCTGGATGCCAGGCGCACCGGTTGTTCGAGTTCAGGCGCAAAATCGGCCATGGAACGCCCGGCGAGCGCCTCGCCGAGCCGGGCCAGCGTCGTCGTGGTGGCCACGTCGACTTGGCCATTGGCCAAGTGCGGCGCCCTGTCGGCGCTGCCGCTCGAAGTTCGGGCAGGCGGCCGGTCGGGCTCGCTGGGCCTAGCCTCCAGCGCGGTGGTCTGCGCCGCGTTTGGCGCATGCGGACGCGGGGGCGGTGCAACGACCGCGCGAAAAGCGGGCGGCGAGCGCTCCGGAGCTTCGTTGGCCGCCGGGGCAGATCCCCCGGGGCCTACCAGTTCGACCCACAGTTCTGGCTGCGGCGCGAACGACGGTTTCGGGACCCCGGCACCGAGCCCCAAGACCGTTAGCAGCAATGCATGCATCGACAGCGATGCGGCGAACGCAGCGCCGAGGCGATTGGCTGATTGTCGGTCGCTAGCCACCCTCATGGGCGATACCCGCAAGACCGCTGCGCTGGTCCGCGCGAGAGGCAGCGGCTTTCGCCGCGAGCCACCTGCCCAATCGGGCATCGCGCCCGACTGCGCCCGGATGGGACGCTCGCCAGGCCCGTCGCGGCGGGGTTTTCAACGCCGCCGCGACCGGCCCTTGGGTTCGCTGGTTTCCGCCCCGGCTTTAAGGCCCTGACGCGGGCCTTAGTCGCCAAGAAGGCGCCAGGACATCCGGTGCCCACCACCAAACGACTTCGGCTGCAGGGTGAACGGCGTTATTGCGGCATTGGTCTCCTGCGTAATCGCGATGGCCAGCGACGGGAACGACGTGCCCGGGTTCACCAGGGAGACCACGGCCAGATCGACCGCGCCCTGCGCCGAGAACGCCGACGCGACCGTCACTCCACCCGACTGGATATCCGATTCCGCAGAGGTGAACTCGCGGGCGTAGATATACGCCGGCAGCGCGGTCAGACACGGATCGTTTGGCACTTGGGTGCCAATGAACGCAACCACATTCAGGTCCGCTTCCGGGTTGGTGACGATGCGCTGACCCAGCGGCAGGTCCATATACCAGCCGTTGGGCACCGGGCCGGCTATCGGCCCCGTCGTCAGGGGATCGGCCGCGGCCAGCGACGCCCGCGGCTGGATCGGCAGCCCCGCGGTGCTCGGCGTGCTCAGTGAACCGTCGCGTATGGCATACATGGTCTCGATCTGCTCGGGAGTCGGGTTGGTCAGATCGTCCGTGTGCAGCAGGCGCCCGGTCCCCACAAAAACCCAGCGATCCGTGCCGTTGTTGAGATCGATCTCGATCTGCGGCGGAGTCGTCACAGGCTGCGTGAGGCCTGACGGATCGGTCAGCTGGGCGAACAGAACCGTTTTCCAGTTGCCCGCATTGGGGTCCGAGACATCCCAGCGCCAGACATTGCCGTTCAGATCGCCACCGTAGATCTGCTCGATGATCTGGTTGTGGAAGTCCTGGGTGAAGCCGTTGATCTGCGCAAGCCCGCTCGGGCTGCCGGGAGTGCCCGGGTCAGCGCCGGTCGTCGTCAAGGTCCTGATCAGCGCACCGGTCTTGGCGTTGATCATATAGAGCTTGCCCTTGCCGCTGGGCGTGTCGTAACCATTGGCAACGATGACGACCCATCCGTCGGCGCGCGTCTTGCCGATGATGGGCGCGCTGAACGAATACTGCATGTCGGCATCGGTGAATTCCCACAGCACCTTGCCGGCGACCGAGGCCTCGGTATCGGTGGTGTTGACCGGAATGGTGGCGTCGATCGCGTAAATGCTGTTGCCGCCCTTGCCCAGCCCGCCGACGACGATGGTGTGCCAATCGACCGGGCCGACCGACCCGCCGGTATTGCCGAAATCGACGTCCGAGCTGCGCGGCGACCCGTCGACATAGAAGTGATGCTTGAACGGCGGCGCACCACCGTCCTGGAACGTCAGGGCCTGAATGCCTCTGGGCGCCCCGTCCTGATCGACCGCATTGGTGAATACGGCGCCGGGTATGAAGGCAAAATCCTCATCTCCCGTCGCGGCGTCGAAGGCATGGAGCATCCCGTCGTTGGCGCCGACGTAAACCCGGGTCGCGCGCGCCGAATTGGCGGCGACGAACGCCGAGTATCCTGGATCGGTCGAGTCGCTCCAGGGTGAGGACGGCGGATTGACCACCAACGGCTTGGAGTCGCTGATATCGCCGAGCTTGCCGAAGCGCTGCCGGAACTGGCCGATGGCCGTTCCCTCGATCAACGAGGGCGTCGGCGCCCCGGCGGCCGAGCCGCCGCGCAGATACGCGATCATGTTCTGCTGCACCCCTGCGGTTCCGGCAAGCGTCGCGAGCTGGGCCGCAGTGAGATTCGCATACAGGAATGGCACCGCGCTGCCGCTCGTCGGGTTCCAGGTGACCACGCGCCGGCTTGCGAACCAGGGATAAAGGCTGTCGGAAGCCGGCGGAATGGCCGGTGTGGCGAGCAGCGTGTTGAGCAGGGACAGCGCATCCCAGTCGACCACGCCCTGCACGGCTGTGGTCGGATCGATTTCAACCTTCTTGAGGTCGCCGTCCCAGCCAGGCTCGATGGTCGGTTCGAAGATCGAATGGTTGGTCGCGGTCAAGACCTCGCTTGAAAACGCCGAGCCCGCGCGCGCCTTTTCCTGATTCTGGATTCCCGCCAGGATATGGCCAAGGCCATAGGAGACCTGCAGCGGATCCTTCGCGTAGACGAAGCTTCCGCGCGCATTGACTGTTGCATGCCACAGGTCGTCGACCGCGGTAGCGCCCTTGTTCGCCGCGGGGAAGTTCGGATTGTTGGGAGGACTCGGTATGTTGGGCGCGGTGAACCATTTCTGCGCCCCCGAGGCGATGTTATTGGTTACCGGCACCGCGTTGCTCGCGTCCAGGATCCCTTCCGAGCCGAACGAAATGGCGCTGAAATTGACGTGCTGCCAGAATGCCGGGTCGTTGGTCCATACCAGGTCCGCGCCGGCACGGCCGTCGTTCGACGGCACGTTGGTTTTGGAAATGTTGGGCGGCCAGAGCCCCGACGGACGCAGGTCGGTCATCCAGTAGTACAAGGATATATCGGCCAGGGTGCCGGCAGTCGGAATCGGGTCGAGGTACGGATTGGGCCAGGGCCCGCCGGTGTCCGCGCGCAACCCGGCGACGGTCACCTCCGGATGATTGACCGGATCCGGGTCGGGCGGGAAGACAGGCACCGCGGTGCCATCGACTTCGCCCGTTACGTACCCGGCAAAAGGCCACGACGGCGGCTCGGTGGGCTGATTGGTAAAGCCGTCGGTGAAATAGATGCTGTAGTTCTTCTGGCAGCTGACGGTGACCGGATCGAGGGCCGTGGCGGGGATGTAACCCTCCGGCATCGCCGGCAGGCTGCCCGCGCCACCCTGGCCCGTGCGGAACAGCTCGCCGACCCGCAACAAGACGTCGAGCGAGGGTGTTTGCGCGTTGGGAATCGTGACGCTAAAGAGGTTGTTGTACCACGTAGTCTTTTGCGCCAAAGTCCAGTCGAGGGGGTCGACCCACCAAACGCTCGGCGTATTGAGCGTGTGGAAACCAACCCGGTTCGTGGCATCGAGGAACGAGAAGGCGATGGCGGTCGTCGTCTTGGCGGCGAGCACCCGCGTCCGGTAGTAGGCGTACCAGTTGGAGTAGTTGGTCATCTCCTGCGCGTAGGTGCGCGTCAACGGCAGCCCCGTATACGGATCGGTATACGCAAACGTCCGGCCGTCATTGACCAGGTCCACCCGCGTGAACTTGCCGTAGGCCACGTTCTTGTAGGTGACGAAGTCGTTCTTGTTCTGGCACACGCCGGTGCCAAACCCCTTCCACTGCGCGTTGTTGACCGCGTTCACGTTGTTGCAGAACTGGACCGACGCCACGGTGTAGTAATGACGCGGAATGTTGACGGTGTTCGGCAGGTTGCCGCAGCCGGTGGTAACCGAAGTAGTGAACGGTGCCTTGGAGTAGTTGACCGGCGATGAGGTGGGTCCACCCACGCTCGAGTAGTCCTGGTTGTTGTGCCGGCAGGTCGATCCGGTGCCGCCGTTGGTCAGGTTGGCGTCCTGGAGAAGCGTCGGGCCGCCGCCGTTGATCACGCTCGTGCAGGTGCAATTCACTTGGTTCGCGACGCACGCGGGATAGTTCGGAGTGCCCGCGCCGCAGCCGGTGATCGCGCCGGGAATGTCGGGACACTGTCCCAGGTCGCCCCCGGGTATGCCATAGGGACCGGTACAGGCCGCACCGGTCGAACTGCACTTTCCGCCCGGCGCCTGATAGTCCGCATTGCAGGTGCAGGCCGCGCACTCCGGGACCACGCCCGTGCCTGGGGAGTTACCGTCCGAGCCCCCGGTATTGGGGGCGCAATAAAGGTCGGGGTTCCCGGTCTTGCATGCCGCCGGCGTGTAGTTGCGGCTTGCCACCACCGGATTGCATGAAAAGCCGTTGCGGTTGCAGGTTTGATGGGTTGGCGCGGCATACACGTCACACGTGGTCCCGCCAAGTGGGCAGGTGCAGCTCGTGATGGTCGTGCCATGAGGCCAACCGGCCGACGCGGTATTGCACCAGAGCGACTTCGCCGCGCCGCCGCCGCGAAAGAAGTACTGCGCGCCGTTGGGGGCGACGTTGTTCTGCCACGGGTAGTTGTAATCGTCGGTGATGGCCGGCGCACCGGTGCTGGCGGCCGCGTCGTACTGGGTGCCATTGATCCGGCAATCGGCGCCCGAGCCGGCCAGATATTCGCCGTTGGCGTTGCCAACGGTCGTCGTAAGCGGCCAGTCCGAGTCGCAATACACCGGGACGGCGACCGCGGGCGTGAGGTTCACGGTGGTTGCCGGAGTCAGATACGGGTCCGACTGGACCTTGGTCCAGTTGGTGGTTGTTGCCGCGTTCTGATCGGGATAGGAGGTGCCGTTGGCCTTGATGGGGGCCGTATAGGTCACATTCGGGTTGTAGGTCAGGTGATTGAAGTCGGAGTCCAGGAACGGCGGGCCGTAGAAATTCGTCGAGCAATTGCCTGGCAGCCCGGCGCACGTGGTCGTCGCATTTCCACTGCGGTAATACGAGTTGATCACGAAAGCAGGGAGGTAGTTCAGATTCATGCTCCCCGAGTCATCGAGCGTGTAGAGAATGTTCGGCTTGGCCGTGACCTTCGCGGCGATCGGCAGGTCGGAGAGCTCGGTCAGCGCGGCGTTGGCCGCCTGGATCCCAGGGCCCACGGCCAGCGTGACGGCAGTCAACCCGGCGAGAGCCTTGCGCCATGCACTCGATATGTTGCTTTTCATGGTCATCCTTCCAAACCGAAGCGGTCGTTCAACGGAGCATCGCCTGAGCATAGGCCACGGTGTTGGCCGGGCCGTCGACGCGGATCGTGACGCGGAAAATGGGCTGCGGCACCGTGGGCGGCCCGCCGCCCTTCATGGTGGTCTTGCCGGGCGACACCTTCGGCACCAGAACGTCGCACTTGCCGATATTGACCAGCGGATCGCCGGTGACCGAACACAGTCGTTCGATCGCCCAGCGCGCCGTGTTCCCCGAGCTCGCGTCGGCAATTTTCTGGAACCCGCCGGGATAGGCAGGCACGGTTTGCAGGACCAGCGGAACGCCATTGCTCTGCTCGCCCGCCTGAATGGTCGCGTAATAATTGTGGACTGGATCGTCAATCGTGGTATCGGCGATGTTCTGCTGATAGAACAAATCATCGGCTACCTTTTCGACCGCGGTGTTGACCAGCACATTGGCCGCCTGGCGGAATGCCAGGTTGCCAGCGACCGAGGCATTGGTGTCGATGGCGCGAATGAGCGCTACCGCGGCGAGGCTCAACACCACCATGGCGATCAGCGCCACGAACACCACGATGCCGCGCTCGCGCATACACGCGCCACATTGGGGCATGGTTGGTTTGGATGTCATCATTTGTTCCAGATCGCGTTGCGCAGGGGAACCGTCGTCTCGTAGAGGCGGTAGCGGTAGCCGTCGGCGAGGACGCCGCCATTGCCGACATTGTCGACCTTGATCCGCCCTTGGCAGCCGGCGTCCGTGTTCAGCGAGCAGTTGAACAGGTATTGCGCCGGCTGATTCTGCAGGGCCGGGTCTTTCAGATTCGCCTCGTCACTGCGCACGACGATGCCGATCCGGACCGACTTGATCGTGCGGATCGTCGCCGCCGTGGTGCCGGCCGAGCCGATATTGCCGACCGAGTAATCGATGCCATTGGTGTTGGCGGGGTTCTGTGCGGGCGGAACCGCAGAAGTCCAGAAGGTGACGATATTCGTATCGGTGGGATCGACACCGTACTGAGCCTTCATCAGCACGATGTTCGGGGCCACGGGAACCAGCGGCTGCGCGGCGACCCCGAGCGCTGGGTTGACCACCTGGCTGTAGAGCTGGCAGGTTTTGGCCTGCGCGCTCGCCGGTGCGCATACCGTCCCTGTGCTGTCGAAAGCCACGCTGTACTGGACGCGATCGATCACGATGGGATTGGTGATGTCCTGTCCCAGATTGATCATCTTCGCGCTTTGGGAGAACGCCAGAGGCGCAGCAGGGACCGGACTGTAGGTGATGTCGACTCCGCCCTGTACTCCGTAGACCCCGTCCGCCGCAGGCGGCGCGGTCACCTGGGTAAGCCAGCAGTTGCCCGTGGTGCTGTCGCCGGCAATCACCCAGTCACCCTTCTTGAAGCCGTTGGGGCTCTGCACGATGAATGGGTTTGGCGTGGTCATCGCGGGGCCCAGGAACACCACCGGGTTGTCGACGTGCGGGGGGGTGCCATAGAAGACCACAAAGCTGTCGGATTTGGCCGCGGCGCCGCCATCGGTGATGAGCACCGGAATCGGTTTGAGTTGCCAGCTGTTCGCCAGCGGCAGACTACACGGCGCATAGTCGTCAAAACCGATGGAAATGCCGTTGCCGGCATTGCCGACCTCGCGCGCCAGGACGAATTGCGCATACAACCCCGTAATCTGCGCATCGGCCTGGGCGGTGGTCAGCCGCTTGTAACCTTCGGCAGAGGCGAACACCTGATAGATCACCAGCACGACGATCAGGCCGATGAGAATGCCGACCATCGTCTCGATGATTCCCGCACCGCGGTGCCGATGCGGCGCGCGCAGTGCCGGCCACGTGGCGCGCGGTCGCATCAGTTCTCCCCTACGACGGCGCTTGCGACATAGTCGTGCACCGCCACGTCGCCGGGAGGCTGCCAAAACACCGTTACCGTCACCGCGGTCCCGGTCGCCGGAGCCACCGCGGGCACGACCGTGACCGTGGGAACGTTGGCCCCGGTCGCATTCGGCAGACGCGCCGCGACGAAATTCTTGAATTCGGTATAGTTCGGCCCGCCTCCGGCGCTGGCGAAATTGGCCACCAGCTGCGTCTGATCCGAGGTCCACATCTGGCCGATCAGCGAGTTGGCAAGAAAAACCGCTTCGCTCCGGAACTGCGCATCCGTGACGTTCTGGATCGTCTTGGCCTGAAGGCCGATCAAGCCCAGGACGCCGAATGCCACGATGAGCACACCGATCAGCGCCTCGAGCAGGAAACTGCCGCGCTGCCGTTGCGGTGCAAGCGAGCAAGAACGGCCGGCCCCGCTCATGTCGGACACCCTCTCGGATCGGTGGACGGCCACGCCGGGTCGCAGACCTTGATCCCGGTGAATCCCTGCGCACCGAAGACCACGTTGAGCGTCCGGCTCGCGGCAACGCCCGGCAATGTGACCTGGACCTCGAACAGCGTGTTGCTTGCGTCCGTGTTGGCGACGATCCGGCCGAGCCCGGTGTAGGTTACCGTCGTCGCACCGGCCGGGAATACCGCGAACGCCGCTTTTTCTGAACCTTGCGCGAACGTTCCGGTCTGCAGCGTCGTACCCGCACCATCAAGTTGCACGACCCAGCCTCCGGTTGCGGTAGTGGGGTCAAGCACAAAGCGCACCGGCTGATTCTGATTAACCGCCTGCGCCTGGGCATAGCGCAAGCCGCCGGCGATCGATTCCGCGGCGTTGCTGATCTGGCTGTCGGCTAGCCACGTCATGAAATTCGGGATTCCCAGCACGAGCAGGAAGCCCAAGATCGCCAGGCTGATCATCAACTCGATCAGCGTGAACCCCCGCCTCGGCATGGCACTCAATCGCATGAGCCGTCCGGCTTCGTCACCCAGCAGGTGTCGCCGGTGCCGCTCCACCCCGCGGGGAGCGCCCGGGTGATCTTGTTGTCCTGATAATCGACCGCAAAGGTGAACCCGGCCATCGGCCCTTTCCCCGTGGCGGCCAGCGAATAGGTCGTTGCCGAAAGCGCCGTCCCGGCGGCATCCGGACAGGTAATCGTGAAATTCTTCGATACGGCATTGAACGATGCGATCGGGTCTACCGCGTAGCTCGTAACTCCGCACGCGCCTGCAGCCACGTAGGTGCGGTTGTCCATGTAGTACTTTTCCATCTGCGTGCGGATGTCGCCGAGCGCGCTTGTCGCCTCGATGATCCGGCTGCGCTTGATGTAGTTGAAGTAACTCGGCAACGCGATCGCCGCCAGGATTCCGACGATTGCCACCACGACCATCATTTCGATAAGCGTAAAGCCCGCCCCCCGCGACCGCGGCAGAGCGAAGAAAGAACGCGTTCCACGCCGATTCATGACAGGTTCCCCTTGCTGATGGTCGGATGGTATGTCGCCGATCCGCGACAGGCAAAGCCTTCCGATATGAGGTATTGCTGGCGGAACAAACGGTTAGAATGCGGCTGCGCCCCTAGGCTGGCCCGCGGTCACCTGCGACAAGAAGCGGTGCGCGTGGTTGTTCACGACACGTGATGGTCAGCCTGTTGCCACGCGAGCCGTTGCCGGAGAGGCGTTACCCGGTGCCCGGTCACGGCGGCTAAAGACGCGCACCTCCATCGCAGCGCGTCTGGCGTCGGCCGGCGAGGCTGACGCGCGCAGCAATCGGCCAAAGGGCCGGGCGCCGGCAACGTACAGCACAATTGCGCGACCGCAGTGGACGCGCCCCGGCACCGGGACGATAATCGACCTCATGAATGCTCCCGAGCACCTCAAGCCGCTGACCCAGGCGCCTTTTCACTGGTCGGATCCGCTGCTGCTCGACGAGCAACTGCGCGAAGAGGAGCGGATGGTGCGCGACGCGACGCAGGCCTATGCCCAGGACAAGCTGATGCCGCGGGTAACCGAGGCGTTCCGGCACGAAAGGACGGATCCCGAAATCTTCCCGGAAATGGGCGCGCTCGGGCTGCTCGGCGCAACGCTGCCGGCCGAGTACGGGGGTGCCGGGCTCAATTACGTCTGCTACGGCCTGATCGCGCGCGAAATCGAGCGCGTCGATTCGGGTTATCGCTCGATGATGAGCGTGCAGAGCTCGCTCGTCATGTATCCGATCTACGCCTACGGTTCCGAAGCGCAGCGACGCCACTACCTGCCCAGGCTTGCCAGCGGAGAGTGGATCGGCTGCTTTGGGTTGACCGAGCCGGATCACGGCTCCGACCCCGGATCGATGGTGACGCGGGCCCGTTCCGTTCCCGGTGGCTACAGGCTTTCCGGCGCCAAGATGTGGATCTCCAACTCGCCGATCGCCGACGTCTTCGTCGTCTGGGCCAAGACCGACGATGGCGTGATCCGCGGCTTCATACTCGAGAAGGGCGCCAAGGGGCTGTCCGCGCCCAAAATCGAGGGCAAGTTCAGCCTGCGCACCTCGATCACCGGGGAGATCGTTCTGGACGAGGTTGTCGTGCCCGAAGCGAGCCTCCTCCCGGGCGTGCAGGGCCTCAAGGGACCGTTCGGCTGCCTGAACAACGCGCGCTACGGCATCGCCTGGGGCGCCCTGGGTGCGGCCGAGTTCTGCTGGCAGGCGGCGCGGCAGTACACGCTCGACCGCAAACAGTTCGGCCGCCCTCTCGCCGCCAACCAGCTCGTGCAGAAGAAGCTTGCCGACATGCAGACCGAGATCGCTCTCGGATTGCAGGGTTGCCTGCGCCTTGGCCGGTTGCGCGACGAGGGCAGAGCCGCGCCGGAGATTACCTCGATCATGAAGCGCAATTCCTGCGGCAAGGCGCTCGACATTGCGCGCACCGCGCGCGACATGCACGGCGGCAATGGTATCGTCGACGAATTCCACGTCATCCGCCACGTGCTCAACCTCGAGTCGGTGAATACCTACGAGGGAACGCACGACGTGCACGCACTGATACTGGGCCGCGCGCAGACCGGCATCTCGGCCTTTTGACGCCACGCGGCTGCGCCGCAAGCGTTCTTTTTCGAGCGCCCGGCGTTCGCTACTCGTCATGTCCTTCCTGCGGCCACAGTCGCTCGCAAGATCGTCCGCGCACCGAAGTTCGGGCGCCTGCGCATGAAGCTGTACAGCTATTTCCGCTCGTCGGCGGCATACCGTGTGCGCATCGCGCTCAACTACAAGGGCCTCCCGTACGATTACGTGCCGATCCACTTGCGGCATGGTGAACAAAGCGCCGAGCCGTATCGCCTGCTCAACCCGCAGGAGCTCGTGCCGGCGTTGCGCGACGAGCATGGCACATTCACCCAGTCGCTGGCGATCATCGAATACCTCGAGGAGCGTTATCCCGAGCCGCCGCTGCTGCCACGTGCGGCGGAGGCGCGAGCGCGGGTCCGGGCCATCGCGCTGGCAATCGCCTGCGACATCCACCCGCTCGACAACCTGCGGGTGCTGCACTATCTGGTGCGCGAACTCGGCACGAGCGAAGAGGTGAAGAACACCTGGTATCGGCACTGGATCGATCGCGGCCTGTCTGCGCTGGAGGCGCAACTCGCCCGCGATCCGGAAACCGGCCCATTCTGTCACGGTGCCGCCGTTACGCTTGCGGACGTGTGCCTCGTGCCGCAGCTCGCCAACGCGCGACGTTTGCCGATGCCCCTCGACGCCTATCCGACTCTCCTGCGCATCGAGGCTGCCTGCATTGCGCTGCCGTCTTTCGCCGCGGCTGCGCCGGAGGCGCAGCCCGACGCGCACTGAACGGCGAAGAATCGCTGTCGAGCAAGGACAACGCATGCGTTACGTCATTCCTGTCTGGGACATACCCTCGCTTCCGGTCGCCGGTGGCGCCGAGCGCTTCCCGGTGCGCCACGTCTACTGCGTTGGTCGCAACTATGCCGAGCACGCCAGGGAAATGGGCGGCGACGCGGCGAAGGAGCCGCCGTTTTTCTTCACCAAACCCGCCGATGCGATCGTGCCCATCGCCGCGCCGGAGGTGGGCAGCGTGCGCTACCCGCTGGCAACGAAAAGCTACCAGCACGAGCTCGAACTCGTTGCCGCCATCGGGGCGGCCGGGGTCAGGCTCACGCCCGAGCGCGCCCGCGACATCATCTACGGCTATGCCGTCGGTCTGGACATGACGCGGCGCGACCTGCAGATCGACATGCGCGAAAAGAAACGGCCCTGGGATCTCGGCAAGTCTTTCGCTCAGGCCGCGCCCACCGGGCCGGTGCACGCGGTCAGTGCCGTCGGCCACCCGGACCGGGGGCGGATTTCGCTCGACGTCAACGGAGAAACCCGGCAGCGAGGGGACCTGGCCGACATGATCTGGGATGTGCCGCACATCCTGCACTTCCTTTCGCAATACTACGAGCTTCTTCCGGGCGACCTCGTGTTCACCGGCACGCCATCGGGCGTCGGCCCGGTCGTCGCCGGCGATCTGCTGGTGGGGCGCATCGAGGGTCTGGGCCAGTTGAGCGTGCGCATCGCGCCGCAATGAGGGTTCCGCCGGCGGCGTGGGTCGAGCGGGAATACAACCTGCGGGCCGCCTTTCCTGATCATCCGCAATGCTTCGCCCGCTGGGCGGAGCAGAGCGCGGCCGCGCGCCAGCGCCTCGCCGCGAGCCTGGACCTGCGTTATGGCGACGGACCCAGGCAGACGATCGATCTGTTTCCCAGCACCCACCCGCGCGGGGCGCTGCTGTTCATCCACGGCGGCTACTGGCGCGCTCTGGACAAGAGCGACCATTCCTTTGTGGCGCCACCGCTGGTTGCCAACGGCATCGGGGTCGCCGTCATCAACTACGATCTGTGCCCGCAGGTCCGCATCGCGCACATCGTCGAGCAGTGCCGGGAAGGCGTGGTCTGGTTGCTGCGGGAAGGCCCGCGCCATGGCGTCCCGGCAACTCGCCTGGTCGTCGCCGGTCACTCAGCGGGCGGGCACCTGGCGGCGATGCTCGTGGCGACCGATTGGGCAGCGCGAGGGTTGCCTGGCGCCGTCGCCGGCGCAATGGCGGTGAGCGGCGTCTTCGACCTGGAGCCGCTGCTGCAGGTCTCGTTTAAAAGCGACTTGCAACTCGATGCCGCGCAGGCGCGCTCCATGAGCCCGATCCACCTGCGGCCGAAGCGCGCCGTGCCGCTCCTGATCGCTGCCGGCGCGGACGAGACGCGCGAATTCATCCGCCAATCGTGGCTGCTCTGGGAGAGTTGGCCCGAGTGCCGCCCGCCGGGGCGACAGGGCCCGCTGCTGATCGCCGCTCGCCACCATTTCAGCGTGCTGAGCGATCTGGGCGATCCGCACAGCGCCCTGGCCAGCGCGGCGCAGTCCCTGTTCTGAGCGTTGCCGCACCATGCCGCGGCGCCGGGCGTGCTCGCCGCGGCGCGGGACGCGGGCGCGGCGCAGTATAATGCCCGTCCCATCCGCTGCGCCGGGAAGCTTGTGACACCGCACCTGCATGCCGTCGAAAACCGCGAGTCGCCCGCCGCGCCCGCGGCCTCGAGTGCCATCAGCCCGATACCCGCGCTCATCGCCGAGTTGAAGGCCGGTCGCATGGCGGTCCTGGTCGACGAAGAGGAGCGCGAGAACGAAGGCGACCTGATCGTCGCCGCCGATTGCATCACGGCCGAGGCGATCAACTTCATGGCCAAGCATGGCCGCGGCCTGATCTGCATGCCGATCACCGAGGCCCGCGCGCGGCAGCTTCATCTCATGCCCATGACCGCGGTGAATCGCTCCCTGCACGGCACCAACTTCACCGTCTCGATCGAGGCAGCGCAGGGCGTGACCACGGGCATTTCCGCCGCCGACCGCGCCCATACCGTCCGCGTGGCCTGCGCCCCGAACGCCAAGCCCGAGGACATCGTCCACCCGGGGCACGTGTTTCCGCTGGTCGCGCAGGAGGGGGGCGTTCTGGCGCGCGCCGGACATACCGAAGCGTGCTGCGATCTGGCCCGCCTCGCCGGTCATTCGCCGGCCGCGGTGCTGTGCGAGATCATGAAGGACGACGGCACAATGGCGCGGCTGCCCGATCTGATCGAGTTCGCGCGCCTGCACGACCTGCGCATCGGCGCCATCGCCGATCTGATCCATTATCGCAGCCAGACCGAACGCCTCATCGAGCGCGTGGGCGAGCGGCCGATTCGCACCGCCGAAGGCGACTTTCGCCTGGTCACCTTCCGCGACAAGCTGACCGACGCGACGCACCTCGCGCTGACGCGCGGCGAGATCGAGCCCGAACTCGAGACTCTGGTGCGCGTGCACGAGCCGCTGTCGGTAGTCGACCTGCTCGATTGCGGCAGCCGCACGCACTCGTGGACGATCCCCGCCGCGCTCGCCGCGATCGCGCGCTCCGGGCGCGGCGTGCTGGTGCTGCTGCACCGGCCCGAATCGGCCCTGGATCTGCGCCAACGCGCGATGTGCGACCAGCCGCCCGCCGAGACCCGCATGGACCTGCGCAATTACGGCATCGGCGCGCAGATTCTGCGCGATCTGAATGTGGGCCGGATGCGCTTGCTCGCCAAGCCGCGCAAGATGCCGAGCATGGCCGGTTTCGGGCTGGAGATAACCGGCCACGAAGACGTCGCGTCGACGGCGCTGCCGCAGCGGCGCTAAAGGCGCGCCCGCCGGGCAGCGCTGCGTTCCGCGATCATCCGGGTTATGCGCAAGATCATTCCCGCCAAAGGCGCCACGCACCTGCGCGTGGGCATCGTGCTGTCGCGGTTCAACGCCGCGATCGGCGAGTTGTTGCTGCAAGGCGCGCTGCGGGGGCTCAACGAGGCGGGAGTGGCCAAGGAGGCGATCGTTCTGGCCACCGTGCCGGGCGCGCTCGAAGCGCCGCTCGCGCTGCAGCGCATGGCGCAGAGCGGCCACTATGACGCCCTGGTCGCCCTCGGGGCGGTGATCCGCGGCGAGACTTATCACTTCGAGATCGTTGCCAACGAGTCGGCCGCCGGCCTTTCCAGCGTCCAGCTCGAGTTCGGCATTCCGATCGGCAACGGAATCCTCACCACGGACAGCGACGAGCAGGCGAGTTCGCGCGCAGACGAAAAGGGACACGCGGCAGCCCTCGCCGCGCTGGAGATGGCCAACGTGCTCACGGCGATCGACGACGGGCGATGAAGAGCAGCCGTCGCCGCGCCCGCGAGCTGGCCTTGCAGGGCCTGTATCAATGGTTGCTCGCCGGCGCCTCTCCGGCGACGATACGGGCGCAGCTTGCCGAGTCCGGCGGCTACGGCAGGTGCGATACCCGCTTCTTCGACGAGCTCTGGCGGGGTGTGACCGGCGAATTCGACGCGCTGCTCGCCGCGTTTGCACCCTATCTCGATCGGCCACCCTCGCAGCTGTCGCCGATCGAGAAAGGCGTGCTCGCAATCGGCGCCTGGGAGTTGATGCGCGCGCCGGATATTCCTTATCGCGTGGTGATCAACGAAGCGGTCGAGCTTGCCAAGGCGTACGGCGGCACCGACGGCCACAAGTACGTCAACGGCGTGCTCGACAAGCTTGCGGCGGCCATCCGCGCACCCGAGGTCGGGGCGACGCGCGTGGCGACCTGAGCCGGCCGTTCGCGCACCCGGCGAGCCCCCGCAGATAACCATCGCCTGGCCGTCGTGGCGGCGCTTTCCGAATTCGAGCTGATCGACCGCTTCTTCCGCCGCCCGACCCCGGGCGCGGTGCTCGGTGTGGGCGACGATGCCGCGCTGCTCGCGCCCACACCGGGGTGCGAACTCGCGGTCTCGGTCGACATGCTGGTCGCGGGCACGCATTTTTTCGCCGACGTCGATCCCGAATCGCTTGGACACAAGACACTGGCGGTGAACCTGTCCGACATGGCAGCGATGGGCGCATGGCCGCGCTGGGCGTTGCTCGCCTGCGCCCTGCCGGCGCCCGACCCGATCTGGATTGCCGCCTTCGCCCGGGGCCTTTTCGCCCTGGCCGACGCCTTCGAGGTCGAACTGGTCGGCGGCGACACGACCCGAGGGCCGCTCAACCTGTGCGTGACCATCCTCGGCGAAGCGCCGGCGGGGCAGGCCCTGCGCCGCAGTGGCGCCCGGCCGGGCGATGCGATCTTCGTCTCCGGCAACCTCGGCGACGCCGCGCTCGCGCTCGCCCACCGGCGCGGCGAAGTGGCCCTCACCGCGACCGAGTTCGCAGCGTGCGATCGGGCGCTGCGGTGGCCTGCGCCCCGGGTTGGGCTCGGGCAGCGGCTGCGCGGCCTGGCTAGCGCGGCGATCGACCTCTCCGACGGCCTGGTCGGCGACCTCGGCCACGTGCTCGCCGCCTCCGGCGTCGGCGCAACCATCGAGCTTCCCGCGCTGCCGCGCTCGCGCACGCTCGCGCGCCTTCTCGCCGGCAGCGAGCGCCCACGCGCGCTCGCCTGTCTGCTCGCCGGCGGCGACGACTACGAGCTGTGCTTCACCGCGCCGATGCGCGCTGCCGCGCAGCTCGCAACCTTGGCGGAGCAGCTGCAACTCCCGCTGTCGCGCATCGGCCGCATCGACGAGGCGGGCGCCGGACTGGTTGTGCGCGACGAGGCCGGCCAGGCGCTGGGCGTCCTGCCGCAGGCGTTTGACCATTTCCGCGCCTGATCCCATGCGCCGGGCGCCCTCGCTCCGGTTCCTGTTGTCGCACCCCGCGCATTTCATCGCCCTGGGCTTCGGCACCGGCCTGTCGCCTGTTGCACCCGGAACCGTGGGAACCGTGCTCGCGGTGCCGCTGGCGGCGCTGCTGCGCGCCTTCACCGACGATCTGGGCTATCTGCTGGGCGTGGCTGCGGCCTTCGCCATCGGCGTCTGGGCGGCGCATCGAACCGGCCGCGACCTTGGCGTCGCCGATCACAGCGCGATCGTCTGGGACGAGGTCGCCGCGTTTCTGCTTGTCCTGTTCTTCGTCGGCGCCGATCCGTTGCGCCAGGGCCTGGCGTTTCTGCTTTTCCGTTGCTTCGACATCCTCAAGCCGCCGCCGGCGCGATTCATCGACCGCGAGTGGCATCACGGCTTCGGCGTGATGGCCGACGACATCGTCGCCGCGTTCTACACGCTGCTCGCCTTTGCGCTGTGGCAGCGGGCGTTCGGATGAAGCCCCGGGCACGCGCGGCGGCGCGCTTTCTCGCCCGCCGCATCGAGGAGCGGGCGCTCAACGCCTCCGGCGCCTTTCAGTCGCTCGTCTACGACGGGTGGCTGCTCGGCTACCGGCCCGGCCCGACCAAGCGCCTGCGCTGCGTGAACGGGTTTTATGCCTCGACCCTGGCACTGGAGCATAAGGTCGCCTTTTGCACCGCGTTCTACGCCGCCGCAGCGTTACCGGCGGTGTTCCGGCTGCTGCCGTTTTCCAGCCCGGCAGGCCTCGATCGCTGGCTCGACCGCAACGGCTGGATGCCGTTCGAGCCCACCCTGGTACTGCAATCGGACCTGGCCGAGTCGCCGCGGCCGGCGACGGGCGATGCCACGGTGGCGATCCTCGACGCGACGGCGTGGCAGCCGCGCGTGGCGCGACTGCTCGACATCGACGCCGAGGCCCTGCCGCGCTTGCTGGAACGCGCCGCGAGCTATCCGCTGCCGCACGCCGGCGCAATCATCGAGCGCGACGGCGAGGCGATCGCCTGCGGGCTGCTCAAGCTCGAAGGCGATCACGCCGGATTGTTCGCCCTCGCCACCGCGCCCGCCTGGCGTGGCCGCGGCTTCGGCCGCGCGGTGGTCGCAGCGCTCCTCACCGAGGCGCGCCGGCGCGGCGCCACCACCGCCTACCTGCAGGTGACCGCCGACAACACGCCGGCGCGGGCACTGTACCGCCACTTCGGCTTTTCCGCTTCGCACGAGTACTGGTATCGTGCCCGCGCGGGCGAGCAGCACTAAGCCGGCACCGATCATGCGCAGCGACGATGAGATCCACGCCCTGGCCGCGGCAGTCGGCCAGGCTGCGCTGGGCCGGCGGGTGCGCATCGCCACCGCGGAGTCCTGTACCGGGGGCCTGGTCGCCGCGGCCATCACCTCCGTTGCCGGCAGTTCGGATTGGTTCGATCGCGGCGTCGTGGCCTACTCCAACGCGGCCAAGGTCGACGCACTGGCCGTGCCTCCGGCCACCCTCGAGCGCTTCGGCGCGGTCAGCACCGAGGCTGCGCTGGCCATGGCGCAGGGCGCATTGCGCGGCAGCGGTGCCCAGTGGTCGGTCGCGGTCACCGGCATCGCCGGACCGAGTGGAGGAACCCCCGACAAACCGGTGGGCACGGTATGCTTCGCATGGGCAGGACCGGACGGGGCCGAGGCATTGCGAACGCAGCTGGAAGGCGATCGCGCCACCGTCCGCGACGCCTCGGTGCGCATCGCGCTGCAGGGTCTGCTCGAGCGCCTGGCCCGGGCTGCAAAAAACCCTTTATCGAACGATCGTTCTATGCCATAATTTTCCCATCCAACCCGAGCATCGGACCCGCCATGAGCACCGCAACCGGCATCGGACTTAACGCCAAGGCCAATGGAATGAACGCAATGGACGAGAACAAGAGCAAGGCGCTGGCCGCCGCCCTGGCGCAGATCGAGAAGCAATTCGGCAAGGGGTCGATCATGAAGATGGGCGAGGCGCAGGTACAGAGCGACCTGTCCGTCGTCTCGACCGGGTCGCTCGGACTGGACATCGCGCTGGGGGTGGGCGGCCTGCCCCGGGGCCGCGTGGTCGAGGTCTACGGACCCGAATCGTCGGGCAAGACCACGCTCGCGCTGCAGGTGGTGGCGCAGGTGCAAAAGGCCGGCGGAACCGCGGCCTACATCGACGCGGAGAACGCGCTCGACCCGGTGTACGCGGGCAAGCTCGGCGTCAAGGTCGGCGAGATGCTGATCTCCCAGCCCGACACCGGCGAGCAGGGACTCGAGATCGCCGACATGCTCGTGCGCTCCGGCGGCGTGGACGTGATTGTCATCGATTCGGTCGCCGCACTCGTGCCCAAGGCCGAAATCGAAGGCGAGATGGGCGATCAGCTGCCCGGCCTCCAGGCGCGCCTGATGAGCCAGGCACTGCGCAAGCTCACCTCGAACATCAAACGCGCCAACGTGCTGGTGATCTTCATCAACCAGATCCGCATGAAGATCGGGGTGATGTTCGGCAATCCGGAGACGACCACGGGCGGCAACGCGCTCAAGTTCTATGCCTCGGTGCGGCTCGATATCCGACGCATCGGATCGATCAAGCGCGGCGAGGAAGTCGTGGGCAACGAAACCCGAGTCAAGGTGGTGAAAAACAAGATCGCGCCGCCCTTCCGCGAGGCCCTGTTCGACATCCTCTACGGCGAGGGCATTTCGCGCGAGGGCGAGATCATCGAGCTCGGCGTGGCGCACAACATCATCGAGAAGTCCGGCGCCTGGTACGCCTATCGCGGCGAGAAGATCGGCCAGGGCAAGGACAACACGCGCGATTATCTGAAGGAGCACCCCGAGCTCGCCGCCGAGATCGAAGCGAAGATCCGCACCGCGGTGGGCATTCCGCTTCCCGGACCGGCGCACAGCGGCGCGACGGCCGAAGCGTAGCGCGAGGTGACTTGGCGGCCGATTCGCTTCGGACACAGGCGATCCGGCTGCTCGCGCGCCGCGAGTACGCGCGCTCCGAACTGCGCCTGAAGCTCATCGCCAAAGGCGCTGGGGCGGACGCAGTCGAGCCGCTGCTCGACGAGCTGATCGCGCAAGGCTATCTGTCCGACGCCCGCTGCGCACGGGAGACGGTGGCGCAGAAAAGCGCCGATTTCGGTCGGCGCCGCATCGCCGAAACGTTGCGGGCCAAGGGCATTGCCCGCGCCGACATCGACACCGCGCTGGCGGAAGCCGAAATCGATGACGAGGCGGCGCTGCGCGCACTCTGGCAGCGTCGCTTCGGTCGCCCGCCGGTCGACGAGCGCGACATGGCGCGCCAGGTGCGCTTCCTGCACGCGCGCGGCTTCGCGGTGTCGGCCATCCTGCGCCTGCTGCGCACCTGCGCAAATCGCGGGCCAGGCTAGCCTGGGCGCGGGACACCTATGCTAAGATATTGATTTTGAACCCTCACTTAGGGTGAGGTCGCAGCCGGCCCGGGTCGATGCCGGGTGGATTTTGATGCAAGTCGCAGCCATACGCCGCCAGTTTCTCGACTACTTCTCCGCGCGGGGCCATACCATCGTCCCGTCGGCGCCGCTCGTGCCGGGCAACGATCCGACACTGCTTTTCACCAACAGCGGCATGGTTCAGTTCAAGGATGTCTTTCTCGGCACCGACCAGCGCAGCTACGTCCGCGCTGCCGACGTGCAGCGCTGCCTGCGCGCCGGCGGCAAGCACAACGATCTGGAGAACATCGGCTACACCGCGCGCCACCACACGTTCTTCGAAATGCTCGGCAACTGGTCGTTCGGCGACTACTTCAAGCGTGAAGCGATCGCCTACGCCTGGGAACTGCTGACCGAGGTCTACCGGCTGCCGGCGCAAAAGCTCTGGGTCACGGTGTATCAAACCGACGACGAGGCCTACGACGCGTGGACCCGCGACATCGGCGTGCCGCGCGAGCGTGTCGTGCGCATCGGCGACAACAAGGGCGCGCCCTACGCTTCGGACAACTTCTGGCAGATGGCCGACACCGGACCCTGCGGCCCCTGCAGCGAGATCTTCTACGACCACGGCCCGGGGATCGGCGGAGGGCCACCGGGGTCGGGGGACGAGGGCGACCGCTACGTCGAGATCTGGAACCTGGTGTTCATGCAGTTCGACCGCGACGCCCATGGCGTGTTGACCCCGCTGCCCAAGCCCTGCGTGGACACCGGCATGGGACTCGAGCGCCTGGCGGCGGTGCTGCAGGGCGTGCACAGCAATTACGACATCGATCTGTTCCATGACCTGATCGCCGCCGCGGCCCAGCTGACCGGCGCCAAGGAACTCGGCTCGCCTTCGCTCAAGGTGATCGCCGATCACATCCGCGCCTGCGCTTTCCTGATCGTCGACGGCGTGATCCCGAGCAACGAGGGTCGAGGCTACGTGCTGCGGCGGATCATCCGCCGCGCGATCCGCCACGGGTACAAGCTCGGGCAGACTCGTCCGTTCTTCTCCGCGCTGGTGCCGCCGCTCGCGCGGCTGATGGGCGGGGCCTATCCCGAGCTACCGCTCAAGCAGGACGAGGTCATGGCCGTGCTGCACTCCGAGGAGGAACGCTTCGCCGAAACACTCGTGCACGGCATGAAGATCCTCGATGCGGCGCTCGCCGAAGCGACGGCCATGGGCAGCAGCACGCTCTCCGGCGTCACCGCCTTTACCCTCTACGACACCTACGGCTTTCCCTTCGACCTGACCGCCGATATCTGCCGCGAGCGCGGCGTCGGCATCGACCAGGAAGGCTTCGACGCGGCCATGCAGAAACAGCGGCAACAGGCGCGCGCCGCGTCGACCTTCAAGATGGCCGAGGGCGTCGCGTATCACGGCGCGAAGACCGTGTTCGACGGCTACGACACGCTGTCCGAAGACGCGCGCGTGGTCGCGCTGTACCGCGACGCAAGCGCCGTCGATACCCTGTCGACCGGACAAGCGGGCATCGTCGTGCTCGACCGCACGCCGTTCTATGCCGAGTCCGGTGGCCAGGTGGGCGACCGCGGCGAGCTGTCGAAGAGCGGCGCCTGTCTGACGCTCTTCGCCGTCCACGACACGCAAAAGCTCCAGGCCGACGTGTTTGCCCACCACGGCGAGGTGAAGACCGGCGAGCTTGCGCTCGGAGATGTCGTCGTCGCCCGGGTGGACGCGCACGCGCGCGCGCGCGCGGCATGGAACCACTCGGCTACGCACCTGATGCATGCGGCGTTGCGCAAGGTGCTCGGTCCACACGTCACGCAAAAGGGCTCGCTCGTCGATCCGGGGCGAACGCGCTTCGATTTCTCGCATCCGCAACCGCTGAACGAAGAGGAAATCCATAGCGTCGAGGCACTCGTCAATCGCGCCATCCGGGCGAATTACCCCGTCGAAGCGCGGGTCATGCCCTACGACGCGGCTATCAAGTCGGGCGCCATGGCGCTGTTCGGGGAAAAGTACGGCGACGACGTGCGGGTCCTGACCATGGGCGATTTCTCCACCGAATTGTGCGGTGGTACCCACGTCAAGCGCACCGGCGACATCGGCCTGTTCAAGATCGTGTCCGAATCCGGCGTCGCGGCCGGCATTCGCCGCGTCGAGGCCGTGACAGCCGAAGGCGCGCTCGCCTACACCCATGAAACCGAGGCGCGGCTCAACGCCGCGGCGCGGGCGCTCAAAGCGCCGGCGGCGGAAGTGCCGGCGAAGATCGCGCATATGCTCGATAACGTGCGCGCACTGGAGAAGGAGCTGGCGCGGCTCAAGGGCAGGTTCGCGTCCAGTCAGGGCGGCGATCTCGCGGCCCAGGCGGTGACCGTGAACGGCACCCAGGTTCTGGCCACCACGATCGAGGGCGCCGACGCGAAAGTGCTGCGCGAAACGCTCGATCAACTCAAGGGGCGGCTGCGCTCGGCGGCCATCGTCCTGGGCTCCACCGAGGGCGGCAAGGTGACACTGATCGCCGGGGTGACCTCGGACCTCACCGGCCGGATCAAGGCGGGCGATCTGGTCAACCACGTCGCCACGCAGGTCGGCGGCAAGGGTGGGGGACGACCCGACATGGCGCAAGCGGGCGGAACCAATCCGGCCGGCCTGGCCGCGGCGCTGCAATCGGTGCCGGGATGGATCGCCGAAAGGCTGTAGTGGCGCGCGCCGAGGCACGCTAAAGCGCCGATGCCGCTACGTGCCGACGCCACTCTGGACCGGTTCGCCCATCGCGGCGACGGTCGCCTGCCGGGCCTCATCGGCGTGCGCTTCACCGCGGTGGCTGAAAACCGTCTCGAAGCGGAGCTCCCCATTCGACCCGAACTGCTGGCGCCGAACGGCTATCTGCATGCCGCCACGGTCATCGCCCTCGCCGACACCGCCTGCGGCTACGGCTGTCTTGCGCATCTGCCCGCCGGGGCCGAGAACTTCACCACGATCGAATTGAAGACCAATTTTCTCGGCACGGCCCGCGAGGGGACGCTCGGGTGCGTCGCCACGCCGCTGCACCTCGGCAATACGACGCAGGTCTGGGACGCGGTGGTCACCGAGCGCAGCACCGGGCGCAAGCTGGCGCTGTTCCGCTGCACGCAACTGGTTCTTTGGCCACGCGGCGGGCAGGCCGCCTGAGAAGAGCCGGCCAATCGTTTGCCGCGCCGCCCCACGGACGCGCTAACCGTTTGTTCCGCCGCGATAACCTCCAATCGGTCGGCGCTGGCGCTCGCGCCGTTGCGCCCTATGATCGGCCCCTGCTCACGGCGCTAAGCCGTGGAACGAATAGGCGGCGAGGCAGTCAGTGCAGTGGCTTTGCGCGCAATATTGTCCGCCCGCGAGGGCCACGAATGGAAAGGAAGGCAAGGCGATGAATGCAACCGGTTTTCTGCGGTCGCTGGCGATACTGAGCGTGTCGATGGCGCTGCTCGCGGGCACTGCGCTGGCACGCGCCGATGGGATGACGTCGGAGCAGGCGCAGGAGATGATCAACGAGCTCAAGGCGATCCGCCAGGCGGTGGAGAAGTTGCAGCCTCCACAACAGCAGGCAGCCGCGGCCGACGACAAGGTGAGCTACAAGCTCGCACCGGGCGGGTTCTCCATGGGCGACGCCAAGGCACCGCTGGTGATGGTCGAGTACACTGATTTCCAGTGCCCTTTCTGCCAGCAATTTCATAACACCGCCTTTGCCCAGATCAAAGCCAACTACATCGACACCGGCAAGGTGCGCTTCATCAGTCGCGACTTTCCGCTCAACTTTCACGAGAACGCGCACCGCGCGGCAACGGCCGGGCGCTGCGCCGCCGAACAGGGCAAGTTCTGGGAAATGCGCCATATCATGATCGTCAACGCCAATGCGCTCAACGAGGACAACCTGACGGCCTACGCCGGCAGCATCAAGTTGGACGTGCCCAAATTCAAGAGCTGTCTGGACTCGGACAAATACAACGCGCAGATCGACAAGGATATTGCCGAGGCCGGGGTCGCCGGCGTCCAGGGCACCCCGTCGTTTGTCCTCGGCCGACTCGACAACGACACGCTCGAAGGCGTGCGCTTGGTCGGGGCGATGCCCTACGACCAGTTCGACGCCAAGATCCAGGAAATGCTGGGGCAGGCCGACAAGAAATAGTGCCGGCCCACGCCGCCGGCTGCGTCGCCCACACCGGCTTGCGACGCGGCCGGTGCCGGCTTTGCTGCGCGCGCACCGGCGCGCCTGAGGGCTTGCCTTCGTGCGCTTGAGGATCCCATCGCTCTTCGCCGGCGCATTGGTGCTGGCGCTCACGCTATCCGCGGCCGGACAGCCTCCGCCGCCCACCGCGGCGGTCGAATGGAAGCTCTCGACCGCGCTCGGACCTGCCTATCCCGAAGGCAAGGCGGGCCAGATCTGGGCTGCCCTCATTCGCGAGCGCTCCGGCGGACGCCTGGGAGTCAAGCTCTTCCCCGGCGCAACGCTTGCGCAGCGCGATCCGGCGCGGGAGTTCGCGGCGCTGCGCGACGGCGGGATTGACCTCGCCGTCGGCTCCGCCGCGGCGTGGGCGGTGCAGGTCAAGGAGCTCAACCTGCTTGCGCTGCCGTGGCTGGTGCCCGATGCCGGTGCGCTCGATGCGCTGCTCCAAAGCAACGTCGCGGCGCAGCTCGCGGCCCGTGTGCAGGACGCCGGGGTCGTGCCCCTGGCGTGGGCGAGCGCGGGCTTCAGCGAGCTCGCGACCAGGCGCCCCATTCACACCCCCGCGGACCTGGGCGGACTCACCCTGCGCGTAGCCCCCTCCCGGCTGTTGCTCGAAACGCTCGTGGCGCTGGGCGCCAAGCCGACGTCGATGAGCGCCGAAAACGCGCTGGCCGCGCAGCGCAACGGGGCGCTCGACGGCGAACTGACCAGCGTCGCAGCCTACCGTATCGCCCGCACGTACGCCGTCGGCCTGCCCCACCTGCTGCTCTGGGGCGCGCACGCCGACGCGCTGGTGTTCGCGGTCAACCGCGCCGTCTGGGACGGCTTGAGCGAGGCCGACCGCGAGCTCATTGGCCAGGCGGCACGCGATGCGGGCGTGCAGGCGAGCGCGCTCGCGCGCGAGCAGTGGGATGCGGCGGCGCTCGCCGAGCTCACGCGTCAGGGCGTGATCGTAACCCGGCTTACCGCGTCCGGAAGGCAGCCCTTCCGCGAAGCGTCGCGAGCCGTCTACGAGCGTTGGGCCGCATTGGTCGGCGCAGACCTCGTGCGCAGCGCCGAGGCGGTGGTGGCGGCGCCGCGCTGATACGCGCGACGCCTCAGGCAACGTAGCGTCCGAGCCGCACTGCAGTCTCGCCCTTGCGCGGTCGCGCGGTGGGCATGATCAGGACGCAGCCATCGTGCGGGGTGCGAATTTCGGCATTACCGTCGATCGCGTAAGTCGTTCCGGCGCGCGGGATCGTCTGCAGCCCCCGCACCGGGAACGTGAAGGCAAAGGCATCGGTCGCGATCGTGACGGTGGTCGTGACCTCGATGAGCGCCTGCGGCGGGACCGGGGACGGATCGAGGAAGGCGCCGAGAAGCTCGCCATCGACCATGCCGAAGTGGCGCAACCAGCGCAGCACCGCCTGCTGCGCGAACGCCGGTGCCGCGGCTTCCCAATGCTGCCCGCATTCGACCAGCAGCGCGGCGCGGGCATCGGCGGGGTCGTCGAAAAACGCGTAATCGCGCAGGCGGCGGCCGGCACTGTGGCCGCCGTCGATCACTACGTGCCGCGGCACGCCCAGCGCCCGCGCCAGCGCCAGCCCCTTGCCCTGGCGGCCGGCCATCGCCAGCGGCGGACAGGCCTCGGACATGGAATGCAGATCGAGCAGGTAATCGACGCGGTCATACAGCGGCCGCAGTTCCCGCGCCCGCCTGAGCTCGGCACTGTCGCGCGGTCCGTCGAGCACGGCCGCGGACCAGAGGCGGTTGAAGTCCTCGTCGACGCAACGCGACGCGAACGGATCGTTGGCATCGAAGCGCTCATAAGCCGCCACGTTGGCGAAGACCAGCGACAACGTTCCGCATATCGGGCGAACGTTCTCACGCAACATCCAGTCGAGCGCGATCGCGCCGCATACTTCGTTGCCGTGGGTCAGAGCCTGCAGCAGGACGTGCGGCCCCGCGCGACTCGCCGTAAAGGTCCACGCATAGGGGATGCCGGTGTTGCCTTCGGCATGGGGCGCCAGAGGCGGCAATGCGATCTCGATCGGTGGCCGCGGTGGCGGGACGGCAGGTGCCATGGGGTCGGAGCGGTTCTGGCGCGCACCCAAGCGGGCGAGGCTCACGCCACGCAGACGCGGTCGGCGAGGCGACGCATGAAGGCCCCGCACTGCGAGAGCTGTTCGAGCGTGACCCACTCGTTGGGCTGGTGCGCTTGCGCGATGCGCCCCGGCCCGCAAATGATGGCCGGGATGCCGTTGTTGTGAAAATGCGCCGCCTCGCTGCCGAAGGAGACCTTGCCGACATCCTGCGTCAGGCTGCAGGCCCGGCCCAGCTCGGCGATCTCGCTGCCGCCGTGGGTGTCGAATCCGGGGAGCGTCGAAAGGTGATCGAACTCGATGTAGGTCTGCGGATCGACTGCGTGCATCTCAGGCTGCAGCGTCGCCGCAAAGCGCCTGACCTCGGAGAGCAGGGTGTCCGGGTCGTCGAACGGCAGGTGCCGAAATTCGAAGTCGAACTGGCAGTCACGCGGCACGATATTGAGCGCGGTACCGCCGCGGATCACGCCGCAATGCACCGTGGTATAGGGCACGTCGTAGGCGGCGTCGAAGCCCCCCCGCTCACGGAAGCGGCGCGCCATCTGGGCGAGAAAGGTCACGATCTCGCTGGCCACCTGCACCGCATTGACACCCAGCGGCGTCAGCGACGAATGCGCTTCGTGGCCGCGAACGCGGCAGCGGTAGGTGCGCTTGCCCTTGTGCGCGACCACGACCTGCATGCCGGTCGGTTCGCCCACGATGCAACCCGCCGGTTTGATACCACGCGCGATGACATCGGCGAGCAGACGGCGCACGCCGATGCAGCCGACTTCCTCGTCGTAGGACAGCGCAAAATGCAGCGGTCGCGCCAATCCCCGGCGCAGAAGGTCGGGTACCATCGCCAGTCCGATGGCCGAGAAGCTTTTCATGTCGGTGACGCCGCGGCCGTGCAGCCGGTCGCCCACCAGGGTCGCGGCGAACGGCGGCGTATCCCACGGCTGGCCGTCGACCGGCACGACGTCGGTGTGCCCGGACAGCACGATGCCGCCGACCGTGGCGTTGCCGTTCTGCGCCGGCAAGGTCGCAAACAGGTTCGCCTTGCGCCGCTCGTCGTCGTAGCTTAGCTGCGAGTCGATGCCCTGGCCCGCCAGGTAATCGCGAACCCAGTGAATGAGGGCGAGGTTCGATTCACGGCTGGTCGTGTCGTAGGAAACCAGCGTCCGGATCAGGTCGAAGCCGAGGAGTTGCGGGGCGAGGGAAGTGGCGGCGACGGGGCCGTTCATGGCGCAATTCGCTTGGTACCGGGAACAAAGGATAGAAACCACCCCGAGCGCTGTCAATTGCCTGCGCCGAGCCTTTGCCGTGAACGACGGCTCGTCCGGCGCGGTTTGCCGTTGCTGGAGCTTCGCCGATGCGCCTTTGCACTTCGCTTATGGTGGTCGCCGTGCTGGTTGTGCCGCCGCCCGCGTGCGGATCGGAGCTTCCGCTCGACCGGATCAAGCTGCCGCCGGGATTTGCCATCGAGCTCGTGGCGCGCGTGCCTAATGCGCGCGAGATGGCACTGGGCGCGAACGGCACGCTGTTCGTGGGCTCGATGGCTGCGGGCAAGGTCTACGCCGTCACCTTGCGTCCCGGCGCGCCGGCCGCGGTAACGACGATCGCGAGCGGCCTCGATCGGCCGGTCGGGGTCGCCTTTCACGACAAGGCGCTCTACGTTTCCGCCGTTTCGCGCATTCTGCGCTTCGACAACATCGAGAGTCGCCTGCACAATCCCCCGCCCGCGGTCCTGGTCAGTGACCGGTTTCCCGGCGATGCCTTGCATGGCTGGAAATTCATCGCTTTCGGCCCGGACGGCAAGCTCTACGTGCCGGTCGGCGCGCCCTGCAATATCTGCGAGCCGGACCGCGACCGCTACGCCGTCATCACGCGCATGAATCCCGACGGTTCAGGATTGGAGGTCTATGCCCGCGGTTTGCGCAATTCGGTTGGCTTCGACTGGGACCCGCGCACCAAGCAGCTGTGGTTCACCAACAACGGTCGCGACTGGCTCGGCGACGACCTGCCGCCCGATACCCTCCATTACGCGCCCAGGCCGGGGCTTGATTTCGGGTTTCCCTACTGTCATGCGGGCACGCTGCCCGACCCGGAATTCGGCCGCAACCGCGGCTGCAATGAATTCGCCCCGCCGGCGCAGCTGTTGGGACCTCACGTCGCGCCACTGGGCATGCGCTTCTATACCGGCGCCCAGTTTCCCCCGTCATACCGCAACCAGATCTTCATCGCCGAGCACGGCTCCTGGAACCGGAGCAAGAAAATCGGTTACCGCGTGACGCTCGTCCGCCTCGAGAACAATCGTGCCGTGAGCTACGAGCCCTTCGCAACCGGCTGGCTGCAGGGCGAAACCGCGTGGGGCCGTCCGGCGGACGTGCTCGTCATGCCGGACGGGTCCCTGCTGGTATCCGACGATTACGCCGGGGCCATCTACCGCATTCGTTACCACCCCGCGGGCTAGTACCGGTGCCCATAGCGGTAGCGCCAATACGGGCCGTGGTAGTACCTCGCATAGGGGGCGTAGACGACACGCGGCGCGACGTAGTAGGGGTAGGGAGCCCCGTAGTAGGCGACCGGCGGCGGGACCGCCACCGACGGGGCGGCATACGCGTAGCCATAGCCGCCAGTCGAATACCCCACGCCGAAACCCGGTGCGCCGATCGAGATGGCGAAGGAGTTCGCCATCGCCGTTGTGCTCGCCGCAACGCCGATGACGAGCACGGCCGCAAGCATACCCAGATGACGTTTCATTGCGCTCTCCTCGTGCTGGCTGTCCATACGTCTAGCAACGACTGATAGACAGCGCGCGTTGACGCGGAGTTTCCGTTGCGTGCCGAGCGGTTACAATCGGTTACGATCCGCCGAGGGCAAGCCGCGGCACGCACGAGCCGTGCGCGTCGCGCCATGGCATTAGCCGCCGCGCACGACGATCAGTCGCTCCAGCTCGGACACGATCGGCGTGGCGGACTCCATGCCGATGCGCTTGACCAGCGCCTGGGCGAAATCAGGCAGGAAGTCATGCAGGTCGCGCAGATTCTCGGCGCGCTGCAGGCGCATCATCATCAGGTAGCCGCGGAAGCCGAGGTGCTCGTTGATCAGATCCGAAAGCCGGGTCTGTGCGGCGATGAAGCGCTCGACTTCGTCTGCCGTGCGCGACTCTGGCTCCTGCGTGCGTTCGGCACCGGAAGGCTCACTGAAGCGCTTGGCGATGAGCCCGGCACGCTCGAGGGCCGCCAGCGTGCTCGCATCCACGCGCAGGGCCTGCGCCCGCTCGAGCACCTCGCCCACCGTGCGATGGCCGTCGACCATGATGAGCACGCTGCGCAGCGCGATCGGCAGGTTGAGCTTGCGCTCCTTGAGTTCGCGCACGCCCTCATCGGTCTTGGCGTAGATTTCACCTGGGTTCATCGCACTCCATGTCCCGCACCAGCAGGCTGCACGCCGACATTTTTCTGCAACATTATAGACGACGGCAGCCAGGACGCCGCCTCGCCGCCGAGCGGCGGCAGGCTATCGCGGCGATGCAAGGGCGAGACGCGGCGATGCCCTGCCCGAGCGCTTGCGCACGCTCACCGCCGGGCAGCGCATGGTGAGGCGGGGGCCTTTGTGGAATAATCGTGCGGCAATTCCCGTGGTCGCCCATGCTCAATCCGGCCCTGCTCGCAGCCTTCGGCACCATCCTCCCCACGACGTCAATCCTCACCGCGCCCGAGGATACGCGGCCGTACGAATGCGACGGGTTGACGCTGTTCCGCGAGCTGCCCAATGCGGTGCTGTTGCCGGAGAACGAAGCCCAGGTGGTCGCGATCCTGAAGCTCTGCGACGCCGCGCGTGTGCCGGTCGTCGCCCGCGGCGCGGGCACTGGTTTGTCCGGCGGCGCTCTGCCCGATCGCCATGGCGTGATCCTGTCGCTGGCCAAGTTCAAGCGCATCCTGGCCATCGATGCATTGGCGCGAACGGCCACGGTCCAGCCGGGCGTGCGCAATCTGGCCATCTCCGAGGCCGCCGCCGCGTTCGGCCTGCACTATGCACCCGACCCGTCGTCACAGATCGCCTGCACGATCGGGGGCAATGTCGCCGAGAATTCCGGCGGCGTGCACTGCCTCAAGTACGGCCTTACTTTGCACAACCTGCGGCGGGTGCGCGGGGCGCTCATTACCGGCGAGGTGGTCGAGTTCGGCAGCGAAGCGCTCGACGCCCCGGGCTACGACCTGCTGGCGCTGATCACTGGCTCCGAGGGGTTGCTCGCGATCATCACCGAAGTCACGGTCAAGCTCACCCCCATACCCCGCGACGCGACGTGCGTGCTGGCGGCGTTCGACGAGGTGGCGAAGGTCGGCGCAGCGGTCGCCGCGATCATTGGCGCGGGAATCGTTCCGGCGGGCCTCGAGATGATGGATCGGCTGACCATCAGCGCCGTCGAGCCGTTCGTCCACGCCGGCTATCCCAGCGATGCGGTGGCGATCCTGCTGTGCGAGTCCGACGGCACGCCGGAAGAGGTCAGCGAAGAGGTCGCCGCCGTGGAACGCCTGATGCAAGCGGCCGGCGCGACGCACATCGAGACATCGCAGAACGAAGCGCAGCGGCACCGGTTCTGGTCCGGGCGCAAGGCGGCCTTCGGCGCGGCAGGGCGCATCTCCCCGGACTATTACTGCATCGACGGCACGATCCCGCGGCGCTCGCTCGGGCCGGTGCTGCAGCGCATCGGCGAACTGTCGCAGGAGTTCGGGCTGCCGTGCATGAACGTCTTTCACGCCGGTGACGGCAACCTGCACCCGCTGATCCTCTACGACGCCAATCGCCCCGGCGACGCGCAGAAGACCCAGGCGTTCGGCGCGAAGATCCTCGAGCTTTGCGTCGCGGTCGGCGGAACGATCACCGGCGAGCATGGCGTCGGTGTGGAAAAAATCGGCGACATGTGCATGCAATTCGCGCCCGCCGAGCTCGAACGCTTTCACGGCGTGAAGCGCGCGTTCGATCCCGAAGGCCTGCTCAACCCGGGCAAGGCGGTTCCGACCCTGCATCGTTGTGCCGAGATGGGACGCATGCACGTGCACCGCGGACAGCTCCCGCACCCGGACCTGCCGCGCTTCTGAGACGCGTTTACCGGAGCGAACGATGGCCCTTGACGCAGCCGCGAGACCCGACCCCGGCGCTGTCGCCGATCTGGTGCAGCGCCTTTGCGGCACATACGGCGAACGCGCGCTCACCTCGCGCGCGGTGCGCGAGCATCACAGCCACGGGGAAGGACTCTCCGACCCGGCGTTGCCCGACATCGTCGTCTATCCGCACTCCAACGACGAGGTTGCCGCGATCGTGCGCCTGTGTCAGCTCGCACGGGTGCCGGTGATTGCGTTCGGCGTCGGCACGTCGCTCGAGGGCCACGTCGCCGCACTCTACGGCGGCGTCTGCGTCGACCTGTCGCAGATGAACAACGTGCTCGAAGTCAGCGTCGAGGATCTCGATTGCCGGGTGCAGGCGGGCGTGACACGCGAACAGCTCAACGCCGAGCTCAAGGGCAGCGGTGTCTTCTTTCCCATCGATCCGGGCGCCAACGCCACCATCGGCGGGATGGCGGCCACGCGCGCGTCGGGCACCAACGCGGTGCGCTACGGCACGATGCGCGAAAATGTGCTCGGACTCACCGTGGTGACCGCCGACGGGCGGGTCGTGCGTACCGGTGGTCGCGCCCGCAAGTCGAGCGCGGGCTACGATCTGACCCGGCTGTTCGTCGGTGCGGAAGGCACGCTCGGTGTCATCACCGAGATCCAGCTGCGCCTCTACGGGGTGCCGGAGGCGATCTCCGCGGCGGTGTGCCAGTTTCCGGACCTCGGCCGCGCGGTCAACACCGTGATCGCCGCCATGCAGACCGGCATCGCCGTGGCGCGCATCGAGCTCCTGGACGAGGTGCAGATGGACGCGTGCATCCGCTATTCCAAGCTCGAGGGCTTCGCCGCGCGACCGACGCTGTTCTTCGAGTTTCACGGCTCGCCCACCGGCGTGCGCGAGCAGACCGAGGCGATGCAGGCGATCAGCGACGAGTTCGGCGGCAGTGCCTACCAGTGGGCGACGCAGCCGGAAGACCGCCAGCGGCTATGGAAGGCGCGCCACGCCGCCTACTACGCCGCCCTCGCGCTCAAGCCGGGGGCGATGGGCCTCGCGACCGATGCCTGCGTGCCGATTTCGCGTCTTGCCGACTGCATTCTTGAAACCAAGGCCGACGTCGAAGCCAGCGGCCTGATCGCGCCCATCGTGGGCCACGTCGGCGACGGCAACTTTCACCTGGTCGTGCTCTTCGATCCCAGCGACCACGCCCAGCGCCAACGCGCCGAGGCGCTCGCGCGGCGCGTGAGCTTGCGGGCGATCGGCATGGGGGGCACCTGCACTGGCGAGCACGGCATCGGCTGGCACAAGCTCGACGTGCTGGCACAGGAACACGGCGAGGCCGTCGAGCTCATGCGCGCGGTCAAGCGGGCGCTCGATCCGTCCAACATCATGAACCCCGGGAAGACCGTGCCCTTGTGAGCTATACGCTCTACATCGGCAACAAGAACTACTCGACGTGGTCGCTGCGCGCGTGGGTGTTGATGAAGGTCGTCGGCATCCCGTTCCGGGAGCAGCGCCTGACTCTCTATCGGGCCGACTCTCCTGCCCGCATCCGCCAGGTCTCGCCCAGCGGGCGGTTGCCCTGCCTGCACGACGGCGCCACCGTCGTCTGGGACTCCCTTGCCATTACCGAGTATCTCGCCGAACGGCATCCGGGCGTATGGCCGGCCGAGCCGCTGGCCAGAGCCTGGGCGCGCTCGGCCGCGGCCGAAATGCATGCCGGCTTCGCCCGCGTGCGCGACGAGTTGGGCATGGATGTCCGCCTGCGACGGGCCCGGATGCCCTCCGCGGCGGTCGCCGCGGAGATTGTGCGCATCACCGAACTCTGGCGTGAAGGCCGCCAGCGCTTCGGCCAGGGCGGCGATTTTGTCTGCGGCGCGTTCTCGGCCGTCGACGCGTTCTGGTGCCCGATCGCGTTCCGCTTCCAGACCTACGGGTTGGCGCTCGACGCTGTGGCCG
This sequence comes from uncultured beta proteobacterium, assembly GCA_963750215.1. Classification (GTDB taxonomy): domain Bacteria; phylum Pseudomonadota; class Gammaproteobacteria; order Burkholderiales; family Casimicrobiaceae; genus PALSA-1003. Next base: position 434,147 of record CAVVQK010000006.1, read on the forward strand.
GAGCCTATGCACGCGCCTTGCTCGCGTTGCCGGCGATGCAGGACTGGGCGGCGGCGGCGGAGCGCGAGACCGAACGCGTGCCCGGGTTCGATCCACCCGAGCTGAGCGCGCAGCAGCAATGAGCCGGGCGAGTTCCGACATGAGCGACGTTCTGGGCGGCTGGCAGGAGCGCATCCGGCACGCAGCCGCTGCCAACAACCCGCTGCGCATCGTCGGCCGCGGTACCAAGGATTTCTACGGCCAGGAACTCCGCGGCGAGCCGTTCGAGACCCTCGCTTTTGCCGGTATCGTCGATTACGACCCAACCGAGCTCGTGATCACTGCGCGCTGCGGCACGCCACTGGTCGAGATCGAGGCTGCGCTTCGCGATGCCGGGCAGATGCTCGGCTTCGAGCCGCCGCAATTTGGCCGCGCCGCGACCCTCGGCGGCTGCGTCGCAGCCGGTCTCTCGGGGCCGCGCCGCCCGTACGCCGGGGCGGTGCGCGATCTCGTGCTCGGCGTGCGCCTGCTCGACGGCCGCGGTGATGACTTGAGCTTTGGCGGCCGGGTCATGAAGAACGTTGCCGGCTTCGACGTGTCGCGGCTGGTTGCCGGATCGCTCGGCACGCTGGGCGTCGTGCTGGAGGTCTCGCTCAAGTGTCAGCCATTGCCCCGGGTCGAGGCCTCGCGCGTGCTCGAACTCAACGCCGATCAGGCGATCCGGCGCATGAACGAGTGGGGTGGACAGCCATTGCCCATCAGCGCGACGTGCTTTTACGAGGGGCGCCTCCACGTCCGGTTTGCCGGCGCGCAGAGCGCGGTTGCCGCCGCCGTGCGCGAGGTGGGCGGCGCCGCGCTCTCCGAGCCCGACGCATTCTGGTACTCGCTGCGCGAGCAAGAGCACGCCTTCTTCAGCGCCGATCCGGAAGCGCCGTTGTGGCGGCTGTCCGTGCGCACCACGACACCGTTTGCCGACCTCGGGGGGGCGCAACTGGTCGAATGGGGCGGTGGCCTGCGCTGGCTGAGGGCCAGCCCGCAGGCCGATCCGGCCCGGCTGCGGCTGTGGGCACGCGAGCACGCCGGCCACGCCACGATCTACCGCGCCGGCGACAAATCGGCGGGTGCGTTCCAGCGCCCCGCCGAGCCCCTGCTGCGAATACAGCGCGAGCTCAAGTCCGCCTTCGATCCGCGCGGCATATTCAACCCGCAGCGCATGTATCCCGACTTCTAGCCGTGGAAACCCATCTCGCCGATTTCATCAGGGATACCGCGCAGGGACGTGAGGCCGAGGCGATCTTGCGCACCTGCGTGCATTGCGGGATGTGCACCGCGACCTGTCCGACCTACCAGCTGCTCGGCGACGAACTCGACGGTCCGCGTGGGCGAATCTACCTCGTCAAGCAGATGCTCGAGGGTACGGCAGTCAGCGCCAGGACGCGGCTGCACCTCGACCGCTGCCTCACCTGCGGCGCGTGCGAAACCGCCTGCCCCTCCGGCGTGCGCTATGTCCGCCTGGCCGATATCGGCCGCCACCTGGTCGAGGACCTTGCGCCGCGGCCGGCCCGCGAGCGCGCCCGCCGCTGGCTGTTGCGGCGAGCACTGCTGGCGCGCCCGCTGCTCGGTGTCGCACTGGCCGCCGGACGCGCGGCGCGTCCGCTGCTGCCGCAGGCCCTGGCGCAGAAGTTGCCGCGCCGGCGCAAGGCCGGCACCTGGCCGCCGCCCCGGCACGCCCGGACGATGCTCGTCCTGCATGGCTGCGTGCAGCCGGCACTGGCGCCGTCGATCGACGCGGCCATGGCGCGCCTGCTCGACCGCATCGGCGTGTCCTTGGTTCGGGTCGCCGGTACCGGCTGTTGTGGCGCGCTCAGTCAACACCTCGCCGCAGGCGACGAGGCGAAGAGGTACATGCATGCCAATATCGACGCCTGGTGGCCACACGTCGAGCGCGGCGCGGAGGCCATCGTCGTCACCGCCAGCGGCTGCGGCGTGCAGCTCAAGGCCTACGGCGAGCTGCTGCGCGACGACCCGGCGTACGCGCAGCGCGCGCAGCGCATCGGCTCGCTTGCGCGCGACCCGGTGGAAATCGTCGCCGCAGAATGGAAACGCCTGGCGCCGTTGGTGGCGATGGACCGCGGGCCCCAACGCATCGCCCTGCACACGCCGTGCACGCTGCAGCACGGTTTGCGCCTGGGCGGGCGCGTCGAGGAGTTCCTCGAGGCACTGGGCCTGGAACTGACCCCGGTCGCCGACGCGCACCTCTGCTGCGGCTCGGCGGGCACCTACTCCGTGTTGCAACCGGCGCTGTCGGAAGAACTGCGGGCGAACAAGCTCGCCGCGCTCGAAGCCGGTCAGCCCGACCTGATCGCCACGGCGAATATCGGCTGCCTCGTCCATCTCGGCGCGGGCACTCAGCGTCCGGTGCGGCACTGGATCGAGGTGCTGGAAAGCAGGTTGCGCTCCAGTGGCTGACGCGGCGCCGGACGCGGTGCCGCAGCGCGCCCGCTATCCCTACTTTCTTTCCATCCCGACGCGCTGGATGGACAACGACATCTATGGGCACGTCAACAACGTCGTCTACCTCTCCTATTTCGATACCGCGGTCAATGAGCATCTGATCCGCGTCGGCGGGCTGGACATCCGCGACGGGCCGGCGATCGGGCTGGTGGTCGAGACGTCGTGCCGGTTCCGCAAGCCGCTTTCCTTTCCCGACGTGGTCGACGCGGGGCTGCGCGTGGCCAGGCTGGGCAAATCGTCGGTGCGTTACGAGATCGCGCTTTTTCGGCACGGCGACGAGGAGCCGGCGGCTAGCGGACACTTCGTGCACGTCTGGGTCGACCGCGTTGCCCGGCGTCCGACGCCGGTGCCCGCGCGTGTGCGCGCGGCGCTCGTGGCGCTGATCGTGCCGCAATGAGTCGCACGGCGGCCGCCGCGGCGCCAACGCTGCAACCGACCGCATACTCGGCAACCGAGCCACCCCGGCCGATCCGGCGTACAATCCGGCCGCCGGATTCACTGCATGCGATCCGCGTATTTTCGAGGAGAGGCCATGCCGATCCGCATCGCCTGCGTCGCCCAGGACGCCGCGGCAGCGCGCGTCAGGTCCGCTTGCGCCGCGATGCCCTCGCAGGCCGCGGACATGGCTCCCGGCGGCCAAGCGCGCGGCGCAGGGTCGCGGCCCGTGTTGACATGACCACGCCGCGCCGCTTCGCGCTGATTCCCGCCGCCGGGGCGGGGATGCGTTTCGGCAGCGATATCCCCAAGCAATACACCGCGCTCGCCGGCGCGCCGCTGCTCAGGCGAACCATCGACGCGCTCAACGATGCGATCGTGCTCGAGGCCATTTTCGTCCTGCTCGCACCCCAGGACCGACTCTACGCCGAGCGCATCGGCACCATTCGCGGTGTCGAAGCGCTGTATTGCGGCGGTAGCAGCCGCGCCGAGTCGGTGCGCAACGGGCTCGCTGCGATCGGCGGGCGCGCAGTGGCAGAGGATTGGGTACTCGTCCACGATGCGGTCCGACCGTGCATCGACGTTGCAACGCTCAACCGCCTGCTGCACGAACTCGAATCCGAGCCGGTCGGCGGCCTGTTGGCGGTGCCGCTGGCGGACACGTTGAAGCGCGCGGAGACGGGCACGGGCTTGCGCGCGGTGTCGACCGAGACGCGCGAAGGGCTGTGGTGCGCGCAGACGCCGCAGATGTTTCGCTACGCCATACTGCAGCATGCGTTCCGGCAGGCCGATCTGACCAAGATCACGGACGAAGCGCAAGCCGTCGAGGCTCTCGGCGTCAAACCGCGGCTGGTGCAGGGTAGCCCGGCGAACATCAAGGTGACCTACGCCGAGGATGTTGCCCTGGCCGAGGCGATCCTCGCCCAGCGGCGGAAGGGCGCATGAGCGCGCTGCCCCTGCGCATCGGGCACGGCTTCGACGCCCACGCGCTCGTCGCGGGCCGACGACTCGTGCTTGGCGGGGTGACCATTCCGCACCCGCGCGGCCTCGACGGCCATTCCGACGCCGATGCGCTGCTGCACGCCATCTGCGACGCCATACTCGGCGCGCTCGGTGCCGGCGACATCGGCACCCACTTTCCCGACACCGACCCGGCGTACAAGGACGCCGACAGCCGCAGCCTGCTGCGCCGCGTCTGCGAGCACGCCCGCGAGGCGGGCTACACGCTCGGCAACCTCGACGCGACGGTGATCGCCCAAGCCCCCAGGCTTGCTCCGCACACCGATGCGATGGCCAGCCATATCGCCGCCGACTGCGGCGTGCCGCGCGAACGCGTCAACGTCAAGGCCACGACCACCGATCGGCTCGGCTGCATTGGTCGCGCCGAAGGCATCGCGGCGCTGGCCACCGTGCTGCTGGTGCGAGCCGAAAACGAGCCGCGTTGAACGCGCTCGCGGCGCGTCATGCGCCCGAACGCGGCGTGCCGACCGGGAGCGTCAGCCGTGCCACCGTCCCGCCCCCCTCGCGCGGCAAGAGATCCAGCGTGCCGCCGTGCAGACGGGCGATGCGCTCGACAATGGCCAATCCGAGTCCCGCTCCTGCGACACCGCTTCGCGCCGGCTCGCCCCGGGTAAAGGGCCGCTTCAGGTGTTCGACCTGCGCCGGCGGAATCCCGTGGCCCCGATCGGCGACCTCGAGCAGCACCGCACCACCGGCCAGCCGGGTCGTGATCTCGACCGGCGCGGCGCCATGGCGCAGCGCGTTGTCGACCAGGTTGCTCACCATTCTCAGGAACGCCGTCGTACGCAGCGGCAAGCGCGGCAACTCGCCGCGTACGAAGCGGACGTCCTGGCCGGCGCGCCGGTGCCGCTCGACGACCGAGGCGACGATGTCGTTGGGATCATGCAGCTCCAGCGGCGTATCCCGGCCGTCGCGCGCAAAGTCAAGAAACTGGCCGATGATGCGGTCCATTTCTTCGATATCGTCGACCATGCCCTGGCGCGCCTGCTCGTCGCGCGTCTCGACCTCGACCCCGAGGCGCAGCCGCGACAGCGGCGTGCGCAAGTCGTGCGACACGCCGGCAAGCAGAAGCGCGCGGTCCTGCTCGATCTGGCGCAGGTTGGACAGCATGCGATTGAAACCGCGATTGAGATTGACGATTTCCGACGGACCGCTTTCAGGCAGCGGCGGCGGCGACTTGCCCTCGCCGACACGGGCGACCGCGTCGTTGAGTTGCCGCAGCGGGCGGGCGAGATAGAGGGCGAAAAGGTAGGCGCCGACGAGCATGACGACCAGAATCACCAGGCTCCATTCGAGCGCAAGCGACGGTGCCTCGTCGATGGGCCGCGGCGGCAGGTGAAATCCGGCCCAATAGGCCCTGTCGCCGGTCGACAGCTTGATCCAGAGCAGTTGCAGCCGCGGCTGGATGCGCAGCTCCGTGCCGGGCCCCAACTCCGATTTCAAGCGTCGCTCGAGATCGACGAGCAGCCGGTTCTGCGGCGGCCCACCCACGAACTGTCGTTCCGTATCGGGAACGATGCGCACGCCATAGGCCTGGCCAAATCGTGCCAGCGTCGTGTCGGCTGCGCGCGGATCGGTCGCCGCCAGCGCGGCGCGCAACGCCCGCAGCTGCTCCAGTTTGGTATCGCTGAATTGACGCGCAAGCAGCGCGGCACGATCCTGGCGAAAAAGATAGATCGCCGCCGCCTGGGTGACCAGAATCACCAGCAACAGCAACAGCGCGAGGCGCCCGAACAGCGAGCGCGGCCACAGGGTCACTCTCAAGCACCGGCCCCGTCGCTTGCGCTCGCCTCGTCGGGCACGAACACGTAGCCGAACCCCCACACCGTCTGGATGAACCGCGGGGTCGACGGGTCGGGCTCGACGAGCTTGCGCAGCCGCGAGATCTGCACGTCGATCGCGCGATCGAACACGTCGTGGTCGCGCCCCCGCGCCAGCAACATCAGTTGCTCACGCGCCAGCGGCTGCCGCGGATGCATCACCAGCACCTTGAGCAGGCTGAACTCGCCGGTGGTTAGCGGGATCGGCGTTTCTCCGCGCAGGAGCGTGCGCGTACTCAGGTCAAGCAGGTAGGGGCCGAAGGCGATCTTTCCGTCCGCGGCCGGCCCTCCGGGCGCGAGCAGCTCGGTTCGCCGCCGCAGGACGGCGTGGATGCGCGCAACCAGCTCGCGCGGATTGAATGGCTTGGGAAGATAATCGTCGGCGCCCAATTCCAGCCCGACGATGCGGTCGACGTCCTCCCCCTTGGCCGTGAGCATGATGATCGGCGCCGTTTCGCCCGATGCGCGCAGGCGGCGACATACCGCGAGACCGTCTTCGCCCGGCAGCATGAGGTCGAGGACGAGCAGGTGCGGCGGGTCGCGTTGCAGCTTCTTGTCGAGTTCGCGCGAATCGGGCAACGCCTGGACCTGAAAGCCCTGCTCGCTTAAGTACCGCACCAGCAGGTCGCGCAGGCGCGCATCGTCGTCGATAACGAGAATTTTCGGGCTGATTGCCTTCATCGCATCGCATCGTAGGCGGGCGGCGCGGCCCTCGCCGCGCCGGCTTGTCTCGAATTGTAACCTCCGCCGCTGCAGGCAATGATTGGTTACACACCCGCGGCCGCATCGCCGCGCCATGCCGGATAATGACCCGGTCCGAGATTGCAACCATAGGCCCAATCGATGAAACGCAACATGCTGACCGCGGTACTCTCCGTCGCGCTGGCCACCCTCGCAACGCCTGCGCCGGCGCATGAAGGCACGCCTCTGGCGATGCTGCAGAAGATCGAGTCCGAGCTCAACCTCAACACGTCGCAGCAGCAGCAATTTGACGCCGTGGTGGCGCAGTCGAAGGCCGCGCGTGCCACGGCGCGCGCGAGCTTCGCCCAGGTCCGGTCGGCGCTGCAAACCGAACTGGCGAAGAGCGAGCCGGACTTCGCCGCGGTGGCGGCGCTCGGCGATGGCGTGCGGCAACAAAACGAGGCGCTGCGCAAGCAGACCCGCGACGCATGGCTCGCCCTCTATTCGACCTTCACGCCTGAGCAGAAAGCCCTGACCCGGGACACCATCCGGGCCGGACTCGATCGCATGGCCGCGCGGCGGGGCATGCGCGAAGCTCCCCCGGCGGGCGCCACCGAGTAGGCGGCACCGACGCGAAGCGCGTTTCGACTATCGTCGCCGGCCAATGTGCCGGGACTGCCGCCCGGCCGGCCACGCGGCCGGGCGTTTCTTTGCCGGCGGTGCGAATAAAAGTATCTTTAAAACAGCCTCTTAACGTCCAACCGGGCGGCTCCGTGGGATGCCTGCCCGACACGGCGCCGGGCCACTATGACAATGGCATGGATGCTGGTAGGATAAGGGCCGTGTGGATGCCGCCGCGCACTATCCGCCGGCGACAAACCAGGGCCCCAGGACATGGCGAATATCGGAATGGGCGACAAGCGTCGCGAAGGCATCGCGTCGAGCATCGGCATGCTGGCGGCGGACCGGGGTTTCGAATCGGTCCGGCTGTGGTGGTCTGTGTGGCGCTGGCCGGCGGCGTTGCTTGCCGGCATCGTGCTCTGGCTCGCGCTGGTCACCATTGCCGGCGCGGCGACGGCGTCCGTCTGCCACTTCGAGCGCGTGCCCCCGCCGGCAAGGCTTGCACTTCACTGCCCATGAGCCGTTGCTGCGTGGCGAATCGTTCAATGCCATCGGCATCGCGGTCGATCGCTGTTTGCGCGTTGCCGGGGCATTGCTGGCTACGGACCGGGTTTACCCCCCGACGACCCTAACCGGTCATCCCGAACTCGGTCTGTCCTCCGGCGCCCATCTTTGGGCGCTCTTTTTTTGGCGCAGCGCCGGCCGCCGATCCGGTCGCACGCCGCCCGCGCCGGACTCTGCATCCGTTCGTATAATGGGCAGCGCGAGCAACGGGTAAGGCAAAGCGCCAACTCGTTGGGCCGATGACCGGAATGGCCATCGCCTGGCCGTGTGCGGCGTGGGCAGCCCCGCTTTCGCCCGGGTCCGTCGTCGCCGGGGCTCTGGTGCCTGTCGGAGGTTGCCGCCGCGGCACACCGAACTCAATGCGTCGCGCCACGGTCGCAGCGTAAGCAAGCGCGCTGCCCGGGCGACAATGCAAGCAGAACCCGCCGCGGGCTGGGGTGTCTATGCCAAAGGAGAATGTGAATGCGCCGCCGTCTTTTTTTGCAGGTCCTGCCAGCGGTTCCGCTGGCCTGGACTGTTGCGCAGGAGGTTTTTGCGGCCGCGGCCGCGGAAACCAAATCGGTCAGTGACATCCAGCAGAACTGGGCGCGTTTTCTCGCGCCCGGTGCCGACGTGGCGACGACGACCGCGCCGATCACCAAGACCGACGCCGAATGGAAGCAGCTGCTCACGCCGGCACAGTTCAACGTCCTGCGTCAAGAAGGCACCGAGCGCCCCTTCTCCAGCCCCCTCGACGAGGAAAAGAGGGCGGGCGTGTTCGTGTGCGCCGCCTGCGCGTTGCCGCTTTTCAGCTCGCAGATGAAATTCGACAGCGGCACCGGCTGGCCGAGCTTCTTTACCTTGATTCCGGGCAGCCTTGCGACCAAGCAGGACTTCGGGCTCATCGTGCCGCGCACCGAATACCATTGCGTCCGCTGTGCCGGCCACCAGGGGCACGTCTTCGATGACGGCCCGCCACCGACCGGATTGCGCTACTGCAACAACGGCGTGGCGCTCAGGTTCATCCCGCTCAAGAGGGCGTGACCGGAACGCCGGCAGCTTGAGGCACGATCTTCGGGCTTTTGCTCAGCCGGTAGGGTCGGCACTGGCGAACTTCTTGTCCTGGTCGGCGAGCTCCTGGCGCACCGCGCGCAGCCGGCTCTCGGCCGCCGAGATCTGGTAGAAGTCGCCGTCGCCGGCCTTGAGCGCCAGCTCGAGCTGCATGATGGCGCCCTTCAGATTGCCCTGCCAGGCATAGAACTCCGCCTGGTGCTCATGCTCCAGCAATTGCTTGCCGAGCGCGGCGTAGGAGCGCGCTGCAAGCTGGTGCAATGGACCGTCATTCGGCAGGCGCTGCAGCTGTTCCTCGATGAACGCCGCAGCCTTCTGCGGCTGCTTGTCCTTAAGCAGCGCTTCGGGGTAATCGTAGACCAGCTGCATTTTGTGTGGATAGCGGACCAGCGCCGCCTGATAGCGGGCGATCGCGGCCTTGAGCTGACCCGACTGCATCAGGATCTGTCCGGCCATCGCCTCGATCATCGGATGCGGCGGCGCCATCTTTTCCAGTTCGGAGAGCTCCTTCTGCGCGGCCTTGAAGTCCTCCTTGCGCAGCAGCGACGCCACGAGTCCATAATGCGCCGCGACCTCGTTGTTGAACTTGCGTTCGGCAATCGCCTCGCGGAAGAAATACACCGCGTCATCCGGGGTGCCCTCATAGCTCTTTAGCAGCGCTCGCACTAGCTGGAAGTCGAGCGAATCGGCCACCTGCCGGAACGGCTTGGTGTAGGCCCGCGCCTGGGCTTCGGCGATGCGCTGATAGGTCTCGGGGTGGTCGTGAAAGTACGACGGCGAGTTGCCTTCAAACCACGATGAGGATCGTTGCAGGCGTTCGAAGAACGTGGCCATTGCATTGGGATCGAAACCGGCTGCATAGGCGCGTTCGAAACCCAGGCGGTCCGCCTCCTCCTCGTTCTGACGCGTGAAATTGATCTGGTTCTGGATCGCCAAGCCCTGGGCCGAGGCCAGCGCCGCCTGCGTCATCTCGCCGCCCGCCGAGGAGTGCGACCGGGCCGCGAGAACGGCCGCAGCGAGCGCGGCAAGGGACAGCAGCAGCGAATCGCGCTGATTGCCGATGCTGCGCGCAATATGATGCTGGGTGACGTGCGTGATTTCGTGGCCCAGAACCGAAGCGAGCTCCGATTCGGACTGCGTAAGCAGGATCAATCCGGTGTTGACGCAGACGAAGCCTCCCGGAAGCGCGAAGGCGTTGATCGACGGGTCGGCGATGGCCAGAAACTCGAAGTCGAAGGGCGCACCCGGAATCGCCGTCACCAGCCGATTGCCAAGCTCGTTCAGGTAGCCGTTGACTTCCGGGTCGTTGAGGTAGGCTCCGCTGCCGCGAATCTCGCGCACGATGCTCTCGCCGAGCTTGCGCTCCTGCGCCGCGGAGAGGTAGGCCTGCGATGGGTCGCCCAGGTCGGGTAGCGGTTGCTGCCCGGAATCGGGTGCCCCCTGCTGCGCCGAATCGGGCTCCCTATGCGAAAAATCGGGCGGCCTCTGCTGCCCAAAGACGGGTAGCGTCTCCTGCGCCGAACATATCGGCGTCACGGCGAGCGCCGCGGCGATCCAGGCGACGACGACGGCGAGCGCGCGAGGGCGTGCACGGCGGATGGGGGGCGGCAAAAGCATGGTGCTATGATGGCCGCGGCAGGCGTAAAGTTTCTGACACAAGACGACAAATCAAGCGCGGGCGATGGCCAGGCAGCATTCCCATTTTACCCATTTTGACGAGGCAGGGCAGGCGCACATGGTCGACATCGCCGCCAAGCCCGTCACCCGCCGCGTGGCTCGCGCCAGCGGCCGCATCGCCATGCGGCCGGAGACGCTGGCGCTCATTCGCGCCGGGTCGACCCGGAAGGGCGACGTACTGGCGACCGCGCGCGTTGCCGCCATCCAGGCCTCGAAACGCACGGCCGAACTCATTCCGCTGGCGCATCCGCTGCCGCTGACGCGGGTGGCGGTGGAATTCGCGCTCGACGACCAGGACAGCGCCGTGGCCATCGAGGTTGTCGCCGAGACACTCGATCGCACCGGCGTCGAGATGGAGGCGTTGACCGCGGTCGCGGTCGGCCTGCTCACGATCTACGACATGTGCAAGGCCGTCGACCGCGGCATGCGCATCGACAACGTGCGGCTGCTGGAAAAATCCGGCGGCCGGTCGGGGCGCTACCAGGCCAAGGAGTGAGGCTATTGGCTCGATGGCTAGGCCACTTGACCACCCCTCGCGTGGTGGTAAGATGCCGCAGCCATGGAACCGCCGCGGCGAGCACAAGCGGCGGCCGCGGACGCGGGCCCTTTCCCGGCGACGGAGGAATCCACCTTGCCCCTGCAAGCGGTCGAGCCACGTCGACTTTACCGACAGATCGCCGATCAGATCGCACAGCTAATCGCGAGCGGCGAATACCGGCCGGGAGCGCGCCTGCCCGCGGAACGGGATTTGGCCATATCGCTCGGCGTGAGCCGGGCATCGGTGCGGGAGGCGATCATCTCGCTGGAGATGGGCGGCCTGGTCGAGGTGCGCGTCGGCAGCGGCATCTTCGTCACCGCGCCGGTTGCCGAGGCTGCCGCGGCGGGGGACGCCGGACCGGGGCCGTTCGAGCTGCTGCAGGCACGCAAGCTCATCGAGGGTGAAATCGCGGCGGTGGCGGCGGCGCGGGCCGCGCAGCCGGACCTCGATTCCCTGCGACAATGCGTGGAGCGAATGCAGGCGCACATCGACAACTTCGCCATGCGCGAGGCCAGCGACCGCGAGTTCCACCTCGGGATCGCCAAGGCGACCGGCAACGGTTCGCTCGAGCTCGTCGTCGCCGGGTTGTGGGAGCAGCGCGCGGAATTGTGGGGACGCCTGCAGCAGCACTTTCACACGCCCGAACTTGCACGCAAGACGATTCGCGATCACATGGCCATACTAAGCGCGATCGAAGCGCGCGATCCCGAAGCGGCCCGTGCGGCCATGCACCGCCATATCGCCCGGGTCGTGCGCGAGTTTCAACGCGGCCTGGAAGACCGTGAAGGGGTGTCGCGACGCCACGCCAAAGCGTCGGCCGCGACCGGGCGTCGCAGCCGGAGTTGAACCTGTTCGCCTCAAGGCCACAGCCGCGCCGACGGCTTCGACGCAACGTGCACCGCAGCGGGTCGGCGCCCGCTCGGATCGGCAGTCAACGAGGAGGAAGAGCATGAGCTCAGGCATCAGACACAATCGCATCCACGGCGCGCCCCGCCGTGCCGCGACGCACATCGCAGCGGCGGCGCTTGGCGCGGCGCTTCTTGCGTTCGCCTGCGGGCCTGCCGCGGCCCAGGTACCAGCGCTGCCGAAGAGCCCGGTAACCATCAACATCGTCGATGTTGCCGGCAACCTGGCGCTGACCCAGGACGCCATCGAGGCCTATCAGAAGAGCCACCCGCAGCTCGTCGCCAAGATCAACTTCACCAAAGCACCCGCCCCCGAGCTGCCCGGAAAGCTCAAGGCCATGGAGGGCGCCGGCCGCAGCGACATCGACATGGTCCTGACCGGCACCGACTTTCTCGCCGCGGGGATCGAGCAGGGTGTGCTGCTGAAGCTGCTTCCGGAATACGCGGCGAAATTTCCCAACCTCATGAGCAACTACCTGCCCGCGGCGGCGAAGATGCAGGAGCTCGCCGGCGATTACGGCATCACCGTGACTTTCATGCCGGCGGGCCCGCTGGTCGAGTACAACCCCGACCAAGTCAAGCAGGTCCCGAACACGCCCCAGGAGCTGCTCGCCTGGTGCAAGGCCCATCCGAACCGGCTGATCTACGCCCGGCCGGCCAACTCCGGACCCGGCCGGACCTTCATCATGGGTCTGCCCTACATCCTCGGCGACAAGAACCCGAAGGACCCGGTGAACGGGTGGGACAAAACCTGGGCCTATCTTAAGGAGCTCAATTCCTGCATCGAATACTACCCAACCGGTACCGGGGCGGTGATGAAGGAACTCGGCGAGGGCTCACGCGACATGACCGTCACAGTGACCGGATGGGACATCAACCCGCGCGTGCTCGGCATCGTTCCCAAGAGCTACAAGGTGGCCCCGTTCAAGGGCATGACCTGGGTCAACGACGCGCACTACATGGTGATTCCGAAAGACGTCGCACCGGAGAAGGTCGCGGTGGTCCTCGATCTGATGGCCTACCTGCTCACGCCCCAGGCGCAGGCGTATACCTATGACCAGGGCTATTTCTACCCGGGCCCGGCGGTCAAGGGTGTCACGCTCTCGATGGCGCCGAAGGCAAGCCAGGACGCGATCAAGGAATACGGGCGCGCGGAATACGACGGCTGGCTGGCGCAGTTTCCGCAGACCCAGTCGCTGGTGCCGAAAGCGCAGGTCGACGCGTTCCGCATCTGGGATCAGCAGGTCGGCGCGCAAAAGACCAAGTGAGCCGTTTGTCCGGGCGCGGGAACGCACGCCCCCGCGCCCGGCGCCGACGGCGCGCGGCCGGGCCGGCCCCGGTGCGCGCCGGGGCGGGCGCTGTTTCGGCCGATGGCGGCGGTACCGTCGCTTGCGCACCGCGGCGGGACCCACCCGCGAGCAGCCGATGAAAAGCGATTTCAACGAACTTAAGCTCGATCAGGTAACGCGGCGCTTTGCCGGCGCCGGGGGCAAGGCGTTCAATGCGCTCGATACGCTGACGCTGACCGTGCGCCGCGGCGAATTCATCTGCCTGCTCGGACCATCAGGCTGCGGCAAGTCGACCGCGCTCAATTGCATTGCCGGTCTGATGCAGCTCTCGAGCGGAAGCATCTGGCTCGACGCGCAGCGCATCGATACGCTGCCGCCCGAAAAACGCGGCTTCGGCATGGTATTCCAGAATTACGCGCTGTTTCCGCACATGACGGTGGCCAGGAACATCGGCTTTGGCTTGAAGATGCGTGGCGTTTCGGCGGCCGCAATCGCGTCGCGCGTGGCGAATGCGCTCAAGCTCGTGCAGCTCACCGGCCAGGAGCAGAAGCTGCCCGGACAGCTCTCCGGCGGACAGCAGCAGCGCGTCGCCATCGCCCGCGCCATCGTCATCGAGCCGCCGCTGATTCTCATGGATGAGCCACTGTCGAATCTGGACGCCAAGCTGCGCATCGAGACTCGGGCCGAGATCCGACGCATTCATCGCGAGCTCGATCGCGCCACCGTGTACGTGACCCACGATCAGGACGAGGCTTTGTCGCTGGCGGATCGGATCGTGGTGATGAAGGACGGCCTGGTGCAGCAGATCGGGACCCCGGCCGAGGTCTATGCCAAGCCAGCCAACCTGCACGTCGCCCGCTTCATGGGCTACCGCAACGTGCTCGAGCTCGACGTGGTGCGCGAAGACGGTGACCGGGTCGAGGTCAAAGGGCAGGACATCGCCCTTACCGGCATGCGCAGGCAGCCGCTCCGCGGCGCGCGCGCGATGGTGGCGATCCGGCCCGAGGAGATCGCGGTCGGCGAAGGCCCGGGCGGGATCAACACGCTCGCGGGCCGGGTGAGCAACGTCGAATATTGCGGTCGCGACTCGCTGCTCGATGTGATCACCCCGTCGGGCACCCTGCTGCAGGTACGCGGCCCGGTCACGACCGCGCACGGCGACACGGTGCGCGTGCACGTTCCGGTCGAGCGCACGCTGGTCTATCCGGCAGCCTGAATGCGGAGCCTGCCGCGATGACGACCGCCAGCGCCACGCCACGAGGCGTACCGTTCGACCGCACGCTGCTCCTGGTTGTGCCTGCGGCGGCCTTCATGCTGCTCCTGTTCGTCTATCCATTCCTCTACGGTCTGGTGCTTTCGTTCAACCCCAAAGAGGGCGGGTGGCTCGCGAACTACCGCTTCTTCTTCACCACCGACAACGAGTGGCCGACGATCTGGACCACGCTCCGGCTGGCACTGCCGGCGACGCTGGTCAACGTCGGCCTGGCGCTGCCCATCGCCTACCGGATGCGCGTGAAGACGCGATTCCAACGCTGGGTGACGACGATCCTGGTCGTGCCGATCACGCTGGGGACGGTGCTGATCGCCGAAGGCATGCTGACCTACTTCGGGCCGAAGGGGTGGCTATCGCATATGCTCCAGCTGCTGCACCTGTACAGCGGCCCCATCCACCTCACGCACAACTACTGGGGAGTGCTGATCTCCCTGATCGTTTCCGGATTTCCATTCGCGTTCCTGCTCATCCTTTCCTACGTCACCGGCATCGACCCGGTGCTCGCCCGCGCGGCGGCAACGCTCGGCGCAGGACCCAAGGCGCAGTTCCGTTACATCTACCTGCCGCTCCTTGCGCCCGGGCTCGCCATGTGCTTCTGCCTCGCCTTCGTGCAGGCGTTCTCGGTGTTCCCGTCCGCGATCCTGCTCGGCTCTCCGGCGGGACCCACGCGCGTGATCTCCATCGCCGCGTACGAGGCCGCGTTCGAGCAGTACGACTACGCGCTGGCATCGGCGATCGCCATGGTCATGGGCTTCGTGCAGCTGGTCATCGTCGCCGCGGCACTCGGGCTGCGCAACGCGTTTTACCGCGGGCCTGTCGTCGGAGGGAAAGGTTGAGCGCGACACTGCAGGCCGGGCTCGACCGCGCCTGGCGCGGACTGTTGCTGGGTCTGATGACCCTGTTCGTCGTCAATATCGGCCTGATGATCGCCGCGGTGGCGACGAGCTCATTCGCCAAACGCTGGCTCGGGACATGGCTGCCCGACGGCTGGACCACGACCTGGTACACCTCGGCCTGGAAGGAGTTTCAGCTCGACTCCGTGCTCTGGGTCACCGCCGAGGTCGTCTTCGCCGTCGTCTTCCTGGCGCTGCTCATCGGCGTGCCGGCGGCGTACGCGCTGGCGCGGCGCGACTTTGCCGGCAAGCGTCTGCTCATGCTGCTGTTCCTGCTGCCGCTGATGGTGCCGCCGATCACCTATGGCATCCCGCTGGCCACCGTCCTGTACAAACTGCAGCTTGCCGGCACGATTTACGGCGTGATCCTCGCCAACCTCATTCCCGCAGCGCCGTTCGTCATCCTGGTGATGACGCCGTTCATCGAGCAGATCGATCCCAACCTTGAATCCGCGGCGCGCGTCTTCGGTGCCGGGACCGGCCGCATGTTCCAGCACATCCTGGTGCCGTTGCTCGGGCCGGGCATTCTTGCCGCCTCGCTCCTGGTCCTGGTGCGGACCATCGCGCTGTTCGAACTGACCTTCCTCACCGCGGGTCCGGATTCACAGACGCTGGTCGTCGCGCTCTATTACGCGGTATTCGCCGCCGGCGTGCGCGCACCGCAATCGGTCGACGCCATGGCGATGGTGTACATGCTGGTAACCCTGGTGTGGCTGCTCATCGCACTGCGCTTCGTCAATCCGACCCAGCTGGTCTCGCGCGTCAAAGAGCACCCGCAACCGGCGCTATGACCAGGTTGTCGCTGGCCGTACTCGGTGCACTGCCTGCGGCGGTCGCCAGGCCGGCCTACGACCCGCGCCGGATCGACATCGGCATCGTCCACCTGGGAATCGGCGCGTTCCACCGGGCGCAAACGGCGGTCTACAGCGACGATGCGCTGGCCCTTGAAGACGGCGCGTGGGGCATCTGCGGCGTGAGCCTGCGTTCGCCCGAGGTGCGCGACCGGCTGATGCCGCAGGACGGCCTGTACACGGCCGTGGAAAAAAGCCCTTCGGGCGTGCGGCGGCGCGTGATCGGCAGCGTGCGCGAGGTGCTGTTCCTGGAGGACGAGCGCGACCGCGTGCGCGCCCGGCTCGCCGCGGCTTCGACCCGGATCGTCAGCCTCACCATCACCGAAAAAGGTTATGGCCATGATCCGGCGACCGGCAAGCTCAACCTGGCGCATCCTGACATCGCCCACGACCTGGCCGACGCTGCGCGGCCGCAAAGCGCCATCGGGCTCCTCGTGGCGGCGCTCGAGGCCAGAAGACGGGCCGGTGCCGGCGCGTTCACGGTGCTTTGTTGCGACAACCTGCCGCACAACGGTGCCCTCGTGCGCGGGCTGGTGCTGGCTTTCGCCGCAGCGCGCGACGCCACGCTCTGGCGCTGGATCGAAGACAATGTGCGCTTTCCGTCGACCATGGTCGACCGCATCGTGCCGGCGACGACCGCAGCCGACATTGCCGAGAACGATGCCGTGATCGGGTTGCACGACGCGGCACCGGTCGTGCACGAGCCCTTCCGGCAGTGGGCGATCGAGGATAGCTTCGCCGCCGGCCGACCGGCGTGGGACCGTGCCGGCGCCCAGCTGGTCGCCGATGTCGCGCCCTTCGAAGCGATGAAGCTGCGGCTGCTCAACGGCAGCCATTCGGCGCTGGCCTATCTCGGCTATCTCGCCGGTTATGAATTCATCTACCAGGTCGCCGCGCAGAGGGATTTTGTCGCGCTCATGCGGCGGCTGATGCGCGATGAGGTCGCCCCTTCGCTGCAGCCGCCGCCCGGCGTTGACCTCGCTGCCTACCAGAGCGTGCTGGTGGAGCGATTCAGCAACCCCGCGCTGCCGCATCGCACGCAGCAGATCGCCATGGACGGCTCGCAGAAACTGCCGCAGCGTCTGCTCGCCACGGTGCGCGACAATCTGGCGGCCGGCCGCAGCATCGACCTGCTTGCCCTCGCCATTGCAGGGTGGATGCGCTACGCCAGCGGACTCGACGAGGCGGGAGCCGAGATCATCGTCTCCGACCCGATGGCCGGCGAGTTCGCGCGCCTCGCCGCCGCGCAGCGCGGCAACCCGCCCGCGCTGGCGCGCGAATTTCTCGGCCTGCGCGCGATCTTCGGTGCCGACCTGCCCGCCGACCCGCGCTTCGCTGGCAAGGTCGCCAGCTGGCTGTCGGCCCTGTTCGCCGACGGCGCGGCGCGCACGGTCGCCCGCGCCGCCGGCACCGCGCGCTGAACCCGTCTCCCGCCCAAGGATGCGCAATGATTCCTCTGCAGCTCAATGCCGACCGCCTGTTCTCCCCGGAGCCGAGCCAGCGCGCGCTCGCGCGCGCCCTGTATGCCACGGTGAAGGATCTGCCCATCGTGAGCCCGCACGGCCACACCGATCCACAGTGGTACGCCGACAACGAGCCGTTCACCAACGCTGCGGCGCTGTTCATCACGCCGGATCACTACGTCTTCCGCATGCTCTACAGCCAGGGGGTTCGACTCGAGGAACTCGGCATCCCGCGTCGCGACGGCGCACCCGTCGAGCGCGATGCGCGCAAGATCTGGCACACCTTCGCAGCGCGCTATCACCTGTTCCGCGGTACGCCCACGCGCATCTGGCTCGACCATGCGTTCCATGAGGTATTCGGTGTCCGCGAGCGGCTGAGCGCCGAATCCGCCGATCGCATCTTCGAGTGCATCAACGCCGCGCTCGCCAAGCCGGAGTTCCGGCCGCGTGCGCTCTTTGAGCGCTTCCATATCGAGGTCATCGCGACCACGGAGTCGCCGCTCGATCCTCTGGCGCAGCACGTCAAGATCCGCTCCTCGGGCTGGAAGGGCCGCGTCCTGACCACCTATCGCCCCGACCCGGTCGTCGACCCCGAGTTCGACGGCTTCGCGGGCCGTGTGGCAACCCTGGGCGAAATAACCAACGAGGACACGACGACCTGGCGCGGCTACCTGGCAGCGCATCGCCGGCGGCGCGCATACTTCAAGACGATGGGCGCGACCGCGACCGATCACGGGCATCCGACCGCGCTGACCTGCGATCTGAGCGAAGCGGAATGTGCCGCGCTCTACGCCCGCGCGCTGAAGGGCGTCGCGACCCCGGCCGAGGCCGAAGCCTTCCGCGGCCAGATGCTCACCGAAATGGCGCGCATGAGCCTCGAGGACGGATTGGTGCTGCAAATCCATCCGGGGTCCTACCGCAATCACAATCCGCAGGTACTCGAGCGCTTCGGCCGCGACCACGGCGCGGACATCCCGACCCGCACCGACTACGTGCGCGCGCTGAAGCCAATGCTCGATCGCTTCGGCAACGAGCGCGACCTCACCGTGATCCTGTTCACCCTCGACGAATCCGCCTACGCGCGCGAACTCGCGCCGCTGGCCGGCCACTACCCGGTACTCAGGCTCGGTCCGCCGTGGTGGTTCCATGACAGCCCCGAAGGCATGCTGCGCTTTCGCGCCCAGGCGACCGAGACGGCCGGGTTCTACAACAGTGTCGGCTTCAATGACGACACCCGCGCCTTCCTGTCGATTCCGGCACGGCACGACGTTGCGCGCCGCATCGACTGCCGCTTTCTGGCGCAACTCGTCGCCGAGCATCGAATCGAGGAGGACGAGGCCTTCGAGTTGGCGCCGCAACTTGCCTACCATCTGGCCAAGCAGGCCTACAGGCTATGATCCGGCTGCTCCGGCACGGCCATGGGCCGCCAGCGTGCGTGTGCGCCTGCGGCGCGGCGCAGCACCAAACCATCGCAGCGGTAGGTGCGCTGGCGAGCGCACGGCAGCAACGCTATGATCTGCGGGCGGAACATGCGGCCAGCTCGCGTCAACCCTTGCAACGGGGGCTTTGAATGATTGCACTGCGTTCCAGCGCCGAGCGCGGACATGCCAACCATGGCTGGCTCGACAGCTTTCACAGTTTCTCCTTCGCCGACTACTACGACCCGGACCATATGGGGTACGGCGTCCTGCGCGTGATCAATGAGGATTGGGTGCAGCCCGGGACCGGCTTTGGCATGCATGGCCATCACGACATGGAGATCATCACCTATCTGCTGGAGGGCGAGCTCGAGCACAAGGACAGCATGGGCAACGGCTCGATCATTGTCCCCGGGGATGTGCAGCGCATGAGCGCCGGCACCGGCGTGCGTCACAGCGAATACAACCCGTCGCCGAAGGAGCCGGTGCATCTGCTGCAGATATGGATCGAGCCGAACGTCAAGGGCATTGCTCCCAGCTACGAGCAGCGTTCCATCCCGGCGAGCGAGAAACGCGGCCGCCTGCGCTTGATCGCGTCCGCCGACGGCCGCGACGGCTCGGTGACCATTCATCAGGATGTCGCAGTCTATGCCGCCGTGCTCGACGGCAGCGACGCACTGACCCATGCGCTTGCGCCTGGGCGACGTGCCTACGTGCACGCCGCGCGCGGGCGCGTGCGGGTCAGCGGCAGCACGCTGCAAGCGGGCGACGCGGCGAAGATTGCCGACGAGCCTGCGCTTGCGCTCGACGCCGCGAAACAGGCCGAGGTACTGCTGTTCGACTTGCCCTGACCGAGCCTGTCACAGCCGGCTCATTCGCGCGCGGCGGTATCGAGCCAGATCGTTACCGGACCGTCGTTGACCAGGGTCACTTGCATGTCCGCGCCAAAAAGACCGGTCGGAACCGGCCTGGCGAGCGCCTGCCCCAGCGCCCTGACGAAAGCGGCGAAGCGCGGCGCGGCGACCTCGGGAGCCGCCGCGGCACTGTACGAGGGCCGCGCTCCCTTGCGGGTCGACGCGTACAGCGTGAACTGGCTGACGGCGAGCAGTTCTCCGCCAATGTCGATGAGCGAGCGATTCATCACGCCCGCAGCATCGTTGAAGACGCGCAGGCGCACGATCTTGCGCGCGAGCCAGTCGCAATCGGCGTCGGTATCGCCGGGGCTGATGCCGCACAGCACCAGCAATCCCGGTCCAATCGCGGCAATCATCGCCGCATCGACATCGACACGGGCCCGACGCACGCGCTGGACTACAGCCCGCATGAGCAACGCGGGTCCTAGCGCACGGCCTTGCGCTCGACCGAGGTAACCTTGCCGCCGACGAATGTCAGCGTCGTCAGCGTATCGGGATCGCCGGTCGTCGGCATGTAGGTCCAGCGCACGCGCGCATTGGAGTTCCCCTTGTCCTCCACGTCGGCCCGGCCCACCTTCTGGATCACTTCGGCTTCGCTCATTCCGGCCTGGAGAAATCGGCGGTCAGCCGCGTTGCCGCTTCGGGCGGGCGCCGCGCCGGGCTTCGCCGCCGCCGCTCCCCTGGGCGCCGGGACCGGCGCAAAGTTGCCCATTTCCGTGCCGGGCGCGCAGGCGGTGTCCTGATAGACAACGCCGCCCTTCTCGTTCGTGCACTTGTAGACGGCAGCCTGCGCCGGCACGGCCAGCGCCAACAGCAGCAGGGGCAGAAGCAAAGGCATGGAGCGGCAATCCGCGGAGACCCGATGCGGTTACCATAGCACTTTTCGCCTCTTGCACAATCAAACATTTGATGGGTGCCCGCAATGAGACCGCCGCGCGCGTGCAGGACATCGCGCCGTTTCACGTCATGGAAGTGCAGACCGCGGCGCGGGCACTCGAGGCCGCGGGCCGAAGCATCGTCCACCTCGAGATCGGCGAGCCGGACTTTCCGACCCCCGAACCGGTGCTCGCGGCGGCGCACGCAGCCATCGCCGGCGGCGGCATTTATTACACTTCTGCCCTCGGACTGCCCGAATTGCGGCGGGCCATCGCCACGTACTACGCCGAGCACTACCGCGTCCAAATCGCTCCCGAGCGCATCGTGGTCACCGCGGGGTCGTCCGCCGCCCTGTTGCTGACCCTGGCGTTGCTCGTCGATCGCGACGAGCAGATTCTGCTCGCCGACCCGGGCTACCCCTGCAACCGGCACTTCGTGCGCACGCTGGAAGGCGAAGCGGTTGGCATTCCGGTCGGGCCCGAATCGAGCTACCAGCTCAGCGCCAGCCTTATCGACCGGCACTGGACGCCACGCACGCGCGCGGCGTTGATTGCCTCGCCGTCGAACCCGACCGGCACGACCATACCGTGGGAGGAGATGGGCCGCATCGCGCGGACCGTCGCGGCGCGGGGAGGGGCCCTGATCGTCGATGAGATCTACCTCGGACTGTCCTATGGCGGAGAGCCCAAGACCGCGCTCGGCCTGTCCGACGAGCTCTTCGGCATCAGCAGCTTCTCCAAGTATTTCAACATGACCGGTTGGCGCCTGGGCTGGCTGGTCGCACCCGAGCGCCACGTGCGCGACATCGAAAAGCTCGCCCAGAATCTCTATATCGCTCCGTCGACCCCGGCGCAGCACGCCGCGCTGGCCTGCTTCGCGCCGGAAACGCTCTCCATTCTCGAGGCGCGGCGAAGTGAATTCATGGCGCGTCGCGACTTTCTCGTCCCGGCACTGCGCGATCTGGGCTTCGGCATCCCGGTTACGCCGACCGGCGGCTTCTTCGTCTATGCGGATTGCTCGCGCTTCGGCATGGACAGCGAACGCTTCGCGCTCGAGGCTCTGCACGCGACCGGCGTCGCCTTCACGCCGGGAATCGACTTCGGCCGGCATCGGCCCGAAGCGCACGTGCGCATCGCGTACACGATTGCGCGGCCGCTGCTCGAGGAAGGGGTGCGCAGGCTGGCCCGTTGGCTGCCGACGCTGCAGCCATCATGATGCGCATCGCCCTGCTTGCGCTCGGTGCGCTGCTGCTCGGCGGTTGCTCCAGCGCCGAGTACTACTGGCAAGGCATTTCCGGGCAGATCGACCTGCTGCGCCGCGCCGAGCCGATTCCCGAAGTGCTCGATGCGACGCAAGATACCACCGTCAAGTACAAGCTCGAGCGCGTGCTCGCAATCCGCGACTACGCCAGCCGCGAGCTCGGGCTGCCCGACAACGACAGTTACCGGCGTTACAGCGACCTTGGCCGGCGATACGTGCTGTGGAACGTGTTCGCGACCCCGGCACTGTCGCTCACGCCACGGCAGTGGTGCTTCCCGGTCGCAGGCTGCGTGAACTATCGCGGCTACTTCTCCGAAGCGGACGCGCACGCGGAAGCGGACCGGCTCGCTGCGGCCGGCGACGACGTGCACGTCGGCGGGGTCCCGGCGTACTCGACGCTCGGGTACTTCGACGACCCCATGCCGTCGACCTTCCTGCGCTATCCGGACTACGAGATCGCGCGCCTGATTTTCCATGAGCTTGCGCACCAGGTTGCCTACGCCAAGGACGACACGGTGTTCAACGAGTCCTTCGCCGTCACGGTCGAGGAGGAGGGCGTCCGGCGTTGGCTTTCCGCGCAGCACGATCCGGAACTCGAGCGTCAATTCGAAACCAGCCAGCGCTACCGCGAGGGCTTCGCCGCGCTCATCGAACGCACTCGAGCGAAACTCGAGGCCCTCTACAGCAGCGACGCCGACGATGCGACCAAGCTCAGGGCCAAGGCGGCCGTATTCGAGGCGATGCGCGCGGATTACGCGGCGATCAAGCAGGCTTGGGGCGGATCGGCCGCCTATGACTCCTGGTTTGCCCAGGGGCCGAACAACGCCAGCGTGGCCGCGGTCGGCCTCTACACGCAGAAAGTGCCGCAGTTCCAGGCGTTGCTCGCCGCCGAGGGCGGCGACCTGCCCCGTTTCTACGCGCGCGTCAAAGCGCTGGCGGCGCTGCCGAAAGGGGAGCGGGACACGGCGCTGGCCGCCGCCGCGGCGCCGACGACCTCGCTGCTGGAGTCGCGCGCCGCCAAACCGCGCTAAGCCCTGGTTCTGCCCTCATCATCCGAGTCCCAACCACGCGAAGGAACCGTTCATGGCCGAGCAGCCACCAAGACCCGCATTCATAGATGACCTGCACTCGATCGAGATTTTCGCCTCGGATGCAAGCGGCTTTTTTTTGAGCGAGGGGGTCGTGCGCTTCACTCTCGAGAGCGTTCGCGCGAGCCACAAGGACAATCCCGATACGCCGTCGCGAGTGGTCATCGCGCGACTCGCGATGCCGGTTCCAGGTGCCCAGCGGCTGCTCGTTGGGCTCTACGATTTCCTGCGCAAGAATCAGCTCGACCCCGGGCCGCCGCCGCCGGATAGGGACAGGCTCCAATGACCATCTGGCTCGGTGACGAGCTCCCGTTCGGGCTGTGCCGCAGCGCGCCGGGCGTGGCGGCGCATGACGCAGGGGCGGGTCGGGCAGCCCATTGATCCGGTTTGGCTTTTGCTGCATAATACTTAGTTCCCTTGCCTCACCCGCGCAGACAGGGAGGCCGCTGCAACGCTCGCTCCGGCGAGGTTGCGTTGTCTACGTCCATAAGGAGCAATCTGCATGCGTCACTACGAAGTTGTCTTTATCGTGCACCCGGACCAGAGCGAGCAGGTGCCGGCGATGGTTGAGCGGTACCGCACGATGGTTACCGGTCAGGGCGGGCGCATCCATCGCCTGGAGGACTGGGGGCGGCGGCAGCTTGCCTACCCGATCGCCAAGGTGCACAAGGCGCACTACGTGCTGATGAACATCGAGTGCGGCAACGACACGCTTTCCGAGCTCGAGCACGCCTTCAAGTTCAACGACGCCGTATTGCGCCACCTGGTCGTGGCCATGCGCGAGGCCGTGGTCACGCCTTCGCCGATGATGAAGGAAGAAAAAGCGCGGGCGCTCCCGCCACAGGGCCCGGGTGTTGCGCCGGCCGCCGCTGGTGCGGCGGCGCCGCCGCCGGTACCCGCGGCCACGGCTGATTGAGCGCGGCGCCGCCACGGTGCCGATCAATGAAGTCACCCTCGACGCGCGGCTCTCCGCCCGCGACGACCTGCGCTTCACCCCGGCCGGTGTCGCGGCGCTCGATTTTGAGCTGGCGCACGAATCGATGCAGACCGAAGCCAACGGCGAACGGCGCGTCTCCTGTGAGCTCGCTGCCGTCGCGCTCGGGCCCGTTGCCAAGGAGCTTGCCTCCGTCGCGGTGGGAGAACGGCTTCGCTGCCGCGGCTTCCTGGCGCGCCGCTACCGGACCGGCGTCAGTGTCGCGCTGCACGTTAACGCATTCGAACGACTAGAAGGAAATTGACATGCCCCGCCCGATGGGAAGGAACTCGAGGAACGCGAAAGGCAAAGGCAAGGACGGCAAGCGCCGCGAACGCGGCAACAACCTGTTCAAGCGCAAGAAGTTCTGTCGCTTTACTGCCGAAGGCGTCAAGCAGATCGATTTCAAGGATGTCGACGTCCTGAAGGATTTCATTCAGGAGAACGGCAAGATCATGCCGGCCCGGATCACGGGAACCAAGGCGCGCTACCAGCGCCAGCTGTCGACGGCCATCAAGCGCGCCCGCTTCCTGGCGCTGTTGCCTTACACCGATCTGCACTGACCGGGGACAACGCCATGCAAGTCATCCTGCTCGAAAAGGTACTCAACGTGGGCGACCTGGGCGAGGTCGTCAAGGTCAAGCCCGGCTTTGCCCGCAATTACCTGATTCCGCAGGGCAAGGCCAAGCGCGCCACGCCCGAGAATCTGCTCATGCTCGAGGAAAAACGCGCCGAGCTGGAGAAGATCGCGGCCGAGAAGCTCGAGCGGGCACAGGCGGTGGCGGCCAACCTCGACGGCGTGGCGATTCAGATCACGCAAAAGGCCGGCGTCGACGGCCGACTGTTCGGTTCGGTGACCAACGTCGACATCGTCGAGGCGCTCCAGGCCAAAGGGCATACGGTCGAGAAGGCGATGATCCGCATGCCGGCGGGACCGCTCAAGCACGTAGGCGAGTTTCCGTTGACGATCGCGTTGCAGACCGACGTTCTGGCCCAGATCACCGTCTCGGTGCTCGGGGACACGACCGGCGCCCCCACCTGACGCCGGGGACCCGAGCGCAAAGACGCCCGCGACTGCGCCGGCGTCGTACAATGGGACGCCTCCGCCGGCGCCGAAGATGAAGGCGATGCGCGACTTCCACCAGCTGTTCGATACGACCTCATCGACGTTCACCTACGTGCTCGTCGATCCGACGACTCGCGCCGCGGTCATCATCGATCCGGTCGACACCCACCTCGACACCTACCTCCGCCTGCTCGAACGCGAGGGATTGACGTTGCGCTACGCGCTCGAAACGCATGCGCACGCCGACCATGTGACCTCCGCCGGCCTGTTGTGCCAGCGCACCGGTGCCAAGTCGGGGGCGCCGGTGCAGTGCGGTATCGTCCCGGCCGACTTGCAGCTCGACGACGGGGCGGAGATTCGCTTCGGCGACGACACCATCCGCGCCGTGCACACGCCCGGGCATACCGCCGGATCGATGTCCTACCTATGGCATGAATGCGTTTTCACCGGTGACGCGCTGCTCATCGGCGGCTGCGGCCGGACCGACTTCCAAAGCGGCGACGCAGGGACCCTGTACGACAGCGTTACCGGCAGGCTGTTCACGCTGCCCGACGCGACGCGCGTCTATCCGGCACACGACTACCACGGCCGCACGGTCTCGACGATTGGCGAGGAAAAGCGCTGCAATCCGCGCTTTACCGGCAAGACGCGCGAGGAATTCATCCGCTTGATGGGCTCGCTCGACCTGCCCAAGCCGCGCCTGCTCGACGTTGCCGTGCCGGCGAACCAGCGCTTGGGTCTCGACATCCAGCAAGGCTGAGGCACCACGGCCCGGCCCGGCCGCATCGGCGACCTGATAAAATTGCAGCGCTGCTCGCACGCTGCCGCCGATGCCCAACGACACCCAGCTCGAAGCACTGAAGCTGCCCCCCCATTCGCCGGAGGCGGAGCAATCGGTGCTCGGCGGCTTGCTGCTGGAAAATGCCGCGGCCGACCGCATCGGCGACATTCTCGGCGCCGATGATTTCTACAGCGATGCCCACCGCGCCGTGTTCGACGCGATCATGCATCTGATCGCCGACAACAAACCCGCCGATGTGGTCACGGTGGGCGAGAGTCTTGCCTCACTGAAGAAGCTCGAATACATCGGCGGGATGGCGTATCTGGGTGCCCTGGTGGAGAACGTTCCGACCGCAGCCAACATCCGGCGCTACGCCGAGATCGTGCGGGAACGGGCGATTCTGCGCCGGCTCGCTGCCGCCGGCGGGGAAATCGCCGACGCGGCCTACAACCCGCTGGGCCGCAGCGTGCGCGAAGTTCTCGACCAGGCAGAGACCAAGGTCTTCGAGATCGCCGAACACGGCGCGCGCGGGCAGCAGGGCTTTCAGGAGCTACGACCGCTGCTGACGCAGGCGGTCGAACGCATCGAACTTCTGTTTCACCGTGACAATCCATCCGACGTCACGGGCGTGCCCACCGGATTTGCCGACCTCGATCGCATGACCTCGGGCCTGCAGGAAGGCGACCTCATCGTCATCGCCGGCAGGCCGAGCATGGGTAAAACCGCGCTGGCCCTCAACATCGGCGAGCATATCGCGCTCTCGTCCAAGCTGCCGGTCGCGATCTTCAGCATGGAAATGGGCTCGATGCAACTGGCGATGCGACTGATCGGATCGGTCGGCCGGGTCGACCAACACAAGGTCCGCACCGGCCAGCTCACGCCCGACGACTGGGGGCGGCTGTCGGACGCGCTCGGCCGGCTCTCCGAAGCGGCGATCCACGTCGACGAGACGCCCGCGCTCAATGCCCTGGAACTGCGCGCGCGGGCCCGCCGGCTGGCGCGCCAGTACGGCGGCAAGCTCGGCGCAATCGTCGTCGACTATCTGCAGCTCATGCAGGCGGTCGCCCAGGGCGAGAACCGCGCCACCGAGATCTCGGAAATCTCGCGCTCGCTCAAGGCGCTGGCAAAAGAACTCAAGGTTCCGGTCCTGGCGCTCTCGCAGCTCAACCGCAGCCTCGAGCAACGGCCGAACAAGCGCCCGATCATGTCGGATTTGCGCGAATGCGTGACCGGTGAAACGCCGGTGCTCCTCGTCGACGGACGACGTGTGCCAATACGGGAGCTCGTGGGAACTACGCCCGAGGTGTGGGCCATGTCCCCCGAGCAGAAGATCGTCGCCGCGAGAAGTGAGCGCGTATGGCCAGTGGGGGTACGGCCAGTGTTGCGCGTCGCGCTCGCTAGCGGGCGCACGCTGCGTGTCACCGGACGCCATCGCCTTTATGCGGGGGGCGGCTGGACGAGAGCAGATGCGTTATGCGTCGGCGATCGGGTCGCGCTGGCTCGTCACTTGCCGCCGCCACGCGTGCCATTCTTCTGGCCGGACCATCACCTCGTGCTGCTGGGGCAGCTTGTGGGCGCAGGCAGCTATCTGAGCAACCAACCGCTGCGTTATACGACCGCGTCCGAGGACAACAGCCGCGCGGTGCGCGAGGCAGCAGAGGCGTTCGGCGCGAAGGTCACGCGCTACCGCGGACGTAGGATGTGGCACGAGCTGCTGCTCCGCGGGAATGGCAACCGCTGGGCCCCCCAAGGTGTCAACCGGTGGCTTCGTGAAATGGGTATCTTTAACCAGCGCGCGCATGAAAAGCGCTTGCCGGGCGACGTCTTCCGGCTTCCGAACGAACAAGTTGCGCTACTGTTGCGGCATTTATGGGCGACCGACGGCTCGATTTCACCGCGCCGCGCCGGAAGCAAGGGCGCCGGGCGGATCTATTTCGGTACTTCAAGCCCCGGTCTCGCCTCAGATGTCTCCGTGCTGCTCCTGCGTCTTGGGATTGTCGCGCGCATTCGCACGGTGCTGCAAAAAGGCTATCGTCCGGCATACACGGTCGACGTTTCAGGCTCGACGCAACAGCTTCGGTTCCTCGATACCATAGGAGCGTTCGGCCCGCGCGTGGCTCCCGCGCTGGGGTTGCGCGCGGTATTGGAAGCAACGACGCCCAGCACCAACGTCGATACGATTCCGATCGAGGTGTATCAACAAGTAAAGTCCATCATGCTGGCGAAGGGTTTCAGTCAGAGGGCCATGGCGGCTCGCCGCAGTACCGCCTACGGAGGCTCCTCGCATTTCAGCTTTGCTCCGTCCCGCACGCTGCTGTCCGAGTATGCCGCGCTACTCGATGCCCCGGAGCCTGGCGACCTGGCCCGGTCAGACGTGTTCTGGGATCGGGTGGTCGGAGTCGAGCCCGATGGCGAGGCGGAAGTGTTCGATATCACGGTTCCCGGACCCGCATCGTGGCTCGCCGACGGCATCGTCAGTCACAACTCGGGCGCGATCGAGCAGGATGCAGACGTGATCCTGTTCATCTACCGCGACGAGGTGTACAACGAGGACACGCAGGACAAGGGCGTCGCGGAAATCATCATCGGCAAGCAGCGCAACGGACCGATTGGCACCATAAGGTTGACCTTTCTTGGCGAATATACGCGCTTTGAAAGCATGGCCTCGCCCAGGAGCTTCTGATTGCCCCGCTGCTGATCGCCGACGGCGACATCCCCACCACGTGGATCCTGGCGCGCGTCATGGCCCAGGCTTTCGGCGATGTCGAGGTCCGCGTGGCGGACCAGCTATTTGGGGTGAATGTGGATCGCGAGGCGATCGTGGTTTCGCGCCTGTGCCATCCGGGGTTCGGCTGGCTGCCGCGTTACCTGCTGGCGCGGGGTCTGCGCTACGCCTACTTCCTCGACGACAACTTCTGGGAGCTCGACGCATCGGTCGACCGCCACATCGCTCCATACTTTAACAACCCTGCCGTGGTGCAGACGCTGGATGAGTTCATCGCCGGTGCGGCGATCGTATTGGTGATGTCGGAGCGGCTGCGCGACTACGTCGCCCGGCGTCATCCAGAGACGCGCGTCGAGTACATTGTTCCAGGCGTCGATCTCGACCGCATTGCCGCGTCCGCCGCCCGCCTCGAACGCGATGCGCGCCCGAAAGGCGAGCTGCGCATCGCCTACCCGACGTCGCGTCGTGCCAGCGTGACCGAGCTGCTCGTGCGGGTGATCGAGACAATGGGCGACCTGCACCCCGATCGGGTGTACTTCGAGTTCGTCGGCTGGGCCCCGGTCGAAATAGCCGCGGCGAAAAACGTGCGGGTGCAGTCGCATATCAGGAGCTACGATGCCTACATCGATTACGCGCTCGGTCGCCGGTGGGATATCGGCATCGCACCGCTGATCGGCAGTCTCTTCGAGAGCTTCAAGACCCAGGTCAAGTACCGCGAGTACGGCGCACTCGGCGTGGCAGGAGTCTACAGCGCGGTCGCGCCGTACATCGACTACATCGATCAAGGCGTCACGGGCCTGCTGGCCGACAATACGGTCGCCAGCTGGGTGGGCGCGCTCGATCGCATGATTCGGCTCCCGGAACTGCGCGCCTCGATTGCCGCCAATGCGGCCGAGGATGTGCGCCATCACTATCATCAGCGCGACACTGCGGACCAAATCCGCCGCCTGCTGCTCGAGGTTGTCCCGGCGCACGCCTGATCGCCATGACGAGGGTCGCGCCCATCCTTCATCCCGTTTCGCATCGGCATCGATGAGGGTGCCACCTGCCGGCCGAGGCAGCCCCGGACGCAACGACCCCTGCCCTTGCGGCAGCGGCCGGCGTTACAAGGAATGTTGCGGTCGGTTGCGCAGCGGCGACTCCCGCGCCGCCGCGAAGCCGCTGATGGATGCGGCGATGGAGGCGCAGCGGGCGCGCGATCTCCAGCGCGCGGCCGGGCTCTACCGCGAGGCGCTTGCGCTTGTGCCGGACGAGCCCGATGCGCTGCACATGCTGGGGGTCGTCTGTTACGAACTCGGCGACGACCTCGAGGCGCTGGCACTCATTCGGCGTGCGCTGGAACTGACCAATTGGGGGTTCTGGAGCTATCGGCACAATCTGGGGCTCGTCGTCGCCCGGCTCATCAGTGACAGCGACCGGCGTCAGGCGGGGGACACGCAAGCTCGCTACCGCGCCTGGCGCAAGCTGCGCGAAATGCCCGCAAGCGGCGTCTCGCCCAAGGTCGCGGTCGTGGTCCCCTGTTACAACCATGGTGGCTACGTCGAGCGCGCCTTGGCTTCGGTCTTCGCCCAGACCTATCGCCATGTCGAGCTGATCGTCATCGACGACGGATCGACCGACGGCTCGGTCGCTGCGGTGCAACGCGCGCTCGAGCATTCGCCCTTTCCATCGCGCTTCGTTTCGCGGCCGAACCGGGGAGCGGCTGCGACCATCAACGAGGGTGTGACGCAATGCGATGCGAAGTACGTGAACGTGCTCAACTCAGATGACGCCTTCACGGCGGATCGGCTGCAGGTGATGATCGACCACGTCGCCGCCCAGGGCTTCGCCTGGGGCTTCGCGGAGGTCGAGGTCATCGGCGAGGACGACCGCGAGGCGGATCCGCTGCGCGATGAGCGGGCGCTGGACAAGCTCGTCATGCAGGGCGCCATCCCGCTCAAGCAGACCATCGGTTTCGCCATGCTGGAAGCCAATATCGCCATATCGAGCGGGAACCTGTTCTTCTCGCGCGAGCTCTTCGACCGGGTGGGTGGTTTTCGCGATTTCCGCTACAACCACGATTGGGACTTCTGCCTTCGCGCGCTCCGCGTAGCCGAGCCGCGTTACGTTCGCGGGCGTAGCTATCGCTATCGACTGCATAGAGCAAACACGATCGCGGAGAGCGCCGACAGTGCGCGAACCGAAGCCGACCGTGTGCTGAGCGACTATCTGGAGTGGGCGACGACCGGCGTCGCGAGCGACTCGGAGTGGGCGCCATGCGTGGCGAACTGGGGGCAAATGTTCATTGTCACGGTGCTGAGCGCAGGTATGGCCGAGGTGCTCGCTCCACAGAGGCTGCGGGCGATGGTCGCGGACCTGGTCGGCGACCGCGTCGATGCCGGGGCCCGCGGCCCCGATTCCCGACTCGACGAGCCGGTGCCAAGCCGCACGGCCTGATACCATGCTTGGCGTGCCGACGACAGCTCCGCCGGCGAGGATGGCGACTGTTCGCGTACGGCGGCGCGGGATGGCCAGCTGCCTTCTTGGCCCATTTCGCCACCGGGTCGTCGAACTTCACTAGAAGCCCTTATGACCGCAATTACCCCTGACGATATCGATTGGGACGTGAGCAAGGTGCCACCGCGCGTGGGCCTGAGGTGCCCGGCGTGCGGAGCGACGAATCCGGCGCCACCGATTCTGCACGTTCCTGCCCTGTCGGCTCCGCATACGCCCCTCACCCTATTGCGCTGCACCAGTTGCCAAAGCGCGTTTTATGATCCGCCGCAAATCCGAGACTTCAGCGAGCTCGATCAAAACCGCGAGGAATTCTGGCGCCTCTACGTCGAATCGGTAGGCGGCGTATGGGAAACAATCTGGCCGATCCTCGCCGGCGCCGAGCGGGGCTCCCTGCTCGATGTCGGGTGCGGGTTTGGCTTCGCGCTCGATTTCTGGCAACGCACGGGTCGGGGGGACGCGATCGGAGTGGAGCTGTCCGAGTATGGCGCCGTTGGCGCGCAAAAGCTCGGCTTAACAGTCCATAACGAGCTTCTCCAGGAGTGCGCCCCGCTCAATGGCCGGAAGTTCGACGTCGTGTATGCCTCCGAAGTCATCGAGCACGTGCCGGACCCAAGTAAGTTCGCCCAACTTTTGTCTGGCTACGTCGCCGACCACGGCCTCTTGATTTTGACCACGCCCAGCGCCGAATTCATCACCAAGCCGAACCATTCCATTGGCCTCGTCGCCGCGTTGTGTCCGGGCTTTCACGGGTTCCTGCTGTCGCACGAAGCATTCGCGCGCGTGGCTCGGGATGCCGGATTCACCTACGTGGAAGCGCGCACATTCGGCGAGCGGCAGATACTCTGGGCGTCGCGAGCGCCGATCCGGCTTACTCTCGACCACGAAACCCTGCGCATTTCGCTCTTCCGCTTCCTGGAGGATCGTCTGGCGAGCACCGGGCTCGACCCCGCGGTATGGCAAGGCTACGCTTATCGCTACCTGCGCGACCTCGTCAACACCGGGAAGGGTGCCGATGCCCAGCGAGTCGCCCTCCTGCTCGGCAAGTCGGTCGTGCACAGTCATGGCGAGATCGCGCTGGACCCGCGGCGACTGGCGCCGAGGCTTGCAGCGGCAACGACGCTTGCGGAAATGGGACATATCGCGCCCTATTTTGTGCCGGCGCTCTATTACCTGATGGGGAAAATCGCCCTGCAGTGGGAGCGTGACCATGCGAAAGCCAAGGTGTACTGCGACGGCGCCTGCGCGGCGATCGAAGCTTGTGCGAATTTCGGCAGCATTTACTTCCTTGAAGCGTTATCGCTGCTTTGGCCGGCGCGGACCACAGGGGCGGCGCTCGATCTTGCCGCGGGAAATTACCCACCTGCAACGGCCATGCTGCGAAGGCTGGCGGAATTCGGAGACCAATGTTCATCGGCCGACGCGTATGCGCTTGCGGAGCCGTCCCTTGTCGAGAACTTTGTGCCGATGGCGGCTGAATTCTTCGGTGAGCGCGGGATGTGGCGGGAAGCCATCGCGTTGAGCGAAGCTTACCGCGCCTTCGTCAGACGCCATTACGGTGAGGAAATGTTGACTCCGGATGGCATCGAGGCAGCGTTGGCGGACGCGAATAAGCCGATGCCGGCGGATCCACTGTTTCCGGTGTGGTTCGACGGGATGCGGGATGCCGCACAAGCGGGCGGTCGCGCGCCCGATAGTGCGGCGCTGCAAGCAACCATCCAAATCGCCCACAAGTTCAGTCAGCACCCGCGTCATGGGGCGCGACTGCGCGATCTTGCATTGCGCGCCAATCAGCTGTGTGCCAAGCGGACGCAACCGCTCTGGTCTTCAAGCGTGTCATATACGCTCACTAAAGGCGGCCCGCGCTAGGACGTCGTAAGGCTTTCCTAGCCCCGGCATCGACCACCGCGGACAGTGCAAATGACCGCCACGAGCAACGTAATCTACGACGCCTCGCATGACCTTGGAACGGTATCGGGTGCACCGTGGGTCGCAACGCAAGCACTGCCGATTACGTTCGTGCAGTGTGCAAAATTTTTCAACACCGTCCGAGTCAGTGGCGTGGTGGCACGAAAGGAATATATCCTTCGAGCGGTCGAATCGAGCGATAAGCGTTTTCTCGCCTCGGTTATCGCCTTCCAGCCCGGCGATGGAACGATGCCATCGGCTGCGTTTGCCGTACAGCTTCTTTTCCTAGAAGACCAATTCTTGGCGGACCTTCCGCTTCGATTTCAGTTCGAAGGCCTGCCGACATTTTCGGTGACGCTGAGAGCCATTGCCGAAAGCGCCCATCGCGTTAGCGGTCGATTGTTGATCCGGTTCAATAAGATCATTTCCAGGGAGGGGTACCGGCGCATGCTGGATATCGGCGGGCGCGCCCGTAGCGGCGTGCTGCGCGCAGATAATTTTCGCGACAAGGAAGTGGTGGTGCTGGACGTGTTGCCGGATTCAGGCGTCGATGTGGTGTGCGATGCCCATCGCATGAGCGAAGTGCTGGAGGCAGGGTCATTCGATATGGTTTCATCGTTCGCGGTATTCGAACATCTCGTGATGCCCTGGAAGGTGGCAATAGAGATGAATCGCATTCTGCGCGTGGGCGGTGTTGGCCTGATCGTTACGCATCAAACCATTGGCATGCACGACATGCCATGGGACTATTTTAGATTCTCGGATTCGGCGTGGAAGGGCATCTTCAATGCTCACACCGGGTTCCGGGTCCTTGACACAGAACTCGGGGACCTTCAGCACATCATTCCCAGTGTTTATCAGGATCAGTACAGCCAGGCGGAGAATGCTGGCGGCTTCATGTATTCCGGCGTGCTTATTCGCAAGATCTCTGAAACCACGCTGGACTGGCCATTGAGCAGCGCCGATGTGACCAACGATGCGTATCCGGAATAGCTCAAATTCCGGTGCAGCCAGCAGTAGCTGTAAGGATTGTGGCCGGGTGGCTGAGCGCAATGCCGCCCGACATTTTGTGGGGCGCTAATTGCCTGGCGGTGGCTTCATGTCCCACGGCAGGCTGCGCGTGAGCAGGACGTTGAGCAGATTGTCCTGAAAGTTGATGTTGCCGGCGAGCTTCTCGTGCCGCTCGCAGAGAAAGAACCAGTACGCGATCGGGATGAGGCTGTCCTCGGTCTGCGGCGCGGAGGGATCGAGCGTCTCGCGCGCAAGCAGCGACGGCTTGGTCACGCTGCCGTCGCCGGGTTCGAGCATCAGGTCCCGATACGACACGCCCGGGACGCGGGCGCGGATCTGGCGCGGATAAAGGCGCGCTACCGGCGTGCCGTCGACATCCTCCAGCACGAGCCGCGCCGGCGTCGGATCGCAGTCGCCGCCGAAGAGCACGTAGCGGATCTGGCTAGGGGGCTCGGGCGTCGACAGCGCCCAGAGGAAGCGCCGCGCCCGCTCGAGGCGGTAGTCGAAGAAGCGGGCGAGCGCAGCGAGGTACGCATCCGCGTCGGCCCCGTGCGCGGCGCGGATGCGCGCCTGCACCACCGGATCGAAGATCGACCAGCGATAGCGGCGCCAGGTTTCGCCGTTGAACAGATCATCATGAAGGGCCCGACCCGAGACATCGAGCAACCAGGTCACCAGCGGGTGCGGGAACAGCTGGTAGCCAGAAGGCAGCGTTGCCAGCACTTCCTGCGGGATGCGGCCGAAGCCGATCGCCTCACCAGAGAGGAAGGCGTGGAGGGACGATGCCGAGCCCATGTTGGGCGTGCCGAGGAGGATGAGCTTGCGCACCCGTGACGTACCGTAAAGGGTGAGCTGCGAATCCCGTCCATCGAGAACGTCGTCCGTGCCATAGCGTTGGTAATAGCGCGCGACCAGACCGCCCATGCTATGGGCGACGATGTCCACTCGCAGCGAAGGATCTCCGTAGTCGCGTCGGATCGCCTCGATCAGGCGATCGAGTCCGCGCGCCGTCTCGACGTTGTCCTGACGCCAGTCGTAGGGGAAGATGTAGTAGCGTTTTTCGCCTGGCTTCGGCGGTACGCCCACGACGCCGGGGACATAACCGCCGAAATCGCGCAGCGTGGCGATGATCTTGCCGTAGAAATCCTGTCCGAGCGCCGCATCGGTGATGTCAAACGCCTCGAGGTTGTCGGGGCGCACCGCGAGCGTCGTGCGGTCGAAATCCAGGGCGAGCTGGCGGTAGTCGCCAAACAAGATCATCCGCGCCGTTCCGGGCCAGACCTCGACGCCGGTCGTGCGGTCGCGCAGCTTGGAGCCGAACAGCCCCGGAATGAGGATGACCGGCGTGGGATCGGCGAACTGCGTGCCGGCGCGATAGAGCCGGCCGAGATCCGGGCCGGCGGGCGATTTGGTGCACGCGGCGAGCGCCAGCGCAGCAAGCGCAAGGCAGCGAGCGAGTCGCGGCGACATGCTCACCCGCGCATTGTACTGCG
Organism: uncultured beta proteobacterium; assembly: GCA_963750215.1. Taxonomy (GTDB): domain Bacteria; phylum Pseudomonadota; class Gammaproteobacteria; order Burkholderiales; family Casimicrobiaceae; genus PALSA-1003. Next base: position 469,726 of record CAVVQK010000006.1, read on the forward strand.
CGGCCGACCGGCTACAGGATCTCTGCCGCCCGATCGGCAAGCCGCGAGCGTTCGCCGCGCAGCAGCGTGATATGGCCGCTGTGCGACCAGCCCTTGAAGCGGTCGACGACGTAGGTCAGCCCCGAGCTTCCCTCGGTCAGATACGGCGTGTCGATCTGTGCGATGTTGCCCAGGCATACGACCTTGGTGCCCGGCCCGGCACGCGTGATCAGCGTCTTCATCTGTTTCGGGGTGAGGTTTTGCGCCTCATCAATGATCAGGAATTTGTTGATGAAGGTGCGACCGCGCATGAAGTTGAGCGATTTCACCTTGATGCGCGAACGGATCAGGTCGCGCGTCGCGGCGCGGCCCCATTCGCCTGCTTCATCGTCAGTCTTGTTGAGCACGTCGAGGTTGTCCTCCAGCGCCCCCATCCATGGGTTCATCTTTTCTTCCTCGGTCCCGGGCAGAAAACCGATGTCCTCGCCGACCGGGACCGTGACGCGCGTCATGATGATTTCCGAGTAGACCTTGAACTCCAGCGTCGTCATTAGCCCTGCGGCGAGCGTGAGCAGGGTCTTGCCGGTCCCGGCCTGGCCGAGCAGGGTCACGAAATCGATTTCCGGGTTCATGAGCAGGTTGAGCGCAAAGTTCTGCTCACGGTTGCGGGCCGTGATGCCCCAGACGTTGTTCTTGTGATGCGTATAGTCGCGCAGTGTCTGCAGCAGCGCGGTGCGCCCCGTGACCTCCTTGACGAGAGCGAACAGCGGCGTCTCGCCCGGACCTTTGGCCTCCTGAAAGACGAACTCGTTGATGAGCAGGCTGTGGCAGAGCGGACCGGTGACGCGGTAGAAAGTATGACCGCCCTGCTGCCAGGATTCCATCCCCTTGCCATGGCGATCCCAGAAATCCGGCGGCAGCTCGCGCATGCCGCTGTATAGGAGGTCGGTATCCTCGAGTACCTTGTCGTTGAAGTAATCCTCCGCCGCGATTCCAACCGCATGCGCCTTGATGCGCATGTTGATGTCCTTCGACACCAGGATGACGCTGCGCTTCGCGTGCAGGCGCTGGAGGTGCATCACCACCGCGATGATCTGGTTGTCAGCCTTGCCGCCGGCGAGCGACGGTGGCAGCGCCGTCGAGATCGCCTCGGTTTGCAGGAACAGGCGGCCGCTCGCCGCGCCGCCGCTGGCCGGCTTGAGAGGAATTCCCGCAGCGATGTTCCCGCCGCTGATCGCCACCGCCGCGGTCACCAGCTCGTCGAGATAGCGCGATGCCTGCCGCGCATTGCGCGCGACTTCAGTTACGCCTTTCTTGTTATTGTCGAGTTCCTCGAGGGTGAGAATCGGCAGATAGAGGTCGTGCTCTTCAAAGCGGTAGAGGCTGGTGGGATCGTGCATCAACACGTTGGTGTCGAGCACGAACAGCTTGGGAAGTGAGGTCTTGCTGGTCTTGGTGGTTTGCGGGGCGAGACGAAGTTTGCGCTCGACCATGGGCCTCCTTGGGGCAGTGGCGGTGAACGGACGCTCCTGCGCATCGTAGACCACCCGTCGGCGAAAACACAAGACATTGTGGTCGAGGGCGCCCGGCGAGGCCACCGATTGTGGCGCAAAGGGCACACGCGCCGGGTTTGCGTTACAGCGTCTTGACCGCCTCGAGCACCTCTTCGGCGTGGCCGGGGACCTTGAGGCCGCGCCACTCGCGCACCAAAGCCCCCTTGCCATCGATGATGAAAGTGCTCCGTTCGATGCCGCGCACCTGCCTGCCGTACATGTTCTTCATCTTCATGACGCCGAATTGGGTGCAAAGCTTCTCGTCGACATCGGCGATGAGGTCGAAGGGAAACTTCATCTTGGCCTTGAAGTTCTGGTGCGACTTGAGGCTGTCGCGCGAGACGCCGACCACGACCGCGCCAAGCTTCGCGAACTGCTTATGCAAGTCGCGGAACTGTGCCCCTTCCAGCGTGCACCCGGGGGTGCTGTCCTTGGGGTAGAAATAGAGCACGACGGGGTGATCCTTGTGCTCCGACAGCGTGAACGTGCCGGCGGTGGACGGCACGCTGAAATCGTCGACTTTCTTGGTTGCCATGGTTGCCTCAAGCCGCCTCGGCCAGATCGATGTCGCCCAGGAATTCCCGCCCCTGGCAGAGCAGCGTTCCGCTGCGGCCGGGCACCGTTCCGGGGCCCACTTCGCATCGCGGCAGCGCCAGCGCCTGCAGCGTCTCGTAGAGCGTGCGCATCGGCACCAGCCGGTAGCCCTGTGCCTTCCAGCCGGCGAGCAGGCGTTCGAAGGCCGGAGCCAGGCGCATGCCCTCCAATTCCGCGTGCAACGTGAAGACGTGGTCGTCCGGAGGCGGTGTCAGGGTCAGCGCGAGCAGCCGCTCGGCGACCGTATCCTCGTCGATCCCATCGGTGCCAATCAGCTCGTCGAGCGTCGGCAACGTCGTCGGCAGCTGCGGGCAGCGGATGAGCTCGGCGTTCCATACCGGCAAATGCGGATGCGTTCCGCGCCCGTCCGAACAATACTCGAAGCCGAGCGCCTGCGTGAGGCGCATCGCGTGCACGTTCATCTGCCAGCCCGCCGCGCCATGCACGCGCGGCGTCTCCTTGAAAATGTCGACGAAGCGATCGCAGGCAAGCCGCATCTGGCCGGCTGTCCACTCTGCGCCCGCGCGACCCAGGCCGTCTTGCCACTTGACGTGGTCCCAGGCGTGGACCCCGACTTCGAAGCCCTCGTCCCGTGTCCGCCGCAGGATGTCGCCCGTGCGCCGGCCGATGTCCGGGCCCGGCAGCATGGTGCCGTAGAGAAGCGTCCTGAGCCCGTAGTGGCGGACCACCGAGGTGCGCTGCACCTTGCGCATGAACCCGGGGCGAAAAGCGCGTCGGATTGCGCGGCCGGTGTGATCCGGGCCGATGCTGAAAAGGAATGTCGCCCCGGCGTCATGGCGGCGGAGGATATCGAGCAGGCGTGGCACGCCCTCGCGCGTGCCACGCAGCGTATCGACATCGATCTTGAGGGCGAGCAGCATGCGCTTTGCCGATGGGTCAGGTGCGGGCCAGCAAGTCATTCCACCAGCGCGCGCGCCTCCGCGACCTGGCCGCGATAGGCATCGAAGATGCGCCGCAACGAATCCTCCATGGTGACCGTGGGACGCCAATCCAGGTCGGCGCAGGTATTGTCGATCTTGGGCACTCGCTGCTGCACATCCTGATACCCCTTGCCATAGTACGCGTCGGCCGTCGTCTCGACCAGTTTGACCTTCGCCGCGCTGTCCCGGTATTCCGGGTAGGTCAGCGCCAGGTCGAGCATCATCTGCGCCAGCGCCCGCACCGAGTAATTGTTGCGCGGATTGCCGATGTTGTAGATCTTGCCGCTGGCAACCCCGCCGGGGTTGGCGATGATCTTCAGCAGCGCATCGATGCCATCGTCGATATAGGTGAAGGTGCGCTTCTGGGTGCCGCCGTCGACCAGCTTGATCGCCTCGCCGCGCACGATGTGGCCGAGGAATTGCGTGATGACGCGCGAGCTGCCTTCCTTGGCGGTGTTGATCGAGTCCAGACCGGCGCCGATCCAGTTGAACGGGCGGAACAACGTGTAGTCGAGGCCCTCCTGCATGCCGTAGGCATGGATCACCCGGTCCATCAGCTGCTTGGCGCAGGCGTAGATCCAGCGCGGTTTGGCGATCGGTCCCAACACCAGATCCGAACGGTCGGGATCGAATTCATCGTCGCGGCACATGCCGTAGACCTCGGAGGTCGACGGGAACACCACGCGCTTGCGATGCCTGACACAGGCCCGGACGATCGGAAGGTTCGCTTCGAAATCGAGCTCGAACACGCGCAAGGGTTCGCGCACGTATGTCGCCGGAGTCGCGATGGCAACCAGCGGCAGCACGGTGTCGCACTTCTTGATGTGGTATTCGATCCACTCCCGGTTGATCGTGATGTCGCCTTCGAAAAAATGGAAGCGCTTCTCGGCCAGCAGATCGGCGATGCGATCGGTCTGCATGTCCATGCCGTAGATCTCCCAATCGGTCGCGGCGATGATCCGCTGGGAGAGATGATGGCCGATAAAGCCGTTGACACCGAGGATGAGGACTCTGCGCATAGGATGAACGCCGGCTGCGGCTGGCGCGGCGAACCGGGATTCTACCCGCGCGGCTCGGGCGGGCCAAACGGCGAGGCGAGGCTCAGTCGACCAGGGGGATCGGCAGGGCGCCGCAGACCTCGGCAAGTGCGGCGGCGCTCACCGCCACGCCATCGACTTCGAGCGCGTGGATCGCCAGCATGCCGCCGCCGCCGCAGTGCGCGACCATTTCGCCGTGATCGATGGTCAGTGACGGCGTGCTCGTCGCCGGCGCAACGCGGTCGCGCACGCGGCTGCGCAGGAGGCGCGCGGGCCGGCCGCGCACGCGGGTGCGCGCCCCAGGGTACGGCGGCGCGACCGCGCGCACGAGGTTGTGGATGTCGCCTGCCGCCTGCGACCAGTCAATGGTGCCATCCTCGGGCCTGCGGCCGCCGAAGTAGGTGGCCTGGGCGGCATCCTGGGGTCGCCGCGGCGCGGCCCCGGCAAGGAGCGCGGGCAGCGCGCCATACAGGACGATTTCGGCGGCGACCGTCACCTTGTCGAACACCTCCTTGGCGGTGTCATCGGGCAGGATGGGCACCGCGGTCTGGGCCACGATGTCGCCGTTGTCGGGTTTTTCCGTCATGTAGTGCAGCGTCGCCCCGGTCTGCGTCTCGCCGTGGATGAGCGCCCAGTTCACCGGCGCGCGGCCGCGATACCTGGGCAGAAGAGAACCGTGCACGTTGAGCGCACCGCGCGGCGCCAGCGCCAGCAGCGGCGCCTTCAGCAGGAGGCGATAGTAGAACGAGAAGAGGAAATCGGGCCGGCAGCCGGCGATGCGCGCGACCACATCGGCGCCGTTCGGATCGACCGGGGCCATGGTCGCGACGCCATAGTCGGCGGCAGTCGTCGCCACGCGGTCGAACCAGATCTGCTCCTGCGGCAGGTCCTCATGGGTGATCACCAGGGGCACATCGACACCGTGGGCAAGCAGCGTCTTGAGGCAACGCACGCCCACATTGTGATAGGCGAAGACGACGGCGCGGGTCACGGCGGCGGCGAATCGCCTGCGCTGCGCTCCAGCACCGCCTGGATCGTGTACCGGGGTCGTTCCCGCACCTGCTGGTAGATGCGCCCGACGTACTCGCCGACCAGGCCCAAGCCGAAGAGCACCGTGCCGAGCAGGAAAAAGGCAAGGATGTCGCGGTCCCAGAGGGTGGAGAAGCCTTCGCGCCAACCGGCCCGCAGCAGACGGTCGACGATGACGATGAGGTAGGTAATGATTGCGCCGACCGAGACGAGCATGCCGAACATCGAGAACAGCTGCAGCGGCACCAGAGAAAAGCCGGTGATGAGGTCGAAGTTGAGACGGATCAGCCGGTAGAACGAGTATTTCGAAATGCCGGCAGCGCGCTCGGCATGCTCGACCTCGACCTCGGTCGGATCGTGCGCGTAGGTGTAGGCGAGCGCCGGGATGTAGGTGCTGACCTCGCGCGATGCGGCGATGGCGCGCACGATGTCGCGGCTGTAGGCGCGCAACATGCAGCCCTGATCGGTCATCTTGATCCGGGTGATGCGCTGGCGCAGGCGGTTCATCAGCCGCGAAGCCGCATGCCGCCACCACGAATCCTCCCGCGTGCGGCGGATGCTCCCGACGTAATCGTGACCCGCGTCCATCGCCGCGAGCAGCTTGGCGATCTCCTCGGGCGGATTCTGCAGGTCGGCATCCAGCGTGACGATGCGTTCGCCGCGGCAATGGTCGAACCCGGCGACGATGGCCATGTGCTGGCCGTAGTTGGCGTGGAACAGAATCACCCGGGTGACGTCGCTCCGCCGCAAGAACTGGTCCTTGAGCAGCGCCGCCGAGCGGTCGCGGCTGCCGTCGTCGACGAACAGCACTTCGTAGGGGACGCCGAGCCGGTCGAGCGCGGGATAAAGCCGGTCGAACAGCGCGCCGAGGGCCGCTTCCTCGTTGTAGACGGGGATCACCACCGATACCTGGGGCGCCGCCACCGTCATCTCCGGCTCGCGCCGATCACGGCGCCGAGCCCTTCGCAGACTCGATCGACATCGGCTTCGGTCAATCCGGCGTGCAGGGGCAGCGACACCGTTTCGCGCGCGATGCGCTCGGCATTGGGAAACTGGCCCTCGCGCCCGCCATAGCGTCGTCCCAGGGTGCAAAGATGCAGTGCCTCGTAAGACACACCCGTGGCGATGCCGCGCGCTTCCAGGGCGTCACGGACTGCGCGGCGCGAGATGGTCAGCTCTTCGAGCGGCAGCAGGACGCAGAACATGTTCCAGGAATGGCCGTCATCGCCCTCCGCGCCTGGCTTGGGCGGCAGCACGCCCACCGGCAGGCCGGCCAGCTGGGCGAAATAGCGCTGGGCCAGCGCCCGGCGCTGCGCCAGGAACTCCGGCAGCCGTTCCAGTTGGCCGCAGCCGATGCGCGCATTCACGTCGGGCAGGTTGAACTTGCCGCCCGGGAAGTCGACATCGCGCGTCCGGTCCGGTAGGTAGGTGATGCCGTGGAAACGCAGCGCCTCCACCCGCTTCGCCTCGGCCTCGTCGTTGACCACCAGCGCGCCGCCTTCGATGGAGGTGATGTTCTTGTTCGGATGAAAACTGAACGTGGTGAGGTCGCCAAACGCGCCGACATTGCGGCCTTTCCAGCGCGAGCCGAGCACCAGCGCAGCGTCCTCGATGACGCGCGCGCCGTGCCGTCGCGCCAGCGCGAACAGCGCGTCCATGTCGACAAGCGAGCCCGGATAATGTGTCGGCATGATCGCCCGGGTGCGCGGCGTGATGGCCGCTTCTACCTGGCGCAGGTCGATATTGCGGGTGACGAGCTCGCAATCGACGAACACCGGCGTCGCCCCTACCTTGACGATCATGTTGAGCACGGTGAAGAAGCTCTGCGCCGAGGTGATCACTTCGTCGCCGGGCCCGATGCCGCAGAGCTGCAGCGCGACCTCGATCGCGGCGGTGGCGGAAGTCAGCACCCGCACCGGCCGCCCAGCGCAGAAGGCCGACAGCCGCCCCTCGAAGGTGTGCACCCAGGGGCCGCTGGCAAGGTGGCCCGAACGCAGCACCTCGCCGACCCCGGCGATGGTCGCCTCGTCGAGCAGCGGGCCGGCGAACTTGAGATGGCCGGGCATCACGAGCGCGCCACGAGCCATACGCCGACGACGATAAAGCCGATACCAAGCCAGCGCGACAGCGTTACCGATTCGCCGAAAAGGTAATGCGCGGCGACGGCGTTGACGATATATCCGAGCGACAGCATCGGGTAGGCGATCGATACCGGGACGCGGGAGAGGCCCATGATCCACACCACCACGCTTACGACATAACAGGCCAGTCCGCCGGCGATGTGCGGCTCCAGCGCCATGCGCCCGAATTGTGCCGGCCAGTTGTCCGCGGTAAGCGTGATCACGCCGAGCACGTTCGTGCCCGCCTTGAGGAGCAGCTGCGCACCGGCGTTGAGCAGTACGCCGGTGAGAAGAAAGCACAGCGCAATCCAGGTCATCAGCGCCGGGCGACGATGACGCGGCGCGGGTCGCGTCCCAGCTCGACCATCGCCACGCCCTCTCGTTGCAGTTCGTCGAATTCGTCCGGTTGCATGATCGCATAGGCCTGGTCGGCCGCCTCCCAGCGACGGCGCCATTCGGCAACGGTGGCGATCGCCTTCTCCGGTTCGCTCTTGAGCCCCATCGCCAGCTCGTCCTGGAATTCGACGAGCACGACGGTTCGACCGAGATAATACGGCAAGGTCTGATCGTACATGCGGATCGTGTAAAACGGCACGTCGCGGCGCAAAGGCCCGTGCGCCGCGACCACGCGAGCCAGGATCGGCGCGGTCGAGCGCGATTCGGCAAGCTCGTCATGGCCGGTCAGCACGAGTTGCGCACCGATGAGCGCGGTCAGCGACACCGCCAGCACCGCTGCGGTGCGCCTGCCACGGCGAAGGCACCACCAGCCGAACAGACCGCCGAGAAAGCCGCTGGCGCAACCGGCCTTTATCCACGGCCCGTAATCGAGCAGAGGGCCGAGCGGTTGCTGCGGGTCGGCGAAACGCGCCGCGATCGCCGCGTAGGCGAGCAGCACGATGAGCGTGATCAGGCCGCCGGCGATGACCAGCGGCAACGTCAGCCGCGCGAGCGCCATGTCCGACAGGTTGACCAGCTGCCAGCCGATGACGAGCGAGAGCGCCGGAAAGATCGGCAGGATGTAGGAAGGCAGCTTCGATCCCGAGGCGCTGAAGAACACAAAGATCACCGCCGACCAGACCAGCGCGAAGCGCTGCCAGTTGAAGCGATTGGCGCAAGCCGGCGCATCGCGCCAGGCGCGATGCGCGGCGAATGCGAACACGCTGAGCCAGGGCAGGATGCCGCCGATGAGGATCGGCACGAAATACCACCACGCCCCTGCGCGTCGGTGCTCGGTGGTGAGAAAGCGCGTGAAGTGCTCGTGAATGAAGAAGAAATCGAAGAATTCGGGATTGCGCGCCGACACGAGGGCGAACCAGGGCACGGCAATGACCGCAAAGACGATCGTGCCGGAGACGAGGTGCAGTCGCCGCCACAGCGCCCAGTCGCGCTCGAGCAGCGTGTAGGCGACCAGCGCGGCCCCGGGCAGCACGATGCCAATCAATCCCTTCGACAGCGTCGCCAAGGCGAGCGCGGCCCATGCCGCCCACATCCACCACCGCGTCTCGCGCGGCGAGGTGGCCGCGCACTGGGCGTTGAACAGGCTCCCCAGGCCGGCGCCCATCCACAACGTCAGGCCGGCGTCGAGGGTGAGAATGTGCGCATTGAGCACGTACCACAGGCAACCGCCGAGCGCGGCCGCGCTGTAGAGCCCCAGCACCGGTCCGCCCAGGCGCCATCCGACGTAGCCGATGAACAGCACGCCGAGATAGCCGGACAGCGCCGGCCACAGCCGCGCCGTCCAGTGATGAACTCCGAACGCTTCATAGGCGCCGGTCGTGAGCCAGTATTGCAGCGCCGGTTTTTCGAAATACTTGATACCGTCCAGCCGCGGCGTCACCCAGTCGCCGGTGACGGTCATTTCGCGCGGAATCTCGGCATATCGACCTTCGTCCGGATGCACCAGCCTGCGGTAGTCGAGGTTGGCGAACCAGATCAGCGTGAATGCGGCCAGCAGGATCCATACTCCGCGCCGCGTCAGCGCAGCAGGGGGTCGATCCGGGGTGGGGACGGAAGGCACAGACATCGCGAAGGCGGCGATTCTACCGCGTTCGCGGGCAGCGCGGCCGTGCTAAGCTGCCGCGGCCAACAGGCCTCACGCGTCGTTCTCGAATCCGCTCGCAATGTCCGACCCGGATCGCATTCGCATCGTCGGCGCCACCGATGCTGACCTTGCCGCGGTGGCCGAACTCGCCCGGATCATCTGGCGCAGGCATTATCCGGGCATCATCACGCCCGAACAGATCGAATACATGCTCGAACGCGGCTATTCGCGCGCCGCGCTGCTGCGCTTCATCACCGAGGATGGCGCGGGACTCGCACTCGCCCACGCCGACGACCGCTTCGCCGGGTTCGCGGCTTACTATCGCGGTGATGACGTCGACGAGCTCAAGCTCGACAAGCTCTACGTGCATCAAGATTTCCACCGTCGCGGCGTAGGTCGCCGGCTGATCGAGGCCACCGTAGCGGCCGCGCGGGCACAGCAACGCGCGACGATCGTCCTCAACGTGAACAAGAACAACACGCAGGCCATTCACGCTTATGCCCGCAACGGCTTCGTCGTCCGCGAGGCCGTCGTCGTCGACATCGGCGGCGGCTTCGTGATGGACGACTACATCATGGCCAAGCGATTGCAGCCGTAGGGTCGCCTTGCCCGCAGAAGGTCGATTCGCTACCATGCCCGGACCCTGCTGAACCGAAACAGCCTGCTGGAGCCGCCGGAAACGCCCTGGCGGTTGCACTTCTTGGAAGCGACGATGGCGCCCGCGCTCACGTTCTACGACAACTACACGCGCAGCTTTCGCCGCTTCGAAGCACTCGGCAGCGGAGGCGTCGGTCTTTACACCTGCGGTCCCACCGTCTACGACTACCAGCACATCGGCAATTTCCGGACCTTCCTGTTCGAGGATCTGCTCAAGCGCGTGCTGGAATGGAACGGTTACGCAGTGCGGCACGTGATGAACATCACCGATGTCGGCCACCTCACGTCGGACGCGGACACCGGCGAGGACAAGATGCTTGCCGGCGCGCGACGCACGGGCAAGAGCGCGTGGGAGATCGCGGCACTGTATACGGAAGCGTTCCTCGAGGACATGCGGGCGCTCAATATTGAGCAGCCGACGCTGTACTGTCGCGCCACCGACCACATCGCCGAGCAGATCGAGTTCATTGCCGACATCGAGAGGAATGGCTACACGTATCGCACCTCCGACGGTATCTATTTCGATACCAGCAGGCAGCCAGACTACGGCTTTCTCGCGCGCCTGGACAAGGCGGGGCTCGAGGCGGGCAAGCGGGTCGAGCTCGGCGAGAAGCGCCACAGCACCGACTTCGCGCTGTGGAAGTTCTCGCCATCGGGCGAGAGGCGGCAGATGGAATGGCCGAGTCCCTGGGGTACCGGCTTTCCCGGCTGGCACATCGAGTGTTCGGCGATGGCGCAGAAGTACCTGGGCGACTTCTTCGACATCCACTGCGGTGGCGAGGACCATATTCCGGTGCACCACACCAACGAGATCGCGCAGACCGAGGCGAGAGTCGGCACGCGCCTTGCGAACTTCTGGATGCACGGGTACTTCCTGCTCGTCAACGACGCCAAGATGGCGAAGTCCGCGGGCGAGTTTTTGCGCCTGAAGGCGCTCACCGAGCGAGGCTACGACCCGCTTGCGTTCCGTTACCTCTGCCTCACCGCGCACTACCGCAGCCAGCTCAACTTCACCTGGGATGCGCTCGACGCCGCGGCGACGGCGCTTGAGCGCTTGCGTGCGGGCTTCCACGCCTCGCCGGAGGTAAGCGCCGCCGACGCCGCTTACCTCGAGCGATTCACCGCCGAGATCAACGACGACCTTAACCTGCCGCGGGCACTCGCGCTCGCCTGGGACGTGCTGCGCGGCGAGTCGCCGCCGGCGGCGCGCCGGGCCACGCTGCTCGCCTTCGATCGCGTCTTCGGGCTGGGGCTGGCCGGTTGGCAGCCGAAACAGGAAGTCATTCCCGAAGGCGTGCGCGCGCTCGCCGAGGCCCGTGCGGCGGCGCGCGCGGCAAGGGAATGGTCCGCAGCGGATCGCCTCCGCGGCGAACTGCACGCCGCGGGCTGGGAGATGGAAGACCGGCCCGACGGCTACGTGCTCAAACGCCGCTAAGCCGGCACGATCGGCCATCAACATGGCTTTTGCCGCAACCGTCGTTCCGGCAGGCTCGCGGCACATGCGTTGCTGCGCAAAGACCCTTGGCACACGCGGCGATGCTCACCGATACTCGGCGAGGTCTTCGCGCGGAACAGGCGCTGCAGGGCAGCAGGGCAATGCAGTGGCTGGGACCCTGGCCGTTCGCGACCGCGCTTGGGGCCGCCGCCCTCGGGTGCCTGGGGGCGCTGGTGCAGACGGCCGCGATGACCTCCGACGTTCGGCAGCTGCTTGCCCGACGTGCGCTCGAGCACGCCTCGGCGCTGCAGCCCGCCGCGCTAGTAGAGCCGCTTGACCGGACCGCTGTAGAGCACCGGTCCGGTGGGCAAGCCGGTTGGCGACCCGCCTCTGGGCTCGAGGCTGACCGCGAGCGCCGGAATATCCTGCAGCGCCAGTTCAGCCCTCGCCGGCAGCGCGATGCGCACGATGCCGGCCGGAGCCACGGCCGACACCAGCCCCAGCGAACGCGGGTTGCCGTGGTCGGGCAGCATCCACAGTTCGAGGGCGCGATCGCCTGCGAGGACAACCGGAGCGATCGCCGCAACGGTGAGATAGCGGCTGGTGCGAGCGGTCGATGCGAGCAGCGCGGGCTTGGCGTCCTGACCGGCGAGGACAACGACCAGCGAGCCTTCCGGCGACTCCGGCGCAGGCTTGAGCAACGCCACCGCGAGCGCGATCGCGACCGCCAGGCTCGACAGCGCGAGACCCCGCCACCATGCCACGGCGGGCGATGACAGCCGGCCCGGCGCGGCGCCGGTGCCGCCAATTCGCGCCAGGACAGCAGTCCAGACGCGGGCAGGCGGCGCGACCGGGGGCACGGTCTCGCTCAGCGGCAGAAGGCGTTCCTCCCAGTCGCGCACCGCGCCGGCAACGCTTCGCTCGCTGCGCAGGAGTCGCTCGAAGCGGGCCCGCGCCCGCCCCCGCAGCGTGCCGAGCACGTATTCGCCGGCGATCGCGTCGGCGCGTTGGCGATCGCCGAGCTTCACCGCGTCACCCCCGCATGATCGAGGCAGTCCCGCAGGCGCTCGAGGCCGCGGCGGACCCACGACTTGACCGTGCCGAGCGGTTGGCCCAGATGCCGCGCGAGCTCGGAGTGCGACAGGCCCTGGAAGAACGCCAGCGCGATGGCCTGCTTCTGGCCCGGCTCGAGTGCGTCGATGCAGCCCCTGACCGCCAGCGCGTCCGCGCCGGCCAGCAGCATCTCGAGCGGACTCGGTCCCGGGGCCGCGATCGTCACGCCTTCCTCCTCATCGTCCATCGTTACGGTGTCGATTTCGCGCCGGCGCAATTGATCCAGGCAGCGATTGCGGACGATGCTGGTCAACCACGTCAGAGGCTGGCTCTTGGCGGCGACGTACGAAGCGGCGTGGTGCCAGACATTGACGAAGCTCTCCTGCAGAACCTCCTCGGCAGCGGCTGCTTCCCGCAATATACGCAACGCCACCGCGAACAGATGCGGGGAGGCGGCGCGGTAGAGTTCCGCGAACGCCTGTTGATCCTTCAATGCCGTGCGCGCCAGCAGCTGCATGAGGCGCGCGTTGCGCTCGAGTTGCTTTGCCGGGTCGCTGGCCATCGTCGCGGAGGCTAGGTGCGCCGGCGGTCCTTCTGCCACAAGACGTCGTCGTGGCCCGCGTCACGGTTTAGCACGCGGGCAAGCACGAACAGCAGGTCGGAGAGCCGGTTCAAATACTTGCGCGCCGGATCGCCCACCGTCTCGGCCGCGCCCAGGCGCACCAGCGATCGCTCCGCCCGCCGACACACCGTGCGCGCGACATGGGCCTGGCTCGCCGCGCGCGTCCCACCGGGCAGAATGAATTCCTTGAGCGGGGAAAGGTCGGCGTTGAAGCGAGTCAGGACCTGCTCGAGGCGCATGACCTGCGCTTCGCTCACCGTGCTGGATCCGGGAATCGACAGTTCGCCACCCAAATCGAACAGATCGTGCTGCACTTCGAGCAGGCACTCCGCCACCGCCGCAGGAAGCGCCTCGGCAAGCACGACCCCCAGAGTCGAATTGAGCTCGTCGACCGCGCCGATCGCCTCGATGCGCGCCGAGTCCTTGGCCGCGCGCGATCCGTCGCCCAGCCCGGTCGTCCCGGCATCGCCGGTGCGGGTAACGATCTTGGAGAGTCGATGGCCCATGGTGCCGCTGTCGCGCGTCGGGAATATGCGGTGTGGCGGGCGGAGCGGCCAGCATAGAGAATTCGGCCAGGAGCGGCAAGTCGGATCCGGAGCGCGCCGGTTGAATCGCGATTGTCTTTTCAGGCGGTTTGGTTACTATGGCAGCGCGCAACTCGCGACCGGTTCAAAATGGAAGCCGCGCCATGAACAATCCCTACAGCACCGATCTCGACCGCAACGTCGCCAATTACACCCCGCTCACGCCGCTGTCGCTGATTGCCCGCACCGCGTACGTCTACCCGGCCCAGCTCGCGGTCGTCCACGGCGAGCGCCGCTATACGTGGTCGGAAACCTATGCGCGCTCGCGGCGGCTCGCCTCCGCGCTCGCGCAGGCCGGCATCGGCAGCGGTGACACCGTGGCGCTCATGGCGGCCAATACGCCGGAAATGGTCGAGGCCCATTTCGGCGTGCCGATGACCGGCGGCATACTCAACACGCTCAACACCCGGCTCGACGCCGACGCAATCGCCTTCATGCTCAAGCACGGCGAGGCGAAGTTGCTGATCACCGACACCGAATTCTCGCCGACCGTCCGGGCCGCGCTGGCTCAGCTCGGCACGAGACTTCCGGTGATCGACATTGCCGATCCGCTCGGCAGCGGTGGAGAGCGACTTGGCACTTCCGACTACGAGCAGTTCATCGCGGCCGGCGACCCGGACTTCGACTGGAAGCATCCGGATGACGAATGGCAGGCAATCTCGCTCAACTACACTTCGGGAACGACCGGCAATCCCAAGGGCGTCGTCTACCACCATCGCGGCGCCTACCTCAATGCGCTGTCGAACATCATCGACTGGGGCATGCCACGGCACGCGGTTTACTTATGGACGCTGCCGATGTTCCACTGCAACGGCTGGTGCTTTCTCTGGACGATGGCGGCCAACGCGGGCACCAACGTCTGCCTGCGCCAAGTCGAAGCCAGACGCATCCTCGACGCCATCCGCACCCACGGTGTGACGCATTACTGCGGCGCACCGATCGTGCATGCCATGCTCATCAATGCGCCGGACGAATGGAAGCAGGGGATCACCCACCGTGTGAGCTGCTTGGTGGCGGCGGCAGCGCCGCCGGCGTCGGTCATCGAGGGCATGCAGCGGATGGGCTTCGACATTACACATGTCTACGGCCTGACCGAAACCTACGGGCCCGCGGCCGTGTGCGCCAAGCACAAAGCGTGGGAGAAGCTGGATATCGGCAGGCGCACCGAACGCAACGGCCGGCAAGGCGTGCGCTATACCTGCGCCGAGGATATGACGGTGATGGATCCGCTGACGATGACGAGGGTGCCTTGGGATGGCGAGACGATGGGCGAGATCATGTTCCGGGGCAACATCACCATGAAAGGCTATCTCAAGAATGCCAAGGCGACCGCCGAGGCGTTCGCCGGCGGCTGGTTCCATTCCGGCGACCTGGCCGTGATGCAGCCGGACGGCTACGTCAAGATCAAGGACCGAGCCAAGGATGTGATCATCTCCGGCGGCGAGAACATCAGCTCGCTCGAAGTGGAGGATGCTATCTATCGCCATCCTTCCGTGCTGGCCGTCGCCGTGGTGGCGCAGCCCGATCCCAAATGGGGCGAGACGCCCTGCGCCTTCGTCGAAATCAAGCCGGGTGCGGAGGTGACCGAAGCGGAGCTGATCAAACACTGCCGGGCGCATCTGGCCCGTTTCAAGGCGCCGAAAAAGGTCGTCTTCGGCGAGCTACCCAAGACTTCAACCGGCAAGATTCAGAAGTTCGTCCTGCGCGAGCGCGCACGTTCGGCCAGCGCCATCGAATGACCCGTGGCGGCGCTAATTTCACCCCGCAGATGGCGCGAGCAGGTGCGACAGGTCCACGGCGGATGACTCCTTGACCCGTTCCATCACCGCGTAGCTGTGCGTCTCGCGGATGCCCGGCACCCGGGAAAGCACCTCTCCGAGAAATACGCGGTAGGCGCTCATGTCGGCGACGCGCACCTTGAGCAGGTAGTCGAAGCCTCCGGCCACCATGTGGCATTCCTGGACCTGCGGAATGGTGGCGATGGCCTGGCGAAACTGCTCAAACGCATCCTGCGTCGTGCGATCGATCGCGATTTCGATGAAGACCAGAAGGCCAAGGCCGAGTCGCGCCGCGTCGAGGCTGGCGGCATAGCCGCCGATCACGCCAGCGGCCTCGAGCGCCCGAACGCGCTCGGCGCAGGGGGTTGCGCTCAGGCCCACCGCCTTGGCCAAGGCGACGATCGACACGCGCCCGTCGCGCTGCAGCGCATCGAGGATGGCAAGATCGATGGTGTCCAGCGTCTTCATTCGCAGGCTCCTCCCTGCCCTTCGCTAAGCGCCGGCGCGAACCGCGGCTTCCGCCGCGGCCAGGTCCGGTGACTTGGGCGCAGCGGCGCGTCCACCTGCGCGCGAAGCGCCGCGTCGAGTGCGGCCAAGACCACCGGCCACGGCAGCCGTGCGCGGACGGCACCGGCATCGAGCACTTGCAAGCTGCCCTCGCGCCGGGATGCGGCCTTCATCCGGACTCGGAGAGCGAGAGCAGCATGGCATTGCCACCCGAGGCGGTGGTGTTGATGGTCACGGTGCACTCGCGGACCAGGCGCATGGCATCGCCCGGCCGATCGGCGTCGACGCGCAGCACCGGCACGATGGGTCCGTCGCTCTCGGCGAATGCCTGCCGGATGGCGAGCGCGCGCTCCTCGGCGCCCGCGAACAGGACCGCATCCGGGGCCCCCGCCAGCGCATCGGCGACGATCCGGCAGCGCCCGTCGAACGTGGCGGCGATGCGTTCGGCCAGCGCCGAGCGTGACAGGAGGGCCGTGTTGCCGCTGTCGAGCGCGAGCCGGATCTGCGCGCGCAGGGCCTCCTCCTCGTCGGCGACACAGGCGATGCTGCCGCGTGGGCGCAGCGTCAGGGTGTTCGACTCGCCGGTCGGACCGGACAGCGCGACGGTGGCCGGGAGCGCCGAGGGAAGCCGGCCGGCGCCGCGCACCAGGCGCGGCAGGTAATGCGGGCCGCCGGCCTTCGGGCCGGTGCCCGACAGCCCCTCGCCGCCGAAGGGCTGGACGCCGACGACCGCGCCGATCATGTTGCGGTTGACGTAGACGTTGCCGGCGTGAATCCGCGTGCACACGGCCTCGACTGTCTCGTCGATTCGCGTCTGGATGCCGTGGGTCAGGCCATAACCGGTGGCGTTGATGGCCGCGATCACCGACTCGAGTTCGTCCTCGCGATAGCGCAGGACGTGGAGCACAGGGCCGAACACTTCGCCTGACAGTTGCTTTAGGCTCCGGATTTCGATGAGCGTCGGCGCAAAGAAGGTTCCCTTGGCCGCGGCGGCGGGAAGAGGCAGTTGATATACCGGCGCCCCGGCGGCGCGCATCCGGGCGAGGTGGACATCCAGGGCGGCGCGCGCGTCGGCGTCGATCACCGGCCCGATGTCGGTGTCCAGGCGACGCGGGTCGCCGACGACGAGCTCGGCCATGGCGCCCTTGAGCATGGCCAGCACGCGCTCGGCAATGTCGCTTTGCAGGCAGAGCACGCGCAGCGCCGAGCAGCGTTGTCCGGCGCTGTCGAACGCCGAGGCGAGCGCGTCGATTACGACCTGCTCGGGCAGCGCGGAGCTATCGACGATCATCGCGTTCTGGCCGCCGGTTTCGGCGATCAGCACCGGTTCGTCCCGGCGCCGCGCGAGCGCGCGGTTGATCGCCTGCGCCACCGCCGTGGAGCCGGTGAAGAGCACCCCGGCGATGCGCGCATCGCCGACGAGCGCGGCGCCGACCGTCTCGCCGCGGCCGGGTAGGAGTTGCAACGCCGCGACGGGGATGCCGGCACGATGCAACAGCGCCACCGCCGCGGCCGCGATCAGCGGCGTTTGCTCCGCCGGCTTGGCCAGGACCGGGTTGCCCGCGGCCAGCGCGGCAGCGACCTGACCGACGAAGATGGCGAGCGGGAAATTCCACGGCGCGATGGCGACGATCGGACCGCGCGGCGTGGCCGCGTCAAGCTCGCGCCGCGCCTGCGCCGCGTAATAGCGGCAGAAATCGGCGGCTTCGCGAACTTCGCCGAGTGCATTGGGCAGCGTCTTGCCGGCTTCACGGACGGCAAGCGCGATCAACGCTGCCCGTTCCTGCTCGAGCAGGTCGGCGGCGCGCTCGAGGCAGGCAGCGCGCGCGGCGGCCGGGGTTCGCGCCCAGGCCATGCCGTCGGCGGCGGCGGCATCGACCGCGGATTCAACGTCGGCGATCACTGCCTCGACGGCATAGCCGACAACCTCGCCGCGGTCCGCCGGGCTGGTCACGGCCGTGCGTTCGCGGCGCGCCGGCGCCAAACCGGGAGCGAGCCGCGGGCCGGCCTCCGCGGGCGCGGCCACCGCGGCGAGCTCGGCCTGCAGCTCGGACAATGCGGCTTCGTCGCAAAAATCGATGCCGCGCGAATTCTTGCGCTCGCCGTAGAGCGCCGCGGGAAGCGCAATGCGCGGGTGCGGCCTTCCGCCGCTCTGTCGGGCATGGGCCACCGGATCGGCGACGAGCTCGGCGATGGCGACCCGCGGATCGACGATGCGGTTGACGAACGATGAGTTGGAGCCGTTCTCGAGCAGCCGGCGCACGAGATACGCGAGCAGCGTCTCATGCGAACCGACCGGCGCATAGACCCGGCAGGGGCGGCCAAGCTTGTCGGCGCCGACGACCTGGTCGTAGAGGCTTTCACCCATGCCGTGCAGGCACTGAAACTCGTAGTCGGCGGCGCCGGCGAGGGTATAGACCTGGGCAATGGTCAGCGCATTGTGGCTGGCGAACTGTCCGTAGACCGCGTCCGGTGCCGACAGCATCGCCCGGGCGCAGGCCAGATAGGCCACGTCGGTGTGCACCTTGCGCGTGAACACCGGATAGCCGTCGAGGCCGTCGACCTGCGCACGCTTGATCTCGCTGTCCCAGTAGGCTCCCTTGACCAGGCGCACCATCAATCGCCGTCGCTCGCGCCGCGCCACCGCGATGACCCAGTCGATCACCGCCAGGGCGCGCTTCTGGTAGGCCTGGACGACGAATCCGAGCCCGTCCCAACCGGCGAGCGCCGGATCGGCGGCGAGCCGCTCGAACAGGTCGAGCGACAGCTCGAGGCGATCGGCTTCCTCGGCGTCGACGCTGAAACCGATGTCCTGCCCGCGTGCACGCAGCGCGAGTGCGGTGACGCGCGGCAGGAGTTCGTCGAGCACGCGCCCGCGCTGCAGGCGCGTGTAGCGCGGGTGCAGCGCGGAGAGCTTGATGGACACCCCCGGCCCCGCGTACACGCCCGCGCCCCCGGATGCGTCGCCGATGGCGTCGATCGCCCGCTCGTAGGCGGCGACATAACGCTGCGCGTCGTCGGACGTGAGCGCGGCCTCGCCGAGCATGTCGTAGGAAAAGCGGTAGCCGCGCGACTCGCGCTCGCGCGCATTGGCGATCGCCTCCTCGATCGTGCGGCCGGTCACGAACTGCTTGCCCAGCAACCGCATGGCCAGGTCGACGCCCTTGCGAATCAGCGGTTCGCCACCCTTGCGCAAGAGCGAGGCGAGCGCGGCCTCCAGCGCTCCCTCGCGACGCGATTCGACCAGTTGACCGGTGACGAGCAGCCCCCACGCCGCGGCATTGACGAACAGCGACGGGCTGCGGCCGATGTGCGCGCGCCAATCGCCGCGGCCGATCTTGTCGCGGATCAGGCGGTCGCGGGTGGCGGGGTCGGGTACGCGCAGCAGGGCCTCGGCGAGGCACATCAGCGCCACACCTTCGCGCGAGTCGAGCGAGAACTCGAGCATCAGCGCGTCCACCCCGCCGGCTGTGCTGCGCGCGGCGCGCACGCCCTGCGCGAGCGTTGCCGCGAGTTCCTGGGCCGCCGCGAGCGCCTTTGCCGGGAACTCGGCTTGCGCCAGCAGGACCCGCAGCGTCGCGGCTTCGTCGGCGCGATACGCGGCGCTGATGCGAGCGCGCAGCGGCGACGCCAGCGCATCGGTCGCGGTCAAGGTAAAAGCGGCAGACATCAGGCGGGGCCCAATGGATGGAAAAGTCTATCGAATCGACATTTCATAGTGAATAATATTACCACCGAGCAGATTTGTAGTGTTAATGCCTGCGCCACGCGATGCGGCGCCCGTTGAGGAGCGGTCGGCGCGGGAGCGAGGGCACCGCGCGTCGCGCCTGCGGCCGCCATGGCGGCCTAGAATGACGCTTCGACGTTCCGCTCCGAGGTCAGGCAATGAATGCACCGCTCGATGCTGCTGTGGCGCCGTACGTGCTGACCCATACCGAGCACGGAGTCTGCCGGCTGACGCTCAATCGGGGCGAGCGCTACAACCCTTTGTCGCGCGCCATGATCGCGGCGTTGCAGGACGAACTGACGCGAATCGCCGCCGAGCGCTCGATCCGCTGCGTCGTGCTCGCTGCCGAAGGCAAGGGCTTCTGCGCCGGACACGATCTGAAGGAGTTGCGCGCCCACCCCGATCTTGCCTGGCAGCAGGAGCTGTTCTCCGCCTGCAATGCGCTGATGCTGTCGCTGACGAGCCTGCCGCAGCCGGTGATCGCCCGCGTTCACGGCATCGCCACGGCGGCCGGCTGCCAGCTGGTTTCGATGTGCGACTTGGCCGTGGCCGCCGATACGGCGCGCTTCGCCCTGCCCGGCGTCAACGTCGGCGTTTTCTGCACCACGCCCGCGGTCGGCGTGGCCCGCAACGTGGCGCGCAAGCGGACGATGGAGATGCTGCTCACCGGCGAGCCGATCGACGCCGCCACGGCGCTCGCATGGGGCTTGGTCAACCGTGTGGTTGCGGCGGCCGAACTCGATGCGACGATCGCCGAGTTCGCGCGCCTTGTCGGCGCCCGCAGCGCGCGCGTCGTCGCCCAGGGCAAGCAGGCGTTCTACCGCCAGCTCGACCTCGGCCTGGCCGCGGCCTACGACTATGCCGGCGGTGTCATGGCCTGCAGCCTGCTCGAAGCCGACGCCGACGAAGGCATCGCGGCGTTCCTCGGCAAGCGTGAGCCGCAATGGAAGCAGTGATGCGGGCGCGACAATTTGCACCCGTCCATTGCCAACGTCGGGCCGCTTCCGGATAATCGCGCGACGATCCAATGGAGACTCCGGGGGGCGGCCGCCGCCCGGCAGGCATGGCCGACGACATCATCCTGCAGACGCGCAGGCTCACCAAGGAGTTCAAGGGTTTTGTCGCCGTCAACGGGGTCGATCTCGATGTGCGCCGCGGCACGATCCATGCCCTGATCGGGCCCAACGGTGCCGGCAAGACGACCTGCTTCAATCTCCTCACGCATTTCCTCAGCCCGACCTCCGGCCAGATCCTGTTCAACGGGCGCGAGATCACCGGCACTGCGCCGGCGGCGATCGCCCGCATGGGGCTGGTTCGCTCGTTCCAGATCTCGGCGGTGTTCCCGCACCTGAGCGTGCTCGAGAACGTGCGCATCGCGCTGCAGAGCAAGCGCGGCGGTTCGTTCGGGTTCTGGCGCCCGGCGAGCACGCTCTCGGCGCTCGACGACCGCGCCGAGGAGCTCATCGACGCGGTCGGGCTGGCCGGCTTTGCCGCCACGCCCGCGGCGGAATTGCCCTACGGCCGCAAGCGCGCGCTGGAGATTGCGACCACGCTCGCCCTCGACCCGGAGATGATGCTGCTCGACGAGCCGACCGCCGGCATGACGCATGAGGACGTCGAACGCATCACCGCGCTCATCGCCAAGGTCGCGACCGACCGCACGGTGCTGATGGTCGAGCACAACCTGTCGGTGGTGTCGACGCTTTCGGACCATATCACGGTGCTTGCGCGCGGCGAGATCCTGGCGCAAGGCGACTACGCCTCGGTGTCGAAGAATCCTGACGTGGTGCAAGCCTATCTTGGGGCCGGACATGCCTGAAGTCGCCCGCGCCAAGCCCTTGCTGGCCGTTCGCGACCTCAACGCGTGGTATGGGGAGTCGCACATCCTGCACGGCGTACAGTTCGACGTCACCGCCGGCGAAGTGGTGACCCTGCTCGGTCGCAACGGCGCCGGAAAGACGACCACCATGAAGTCGATCATGGGCATCGTCGGCCGGCGCGAAGGATCGGTGCAGCTCGATGGCACCGAGACGATACGCCTGCCGTCAAACCAGATCGCCTATCTCGGCATCGCTCTCTGCCCGGAGGAGCGCGCGATCTTCGCCAGTCTCAACGTCGAGGAAAACCTGCTGCTGCCGCCGAAAGTGAGGGAGGGCGGGCTCACGGTGGAGCAGATCTTCGAGCTGTTTCCGAACCTGAAGGAGCGCCTGAAGAGTCAGGGCACGAAGCTTTCCGGTGGCGAGCAGCAAATGCTGGCGATCGGGCGCATGCTGCGGACCGGGGCGCGCCTGCTTCTGCTCGACGAGCCGACGGAAGGGCTCGCCCCCGTCATCGTCCAGCAGATCGGCCGCACGATCACCCGGCTAAAGACCGAGGGCTTCACGATTCTGCTGGTGGAACAGAACTTTCACTTTGCGGCGACGGTCGCGGACCGGCATTACGTCATGGAGAACGGGCGCGTCGTCGACATGATCCTCAACCGCGAGCTCGACGCCAACGTCGCAAAGCTGCACGCGTATCTGGGGGTCTGACATTGTTGGCGGCGAAGATTTCTTGCATTGGCGTGCCGCGGGCACGCGCGGATAACCACCAAGGAGGAAGCATGAACGGAATCAAATGCAGCGTATTCGGTCTGGCAGTTGCGGCGGTGCTCGCCGCCGGCGCGGCGCAGGCACAGGTCCCGGGCGGGGTGATCAAGATCGGCGTGCTTTCCGACATGTCGAGTCTGTACACGGACCTGGCCGGTGCCGGCTCGGTCGTCGCCGCGAAGATGGCGGTCGAGGATTCGGGTATCGAGAAGCGTGGCTACAAGGTGGAGATTGTCTCCGCCGACCACCAGAACAAGCCCGACGTCGGCTCGAACATCGCCCGGCAGTGGTACGACGTGGACCACGTCGACGCCATTGTCGACGTGCCGAACTCCGGGGTGGCGCTGGCGGTCAACCAGATCACCAGGGACAAGGGTAAGGCGTTCCTGGCGGTGGGGCCGGGCACCTCCGACCTGACCGGCAAGGCATGCTCGCCCAATACCGTGCACTGGGCCTATGACACGTGGATGCTGGCCAACGGCACCGGTACCGCGATCACCAAGCAGGGCGGCGACAGCTGGTTTTTCATCACCGCTGATTACGCGTTCGGCGCCGCGCTCGAGCGCGACACCACGGCGGCCGTCCTGCGCAACGGCGGCAAGGTGTTGGGTGACGTGAAGGTGCCGCTCAACACCCAGGATTTCTCGTCGTTCCTGTTGCAGGCGCAAGCCTCGAAGGCGAAGATCATCGGTCTGGCCAACGCCGGAGGCGACACCACCAATTCAATCAAGCAGGCGGCCGAGTTCGGCATCGTCAAGGGTGGCCAGAAGCTCGCCGGATTGTTGGTGTTTCTGACCGACGTCCATGCCCTCGGCCTGCAGACTGCGCAAGGCCTGACCTTCACCGAAACGTTTTACTGGGACATGAACGACCAGACGCGCGCGTTTGCCAAGAGGTTCGCGCCGCTCGACAAGGGCATCTATCCGACGATGATTCATGCGGGCGTGTACGCCGTGGTTCTGCATTACTTGAAGGCGGTCGAAGCGCTCAAGAGCGTCGATGGCACCAAGGTCATCGCCAAGATGAAGGAAATGCCGACCGACGACCCGCTGTTCGGAAAGGGCTCGATCCGCATCGACGGCCGCAAGATTCATCCGGCGTATCTGGTCCAGGTCAAGACCCCTGCGGAGTCCAAGGGGCCATGGGATTACGAAAAGATCGTGGCGACGATCCCCGCCGACCAGGCGTTCCGGCCGCTGGCCGACGGCGACTGCCCGCTGGTCAAGAAATAGGCAGACGGGGCGCGGCCCGGGCGGCGTTGCCGCGCCCGCGCCGCGTCGGCAGGAAGACCGGACGATCTATTCGCGATGACCGAAATTTTCGGCATTCCAATGCAGGCGCTGCTCGGGCAGCTCCTGATCGGCCTGATCAACGGCGCGTTTTACGCCATGCTGTCGCTCGGGCTGGCGGTCATCTTCGGCCTGCTCAACATCATCAATTTCTCCCACGGCGCGCAGTACATGCTCGGCGCCTTCTGCGCCTACTTCCTGCTCGAGTACGCAGGGGTCGGATACTGGTGGGCGCTGCTCATCGCGCCCATCGTCGTGGGCGTGACGGGCATCATCATCGAGCGGACCATGCTGGCCAAGCTGTACAAGCTTGACCACTTGTACGGTCTTTTGCTCACCTTCGGTCTCGCCCTTATCTTTCAGGGTGTGTTCACCAACTACTACGGCAGCTCCGGGCAGCCGTACCAGTTGCCCGACGAGTTTGCCGGCGCATTCAATCTCGGCTTCATGTTCCTGCCGAAATACCGCGCCTGGGTGATCCTTGCCTCGCTCATCGTCTGCGGCACGACATGGTTCGTCATCGAGCGGACCAAGCTCGGGTCCTACCTGCGCGCCGCGACCGAGAATCCGGCGATGGTTCAGGCCTTCGGCATCAACGTGCCGAGGATGATCACGCTGACCTATGGTTTTGGGGTCGCGCTGGCGGCCTTTGCCGGCGTGATGGCGGCCCCGATCTACCAGGTCAGTCCGTTGATGGGCGCGAACCTCATCATCGTCGTGTTTGCCGTGGTCGTCATCGGCGGGATGGGATCGATTCTCGGTGCCGTGATCACCGGGTTTGGCTTGGGCGTCATCGAGGGCCTGACCAAGGTTTTCTACGCCGAGGCGTCGAACACCGTCATCTTCGTCATCATGGTCGTCGTGCTGCTGCTCAAGCCCGCGGGCCTGTTCGGAAAGGAAAGGTAGCGTCGATGGCCGATCCGATTGCAGCCGCCGCCGCACCGCCGCCGCGCGTGCTCGTCGTCCTCGCGATCATCACGGCGCTGCTGGCAATCGCGCCCTTCGTGGGCGTCTACCCGGTGTTCCTGATGAAGGCGCTGTGCTTCGCGCTTTTTGCCTGCGCCTTCAATCTTCTGATCGGGTTTGGCGGCTTGCTGTCGTTCGGACACGCGATGTTCCTGGGCACCGCAGGCTATGTCTGCGCGTACGCGGCCAAGAAATGGGGTTTCACGCCCGAGCTCGCGATCCTCACCGGGACCGCGGCATCGGCGCTGCTCGGCGTGATTGTCGGCGCGCTCGCGATCCGCCGCCAGGGCATCTACTTCGCCATGATCACCCTGGCGATCGCGCAGATGATGTTCTTTTTCTATCTGCAGACCCCCTTCACCCATGGCGAGGACGGCATCCAGTCGGTGCCCCGCGGCAAGCTCTTCGGGCTGCTGGACCTTTCCGGCACGCTGCCCATGTATTACTTCGTGCTGCTCATCTTCCTGGGCGCTTTCCTGCTCATCTATCGCGTCATCCATTCGCCGTTCGGCCAAGTGCTCAAGGCGATACGCGAAAACGAACCGCGAGCGATTTCGCTGGGCTACGATACCGACCGCTACAAACTGCTCGCCTTCGTTCTCTCCGCAGTCCTCGCCGGGCTTGCCGGGGCGACCAAGGCGATCGTGTTCCAGCTCGCATCGCTCACCGACGTGCACTGGACCATGTCCGGCGAGGTCGTGCTCATGACGCTTCTGGGCGGCATGGGAACGATCTTCGGGCCGGTCGTTGGCGCCTTCGTCATCGTCAGCCTGGAGAACTACCTCGCGGCCTTCGGGCAATGGGTCACGGTCATCACCGGCGCCATTTTCGTCGTCTGCGTGCTCGCGTTCCGCCGCGGAATAGTCGGCGAGTTGGCAGGGTGGTGGTCGAAGAGGAGCCGCTGAGGCCGCGCCTGGCGAGCCTTTGTGCGCTGGCGCTCTCGCTCTCGCCGGCGGTCGCGCCGGGGCAGGGCTACGTCGCGGCCGGTGCGTGCCGAGCCGGTGTCCCGAACGGCGCCTACGAGCTGCGGTCCTCCGACGGCCACCTGCGCGTGGCCGGCGCGTTCGCCCAGGGGCGCATGACCGGGACTTTCATCTTCTGGACCGCGGCCGGAGCGCGCCTGGCCGTCCTGCCATTCGACAACGATGCCAGGAACGGCACGGTCTCGCTGTGGTACGCCGCGCCCGATGCGGCGGTCGAAGCCGGGCGCAGGCTGGAGGCCCCCTATGTCGGGGACCTGCCGCACGGGATCCAGCGCTCGTGGTACCCCGGCGGCGGGCTCAAGGGTGAAAACCGCTACGAGTATGGGGTGCTGGTGTCCACGCGCGGCTGGAACCGGGCCGGAGAGCCGCTCACCGATGCGGCCGCCCGGAGCCAGGCGGTGAGCGAGGCCGAGGCCGACGAGCGCGTCTATGCCACGCTGCGGGCCCTAGTCCGCGCCAACCGGCCGCCCTGCGATCGGGCCCCCCCGCCCGAGCAGCAGTTGACCCCTGCGCCCTGACGCCCCATCATTGTGCCGCGGTGCGGCGCGCGGCGCGGGAGGTTCCCGCCCTTCGGGCCATGGCCGAGGTTGCGGAAGGAGGGATGTATGCGCTCACTGATCGCGTTGATCCTCGCCGGGACGGCCGGGCTTCTGGCCGGCTGCGCCTACACCGGCTTCTACGAAGGAAACGGCGCAGCGGTCACCTCGCCCTGGAGCGACAGCCCGACGCCACACAAGATCTATTTTCCGTACGTCCTGAAGTATCCCGACGAGACGGACAATTTCATACCGATGTGGGCGGGATCCGAAAATCCCCCCCATTCGGATCTCAGCCTGACCTCGATTGATTGCGATGCCCACCGCGGCGGTTTGCTCCTCATCAACGCCCACGTGCGCAATCAGGGCGCCGACGTGGTGCCGGCGATCCCGCTCCTGACCGGTTATCTGGGCGCTTTCCGCGTTGTGGCGGTGGTGACCACCGTCGGCGGCGACCACGAAGAGATCGACGCCGTGCAGCGGCTGCCGTTGACGGTGCCGGACACCACCGATCTTACCTTGGGGCCGACGCGTGCCCGGATCGATGAAATCGTGAGCATCGACGTCGTCGTCGACCCGGACCGGGTCGTGCCCGATCCGTTGCGCGACAACAACTCGCTATCCTGGCGGGGGACGATGCAGGCCTCGAACCCGCAGTGCGTGGTCGCACGCTAGGCTGAACCGGCGCCGGCCCGGGCCGGCTGCCGGCGCACGGTCCGTTGCCGCTATAATCGCTCGTTTTGCGACGCCGCCCCGGCTGGTCGCAGCGTGCGGAATATCCCATGAAGGTTCTGGTTCCAATCAAGCGCGTCGTCGATTTCAACGTCAAGGTACGCGTCAGGCCCGACGGGTCCGGCATGGACACGGCCAACGTCAAGATGTCGATGAACCCCTTCGACGAGATCGCCGTCGAGGAAGCGGTGCGGCTGAAGGAAAAGGGCATCGCCACCGAGGTCGTCGCCGTCTCCTGTGGCCCCGCGGCCTGCCAGGAGACACTGCGCACCGCGCTCGCCATCGGCGCCGACCGCGCGCTGCTGGTCGAAACCGAGGTCGAGCTGCAACCCCTCGCCGTGGCCAAGCTGCTGCAGGCGATCGCGGCCCGGGAGGCGCCGCGCCTCGTGATCATGGGCAAGCAGGCGATCGACGATGACGCCAACCAGACCGGGCAAATGCTCGCCGCGCTGCTCGATTGGCCCCAGGCGACCTTCGCTTCCAAGGTCGACATTGCCGACGGCAGGGCCACCGTCAAGCGCGAGATCGACGGCGGCCTGGAGACGGTGTCGATGGCGCTGCCGGCCGTGATCACCGCCGATTTACGCCTGAACGAGCCGCGCTATGCCACCCTGCCCAACATCATGAAGGCGAAGAAAAAGCCGCTCGAGGTCGTCCGCCCCGACGCGCTGGGCGTCGACGTCACGCCGCGCCTGGCGACGCTCAGGGTGGTTGAGCCGCCGAAACGCAAGGGCGGCGGCCGGGTCGCCGACGCCAAGGAACTCGTTGCCAAGCTGCGCAACGAGGCGAAAGTCATTCCCTAGCGGCCGCCTCATGATCCTTGTCATCGCCGAACACGACGGCACCGCACTCAAGAGTGCCACGCGCAACACCATCGCCGCGGCACAGCAGATCGGCGGACCGATCGATGTCCTGGTCGCGGGCCATAACGCCGGCGGCGTGGCCCAGGCCGCCGCCCAGGTTGCCGGCGTGGCCAGGGCCTTGCACGCCGATGCGCCGCAGTACGCGGCAGCGACGGCGGAAAACCTGGCCACGCTCGCGCTCGGGCTCGCCCCGGCCTATACGCACATCCTGCTGCCGGCCACCGGCTTCGGCAAGAATCTCGCACCGCGCATCGCCGCGCTGCTCGACGTCGCCCAAATCTCCGACATCATCGCCGTCGAGTCGGCGGACACGTTCGTGCGGCCAATCTATGCCGGCAGCGCCTTCGCCACGGTGCAGTCGAAAGACGCCAAGAAGGTCGTCACCGTGCGGGCGACCGGGTTCGATGCGGCCCCGGCAACCGGCGGTGGCGGCGCAGTCGAGGTCGTCGCCACCGCTCCGGATAACGGCAAGGTTCAGGTGCTCGGGCAGGAGCTCACCGTGTCCGATCGGCCCGAGCTGGCCAGCGCGCGCGTTGTCGTCTCCGGCGGTCGCGGGCTGCAGAACGGCGCCAATTTCAAGTTGCTCGAGGCGCTGGCCGACAAGCTGCACGCCGCGATCGGCGCGTCGCGCGCCGCGGTCGACGCGGGTTACGTGCCCAACGACTATCAGGTCGGGCAGACGGGCAAGATCGTCGCGCCCGACCTGTACATCGCGGTGGGCATTTCGGGCGCCATCCAGCATCTGGCGGGCATGAAAGACAGCAAGGTGATCGTCGCCATCAACAAGGATCCCGAGGCGCCGATCTTCCAGATCGCCGACTACGGCCTGGTGGGCGATCTGTTCGAGATCATTCCCCAGCTTACCGCCGAACTTGGATAGGCCATGAGCCAATATCGCGCCCCGCTGAAGGAAATGCACTTCGTTCTGAACGAACTCGCAGGGCTTGCGCAGGTCGGCGGTCTGCCCGGTTTCGAGGACGCAACGCCCGACACGGTGGCCGCGATCCTCGACGAGGCGGCGAAGTTCGCCACCGAAGTGCTCGACCCGCTGAACGCGGTTGGCGACCGCGAGGGTGCGCACCGCCTCGACGACGGTTCGGTGAAGACGCCCACCGGGTTCAAGGCCGCGTACCTTCAGTACTGCGCCAACGGCTGGAACGGGCTGACCAAGAATCCGGAATTCGGCGGGCAGGGACTGCCGCAGCTGGTCGCCACCGCGGTCGAGGAGATGTGGCACGCGGCGAACATGGCGTTCGACCTGTGCCCGCTCCTGACACAGGGCGCGATCGAGGCCATCGAGCTCTGCGGCACGGCCGAGCAGAAGCAGCGCTTCCTGCCGAAGATGGTCGAGGGTGTTTGGACCGGCACGATGAACCTGACCGAACCGCAGGCGGGCTCCGACCTCGCCGCGGTGCGCACGCGCGCGGTGCCGCAGCCTGACGGCAGCTTCAAGCTCTACGGGCAGAAGATCTTCATCACCTACGGCGAGCACGATTACACCGACAACATCATTCACCTGGTCCTCGCGCGCACGCCGACGGCGCCCGAGGGGGTTAAGGGGATCTCGCTGTTTATCGTGCCCAAGTTCCTGATCAACGCCGATGGATCCTTGGGTGTGCGCAACGACGTGCAGTGCGTGTCGCTCGAGCACAAGCTCGGCATTCACGCCAGCCCCACCGCCGTGCTCGCATACGGCGACCGGGGCGGCGCGGTCGGATACCTCGTCGGCCAGGAGAATCGCGGCCTCGAGTACATGTTCATCATGATGAACCTCGCCCGCTTTTCGGTGGGTCTCGAGGGCGTGGGCATCGCCGAGCGCGCCTACCAGCGCGCGGCGGCCTACGCCAAGGAGCGCGTGCAGGGACGCGCGGTGGGCGGGGAGCAGGGCGGCGGGACGGCGACGATCATCCAGCACCCCGACGTGCGGCGCATGCTGTTGTCGATGAAGGCGCAGACCGAGGCGATGCGTGCGCTCTCCTACGTCACCGCGGCCGCGCTCGACAATGCCCGGGCCCATCCCGACGCCGAGGCGCGCCGGCGACACCAGGCATTCGCCGAGTTGATGATCCCGGTGGTCAAGGGCTGGTGCACCGAGACCGCGCAGGAGATCACATCGACCGGCGTGCAGGTGCACGGGGGCATGGGATTCATTGAGGAGACCGGCGCCGCACAGCACTATCGCGACGCCCGCATCATCACCATCTACGAAGGCACCACCGGCATCCAGGCCAACGACCTCATCGGGCGCAAGACCGCGCGCGACGGCGGCAGGACCGCGCTCGCGGTCGTCGCCCAGATGCAGGCGCTCGACGCTGAACTGGGCCAGCATCCGGGAGCGGAGTTCGCCGCCATCCGAGGGCAGCTTGCAGCGGCCCTGGCCGCGCTCGGGACCGCGGTGGAATGGGTGGTGCGCACCTACGCCAATGACAGTCGCGCGGCGCATGCCGCGTCCGTGCCCTACCTCAAGCTCTGGGGCCTTACCGCGGGCGGGTGGCAGATGGCGCGGGCGGCGCTGGCGGCCGCCCGGCGGCTGGCCGAAAACACCGGCGACGGCGAGTTCTACCGGGCCAAGATAGCCACCGCGCGCTTCTACGCCGACTATTACCTGCCGCAGACGCTCGCCCTCAAGCACGCCGTCCTCACCGCGGGCGAGAGCGTGCTCGCGCTTGCCGACGAACAATTCTGAGGCCGCGGCAGTTTGCCCGCGGCGCCCAGCGGGCGCGCGGGCGATGCGTAACAATTCTTCCATGTTCGGCCGCTAAACTTGCAAGATTTGCCATGCGCGCCAGGACTTTCGCGACGTGATACGCCTCTGGAGGGCCTTCCTGTACTCGCTTGCCGGCCTGCGCGCGGCGTGGCAGGAACCCGCGGTGCGCCTCGAAGTGTGGATTCTGGTCCTCGCGGTGCCGCTGGCGCTATGGTTGCCCGTCGATGCCGTGCGCAAGCTGCTCCTGATCGGCTCGGTGACCTCGATCCTGGTGATCGAGATCGTCAATTCCGCCATCGAGGCGGCGATCGACCGCATCTCCTACGATCGCCATCCGCTTTCCAAGGCAGCCAAGGACCTCGGCAGCGCGGCGGTATTCGTCGCCAGCCTGCTCGCGGCGGCGACCTGGATCACGCTGGTGCTGCCACTGGTCGCGCCGCTGGTCGTGCCCCTGGTCGAGCATTGAAACGCCCGCCGGGCCGCGGCCTTCCCGTGCCGCCTGATCGGACCGCCTCGGGTCGGCCTCCAGCCGACCGAAGGGGCGCAACGACCCCCGGCGCTAGCGGGCGAACGCGAGGTGCTGCAGGACGTCGAAAATGCCTGGCGCGGCGGCGATCACCATGCCGCCGGCAAGCAGCCCGCCCGGCCCCGGATAGGGATGGATTCGGCCTCCGGCCTCCTCGACGAGCAACAGGCCCGCGGACGCATCCCAGGGATGCATGTGCGGCTCGAGGAACGCGTCGAAGCGACCCGCCGCGACATGGGCGAGCATCAGCGCGCCTGCGCCCATGTCCTTGACCGCCGCTCCGGCCTCGTGCAACCGGCGCTTCAGCGCCAGGTGTTCGTCGAGCGAATGCCGCGGCACATAGCCGGCGCCGACCAGCGCGTGGTCGAGCCGGTCGCGCGGGGCGACGTGCAGGCGCGTGTCGTCGGACCATGCGCCACCGCCGCGCGTCGCCCAGAACAGCTCGTCCTGCGACGGGTCGAAGATCACGCCCAGGCGGCGTTCGCCGGTGGCGATGAAGGCGATCGAGATGCACCAGTAGCGCACGCCGTGAACGAAGTTGAGCGTCCCGTCGATCGGATCGATCACCCAGAGGTTGCGCCCCGGTTCACCGCCCCCTTCCTCGCCCAGGATGGCATCGGTGGCGAAGGCGCGTTGCAGCCGTGCGCGGAGCAACGCCTCGACCGCATGATCAGCCGCGCTGACGAAATCCTGCGGGCCCTTGGTCTGCGCGGACCAATCGATCTCGCGCCGGAAATATCGCCCGGCCAGCGCTCCTGCTTCGCGCGCAATCTGCCGCGCGAACTCGACGCGGCCGGCGATGTCGGCCGCATTCATCCGGTCGCGGCGCTTGCCGACGGCGACCCGGGCGCGCTGCCGCATTGGCCAGGGGCGCGCGCTGCGCGGCTATGCATCGCTTGATCCTCCGCCAGCCTGTGTTTCGCTGTCCTCGCCATATTCGGCCCAACGCTCACCGCTCGTCAACGGTCCCTCGGGGACGCAAACGCACCGCCGCGGCGGCAGAAGCCGGCGGTCGAGGCGCCGGCGTGTCCGAATGCGTCACCGGGCACGCAGCCTCCAGTACAATTCATCTTCGACTGCCCTGCCGACACCATGGTTAGGATTGGCATCGACCTCGGCGGTACCAAGATCGAGATCATCGCGCTGGCACCGGACGGGAGCGTGCTGCTGCGTCGACGCAGCGCAACGCCCAAGGCGGACTATCACGGCATTCTCGCTGCAGTCGCCACGCTGGTGCGCGATGCGGAGACCGAGCTCGGCGCAACCGGCACGGTCGGCGTCGGCACACCGGGCTCGATTTCGCGCGCGACCGGGATGCTGCGCGGCTCCAACTCGACCTGCCTGAACGCCAGACCGATCAGGTCCGACCTGGAAGCACTGCTCGGACGCAAGGTCAGCATCAGCAACGACGCCAACTGTTTCGCGCTGTCCGAAGCGACCGACGGCGCCGGGGCGGGTGCCGAGGTCGTCTTCGGCGCCATTCTCGGCACCGGCGTGGGCGGCGGCATCGTCGTGCACGGCGAGGTCCTTACCGGCCCGAACGCGATCGCCGGCGAATGGGGACACAATCCGTTGCCGTGGCCAAAGGACGACGAGCGCCCCGGCTTTCCCTGCTTCGGAGGCCATGCCGGCTGCATCGAGACCTTTCTCTCAGGTCCCGGCATCGAGCGCGATCACCTGCATGCGCACGGCGAGGCGCTCGCCGCGCACGAAATCGCCGCGCGCGCCGCGACCGGCGACTCGGCCTGCGATGCGACACTCGGGCGCTACGAGGAGCGCTTGGCCCGCGCCCTTGCGCACGTGGTCAACATCGTCGATCCGGACGTCATCGTGCTCGGCGGCGGTATGTCGAATGTGGAGCGCCTCTACGCCAGGATTCCCGCCCTGTGGGGGCCCTGGATATTCTCCGACCGCGTCGACACGCAGCTGCTGCGGCACCGTCATGGCGATTCGAGCGGCGTGCGGGGTGCGGCCTGGCTGGGCGCCGCACGCTGAATCCGCCGTGTCACATGTTCGAATAGTTCGGCCCGCCGCCCCCTTCCGGCGGTACCCAGAGGATGTTCTGCCGCGGGTCCTTGATATCGCAGGTCTTGCAGTGAACGCAGTTCGCGGCATTGATCTGCAAGCGCTGTGCCGCACCGCCTGAAGCCTCGTCGGCGACGAACTCGTAGACCCCGGCAGGGCAGTAGCGCTGCTCCGGTCCATCGTAGATCTTGAGATTGACGTCGACGGGGACCGCCGCGTCGCGCAGTCGCAAGTGCACCGGCTGGTCCTCCTCGTGGTTGGTGTTGGAGAGGAAGACCGACGACAGCTTGTCGAAGGTGAGCACGCCGTCGTATTTGGGATAGTCGATCCTCGGCATGGCCGCCGCCGGCTTGAGCGTTTCGTGATCGGCCTTGCGGTGGCGCAGGGTCCAGCCGACCAGCGCGCCCAACCCGAGATCGTTGAGCCACATGTGCGCGCCCCCGTGCAGCATGCCCCGCCAGAGGCCCCACTGCAGGCCGGGCTTGACGTTGCGTACCTTGTTGAGGTCTGCGAATGCCCAAGAGCCGCGGAACGCTTCCGGATACGCCGTCAGCTCGTCGTGCGCACGTCCTTCGGCAAGCGCCGCGAACGCCGCATCCGCGGCGAGCATGCCCGTCTTCATGGCGTTGTGGCTGCCCTTGATGCGGGGGACATTGAGAAAGCCCCCCGCGTCGCCGATCAGCGCTCCGCCCGGGAAGGCGAGCTTCGGGATCGACTGCAGGCCGCCCTCGCTGATCGCCCGCGCGCCATAGCCGACGCGCTTGCCGCCCTCGAACGTGCCGCGGATCGCCGGATGGGTCTTGAAGCGCTGGAACTCGTCGTACGGCGACAGATGCGGATTCTCATAGTCGAGGTGCACCACGAATCCGACGGACACCAGGCCATCCTCGAGGTGGTACAGGAACGATCCGCCGCCGGTGCGTCCCTCGAGCGGCCAGCCCTGCGTGTGCACGACCCGGCCCTGGTCGTGCTTCTCCGGCGCGACCTGCCAGAGCTCCTTGATGCCGATGCCGTATTTCTGCCGGGCGACGCCGTCGCGCAGCCCGAACCGCTGCATGATTTCTTGCGACAGCGAGCCGCGGCAGCCCTCGGCGAATAAGGTGTATTTGGCGTGCAACTCCATGCCGGGCTGGTACTCTGGCTTGTGCGCGCCGTCCCTGGACACGCCCATGTCGCCGGTGGCGACGCCGCGAACCGCGCCGCCCTCGTCGTAGAGCACCTCGGCGGCCGCAAATCCGGCGTAGATCTCCACGCCGAGCGCCTCCGCCTGGGCGGCGAGCCAGCGGCAGACATTGCCAAGGCTTACGATGTAGTTGCCGTGGTTGTTCATCAGCGGCGGCAGCAT
Organism: uncultured beta proteobacterium; assembly: GCA_963750215.1. Classification (GTDB taxonomy): domain Bacteria; phylum Pseudomonadota; class Gammaproteobacteria; order Burkholderiales; family Casimicrobiaceae; genus PALSA-1003. Next base: position 503,943 of record CAVVQK010000006.1, read on the forward strand.
CCAGTTCGGAATGCGGTAGGCCTTTCGCGCCGTGAGCACGAGCATGCGGTCCACGCGCACCGGCGTCTTCAGCGGCGCGCCGCGGGCCTGCCAGTCGGGCAGCAGTTCGTTGAGCGCGCGCGGATCGATTACCGCGCCCGACAGGATGTGCGCGCCGACCTCGGAGCCCTTTTCGAGTACGCAGACGCCGACCTCGCGCCCGGCCTGGGCCGCAAGCTGCTTGAGCCGGATCGCCGCCGCCAGCCCGGCCGGACCGGCGCCGACGACGACGACGTCGTAGGCCATGGCTTCGCGCTGCACCAACGTTCCCCCGGGTTTTCTGGCAGGGTAGCCATTATAATTAGCTTTCTTCTTCGGCACTTCCCATGCATCAGGATTGCAGTGCGCGCCAGGCGCGCGCATGCCCACGCCGCTCAAGCCGACCATGACCGCGCCTTTGTGGCAACCCTCGCCAGATCGCATCGCCCACGCCAACCTCACCGCGTTTGCCACCCGTATAGCCGCCAAGCACGGCATCGGGCTGCCGGACTTCACCGCGCTCTACCGCTGGTCGATCGCCGCACCCGAGGCATTCTGGCGCGAGGTGTGGGCTGACGCGGGCGTCGTCGGCGAAGCCGGCGCGCGCACGCTCGTCGATGCACAGCGCATGCCGGGCGCGCATTGGTTCCCGGACGCGCGGCTCAACTACGCCGAGAATCTGCTCTCCCATCGGCCCGCCGACGCGGCCGGCGACGCGCTGGTATTCTGGGGCGAGGACAAGGTCCGGCGCCGCGTTTCCAACGCCGAGCTCGTCGCGACCGTGTCCCGAGTTGCGCAGGGCTTGCGGGCGGCCGGGGTCAAGCGCGGCGACCGCATCGCCGCGTACACGCCCAACCTGCCCGAAGCAATCATTGGCATGCTCGCCGCCGCGAGCCTCGGCGCAATCTGGTCCTCGGCCTCTCCGGATTTCGGCGTGCAGGGGGTGCTCGACCGCTTCGGCCAGATCGAACCGACGCTGTTGTTCGCCGTCGACGGCTACTGGTACAACGGCAAGCCGCAACCGGTCCTGGACAAGCTTGCTGCGATCGTCAAGCGTCTGCCGACGCTGCGGCGGGTGGTTGTGACACCGTATCTGCAGGACCACCTCGAGGCGGCCGATCTGTCCGGCATTGCCCAGGCGATCAGCTGGCACGACTTCGTCGCGCCTTTCGCGCCGGCGCCGCTGGCCTTCGAGCGCCTGCCGTTCGATCACCCCCTGTACATCCTCTATTCCTCGGGCACCACCGGCGTGCCGAAATGCATCGTCCACGGTGCCGGCGGCACCCTGCTGCAGCACCTCAAGGAACATCGGCTGCACAGCGATATCCGGGCCGGCGACCGGTTGTTCTTTTTCACCACCTGTGGCTGGATGATGTGGAACTGGCTGGCATCGGGCCTGGCTGGCGGAGCCACCCTGCTGCTCTACGACGGGTCACCGTTCGTGCGCCAGGGCCGGATCATCTGGGAGCTGGCTGACGCGGAGCGAATGACCCACCTTGGCACGTCGGCCAAGTACATCGACGCGGTGAAGAAGACCGGGCTGGTGCCGCGCCAGCAGTACGCGCTCTCGACACTGCGCGCGCTGCTCTCGACCGGCAGCCCGCTCGCGCCCGAAGGCTTCGACTACGTCTACCAGTGCGTCAAGGGCGACCTGTGCCTGTCGTCGATCTCCGGCGGCACCGACATCATCTCCTGTTTCGCCCTGGGTTGCCCCACCCGCCCGGTCTATCGCGGCGAGCTTCAGTGCCGGGGCCTGGGTATGAAGGTCGAGGTGTACGACGAGGGCGCCAGCCCGGTGCGCGAGCAGAAGGGCGAGCTCGTCTGCACCGCGCCGTTCCCGTCGATGCCGCTGGGCTTCTGGAACGACCCGGACGGAGCGAAATACCGCGCCGCGTACTTCGAGCGCTTTCCCGGGGTCTGGTGCCATGGCGACTGGGTCGAGCTCACCGCGCACGACGGCATGATCATCTACGGGCGCTCCGACGCGACGCTCAATCCCGGCGGCGTACGCATCGGCACGGCGGAAATCTACCGCCAGGTCGAGCAGCTCGATGAAGTGGTGGAGAGCATCGTAATCGGCCAGGATTGGCCCCCGGGCGCGATCGGCGACGTGCGCGTGGTGTTGTTCGTGCGCCTGCGCGAGGGCCTCACCCTCGACGCGGCGCTGGCCGACCGCATCCGGACGCAGATCCGTGCCAACACGACGCCGCGGCACGTGCCCGCGAAGATCGTCCAGGTCAGCGACATCCCGCGCACCAAGAGCGGGAAGATCGTCGAGTTGGCGGTGCGCAACGTCGTTCATGGCGAGCCGGTCAAGAATGTCGAGGCGCTGGCCAATCCCGAAGCGTTGGAGCAGTTCCGGGAACGCGACGAATTGAAGGCCTGAGGCGGCCGCCGGGCGGACGATGAATTTTCTGGCGGTCATCATGGCGCTGGCGCTGGAGCAATGGCAGACATTTCGCTGGCGCAGCGGCCTGCAGCATGCCTTCGTCCGCTACGCCCGGGCGCTGGAGCAGCGCTTCAACGCCGGGTCGATGCGCCAGGGAGCGATCGCCGCCGCACTGGCACTGGCGCCCCCGGTGGCGGTCGCGGCGATCGTGTACGGTCTGCTCGATGCGCTGCACCCGCTGCTCGCGCTGCTGTGGAACGTCGCGCTGCTGTACATGCTGGTCGGATTCCGGCACTTCAGCCACGCCTTCACCGCAATCGGCCAGGCGCTCAAGGCCGGCGACGCAATCGGCGCGCGCAGGGAGCTGGCGGCCTGGCGTGGCGTCGACGCCAGCGGGGCAACGGCAGAAGAAATCCCCAAGCTCGCCATCGAGAGGGGTCTGGAGGATTCGTACCGCCACGTCTTCGGCACGCTGTTCTGGTTTCTGGTGCTGCCAGGGCCCGCGGGTGCGGTGCTCTATCGGCTTACCGTGCTGCTCGCGGAGCGCTGGTCCGTCGACGCGGCCGCGCCCCTGGGCCGCGAACTGGGCGAATTCGGCCGCCCGGTGCAACGGCTGCTGTACTGGCTCGACTGGGCCCCGGTGCGCCTGACAGCGGTGACCTTCGCCATCGTTGGCGATTTCGAGGACGCGATCTATTGCTGGCGCACCCAGGCCAGGACCTGGGGGTCGCTGCATGCGGGCATCCTGCTCGCGAGCGGCGCAGGCGCGCTCGGCGCGCTGCTCGGCGGTACGCTGACCGGACCGACCGGCGAGCCCGAATTTCGACCCGAACTGGGCCTGGGCGAACCAGCCGACGCCGACGTCATGACGAGCGCAATCGGCCTTGTCTGGCGCGCACTGCTGGTGTGGCTGGTGCTGCTGCTGCTGCTCACGCTCGCCTACTGGGCGCCTTAGCGCGACCAGGTTCGGGCCCGTCTCTCGCTCTCGCCGAGCAGTCGCTGCAGCAGGGCAACGCGCCAGGGCTTGACCGCGCCGCGCGCGACTGCGTCCTGCACCGCGCAGCCGGGCTCCGCGCCATGGCGGCAATCGCGGAAGCGACAGCGACCCACGAACGGACGCAGATCGACGAATCCCTGCGCAATCGCGGAGGTGGACAGATGAGCCAAGCCGAACTCCTTCATGCCAGGCGAGTCGACGATCCAGCTGTCCGCAGCGAGCGCGTACAAGGTCGTCTCCGAAGTCGTGTGGCGCCCGGCGCGCAGCGCGCCGGAAACCTCCCCGACCCGCGCCCGGCTGCCCGGCAGCAGCGCGTTGATGAGCGTCGACTTGCCCATGCCGGACTGGCCGACCAGAACGCTGCGCTGCCCGGCAACGAGGGCCCGCACCGGCGCGAGGTCAGCCGCGTCGCCATTGGCGCACAGCGCAAGGACCGGATAGCCCAGCGCGCGGCAGGCGTCGAGGCGGGAGCCCAGCGCGGCGAATCCGGGCAGGTCGCGCTTGTTGGCCAGCAAGGCGAAGCGGCAGCCGTTGCTCTCCGCCGCAATGATCCAGCGCTGCACCAGTTCTTCGTCGTACGGGGGTTCCGGTGCGACGATGCCCAGCAGCTGCGTGACATTGGCGGCGAGCAGCTTCTGCCGATGCGCATCGGAGCGAAACAGCAAGGTGCCGCGCGGCTCGAGCGCTTCGATCGCGCCCTGGCCCTCCCCCGCAGGCGCCACCCGCACCCGGTCGCCGCAGGCGACGCCGAGGCTGCGACCGCGCAGCACGCAGCTAATCGTTTTGCCGTCATCGAGGCGGACGGCAAAGTGTCGCCTCCAGGCGCCGGTGACAAGCCCTGCCGTGGTGGCGTTCACGCGTTGAGTGCTTCGACCTTGGCCGCGCAGATGCAATCGTTGAGCGTCACCCCGCCGGCGTCGTGCGTCGAGTAGGAGGCGACCACGCGGTTGTAGTGGACCGCTAGATCAGGATGGTGATCCTGACGGTGCGCGATGTGCGCGACGGCGTTGACGAACGCCAGTGTCTCGTAATAGTTCGCGAAGCGGAAGGTCTTGGTCAGGCGGTTGTTCTCGTACTCCCAGCCCGGTAGAGCCTTGAGACGGTGCGTGATCTCGGTCATCGACAGCATGGGGGCGCCGGCGCGGCAGTTGAGGGCGGACAGGGCGGCAAGCTCGGGAGCCATTGGGAAGCGGACGCTTTCGCTGCAGGCGCTAGCGCAGCGCGAGCTCCAGGCGGGCGATGCGCGCCGGCGCGGGCGGATGCGAATCGAAGAACAACGAATGCAACGGATCCGGCGTCAGCGTGTTGGCGTTGTCCTCATAGAGCTTGACCAGCGCGGCGATGAGCGCTGACGCGGAGGCGTTGCGCGCGGCGTACCGATCCGCCTCGAATTCATGCCGGCGCGAGTACATCGCCGCCAGCGGCGAGGCGAGGAAGGTGAATGCCGGCAGGGCGAGCATGAACAGCACCAGCGCCACGCCGTAGCGCGGCGCCGGTCCGGGCACGCCCAGGCCGGCATAGAACCACGGCTCGCCGACAAGCCAGCCGAGCAGCGCCAGCAGCGCGAGGCTTGCCACCGCGGACCAGGCGGCCCGCTTGAGCACATGCTTGAGCTTGAAATGCCCGAGTTCGTGGGCGAGCACGGCCTCGATCTCGTCGGGGGCCAGGCGGGAGAGCAGCGTATCGAAGAAGACGATCCGGCGCGCGGCGCCAAACCCGGTGAAGTAGGCGTTGCCGTGCGCCGAGCGCTTCGATCCGTCCATCACATACAGACCGCGGGCGGCGAAGCCGCACCGCGCGAGCAGACGTTGCACGCGCTCCTTCACGCCGAGGTCGGTCAGCGGCTTGAAGGTGTTGAACAGCGGAGCGATGAGGGTCGGGTAGAGCGCGAGCATGAGGAACTGAAAACCAACCCACACCAGCCACGCGTACAGCCACCACAGCGACCCGGCACGCGCCATGAGCCACAGCACGAGGCTGAGCAGGGGGATCCCCAGCGCGGCCGCGAGCAGCGCGCTCTTGACGATGTCGGCAATCCAGATTCTCGTGCTCATGCGGTTGAAGCCGAAGCGCTCCTCGATCACGAACGTGCGATACCACGCCAGGGGCAGGGCGAGCGCGCCGGCGAGCAGCACCACGGCGACGATCAGGGCGACGTCGCGGAGCAGCGGCGCGACGGGCAGGGCGGCGGTCCACGCGGCGATGGCCGCCAGCCCGCCGCCGAGCGTAAGTGCCAGCAACACCGCTGTGTCGAGCAGCAGGTCCATGACCGCGACGCGGGTGCGCGCGGCGGTGTAATCGGCCGCCTTCTGGTGCGCGGAGAGGCCGATCCGATCGGCGAAATGCGGCGGAACCGCGGCCCGGTGCGCCAGCACGTGCCGCACCTGCCGCTGCGCGAGCCAGAGCTGCAGCACGAGCGAGACGCCAAGAGCGAGCAGAAACAGCGAGGTGAACAGGCCGGCAGTCATGAACGCGACGCGGGCGAGAGGCGGCGCAGGCGCGAGCCGATCGGGATCAATGCAGGCGAGCGGAGGGGTATGCGAGAATACGATTTCGCCACGACGCCGCTATTCTACGCCACCTGCCATGCCGCAAGACGCCAACCATCTGATCTGGATCGACATGGAAATGACCGGCCTCAAGCCGGAATCCGACCGCATCATCGAAGTCGCGCTGGTCATAACCGACGGCGCGCTCACCGCGGTGGCCGAAGCGCCGGTGCTCGTGGTGCACCAGGACGACGCGACCCTCGCCGGCATGGATTCGTGGAACCAGGCCACGCATTCACGCTCCGGGCTGATCGACCGCGTCAAGACCTCGGGGCTCGACGAAGCCGAAGTCGAGTTGCGCATGCTCGCCTTCCTGCGCCAGCACGTGCCAGCACGCGCCTCGCCGATGTGCGGCAGCTCGATCTGCCAGGATCGGCGCTTCCTCGCCCGGTGGATGCCCGCGCTCGAGGATTACTTCCATTACCGCAATCTCGACGTGTCCACGCTCAAGGAGCTGTGCCGGCGCTGGAAGCCCGATATCGCCAAAGCCTGGGTGAAGCAGGGCAAGCACGAAGCGCTGGCCGACATCTACGAGTCGATCGACGAGCTCCGATACTATCGCGACAACTTTATCCGGCCGTGAAATTCTGCAGCCAATGCGGCTCGCCCGCACTCGAGTTTCGCGTCCCCAGCGGCGATACGCTCCCGCGGTACGTCTGCAGCGCCTGCGCCACGGTCCATTATCAGAACCCGAAAGTGGTCGTCGGCTGCCTGCCGGTGTGGGACGAGCGGGTGCTGCTATGCCAGCGCGCGATCGAGCCGCGGCGAGGTTTGTGGACGCTGCCGGCGGGATTCCTCGAGAACGGCGAGACCATCGTGGCCGGCGCCGAACGCGAAACCGTGGAAGAAGCACGGGCGCATATCGATCTCGGCCCGCTCTACACCATGATCAGCCTGCCGCACATCAACCAGCTCTACGTCATGTTTCGCGCCCGGCTGGTCGATCTCGATTTCGGCCCCGGGGCGGAAAGCCTCGACGTACGGCTGTTCGATGAAGCGGACGTCCCGTGGAGCGAGCTCGCGTTCCGGACCATCACCCGCACCCTGCGCAACTTCTTTCTCGACCGCAAATTGGGCGCGTTTCCGGTGCACGTCAGCGCGCTCGACCGGCGTGCGCCGCTCAGGCCCGAGCTGATGGGCGCAGGCTAGCGGCGCGGATGATCCCGATGCGACCCGTTGACACGCTCTTCGACCGCTACGGCGGTTACCACCGCCATGCGGGCAACAAGGCGATCCACTGGGTCTGCGTGCCGCTGATCGTCTGGAGCGTGATGGGGCTGCTGTGGTCGGCGGCGCCGATCGCGGCCTACGCGGCCATCGCCGCGGCACTCGCCTTCTATGTCTGGCTGTCGGTACCTATCGCGCTGGGCATGGCCGTGGTGCTGGCCGCGATGCTCTATGCGCTGACCTGGCTCGGCGAGCGCACCCTCACGGTTGCGTCCGTCGTCTTCGTCGCCGCGTGGTGCGGCCAGTTCATCGGCCACGCCATCGAGCGCAGCCGGCCGTCGTTTGTGGAGGACGTCCGCTCGTTTCTCGTCGGCCCTGCCTGGCTGCTGGGTTTTGTCTATCGCCGCCTCGGCATCGCCTACTGATTCGGATGGCGGCGCTCGACAAGGTGGGTTTCATCGTCGCCGGGGTGCAGAAGGGTGGCACCTCGGCGCTCGACTTGTACCTGCGCGAACACGCCGAGCTGTGCCTGCCGCAGGAAAAGGAACTGCACTTCTTCGATACCGACCACTGCTTCGCCGTCGAGCCGGTTAACTACGCCCCGTACCACGTCTACTTCAACCCCGGACCGTCGCATCGTCTGCTCGGCGAGGTGACGCCGGCGTATCTCTACTGGCCCACCGCGGCGGAGCGCATCGCCCGCTACAACCCGGCGATGCAGCTGATCGTGGTTCTGCGCAACCCGATCACGCGCGCCTTTTCGCACTGGAACATGTCGCGCCGGACCGGGCGCGAGCCGCTGCCGTTTCGCCAGGCGCTCGAGGCGGAACCGCAACGGCTGCGCGCGCTGCCGCTGGAGCTGGCCAAATCCTTCACCTATATCGATCGCGGGTTCTACACCCGGCAGCTCGAGCGCCTGTGGCGGCACTTTCCCCGGGAGCAGACGATCTTGTTCAAGAGCGAGGATCTGCTCAGCGCCCACGACGAGGTGCTCGCCAGGGTGGCCGACTTTCTCGGCATCACCCCCTTTCCGCCGCTCGCGGAGAAGCGGGCGGAGGTGCGCGGATACAACGTGGCGATGAGCGCCGAGGAGAAACGTTACCTCGCCTCCCTCTTCGACACCGAAATCAGCGAGCTCGAGCGGCTGCTTGGCTGGGACTGCTCGGCGTGGCGGGCTTAGGGCCCGCGCGTGGCGTCAGAAGGGCAGCGTGACGCCCGGAGCCGCGACGCCGAACACGCGGCGGAATTCGGCCTGGATGCGCCGCATGGCCGCCGCGGTGTCAGCTTCGAAGCGCAACACGACCACCGGCGTCGTGTTCGAGGCGCGGGCCAGACCGAAACCGTCGGCGTATTCGACGCGCAAGCCGTCGATGCGGATTATCTCCGCCGCGCCCGGGAATTGCGCGCTCGCGGCAAGCCGGGCGATGAGCGCGTGCGGCGATTCGCCACCGCAGTCGACGTTGAGCTCCGGGGTCGACAGGCTGTCGGGCAGGGCGTTGAGCGCTGCCGACGGGTTGGCCTGGCGCGACAGGATCTCGAGCAGCCGCGCGCCCGCGTACATCGCGTCGTCGAAACCGTACCAGCGTTCCTTGAAGAACGTGTGGCCACTCATCTCTCCGGCCAGCAGCGCGCCGCACTGCTTCATCTTCTGCTTGATCAGCGAGTGCCCCGTCTTCCACAACAGCGGCGTGCCGCCGTGGCCGGCGATCCAGGGCTTGAGATTGCGCGTCGACTTCACGTCGTAGATCACCGTCGCGCCCGGATTGCGCGCCAGCATGTCGGCGGCGAAGAGCATGAGCTGCCGGTCCGGATAGATGATGCGCCCGTCGCTTGTCACGACGCCGAGGCGGTCGCCGTCGCCGTCGAAGGCAAGCCCCAGTTCGGTGTCGCTGGTTGCGAGGCAGGCGATCAGGTCCTGCAGGTTCTTCGGTTGCGACGGGTCGGGATGGTGATTGGGAAAGGTACCGTCGACGGTGCAGAAAAGCTCCGTTACCGTGCAGCCGAGACGGCGGAACAGCGCCGGCGCGTAGGCGCCGGCCACACCGTTGCCGCAGTCGACTGCGATCTTCATCGGGCGGGCCAGCGCGACGTCGCCGGCGATGCGATCAAAGTACGCCGGCACGATATCGGCCCGGCGCAGGCCGCCCGCGCCGGTGTTGAGCCGACCGGATTCGATGCGGTCCTTAAGCGCCTGAATGTCTTCACCGGCCAGCGTGTCGCCGGCAATGACCATCTTGAGGCCGTTGTAATCCGGCGGATTGTGGCTGCCGGTGACCATGACGCTGCACTGCGTCTTAAGCTCGTATGCCGCGAAATAGCTCATCGGCGTGGCCACCATGCCGATGTCAAGTGCGTTGCTACCGCTATCCTGGATACCGGTGGCGAGGGCACGAACGAGCTCGGGTCCCGACGTCCGGCCGTCACGGGCCACGATGACGGTGTCGCGGCCACGCTCCTGTGCCAGCGTGCCGAGCGCCTGTCCGATGCGCTGCACGATCGGCGCGGTCAAGGTCCTGCCGACGACGCCGCGGATGTCGTAGGCCTTGAAGATTTCCGCTGGCAAGCGCATCGGCGTCCTAGGCGAGCGCTCCGGCGCCGCCAAAGAATGCCACCAGCCGCTGCGGCAGCCAGTCGAAGCGGCCCGGGAAGGGCAGGTCCAGGAAACCGGCATGGCCGCCCGTTTCGGGTTGCTCCAGCACGACTGCGTGGCCCACCTCGACCGCGTCGGGAAGCGACGCGGCCGGGATGAAAGGATCGTTGCGGGCGTTGACGACAAGCGTGGGCACGGCAACCGACTTCAGCCACGGCTTGCTGCTCGCGCGCGACCAGTAGTCGTCGGTGCCGGCGAAACCGTGCAGCGGCGCGGTGACGGCGGCGTCGAAGCTGTACATCGAGTCGACGCGACGGATGGCTGCGGCGTCGAGCTCCCCGGGGAAACGCTGCGCCATCGCCAGGGCTTTGGGCACCAGGGTCTGGAGAAAGTGCCTGGCGTAGATTCGGTTCAACCCCTGATCGATGGCCATGCCGGCGGCGGTGAGATCGAGCGGCGTCGACACGGCTGCCGCGGCGCGAAGGAGCTTGCTGGCGCGGCTTTCCTCGCGGCCAAGCCAGTTGAGCAGAGCGCTGCCTCCCAGCGACACCCCGGCGGCAAACAGCGGCGCGGCGGGCTCCTGCGCCCGGATGGTCGAGAGCATCCATCCGACCTCGGCGTAGTCGCCCGAGTGATAGGCCCGCGCACGCCGATTCGGCTCGCCGCTGCAGCCTCGGAAATGGGGCACCACGCCGCGCCAGCCGATTGCCGCAAGGTGCGCCATCAGCGACAGCGCATAGTGCGCCATCGAACTGCTTTCCAGGCCGTGAAACAGAACCACCAGGGGCGTGGTCGCGGTGGCACCCAGCATCTCGACCCAGTCGAAATCGATGAAGTCCCCGTCGGGCGTGTCGAGCCGTTGCCGGCGATAGGCAACCGCCGGCCGGCGAAGGAAGACCGGGTAGATGGTCTGCGCGTGTCCTCCGGGTAGCCAAGCGGGGGCGCGGTAGCTGCCGTTGACTCGCTTCATCACGCCGCGACGCGTCCGGCTAGCCGATCCAGAAGGGCGCACATCGTGCGAACGCCCGTTGTGCCGCGCGCAGGCGCTTGAGCTCGGGTGCAACGCTGGCAGCGAGCCAGCCGCGCACGATGCCCGTGGCGTAGGCGTCCACGGCGGGGTCCTCCGCCGGCGCAAGCTCATCGAGCAGCTTGCCGGCAACCTCCAGATCGTTGAGGCGACCGAGGATCGATTGCAGCCTGGACAAGGCCACGATGTATGCCTTGCTGCGCCGGCCCGAGAACAACGGCGCGAAGAACTCGGCCGCATAGCGCAGTTTTTTTGCGGCGACGCGCGCCCGATGCCGGTCGGCCGCGCTCAGGCGATGGATATGCCGGGCCCGGCGCACGAGCTTGTCGTGGCGCTGCTGCAGCACCGGCCCGATCCAATCCCGCGCTCGCGTCGGCACCGACGCCAGCGCCGACGCGCGACCGAGGGCCGTGAAGTAGCCGCCGAGGGCGAGCAGCAGGCGCTGGAAGCGGGGCGTGGCGATGGTCGCGCGCACCATGGCGGAGAACCGTCGCCGGCGCTGCGCCGCGCGCCGGCGCAAGCGGGCGATGCCGCGCTGGCCGCGAAACTCGGCCGCGACTTCGGGCAGCGTTTCGGCGCCGAATACATCGCAATCGCGCGCCGGGCCAAGGACCGAGCCGAGCCAGCGCAGCTCCTGCAAGAGCGGCGCGATCGGCTCCGCCGGGGCGACCAGTGCCGCGAGCTGGAGCAGCGAGCGCAGCCGGCGCCAGCCCACGCGCAACTGATGCAGGTACTCCGGATCGTCGTGCGCAAGCATCGCCTCGGCGTTGGCCTCGATCTGCGCCACGCAGTCGACGGCGATCAGCGCCAAGGCCATCTGCGGCGCAAGGTCGGTGGCCAGCGCGACCTCGCGCGCCCGGCGCGGTTTGGGTGTGCCGCCGTTGGCGAGCGCGAAGCCGCGCTCGGCCTTGCTCGCGTGCATGACGCGCACCGGCAGGTCGGTGGCGAGCGCGTCGGCGAGCTCGAACAGGCGCAACGCGTCGCCGTGGTCGATCTCGACTTCGATCTCGTTGACGACCTCGCGGCGGCGGCCGGCGCGGATCTCGCCACTGTCGAAACACAGCGTTGCCCGAGTGCCGTCGGCAAACGTCAGCGGCAGCTCGCGGCGCCGCACCGCCGTGACGAACACGCGCCGGCAACGGCCGCCCTCGCGCGCAAAGAGCTTGCGCCATGGCGTCTCGGCGAGCTTGATCAGGTCGAGCCGCGGCGCCGGGAGCCACCATTCGAACTCGGTGCGGCGATGCACGCCGCCGGCGGCGCCCCCGTCGCCTTTGACGGTCTGCAGCCAGCGCGTCCCGACCCGGCGCAAACGCAGGGCGATGCCGGCGCTGGCAAGGTCGCGTCCGGGGGTGTCGTAGTACTCGCTGACGAGCTGGTGCGTACGCAGGCGGCCGCTGGCGATGGCGGCGACCGCAGGGTGCGCGCGTACCGCCGGCAGGGCGTCCACCGGTGCGGTCAGCTTGAGTTCGATCTCTTCGGCCATCGGCCCGCTCGGTGCGGCCGTGAGCGCGAGGCGGCCCTAGGACGCGTCGGTCAAGAGCACGCGCCTACGGCGCACCGCGTCGGCGAGTTCGCGCAGCACGCCCACGCTCGCATCCCAGCCGATGCACGCGTCGGTGATGCTCACGCCGTATTCGAGCGCCTGCCCGGGAACGAGGTCCTGGCGCCCGGGATGGATGTGACTCTCCAGCATCACGCCGACGATGCGATCGTCGCCGCGCGCAATCTGCCCGGCCACGTCGCGGGCGACCTCGACCTGGCGTTCATACTGCTTCTGGCTGTTGGCATGGGAGCAATCGATCATGATCCGCGCCGCGAGTCCGGCGTGCCCCAGCTCGGCACAGACCCGCTCAACGCTGGCCGCGTCGTAATTGGGCAGGCTGCCGCCGCGAAGAATGATGTGGCAATCCTCGTTGCCGGCCGTGCTGACGATCGCCGAGTGGCCCCCCTTGGTGACGGACAGGAAGTGATGCGGCGCGGAGGCCGCCTTGACCGCATCGACCGCAATCTTCACCCCGCCGTCGGTGCCGTTCTTGAACCCGACCGGGCACGACAGGCCCGAAGCGAGCTGCCGGTGCACCTGGCTCTCGGTCGTGCGCGCGCCAATCGCGCCCCAGGCGATCAGGTCAGCAATGTATTGCGGGGTGATCATGTCCAGGTACTCGGTTGCGGCGGGCAATTCCAGCTCGTTGATCTCGAGCAGAATCCGCCGCGCCAGCCGCAGGCCCTCGTTGATTCGGAAACTGTGGTCGAGCCGGGGGTCGTTGATGAGCCCCTTCCAGCCTACCGTCGTGCGCGGCTTCTCGAAATAGACGCGCATGACGATGATGAGTTCGCTGCACAATTCGCGCCTGACGGCAGCCAGGCGCGTGGCGTAGTCGATGGCCGCGTCGTAGTCGTGGATGGAACAGGGGCCGACGACGACGAGCAAACGGTCGTCGGCGCCGTGCAAGACGCGATGAATGGCGGCTCGGGCCTCGTAGGTGGTCCTCGCCGCGATCTCCGATGCGGGAGACTCGCGCAGCAGATGCGCCGGCGGCGCGAGCTCCATGATGTCGCGGATGCGGGTATCGTCGATGGGCAGACGCGCGCCGGCGGCGGGCGCGACGGCAACCTTGCTGTGGTGGCTGGCGGGGGCGGACATGGATTCCCTTCGGATGCGCTTTTTAGTGCAAAAACATCATTTTACCGGCTCATACCGCGTGCGACAGGAGATTTTGACACAACCCATGCTGCACTGCACGGCGAGCTTTCTGCGACCGGGTGCGCGCACCGGGCCGGGGTGCAGGCGGCAGCCATTGCCGCGCGCGGCGCCAATGCCGTAGACTCGCCGCTGCTTGCTTGCAAGCGACCAACCAGGGAGGTCTCGATGAAGTCACTGCTCATGCTCACGCTCGCCGGCCTGTTTGCTTGCGGCACCGCGGTTGCCGCCGACACGGCGACCGGTACCACCAAACCGGCTGCGACGAACTCACAACAGGACAAGATGAAGGATTGCAACGCCAAGGCGGGCGACATGAAAGGCGACGACCGCAAGGCGTTCATGAAGACCTGCCTGTCGGCGAAGCCGGCCGCCAAGCCGCAAAGCAAGATGGCGGAGTGCAATGCCAAGACCAAGGGCATGAGCAAGGCCGACGCGGACAAGGCGCGCTCGGACTGCATGAAGGGCAGCTGACCGCTACGTCCGGTTGATCTCCGGGCTCATCCGGCCGCGCGCTGTCTTGCGCGCCGCGCCCGGAGCGCAAGTGCAAGTCGGAGCGCCATGGCCGGCGCTGCGCGTCGATCCGTGGCGCCTCGAGGGGCCTGCCACGGCGCTCAGGCTACGCCCACGCCGAACAGCTTGCCGACCAGGAACGTGACGGTTGCCGCAAAGCCGCCGAGCAGAAGCATGCGCACCCCCGAAGCGATGGCCGCGCGGCCGGTGAACAGCGACAGCGTGGCGCCCACGGCAAACAGCGACACCGCGCTCAGCGCCCCGGCGATAGGCAGCGCGCGCGCGCCGGCGCCGAAGGCAAACGGCAGCAGCGGTACGGCCGCGCCGAGGGCGAATGACACCAATGAGGCAATCGCCGCGCCCCAGGGCGAGCCGAGCTCATCCGGATTGAGTCCCAGTTCCTCGCGCGCCAGCGTGTCGAGCGCATGCTGCGGGTCGGCAACGAGCTGCTTGGCGATGCGCTCGGCCTCGCCACCGGACAGGCCCTTCGCCTTGTAGATGAGCGCGAGCTCCTGCGCCTCGGCGTCGGGATACTCCGCGAGTTCGTCGCGCTCGAGCCCGATCTGGTATTCGAACAGCTCGCGCTGCGAGCGCACCGAAACGAATTCACCGGTGGCCATGGCGAAGGCCCCCGCGGTCAGACCGGCCACCCCGGTCAGCAGCACCACCGCGGGATCGGAACTCGCGCCGGCGACGCCGAAGATCAGGCTCGCGTTCGAAACTAGGCCGTCATTGATGCCGAACACGGCTGCGCGCAGGTTGCCCCCGCCGCCCAGGCCGCGATGCCGATGCTCGATGTTGCCGGCAACCGGGGCGCTGTGGCCGCCGGGATCACCCCGGCGGTAGATCGCCATGCCGCGTACCTTCATCGCCGCCAGCACCGCGCGCAGACGACGCGGGCCGAGAAGCTCGACGAGCCGTGCGACCAGGCGCGTGCGCAGGTCCGGCGCATAGGGCTGCGGCGCCGGCTTCCCGCTGGCGGTAAGCTGCGCGCGCCAGATGGCGGCCTGGGCCTCCGCCTCGCCGGCGAGACGGGCGAACAAATCGGCCCGCTCGGTTCCTGCCTCGGCTTCCGCGCAGACGCGGTAGAGGAACGCGGAACGCTGTTCCTCGGCCCAGGCTTCGAGGGGGTTGCTCATCGCCGCGCGACGCTCAGTGCGGGACGCCGACGATGGCGTCGATGCGCGCGAGCACGTCCGGGGTGAGTTTCGGCACCACGTCCAGCGCCTTCATGTTCTCGACCACCTGCTGCGGTCGGCTCGCTCCCGTGATCACGGTGCTGACGTGCGGATTGTTCACGCACCAGGCAAGGGCAAGCTGGGCCAGCGTGCAGCCCAACTCCTTGGCGATAGGCGCGAGCCGGCGCACCTTCGAAATCTTTTCCGCATCGACAATTTTCTCGGCCAGCCATTCGAAGCCCTTGAGCGCGGCCCGGGAATCGGCCGGCACGCCATCGTTATATTTGCCGGTCAACAGCCCCGAGGCAAGCGGGCTCCAGGTCGTCGTCCCCAGCCCGAGGTCCTGATACAGCCGCGCGTACTCCTTCTCCACCCGGTCACGGTGGAAGAGGTTGTATTGCGGCTGCTCCATGACCGGCTTGGCCAAATGGTGGCGCTCCGCGATCTGCCACGCGGCCATGATCTCTGCCGCGCTCCACTCCGAGGTGCCCCAGTAGCGCGCCTTGCCGGCGCGGATGATGTCGTGCATCGCCCACACGGTCTCCTCAACCGGTGTCTCGGGGTCGGCGCGATGGCAGAAGACGAGGTCGACGTAATCGAGCTGCAGGCGCTGGAGCGACCCGTCGATCGCGGCCATGAGGTACTTGCGATTGAGCGTGTTCTTCTCATTCGGGCCGTCGTCGAGGCCCCAGAAGAACTTGGTCGAGACGACATACGAGGCGCGCCGCCAGCCGAGCTTCTTGAGCGCGTTGCCCATGATCTGCTCCGAAGCGCCCTTGGCGTACACCTCGGCGTTGTCGAAGAAGTTCACCCCGGCGGCGTACGCGGCCGCCATGCACTCGCGCGCCCGATCGTCTCCCATCTGGTTGCCGTAGGTAACCCAGGAGCCGAACGACAGCTCGCTCAGTCTGAGCCCGGAAGCGCCCAGGCGCCGATAGTTCATCGTCGTCCTCGGATGTGAATGGAGTCGCCGCGAATACGGCGCCAGCGAATTCTACCGCATCGCCATCCTGCGCCCGAGCACGTACAATCGCGCCTTTGCCCGCGCCGCGGGCCGGGCGCGACCGACCGGGCCCGCGCCGGGGCCAATCCATGCCGAAGACAAACCGTCCGTTGAGCGTCGAGGATCTCTGGGCGATCAAGCGCATCGGTACGCCGACCCTTGCACCCGACGGCCGCAGTGCCTGCGCGGCGGTTACCGCCTACGACGTGGAGCGCAACGAAGGCCGCACCGAGCTGTGGCTGTTCTCCACCGATGGCGGCAGGGCGCGCCGGTTGACCGCCGGCGACAAGGACAGCGAGCCGTGCTGGTCGCCTGACGGCAAATGGATTGCCTTCGCCGCCAAGCGCAAGGACGACGAAGAGCCGCAGGTCTATCTGATCGCCCCGGACGGCGGCGAAGCGCGGCGGCTGACGGCCGTCGCGGGCGGCGCGTCGGGCCTGCGCTGGTTTGCGGACAGCAAGCGCATCGCCTTCATCTCCTGGGTCTGGCCGGATCTCAAGACCGACAAGGAGCAGGCCCGGCGGCGCAAGGAGCGCAAGGACTCCAAGGTCAAGGCCCACCTGTCCGAGCGCCGGGAGTATCGGTTCTGGGACCACTGGCTCGCCGATGGGCGCGAGCCGCACGTATTCGCCGCGGAGGCGGCGACCGGCCGCGCCCGCGATCTGCTCTCCGCGACCGGCCTTGCCCTCCAGCCGTGGGAACCGTCGGCCGATCTCTATGACATTAGCCCCGACGGGCGCGAGCTGGCGTTGACGGTCGATCTCGGCTCCGAGCCGGAAATGACGAACGAGACCGACATCGTCGTCGTGGGCGTGGCAAGCGGTCGTCACCGCACGCTGACGGCGA
This sequence comes from uncultured beta proteobacterium, assembly GCA_963750215.1. Lineage (GTDB taxonomy): Bacteria > Pseudomonadota > Gammaproteobacteria > Burkholderiales > Casimicrobiaceae > PALSA-1003. The sequence goes on from CAVVQK010000006.1 coordinate 520,921, forward strand.
ACAGCGGACTGAGCGACGCCGCGCCCCGCTATTCGCCCGACGGTCGGCATATTGCGTGGAATTCGTATAACGTGAAGCGCGCCTTCAACGACCAGGGGCGACTGACACTCTTCGACCGCCGCCGCGGCGGCACCCGGCGGCTGCTGCCCAGGCTCGACCGGGCGACGACCCGGCACGCGTGGGGACCCGACAGCGCGACGCTGTTCGCGCTCATCGAAGATCGCGGCCGGCAAGGCATCTACCGCTTCGGCCTCGGCGATTCGCTGCCGACCCGCGTTGCGCCCGGCGGTACGATCACCGGTTACGCCCTGTCGCGCGACGGCTCGCGCATGGTTTTCGATCGAGCCACGCTGGCGCATCCTCCGGCACTGTTCGCGAGCGGCAGCGACGGCCGGGGCGAACGCCCGATCGAACGCCTCAATCACGCGCTGCTCTCCCGCGTGCGCATGGGGGAGACGCGCGAGCTCACGATTCGAGGCCACGGTGGCGACCCGGTGCAGGTCTGGGTCACCTACCCGCCCGGCTTCACGCCACGCAGCAAGTGGCCGCTCTTGCACTCGATCCATGGCGGGCCGCACGCGGCCCATGTCGACGGCTGGCATTTTCGCTGGAACTCGCAGGTGTTCGCCGGCCAGGGCTACGTCGTCGTCGGCGTCAACTACCATGGTTCGTCGGGGTTCGGCCAGAGGTGGCTGGAGACGATCACCGGCGACTATGGCGTGCGCGAGTTTGGCGACGTCGAAGCGGCAACTGATTTCATGTTCCGGCAGCGCTATATCGATCGCCAGCGCCTGGTCGCCACCGGCGGCAGCTACGGCGGCTACATGGTCGCCTACATGAACGGGCACACCGACCGCTACCGGACGTTCGTGTGCCACGCCGGCTGCTACGATTGGGTGAGCATGATGGCTACCGACGCGTACATGTTCTTCTCCAAAGAGCTCGGCGCCTTCCACTGGGACAACCCGAAGCGGGTCATGCAGCAGTCGCCACATCACTACGCGCGGCGATTCAAGACCCCGACGCTGGTCATCCACGGTGAGCTCGACTACCGGGTGCCGGCGACACAGGCGCTGCAGTACTACAACACGCTCAAGGCGCGCGGCATCGCCGCCCGCCTCGTCTATTTCCCGGACGAGAACCACTGGATACTCAAGCCCCAGAACTCGCGCCTGTGGTACCGCGAGTTTTTTGCCTGGATCCGCCGCTACGCGCCGGGCGGAGGGCGTCGACACTAGCCGACGGCGGGGGAGGAAGGGGCGGGCGGCGCTTTAACCCGCCATGGCGGGTAACCTGGGCTAGAGGCTAGGGTGGCCCGGGCGCCCGGTGCGCACCTCGAGCTTTTCCTGGCAGGCGATGCAACGCGCCGCAGCCGGTTGCACATTCAGGCGCGGCCAGCCGATTGGCTCAGCGCAGTCGCTGCAGATCCCGTAGCGGCCGTCTTCGACTCGGGCAAGCGCCGCCTCGACCTCGGCGAGTTCGGCGATATCGCGGGTGACCATGGTGATGTCCAGATCGGCGAGGATGTCGGCCAGCACCCAATCCGCGGTCGCAGCCAGCTCGTTCTTGAAGCCGATGACCCGAGGGTCATCGCTGTTCTCGAGCTCACGCTGCACCTCGGCGCGCAGCGTCTGGCGGCGACTTGCCAGCCGCTGGGCGAGTTCGTTGCGCTCGGTGGCGGTGAGATTGTTCATCGGCTCTTTCCTAAGGCGCTTGGCGTGCGGGCGGCCGGAGCGACTTGATGCGGGTCAAGGATCGCACGATTTCAGCGGTTGCGGTACGAAAACGGCGTGCCGGAGCTCAAGCTGATCAAGAACGTGCAGCAGGCCGGTAAGCGGCTCAGCGTCCAGTGAGCGTGGGCCAAGCCAAAGCGTCTTTCCCGCGAGGCGCGCTTACCCTAGCGGACACGCTTCGCGGGATAATCCTCCTCGATGTTGTCGCGGAAGAAGCTCCATGGCGAGCTAGCGCCGATGAAGCGCCGCCAGGTGTCGGCCGTTACTCCCGCGTATTCGAACGTCCCTGCCGTGAGCTCGACCCGGAGCACGCGATTGCGTTCGTCATAGCCGGCGGCGCGCAGGTTGCCTCCGGAGAGCCGCTTCATTTCCACCCCGCGGCGCTCCGTTCAGCGCTTCTTGCGCCGCTTCGGCTTGTGCGCGCGTTTCTTGCCGTAGCTGCCGTTGAAGATCTTGCCGCGGCGCGTGCGAACGTCCCCCTTGCCCATGATTCCTTTCCGCCTGCAGTTGCCAGGATGCTAGGATTATAACGCCGTCTTTCCATCGCGACGGCACAACCACCGCCTGCCGGAGCCTTGGTAAGACTCGCGCGCGCCTTCGTCGGCGCATTGTTCGTGCTCAGTTTCGGCGCCTCCGCCGCGGATCCCGGCAAGGTGCTGCGTACCGCATTCTCCATCGCGGAGTCGAGCTTCGATCCGGTTGCTGCCTGGGATGCGGCTTCCAATTCGGTGGTCGAAGAGATCTCCGAATCGATGCTGGAATACGAATACCTGGCGCGACCGGTCAAGCTTGCTCCGCTGACACTCGAGCGCCTGCCGGAGGTGTCCGATCGCGGCGCAACCTATCTGTGCCATCTGCGCAAGGGCATCTTTTTCGCGCCCGATCCGGCGTTCAAAGGCAAGCCGCGCGAGCTCGTCGCGGCCGACTACGCGTACTCGCTCAAACGGCTGCTCGATCCGGCGCTGCGCTCGCCGTGGACCTGGATCGTCGAGGGCAAGCTCGTCGGCGGCGATGAGCTCCGGGCAGCGGCGAAGGCAAGCGGCCGGTTCGATTACGACGCGCGTCTGCCAGGCCTCGAGGTCGTCGATCGGTACACGCTGCGCATACGCCTGAAGCAACCCGACTACACGTTTGCGTACGTGCTGGCGATGCCGGCGACGGCGGCCGTCGCGCGGGAAGTCGTCGAGGCGTACGGCAATGACCTTGGTGCACACCCCGTAGGTACCGGCCCTTATGTTCTCAAGGAGTACCAGCGCAGCAACCGCATCGTGCTCGAAGCCAATCCGGGCTATCGCAAGGTGGTGTTCGACGAGCCCATACCGGCGAATCCGGCCGATGCGGCGATCGCGCGGGCCCTACGGGGCAAGGTACTCCCGGCGATCCGCCGGATCGAAATCTCCGTCATCGAGGAGGGTCAACCGCGCTGGCTCGCCTTTCTGAGGCAGGAACTCGACTATCTGCAACCGTTCCCGCTCGATTTCGTCGGCGAGTTGCTCGACAACGGCAAGCTCAAGCCGGAGCTGGCCGCCAAGGGCATTCGCCACGAGCTCCTGCTGCGGCCGAACACTTGGTGGGCTTACTTCAACATGGACGATCCGGTCGTCGGCGGCTACACGCCGGAGAAAATCGCCCTGCGGCGCGCCATCAGCATGGGATTCAACACCGATGAGTTCATCCGCGTCCTGTTCCGGGGGCGAGCAATACCGGCGCAGGGTCCGATCCCTCCGGATATCGCCGGCTTCGACCCAACGCACCGGACGCAGGCACAGGTCTACGATCCGGCGGCGGCGCGCGCGCTGCTCGACCATTTCGGCTACAAGGTCCGCGACGCCGACGGCTACCGCACGCTGCCTGACGGCAAGCCGCTGATCATCGAGCACTGGTCGACGCCGACCTCGCGCGAGCGGCAGATCGACGAGCTGTGGAAGATGAACATGGACAGCATCGGCATCCGCATGGTGTTCAAGAAGGAAAAGCTTCCGGAGCTGCGCAAGATGGCACGGGCCGGCAAGCTGCAAATGCGCCAGGACGGCTGGGATGCGGATTACCCCGATGCCGAGAATTTCATGCAGCTGCTCTACGGTCCCTACGTCGGCCAGGCCAATGATTCGCGCTTCAGGCTGCCCGAGTTCGACCGCCTATACGAACAAGCACGCCTGTTGCCCGACTCAGCGGAGCGCACGCGAATCTTCGATCGCATGACCGATCTGGTGATCGCCTACGCGCCGTGGAAGCTCACCCACCATCTGCTCGAGGATCACGTGATCCAGCCCTGGGTGATCGGCTACAAGCCGCACCCGATCCGCTCGGATATCTGGAAGTACCTCGACATTGACGAAAGCAAGCGGGCGCGCTAGCGGCATGAGGCCGTTCTAATGCGCGGGCGGCGGCGTGTAGGGCCCGCACTGCGCAAGCGGAGTCGACTTCGCCGTATCGAGGTCGATCAGGGTCAGGTCGGTTCCCTTGCCGCGCAATTCCAGGCTGCCGTTGGAAAAACGCAATCCGGAATCAGCCGGTATCTGATACAGCGAGACCGTATCGCCGGTAGGCAGCAGCATCCGCGCCGTGCCCTGGTCGAACCGGATCACCAGCCGCTCACCCTCGAGGAGGCAGACGAACGTGTTCTTCGCCGCCTCGGTCTCTTCCTTGCTTGGATTGCCGACACAACCGGCTAGCGTCGCCGCGATGAGGCAGGCAAAGGGAAAATGCATGGGCCAACCGCGCATGGACCGAACCTCCTGTCGAAGACCCCGCCGGAAACCGCGCAGGATAGCATCACTCGCGGGGTTTAATGCACCTCGTCACAGAGTCGCGTGTTCCGCGTCCGGCCACCAGTCTGCGGCGTGAACACGAAAGTACAGGGGTCAAAGCCTTGCTTCAGCAGCGCGGCCGCAATGGCCTGCAGCGCCGTATCGGACAATGACGGCTCGCGTGCCAGGATGCGGCCGAATCGCAGCGACGGGTGCCCCGTAACGAGCCATCGGTATTCGGGGTCAAGCGCAATGACGATCGATTCACGCCCGAACGGATACCACCAGATGCCCAGGAAATGCACGGTGGTGACTTTGAGCACCGAGGGCAGCGCGGGTTCGAGGGGGCGTGCCTGCCCTTCGTTGGTTTCGACGCTGCCGTCTGCGCGCAGGCAGCGTGTCCGAATCACGATGGCACCGTTGTCCGCGCCCGTGTACTCGGACCGGGTGTCGCGTGCGCAATGGCTTTGCAGAAAGCCGGGAATGGCGGCGATCTCGTACCAGGTGCCGAAATACCGATTCAGGTCGAAGTCGGCGACCGGCGTGAGCGCAGCAGCTGGCGGCACGCCTGTCAATGCCAGCAGCAACAAGCCGGCCCGCCACTGGTGCACCGCGCCTACCCTACCAGTCTGAAGCAACGCCGGCATCGGTTTCCCTTCAAGCAAGAATGGGCGCGAATCAGATCGCCGCAGCCGATCGCGCCGGCCCGCCTCGACCCGGAATTGCGGCAGCACGCCGGCGCGAAGGCCGTGCGACTCCACGCGGTGTCGCACTGATTGTATCGCCATTCATTGCTGCGCGCCCTGGGCCCGATGTTCGCTCCTGCGGCCGCTCGGGCAGGCCTCCGGGAATAAGGCCCGGGGCACCGTGCCCCACGAAGAGTTCCGACACCGGTTTGCCGTCGGACACACCGCACCGGATCGGTATCCTCATACGCATAAACGAGCTGACCGGCTCGTCGACCCCGGGGACACGCACGGGGATGGCAAAGCCATTGCCGAGGCCGGTCGAGCCGCCTGCTCGCGGCGATGCAGCGCGCGGAAAATCGGCTCCGCCGCGGCGAATGCTTACGCGTTCTTTACGCGGCGAGTGGCCGAATTGACGCACTCTTTCCCCGGGGCGCAATAGACTGCCACCATGACTGCAAGCGAAGCAATAAAGCCATGCTGAACGACCTTTGGCATCACTATTTGCTCCTGCGACCGCTTCTGGTCTTTGTGCTCGCTGCACCGGTGTTCGTGTTGGCGGCGCTCTTCCGCGGGCATGGCCGCGCGCGCGGTTCGGACCAGGGGATGGCGCCGGGCGCCATCGCGGGGACTGGTCCTGACTCCGTGCGCGAAGCTCGCGCCGAATCGAGCCCGCGCGAATGGCGCGTCAGCGCCAAGGGCTCAGACCGACGCGCGGACTGAGCCGGTGCCCGATTGACTTGGGTCAAGGCAGCGTGAGCGCTGCGGCGTAGCATCGGACCCTGTCCGGGCGCCCGGCGTTCTTTACGGTTTCTTGACGCCGATACGCGGCGGATTTTGCGGATTCCTGACGCCGCGCCGGTTAAGGTTAGCGGTTGCCAAGCAACACGACCTTGGGGAGTCGCCATGTCAGACCTCGTGCTGGATCTTGTTTTCGTGGCCATCATGGTTGCGTTCTTCGCCTTGAGCAGCGGGTTGATCCACTTCTGCGCAAAGCTCATGGGGCGGGGAGGGCGATGATGAACTGGGTGTACTGGCTGAGCGGCCTCGCCGCTCTCGGCATATTCGTCTATCTCGTCATCGCACTGTTCAAGCCGGAGTATTTCGAATGACGACGCTATTGCAGACGCAGGGCTGGTTGCAGATCGGCCTGTATCTGGTCGTGTTGCTGCTGCTCGCCAAGCCGCTCGGCGCCTACATGGCGGCCGTATACGACGGCCGCGCGCGGCGGGCGCAGCGTCTCGGCGGCTGGCTGGAACGATCGATCTATCGCGGCGCCGGCGTCGATGCGGCAAAGGACATGGGATGGGTCGAATACGCCATGGCGATGCTGTGGTTCAACCTCGCCGGCGCGCTGGCGGTGTACGCAATCCAGCGCCTGCAATCATGGTTGCCGCTCAATCCGCAGGCGCTCGGGGCGGTCAGTCCCGACTCGTCGTTCAACACCGCGACGAGCTTCATCACCAACACCAACTGGCAGGGATACGGCGGCGAGAACACGATGAGCTACCTGACGCAGATGTTGGCGCTCGCCGTGCAGAACTTCGCCTCGGCCGCGACCGGGATGGCGATGCTCGTCGCCCTGACGCGGGGTTTTGTGCGCAAGGAAGCGGCGGGCATCGGCAACTTCTGGGTCGACGTCACCCGCACCGTCGTCTACATCCTGCTGCCGCTGTCGATTGTCTTCGCGCTGTTCCTCGTCGCGCGCGGCATCCCGCAAACCTTCGACAAGGCGGCGACTGTCACGCTGGTGCAGCCGGTGACCTACGACAACCCGAAAAACGGTCCGGACGGACAGCCGCTCAAGGACGACAAAGGCAATCCGATCACCGAGAAGGCGACCGCGACCGAGCAGACGATTCCGCTGGGGCCGGTGGCCTCGCAGATCGCCATCAAGCAGCTCGGTACCAACGGCGGCGGCTACTACAACGTCAATTCGGCGCACCCGCTGGAGAATCCGACGCCGCTTACCGATTTTCTCGAGATGCTGGCGATCCTGCTCATCCCGGGCGCTCTCTGCTACACCTTTGGCCGAATGATCGGCGACACGCGACAGGGCTGGGCGCTCCTCGCGGCGATGACCATCGTCGTAGCCGCCCTGCTCCCCGTCACCTACCTCGCCGAGCAGAACGGCAACCCGATCCTCACCAAGCTGGGCGCCGACCAGGTTGCCACCGCGACCAATATCGGCGGCAACATGGAAGGTAAGGATGTCCGCATCGGCGTATCCAATTCCGCAATGTGGGCGACCGTGACAACGGCGGCGTCGAACGGCAGCGTCAATTCGATGCACGACTCGTTCACCCCGCTCGGCGGGATGATCCCGATGTGGCTGATCCAGCTCTCGGAAGTCATCTTCGGTGGCGTAGGCTCCGGCCTGTACGGGCTGATCGTCTACGCCGTCGTGGCGGTGTTCATCGCCGGCTTGATGATCGGGCGCACGCCGGAGTACCTGGGCAAGAAGATCGGTTCCTTCGAGGTCAAGATGGCGTCGATCGCGATACTGATTCCGCCGTTTCTGGTGCTGTTTGGCACCGCGCTCGCGGTGATGCTCGACGCGGGAAAGGCGGGCGCGTCTAATCCCGGCGCCCAGGGCTTCAGCGAGATCCTGTACGCGTTCTCTTCTGCGGGCAACAACAACGGCAGCGCCTTCGCCGGCCTGAATGCCAACACGCCGTTCTACAACACCGCGCTGGGGATCACCATGCTGTTCGCCCGCTACTGGCTGGCGATTCCGGTGCTGGCGCTCGCCGGTGCCTTCGCTGCCGCCAAGCACGTGCCGCCGTCCGCGGGTACGCTGCCCACGCACACGCCCCTGTTCGTCGTGGTCCTGATCGGCACGGTCATAACCGTCGGCGCACTGACCTTCGTGCCGGCGCTGGCGCTCGGACCGATCGTCGAGCACTTCATGCTCTTCGCCGGCAACTGAGCGCATTTCCCCAGACAGGATTCGCAAAGGGTTCGAAATGACCACCGCCACCGCCCAACCGAGTGCGCTTTCATGGTTTCTGAGCCGCGGCCTGCTCAAGACCGCGCTCATCGACAGCTTCCGCCGAATGACGCCGCGCTATCAATGGCGCAATCCGGTCATGTTCGTCGTCTACATCGGCAGCATCCTGACCACGATTCTCTGGCTCCAGGCGCTCACCGGCAAGGGCGAGGCTCCGGCCGGATTCATCCTCGCCGTGTCGCTCTGGCTGTGGGTGACGCTGCTCTTCGCCAACTTTGCCGAGGCGATCGCCGAGGGGCGAAGCAAGGCGCAGGCGGCGTCGTTGAAGAGCGCGCGCAAGGACACCACGGCGAAACGGCTGTCGCGGGCCGAAAGGGGTGCCGCGCAGACGCCGACGCCGTCATCGAACCTGCGCAAGGGCGATATCGTCCTGGTCGAGCAGGGCGATCTGGTCCCGGGCGACGGCGAGGTGATTGAGGGTGTGGCGTCGATCGACGAATCGGCCATCACCGGCGAGAGCGCGCCGGTAATCCGCGCCGCCGGCAGCGACTTCGACTCGGTCACCGGCGGGACGCGCGTGCTCTCCGACTGGATTATCGTTCGCATCAACGTCAACCCCGGGGAAGCCTTCCTCGACCGCATGATCAGCATGGTCGAAGGCGCCAAGCGGCAGAAGACACCAAACGAAATCGCGCTGACGATCCTCTTGGTGGCGATGACGCTGGTATTCCTGTTCGCCACCGTGACGCTGCTGCCCTACTCGCTCTACAGCGTGGAGATCGCCAAGGCGGGCACGCCGGTGACGATCACCGTGCTGGTGGCGCTGCTCGTATGCCTGATTCCGACGACGATCGGCGGCCTGCTCTCCGCCATCGGCGTGGCTGGCATGGGTCGCATGATGCGTGCCAACGTCGTTGCCACGTCGGGTCGCGCCGTCGAGGCCGCGGGCGACTGCGACGTGCTGTTGCTCGACAAGACGGGCACGATCACGCACGGCAATCGCCAGGCTTCGGCGCTCTATCCGGTCGCCGGCGTGACCGCGCAGCAGCTTGCCGAGGCGACGCTGCTCGCCTCCTTGGGCGATGAGACGCCGGAAGGCAAGAGCATCGTGGTGCATGTCAGGCGTGCTTACGGCATCGCCCCTCCGCCTCTTGAGCCGGGCAAGTTCGTTCTCGTAGCGTTCTCCGCACAAACGCGCATGAGCGGGGTCACCTACCAGGGGCGCGAGCTGCGCAAGGGCGCGCTCGACGCGGTTCGCGCCTGGATCCTGCCCCAGGGGGGCCGCATCGACGCGGAGGTCACCAGCCGCGTGGAGGAGGTGGCCAGGCGCGGGTCGACCCCGCTGGTCGTCGCCGAAGGCGGCCACGTGCTCGGCGTCGTCGAGCTCAAGGACATCGTCAAGGCGCAGATCAAGGAGCGCTTCGCCGAGCTGCGCAAGATGGGCATCCGCACCATCATGATCACCGGCGACAACAAGCTCACCGCGGCCTCGATCGCCGCCGAAGCCGGTGTCGACGACTTCGTGGCCGAGATCAACCCCGAAGCCAAGCTCAAGCTCATCCGCGGCATCCAGGCCGAAGGCAAGCTCGTGGCCATGACCGGCGACGGCACCAACGACGCGCCGGCGCTGGCGCAGGCCGACGTCGCGGTGGTGATGAACAGCGGCACCCAGGCGGCGAAGGAAGCCGGCAACATGGTCGACCTCGACTCCAATCCGACCAAGCTGATCGAGATCGTCGAGATCGGCAAGCAGCTGCTGATGACGCGCGGGGCACTGACCACTTTCTCCATCGCCAACGACGTGGCCAAGTATTTCGCCATCATCCCGGCGGCATTCGCCAGCACCTATCCGGTGCTCGACGCGCTCAACATCATGAATCTGGGGCCGCATACCGCGATTCTCTCGGCGGTTATCTTCAATGCGCTCATCATCCCGGCCCTGATCCCGCTCGCGCTCAAGGGCGTCAAGTACCGCCCGGTCGGCGCTGGGCCGATCCTGCGCCGGAACATGCTGATCTACGGCGTTGGCGGCATCATCCTGCCGTTCATCGGCATCAAGCTGATCGACAAGCTGCTCGTCGCAATCAATTTCATCTGAAGGAATTGTCGATGTTCGCCTTCGCTCAAGTGTTGCCGGCCCTGCGAATGCTGCTGCTGCTTTCGGTGCTTACCGGTGTCGCCTACCCCCTTCTCATGACCGGGATCGCCCAGGTCGCGTTTCCGGGCCCGGCGAACGGAAGCCTCATCGTCGTCGATGGCAAGACGATGGGCTCGGCCCTGGTCGGCCAGCCTTTCGACGATCCGAAGTACTTCTGGAGCCGGCCATCCGCAACCTCGCCCCAGCCGTACAACGCGATGGCATCGAATGCGTCAAATCAGGGTGCCCGCAACCCCGCGCTGGCCGATGCGGTCACCGCGCGCATCAAGGCGCTGCGCGATGCCGATCCCGGCAATACCGCGCCCGTCCCGGTCGATCTTGTCACTGCTTCGGCGAGCGGTCTCGACCCGCATATCAGCGTCGCGGCCGCGGCGTACCAGGCAGCTCGCGTCGCCCGTGCGCGCGGCATGTCCATCGACCAGGTCATGGCCGTGGTGAGTGCCCATACGGAAGGGCGCACGTTCGATGTCATCGGTGAGCCGAGGGTCAACGTGCTGGAATTGAATCTCGCGCTCGACCACGCCCGCTGACGCAAGCCGCGGCCGCCCGCGGTACACTACGCGCCGTTGCCAGCTGACGGCGCGCAATGGAAAGCGAACGTCCTGACCCGGACCAACTGCTTGCCGAGATGAAGGCGGCGGCCGCACGCGAGCAGCGCGGGCGGTTGAAGATCTTCTTCGGCGCATCCGCCGGCGTCGGCAAGACCTTTTCCATGCTCGCCGCTGCGCAGGCGCTGCGCCGCGCCGGCACCGACGTGGTCGTCGGCCTGCTCGAAACCCATGGCCGAGCGGAGACCGCCGCCATGCTCGAGGGCCTTGAGCCGCTGCCGCCCCTCATGCTCGACGTGGGCGGCACCATGGTCAAGGAGTTCGATCTCGACGCGGCGCTCAAGCGCCGACCGGCGCTCCTCCTCGTCGACGAGCTGGCGCACACCAACGTCCCTGGCGCGCGCCATCCGAAACGCTGGCAGGACGTCGACGAGCTGCTTGCCGCCGGAATCGACGTGTACACGACGCTCAACGTGCAGCATATCGAGAGCCTGAACGACGTGATCGGCCAGATCACGGGTATACGCGTCAACGAGACGCTCCCGGACACGTTCTTCGAGACCGCCGACGAAGTCGAGCTGATCGATCTGTCGCCCGACGAGCTGCTCAAGAGGCTGCGCGAGGGCAAGGTGTACGTCCCGCACCAGGCCGAGCGCGCGCTGGTCAACTTCTTCAAGAAGGGCAATCTGATTGCCCTGCGTGAAATGGCGCTGCGGCAGACGGCCGACCGCGTCGATGCGCAGATGCGCGAGTATCGCGACGAGAAGGCGATCGCGCCGGTGTGGGCGGCGGGGGAACGCATCGTGGTCGCGATCGGACCCGACCGAAGGGGCGAGCAGCTGGTGCGCGCCGCGAAGCGACTCGCCGATTCGATCGACGCCGAATGGCACGCTGTGTACGTCGAGACGCCGCGGCTGCTGCGACTGCCGCAGGCCGAGCGCAACCGGATCCTGGGCTACCTCCGGCTCGCCGAGCAACTCGGGGCGAAGACGGCGGTACTCTCGGCGACAACCGTGGCCGAGGAGCTGCTCGCGTTCGCGCATGACCAGAACGCGACCCGGCTCATGATGGGACGGCCGACCCGGACCGGCTGGCGACGCCTGCTGCTCGGATCGGTGATCGACGCGGTGACGATGCGGCTGCGCGGCCTGGACCTGCAGCTGGTTGGCGAAACGGATCGTGGCCGCGTCGGCAGTAGCGGATTTGCCGATCAGCTTGCGCGGACGAAGGCGTATCTCGGCATCGACGAGAGCAAGGCCGCTTCGCGCAAGCTGCGTTGGCCCGGGTACGCCGCGGCGGCAGCGATTTGTGGCGTCGCCACCGCGCTGGCATGGCTGCTGTTCGGGCGCTTCGAGGCGACCAACCTGGTCATGGTCTACCTAGTCGGCGTGCTGTTGGTGGCCTATCGCTTCGGCCGCGGCCCGGCGATTGCGGCCTCGGTGCTGTCGGTCGCGTTGTTCGATTTCCTCTTCGTGGCTCCCTACTACAGCTTTGCCATCAGCGACACCCAGTATCTGCTCACCTTTGCCGTGATGCTTCTGGTCGGGCTCACGATCAGCAGCCTCACCTCGAGCATTCGGCTGCAGGCGCGCGTTGCGCAGCACCGGCAGGCACGCACCGAGTCCCTGTATACAATGACCCGCGAGCTGTCGCGCGCCAGCGGCCTGGACGAAGTGGTGATGATCGCCGTGCAGCATGTGGCGCGCGTGTTTGCGGCGCAGGCGGTGGCGTTGGTACCCAACGCCGCAGGGACGATCGCCTATCCGCAGGCGCCGGGAATCTACGGCTCGTACCACGGGGCGGACCTGGGGATAGCGCGCTGGGTGTACGCCAATCGCGTGACCGCCGGGCTTGGCACGAACACCCTTCCGGGCGCCGAGGCACTGTATCTGCCGCTCGCTGCCGCGCACAAGCTGGTCGGCGTGCTCGCGGTTCTGCCGTCGCGGCGCGAACGGCTGCTCATCCCCGAGCAGCGGCATCTGCTGGAGACGTTTGCCGCCCAGATCGCGGCGGCGGCAGAGCGCGTGCTGCTTGCCGCCGACGCCGCGAAGCTCGCTCGCCAGGCCGAAACCGAGAGTCTGCGCAACTCGCTCCTGAACGCGATATCGCACGATCTGCGCACCCCGCTTGCGGTCCTCGTCGGCGCATCATCGAGTCTCATTGCCGACGCCGACCGGCTGTCGGACGCCGCGCGCAGGGAACTGGCGGCGACGGTGCACGACGAAGCGACGCGGATGACGGCACTGGTCAACAATCTGCTCGACATGGCACGCCTCGAATCGGGCGCCATCGCGCTCGCCCGCGAATGGACACCGCTGGAAGAGATCGTTGGCAGCGTTCTCGGCCGGCTGCGCGAGCCGCTGGCAGCGCATCCGGTCAAGGTCACGCTGCCGGAGGACCTGCCGCTGTTGCACGTCGATCCGGTGCTGCTCGGGCAGTTGCTGGCGAATCTGCTCGAGAACGCGTCCAAATACACGCCGGGCGGGACCCCGATCGAGATCTCGGCGCAGGTTCTGCCCGGACGCGTCGCGGTCGAGGTGGCCGATCGCGGCCCGGGCATCCCGGAGGGCGAGGAGGCGAAGCTCTTCGACAAGTTCTATCGCCTGCAACGCGAGGCGGCGCAGAGCGGCGTGGGCCTGGGCCTGGCGATTTGCAAGGCGATCGTCGCCGCGCATGGCGGGACGATAAGTGCCGCCAACCGCACCGGCGGGGGCGCGGTGTTCCGCTTCGAGTTGCCAGCCGGCGAACCGCCCAGCGTCGAACCGGAAGCTGAGGCTCGCGTCGCGACCGGAACCGCGCCGTGAACGCGAACAGCGCCACGCTGGTCGTGATCGAAGACGATCCGCAGATCCGCCGCTTCCTGCGCACCGGCCTGTCGACGGAGCCGATCCGCATCTTCGAGGCCGAGACGGGCAGGGCCGGTCTGGTCGAGGCGGCCACGCGCAAGCCGGACCTGGTCGTCCTCGATCTCGGTTTGCCCGATGTCGACGGCGTCGAAGTGGTGTCCGAGCTGCGCCAATGGTACACGCGGCCGATCATCATCCTGTCTGCGCGCAGCAACGAGCAGGAGAAGATCAAGGCGCTCGACGCCGGTGCCGACGATTACCTGACCAAGCCCTTCGGCATCGGCGAGCTGTTGGCGCGGATTCGCGCGGCGTTGCGGCGTGCCGCGCGCGACGCCGGCGTCGCGGCGGAGAACAGCATCGAATTCGGCGAAGTACGCGTCGATCTGGCGGCGCGGCGGGTGCAGCGCGCGGGCAGCGACGTGCACCTCACCCCCAACGAGTACCGGCTGCTCACCGCCTTGGTTCGCCACGCCGGAAAAGTCTGCACCCACCGGCAGCTGCTTGCCGAAGTATGGGGCCCATCGCACGTCGAGCACGGACATTACCTGCGCATCTACATGGCGCAGCTGCGGCACAAGCTGGAAAGCGATCCGACCAATCCGCGCTTTCTGCGCACCGAGGCCGGCGTCGGCTATCGCCTGCTTGTCGATTAGCGAGGGCGCGAGCGCAGGGCTGCGTTCGCGGTACCCGACGCGCACGGCGCCCGGTCAGGGCCGCATTCGTCCGCCCGCCGGCTAGCAGTCGACGACGTTGACGGCAAGTCCGCCGAGGGAAGTCTCCTTGTATTTCGCCATCATGTCGCGGCCGGTGTCGTACATCGTCTTGATCACGGTATCGAGTGCCACCCGGTGTGTTCCGTCGCCACGCAGCGCCAGCGACGCGGCGTTGATCGCCTTCACCGCACCCATTGCGTTGCGCTCGATGCACGGGATCTGCACCAGCCCCGCGACCGGATCGCAGCTCATGCCCAGATGGTGCTCGATGCCGATCTCGGCGGCGTTCTCGATTTGCGCATTGCTGCCCCCCAGCGCGGCGGCCAGCCCGCCGGCGGCCATCGAGCAGGCCACGCCAACCTCGCCCTGGCAGCCGACCTCGGCGCCGGAAAGGGAGGCATTGCGCTTGCACAGCCCGCCGACCGCAGCCGCGGTGAGGAAGAAGGCAATGACGCCCTCGTCATTGCTTTCCGGATAGAACTCGCGGTAGTAGCGAATGACCGCTGGGATGATACCTGCCGCACCGTTGGTTGGGGCGGTGACCACCCGGCCGCCGGCGGCATTCTCCTCGTTGACCGCGATCGCGTAGGCGCTCACCCAGTCGATCGCCTCGCTCGGGCTCTGCTCATTTTTCTCCCGGCGCGCGAGCAGCGAATCGCGCAGGCCCTTCGCCCGGCGCCGCACATTCAAGCCGCCCGGCAACACCCCCTCGTGCCTCAGCCCGCGGTCGATGCTGTCGTTCATCACCGCCCAGCGTTCAAGCAGCCCGGCGCGCAGCTCGGTGGGACTGCGCAGCGCGAGCTCGTTGACGCGCATCATTTCCGGAATGCGCTTCTTGGCCGCGGTGCCGTGCGCAAGCAATTCCGCGGCGCTGGCGAAAGGATACGGTACGCGCGGCCCTTCCACCGGTTCCGCGAGTTTCTGGGCCTCGGCTTCAGTGACGACAAAGCCGCCGCCGACGGAGTAGAAGACCTTGCGCGCAAGGATCGCGCCGGAGGCATCATAGGCCGTGAAGCGCATGCCGTTGCTGTGAAACGCCAAGGTCTTGTCAATCCGGAAACGCAGGTGATCCTGCTCCACAAAGGGAATCCGCTGCCGCCCGTCGAGCAACAGCGCGCGCTGCTCGCGCATACGGCGCATTTTGGGCGCGACCTGATCCGGGTCGATGCGGTCCGGGGCCTCGCCGGAGAGGCCGAGCAGAATCGCCCGGTCGGTGCCGTGGCCGCGGCCGGTGAGTGCCAGCGAGCCATACAGATCGACCACGACCTGCGTCACGATTTCGAGCTTGCCCTCGGCGGCGAGTTCGCGCGCGAAGCGCTGTGC
Source organism: uncultured beta proteobacterium (assembly GCA_963750215.1). Taxonomy (GTDB): domain Bacteria; phylum Pseudomonadota; class Gammaproteobacteria; order Burkholderiales; family Casimicrobiaceae; genus PALSA-1003. Next base: position 536,628 of record CAVVQK010000006.1, read on the forward strand.
CGCGCGCATCGGCCCGACCGTATGCGAGCTCGACGGCCCAAGTCCGATCTTGAAAAGATCGAAGACGCTGATGAACATTGCCCGGGGCTCTTAGCCGATTCCATCCCCGTGGGTTGAAGGCGGCACGGGTGGTAAACTAAATCATCGATGATACTCTGGTGAGGCCCGTGAAAGCGTGGTGGCGTTGGCTGGCGGCTCCGGTGTGGGCGGCGTTACTCGCGACGGCGGCGTATGGCGACCCGGTTCCCGGCGAAGCCCCGGACGGGGGCTGGCGAGCCTATCAGCGCGGCGACTATGCCGCCGCGTTCGATTCGTACTCGGCGGGGGCCCGCAAGGGTGACCGACTGGCCGAATACAACCTCGCCATGCTTCTGCTGCGCGGCGAGGGCAGCGCGGTCGACATCGACGCCGGGGTTGGCTGGCTTACCAAGGCCGCCAACGCGGGCATGGCCCAGGCGCAATACAACCTCGGGCTGATGGCCGAAAGCGGCATCGGCATGGAGCGTTCGCTCACCACGGCGACCGCGTGGTGGCAGAAGGCCGCCGAGCAGGGTCATACCGAGGCGCAGGTGCAGCTGGCGACGCAGTATTTTCTCGGTCGGGGCGCGCCCAAGGACTGGAAGCTCGCCGCCAAGTGGTACGAATCCGCGGCCGAGAACGGCGACGTCGGCGCGCAGTACATCATCGCGAGCTTCTACGAACACGGGGACGGCGTGCCTCAGGATCTGCGCCGGGCTCTGGACTGGTACGTGCAGGCGGCACGCCAGGGCGATGTCGGCGCCGCGGTGCAGGCGAAGGATGTGGCGCGCCGGCTGGTTGCCAAGGACAACGTTCCGCGCTGAGGCCCGGAACGGCAAGTCAGCGTGCGGCGGCCGCGGCCGCGAAGCGCATGTGGTCCGGATACGACAACACCTCGGGCAGGGCGCCGCCGGCCAGGCGCTGCTGCGTCGCCTGCCACCACTTGGCTTCGAGCAGATCGGCATGGTGGGCGAGGAAGGCGGCGCGCACCGCCGCGTCGGTGAGCAGAAAGGTCGCGAATTCCTCCGGAAAGACGTCGTTGGCCGCGACCGGATACCACACCTCGTTTTCCATCTCGTCGTAGCCGGCAGGCGCCGGCGGAATACGCCGGAAGTTGCAGTCGGTGATGTATTCGATTTCGTCGTAATCGTAGAAGACGATGCGGCCGAAACGCGTCACCCCGAAGTTCTTGAACAGGAGATCGCCGGCGAAGATGTTGACCGCGGCGAGCTGCTTGAGCGCGTCGCCGTAATCGCGTATCGCCCGCTCCCGCTGCGCAGGCGTCGCGGTCTCGAGGAACAGGTTGAGCGGCGTCATCCGGCGCTCGATGTAGAGATGCTTGACGATGACCATGTTGCCGTCTTCCTCGATGGCGGAAGGCGCGAGCGACTTCAGTTCGGCGATGAGCTCGGGCGTGAACCGCGCGCGCGGAAACGCCACGTCCGAATACTCGAGCGTGTCCGCCATTCGTCCGACGCGGTCGTGATGCTTGACCAGCAGATACTTCTCCTTGACCTTCTCGCGTGTCGTTTCCTTCGACGGCGCGATCGTGTCGCGGATCACCTTGAACACGTATGGATACGACGGCAGCGTGAAAACCGTCATCACCAGTCCCTTGATGCCGGGAGCGACGGTGAACGAATCGGTCGAATGCTTGAGGTGATGGAGGAAATCGCGGAAGAAGAGCGTCTTGCCCTGTTTCTGCAGCCCGACCATGGTGTAGAGCTCGGCTTCGGTGCGCATCGGCACCATGCCATGCAGGAACGTCACGTAGGCCGACGGCACCTCCATGTCGACCAGGAAGTACGCCCGGTTGGCCGAGAACAGGAGGGCGATCTGCTCGGGGTCCATGAGCAGGGCGTCGACGAAAAGCCGGCCGCCCGCATCGTGCTTGATCGGCACCACGAACGGATAGACGTGGAAGCCGTTGACGATGCGGCCGACGATGTAGGCGGTGCGATTGCGGAAGAAGAGCGAGGAGAGCACCTGCAGCTGGTGGTTGGCCTCGAGCACGAACGGACGCGGGAAGCGGGACCGAAACGCCCGCAGCACAAGGCGCAAATCGCGCCGGAAATCGGCGAACCGGGGCTCGAGCCGGAAATCGAGCACGACGTCGATCAGCGCCTGGCGCAAGCCGTGCTGGCGTGGATAGTACGACCGGTACGATGGCGGATCGGCATCGATGTGCTCGGTCGACACGGCGGGGCGCACGAACAGGCAGCGGTTGTGGAAATAGGTCCGGTGCAGGATCTTGCACGAGACCGAATTGAAGAACGTCTCCGCGCACTCGGGTTGCCTGTGGTCGATCAACAGCCCGATGTAGTGACGCTTGACCGCCTCCCAGCGGGACTCGTCGATCCGGTCGCAGCCGAACTCCCGCTCCAGCCGCGCCACGGTTTCCAGAACCCGGCGATCGTAAAAGTCGATGCGATCCTGGGAGGTGTGCGCGATCGCGAGCCAATTGCCGGCCTCGAAATGGGTCTTGGCGACTCGGGCGCAGTCGCGGAACAGCGCGTAGTGGCGATTGAAGCCCTCCAGGGTCGCCTGGGCGATCGCCGCCGGTTCCGGAACGGCGGACACCTCGACCGGGCGCGGTCGCGGGGGCGGGTGCAGCGGGCTCGGTATGGGCATGGGCAGGTCGCGAGGTGAGGCGAGTTTACTCGACCCTTGCCGGCGGCGCGACGACGCGTGACGCTGCGGCCGCGGCGGCGTAAAGTGACAAGATCATGGTCGCCAACCCGTGTTCGCGCCTGGGCAATCGCCCGGGGGGATTGCCCAGGCCGCTACCCCGCGTCGCGGCGCGGGTGCTGCCGCTGCTGGCACTGGTTGCCATCCCGGCCGGGGCTCAGATCGTCAAGTGCACCGACGCCGCGGGCAACGTCCTCTATCAGAACGAGGCAGCATGCCCCAAGAATACCAAGGCGGGTCGGGTCGATATCTTCGACAACACCTGGACGGCGGATCGCGCGGAGAAGGACGCGGCGTGGCAGCGCCAGGCATCCGAGCACCACGTCGTCGCCGGTATGCCGGTGCGCTGGGTTCGGGAAGCGCTCGGCGAGCCCAGCGAGGTGCGCAAGACGGAAACGGCGGGAGCCGACGAGGTATGGCTCTACAACCTCCCGGATCGCAGCGCGCAGGTCGGAGTCCTCGCCGATCGGGTTCTATGGTTTCGCGAAGGGCCCGTGATCGCTCCGGTCGCGCGGTCCGCGCCCGAGCCAGTCCCGGCCGCACCCCAGCCATCGCATGCAGCGGCGGAAGCCATGGCCCCTTCTCCAGCCCAGATCTTGCACGCCGCGCCGGATCTAACCGCCCCTCCCGCCCCTGCCGCAGCACCGGCAGTGCCCGTTTGGTCGGATGGGCCGCACCCGGCGGCTGGCGGCTCGCTCTCGGCGCAGGCCAGTCCGAAGATAAGCGAGTCGAGGCATGGCATCGCGCGCGGACAGGATTGCAGGCAAGCGCTTGCCGAGCTTGGGCCGCCGGATCGGCAGCGCGACGTGCCCGCGTTCGACAAGGCGAGCGATCCGGTCACCGAATACTTCTATGAGCCCGCTGGCGGCGCAGGTCCGCGCACGCGCATCGTCTGCGCCAACGGCAAAGTGGAAGGCGTCGACCGCGCGATCAGCCATTGACTCCGCGGCGCGGGTCGCGGCGGCAGCGACCCGGCGGCGCCAGGGCGATTACTCCTTCGCCGCCTCGATTTTCTTCTTCAGATCCAGGGTGTACTTGTTGTATTCCTCGACGGCCTTGTTGTTGACGTCGATCACGGCGTTGACCCAGGCCTTGTTCCCGTCGACGTACTTCTTGATGCAGTCGCCGTAGGCCCTGTAATCGCGGTTGAAGGAGAGGATCCGGGCGTTGGACGCCCTGTCGCCAGGATATTCAGGGGCAACGCAGTTGTGCGTTGGAATGGCTGGTAACGCCGTGGCCGTCGTGGGGGCGGGTGCGGGCGCCGCAGCGGGGGCTTGCGTCGCAGCGGGGGTTTGCGCCGCTTCGGGAGTCGCAGAAGGGGGCGGCTCCGGTACCTGAGACGAAGGAGGCAGCGGCTGGATTCCGCGGTTGGGATATTGTGCGAGTGCCGGCGCAGGCACAAGCGAAAGCGCCGCGAGCGCAGCGATGAGCAACAGGCGCAGATGCATGGGAACCCTCACACGGCGATAAAAACGCGCATTCTATGCCTCGGCGCGCGGCGGCGAAAGACCGCGTGATTGCTCGCGTCTGGCCTCCTCCGGGGCACCCTGCGGCGGGCTTTGGAGCCCGCGGTGACGGTGGCAAGGAGTCCACTCGCCGGTGTGGCGTCGAGGCAGGCGCAGAAGAGCAGTATCCGCGACCGGTCCGCCAAGCCCTTCGACACGCCCCCGGTTGCGGGCCCGACCCACCGCCGCCGCCACATGCTGCCGGAGCCAGCAGCGGCGCCGAGACGATTAATGCCCGGCTCCATGCCGAGTTGGCGTCAGCCTTCACGCGCCCTGTCCGGCGCGCTCGGCAGTCGCACGAATACCATGCGCGCCACCCAGAAGCACACCAGGGCAATCATGACCGCGATCGCGGCTACCGTATAGGCGAGCGGTCTCCCATGCCACAGGCCAGAGAGCCAGCGATTGAATCGAGCCGCGTAGACGGCTGCCATTCCACCGATACGCTCGACGTTGTATTCATAGACTCTTCCGCTTTCGATTGCCTCGGCAGGGTCCGGACCTCGGTTGTCTGCGGCAATGATATAGATCAGTGCCGCGGCTACCAGGCCGACGAGGAGGGTCGCTACGCCGCAGTAGCTGATGCGAACGTGAAGGGGCATCCGTCTCTTTGCGGGAGCGTGCGGCTCATCAGTAGCGTTCATGGCGAACGCCGCGACCGGCCGACCGCGCTACCTCTCGAGTCGGGTGATCTTGCTGCCTTGCGGGCCGATGCACACTTCGCGATCCTCAACACGTTCGCAGCATGATGGCGGACTTCGACCCTGAGCGGCCGTCGAACAACGGTCAACGGCCGAAGTCTCGGCCGCGCGCCCGCGGGCATCACAACCCGCCGCCCCATCGGTATTGCCACGCTACGCCGATCAGGTCGTAGTTGTCGCCGGTGCGCGCCGCCGCCCCTTTGCTGGCGTACCACTTGATCGAATTCTCGCGGTTCACCGGAAGCGCCAAGGTCGCCCCGATACGCCAGTTCTGCTGAAGATCGCTCTTCAGCACGCCATTAACGGTTGATCGCCCGCCGCTGAAGTACGTGGCATCGAGCGAAGCCCAGATCCCTGAGCGAAAACCGTGGATCAGATGTCCCTGCAGCGCATAGAGTGGGGACTCGGAAAGCGCTCTGCCGCCAAAGAAATTGTTGTTATCGGTGTAGAACGTCACCGCTGCCGTGCCTTCCAGCGTCCACGGTCCGATCGCCTTCGAGATCCCGAGCTGCGGTTTGAAGGACCAGTTGTTGGTGCCTATGTTGACGAGCTTGCTGGCATCGTACTGGCTCGATGGCGCCACCACCCGAAGGCTGGCGCCGATGATCAGGTCCTGCTCATAATCGGCGAACTCCGTCGGCGTGAGCGCCGGTGCGCCGTAGAAATTGATCGACAGGCGGAACGCGGAATTGGCAAACCCGCTTACGTTGCGCGCGATGGTCTGTCCCATGTAGTCGGCCGTTCCCGACAGCCACGTATAAGGCACAGTCGCGTCGAATTTTCCCGACATTCCCCATAAATCCAGCGTTGTCGCGTACGCGACGACCGCGCTCGACGTATCGAGGTGCGGGCTGGTGATAGGCAGCGACGGACCGAATGCCACCCCGCCCCGGGAATAGGCGTAGCCCGCGATCAGAAAGTTGACGCCGACCGGGGCATTGGAATAGGCGCGCGGCTCGATGTCCTGCGCACGGGCCGGCAATTCGCTCCCCGCGAGCACACAGGCGGCGAGCATGGCCAGGAATTGCCGCGTAGGCAGAATCAGACGCAGTGGCGGCATTGGGGTCGAGCTCCCTCGGGGGATTGCCGGCGAGATATACCGAGCGCTATCCGGTCACCTCTATGCGAGACTGTCCGTGGAAACCGGATCCGTGCGCGTGGATTCGCTCGACCGGCGGTCAGTGACTAGGCGCAAGCAGAGCGTCACCAGCCGGGTGAGTCTCTCATTCGCCAGGCCCGCCACGTTTGACACAAGTCAAACTTGCACGGCAGGTCCAGTTGACCGGACAAGACACGGTTTCTGGGTTGCCGCAGCATGTGCACGGCCGCTTTCGCTGGTAAACAGCACCGCGAGCAAGGCATTCTCTCAACCTTGGAGCACGCGTCTTTCCTTCCAAGGAAATTTGGAACCGTACTTGGCACTCATGAAGGCATTGCCTTCCTTGAAAAAGCCGATTGGCATGTCTCTATTGCCGCGCCAGGTATCGTTTCTTTCCGCATGACTGTCGGTTTTCTCTGCTGGATCGTTGACGGGCCAGACGACGGTCGCATGTCCAGAGCACATATAGGGGGCGTTCGAACCGCGTAACGCTTCGAGCAGCACCCGGTCGCTTGCCTTGCGCATCCTGGGGTCGAGCCGATGCTGGACCAACTGCCCTCCGACGAGAGGCGCCAGTTCGCGCGATATCAGGTAGGAGTTCGTATCGACAAGATTGGACCATGGTCGACGAGGCTGCAGCCCGCTTGTTACGGCATCCCTCTGATACCTCCAGGAAACCTCCTGACCAATGCTTTCGCAATCGTCGTCGACGGACTCCCCGGTGGTCAGGTCCACGACCTTGCGCTGCGAGAAGGCCCACTGAAGGTTGTTGCTTTCACACAAGCCCAGCAATTCCTCGATGTGCTCGGGCTCGTAGTAGGCGTCCTGGTCCAGAAATGCGATCCACGGCGTCTCGACGATCATCATGCTCATGGCGTAGATGCGGTAGCCATAGAATTCGCCGTGGCCGGTGTTCCAGGGCAGCTGCAGAATCCGCCGTTTGGGATCGATTTTTTCCAGATGCGGAACGACTTCCGATTCGAATGCACGCTTGAACGCGGGGCCATCGACACACAACAAGTGAATAATTTGCTTGCAAGTCTGGGCGCTTACGCTGGAGATGGCCCGCAGAACGGACTTACTGCCGGTACAGGCTGAAACCACGGTTACCTTGTCGTCACTCATGAATCGATCCTTGCCCGTCACAGGGTCGATTCTAGCGTTATCAGCCCTCCTGGATCTCCGGCTCGACGCGAACCGACTCGTCTTGCCGCATTCGACCTGTCTGGCGACGGTCGCAGCTCGACCCAGGGCGGCCACGGCCGGTTCCTGAAAATGGCCATTCGGGCATGATCAATCGTGCAACCTCAGCCCGAACTTATGATTCCGTACCTGCCAAAATCGACGGTTGGATAGTGGGAAAAGAGCGCTCCGATTCGGGCCCGTTGTGCGGTGCTCAGTGTCGCGGCGCCCTGCCCGACACGGCCATCCCTGAAGGTATCGTACCTGCGCGCGAAGATGGCCGGGTCAATTGCACCGACATTCCGATAGCCTTGGAATTCCAGGACCTGCCGCAGCGTACCTTCTTTGTCGGCTACCAGCTGCTCGTAGGTTACCCAAAGAGCGTCGACGGCTCCCTGCTCGCACAGCCGATACCAGGAGACATAAAAGTTGACGAACCAGGGGACTGCCAAGTCGATAATCATGTCGAGGCGCCGTTCCTCGCTCAGGTCTTTGGTGCACTCATCCTGCCATACGAACGAGTAGCCGGCCGCGCCGGTAGCGGCCATTGGCGTTTGCGCCTTCTGCTTCAGGTCGTGCTGCAAGCTGACCACGATGTCTTCGATGCGCCGTACGAGCACGATGGGCTTGATGCCGAAGCGCCGCAGGAGCGCGGCGTTGTGGAAGGTCCCCTTCATGTGCAAATGCGATACGCAACCGCCGGTGCCCAGCAAGCATAAAGCCGGCAGGTATAAGTCGTGCTCGTTAGTCGAATACGCGGAGCAAAGGCGAACGTGCGGCAAACCAGTAAGCGTTACGAGTGTGAGCGCAAGAAATGTGCCGCCGGACTTGGGGGCCGCGGCGACGACTATGAGCGGCTTGTCTGCGCGCGCTCTGAGCAGCGCCGCCTGCTCACTCGCGACCAGCCCATCGCCCATTGCCGCACTGCTCACCATGTCGACAAACAACTGGCTGTCCAAGGGGATCGTTGACTTGGGGATCATCGACTGCCCAGTTGTGGCCTTTCGAGAAAACGCGACAATCCGCGAAGCCAAGGATGCTGTCAGGAAACTGACAGGTTGCAATTGTGTCATCAATCCAAGGAATTGGGCACAGGCACAATTAACCATGACAGATATGTGGTTATATGCAAATCCCGTTGGCGGCCCATCCAGCATCTCAAGGCGTCCGCTTGCCTTAAGGGGGCGCATGGAGGTGATTTGGGAGAGCGCGCGCCCAGGTTGCTAAGCCGCTGAGCCGGTAGGTTTCCGGAGCCACACCTTGACTGACGAAGATGCCGGTCGTCGCCGTCGAGGCCTGATGGCCGCAATGGGAATGACCGGTATCGTCCCTCAAACGGCCAGTCGATTTTCTGCGAAGCCGATACTCGACAGAGGGTGCGCAGATGTTTGTTCACGCGCGGCCGGGCGCGCTGTGGCCGTCGCCGAGCCTCTTGTCAGAAGTTGACGACCAGCCTCACGTCGATGATGTACCGGCACAGCACAAGGGGTTACTCAGATTGCGGAGTTTGCACGCACCCCGATTGTGCCTAAGCAGCGTGTTGCTGCCCGGCCGTTGCTATGCAGCGCTGTCTAACCTGCGTAATGGATTGATCCAAAGTGCTGAGACCGCGCCGACAAACAGAAGCAGGGCAGACAGCATGAATGGCGCAGTGTAGGTCCCCGTCCTCTGGATGAGGAATCCGAACGCCAGCGGCGAAATCATCCCCGCAACGCCGAATCCGGTATTCATCATGCCACCCGCCGTGCCGGCAAAGCGGCCGGCGATATCCATTGGCAAGCTCCAGAGAACCGCGTTGGTGAGCTCGAGGCAGAAAAACGAAGCCGACAGGAGGTAGACTGCGCTGTAGGGGCTCTCTACGGAGATCGCCGGCAGAACAAATGCGAGAGAGCTCAACAGTCCGAACACCAGCACCCCGCAACGGGCCACGCGCAGGTTCCCTGTCCGCCGATAGATGAAGTCCGATACCACGCCGCCAAGCGTATCGCCGATTACTCCGGCAAGCAGCGGCAGCATCGCGAACAGCGCCATTTCCTTGAGCTTGAAGCCACGGGCGTCCGCCAGGTAGGTCGGCAGCCAGGTCAGGAACACCCACAGCGACCAGCCGTAGCAGAAATCGACCCAGGTCACGAGCCACATCTTGCCGATCAGCTCGCGCCAGGGGGTGGGTAGCTTCGCGCTTCCTGCCTCTGGCCCTGTGCCTGCGCCAATCTCGTCGAGCTCCCGCGCAGTTACCCGGTTGTGCTGCGCTGGCGTGTCGCGGTAGTACCAGAACCAGGCGATCGCCCAGATAACGCTGGCGATGCCGAGCACGACGAAGGACACACGCCAACCGTACGCCAGGGAGATCGCCAGTACGATTGGTGGCGTCACCGCGCCGCCCAGGCGCGCAAAGCCATGGGTAATGCCCTGGGCAAAACCGCGTTCCGCCACGGGGTACCAGAACGACATGGCACGGGTGGCGGTCGGGAAGGCCCCACCCTCGCCAATGCCGAGGAGTACACGAAACACGATGAGCGAGGCGATTCCCCAGGTGAACCCCGTGAGCGCGGTGGCTACTGACCAGAGAACGCACAGCAACATCAGCACCCACCGCGGCCCGTACTTGTCCGCGAGCCAGCCGCCAACGATCTGCATCGCGGCGTAGGGATATGCGAACGCCGAGAAGACGAGCCCAAGCTGCGTTGCCGAGAGCTCGAGCTCCTTCCGCAGCAGCGGCGCGGCAACCGCGATGTTGACGCGGTCGATGTACGTGATGCAGTACATCAGGCACAGGAGTCCCAAAACGATATATCGCACGCGCAGAAGGCGCTTGAGACGGCCGTCTTGCAGTCCTGCAGGGAGGGAACTTTCCATGAGGCATCCTTTCACCGTGCTCCGAAATTAATCGCATCGCCAAGATCACATGTCAGCCATCGCGGACGAGCACCTCGCCAGTGCACGGACCCAGAGCAAATTACTAAGCCGAAGCTGCCCGGTGCAAAACGAGCATGCCAGGATCACCCTAGGCCGGCAGCGGCTCGCCGAGTGTCTCGGGGACGAACAGCTCCACGACCAGGCCGAGCAGGTAGATCGACCCGAGGTAGTCTGCCACCATCGACACGCCATTCAGCGAGTGTATCAACGCGCCCGCGAAGATCGGCCGGAACCGGCTCCCGGCCACCGTTGCCCATGCACGGCCGCTTTATCGGGGCGGAGCGCCACGACCGCGCTTGGCCGCCAGCAGCCATCGTGGAGGGTCGCAGTTCGACCATTGCGGCCGGTCGAAATTGCGAACAACCAACGCCAATACCGGCTACTCCGGCAGCGTTTCGCCCGACCCACCCATCTCTTTGGGCATATCTCTCATCTTGGGGAGCCCATCTTTAATATGGAGGACGGCCTCCTGGTAGTGAACGTGAAGCGTCGGCTCGTGGCGGTAGGTTGGGATCGTGGCGGCGTACACGTCGATCAGCCCGAACGGCGGGTGATCCGTCAAAAGGTGTCCACCGCAGGTCTTGCAGAATTGGCGGTAGCTCGTCTCCGTCTTATGGTAAACGCCAATGTTGCCCTCGCCCTTGGTGATTTTCACCGCCTCGGGTTTCCAGAGGCTGAACGCATTGACCGGCGCGGCCGCCCAGCTTCGGCACGACGAGCAATGACAGAAACCCGCCGCAATCGGCTCGCCGGTGACAGTAAGCTCGACGGCGCCGCAAAAGCAGCCTCCCTTGTGAGTCTGACTCATGGCTCCCCCCTTGCATGGTTAGGCGTTTCGATTACGCGAGTCCAAGTATCGAAGGTTCGATCACGGACGTCAAATGTCGATGCTGGTGCGCAAGCATGACCTGGAGCGCGTAAATCGTTGGCCGCAATGGAGCGCGATGTGCTACGGTCGCTCTTGGCCCGCAAGCAGCCGTCGTTCGATGGCGGCTAACGACTGTGGGGTCAGCCGGTGGATGCAACAACCCGGTCTTTATGCCTTTCCTCGATAACGGCCACTCTTTCGTTGGACATGGTTCGGCCGAGCAGTCCTGTGGGACGTCAGGTTAGATTCCGCTCGCGATCCAACTTGCCGGAAGCCGCCATTGACGTGCAGATAAGCGGCCATTAGCGCTGCCGTGGGACGCTGCCTTGAGGCGATTGGCGTAATCTGTGCGCCTATGAATTTATCAAAAGGTTCGTCGTTTCCATGAGCGATTTGGAAGCTAAGCCTGCTACTAACGACGTTGATCGCCGGCATTTTCATGTTACTGAGGTCGTGGAACGTCTACCGGTCGACCGCCCGACGCATGAAACCGTTGATACGATAGCCGACTGGCTCGCGGGACCAGTGCTCAACAACGAGTCGGGCGCGCGCGCCATCGATGAATTCGCGTGGCGGATGTTGGCAGCCGGCTTCCCGCTGCTCAGAATGACGCTCCACAGCGGTACATTGCACCCTCAATACTTGGGCACGACTTTTGTTTGGTGGCGCGACATCGGGCAGACTGTTCAGACACTGATCGCTCACGAGATCCGGGATACGGTGCCTTATGAGAATAACCCGATTCGCCAAGTGATTGAGGGCGGTGAAACAATTCGGCGCAGGCTCGACGTTCCCGACAGCGAGTTCGATTTTTCGATTCTTCACGATCTCAAAGCCAAGGGCGGCACCGACTACGTATCCCTGCGAATTGCGAGCGCGCATGGCCCCGGCTACGCGGTATCCTATACGACCGACCGCAGCGGCGGGTTTTCCACGCAAGAAATCGACGCGATGACGCGCCTATCGCATCGACTGCAGGGTGCGTGCGACACCTACAGTCAGCAAGCATTGACGCGAAATCTGCTCAATGCCTACCTGGGTTCCAAGGCTGGGCCGAAGGTATTGGCGGGACAAATCCGCCGCGGTACAGGCGAGGAGTTAGCCGCGATTCTCTGGTCGTCGGACCTGCGCGGATTCACCGAACGCTCGGACCGTCTGGCGGGAAACCGGATGATCGCGATTCTTAACGCTCTCTTCGAGGCACAGGCGAAGGCGATTCATCACCATGGCGGGGAGATATTGAAATTCATTGGCGATGGCCTACTCGCGATATTCCCGATCGAAGGTTCAGGGCGGGGTGAGGAGGCTGCCGGGAATGCATTGGAGGCGGCGAGACAGGCGCTCGATGCAGTGCGTCTCCTTGCCGATAACCCCAACATGGCCGACGAGCCACCGTTGAAGGTTGTGGTGGCGTTGCATGCGGGCACTGTGATCTACGGAAACGTCGGCTCGGCTGACCGACTTGATTTCACCGTGATTGGTCCTGCAGTCAATTTGGTTAGCCGAATTGAGACTGCAGCAAAGGTGCTCGACCAGCCGATCGTTGTCAGCGACGATTTCGCGCAAGCGTACGGCAGGCCGTTACGATCACTGGGTTACCACCATTTCCGCGGCCTCGCTACTTCGCATGAACTTTTTGCTCCTCAAGGCGACGGAACACTTGAATAGCGTCTCAAACCCCTGTCTGTAAGGATGGACGGTGTTGCGTCGAACGGTTGAGCCGGCGCGGCGAGCATTGTTAACATCACGATATGAATGTCTAAGCCACGTGCCGCCGCTCAAAAAGCTCGATTACTGAATCGCCTCGTCGGCGCCAGCAATACCGTCCCCCGGGGTCGCTAGTAGACTCATCGCGTGACCCGCCTACGATCAGTCGCTATCCGATCCCGAAACGCGAAGACCTGCCGGAGGACCCTCCGAGGCGAGCTCTGTCGCTTGCTTGAGTGACAAAGCGCGGCCCTCCCGCCAGGCGCGATCAAAGGCTGCGTTATCTCCGACGGCGGCGCGGCCTGTGGTTATGCGCTGGTCGTAGCGCGACCGTTCGGCTGGCGACAGCGGCGATCCAATCTCCTCCCGCAGTCGCTCCGCCGTGCCCCAGATGCGTGCGGCGCGAAGTGAGCTGCCACGAGCGGTGACCACTGCCGCCAGCCCCTCCAACGCTCGAGCAGCTCCCAGCCGGTCGCCGAGTTCGCTCCGGTTCGACAGGCTCTCTTTGTACAGCGCCCGTGCGCGAGCAAAATCCCCCTCCGAATAAGCCAAGGCCCCGAGGTTTTGCAAGCTGCTTGCGATCGCGTCTCGGTCGCCCAAATCCCGCCCGATAGCTAGGCTTTGTTCGATCAGCGCGCGAGCGGCAGCGATATCGCCTAGGTCGAAGGCCACGGTCCCCAGAATGTTCAATGCGTCCGCGACGCGCCCCTGATCTCCCTGTTCCCGCGAGATCGCTAGGGCCTCTTCGGACAGTGCCCGGGCAGCAGTCAAATCGCCTTGCTCGTAGGCGACAATCCCCAAGTTGCCCAGCACGCCACCTATGCTACGGCGGTCTCCCAGTTCCCGCCGGACCGAGAGACTCTCCTCATACAGCTTGCGGGCGGCCGGATAGTCCCCCTGCTCGATGGCCACATTCCCGAGGTTGTTCAGCGACGAGGCGATGCCCCGGCGGTCGCCGAGTTCCCGGGAAAGCGCAAGGCTCTCCTCGAGCAGCGCTTGGGCGTTACGATAGTCGGTCTGATGCCAGGCGAGGACGCCCGCGGCGCTGAGCGTTCTCGTAAACTCCAGTGTTCGCTGCGTAGCTCTTTCCTTTGCAAGGACTCGAGCGCACCACTCCCGGCCCTCCGCGAGGTGTCCTCGCGTTGACCAGAAACGGTCCAATGCCCCGCAAAGGCGAAGATCCTCCTGACATCCCGCCGCGACGAGACTCCACTCCAGCGCCGAGCGCAAGTTGTCGTGCTCTTCTTCCAGACGATGGAGCCATTCGGCCTGATCGGCGCCGAGGAGCTTTGGTGCTGCCGCCTCCGCTAGCGCGACGAAATAGTCGCGATGCCGTTCCCGAAGCGCCTCGCCGCCCCCGCTCTCCAAGAGCCGCTCGAGGACATATTGCCGCACTGTCTCCAGCAGCCGGTAGCGCGAGGGTCCGTCGTTCTGCTCTACCACCACCAGGCTCTTGTCGCAGAGCGAAGTCAGCAGATCGAACACTTCCCGGTCCTCCACACCTGCGCCAGCGCACACCTGCTCCGCCGCGGCCAACGTCCACCCTCCGGCAAATACGGAAAGTCGCTGCAACGTTAGCTTCTCCCGGTCGCTCAGCAGGTCGTAGCTCCAGTCGATGAGCGAGCGCAGCGTCTGCTGGCGCGGTAATGCTGTGCGCGAGCCCCGCGCAAGCAGGAGGAAGCGCTCGTCCAGCTTACGATTGATCTCCTCGACGGAGAGGGACCGCAACCGCGCCGCCGCCAATTCAATGGCCAGTGGAATCCCGTCCAACCGACAACAAACGGAAGCGAGCGTGGAAGCGTTCTGGTTGGTCACTTGAAAATCCGGGCGTGCGAGCAAGGCGCGGTTGGTGAAGAGCTGCACCGCCTCGAAGGGAGCGACGGACGCGGGCGTATGCGCTTGCTTCGGATCGGGTAGCGACAGCGAGGGCACTCGGTACGTCTGCTCACCATCAATGCTGAGCGCTTCCCGGCTGGTCGTGAGAATCTTCAGAGGCGGGCATTGGCGCAGGAGCGCATCGGCCAGCTGCGCGCAGCCGTCGAGCAGGTGCTCGCAATTGTCGAGCAGAAGCAGGAGCCGCTTGTCCTTGAGGTGCGCAGCGAGCGACTGACTGATTGACTGATCCGACTCTTCCTTCAGGCCCAGCACGGTTGCCAAAGTCTGTGGCACCAGGCCCGGGTCCGAGAGCGACGCGAGTTCCACCAACCAGGCGCCATCAGGGTAATGTTCGAGGCAGTCGGCGGCAACCTGCAGGCAGAGGCGGGTCTTGCCGCAGCCTCCGGCCCCGGTGAGGGTCAGTAGGCGCGTTCCGGCAAGCAGCCGCTTCAGCGCAACCAGCTCTTTCTCGCGCCCAATGAAGCTCGTTGCCTGCTGCGGCAGGTTGTTCGGGGTGGCCTCCAGCGAGCGCAGTGCCGGAAACTCCTGCCGCAGATCCGGGTGCACGACTTGATAGACGTGTTCGGGGGTCGACAGGTCCCTGAGCCGAACCCGACCGAGGTCGCGCAATGACACCGCGGCCGGCAGCATCTCCCGCACGCAATCGACCACGGACTGGGACAGCAACACCTGGCCGCCGTGCGCCGCGCTCATTATCCGCGCTGCACGGTTGACGGGACTGCCGAAGTAATCGTTATCGCGGCGTTCAACGACCCCCGCGTGCAGTCCACAACGCACGCGCAGAGGAACGCCGTGAGTAGCGGTTGGGTCGGCGAGCGCCTGTTGCATGTCCACCGTTGCCGCGAGCGCGTCCCGCGCATCGTCGAAGACTGCATGGACGCCGTCGCCAGTCATCTTCACCACCTTGCCGTGGCGAGATTCCACCGCGCGACGCGCGAGCGCGTCGTGCGCGGCCAGCGCTAGCGACATGCGCACGCCGTCTTGCTCCCACAGCGCGGTGCTGCCCTCGATATCGGTGAACAGGAACGTCACCGCGCTGGTCGCCAGAGGGGGGTCAGCGCGATATGGCTGTGGCATGGAGGAGAGTGCGAGCTCAGCCCAAACGAGAGTGCCCATTCTGCGGACCGACACCGGTTCTTGCAACAACGGGGCGCACCGTTATGCAGTGGCAAGAAACGGTCTCCTTCTGCGTGCCTTCACGATACGGCCGCTCTTGGCCGATCTCCCCCTATCGCCAGCAAAGAGGGGCCCAACAGGGGTCCCCTCCAAGCCGCAAAGTGTGGCTATGCGCACGCTGCTCCGGCTGACCGAGCAGCGCCGTGAGCTGGTCGATGACAAGACCCGGGTTACCAACCGCCTGGGCAATTGCCCCAAGCAATACTATCCGCAAGCGCTGGACTGGTTCGAGCAGCGCGATACGATCCTGTGCTGCGACTTCTTGCACCGCTGGCCGACGCTATCTGCGGTCAAGCGTGCCCGCAGAACCATCCTCCAGGCTTTCTTCTATGCCCACAACGGGCGCCGTCCCAAAGGTTCGGTGGAACTGTCCTTCCGCGCTTTTGATAACGGGCATTGCTGACAATTTTTCAATAGCCCATGCGTATTCTGTTTCTTTATCTATGCTTCCCGAAGCGGCATCATCATGGTCATTGCGCCAAACGTCTTGCCCTGATAGCGAGAACAGACAAGGGCGGTCGTCTAAAGGATGCACACGGCTGAACAAAGGAAGACCATGACAAGCGTCATTGTCGTCGTCGGAGCTGGCCAGATTGGCCAAGCCATAGCGCGGCGGGTCGGTGTAGGTAAACACGTCGTGCTGGCGGATATGCGCCCGGACAGTGCGAACGCGGCGGTCGAAGTTCTCCGGAGCGCCGGGTACGAGGCGAGCGTCGCGACAGTCGACGTGTCCTCGCGTGAGGCCGTCCATGCGCTCGTCGACACGGCCGCGAAGCTGGGCGACGTCATCGGACTGATTCATGCTGCCGGTGTCTCGCCCACGCAGGCGTCGCCGGCGACGATCCTCAAGGTCGATCTGTACGGCACGGCGCTCGTGCTGGAGGAGTTCGGCAACGTCATCGCCCGCGGTGGCGCGGGTGTCGTTATCTCGTCGCAATCCGGGCATCGCCTTCCCCCGCTCACCGTCGAACAGAATAAAGCTTTGGCCACAACACCCGTCGAAGAGCTGCTCAGCCTTCCCTTCCTGCAGCCCAATCAGGTGAAGGATTCTCTTCACGCGTACCAGCTATCGAAGCGCGGGAACTCGCTGCGGGTGATGGCGGAAGCGGTGCGCTGGGGGAAGCGTGGCGCGCGGGTCAACACGATCAGTCCGGGGATCGTTATGACACCACTCGCCAGGGACGAGCTCGGCGGGCCACGCGGTGCAGGTTACCGGCGAATGATCGAGGGGTCCGCGGCCGGGCGCGCGGGCACTCCGGACGAGGTGGGAACCGTGGGCGCGCTGCTCATGGGTCCGGACGGGGGATTCATCACCGGCAGCGACTTCCGCATGGATGGCGGGGTGACCGCCGCCTACTGGTACGGCGACCTCGCCGAAGTGCGCCCACAGCAATGAGCGCACTGCCGACCGATTGCCCACCTGTAGGTTGCCAGGCTCATGCCCGGGTACGACGCGACGCGCACGCGCGCCTTCTTGCGCCTGCTCGACCCGAAGAACGCCCTCGCTTCAGGGCGACCCGACGCGCATGATGGTGCTCGTCGTGGGTGCAACCGGTAGCATTGGGCGACTCGTCGTCGATGAAGCGATCCGGCAAGGGCATTCCGTGCGTGCCCTCGTGCGCGACCCCCTAAAGGCGCATCAGCTTCCGCACGAAGTTCAGGTGGTCGTCGGCGACGTTACGCTACCCGAGACGCTTCCCGACGCCGTCGCCTGTATAGACGGGATCGTGTTTACGCTCGGATCGGACGGCGGCGGAAAAATCGGAGCCGAGCGCGTCGACTACGGCGGTGTGCGCAACGTCTTGGCGGCGCTCGGTTCGCGCAAAGCGCGTATTGCGTTGATGACCTCCATCGGTGTCACCAATCGCACCGGCAGGTACAACCGCTCCACCGAGGCTCACGACTGGAAGCGCCGTTCGGAAAGGCGGGTGCGCGCCAGCGGGTTGCCTTACACGATCGTGCGACCCGGCTGGTTCGATTACAATGGTCCGGACGAACACCGGCTCGTGCTCTTGCAAGGCGATAGACGCAAGGCCGGCGACCCCAGCGATGGAGCCATCGCGCGACGTCAGATCGCCGAGGTCCTGGTGCACTGCCTGAGCTCGAATCAGGCGTTGCGAAAGACGTTCGAGCTGATCTCGGCAAGCGGTCCCAAATCAGTCGACTTAGACGCGTTATTCGCGCCGGTCGATGCCGACCCGCCAGGTGCGCTCGACGCCGTGCATGACATGGCGAATATGCCGCTCGAGGACGAGCCGCGACGAGTCGGTGACGATTTGGAATCGGTGCGCGCAGGTCACTCGCCAGTCGGCCCACGCTAGGCGATACTTGAAGAGGAGACGGAATGCGTGCAACCGTGATGTACCGTGCAGGAGATGTCCGTATCGAGAACGTTCCCGATGCGAGTCTCGTTGATCCGACTGACGCCGTAGTTCGCGTCACCCGCGCCTGCATCTGCGGCAGCGACCTGTGGCCGTACAAGGAAATGGAGCCCGTCGAAGGTGGGCGCCGCATGGGGCACGAAGCGATAGGCGTCGTCGAAGCCGTCGGCGCCGGCGTGCGCAATTTGAACATCGGCGACGTCGTCGTGATGCCGTTCGCGTACTCCGACGGCATCTGCATGTTCTGCCATGAAGGGCTCCAGACGTCCTGTGTTCACGGAGGCTTCTTCGGCATGCAAATCCCCGGAGCGCAGGCCGAAGGCGTGCGCGTGCCGCAGGCCGACGGAACGCTCTTCGCGCTTCCGGTCAGCGAAGACGATGCGCTGATGCCTTCGCTACTCACGCTTTCCGATGTGATGGGAACGGGCCATCATGCGGCGCGCGCAGCCAAGGTCGCCCGCGGTCACAAAGTCGCCGTCATCGGCGATGGCGCGGTCGGTTTGTGCGGCGTCATCGCGGCGAAGCGCCTGGGCGCCGAACAGATCATCCTGATGGGCCGTCATCCGGATCGTATCGCGCTCGCGCGGGCCTTCGGCGCGACCGACGTTGTGAGTGAGCGCGGCAAGGCAGGGGTCGAACGCGTGCGTCAGCTGACCGGCGGCTTCGGTGTGCACTCCGTCCTCGAATGCGTTGGCGGAGAGCAGGCGATGATGACCGCCCTCGGTATCACGCGTGCTGGCGGCGCGATCGGAAGGGTGGGGGTGCCGCACTATGACGGAATTCCCGCTCCTTTGCAGTGCTTTTACGACAACGTCAGCGTCGGCGGTGGTCCAGCTCCGGTTCGCGCGTACATCGAGGAGCTGCTACCAGACATTCTCGAAGGCAGGATCGAGCCGGGTCGCGTGTTCAACAGCGTCACGGACCTCGAGGGTGTACCCGACGGCTACCGAGCGATGAACGATCGCGAAGCGATCAAGGTCATGATCAAGCTCTAAGGAGCACGTACTCGCCCTGACGCGTTTCCCGTGGTTGGGGCGGCAACCTTCGGCCTCGGCCGCGCCGAGTGCCTTCCTGCGTAGCCGCGTCCGGCGAACTTGCCGCTGCGATTCGCCCAAGGTCTTCCTGCACCATGCGCAGGATGTCCGCAATTCGCGACTGGTACTGGATGAATCGCGAACCATCCGGGTTATCACCGAACTCGTGTTCAACTTCTCCCAGAGCAAGGAGCGATTTCACCGAAAGGGCTACGCGCGGGGGGCGGGCTTGTCGCTCATCGCGCCTCTCCCGATGTGCCAGCGAGGTATTCCTCGTCCGTTACCTTCTCCATCCATTCGACCGCCTTGCCGTCGAGGGCCTCAGTGACAGCGATGTGGGTCATGGCCGTCGTCGGGGTCGCGCCATGCCAATGCTTGTGACGGGGTGGGCACCAGACAACATCGCCGGCGCGGATCTCGACGATCGGCCCACCCGCGCATTGGGTCCAGCCGTAGCCGGCAGTGACGATCAGAGTCTGGCCGAGCGGATGGCTGTGCCAGGCCGAGCGTGCGCCCGGCTCGAAGGTGACATAGGCTGTCGTGGCGCGAGCGGGCGCCGGCGGGGCGTTAAGGGGATCGATGCGGACGGTCCCAGTGAAGTGCTCAGCGGGCCCCTTCTGGGAAGGCTGGGACCCGACGCGTTTCAGTTCCATGTTTTTCTCCTTGCCCGGTGAAGCACACATTGGGGGTCGGTGAGAGGCGCTGCTCATGCGCAATGGCATTCTAGCTCGAGCGTCCCTTTGCGAGAAATACGTGACGGTCCGTTTCAGGCCGATCCCGGACGGCCGAGGGCAACCATGCGTCGGCCTAGATTGATGCGGTCTTGGCTGGTAGAGTCGCTTGCATGACCACGCCGTCAATCAGCCGCTACCCCGTTCCAAAACTCGAAGACTTGCCCGAAGACATCCGGGCGAAGATGCTCGAAGTGCAGGAGAAGGCCGGATTCATCCCCAACGTGTTTCTGACGCTGGCGCATCGGCCGGAAGAATTCAGAGCATTCTTCGCCTACCACGACGCACTGATGCTGCACGAATCAGGATTGACCAAGGCGGAGAAGGAAATGATTGTAGTCGCGACATCCGCGGCGAACGATTGCCTCTACTGCATCATCGCCCACGGAGCGATCCTTCGCGTCTATGCCAAGGACCCACGTGTCGCCGATCAGGTTGCGGTCAATTACCTCGAGGCGGACATCAGCGACCGGCAGAAGGCGATGCTGAACTTCGCACTCAAGGTTGCGCGACGGTCGGCCGAGGTCGGTGACCTCGACTACCAGGAATTGCATCGACAAGGATTCAGCGACGAGGACATCTGGGACATTGGTGCCATCGCGGCGTTTTTCGCCCTGTCCAACCGCATGGCCAATATGATTGCCATGCGACCCAACGACGAGTTTTATCTCATCGGCAGGCTGCCTAAGGGCGGCGAGCGCGGCACGCCACAATGAACCGCGTAGCGCTAGCCGTTTCGTCGCGCCACATCACCCGGCAAACAATGGTGCTCGCTACCTGTCAAGACAGTGCGTCGTCGCGCCAGCACAACTACTGCGATCAGGACTGATCCTTGTTCTTGGCGCGGACCGGGGCTACAAGGCCATGGCAGCCAACCTAGGGTTAACCGAGTTCGTCGATCGACCTCGGCCAGCTCGCTTTCAGCAGGCGCGACAGGGCGCGGTCGGCAAGGATGACGCCGCCGGTCTGGCAGCGAGCGCAGTAGTTGGTTTCGTTTTCGGCGTAGACAATGCGCTGGACCGGGGCACCGCACACCGGGCATGGCTGGCGAAAGCGGCCGTGGACGGCCATGCCCGGACGGAAGGCCGTGACCCGGGTTGGAAATTCCTCGCCGGTTTCGGCGCGAAGCCGCGTCGTCCACGTCGCAAGCACTTCGCGCGCCGCCTCATGGAGCCGCGCGATCTCCGCCTCTCCAAGCTTGTGGGTTAGCAGGCTGTTGAATTTCGCCTAGAAGATGACACGAGTCGGATCATCGAAAGTGCCACTGTCTATACAAACTGCAGCGTTTGCGATTTGCGTCGACCGCACCGGACATGAATTTGCCCGTGAAGCGTTTGTCGGTGACTCACGGCACCGCTCCGGGGGGCACCGCCATCGGTATTCGGGCGAGGCGCATCAAGTTGCTGGCAGTCATAGTGAGCTTGAACTGCTGATCGACGCGATGCAATCCGCGAAACACGGTTTGTCGAATGCGGCCGATGGTCTTGCCCCACCCGAAGTGCTCCTCGATCCGTTTGCGGATGATCTGGCTGATGCGGTAACTCAGATGGCGGGTCGTACGGCCGTCGATGGCGCTGCCGCCGCGACGGGTATCGTGAGCAGCGACGTGGGGCGTGACGTTGCGCTGGCGACACCCGGTCACGAAATCGCGTGTGTCGTAGGCTTTGTCGGCGCCGAGGCTGCGGCGACGGGCCGTGGTCGGCATCGCGTCGAGCATGGCCAAAGCCGCTCTGCGTTCGCCGAAGCCATCGGCATAGGAGACCACGGCGCTAACCACCAAGCCATTCCGGTTCTCCATCAGTACATGACCTTGGTAGCAGAGGATCGATGCCGTGTTATGGCTCTTGCGATAGCTCCTGGCGTCGGGATCGGTGGTGCTGGCATGGGTGTCATTGCTCCGCGGCTGCCCTTTCCAGTCCGCTTGAGCATTGCGCCCGCCGCCGCCAGGGGGCTGGTCATCGGTGCCGTCCTTCGGCCGAAAGCTCTTCTGGCTCGCCCACGCCTGAATCAACGTGCCATCGACCGAGAAGTGTTCCTTAGACAGCAAGCCACGGCTATCGGCCAGGCGCAGGACCTCAGCAAAGAGGCCTTCCACTACCTGATGCGCCAGCAACCGGTCGCGATTCTTCGTGAACGTCGAGTGATCCCAGATCGGATCATCGAGCGCCAGACCGACGAACCAGCGAAACAGCAGGTTGTAGTGCAACTGCTCGCACAGCTGCCGCTCGCTGCGGATCGAATAGAACACCTGCAGCAGCAGGGCGCGAATGAGCTTCTCCGGCGCAATAGAGTCCCGCCCGCTAGCGGCGTAGATCGCGTTGAACTGCGCATTCATCGCCGTCAGCGCATCGTTCACCAACACGCGAATCAGCCGCAATGGATGATCGGCCGGCACGAAGGAATCCAGCTTCGCCACCGTGAACAGGCCTTCCTGCATCGAATCGGCACCACGCATCGCTCGAACCTCGAAGGACAAACAATGAAAACCCTTAATCGAACGATAGCCGCAATTACTGGACTTACAAGCCGAATTTCAACAACCTGTTAGGGCGATGGGCGACAAGCGCGCGCGGTGGAGGATCTCGTCCGAGTAGGCGTTGCCGATGCCGCTGAACAAGCGCGGATCGGTCAGAGCGCGCTTGAGCGTATGGTTTTCCCGCCGCAGGCGTGCACTGAAAGCAGCCAGATCGGCAGCAGAGATCTCGATCCCGCCCAAGTCGAATGCGGCTAGCGCGTCCGCGCCGCGCACAAGATGCAGCGAGGCTCGTTTCTTGCTGCCGGCCTCCGTGAATGCGAGAGTACCGTCGGCAAATTCGAACAGGGCGAGAGTGAAGCGCGCGGGAGCTTTGTCGATGCGGCCGAGCCAGCGCAGGCGCCCGGCGATCATCAGATGCAACACCAGGAAATGCTCGCCCTCGAGCACCAACACGATGCGCTTGCCGATGCGACGCACGGCGACGACGCGCCGACCCTCGGCGCTGGCGATCGGTGGTACCGCTGTGCGCAGGACGAAGGGGCTGATCAGGCGCACGCGATCGAGTTGTTGCCCTACGATGCGCCGTTCGAGGCTCTCGACGTAGACCGCAACGTCGGGCAGTTCCGGCATGCGCTGGAGCCAGCCTAAAGCAAGCCCACCGCGCCCAGAAGCGCGGCGACGCCGAGCATCCACAGCGGGTGCAGCCGCGTGACCAGTGCCAGCGCCAGCGTCGCGCCAGTGATCGCATAGGCGCTCCACGAGTGGTCGGCCGCGCGCGCCAATATGTAGCCCGACGATAGGATCAGGCCAACGGTCACCGGCGCGAGTCCGCGTTGGACCGCGATCCGCCACGGTGCATCGCGCCAGCGCTCCCAGGCATGAGCGACCCCGTAGGTGAGCAGCGACGACGGGCCGGACATGGCGAGCATTGCCACTACCCCACCAAGCACGCCGGCGACCTTCCACCCGACCAGGCTCACGATCAGGACGTTCGGCCCGGGCGCGGCCTGCGACAGCGCAAACAGTTGCGCGAAGTCTTCGTCGGTCATCCAGTGACGCGTCTCGACCACGCGCAACTGGATCTCCGGAATCACGGCATTGGCGCCGCCGACGGAGAGCAGCGAGAGGACGAAGAACTGCATGGCGATCTCGAGTAGCGGCGGTGTGGTCATGCGCGTCTGCGCCATCCGAGGGCAATGGATACCGGACACAGCGCCGCGAGTGTCCACAACAGCGGGATGCGCAGCACCGCGATGCCGACAAACGCCGCGCCGCAAATGGCGACCTGCCACGCCGAGGTCCGAAGTGGGCGCGCAAGCTTGAGCGCGGTGGCGGCAATCAGGCCGGCCGCCGATGCCGAAACGCCGCGGCAAACGCCGCGCACCGCCTCGACATGGGAGAACTGCGCATATAGGGTCGCCAGCGCGAGCACAATGACCAGGGGCATCAATAACAATCCCGAGCACGCCGCGACCGCGCCCGCAACACCGCCGAAGCGGCGACCGACGATAATCGAAACGTTGACGATGTTGGCGCCGGGCAGGAACTGCGACAGCGACAACACGTCGAGGAAATCCGGCTCGGAGAGCCAACGCTGCTGCTCGACAATCATGCGCCGTGCAAAAGGCATGACGCCACCAAACCCCGACAACCCGATCTTGAGGAACCCGAAAAACAGGTCCGACGTGCTGACCGTAGCTGGGGATGCAGCGGGCAAGCCGTCCATCGCGACTATCATAGGCGATGGGCCCAGCGTCGGGTAGCCCGGGTCAGCGCTTCATTTGCGCAGCAGCCACAGAATCAGGCTGATCAGTACCGACACGATCAATCCGGAGGTCAGCGGCACGAAGAGCGTGAAGCCGTCGCGTTCGATGCGAATATCACCTGGTAGGCGCCCGAAGCCCAGCTTGGCGAGCAACGGCCAGGCGAGCCCGGCGAGCACGAGGATGACCCCAAGGGTGATCAGAATGCGAGGCATAGTGAGGGAATACACGTCGCTTGCATGGTGCCACGGGCCTATAGACCGTCGCCCGCTCCCCCAGCCGGTGGCGGCTCGCGACAGAGCAGCAGGTTGACCGCCTTCATGCTCATTACCGGCTCACCGCGCTGATTGCTCACCTCGATGAGCGAACGTATCACGCCGCGATCGGGCTTGCTGCGCGATCGTCTCGCGTCGAGGACCGTCACGCGGACGTTGAGCGTGTCGGCCGGGCGTACCGGCGCGATCCACCGCAGCTCGTCGATGCCAGGCGAACCTAGGCTCGCGATGCTCGACAGGTATTTCGCCACGAGCAGACGCATCGTCATCGCCGCGGTATGCCAACCGCTCGCGATCAACCCGCCGTAGATGCTGTGCGCGGCGATGTCGAGATCGGTGTGGAAATCTTGTGGATCGTAGCGCTTGGCAAAGGCGATCATCTCGGATTCTTCGACACGGATCCGCCCGCAGTCGAAGACCGCGCCACCAGCGTAGTCCTCGAAATAGCGCTGCTCGACCGGGACGACCTCCACGTTTGCGCTCATCGTGCGATCGCTGGCGACATGCCGCCCCATGGACACGGCTGCCCGGCTATCGAGCCGCCGCCTGCATCCCAGGCAGCGGAGTTGTCCTCGACCGCGATCGCCGAGCGGTCCGCGAACACCAAATCGGCGGCGGCGACGCCGTGGCCCGGTACGCCCGGCCTAACGCGGCCAAAGCCAGCCAAACGTGCCAGCCGTGAGCAGGGCGTAGATCAGACCATCCACCGTGGCCTTGATTGTGATACCCCAGCCGCGGCGATACCAGATCGACAGCTGCCAAAGTGCCACCGAATAGGCGATAAAGGCGGTGGCGCCGGCGAACTGGAAAACGCGCAGGTACTCGGCGCCGGCAGGCAGCGCACGACCCGCGACGTAGGCCGCGAAAAGCCCAACCACCAGCGAATAGAGAAACCACAATGCCAAGTTCTTGCCCATCGGCATCGGACCGTTCGGCATCACGGTGAGCATTAGAACCGGGCCCTTCTGTATTTTGGCCGCAAACTCGGGCGAGCGCATATCCTGCATGCCCGAGGGCCGCGGAACCATGTAGTCGCCCGGCGGAACGGCGAGCGGGCGCAGCGCGTCCATCAGCTTGTCTTCCTCGGGTACCCGGGCGTAGTCGCTCTTGTGCCAGGGCAGCAGCATGTGGATAACCGAACTCACGACGAAGACGATTATTGACGACAGCAAAATCGGCAGCCATAGCGCCTGCAATCCGACCATGAATTGCTCCCTTGGGCGTTCCCAGGCCAATTCTGCGAGGGTCGCGGCACTTCGTCAAACTCAGGCGGCCGCAGGCACCTGACTCATGAACGCGAGCTCATATCCGTCGGAATCGGTGAATTCGGCCAGCCAGGGTTCGGAATCGGGCGTGCGATGAACCACATGGGGCGGGGTCGCGAACACGACGCCCCTGGACGCCAGCGTTTGATATACGCCTGCATATCGGGGACCTGAAATTAGATGGCTGAACTGCGCTGTGCCGACAGGCCCTCCAGCGGCACGTCAGCCAGCAAACGCATATCGCCGCATTGGAAGAAAGCCGTCTGCGGCGGGGCCGGGAACAGATGCCCGAAGCCCAATACGTCGCGGTAGAACACTTGCCTGGGCTAGGACCAAGGGACAGTTCCGCCAGGAGAACGTGATCGTGACGATGCCTAAGGGGCAATGCCGCCGCCACCCTGTGGTGCCTGCCAGCCGGCAACGGCGCAGCCTCGGCCCGGCGCTAGTTCAAATCGACCGCGTGTCGCTTCAGGTCATCGAGCGCGACCACCGCGAGCGCTTCCTCGTGCGTGGCGGAGAGCACCACCGGGGGCGCTACGCCCGCGTCGAGCGCTTCGCGCCAGCGCCCCGCGCAAAGGCACCAGCGATCGCCGGGCTTCAAGCCTGGGAAACCAGCCTCGGGCTGCGGCGTGGACAGGTCGTTGCCGTGCTCGGCGGAAAATGCCAGGAACTCTGCGGTCATGCGCGCACAGATGACGTGCAGTCCGAAGTCCTCAGGGCCGGTGTTGCAGCAGCCGTCGCGAAAGAAACCGGTGCGCGGTTCGACCGAGCAGGGCTCGAGTCGGCCGCCAAGTACGTTGGCGTCGTCGGCCATGGCGTTCAGGGCCTGAGCGCCCGGTATAGAAACGGCAGGCTCGTGTCCATCCGGTAGTCGATATCGGAATGGTTGTCGTCGAACTCCTCGTAGGTGTGCGCGACGCCGGCTTGCGCCAGTCGCTTGGACAGCAGGCGCGTGCCGTAGTGGATGTGGTATTGATCGCGCCAGCCGCAGTCGATGTAGATTCCCTTGAGCGACTTGAGGCTCGACCGGAACTTGTCGACCAGCAGGACCGGATCGTTCTCGAGCCAGCGTTTCCAGCGTTTTTCGATCAACTCGCCGGTCTCGAGATTGAACGGCAGGCGGAAGCCCAGAGGCGCCTTCGGGTCGGGATCGTAGGTGGCCGCCATGCACAGGTTCATGATGCAGTGCCCCTCCGCATGCGAGAGCTTTTCCTTGCCCCAGACGTTGTCGAGGAAGCGCTTGACGCGGCCATCGTCGAGGCCCTCGGCAAGGCCCTTGCGCGCGCTGGCGGCCAGCGCATCGTAGCGGCCTGGCCGCCGCTTCGGGACGCGGAACCGGGTCAGCTCGTTGAGCGTGTTGGGCCAGTCGTGCCAGTACACGAAGTCGAAGTAGGAGTCCCCGGAATGGTCCGCGATGGCGCCCCAATGCTGCGCATACTTCATGCCGTGAATGATGGCACCGTAGCCGCCGGAGGACTTCCCGAAGCAGCCGCGGTGATCGCGCGAGGCCAGGGTGCGAAACTGGCCATCGACGAACGGTATGAGCTCGCGGGTCAGGTAATCCGCGTAGTTGCCGATCGCCGAGGAGTTGATGTACTGATTGCCACCGAGCGCAGTGAAGCAATCGGGAAAAACGAGGATTGTCGGTCCCATTCGGCGATCGTGGATCAGCCGCGCCACACGCTCGGGCACGTTGTCGGAAAAAGGGCGCCAGCCTGTGTGGGCGAGGCCCGAGCCGCTGAACCCAACCAGATCGAACAGCACTGGGAAACGTCGACCTGGAGCACCCCTGCCGGCGCGCGCGCGCTCGTCGTATTGGGGCGGCAGCCAGACGCCGAGCTTGCGCACGTGGGCGTCGCCAAGGCGGTTGTCTTTGAGCACCTTCGACTCGTGTTGCAGAACGACCAGTGTCCCGTCTTTGCCGGCGAAGCGCTTGATAGCCATCGAATCCCCCAGGGTGGCGCGCTGCGGCATTGTAGCGCGGCCGGGTGGGGACGCTTGATGCGGCGCGGGACAGGCGCTAGCATGGGTCGCGCAGCTCGACAATCGAAACGGATGATCAAGGGAGGACGCATGCGCAATGCAGTGCGCATCCTCGCGGCCGGAGTTGCCCTCTGCGCCCTGCTCGGCGCCGGGGATGCCGTCGCGAGCAGGCCGTCGCTGGCCGAGTGCTTCGAGGGTTCCGATTTCATCGCCAACGCCGCCCGGTCGCGCGACGCTGGCATGTCCGAGGAATCGTTCCTCGGCCGAATGCAAGACGACTTCGCGACCATCCAGAGCGTACCCAGCGATTTGCGCTGGTTCGTGCACGATGCCGACGACGAGGCCTTTCTGCTTGCCGCCGCCCGGGAGGTCTTCGACCGCCCCGCGCCGCCGGAAAGCCACCGCCAGCAGTTTCTGCAGGAGTGCGTTGACCGAATGTCCGGCTGATTCGGGCTACGGCAGCGGCTGCAAATTGCCGAGCAGGGTCGGGATGAGCTCGGCGACGGTCGGATGGATATGCATCGCCCGCTCGATCACCGTATAAGGTACGCGGGCATACATCGCATCGAGCAGCAAGTGCACGACCTCGTCGCCTTCGATGCCGAGCACGCATGCGCCGAGGATGCCTTTCGTGTCGGCATCGACGAGCACGCGCATGAACCCCAGCGTCTCGCCGCGCTCGCGCGCGCGGCCCACTCGCGTCATGGGCAAGGTTGCGGCGAGCACCTTGCGCCCGGCGGCGCGAACCTCGCGCATGGTCATGCCGGCGCGGCCCAGCGGCGGGTCGGTGAACAGTGCATACGCCGGGATACGGTCGGCGACGCTTCGCGATTGGCCGTCGAGCAGGTTTGCGGCGACGATCTCATAGTCGTTATACGACGTATGCGTGAAGGCGCCGCGGCCATTGGCGTCGCCGAGCGCCCATATACCCGGGACGTTCGTGCGCAGCGCATCGTCGACAAGGACGTACCCGCGCGCGTCGGTCGCGACCCCGGCCTCTTCCAGACCGAGATCGCCGGTGTTCGGCACGCGGCCGACCGCAAGCAGCACGTGCGACCCGACCAGCTCACGCGGCTCCTCAGCGCAGCGCAGGCGCACGGCGACGCCGTTGCCCTGGCGCGCCAAGGCAAGACATTCGGCGTTCAGGCGAAAGGCGACCCCTTCGGCTTCGAGGATGGCCTGGATCGCCGCGGCCACATCCTCGTCCTCGCGGCCGACCAATCGCGGCCCCATTTCGATGACCGTGACGCGGCTGCCGAAGCGGCGGTACATCTGGGCGAACTCAAGGCCGACGTAGCTGCCGCCGATGATGACCAGATGCTCGGGCAGGAAGTCAACGTGCATCATCGTTGCGTTGGTCAGGTAAGGCACGTCGGCAAGCCCGGGCAGGGACGGCACCGCCGCGCGGCCGCCGACGTTGATGAAGAACTGCTCGGATCCCAGTACCCGTTCGCCGACGCGGACTGCGCGCGGACTCTCGAAGCGGGCGTGTCCGTCGATCAGGCTGAGCCCCGGCGTGGCGCCGAGCCAACGGGTCAGCCCGTCGATGGATGCGCGCACGACCGCATCCTTGCGCTGCTTCACCTGTGCCATGTCGACTCGAATCGGTGCGGCAATCGTCACTCCGTAGTCGCCACCGCGGCGCGCCACATGGGCAGCGCGCGCGCTCGCGAGCAGCGCCTTGGTCGGGATGCAGCCGTTGTTCACACACGTGCCGCCGACGCGCTTGCGCTCGACGAGCGCGGTCTTGCGGCCGCTCTGGGCGAGCCGCACGGCAAGCGACGGCCCGGCCTGGCCGGCGCCGATGACGATGGCGTCGAAGCGTTCGGACATGGCTCCCTCACGATGTGATGCGAAGCGGTCGTGCTTCTTGGTCGCTCACCAACCGGGCGCTTACAGCACGGTGTCCCAGCGTCGCGACAGGCGTGTTGCGCCGTTGATGATCCCGACCATCGAATAGGTCTGCGGGAAGTTTCCCCACAGTTCCTTGGTCGCCGGATCGATGTCTTCGGATAGCAGGCCGAGCGGATTGCGCGACTCGATGAGCCCTTCGAAAAGCTCTCGCGCCTCGTCGATCGCTCCGGTGCGCACCAGGGCGTCGATGTACCAGAACGTGCAGGCCGTGAACGCCATCTTGGGCGCGCCGAAATCGTCCGCGCTGGTATACCGGTAGAGATGGTTGCCGCGCTTCAGTTCGCGCCGGATCGCGTCGAGTGTTTGCCGCCAGCGGGGATCGTCCGGCGCCAGCAGGTTGACCTCGCTCATCAGCAGCACGCTAGCGTCGAGCGTGTCGCCACCGAAGGTGGCCGCAAAGGCCCGCCGCTTGTCGCTCCAGCCGCGATCGAGAATGGCCGCGCGCAGCGTGTCGCCCCGGGCCGACCACGCGCTCGCGCGTTGCGCAAGGCCGAGATGCGCGGCAATCTTCGCCAGGCGGTCGCATGCAGACCAGCACATGATGGCCGACGAGGTGTGCACCTCGAGCCGCGTGCGCAGCTCCCAGATGCCGGCGTCGGGTCGGTCGAACAGCGCGAATGCCTGCTCGCCGAGCCACTCGAGGCGGGTGAAGTCGTCGTGGCCGGCGGGGCGCAGCAGGCGGTGGTCGAAGAACGCCTGCGTGAATGCGAGCACGGCGTGGCCGTAGACGTCGTGCTGGCTATGCTGGTAGGCCTGATTGCCGATGCGCACCGGGCCGATGCCGTGAAAACCGGGCAGGGTGTCGATGCTGCGCTCGCCGAGGTCGGCTTCCAGACCGACTCCGTACACCGGCTGCAGGTGTCCGCGCGCGGTTGCCGTGTGGACTACGTTGAAGAGGTAGCGCAGATAGCTCTCCATCGTCGCCACTTCGGAAATGCCGTTCAGCGCGCGGATCACGAACAGCGCATCGCGCAGCCAGCAGTAGCGGTAATCCCAGGTGCGCTCGGTTCCCGGCGCCTCGGGGATGCTGGTGGTCATTGCCGCCATGATGGCGCCGGTCTCTTCGTACGTGCACAGCTTGACCGTGATCGCGGCGCGGATCACCGCGTCCTGCCATTCCAGCGGCACCGCCAGCGCTCGCACCCAGTGTTGCCAATAGTGCGCGGTGCGCTCCTCGAAGTCGCGGGCCGTCTCGGCGATGCCGCTACCGAGCGTCTCATCGACTCCGAGCAGGAGGTTCGCCGGCCGGTCGAGCAGATGCGAGGTCGCGTCGAGGGCGTAGGTTAGAGGCGCGTCGCTGGTCAGCCGCAGCGCCTGCGTCGAGTGCACGTAGCGAACGTGGTTGCTGCCGCGAGTGATCACCGGCCGCGTTCCGCCGTATCCGAACGTCGGCGAGAGCACGATGCGGATATGCGGGCGCCCGGCGATAGGCACGATCCGCCGCACGAGCAGCAGCGGCCGGAACGTCCGTCCCCGATCCTGGAAGCGGGGGGCGAAGTCGGTGATGCGCACGGCGTTGCCCTGGACATCGACCAACTCGGTCTGGAGGATGGCCGTGTTGGCGACGTAGGATTGCCGCGACACGGCAAGGCCCTCGAGCTCAATGGCGAACGAGCCGCCCGCGGAGGTCTCGTCGCCGGCAAGCAGGGCGTTGAACACCGGATCGCCGTCCGGCCGCGGCAGACAACACCAGACAATGCGTCCGCGCGGGTCGATGAGCGCGTTGAAGGCGCAGTTGCCGATGACCCCGAGCGCGAGATTGCGCTCTCCGGCGGCGGTCATGCCGCCGCGCCCGGTCTGGGGTTTCGCGGCGAAGGCGCCGCCGCGCGGCCGGTGATGCGCACCAGCTCGCGCACCAGCCGAGACACATCTTTCTGTCCGCGCAGGTAGAAGTTGGCCGCGCTGGCCCGGTGGCGGTCCACCCGCACCGAGAGCACGGCCGGCGAGTGCATTTGAAATACCGCTTCGTCGGAAGCGTCGTCGCCGACATAGAGCGCGCGGTCGCAGTCCGATCGCGTCAGCAGGGCGGCGAGCGCCTCGCCCTTGTGCGGCGCGCCCGAGGGCAGCAGGTTGAGGACGTACTTGCCGTCAAGCAGCGTTGGCGCGGGGAGAAGACGCCCGGCGCGCGCGCTGAGCAGCCGCTTGGCCGCGCCGCGGACGGGTGCGTGACGGAAATGGAAGGTCAGCGAGTAGGTCTTGTCTTCGAGCACGACGCCCGGAACGTCGCGCCACGGCTCGGTCGGCGCGGAGAGCTCGTCAAGCCATGCCCGGCACACGCTTGCGCAGTGCGCCGACGCCAGCTCGAATCCCGGTACGCCCTCGGCGCCGTGATTGCCTACCAGATAGCGGGGCGCGAAGGCAAGCATCGGGCGCGCGTCCGCGATCGCGCGCCCGGTGATGATCGCCACCGGTGCGCGCCCAGCGAGCTCGCCGAGCCCCCGTTGCACCGCCGCCGGCACGCGCGCATCCCACGGCCGCTCGACGATGGGCGCGAGCGTGCCGTCGATATCGAAGGCGAGCAGTGTCCTGGGTGTCAGAAATGCGGCGATGCGCGCCACTCCCTCCGCTGCCAGCGCGTATTTCACTTCAGTTCGGCACCCTCGGTACGCTGGTGGGCATAGATGCGCTCGGATACGCGCTGGCGCTGACGCAGTCGCGCGGCGTCGAGCAGCATCGCACCGGCCCAGCGATAGACATTGAATTCCTGCACCAGGCGCCGCATGCTGCGCATGCGCACGCGTTGTTCGTCGGATGGCATCGTCAGCGCCCGGTACAGCGCGTGGGCGCACTGCTCGCTGTGGTAGGGATTGACCAGCAGCGCGTCGTGCAGCTCTCGCGCGGCACCGGTGAACTGCGACAGCACGAGCACCCCCTGTTCGTCGTCGCGCGAGGCGATGAACTCCTTTGCCACCAGGTTCATGCCGTCGTGCAGGCTCGTTACCACGCACACGTCTGCGGCACGGTAATATTCGTTGACAATCTCCGGCTCGTGATGCTCGACCTTGAGCCGAATCGGCTCCCACCCGCCGCGACCGAAGCGCGCGTTGACGCGCCCGGCAAGCGCCCGCACGCGCGCCTCGAAATTCTGATACTCGTCGAGCGACGAGCGCGAAGGTGCGGCGATCTGGATGAACACCAAGCGGTCTATGAACTCCGGATGCAGCTCGAGCATGCGCTCGACGGCGACGAAGCGCTCGAGGATGCCCTTGGTATAGTCCATGCGGTCGACGCCCACGCCGATGAGCACGTCGTCGCGCAACTGCTCGACGCGCTGCACCTTGGCGCGGCACAGGGGCACTGAAAGCTGCGATTCGACCCACTCCGGCGGCCACTGGATCGAGATGGGATAGTGCTCGACTTGGGTCAGATGGCCGCCGTGGGTGATCGTCGATGATTCGCGCTCGATGCGCGCTTCGAGGTAGCGGTCGACCGTCTCGACGAAGTTCTGGCAATGAAAGCGGGTGTGGAAGCCGAGTATCGTGCTGCCGAGCATGCCGTCGAGCAGTTCCTCGCGCCAGGGGCAGATGCCGAATGATTCGGGGTTGGGCCACGGGATGTGCCAGAAGGTGATGATGGTTGCCTTCGGTAACCGCTCGAGGATCAGTCGCGGCAGCAGGGCGAAATGATAGTCCTGGATCAGCACAACCGGGTCGTCGGTGCGCGCCTCGGTGCGGATGGCGTCGGCGAAACGCCGGTTCACGCGCACGTATTGCGCCCAGTCGGGGGTGCGAAAGATCGGCCGCACGTGGGCGATATGGCACAGCGGCCACAGCCCTTCGTTGGCGAAGCCGTAGTAGTACCCCTGTTCCTCCTCACGGCTGAGCCAGACTCGGCGCAGCGTGTAGCTCGGCTTCTCCGGCGGCACGCGCAGCCGATCGTGGCGATCGACCGTCTCGCGGTCGGCGCTGCCGCTGCCATGCGCGATCCAAGTCCCTGAGCATGCGCGCATGACCGGTTCGAGCGCCGTGACCAGACCGCTCGCCGGCCGCTGCAGCTTGATGCCCTCGTCGCTATGCACATGCAGGAACGGTTCGCGATTGGAAACGACGAGGATTTCGTCGCCCAGCAGCTTGTCGCGCAACACCCCGCGCAGCATCTCCGGGCTCCAGATCGCGTTGCGGTCCGGGCTGCGCCGGGAAAGATCGAGGTCGCGCAGCATCGCGCGCAGATCGCTGGCCAGGGGATGCAGATCGTCCGAGTCCGGCTGCGAGAACGGTTGCACGATGCCCTCGCCGCGCAGCAACGCGCGCACGCCGGCGACCCAGCCGCGCCAGGACAGGTGCGCGATGAACACCGTCACCAGCGAAATGACCACGCCCAACACAACGAACAGCCCGATCAGGTAGCGCCGCGTATCCGCGCTGCGCCGCTCGACGAAGCTCATGTCGTGGACGAGGATGAGCGAGCCGATGCGGTCGCTTCCCTGGTAGACCGGGCGCTCCACGACGTGGAGCGGCCCCTGCCGCAGCCGCACGATCGAACGTTCGTCGCCGGTGCCGAGCGCGGGATTGCAACCAAGCGACAGCGGGTAGGTCGCCGTCTGATAACGCAGCTTGCCGGATTCGTCGCAGAACGCGAGCGCGTACAGGCGCTCGTCCTGCAGCGCGCGCGTGAAAAGCGCGTTGATCTTCGACGAAGCGCCTTGTGCGACCAGGTCGGCGAGTTGCTCCTCCATCGTGTTGGCGATCAGTTGCGAGCGGGTGTCGAGGTCGCTCACCCACCAGCGCAGCGTCAGTCGGTCGACGAGTGGAACCAGGGCATAGGCGAGCAGGGCGAGCGTGACCACCAGCGGGGCGATGAAGCGCAGCGAGAGGCGGATGGAACGGATGCGGTCCTGGGCGCTCATCGGTATTCCGGTTCCCCTCCCGGCCTGCTGACCGGCCCGATCCCGGCGGCAGGTAAGAATTACAAGTGAAGCAGACGAAACCCGCAGGCGCCATGCGCTGCGCGCTCACGTCTTGCCGCTCGGCATCTTACACAGTCTGCACATGCAACGATCGTGCCGCAACTCGATATGACCGCGCACGGGGAGGTCGGTTCAGGTTTGTGATGTCCGCCCTCGGGCGCAAGCTGCGGCTGTTGTGGAGCGCACCTGGGGCATGCGCTTCGCCTCCGACATTACCCGCTTGCGCTTCACGCGCAAGCCACGAGCCCCCGATTCAGTGCGCGCCAGGCGATCGCCCGCAACATTCGCTGCCGGGCAAGCTGCAGGCTTTCATGGGACCATGGCGGAGCAGACACCTCGCCGCGAGCCCCGACCGGCGCTTGACCGGGAATCCGCGGTGCGACGGGGCAAACATGCTAGAATGAGAATAATTCGCATTTGCTGGTTGCCCCCCGGATGCCGCCCAGCGACCTCGCCACGCCGTCTTACCTCCGTTCACGCTGGGCGCGCTTCGCCCTCGTTGCCGGCCCGGGTATCGTGGTCATGCTGGCCGACACCGACGCCGGCAGCATCATCACGGCGGCGCAGAGCGGCGCCCAGTGGGGCTATCGCCTGTTGCTGCTGCAGCTGGTGCTGGTGCCGATTCTCTACATCGTGCAGGAGCTCACGGTTCGCCTTGGCATCATCTCCGGCAAGGGTCACGGGGAACTGATCCGCGACCGCTTCGGACTGGGCTGGGCCTGGGTCTCGGTCGGCACGCTGGTGCTCTCCTGCATTGGGGCGTTGTTGAGCGAGCTGAGCGGCTTGGCTGGCGTAGGGCTGCTGTTCGGGGTGCCAGCCTGGATCACCATGACGATCGTGGTCGGCGGGTTGACCCTCATGGCCTACAGCGGTTCCTATCTGTCGGTCGAGCGCATGGCCATCGCCATCGGCGCTTTCGAGCTGGTGTTCCTCGTGGTCGCATGGAAGGCGCAGCCCGATCTGGCGGCCTTGACTGCGGGCGCGTTCAGCATCCCTTTGCACGAGCCGAAGTACCTGTATCTGGTCGCCGCCAATATCGGCGCGGTGATCATGCCCTGGATGGTGTTCTATCAGCAGTCCGCGGTCGTGGAGAAGAAACTGACAACCGCGGACTTGCCGGCGGCGCGATCGGATACGGCGCTTGGGGCGCTTGTGACGCAGGTGATCATGGCCTGTGTGCTCGTCGCGACAGCGGCCACCCTCGGCACCGCGAACGCGGATGCCCCGCTCGACACCGTGCAGCAGATCGCCCAGGCCATCACGCCGTTTCTCGGCGAGGGGACAGGGAAGCTCCTTTTTGCCCTGGGCATGACGGGGTCGGCGCTGGTGGCGACCATAGTGGTCACGCTCACCGCAGCGCGCACGCTGGGCGAGGTATTGGGCGTCAAGCACTCGCTCGAGCACGCGCCGCGCGAGGCGCCCTGGTTCTACGGCATCTACACTGCGTCGTTGGCCGCAGGCGCGCTGCTGGTCGCCTCCGGCGTCAACCTCGTCAGCCTCAGCGTCGGTGTCCAGGTGATGAATGCACTGTTGCTGCCGATCGTGCTCGGGTTCCTCTACCTTCTGGCGCGCCGTCTGCCGGCCCCTTACCGTCTGCGCGGCGCCTACGCGGCGTTCGTCGCGGCGGCGATCGCGGTAAGCGCAGGCTTCGGTGTCTATGCCGGCATCGCAGGCTTGGCAGGATGATGAAGGAGGCGGCGGTCCGGACCGCACGTCCGTGTTGCCGCGCGTCGACCCGGTGCACGTCGAGCCGCCCCCGACTTGCTGCCGCCGCGTATGCAGGGGCACGAAAAGAACGCGTGGATGCTCGGAAGTTCGCTCGAGGCGTGGGCCAGAATCCTTCCCAACGCGCTCGTCCAGACAAGGCCGACAGGAAGCGCTCCCACGTGGCCGCACCGGCCAGGTGGCGCGCGCACGAACGGATTGCTCGAGCATTCCGGTGCCGATCAATTCGGCGCGGACCCGATCAGGGCGAGGATTAGGGGCGTGGTCACTGCCGCCAGTGCGGTCGATAGCACCAAGCTCGCCGCGACCGGGCCGCCGAGCGTGTCGAACTGGCGCGACATCAGATAGACGTTTGCGCCGACCGGCAGCGACGCCAGCAGCACGATCGCCTGCGTCTCTCGCGCCGGCAGCGCGAGTGCCCGCGCCAGCAGCCACACCAGCGCAGGCTGCAGCGCGAGCTTGAGCACAGTCATCGTTGCACTCACTCGCCAACCCGCGCGCAAGCCATAACCGGCGAGCCCCATCCCGAGCGCGATCAACGACAGCGGCACTCCCGCTTCGCCGATGAGTTCGAGCGTCCGGTCGATTAATCCCGGCAACGGCAGCGCGGCGAGACCCCACGCGGTGCCGCCCAGGATGCTCGCGACGATGGGATTGCGCAATACGGCCTTGGCAGCCTGCAGGTAACCGGACCAGGATACGGCGCGGTGGCGCGCCCATTCGACCGATACCGTCACCAGCGTCCACAGCAGCAGCGAGTTGAACACGAGCACCAGGGAGATCACTGGCAGCGACGAATCGCCCAGTGTGACCTTGGCCAGCGGGATCCCGAGCAGGACGGTGTTGGCGAAGATCCCCCCCAGCGCGAAGACGGACTGCGCGACGCCGTCCAGGCGGAAGAAACGTGCCGCGATGAAGCGGCCGCACAGAAACACCACGAAGCACGCGCCAAAGTAGGCGATGAGCAACCGCGCGTCGACCGCCGGCAACGTGGAGAAATCACTCATCAGCCGGAACAGCATGGCCGGAATCGCGATCGAGAAGACGAAGCGCGTCAGCGCGTCCGCCGCCGCCTTGGGCCAGCGGCCCCAGCGCGTCAGGGCGTAGCCAAGCAGTACCAGCAGGAACAGCGGTGCGGTGAGGCCGACGATGCGCGCGAATGCCTGCATCCGGGCCCGCGCGGTCAGCACCCGCAGTGGCGGCCGGCGCGCCTTGCCCCGTGGAGCCCGGCATCCGCGAGCGCGCTTTGCGCCGCGCCGCAGCGCGCGAGCGCCCGTGCTTTGGCGACCGGCGTGTGGCCTCGCGCGCCATCGTCCGGCGGCCCGGACCGGGACCCGCTGCCATCGCCGTTGCTTCGCGTTGTCATCAGCATGGCAGGCGGCCGGCGAGGGGCGGCCTAGCTGTGCAGGCCGCCGATCAGGGTCAGGAACTCCTCCCGCGTTGCAACCGATTCGCGGAAGGCTCCCAGCACCGAAGAGGTGATCATCACCGAATTCTGTTTTTCCACCCCGCGCATCATCATGCACAGATGCCGCGCCTCGATCATGACGCCGACGCCGACGGCGCCGACCGAATCCATGACCTCCTGCGAGATCTGCTCGGTGAGTCGTTCCTGGAGCTGTAGCCGTCGCGCGTACATGTCGACGAGCCGTGCCAGCTTGGACACGCCGAAGACCCGGCCGTCGGGGATGTAGCCGATGTGGCAGCGACCATAAAACGGCAGCATGTGATGTTCACAAAGGCTGTAGACCTCGATGTTCTTGACAATCACCATGCTGTTGGTTCGCTGCGTGAAGATCGCCCCGTTGACCAGCTTGGCGGCATCGGTCCGGTAGCCGGAGGTGAGGAATTGCAACGCGGCCGCAACGCGCTGCGGCGTCTTGACCAGCCCCTCGCGTTGCGGGTCCTCGCCGATCTCGAGCAGCAATTCGCGGACCAGCGTTTCGACTTTGTGCGGGTTCATGCGTTCTCCCGGCGCCGTGGTGCGCCTGCATCCAGGGCGTGTCAAATTATCCCATGGCCGTCGCAGTCGATGGCGACGTGCGGTACCATGCACGCGACGTGGTGAAACCAGACGAGGCAAACGATGGGTCAATGGCTGAACCTGACGGCCGCCGATGGCTTCCGCCTGGCGGCGTATCGCGCCGATCCGGCTACGCCGCCGCGCGGCGGTCTGATCGTGGTGCAGGAAATCTTTGGCGTCAACGGCCACATCCGTGCGGTCTGCGACGCTTTTGCGGCCGACGGTTACACGACCATCGCGCCGGCCCTGTTCGATCGCTACGAACGCAACGTTGACATCGGCTATACACCCGAGGAAATCACCCGCGGCCGCGCGCTCAAGGCGCTTGCCCGGACCGACGCCGCCTTGCTCGATATTGCTGCCGCGCGGGGGGCCGTCGCCGCGGGCCGGGTCGGCATCGTCGGCTACTGCTGGGGCGGCTACCTGAGCTGGATGAGCGCCGCCCAGGTTGCGGGTCTGGCCTGCGCCATCACTTACTATGGCGGCGGCATGCCCGACGCCGTCGCCGAGCAGCCGCGATGCCCCGTGTGTGCCCACTTCGGGGAGCGTGACGCGGCCATTCCACTCGCCGGGGTGAAGCAGTTTGCCGCCGCGCATCCCGAGGTACAGGTCTTTCTCTACCCTGCCGAGCACGGCTTCAACTGCGATCAGCGCAAAAGCTATGACCCCGCTTCGGCGCAGCTGGCGCGCGAGCGCACCCTTGCCTGGCTGAGCCAGCACGTCGGCTGATTCGGCGAGGGAGCGGAAGTGAATTAGTTGACAAAAGCAACTAAAAGGTTGACCTTGGCGACTACCGCTTGATTCCGCCCAAGGTCATGGCCACGCATACGGCAGGGGGCGCGCAGCGCATCGCCGCGGTGCGCCGGTTCAACCGCTTCTACACGCAGCGCATCGGGGTCCTGCGCGAACATCTGCTCGACAGCCCGTACCCGTTGACCCACGTGCGCGTGCTCTACGAACTGGCGCATTGGCCGGCGCGCGGCGAGGCGCCGACCGCCACGGTGCTCGCGGCGCGGCTCGCGCTCGACGAGGGCTATCTGAGTCGCATTCTGCACCGCTTCGAGCAGTGTGGTCTGGTGCGCAAGCAGCGTTCGGCTGCCGACGGGCGGCAAAAATCCCTCGCGCTCACCGGCCGCGGGGTGCGGGAATTCGCGCGGCTCGACACGCGCTCGCAGCAGGAGGCCGGGACGCTGCTCGCGCATTTGTCGTCGGCACAGCAGGCAATGCTGGTCGAGGCGATGCAAACGGTGGGCCGGCTGCTCGACGCGCAGCCCGGCGATGGCCGGGTGCGCGAGTCGCCCTTTGTCCTGCGCCAGCCCCACGCCGGCGACATGGGATGGGTGATCCATCGTCATGGCGCGCTGTACGCGCAGGAATACGGCTACGACCAGCGCTTCGAGGCGCTGGTGGCCGAGATCGTCGCACGCTTCGTGCACCGCTTCGACCCGGCGCGCGAGCGCTGCTGGATTGCGGAGCGACGGGGGGAGGTTGTCGGCTCGGTATTTCTAGTGCGCCAGACGACGCG
The DNA here is from genome assembly GCA_963750215.1 of uncultured beta proteobacterium. Lineage (GTDB taxonomy): Bacteria > Pseudomonadota > Gammaproteobacteria > Burkholderiales > Casimicrobiaceae > PALSA-1003. Next base: position 576,385 of record CAVVQK010000006.1, read on the forward strand.
CGTGGCCAAGCTGCGGCTGCTGCTGGTCGAGCCCGACGCGCGCGGGCTCGGGATCGGCCGGCAGCTGATCGCCGAAACGATCCGCTTTGCGCGCCAAGCGGACTACCGCAAGCTCACCCTGTGGACGCAGAGCGAACTCGATGCCGCCCGCCACCTGTACACCAAGGCGGGATTCCAGCGCGTGGGCGGAAAGGCCCACTACAGTTTCGGCAAGCATCTGGTCGCGGAAACCTGGGAGCTTCCGCTCTAGTGCCTGGCAGCGGCACCCGCCGCCTCGTGCCCGGTTGCCGGCCTCTGCGCAGGGAGCGGACTTGACTTGTTCCCGCAGCCGCTAGTCGGCCGCGGCCTGACCGGGCTTGTTGGCCGCAAGTTCGTCCAATGCCGAGCTCACCGCGCGATCGAACAGCGGTACCGGCTCGACGATCAACCGTGCGCTGCCGTCGCGTAGCTGCCAGGCCAGTTCTTCCGGCGAAACGGCCAGCGCGCGGCCGCGCGAGCGGGTGGTGAAGATGTATTTGGTGCGCATCGGGCTCACCCACGACAGCCGGGCGTTGATGGTCCTGCCGTCGTCGTCGAAGGCTAGCCAGGTGCCCACCACCATCTCACCGACGAAGTCGTGCACGTTGACGACCTTGGTCAGCATCGGCACGTTCGCGGTCTCGGCCTCGGTCAACTCCGCGACGGCGCGCTCTGCCTTGGGCCTGATCGCGGCCATGTGCAGTTGGTACACCGCCTCAAGGAACGGCTGCATGCGATCGTCCCGCACCTGGACCTCGGCGCCTCCGGAGCGCAGGCTCCGTATCAGGCCGGGGACCATCTTGGTCAGCCGCGCCTTCTGCGCGTTGCGCTCCTTGGCGGCGATGCTCCACAGGAGGTCGTCCAGCGTCTTCACTCCGCCGTTCCAGGCCTCGCTTTCCGTGCCATCGCGCTCGCGCACCAGCGTGAGGTAGTCGACCCAGATCGTTTCGGCGAAGCCGCGCACCTCGAAGGGCACCCTGATGCCGGTGAGCTTGTCGCGGATCAGCGCCCGTACCCGGGATCGGTCGGCGTTGGTCTCCTCGGCAACGAGCGCTGCCGCGACGTCGTCGTCGAGCAGCGAGGCGGCCTTGCGCTGCTCGGCGTCAACGAATTCCTGCAACCTCGCATCGGCGACCTCGAAAACCGCGAGGTCGACTTTGAAGTCGCGGCAGACTTCATCGATGACCCCGGCAGCAACCAGCTCAAACCCCGCGCGATAGCCTTCATCGCTCGTCGCGCCGATGGCCGCCGCCGCAAGATGATCGAGCAAACGCCGAGCCGGATGCTTCTTGTCGGAGAAGAAGGTCCGATCGAGCAGCGCCGCTTTGAGAATCGGCACCTGCAAGCGCCCGAACAGATCGCGCAGCGACTCGGGGATCGACGGGTCGCGGAAGATGTAGTCGAACAGCAGCGCGATCACGTCGATGGTTATCTTGTCGGTCGGGTTGACGACCTTGTCGGCGACGGCGGCGCGAATCCACGGAATCCGGTTCAGCGGCACGACCGCCGCCTCGACGGCGCCCGGCGCCGCAGGCATCGCGGTGGCAGTGGCGGCGGCGACGGCGCCCGGGTCGAGAACCTGCCAGCGGTCAAGCGCCGCCACGACGGCGGACAGCGACCCGAGCGCCAGCAGCGGATCGAGCTGCGGCAGGCCAAAGGCGTTGCTCGGCGCCGCGCTTGCGGCGGCGGCAAGCAGCGGCGCCGCCCGCGCCAGCTCGTCAGCGTAAGGATTGCCCGTCCCGGGAGGAGGCGCCATGACCGCGGCGAGGGCGCTGGCAGCCGGCGCGGACACAGCGGTCGCTCCGGCGGCCGGGGCGGGTGCGCCGCTCGCCGCCGCACTCGGTGCCGCGTCCGGCCCCGAATCCGCCGCCGCCGTTGCGGTTGCGGCCGCGTCGCCCGTTACCGATGCGGCAGCAGGCCCCTCCGCCTCTGGCGCAGCGGTCGCCGCTCCTGGCGCCATGCCCTTCGCCGCCGAGGCTTCCGGCACGGCGATGTCGATTGAGAGCGACGCTGGAGCAACTTCCTTGATCAGGCGCTCGAACGCCGGCAGCAGATCGCCATCGTCGACGGGGCGCAACTCGCTGCGCGCGCGCAGTTCGGCCTTGATCTCCGGCAAGACGTTGCGATCGGCAAGCAGGCGGTTGAGCCGGATATAGGTCTTGGTTGCCGCCGGCGTGATGTCACCGAGCACGCGCTCCATCAACGGGCGCCATACGCGCGGGTTGGGAAAGAGCGCGCGCGCGGTCACACCGATGGCATCGAGGATGTAGTCCGGCGCGAACGGGTTGTCGATCTCCCTTGTCCGCGCCTCGCCCAGCAGCACGCCGACCCGCAGATCGAGCGCGTCGACTTCACGCCGGGTCAATCGGCGCAGAAACTGGGTTGCGGTCGTCAGCGCCGCCTGCTTTTCATGATCGAAGGCGTTGAGCACACGCAGCGAAGCGGCGGAGCGGTCCGCGTCCGGGCGTCTACCCTGCCGGCGCGGGCCCTTGAGGCGGGTCTCGAACAACTCCTTCAGCGTCTGCTCGAAGCGCTTGAGCCACTCGGCGCGCTTGTTGCGGAAATCCATCACCTCGACATCGGAGACAAACTTGTTTTGCTCGAACAAGTCGTTGGTGCCCTCAATCGAGCCCGCGACGACCTCGACTAGGCTCGACAGGAATTGCGCGCAGCACTCGCGCAGCAGCGCCCGCGCTTCGTCACGCGAGAGCAGCAGCTTGCCGTCGGCGTCGGTGGCAGGCGGCAGGGTCGGCGGCGACGGATCGGACATGGCGACTCGAAAGTTGCAAACTAGCCCGCCCGGGATACCGGGTCGAGGCCCGCCTGATGAGCGGACGCTATGGTGGCATCCAATGGGGGTCGACGTGAAGGGGATGGAGCGCCGCGCCGTGGGCTACAACGTGCTCCCGCATGAGTGACAGCCCAGCGACGATCGGGCCATAATAGCCGCCACTTTGCGAGACCGGATCGCTGTGCGGAGCCAAGACAGCCGGCGCTTGAGCGAAGACATTCTGAACCACCGCCCGCGTCAGGTCTCTTACCCGATTCCGAGGGAGGAACCGTCGATGAAGTGCACCGCCTGTGGGAATGAGAACCAGCCGGGAGCGAAGTTCTGTGTGCATTGCGGCGTGGTGCTGAGCGCCGCGACGCCGCCCTCGGCCGCAGCGGCAAACGTCCAGCCCGCAGCGGTACCGCCGGCACCGCGTCCACCCACGCCGGCGCAGCCTGCGCCGGCTCCGAGCGTGGCGCGACCGGTTGCGACCGCACCCGAACCCGTCGCGGCCGCGGCCGCGGCCGCGCCGGCGCCCGCGGCAGCCCCGGCCGCCGCCCCGGCCGCTGCCTCCAAGGTCGGGCTGATCGTCGCGGCCGTCGCGGTGTTGATCGTGCTGGGTGCGGGTGGTTACTTTGGCTATCGCATGCTCGGCGGCGAAAGCAAGGAAACGGTCGCGGCGGTTGAGCCGCCCAAGGCTGAGGAAACGCCCGCGGCCCCGGCGAATGCGCCGGGCAATGAGGCGACAACGGCGCCGGCCCCCCAGGATGCCACTGCGGGCGGAACGGGGGCGGAATCCCCGCCGGCAAGCGAGGGCACCGGCGCGGAGCCGCCGGGCCAACCCCCTGCGGCCGAGGCGGGCAAGCCCGCGGCACCGCCGCCGAAGGCGACTCGGCCCAAAGTGGCCAAGGCCGGGACAGCCGGGAGCCAGACGCCGAAAGCGGCCACTGCGCCGGCAGGCGCAACCGCGCCGACCAAGGTGGCCAAGGCACCCCCCGTCGCGCCGGCGCCGGATCGCTGGCAGATGTACGCCCAGGCGCTGGCGGAGTGCGAAAAACTGGATTTCTTCTCCCGCTTCGGCTGCGAGCAGAAAGAGCGTTGGCATTACTGCGAGGGTTACTGGGGACAAGTTCCGCAGTGCCCGTTGAGCAGCGGCGCGCCCAATCGCGGACAGTAGTCGCGGGCCTGTTCTACGCGGTCGATCGTGCCCATACCGGCTTGCACATCCTCGAACTGACCGGGGAGGCGCGAGCGCTTGCCAACTGGCCGCAATGAGCCGCGGCGGCACATGGCTTGCTTGCGCTCGGGCGTTAGGGCCCCGGCTCGGGTGCCCAAGCCGGCCCGGCGCCGCGAGCCGCGTGCCCGAACTGGTTCCCAACGGCACTATGCCGTTACCATGACGCAGCGACGGCTGCCCAGGATGGCAGCCCCCTTTCCATCCCGGAGGAGAAGGGCTGGATGAAGTGCCGCATTTGCGCCAGCGAGTGCCCCCCAGGGGCAAAACTGTGCCGCGATTGTGCCGCTGCGCGGAAGCGCGCGTTCGCGGCCACGGTCACGCAGCCGCTGTTCGCCGCCGCCGGCGCGCCGAGCGTGGGCCGGCCGCGGTTCGCGCCCCGGCCTGCCCGGCGCCGCCCCGCGAGCAAGCCGGCCGCGACCTCGGCCGGGCGGTCCGAGGCGGTGATGGCGGCGTCGGCTGCGGACCGGATGGCAGCGCCCAGAGCCATCGGCGTGCGGTGGCTGCTGCTCGCCTTGGCGATCGCCAGCGCGGTCGTCTATCTGCTCATCCGCGTTGTCTTCGCGCCCCACGCCCAGTCCCCCGCCGAGGGGGCCGCGCCGGGCGGCACGGGCGAGCTCGCGACGCCGGCTCTCACCGGGGGTGTCAGCGCACCCGCACCGGTGCCGGTCCAGCTGCCCCCCGCCACGAGTGAGGGGGCGGCCGAGAGCATGCCGAATGCCGGCGCCGGGCTCAAAGAAGCCATCCCCAAAGCGACACGCCGCAAGGCGGCAAGCAAGGTCGAGCCTCCCGTCGCCGTCGCCGTGCCGCCGCCACCAGCCCCGCCCGAACCGGCGCCCATAGCGCGCAGCCCCCCGCCGCCGGTGGTCGTGGCGCCGCAGGATCCCTGGCAGGCTATGAACGACGGCCTGTCGCGCTGCGGGAAGGGGGATTGGTTCAAGCGCAACGACTGCGAACAGCGCCTGCGCCTGCAATATTGCCCGGGCCATTGGGGCCTGGTCTGGCAGTGCCCCATCGGCCCGGCGACCGACCACGGCACGTAGTCGTTGCCGCGCCGGCGACGAAGCGTTGCCGGTGCTAGCCGCGACCGACAAAGGGCATCTTGGTCGCCATCACGGTTAGAAACTGCACGTTGGCTTCGAGCGGCAGGCTCGCCATGTAGCAAACGGCGGAGGCGACGTGCTCGACATCCATCAGCGGCTCCACGGCGATACTGCCGTTCGCCTGGGGCACGCCCTTGGCCATGCGCGCCGCAAGGTCCGTCGCGGCGTTACCGATGTCGATCTGCCCGCAGGCGATGTCGTATTTGCGGCCGTCGAGGGAGGCCGACTTGGTCAATCCGGTGATGGCGTGCTTGCTCGCCGTGTAGGGAGCGGAGTTGGGCCGCGGCGCGTGCGCCGAGATCGAGCCGTTGTTGATGATGCGCCCACCCCGCGGATCCTGGACCTTCATCAACTGGAAGGCTTGCTGCAGGCACAGAAACGCGCCGGTCAGGTTGATGTCGACCACGGTCTTCCATTGCTCATATGAAAGATCCTCGAGGTTGATTCCTGGCGCGCCGACGCCGGCGTTGTTGAACAACAGGTCGAGGCGGCCGAACGTTTCCTTCGTCCGGGCGAACAGCGCGCGCACCGACGCCGGATCGCTGACGTCGGTGGCCACCGCCAGGGCCGCGCCGCTTTGCGCCCCGCCCTCGACGACAACCCTTTCGAGCAGCTCCTTGCGCCGTCCCGCGAGCACGACGCGATAGCCTTCGCGCAACAACGCGAGCGCGACGGCCTTGCCGATGCCGGTCCCGGCCCCGGTAACGATGGCGACTCTAGCTTGCGTGGCCATGCTTCATGACTCCTCGAAGAAACGAACGCTCGATGGCGCAACGCGGCCGATGGCGCGAACCGCATGCGCTTGGCCGGATCGCGCCGCCACGCGCGGTGGCGGAAGCGCGGTCCGGCCTGACGACCCGCGGTGCACGCGGCTACGTCCGGCTGGCCAGGTGGTCGGGCCCGAAAGCGCGCGGCAGCAGCTCGGAGAGCGCATAGCGGCGCTCCGCCGCGGCCTCGTCCGTGCAGCAGACAACCAACGCATCGGGACCGAATTCGTGCAGGACCTGGCGGCAGGCGCCGCAGGGCGTGGTGGCGACCTGCGTCGGGGTATAGACGACCACGGCCTCGATGCGACGCACTCCCCGCGCGACGGCCTGAAAAACCGCGTTGCGTTCGGCGCAAATGGCCAGGCCAAGGGACGCGTTCTCGACGTTGGCGCCGGCGTGAATCTCGCCGTTGCAGGCAAGCACCGCCGCGCCGACGCAGAATCCGCTGTAGGGCGCATACGCGTGTTGCGCCGCTGCGCGCGCGCGCTCTTTGAGCTCGACAAGGATAGGCGCGGTAATCGTCATGGCCATGGCGGGTCTTGCGGCGTCATTGTACCGCCAGCGCGCAGCAGCCCCGCGAAGGCCCGGCACTCCGGCGCAGTATAATAACTCGCTCGGCGCCCAGACCGCCGCCACGCGGTCGGCGGAGCGTCAAAGGAGCCGGTCTTGACGCAGTGGTTGTCGGCGCTGCTCGCGCCCAAGTTCATCGTCGTGTACGTGTTCGTCGCGTCCGCGCTTTACGTGCATTTTCGCGGCCGTGTGCGGCACACGCTGATCCGGCAGTTCAAGGACCATTCGACGCTCATGGCGCCGTACAACGCGCTCATGTACCTGTTCTCGGCGGTACCGTCGCGGCCGTTCGTCGACGTGGGCAGACTGCCCGAACTGGCACGGCTGCGCGACAACTGGCAGGTCATGCGCGACGAGGCGCTCGCGCTCACCGGCGAGGGACAGATCCGTGCCGCAACCGGACACAACGACCTGGGTTTCAACTCCTTCTTCAAGGAAGGCTGGAAGCGCTTCTACCTCAAGTGGTACGGCGCCCCTCTGCCCTCGGCGCAGGCGCTCTGCCCGAAGACCGTGGCGCTGGTCGAGTCGCTACCTTCGGTCAACGCGGCGATGTTCGCGCTGTTGCCGCCCGGCGGCAAGCTCAACCGTCACCGCGATCCCTTTGCCGGTTCGTTGCGCTATCACCTCGGCCTGAGCACGCCCAATTCGGACGCCTGCCGCATCTTCATCGACGGCGAACCGTACTCCTGGCGCGACGGCCAGGACGTGCTCTTCGACGAGACCTTCATTCACTCCGCGGAGAACAAGACCGACGTGACCCGCATCATCCTGTTCTGCGACGTCGAGCGGCCGCTGCGAACGCGCTGGATGGCCGCGTTCAACCGCTGGGTGGCACGTCACATCATTCGCGCCTCGTCGACCCAGAACGTCGAGACCGAGGAGGTCGGCACATTCAACCGCATTTACGCCCTGCTCGGTTCCGGCAGCGATCTCCTGACGCGGCTCAAGCGCAAGAACCGGACGCTGTTCCGGACCGTGAAATACGCCCTGATCGCCGCCCTGGTGTACTGGATTTTCGTCTATTGAGCGCCGGGGTGGTCGGCGGCAGGTCAAAGCTTTTGCGCGGGTACCTTCGACGCCGCGTACGCGCCGACGCAGGTGAAGGTCGCGAGCACGAGGAAGACGACGCGGAATGCGCCGCCCAGATGACTCGTGATCGCCTGCCGCTGGGCGTCGGACAGACCGGCGAGAATGGCGCCACGTGATTCCGCGATGTGCGGCAGGACCGACGCCAGCAACGCATCCTCGCCGCCGACCAAGATGAAGAGCACCGCGCCGACGATGGCGACGCCCAGCGCGCCGCCAATCGAGCGCGACACCGACACGGAAGCGACCGCCGAGGCGAGCGATGCGCTGCCGCCTGCGCTCTGCACGATGATCTGAGTCGGGGGCATCGTGGTGCCCAGTCCCGCACCGGCGAGCAGCGTCAACGCCAGCACCACGGCGGTCGGCGCGAAGGTCACGGTCGCGGCCAGGGTGACAAACGCCAGGGTCGACACCGCCAGTCCGCGCTTTGGATACGCCGTGAGGTGACCGGTGCGCGCGATGCTCCGGCCCGTCAGCGTCGACGACGCGGCGAGCGACAAGGTGATCGGCAGCAACAGCAACCCGGACGCGCCGATGCCGAAGCCGCGTCCGAGCTGCAGATAGAGCGGGAGATAGAGCACCGCGCCGAACAGCGCCGCAGCGAAACAGACGACCACCAGGTTGGAGCGCCAGATCACCGGCGAGGCGAGCAGCCGCACCGGGATCACCGGGTCCGGCGTGCGGATCTCCCAGAGCACGAGGGCCGACAGGCAGCCGACCGCAAGGGCGATGAGCAGATACAGCCGCCAATCCAACCAGCCGAAGCGATTGCCCGCCGAGGACAGCGCAAACAGCAGCGCCAATATTCCGCTGCCGAAGAGGACGGTTCCGAGCACGTCGGGGCGAAAGCGCGCGCGCGGCGGCGGCGCCAGCGCCGGAATGCGCAGCGCGAGCACCGCGGCGACCACGCCCAGCGGCAGATTGATGAAGAATACCGCCCGCCAGTTCAGATACTCGGTCAACAGTGCACCGAGCAGCGGGCCCAGCGTGCTCGAGGCGGCAAACACGCCGGCGAAATAACCCTGGAACTGCGCACGCTGCCGTGGCGGCACGTTCTCGCTGATCAGCGCCTGCGACAAGGTCATCAAGCCGCCACCGCCCAGGCCCTGCACGGCGCGCGCGAGGATGAGCACCAGCAGCGTCGGCGCGAGGGCGCAGCCGAGCGATGCGAGCGTGAACAAGGTCAAGGCGGCCAGCAGCGTTGGCCGCCGGCCGAAGCGGTCGCCGATGTTGCCATACAGCGGCGCGGCGACCGTCGCCGCCAGCAGATAGGCCACGACAACCCAGGAAAGATCGGCAAACCCGCCGAGCGAAGCGACAATTGCGGGCAAGGCGCTCGCCAGGATCGTCTGGTCGACCGCGGCCAGGAACATCGCGAACATGACCCCGGGAAACACGCGCCGGAACGCCGCACGCAATTCATCGCCAGCAAGCAACGTGCTGCGGCCGGGTTCTGCGGGCTGTTGCATCGCGCCAGTTTAGCCGCGACGGAGCGCATTGCGAAACGAAGCGATTCGCCGCGCGTTCGTTCCTACTGAGTATTAAGTAAATGGATGACAACCGATTCGCTATGATGCGCGTTAATCGAAGTGGGAAGACTTCGAGGAGCGGGCATGGCAACGAGGCGGTACCGACGCGATCTGAAGGAACTAGAACGACGCCGGCGCAAGGGTATGCGGATGTTGGCGCGCGGCTTGGCGCAGGCCGAAGTGGCGCGGGCGCTGGAAGTCAGTCGGCAAACTACATCGAGCTGGGCCAGGAAGCTGGCCAAGGATCCCCAAGCATGGCGACGCAAGCCGTTGGGACGCCCAGGTGGCCTGGAGGCAGCGCAGAAGAAGCAGCTCGGCAAAGCCTTGTTGGCGGGGGCGGTGGCCAACGACTTTCCGACCGAACTGTGGACGCTAGCGCGGGTGGCCAAGTTGATCGAGCGCGAGTTCGGGGTGGCGTACAGCACGGTCAACGTCTGGCGCATCCTGCGCGAGCTGGGCTTCTCCAACCAACGCCCGGCGGGTCGGGCCATCCAGCGCGACGAAGCGGCGATCAAACAGTGGCGCGCCAAGCGCTGGCTGGCGCTAAAAAAAAGTCCCGCCGCGAAGAGCGCACCATCGTCTTCATCGACGAAAGCGGATTGAGCGAGCGCCCCACACGGGTCAAGACCTGGGCGCCCAAGGGACAGACCCCGGTCCTGCAATACAGCTTCAACTGGCAGCAACTGTCGGTCATTGCCGGCATCAGTTTCTGGAACTTCTATTTCCGGTTGCATGCCGGCGCCATCCGTGGCCCACAGTTCGTCGAATTCCTGCAAGCGCTGACCAAGCAGATTCGCGGCAAGCTCCTGGTTATCTGGGACGGCCTGCCTGCGCACCGCAGTCGGGTGGTCAAGGACTACGTCGAATCGCTCGACGGGCACCTGGTCCTGGAACGCTTGCCGGCGTACGCGCCGGAACTCAATCCGGTCGAATACATCTGGGGCTACATGAAGCAACGCGAATTGGCCAATCTGTGCCTGCATACCCTTGGCGAGGTAGGCACCTTCGCCCGCAATCGACTCAAGTCCATGCAACGCCGACCGCAGCTCATCACCGCGTTCTGGCAGCAGGCCCAACTGCCGATCTAATGTCATGTATTTACGTAACGCTCAGTAGGTCACGTCAACGTCCGCAGCCGCGGCGAGGCGCGCGGTGAGGCCCTCGACATAAGCCGGATGGTCGTGGATGTCGTTGTGACCGGCGCCGGCGATCACGAGCAGCTCCGTCGGCGCGCGGGTGAGCGCCTTGAGCCTTTGACTCTCGGAGAGGGGCAACAGCTCGTCGTGGGTGCCGTGCACGAGCAGGATCGGGCTTCGGACGTGGGCGATCACGGCATCGGTTCGCAGCGGGTATTTGAGCAACCATGCAGGCGCGTACGGGTACGCGCGCTTGCTCACCGCGGCCAGACTGGTATAAGGCGTCACCAGCACGAGCAGCCGCGGATTGACGTCGCGCGCCAGCCGCGCCGCCAGCGCAGTGCCAAGAGAGCGCCCGTAGATGACGACCGGCTTGTCGCGGTAGCTCGGGGCGATCGCATCCCAGGCCGCGCGCACATCGGCAAATAGCTGTTCCTCGCTGGCGATGCGGCCGGTACTCTTGCCATAGCCGCGAAAGTCGAAGATGAACAGGTCGTAGTTGACGCTGCGATAGAAATCGATGCCGGTGGCCCAGGTCGCCAGATTGCCCGCATTGCCGTGCACGAAAAAGACCAGCCCGTGCGGCTGCGGCTGGGTGAAGTGCAGCGCGTGCAGCGATCCGCCGGGCACCGGCACGCGCATTTCCTCGAACCGGTGCTGGAAGTCAAAGCGGTAGTCGGCAGGCAGGCGCGTACCGCGAAAGATCAGCCGCTCCTGCAGCAGATAGAGCAGGCCGAGCGCGCCCGCATAGCCTAGCGCCAGCGCGAGCAAGAGCTTCACGGCGCATCCTGGGCTGGAATGCCGCGCCGGCAGCCGCTCATGGATCGGCTGACCGATGCGCTCAGCGCTTCGCCGCAGCGGCCGCCGCGTAACCGGCCAGCGCCGCCATCGCGCTGATGAACGCGCCCCAGGCAATGTCCGCGACCGTGACCGCGACCGGCCAACCCTGGAGCGTGGCGAGGTTGCTCAAATCGTAGGTTGCGTACGCGACCAGGCCGAAGAGCGCTCCCATGCCAAGCCCCTTGCGCCAGCTTCCCGCCGCGCGTGCCGGCGCGACGCAAAATACGAGCAGTCCGCAGACGTAGAGCGGATAGAAGAGCAGGGCCGGGCCCCAGCTCGGCTCGGGGCGCAAAAGCGCACCGAGCCGAGTGGCGTAGAAATCCCGGGCCACGACACCAAGCCACAGCCAGTCACCGCCACAATAGACGACCAGGCTCGCGCTGGCCGAGGCGATTTGGCGCCTCATCGGCGCTCGCGCCGCGGCGCGTCCTCGCCGAGGTCCCAGAACAGTCCGGCCATCAGCTGCAGTCCCTCGCGCGCGACTGCGCCCAGGAGGTGCTCGCCGGGTGCGTGCTGCGAACATGCGGGATAGGAATGGGGAACCCAGATCGTCGGCACCCCGAGCACCTCGGCGAAGGCGTCGTTGGGCAGCGTCCCGCCGAGATTGGGCAACAGAGCCGGCTTCTTGCCGCTGGTGCGCTCGAGCGAGGCCAGCACCCACGCGACCCACGGGTCGTCGGGGGCAAGGCGCGTCGCCGCGTTCCCCGGCGCGACCCCGACCTCGATCATGGCCAGGTCGTGCGCCTGGAGATGTCGGCGCAGATGCTCGCCGACGTGGGTCCAGTCGGTGCCGACGACAAAACGCAACTGGCAATGCGCCATCGCCGCGGGCGGAATCGCGTTGACGGGATGCTCTGGATTGCCCGCTGTGAAGGCCAGCACCTCGAGCGTATTCCAGCCGATGACGCGTTCCGCGGGCGTGAGACCCGGCTCACCCCAATGGGCATCGAGCGCCGGATCGCCCGCATCGGCGCCGATGGATATATCGGCCAGGGCGCGCCGGACCGGATCGGGAATCGGCGGCGGGCGCAATCCCTCGACGAGGACCACGCCGCGTTGACTGACCATGCTTGCGATCGCATGCGCCAGTATCACCGCCGGGTTGGCGAGCACGCCGCCCCAGTTGCCGGAGTGATGCCCTCCGCTGCGCAGACGCAAAGCGAGGGTGAAGTTCACCGCGCCGCGCGAACCCAGGAATACGGTCGGGCGATCGGCGCTGACGCGCGGACCGTCCGAGGCAATCAGCACATCGGCGGCAAGCTCGTCACGCAACGCCGCGCACAGCGCATGCAGCCCAGGCGAGCCCACCTCTTCGCCGGTCTCGAAGAGCAGCGTGACATTGAATCCGAGTCTGCCCTGACGTGCCGCCAGCACGCTCGCCAGCGCGCCGAGATTGATCGAATGCTGGCCCTTGTTGTCAGCGGTGCCGCGGCCGTACCAGCGATCGCCCTCGATGATCAGCGACCAGGGTTCGAGAGGAGCGCGCCATTGCGCGGCGTAGCCGCGTACCACGTCGCCATGGCCGTAGATCAGGACGGTCGGCAGGTCGCCGCCTTCCATGCGCCGTGCAATCAGAAACGGCCCGTGTGCGGCGACCGGATTCTCGACCAGGCGGCCGCTGAAGCCGAGCCGCTCCACACACGGCAGCAGTTCCGCGCTCAGGTACTGCGAGAGCGCGGCTTGCTGCCCGGGAGCCTGACTCTCGGTGCGGAATGCAATGCGCCGGGCAAGGTCCGCGCGAAAGGCCCCGGAGTCGAAGTATTGCGCGGCGCCGCTCAGTGCTTGCAATCGACTCAACGCGCGCCTCGTGGCTTCGCCGCAGTGAAAGGCGGCATCGTACCGTATCGCCGCGGCGAGGGCTTGCCTCGCCTCGCGCGGCGGACCGATCGGCAAACGCCGCGGCCGATCCGCGCGGCTCGTTTCCACCGTACACTACTTGTCTCGAACGTGGCATCGAGGGTTTTCGATGGCGATAACCCGATTGGCACGGGCCGCCGCGCTGGCGCTTACCGCGGCTGCGATGCCCATCGCGGGCGCGGCGGCGCCGGCATATTTCGATGTCGCCCGCGGCTCGCACCCGCACGATGTCGCGGCAGTGCCCGGCAAGGGGGCGCCGGTGTACTACACGGCGCAAATGACGGGCAAGCTCGGCATTCTCGATCCGCTGACCGGCAAATTCGAGGAGATCGCGCTCGGTCCCCGATCCGCACCGCACGGCGTGATCGTCGGTCCCGACGGCGCCGCGTGGATTACCGACGGTGGCCAGAACGCGATCGTGCGGGTGGACGCGCACACGCACGCCGTCACCATGTGGCCATTGCCCGCCGACACCGGCGACGTCAATTTGAACACCTTGACCTTCGATCGCAAGGGCCGGGTCTGGTTTACCGGCCAGAGCGGCTACTATGGTCGCCTCGATCCGGCGGCGGCCGCGGTCAAGGTGTGGCCTGCGCCGCGCGGCAGCGGACCCTACGGCATCGCCACCACGCCTTCGGGCGACGTGTATTTCGCCTCCCTGGCCGGCAATTACATTGCCCACATCGACCTCGAAACCGGCGCGGCAACGGTCATCGACCCACCCACCAGGAGCCAGGGCGCACGCCGCCTGTGGCCGGACTCGCGCGGCCGCATCTGGGTTAGCTACTGGAACACTGGGCAGGTCGGCATGTACGATCCGGCCACCAAGGCCTGGCGCGAATGGAAGCTACCCGGCCATGCGCACGCCTACGCGGTGTGGGTCGATGCGCAGGACAAGGTCTGGCTGACCGACTGGTCGCTCAATGCCATCGTCCGCTTCGATCCGGTTAGCGGAAGATTCGACCGTTTCCCGTCCAACCGCGACCAGGCCAACGTGCGCCAGCTGCTCGGCCGCAGCGGCGAAGCGTGGGGCGCCGAGTCCGGCAACGATCGCCTGGTGATGGTGCCCACGCAATAAGCCCGCTCGCCGGGTGGCTGCGTTCGGGCCCCAAGCCTCCGCGCCGGCTCACGCGACGGGCCGTGCCGGCCCCGATCCCAAGCATTTTTTCAGGCAATTTTGGCGCATTGCGTCATGAGTCCAGTCCCCATCGCCGCAGACGATCCAAAGGATCAAGAGAAGCGATTGGACCGCCGGTCCAAGTTGGGTTATGGTTTGAGCCTGGCGCAAAAAAATGTCATCTTTGCAATAGGTTGGAAAAGCATGCTCATGCCATTAGCGACCATCCCCGGACCCATGCAGGCTGCGATCCCGGCCAGGAACACGCCACCGCCATCTCGGCCTCCGGCTCGGAACACGACCGATCACAACGTAGGTTTATTGCAACGCACACATGCGCTGATCGAGGATCGGGTCGCCGCTGCGCAATACGGGACGGCGTACGACTACTTCATGCTCGAGCGCGAGGCGCGCGGCATACGGCGCGCCTACTTCGGTGGCCTGATTGCGGGTGCCTGGAAGCGCGTGCGCGAGGGTTTTGCCACGCCGAGCGTGGCGGCCGGCGCTGTCGGCGTTGACCGTACTGGTAGCGCGACGGACTGCGTCGCGACGGCGGCGGTCCCGTCCGGCAGCGGTTCCGACGTTTGCTAGGTCTTACGCGCAGTCGAGGCCCCGCCTGCAGCCGTTCCTAGGGCCGGTGCGCGCGGGCGCTTCCCCGTTCCGATGGGCGAGCAGGGCCGCCACCACGAGCACGAAACGCCCCCGCGCTGGCTTCAGCCCATCGCTTTAGAGCCATCGCGGAGCGCCGGCGGCGCCGCGGTGTCAAGCCTCGTACTTGAACGACAGCTGCACCCGCGCCCGGTAGGCAACGACCTTGCCGCCCTCGACCTTCATGTCGAGCTTGGACACTTCGGCAATGCGCAGGTCGCGCAGCGACTTGCTTGCCGTTGCGACCGCAGACTTCGCGGCATCCTCCCATGATACGGAGCTCGTTCCGATTACGTCGATAACGCGGTAGACGCCTTCGCTCGAACTTTTCTTGGCCATGGTGTGCTCTCCTTTTGTCAATTTGCCCGCCGGTCATGCCGGCTTACCTGCGGGTCTGGAAACATCATACGCGCGACGCGCGCAGCCGGCGCGTGCTGTCCTCCCGCACGTGTTCTTTATCGATCGCGATAGGCCGCGCCGACGCCGCTAGGGCCGCGACGGGAAATCGCAGGGTGCAAGCATCATACCAAGCCCACGCGATGTCGTCCTCAGGCACCCCAGGCCACGACCGCTACCCCGAACAGGAAGCGATGCAGCAGCATTACCGTCATGGCTGCGATCGCACCGGCGACGACGGCGATCAGGTCGTAACGCGCATCGGGTTCGAAACGCCTGGTCGCGTGGCGCTGCAACGCGGAGACAACGTCGAGCGCGGCGTAACCGAGAAAGCTTCCGAACAGCACCGTACCCCGGGTGTCGCCATTGGCGAGCAGGTGCACCGACGCCCAGATCGCGATGCCGAGCAGCATCGGATGCTTCAGGGCGTGCCGGATGTGGCCGCGCATGTTCGCCGCCGCAAGCAGGACGAACGAGAGCGTCATTGCATACGGCGCGATCGCAATCGCGGTGCGCGACGACTCGAACAGGCGGGCGCCGGGCGCGGCGACGGCGTAGCCGCCGACGACGAGTCCGATCCCGCAAAGCGACAGCAGCGAGAATGCGCCCTTGTAGCGCTGCTCGCCTAGGCGAGCAGCAAGCGCGCGGCGCAATTGCGGCAGGGCGGGCACGAGATGCAGGCCAAGAAAAAGGACCAAGCCGGCGGTAAGGATGAGCATCGGGGGCGCTCCGGAACTTGCGCTGGCGAATATACTCCAACCGCCGCGCCTGGATGCGGCCGGCGAAGGCTGCGGACGGGAGCACGACAAGCCCGGGGGGGCCGCCGCGCCCGGCGGGTCTTGCAGTTATCCTTCGGCGCGCGCGGGTGACGCCGCTGCAAGGATTTCCCGCTGCGGGCGACTAAGCGATGAACCCCTAGGAGATACCATGTCTACCTCATCCCGCATCTTCACCATGGCGCTGTTTGGGCTCGCAATCGCCCAGGCAGCGGTGGCGACCGTGGCCGCAGCGCCGCTGCCCACACCAGCGGTGGATATCCCGGCTGCGTCGGTGAACGGACCGCAGGCGGCGGTCTTCGCCGGTGGCTGTTTCTGGGGGGTCGAGGCGGTCTTCCGCCACGTCAAGGGCGTGACCAAGGCGGTATCCGGATATGCCGGCGGCGCCAAGCCGGCAGACTATGAAGAGGTGAGCACCGGCGAGACCGGCCACGCCGAATCGGTCCAGGTGACCTACGACCCGGCGCAGGTCTCCTATGGCGAGCTGCTGCGCGTGTTCTTTTCCGTTGCCCATGACCCGACGCAGCTCAACCGGCAGGGTCCGGACCACGGCACCCAGTATCGATCGGTTATTTTCTACCGCGACGACGAGCAGAAGCGTGTCGCACAGGCGTATATCGCCCAGCTGACCAAGGCCAAGGTCTTCGCCGAGCCCATCGTCACCCAGGTGATGCCGCTGCCGGCGTTCTATCCCGCCGAAGGCTATCACCAGAACTATCTGGCGCTGCATCGTACGCAGCCGTATATCGTGTTCTACGACCTGCCGAAGCTCGCCGCGCTCCAGCAGCAGTTCCCCGATCTATACGTCGCGCGCTGAAGGCGGGGCAGCGACGCTTTTCGCCGCTCTCTATAATGGCCCGGGAGCGCGTCAAGGCTGCGGTCGCCGCGTGAACCTGCCAGCCGAGGGCGTGCGGACGGGCGCAGCGCCCTTGGATCGTGGAGGGTCCGCCCCCAAATTCCTGAAATGGGCTCGGTGACGACCCTCCTCATCGGCATCAATGCAGCCGTGTTCCTGCTGGAGCAGGCCGCGCCCGGCGTTGTGCCGGCGTTCGCGCTCTGGCCGGTCGGCGCCGGATTCGAGCCCTGGCAGCTCGTGACCTACGCCTTCCTGCACGGCAGCCTGCTGCATATCGGCTTCAACATGTTCGCGCTGTACATGTTCGGCAGCCCGGTCGAACGGGTCTTTGGTGCCCGTCGCTACCTGACGTACTACTTTGTGTGCGTACTCTCCGCTGCGATCGCGCAATTGCTGACCGCGGCACTTACCGGCGTCGTGTATCCGACGGTCGGCGCCTCCGGTGGCGTGTTCGGCCTGCTGCTTGCTTATGCGATCTACTTTCCGCACAACCGCGTGATGCTGATTTTCCCGCCGATTCCGATGCCCGCCCGCGTCTTCGTCGTGGTCTATGCCGCGCTCGAGCTCTTCCTCGGCGTCACCGGTACGGAAGAAGGGGTGGCCCACTTCGCGCATCTTGGTGGGTTGGTCGGCGGCTTCATTCTGCTGCGCCTCTGGCGCGGTTCGCCGGCGCGCTGGCGAAGCTAGGGTTTACCGGCCGCACGCAGGGGCCGGGCGGCGGGAGCTGCTGCGCCCGCGGCGGTGACGTCCACGTCGCATCCTGCATCGGGCCTTGTCCGGCTCGTACGCTCCCGCCCGAGTTCAGGCGCGGCGGCATGGGATAATTCCGCGGCCATGGTTTTCGGCTCCGCATCAACGATCGTCGCCGCTTGCGTCGCCGCCTGCGGCCTCTTCGGCTTGCTGTTTCTGCTCGCCTCCGCGCGCCGCCTTCGCCGCCGCCGCTATGGTGCCTGTACCGTGCACGGCCTGGCGTCGCTGGCATTCTTCCTCGCGGCGGCGGTCGTGGCGCTGCTCGGGCTCAGTTTGCTGACCTATGAGCGGCTCACCCGGGAGCGGCCGGTGCTGCGGGCTCACTTCGCGCAAACCGCGCCGCAGCAGTACGACGCCACGCTTGCGTATCCATCGGGGGAAGTCCAGGGTTACATCCTCAGCGGCGATGAATGGCAGATCGATGCGCGGGTCATCAAATGGCGCGCCATAGGCAACCTGCTCGGCTTTGACACCGCATACCGTCTCGAGCGCATCAGCGGCCGCTACGGCGACGTCGACCGCACGCGCACGGCAGCGCCCGCGGTCTATGCGCTGCACCCGCCGGAGCGCATCGACGCCTGGCAGCTGCTGCGCACCTGGCACGATTACATCCCGTGGGTCGATGCGCTGTACGGCAGCGCGATCTATCTGCCGATGGCGGATGGGGCGGACTATGAGGTCTCGATTTCGCCCACCGGATTGCTGGCGCGGCCACTGAACGCTGCGGCCCGAGGCGCGATCGGGGCATGGCATTGATCGCGGCAGACGCTAATTGCACCCCAGTGCACTGACAAGGAGACGTTATGGATCAGGAAACCTTCAATTTGAGCATCCGCAAGTTTCTGAAGATGGTGGGCATCAATTCGCAACGTGAAATCGAACAGGCAGTGGCCAAGGCGATGGGCGACAAGCGCATCGCCGGCACGGAATCCTTTCCCGCGCAGGTGACCCTCGAGATCCCCGGCCTGCGGGTCAAGGTCACATTCGACGGGCAGATCAAGCTGCAGTAGGCAAGGCCGGGCTTGCTTGCCGCCCGGGGGCGCCTTCCGGCACCGTTGCGCGGAGGCACGGCGGCGGGTGCGACCTGGCGGCGGCGATGGCCAACAGAGGAGAGAAGCGCATGCGCAAGACGAGACCTTCGTTGCTGGCCGCCTGCGGGTTGCTGCTCGCCTTCGGCAGCAGCGTCGACCTGGCGCAAACGACACCCGCGCAGAGCGCGGCGCCGGCCGCGATGCCCGCGTTCGGGGCGCCGGTGACCGTCTACGCGGGCACGCGCGAATATGTCTGGACGCTCTATGTGCCCGTGCTCACGACCGAGCGCGTCGCAGTCGTCGTTCAGCTGCCGACCCTGCACGTGCGCGGGCGGCGCTGGGATTACGAGTTTCCCGGCCTGAAGAGCCAACGCATCAAGCTCGGCCAGGTTGCCGAATTCAATTGCAAGTACTCCGACTGGGGACTGCCCGAACAGTGCCGTACCGAGTGGCACAACGTCTACGCCGATCTCCCGCAGCTGGCGATGCAACGCGACCATCTGGACTACGATGAGGCCGAGTGGGTGTGGGAGGAGCAGACCATGCACATCGACGTGCCGCACTGGAGCTGGAACGCGAGCACGCTGACGGTGAGCGTGCCCACCTTCGGCCCCGAAAACATGCAGCAGGCGCAGGCGACGCTCGATGCCCGGCAAGCCGCCGCAGCGAAGGCGATCGATGCGGGAATCGGTACGCTGGACGCCAGTATCGCCGCGGTCGAGGCGCAGGGCGGCGATCCACACCGGCTCTCGGCCGGCGGCAGCAGCGTCGATCTGCCGGCAATGCGGCAGGCGTTGCGCGAGGAGAAGGCAGGCGAACTCGATCGCATCGCCGCCATCCGCGGCGAGTTGAGCCATCTGGGCGCGGTTGCGCCCGAGGCGCGCTGGCCGGCGCCTGCGGGGCGCTAGCCACGCTCCGCTGCACGCCGCAACCGCACGGCGCAACGTTTCAGGCGCTCAGCAGCAGGGCGGGCGAGTCGGCGTGGAACACGACCGCGAACGGACGTGGCAGCAGCTGTGCCTCGTTGACCATGCGCACTTGGATGAACGACGATAGCTTGCGGAATGCGACCCGTATCTCGCGCCCGCCCTCGCTTTTAGCCTTCATCCGGCCCCAGCGGGCCCGTCGTTGCGCGGCGCGCTGCCGTACGACGATGCCGATGGACAGTTCGGCAAGCCGCGTGTCGCGGGTCATGTAGCCGCCGAACGGTGCAATGGCCTCGACTTCGAGTGGATTGTTCGTCCACTCGGCGTTGACTTGGGCCGCCAGTGCGCAGGCCTGGAGCAGCAGCTGCTTGGCGCGCTCCCGCGGCAGAGGCTCGACCACCCGCGCCGCCGCGAACTCGAGGAAGCGCTCGGTGAGAGCGTAGTCGGCCTGCAGTTCGTCAGGAGCCTCGAGCAGCCCCTCGGCAACGAGTTCGTCGATGAGCGCCTGTCCCCGCAGTGCATCGAAGCCGAAATCCTTACACAGGTTGCGGGCGCTGACCCGCGCGCGCTCCGGCGGCAGCCCGACCACGCGCGCGAGCACCCGCGCCGTCGCGGCGCGCAGGTGCAGCGCGTCGACGCCGAAGTACAGGCGCTGCGTAACGAGGGTGCGTACTCTCATGGGCTGCCCTGCCTGAGGCGGGCTATGACAATAGCATAAGTCGGGCTGGGTCGGAATCCGGGCCGGCATGCCCGGCGGTCCGGCCTCGGCTGCACCCCGGGGCGCTGGTGCGCGGTCAGCGGTTACGCCGGCCGCCCGGCGGGTTAACATCTGCGCCAAACACCCGTCCATGGCCGCCAATCCCAAAGCGCGCATTCTGGCTGAAGCGCTACCGTACATTCGCGCCTATCACGGCAAGGTGCTCGTCATCCGTTTCGGCGGCCATGCAATGGCCGATGCGGCGCTCAAGGCCGGGTTCGCGCGCGACGTCGCGCTGCTGCATTCGGTGGGGATGAAACCGATCGTCGTCCACGGCGGCGGCTGGCGCATCGACGAGTTGATGCGGCAGATGGGCATGCAGAGCCGGAGGCACCGCGGCGTGCGCGTGACCGACGAGCGCACCCTTACCGTCATCGAGATGGCGCTCGACGAACTCAACCAGGAGCTGACTGGACTCATCAACAGCCGCGGCGGCAGGGCGGTCGGGCTGAACGGACAGGATGGTCGCTTTATCCATGCGCGGCCGATGACGTTGCCGCCGGACGAATCGGGGGCCGAAGCACCGGATCTGGGTTTCGTCGGCGCCATTGAAAGCATCGACACTGATCTGGTCTACCTGCTGCTGTCGCAGAACTTCATACCGGTGATCATGCCCATCGGCGTAGGCGCGGACGGGGCGGCCTATCACATCAACTCCGATCTGCTCGCCGGCCGCCTGGCGCGCGCGCTGGAGGCCGAGAAGCTTATTCTGATGACCAACGTGCCCGGCGTTCGCGATCGCAACGGCAGTCTGGCGTACATCCTGACTGCGAGCGAAGCGGAGGCGCTGTTGCAGGAAGGCGTGGTCGAAGGTGGCATGAGGCCGCGGGTGATGGCCGCGCTGCAGGCGGTACGCGAAGGCGTGCGCTCGGTTCACATCATCGATGGTGGCGTGCCGAGTGCGCTGCTGCTCGAAGTGCTCACGGCCGAAGGCGTCGGCACGGCGGTGCGATCTGACAGCGGCCCGCACTTTCTCGAGGACAGCCGCGGCTATCTGCTGGCGGAGTAGGGCCGTCTCCGCCCGGCAGCCGTGAAGGCAGGAGTTTGACCATGAAGTACAAGGATTACTACGCCATCCTGGGTGTCGGCCGCGGGGCGAGCGCGGACGACATCAAGAAGGCCTATCGCAAGCTTGCGCGCAAGTACCATCCCGACGTGTCGAAGGAGCCGAACGCGGAAGAGAAATTCAAGGAGATGGCGGAAGCCTACGAGACGCTTAAGGACCCCGAGAAGCGCGCTGCCTACGATCAGCTCGGCGCGCATGCCGCGGGACAGGATTTTCAGCCGCCGCCGGACTGGGGGCAGCAGTTCGCCGGCGCGCGCACCGCATTCGACGACATCGATTTCGCCGACCTTTTCGCCGGCCTC
Source organism: uncultured beta proteobacterium (assembly GCA_963750215.1). Classification (GTDB taxonomy): domain Bacteria; phylum Pseudomonadota; class Gammaproteobacteria; order Burkholderiales; family Casimicrobiaceae; genus PALSA-1003. The sequence goes on from CAVVQK010000006.1 coordinate 597,920, forward strand.
ACCGGACGCCATCGCCCGGGCGGGCGAAGTTCGAGCGCGTTCACAGCCGGTCGCGATTATGAAGCCGCGGTGCGGCTTACTTTCGAGCAGGCTTTTCACGGCGCTGAGATCGAGCTCGACCTGAGCGTGCTCGAGTCCGACGCACAGGGTGGCTTGCGCCGCGTACCCCGGCGCATCCACGTGCGGATTCCCCAAGGCGTCACCGACGGTCAACAGCTGCGCATTCCGGGCAAAGGGGGCAAAGGGGTCGAGGGCGGACGCGACGGCGACCTCTACCTCGACATCGTCGTCGATTCGCACCCGTGGTACCGGGTGAGCGGGCAGGACATCTATCTCGACCTGCCCCTCGCACCCTGGGAAGCCGTACTCGGAACGACGGTGCTTCTGCCGACGCCGGCGGGCGCGGTGTCGCTCAAAGTTCCGCCCGGAACGCGGGCCGGGCAGCAGCTGCGGCTCGCCGGTCGCGGGCTGGCGCGTTCCGGCGCCGCAGCGGGCAACCTGCATGCCATCGTGCAGATCGTCGTGCCGTCGGTCGTCGACGAGCGGGAACGGGCGCTTTTCAAGCAGCTCGCGGAAACGTCGACCTTCAATCCGCGGGCGCATTTCGAACGGGAGAGCGTGCATGAACATTGAAACCTGCGAAGCCCTACGCGTCGACGAGCGGGGCGAGATCAGTTGGACGCAGCTGATCGAGCTCTCGGGCCTTGCCGAGGGCGAGCTGCAGGAGTTGGTCGACGATGGCGCGCTGGTTCCGCTGCGGCCGGAGGCGCTGCCGTGGAATTTCCACGCCCGCTCCGTCGTCGTGGCGCGAACCGCCGGCCGCCTGCGGCGGGAACTCGATCTCGATGCCCACGCCCTGGCCGTGGTCATGCGTTTCGTGGCGCGCATCGCCGAGCTGGAAGCGGAGCTGCGCGCACTGCGCGCAGGCGTCGCCCGAGGGCGCTGAAAGCGGGCCGCGCAGCGGCGTTGGCACCGCTGCGAGCTGGGCGTAACATCGGCAGTGCAAGCCGCCGCGCCCGCGCGAGGCTTGAGGACAAAGGAGTCGATCATGTGCTACGAATTCAGTCGCTGGTTCACCAAGGCGCGCAGCCAAGACCAGGCGCGCAAGCAACAGGGGCAGAGCGAACGCACGCCGCAAAAGTCCCCCTCGCCGCCGCAACCGGATCCGGTTGCCACCGCGCCGCGGCGCAAGGAGCGCGAAACCGCGCCGGCTTAAGTTGCACGTTGCAGGATCCGATCATCGAAAGCCCCGCCAGCCGCGGGGCTTTCGTTTGCTCCTGCGCCCGCCCCAGGCCCGCACAGCCACCGCACGCGCGTGAGCGGGCGCGCGCCGCCTCAAGGGCCGGAACGGTAGATGGCGAGGCCAGGGCCGTTGCCGGCGAGTAGCGCCAGAGGCATGGCCTTGAGGTAGCGGTCGAAAAACGCGATGCCGTAGGCCGCGATCAGTTTCGGCTCGGGCCGTTCCAGGCATGCCTGCACGGATTGGGCTTTTCCGCAGGCGACGTTGGTCCATGCAAAATGTCCGCCGCCGCGGAGCTTGACGAAATATTTCGGTGCGCCGGTTTGCGCGTAGGCACCGTCAAGCCACGGTGTCACGCCCAGATCGAGGCCCGCCCCCTGATACATCATCGCTACCTGCAGCGAGCCGAGGCTGCGCTGGGACATGAACGGCTGCACATAGGGCGAGAGCGCCAGCACCGCCCGGATGCGCCCGTCCTTCCAGCGCGGCCACCCGCCGCCGAGCCCGATCACGGTATAGCCGCCCAGCGAGTGCCCGGCCGCACCAATCGCGCGGCCATCGATCGCCTCGCGGAAGACCGGATCGACGAGCAGGGCATCGACGAGCGCCTCGAGGTCGTCCCTGCGGTCGATGTAGGTGGCGTCAGTCCACCGCTCGGGCTTGAACAACGGCGCCTCGGGTGCGATGTGGCGCAGGTCGCCGCGGGTGCCGTCAACGGTGCAGAAGGCCGCGTCGTGGTGGTCCGGGGCGGCGACGACATAACCGTGGCGAGCCAGCTCCTCGGTGAAGAACAACGATTGCGTGCCGCAGCCTCCAAGCCCGTGCGAGAAGACGACCAGAGGCAGCCTGCCGCACGCAGGCGCCGCATCCGGGGCAACTACACCGGAGAAGCCGCCGCCGTATACGTGCCGCGATGGCATCGCCTGCGTCGGATACCAGAGTGCGACACGCAGCCCGGCGATGGTCGCGACGCGAAACCCGACCCGGTAGGGATACTGGCAAAGGTTCTCGCCGGCGACATCCGAGGCCGCAATACCGAGCCACGCCACGAAAGCAATGCCGATCCGAGCCGCAGCGGCGCGTTTCATGCCTGCATCCTTTCATGGCGCAACCGATTCGCCATCGGGTCGCAGCGGCGCGTCGGGACTAGGGAGCGTTCCCCGCAGGCGCCGCGGTCTGGTTTTCCTTGAGCCAGATCATCGCCCGGTGCACGCGGTCGTAGCCACTGGGGTGGTCGTAGAAGAGAAACTCCTCGATGGCCCCTGGCCGGAGCTTGCGATAGGTCGACAGGCGCATCGCGGCCATGGCGAAACCCTGCGGCTCGCGCGCCGCGTTGAGTCCGAACGCGTCGGCCTCGGCTTCGACGCTGCGCACGACCGTGTTGGTGAACGGCGTGAGGGCGAACCAGACGATCGAAAACACGGCGAGGAGCAGCGGCAAAGCCGCCGGATCGGCCCGGTCGCGCAGCCCGAATGCGGCGCCCCACCTGGCGAGCGTGGCGTCGAGCGCCCGCGCCACGACGGCGAAGGCGACGCCATAGAGCAGCGTGAAATAGACGGCAAGCTTCAGCGGATGATTGAGCACGTAGTGGCCCATCTCGTGCCCCAGCACGGCCCGGATCTCGGGCAGGGAAGTCTTGTCGAGGAGGTTATCGTTGAGGTTGATGCGCGCCACGCCGCCGAAGCCCGAGACGTTGGCGCTGATTCGCGTTGTCTGCTTCGACGCATCGAACCAATCGACGTGCTCGGTGGGAATCTCATTCGCCCGCGCCAGCGACAGCACCGCAGCGCGCACCGGTCCCTCCGGCAGCGGTTTGTAGTCGTTGAACAAGGGGGCGATGAAGACCGGAAAAATGAGGTCGAGGAAGAGCGTGAAGACGAACGCGAAACCGGTCGCCCACACCCACCAGCGCGCGCCGGCGTGGCGCAGGAACGCATAGCCGACCGATATCACGACCGAACCGAGGACAAGCGTGACCGCGAGTCCGATCAGCTCCTCCCGCAGCCAGCCCGGAAAGGACAGGTTCGACAGGCCGTATTGCTGCTCGCGCACGAATCCAGCGTAGATCGACAGCGGCAGGTTGAGTACGAAGTTGACGAGGATGAACAGCACGGCGTAGACCGCAACGCTGAGCCAAGGCCGGCGGCTCACGCGGTCGGCGAGGTCGCGCAGGCGCCGGCTGAAGCCGGTCCCGAGCAGGAGCGCCATCGCCGCCAGGCCATAGAAGAGCGACCCGGCGTCGAGCCAGTAGCCGCCCTCGAAATAGGCGTCGGACTGCGCCCGCTGCTGCGGTGAGAGCAGGGCGAGCCAAGCTTCGGTGGCGCGATCGACATCGAACTGCGGCCCGGGTCGCGCGTCCGTAGGGATGTGCAGGCCGGGCGGCAGATCGCGCCCTATCGGCGCATCGGCGGCGGCAATGCCGATGCCGAACCAGACGACGAGCAAGAGGCGGCCGATGCGCGACAAGCGTTGCACGCGCCCGATTATAAGGTTGTCCGGGCGCGGCATCAGCGATGGGTCCAGGCCAGCCACACGACTGCGCCGCCGAGGGCATAGAAGAGCAGCGATCGGGCGCCGAGCTTGAGGTCCTGCCAGGAGGGCAGCGCGGCGAAGAGCGCGGTGGCCGTCAGATAGCCGGCAAGCAGCCACCAGCCCCACTGCCGCTGGGCCCACAGCGGCAGCAGAAAGTGAACGAGCCCCAGCCAGGCCAGCGGCAGCAGCAGCAGCGGCGCCAGCGCGACCCACGCCCCGTTGAATACACCGATATGGCTGAAGGACACCGATCCGAGCCTCCAGCCGCGGCCATCGGCTTGCGGCCAGACGGAAAAGCCCTTCGGCCGGGCCCATAGCAGCAAGCCGACAAGAAAGTGAGCGCATTCGTGGGCCGCCGTGCCGGGCAGCGAGAGCAAGGCGACGCGCCACATCGAGGCGCGTGCGCTGCGCAGAAGCACGTAGAAGAGGATCACCAGCATCGCGCTCGGGAGCAAGCCGCTGCGGTGCAGATAGGATTGCAGGCTGCCCATGCGCCCTGCCGCGTCCCGCGAAGGTTACATCCCGGAGGGCGGCGCCACGAGGGCACCCTCGATGCCGTGTCGCGCCAGCGCGCGGGCGACAAATCCCGACGCTTTCATGTCCTCGATGAACGCGTCGAGATAATCCGCGCCAGCCGCGCGACCCTTGGCGATGGCCAGCGCCTGGTTGATAACCATGAAGCGGCCGTCGAGCAGGCGCACGCCGGCAACGCGCTTGGCGTCAGCCTGAAGCTGCTGCTTGACGCCGGCCGCCACTTCCAGGCGCTGCGAGAGCATCGCCGCCACGACTTCATCCGACCTCGGCACGCGCACGATCTGCGCGTGCCTGAGCTCGCGCGAGAGATAGAGATCGTAGGCACTCGCCGCACCGACGACCACGCGCACCCCCTGGCGATCGACGTCGGCGTTATCCTGGATGGGCGAGGATTGCGGCACGAGGTAGGCGCCTTCGATCAGCAGGTAAGGTGCCGTGTAGCCCAGATCGACCGCGCGCGCCGGGTCGATGGCGACGTAGGCCACGTCACACGCGCCGGACTTGAGCGCTTCCACCGACTTCGCCGCCGTGGCAACGGTTACCAGCTCCAGCGGGACGCCGAGCCGGCGCGCGAGCTCGCCCGACAGATCAACCGAGACGCCCTGCGCCTCGCCCGTCGTCGGATCCCTGCGCGCAAGCACCGGGTTGCCCAGATTGATCCCCGCGCGCAGGCTGCCTGTCGGGACAAGGGCGGCGAGCACGGCGGCGGGCGGCTTCACGGACGGAGCCGAGCAGACAGTGAGCGTGGCGGCGGCAAGCAATACGCCAACCGCGCGCATCACTCTAGCTGCTCCCGGTCCTGGTGCGAAACCATCAGCTTTCTCCTCGCTCCATCCCTGCGCCAAGGCGCATTCGCGGACATCGCCGCGATCCTCCGCCTTCCGAACCCGGCGGTTTGAGCGAGCGCCTGAGTTGCTAGGCGCGGGCCCGGAAGGCGCCTTCGAGCAGATCCTTGTCGATGCCGCCGGTGGCCGCATCGCCGTTGGCGTAGCGATAAAGCGCGGCCGAGTAGATGCCATGCAGCGTCGCCTGGGCGAGCGCGAGCAGGCACACTGCCAAGATCACGAGCACGATCAGCAGTACGCCCAGGGTGAGGCGATGGGCACCGAACGCCGCCAGGACGAGCAAGCCGCCGGCAAGAAGCGTGAGGACCGTGACCAGGCCGAAAACGACGCCGATACCGGCGCTGCCGATAATGTCCTCGCCCCAAGCCTTCTTGATGAGCTCGACGCTGCGGCCGATGGCCTCCACCGGGCCCACGTTCTCGGCCGCGAGCACCGGAACCACGAGCGCGGTGGCGACGCTCCACGCCAAGCCGATCAGGCCGACGACGATCCGGCCAATGATGCCGACTCGCTCTGCAATCACGCGCAGCAACGTGCCGACGGAGGCGGCGATGGCGGCATAGATCAAGATCACCGGCAGCAGCGACGCAGCGCGGCGCAGACCGTCGCCAATACCCGCATCCTCGCCGTCGAACCGCCTCATCGCGACTTCGACGAGCGCGGTATTGAAGAAGATGATGACCGTGTATTGCAGCCAGTAGAACAGGAACAGCGCCAGGTAGGTCAGCGTCGACAGCCCGCGGGTGCTGGCGGGGCCGACATGAGCACGGAGCGCGGGCAGCAGCGGCAAGGCGAAACTGGCGGTGAGCACGACGATGGCAAGCGCCGAAAGGAGCGGCAAGACGAGCAGACGCTTGTCCTGCAGCAGCAGGCGCATGCACTCCCCGGCGAGTTGCCAGCTTCTCTGGAATCGGTCGAACAAGGCTGCCTCCCTTGATTGCCTGCGGGCCGCTGCAAAAAGCCGGTCGGCCGGAGCCGTGCCAACGGCCGACACGCGGCTAGGGCGTCCCTTGCCCGCGGCTGCTCAACCCGCGGGCCTGGTCGGCCAGGTCATCGAGCGCACTCGCGAGCGCGGTTTCGACCGCCTCGACCGCGCCGACATTTCGGGCCACGCTGACGCTCTGCGCCGTGCGCAGCAAGTCGTCTCCGACCCCCACCTCGATGTAGGCCACGCCGCTTTCGTCGGCGCGCGCGCCGTTGAAAGCCGCGATCATGCCATAAGCGAGCACCAGGCCGGCGGCAATCGCGCCCGCAGGCGTCCCCGATGGCACCGACGGGCTGACGTCGGACGAGCCGGGCAGTAACCCGCGCGGCGAGACGATAAAGCCGATGTCGAGGCGCCTCAGCTCGATCGGACGGCCGCGCGCCGACTCGGGCAGCGCCGCGGCGATGCGCGAGGCGACTAGGTCGGCAGGACTCGGCTGCATGGCATCATCGGCAAAAAACTTGAACGTGTGGCCAGGACCTTCTTCGCGGTATTCGCGCGCCTGGCTGGGACGGGCGTCGAACATCTGTACCTGGTCGGGGCCGGGCTTGAGCGACGGAAATCGAACCCGCGTGGGAACGACGACTGCCGCGCAGCCGCAGAGCATGGCAGCGGCAACCAGCGCGGAAGGCCAGCGCGCGCAGCGCGCCGGTGCGTGCAGCCCCGCGCTCAATCTCCGCGCCGTCCGAGTTCGGCGAGCTTAGCCAGCCAGCGCTCGCGCGTCGCCACGTCACGGCCTTCCACCATGCCGATGAGCGTCTCGTGGATCGGTGCGATGCCGACAAAATCAAGCACGTTGCGCTCAAAGCTCCTGATGCCGTGGGCGCGGAAGTACCAGCGGTACAGGAACGAGGGCATGCCCATCGTGACCACCAGGCGCGCCGACCGCCCGACCAGGAGCTTCTGCCAGCGGCCTGGGCTGGTCTGTTCGATCGCGAATCCCGGGCGCAGCACCTGCTCGAAGAATGCCTTCAGCAGAGCCGGCATCGTGCCCAGCCAGATTGGAAAGATGATGACCAGGTGCTCGGCCCAGCCGATCGCATCCTGTGCCTCGCGCAGGCTCTCGGGCGCCGGCCCCTCCCATTCCAGACGGCTCTTCAGTGCGGCGAAGTCCAGGCGTGTCACGTCGACTACCTTCACCTCATGGCCCGCTTCGCTTGCGCCCTGATGGTAGGTTTCGGCAAGGGCGCGGCAGAGGCGCTCCGGCCGCGGGTCCGGGTGGCCCAGAATGATGAGGATGCGTTTGGCCATTGCGGTCCGATCAGGCTGTGGCGATTATCGCGCAACCGTGTTGCGCAAGGTGCGCGCAGGGACGATAATGACAATGTCATAGATCGTTTTTCCGTTCGCAGGAGGCACGCACCATGCTCGGTTTCCATCGCTCGACCGACTTGAGGGAGGGCGCCAAGTCGGGGCTCAAGCCCGCTCTGTACGATCCACCGGGATCGCCGACCAAAACTTCGGCTGGGGGGCAGACGGCCGCGCCCCGGCCGGCGCCAGCCGCGCCGGTGCCGCTGCGCGACCCCCGCGGCACGGCGCCTGCGGCGCCGATCGACGTCGCGGCGCACGGCCTCGCCAACGCGAGCACGGCCGAAGCGACCAATCTCGTCCTGAGCGACGCGCCGGGAAGCAAGCTGTTCATCGGCGTCAACATCAAGCTCAAAGGCGTGGAAATCTCCGATTGCGATGTCCTGGTCATCGAGGGCGAGGTCGATGCGACCGTCCACAGCAAGCTGATGCAAATCGCGAAACCCGGAACGCTGCACGGGACGGCGCTCATCGACGTGGCCGAGATTCACGGCGAATTTGCCGGCGAACTGACCGCGCGCACGCGGCTCGTCGTGCATGGCACGGGCCGGGTTTCCGGCACGATCCGTTACGGCAAGCTGATCGTCGCGGAGGGGGGAGAACTCAGCGGCGACGTGAAGCGGCTCGACGCCGCCGACGAACAGGCGCAGCGCTCGCTGCTGCCGATGCCCAATCCGCGGCACGACCAGGCACCGGCGGCCGGAGCGGGACCGGGTTAGTGCTCCGATCCGAGCTTATGCCTTGCCTTGGACCTGGGTAGCAAGCCTTTTTCCCTGACGATCGCGCTGGCCATCTTGCGCCGCTCTTCCTTGGAGAGCCGCGGCGCGGTGGTCGTCAGGCGCAGGTCGGTCTGCTCGAACACCCGCACCGCCTGCCTCGCCTGAGCCTCCGCGGTCGAGGTTTCCATTCGCGCCGGCAGGCCAAGCGCCTTGCGTATCCTGCGCTGCCTGGCCTTGGTTCGAAGCGTCGCCACGGCGATGACGGCCACGAAGACGAGCACCAGGCCCGTGAGGAGAAATGCGCCGGTATTCATTGCCTCGGGATCGTCGCGTTCTTACCGCGCACAACCTGGAAGGTGCGAATACTATAATGCGACTTGCATGGTCGTCGAGCAGCGCTATTGCGGCACCACCAAGCTGTCCTTCGCCTGCGTACCCCGGTCGCTGCTGCCGTGGCGCCGCGCCGCCGGGGGTGAATGCAAAGACCCGCGCAAGGATCGCTCCCCGGTAACGCCCGAGGATGCCACCGACTTTCCGGCCTTAAGGGCTGGGCTGACAGATGAGCTTTCTGCACCCGCAAGTCCTCTGGTTGCTGTTGGTCGTGCCGGCCCTTGTCGCAGCCTACCTGGTGCTGCTCCAGCGCAACAGAAAGCATGTCATCCGCTATGCAAGCTTCGGAGTGGTCAAGGAGGCAATGGGGTCCGGCCAACGCCTTCGGCGCCATGTGCCGCCGCTGCTGTTCCTTCTTTGTCTGGTCGCCGTCATCGTCGCCTGTGCCGGACCGACCGCGGTCGTCACGCTCCCGTACGAGCGCAAGACCATCATCCTCGCCATGGACGTCTCGCTCAGCATGAGCGCCCGCGATGTCGATCCGAATCGGATCACCGCCGCGCAGGCGGCGGCGAAGGCATTCGTCGAGGAACGCCCGCCTGATGTCAGCATCGGCATCGTGTCCTTCGGCGGCACCGCGTCGCTGGTTCAGCCCCCGACCCGGAACCGCGAGCAACTGCTTGCCGCCATCGACCGCTTCCAGTTGCAACGCGGCACGGCGACGGGCAGCGCGCTCTATGTTGCGCTGCAGACGCTGTTTCCCGATGCGGGCATCGATCTTGAGTCGCTGGTATTCCGCGGCGGGCTCGTGCCGTATGGCAAGTCGCTTGCCGCGACGCGCAGACCCGAAGGCAAGCCGTTCACGCCCGTGGCGCCGGGGTCCTATACCTCCGGCGTGATCGTCCTGCTGAGCGATGGTCGCAGGACGACCGGCCCCGATCCGCTCGACGCCGCCAGGATGGCCGCTGACCACGGAGTGCGTATCTTTACCGTCGGCTTCGGCACCGAGCAGGGCGGTCCCATCGGCTTCGATGGCTGGTCGGTGTATGTCCGCCTCGACGAGGCGACGCTCAAGAGCGTGGCCGACATCAGCGGCGGCGAGTACTTCTACGCCGGCACGTCGGAGGATCTGAAAAAAGTCTACAAGCGGCTGACGACCCAGCTCGTGCTGGAGAAGAAGGACACCGAGATAACGTTCCTGTTCGCCGCGCTCGCGGCGATCCTGTTGACCGCTTCGCTGACGCTGTCGCTACTGTGGTTCGGACGGGTCTAGGCAGTCGCCGCGGGCGACGACGCGGAAGGTCATCGATGCTCGGCTCGCATCCGCGCTGGTTCAATGCTTCGCGACGGCGATGCTACGACCTGTGGCCATGCGCGGCGATGACGAACGCCACGCATCCGGTGAGCCTCTTTGCATACGACACGTGCAGGAATTCGTTCGGCCCGTGGGCGTTCGAATGCGGACCGAGGACACCGGTAATCAGAAACTGCGCGTCGGGGAAGTGCTTGCCGAGCATGGCCATGAACGGGATCGTGCCACCTTCCCCTACGGCGGCCGATGGCTTGCCGTAGAATTGCAACGACGCTTCGTTCACCGCCAGCTTGAGCCATGAGACTGTCGGCGGCGCATTCCAGCCGGTGGCGCCGTGCTCGCTGTCGAAGCGTACGGTCGCGCCGTAGGGTGGATCCGCCTCAAGCAGGCGTTTCAGCGTGTGCGTTGCCTGTGCGCCATCGACGGTCGGCGGAAGGCGCAGGGAGAGCTTGAGCGCCGTCTGCGGGCGCAGCACGTTGCCTGCGGCGGCGATGGGCGTGAGCCCATCGCCGCCGGTGATCGACAACGCCGGGCGCCAGGTGCGGTTGAGCACGGCCTCGACGCGATCGGTCACCATCGGTTGCGTCGATCCGGTGAACGGAAAACGGCGGATCACGGCGTCGCCGAGGATTTCCGCGGCGCGCCGCGCCTGCTCGATGCGCTCCGCCGGAATCGGGGCGTGAAACTCGGGTGGCAGCACGCGTCCGCTCGCCGCATCCTCGATCCGATCGAGGAGTCGGCGCGCGATGCGGAACGACGAGGGCACAACGCCGCTGGCGTCGCCTGAATGCACGCCCTCGGTCAGCACGCTCACCGTCAAGCACCCGCCGGCGAGCCCGCGCAGCGAGGTCGTGTCCCACATCCGATCGTAATCACCGCAGCCGGAATCGAGCCCGATCACGAAATCGACGCGTCCCATCCGCGGCGCCAGCGCTTCGAGGTACGCGGGGAGATCGTAGCTGCCGGACTCCTCGCAGGTCTCGATCATGCCGACACAACGCGAATGGGCGATGCCCTGCGCCTGCAGCGCGCCGATCGCCGAAAGCGCCGCGAACACGGCATAGCCGTCGTCCGCGCCGCCGCGGCCGTACAGCTTGCCATCCTCGAACAAAGGATCCCACGGGCCGTAGCCGTCGCGCCAGCCGCTCATCTCCGGCTGCTTGTCGAGGTGGCCATAGAGCAACACCGTGCGCTCGGCGCCATCGACGCTTGCCGGAACGTCGAAATAGAGCAGCGGCGTGCGACCGGACAGGCGCACGATTTCCGTCTTGAGTCCGCGCACGGGTTGCTTCTTCACCCAGGCCTCGGCGAGGCGGACAACGCGTTCGATATGGCCGTTTTTTTCCCACTGCGGATCGAACTGGGGCGACTGCGCCGGGATGCGCACGTAATCGGTCAGCTGCGGGACGATTTCCGCGTCCCATTGGGCGGATATCGTGGCCAGAAGCGTGTCGTGATTCATCGTGCGCCAAGTCTACTGGAAGCGAGCATCGATTCAAAATTCATATCGGACGATGTCCTACGCGTTTTGTCGCAGGACACTGACAGCACCGCTGGCCCTGACGCGCTATGATGGTCTTGTCGGCGCTTGGTCTCGCATTGCAGCCGGACAGAACCTGGAGGTACGTATGCATACGACGTTGAAATCCCTGCTCGGCGTGGCCGGAATCGTTTTTGCCACGCATGCAGCGGCACAAGTCACGTTCTACGACGGCGAGAATTTCCGGGGTCGTTCGTTTTCGGCGACCGAGACGATCTGGAATTTCGAGCCGACCGGATTCAACGATCGTGCCCGGTCGGTGGTCGTGGACAGCGGCAATTGGCAGGCCTGCGAGGACGCGCGCTTCGAGGGTCGCTGCGTGGTCCTGCGCCCGGGAAGCTATCCTTCGCTGCGCGCGATGGGCATGGACAAGCGCATTTCCTCGGTGCGGCCGGTCACTTGGGATGCGCGCTACGAGAACGAGGCGCCGGTGCCGCAAGGCGCGCCGGCCTACGAGTATCGACAACGTCCCAACGAGTCGCTGTTCGAGGCGCCGGTCACGTCGGTGCACGCGGTGATGGGGCCGCCCGAAAAGCGCTGCTGGGTCGAGCGCGAGCAGGTCGCCGACAATAGCGGCAGCCCCAACGTTCCGGGCGCGATCATCGGCGGGATCCTTGGCGGCGTGCTTGGCCACCAGATCGGCGGCGGGGTGGGGAGGGATGTCGCCACGGCAGGCGGCGCGGTCGCCGGGGCGGCAGTCGGTGCCAATGTGGGCCGCGGTCCAGGGGTGAGCGAGCAGGACGTCCGGCATTGCGAAACGGTCCAGAACCAGGGTCCGCCCGCCTACTGGGATGTCACCTACAACTTCCAGGGGGTGGAACATCGCGTGCAGTTGAGCGGGCCTCCGGGGCAGACGATCACCGTCAACGGCAACGGCGAGCCCCGCGGCTAGGCGTGGCCCGAGGCTTAAGAGCCGCGTCAGCCGAGCGCCGGGCCGCAAGCGATTGAGAGCAAAGCGCTGGCGAGCGAACCCGTCGCCCTGAATGCGCCGCGCCCGGTCACGCTCGGCGGCCGCCCGCCCCATTAGCGAGCCTCCCAGCGCTGAACGGGGACGGTGGAGATCGCATTCATCGGCGAGCCTTCGACCACCTTGCGACTGATCGCGACGTAGACCAGCGTGTTGCGCTTGCTGTCGTAGAACCGAACGACCTTCGTGTTCTTGAAGAAGATCGACGTGCTCTCGCTGAACACGCTCTCCTCCTTCATCGTCCTGTCCGGAAGCGTGATCGGCCCCACCTGGCGGCAGGCGATCGAAAAGCGCGAGGGATCCTCGGCGAGCCCAAGCGAACCCTTGATCCCGCCGGTGCGGGCCTGGCTGATGTGACAGGCAACGCCCGGAATGCGAGGATCGTCGAAGGCGTAGATGCAGATCTTGTCGTTCGCGCCGAAGATGCGAAACGTGGTCGAGGTGCATCCGACTTTTTCCGCATCGGCGACCGACGCGGTGGCTGCACACAGGACGAGCAGGAGCAGTACGAGATACGGCTTCACGGCAATCCTCTCGATTCGAGTAAGATCCCCGGATTATGACGCCGACTGCAAGGAGAATCCCGCGCGTGATGCTCTGGCTGATGCTGTTCGTGGCGCTGCTCGCCGCCGGCCCGCTGTGGACGCTGGCTTCCGGCCGGGTGTCGCTTCAGCGCGATTGGCGTAGCGCGAGTCATCGCCCGGTCGGCCTGGCGCCCGATCCGGTGACCCACCGCGAGGCGATCGTGCAGGTCTATGCCGGGCGCGCTTTCTCGTGGCGTGGCGCCTTTGCCGTTCACACCTGGCTCGCCGCCAAGCCGAAAGATGCCGACGCCTACACCCGCTACGAGGTGTTCGGCTGGAATGCCGGCAGGGGTCAATCGCTGGTTTCGGTCTCGACCGCACGCGCGCCGGATGCCGAGTGGTTTGGCGCCGCGCCGAGACTGGTCGATGAACTTCGCGGCGCGGAGGCCGAAGCGGTCATCGCCAAGCTGCCCCGGATCGTTGCGTCCTATCCCTACGCGCGCGTCTACAGCCTGTGGCCGGGTCCGAACAGCAACACCTTCGTCGCCTACCTGGGGCGCGAGATTCCCGAGTTGCAGCTGAACCTGCCCTCGACGGCGATCGGCAAGGACTATCTGCCCTTGGGCGAGGTCTTCGCGCGCACGCCGAGCGGCACCGGTTACCAGTTTTCCTTGGCCGGTGTCTTGGGCGCGAGCGTCGGTCGGGATGAGGGCATCGAGTTGAACGTGCTCGGATTGGTGTTCGGCCTTGATCTGCGCCGGCCGGCGCTCAAGCTGCCCGGAATCGGGCGCGTGCCGGCGCAAAGCATGGTCGAACAACCCAGCCAGTCGGCGCTTCCTAGCGGTCGCGGCGGCGAGCGGCTACGCGCAGCCTCGCCTTAGCTTTTTCGAGCCGCAGGTCCTGCCCGTGCCATCGCCTTCCGGTACGCCGGGCGCGCTTCGATTCGCTTCAGATAGGCGCCGATGTGCGGATACGGCGCGAGGTCGTAATCGAGGAAATGCCGCATCGTGGTGAAGGGAAAGACCATCATCACGTCGGCCGCGCTGAACTCGGCGCCGGCGAACCAGGGCCCTTCCGCCAGCTCCGAGTCGACGAAGGCAAGCATTTGCTTCAGCCGCTCGCGAATTCTTGCCGAGACCGGGCTCGCGCCTGCTTCCGGAACGCGCGCGAGCACGAGGGCGATCAGCATAAGCGACATCAAGCTGCCTTCGGCAAAGTGCAGCCAATAGACGTAACGCGCGTAGCTCGGCGCTTCGGGTCGTACGGCAAGCCGGCCGCCTGCGTGGCGGTGGACAATATAGTCGACGATCGCGCCCGACTCGGCGAGCACGGTATCCCCGTCGCGGATGACCGGCGCCTTTCCCAGCGGGTGAACCGCCTTGAACGGATCCGGTGCGGCGCCGGTCGCCTCGCGCGGAAATACCTCCAGCTTGTACTCGAGGTGGAGCTCCTCGAGCAGCCAGACGATGCGTTCCGAGCGGGAGGTCTCAAGATGATAAATGGTGAGCATAGGGGCAGCGGCGCAAGCCGCCAAGACGATGTTGGCGAGGACGGGTACCGACCCGAGGTCGACTTGGCCGCATGCTCGAAATCACTCAGGTCGAGTAGAGCGTGGCGGCGAAGACGATCGCATGATAGGCCTTCAGGATGGCGTAAACGGCTGCCAGTAGGGCAACAACGCTCAGCAGTCGCCGCAACCGTGACAAGCCGAAGACGGTGTCAAGGGCGACGTAAAGGTACCAGGCGAGCACTGCGGCTTCCAGACCGGTTACAGCAAGGTCCATCGAATGGGCCGATGGCAGGGCCATCCTGCTCTGCACGATCAGGCGCAATACGACGGCGAGCATCGGGAAAAGCGCGCAAAGCCATAGCAGCGCAAACGCGAAAAAATGCAGGGCGAATGGCAGCGAATGCTTGAAGCGCTCGTGCCGATCGAGCAGCAGCATGGCGAGCGCCGCCGCGAAGGCGGGAACCATGACGATGACGAGCGACTTGGCATGCACCGATTCGAGAGCATTGAATATGTCCGCGTACGCGGCGCTCGACGGTGCAAGGTCCGGTCGATGTCGGGCCAGCAGCCATGTGGTGAACCAGGCGATGGAGTCGTCCGAGAGGTGGGCCCGCAGGGGCCAGGCCAGAATGCCGAGTCCGCTCGCCGACTGAACCAGGAAGAAGGCAACGTTGACCCAGAGGAACAGCGACAGCGGGGCGAGGTAGCCCACGCGCCGGCCGCGGATCCAGTTGGCGGTAAGCCGGCCCGGGGGCGATGCCAGCGCGCGCAGGCTCGCGAGCAAACGGCCAACGAACGAAAACGTCGGCCCGGGCGCGGTAGCCGGATCGGTGATCCCTCGTTCGCCACAGTTGCCGCAAAAGCGGGTCCTTACCGTCGCCCCGCAGCTGGGGCAAGTCCATGCCCATTGCGCTATGGCGGCTCGGGGCTGTTCGCGCGGCAATTCCGTCGGCATGAAAGGGCCAGCAAACGCCCGGGGCGCAACGGTTACTGGCAGCCGATGTGCCTGATTGCCGGCAGCCCTGATGGTGAGCTCGCACCCTTATCGTAGATCACCCGGCAGGACGACACCGTCGACGGCAGCGCCTTGGCAAGCTCCAGCGTCGTGCCGGCATACGAACATTTCACCCAGTACCCTCGCGCCTGCTTCGGGAATCTCCAGGTTGCGGTCGAGGAATCCTTCGCCTTGACGAAGTCGTCGTACACCAGCGACGCCTCATCCTTGGGTGGGCCGCTGTAGAACGTCACCATCTCCAGCCGATTGGGCAAGCCGCTATAGGAAACCGACCATTCCGGCGCGGGCGCCGCGCCGGTTTGCTTGACGCTGACCGCATCGGGGCAGAGCGGATCGGCGGCGGAGGCCGGCAGGGCCGTGGCGAAGGTCACGGCAACGGCGAGAAACACGGTGAGCTTGGGCATGAGTTCTCCGCGCGATCAAGACGTTGAGCGGGAAAAAACTAAGGGCGCCCGAGCGCCCTTAGGGGAATGGACCTCGAGTGGCTTCTCAATCCCAACTCAACGCGCCACCCGTCTGATATTCGATCACCCGCGTCTCGAAGAAGTTCTTTTCCTTCTTCAGGTCGATCATCTCCGCCATCCACGGGAAGGGATTGTCGGCCTTGTCGTACAGCGGGTCAACGCCGATCTGCTGGCAGCGGCGGTTGGCGATGAAGCGCAGGTATTCCTTGAACATGGTCGCATTCAGGCCCAGCACGCCGCGCGGCATGGTGTCCTCGGCGTAGGCGTATTCCAGCTCGACGCCGCGCTTCATCAGGGTGCGGATTTCCTCGCGGAACTCCGGCGTCCAGAGGTGGGGGTTCTCCATCTTGATCGTGTTGACGAGGTCGATGCCGAAGTTGCAGTGCATGCTCTCGTCGCGCAGGATGTACTGGTACTGCTCGGATGAGCCGGTCATCTTGTTCTGCCGACCCATCGCCAGGATCTGCACGAAGCCAACGTAGAAGAACAGCCCCTCCATGATGCACGAGAACACGATCAGGCTCTTCAACAGGTCCTGATCGGCTTGCATTGAGCCGGTCTTGAACATCGGGTTGGTCAACGTGTCGATGAACGGAATCAGGAACTCGTCCTTGTCGCGAATCGACTTGATCTCGTGATAGGCGTTGAAGATCTCCGATTCATTGAGCCCCAGACTCTCGACGATGTACTGGTAGGCGTGGGTGTGGATGGCCTCCTCGAACGCCTGCCGCAGCAGGTACTGCCGGCACTCGGGCGCGGTGATGTGGCGATAGGTGCCCAGCACAATGTTGTTGGCGGCGAGGCTGTCGGCGGTGACGAAGAAGCCCAGGTTGCGCTTGACGATCAGCCGCTCGTCGTCCGTCAGCCCATGGGGGTTCTTCCACAGCTCGATGTCGCGCTGCATGTTGATCTCCTGCGGCATCCAGTGATTGGCGCACGCGGAGAGATACTTGTCCCAGGCCCACTTGTATTTGAAAGGGACGAGCTGATTGACGTCGGACTGCGCGTTGATGACGCGCTTGTCCTCGGCGCGTACGCGGCGGAAGCCATTGGCCAGGGCATGCGCTTCGGCGTCGAGATCGTGCACGGGCTCGCGGGACAGGATGCCGCCATAGACCTCGGCCGACGTCTTGCCGCCGATCGCGTCGGGCGATTCTGGGAGCGGGCGCGTCTGCGCGGGCGTCACGAAATCGTCTTCGAAGGTGAGCATACTGTCTCCTGTTTCCTGTCCTGGTGCTGTGCCCTTTTGCCCCGCTCCGGCCTTCCTCCTCCGCTGCGGGGTTCCTCTTGTTCGTCGCCTTCTTTCCTGTCGTTTCAGGGTGTTGCGGTGGACAGAACACCCGCCGCCAAGCGGGCGGCGGCGCACCGCCCTAAAGCGCGAGCAGGCTGCCTGGGGCCGGTGGAGTCCCTAATGCACCGCGCTTAACCTCGCGTACAGATAATCCGGAGCGAAATCCTGGCCGTCGTGCCAGGCGATCGTGGCCAGCCCGTAGTCGAGGTAGAACTGCGCGAAACGCTCCCGATCGCGCAGACCCTCGAACTCCTCGCCGTAGAGCTCGTCGGCGAGGTCGACCACGCCTTTTCTTCCATCGTTGAACTCCAGCCAAACCTTGTAGTCACCAAGATACCGCGCATCCACCACATGACAGGGCACATGCTCGTACTGGGCCATCTACCGGGTCCTCCGGGTTGGTTGCTCGAACAGCTTCTCTGCCTATGCCTCCAATGACGCTCTGGGCGTCACGACGTCCGGCGTTTCAAGCAACCAGTTCCTGTCTGGGGCGCGCCGGGTATTGTGGTAATGCTGCGGGCGAGCGTTCATGCCTATTGGCATGACTCGCAATTGGGATCATCGATCTTGCAGAATTTCGGCTCGGGCTCCGGTGGCCGCATCCTCGGCCCCGAGGCCCTGATGCTGGTGCCCAGGCCGGCGGCGCCGGCTACGCCGCCCGAAGTCGGCACCGCGTTCAACTCTCCGCCCTGGCCGGTCGACTTCTCGGCCGATGTCGCCGCCAGCGTGCGCAAGTAGTACGTCGTCTTCAGGCCGCGGATCCAGGCGAGCTTGTAGGTCTCGTCGAGCTTCCTGCCCGACGCGCCGGCCATGTAGACGTTCAGGCTCTGCGCCTGGTCGATCCATTTCTGCCGCCGCGCGCCCGCTTCGACGATCCACTTGGCGTCGACCTCGAACGCAGTCGCGTAGAGCTGCCGCAGATTGGCCGGCACGCGGTCGATCTTGGCCAGCGAGCCGTCAAAATACTTCAGGTCCGCCACCATCACCTCGTCCCACAGGTTCTGCTTCTTCAGTTCGGCGACCAGATGCTCGTTGACCACCGTGAACTCGCCCGACAGGTTCGACTTGACGTAGATATTTTGATACTCCGGCTCGATCGACGCGCCCACGCCGACGATGTTGGAGATCGTCGCGGTCGGCGCAATGGCAACGCAGTTGGAGTTGCGCATGCCGTGCTGCTTGATGCGCGCGCGCAGCGCGTCCCAGTCCATGGCTACGGATTCGTCGATCTCGACGTAGCCTCCGCGCTCCTCGGCGAGCAGCTTCAGCGAATCCTGCGGCATGATGCCGCGGTCCCACAGGCTGCCACCGTAGCTGCTGTAGCGGCCGCGCTCCTCGGCCATCTCGGTCGAGGCGAGGTAGGCGTAGTAGCACACCGCCTCCATCGACCGGTCCGCGAAGATCATCGCCTCCTCGGTCGCGTACGGCACGCCCAGCAGATGCAGGCAATCCTGGAATCCCATGATGCCCAGCCCGACCGGGCGATGCCGCAGGTTGGAATTCCGCGCCTTGGCCACCGCGTAATAGTTGATGTCGATCACGTTGTCGAGCATGCGCATGCCTGTCTTGATCGTGATCCTGAGCTTGTCGTGGTCGAGTTCGTACTTGCCGTCGACCTGCTTCATGTGGTTGAGAAGATTCACCGATCCGAGATTGCATACCGCGATCTCGCGATCGCTGGTGTTGAGCGTGATCTCGGTGCAGAGGTTCGAGCTGTGCACGGCGCCGACATGCGACTGCGGCGAGCGCACATTGCACGCATCCTTGAACGTGATCCACGGGTGCCCCGTTTCGAAGAGCATGGAGAGCATCTTGCGCCAGAGCTGCACCGCGGGAATCTTCTTGTACAGCTTCAGTTCCCCCCGCGCCGCCTTCTCCTCGTAGCGCGTGTAGGCTTCCTCGAAGTTGCGCCCCCATTTGTCGTGCAGGTCGGGCACGTCGGAAGGGGAAAACAGCGTCCACTCGCCGCCTTCCATGACCCGTTTCATGAACAGATCCGGGATCCAGTTGGCGGTGTTCATGTCGTGCGTGCGGCGGCGGTCGTCGCCGGTGTTCTTGCGCAGCTCGAGGAACTCCTCGATATCAAGGTGCCATGATTCGAGATACGAGCAGACTGCCCCCTTCCGTTTTCCTCCTTGGTTAACTGCCACTGCCGTGTCGTTTACCACTTTCAGGAACGGCACCACGCCCTGCGACTTGCCGTTGGTTCCCTTGATGTGCGAGCCCAGCGCGCGCACGTTGGTCCAATCGTTGCCGAGCCCGCCGGCGAACTTGGACAGAAGCGCATTTTCCTTGATCGCTTCGTATATGCCGTCGAGATCGTCGGCGACAGTCGTGAGATAGCACGACGAAAGCTGCGAGCGGTGCGTGCCGGAGTTGAACAGCGTCGGCGTCGACGACATGAAGTCGAAGGTCGACAGCGCGTTGTAGAACTCGATCGCGCGCGCTTCACGGTCGACCTCGTTGAGCGCCAGGCCCATCGCCACGCGCATGAAGAAGCACTGCGGCAGCTCGAAGCGCCGGCCGCCGACGTACTGGTCGACGAGAAAATAGCGGTCGTAGAGTGTCTGCAGGCCGAGATAGCCGAACTGCAGGTCACGCTGCGGCACCAGCGCCGCGCCCAGCGTCTTCAGGTCGTACTGCGCCAGCGCTTCGTTCAGCAAGCCGATTTTGATGCCGTGCTTGACGAAGCGTGGAAAGTATTCGGCGTACTTGGTCGTCATGTCGGCGTGCGTCGCTTCCTCGCCCAGCGCCTCGTAACGGATCGCGTCGAGCAACAGCCGCGCGGTGACGAAGCTGTACGCCGGGTCCTTCTCGATGAGCGTGCGGGCGGCGAGCACGACGCATTTGCGCACCTCGTCCATCGGCACGCCTTCGTACAGGTCCTTGAGCGTCGCCTTCATGATCCGCTCGGGATCGACATCAGTAAGCCCCGCACAGGAACTTTGCACGAGCTGCGTCAGGCGCGCGAGATCGAGCGGCCGCGCCACGCCCTGCTCGACGACGTTGATCGCGGTCGTCGCGGCATCGCCTTTCGCGCTCTTCTGCTTTTCGTGCGCGCGCTCCTGTGCCCGCTTCTCGCGATAAAGGACGTAGGCGCGCGCGACCTCGTGCTCGCCGCCGCGCATCAGCGCCAGCTCGACCTGGTCCTGGATCTCTTCGATATGGATCGCGCCGCCCTCGGGCTTGCGGCGCATCAGTGCCGCCACGACGGCGTCGGTGAGATGCGCGGTCAGCTCGCGCACCCGGGCCGAGGCGGCGCTCTGGCCGCCGTTGACGGCCAGGAACGCCTTGGTCACCGCGATCGCGATCTTCGACGGCTCGAAGGCGACCACCGCTCCGTTGCGGCGGATGACCTTGTATTGTGCGAGTCGGGGGTCGGTACTCACTGCAAGCGGCGAACTCGCCTCGGCCGTCGGGTTGAGCGTTGGGGCAAGGGACGGCGCGGCGGCAGAGCTGGCGACTTGCATGGTACGTCTCCTGGCGAAATCTTATTCGTTGTTAGTGCAAGCCCGCTTCAGCGCGGGAAGAGCCACTTCATGGCAGTTCCAGCCCTGGCGCGGGGTTCCGGAATATTGCTCACTCCTCCCCCTACGGCGCCCTTGGCGCGCGGCGGCGATTTTTCTACGGTTCCGGAATTCCCTTAAGAATCAAAATCTACTATATCTTGTGTTCAAGTGCTGAATCAACACTAATCATAGTAGGTCGGTTGGACGGACGCAAGCCCTTTTTAATGCACACAAAGAGCGCCACAAAAGCATCAGAAAATCAGCGTTCTATCCGAGCTCGCGCCATTGCTGCACCGTCTGTCCACCGCAAATTCACGATGTTGTCCACAGCCGGCAAGGTTTATGCGAAGCGGAAGCGCCCAGCCTCCGCCGCGGGGGCGAATCGCCGTCGCCGCGGGCAACTGGCGCGCTCGCGTTCGCCTGCGCCGACGCGCCCGCCTCGCCGCCCAGGTCCGGTCTGGGATCAAGGCCCGCGCGGAAATCGGCGCCTGGCCTATTGCGCGAAAGCCCGAAACGAAACAAGCTTATGTATTCGTCGTTTCTTGGCTGCACCTAACAACACCATGCCAGTGAACGAAATCGACCCGGCACCCGGGTCCCACTCCGGCCAATCGGCGGGCGACCGAGCCGCTGCGGCCAGCGACGCGGTCAGCCGCAAGAGCGAACACCGAACGAATCGGCGCGGCGATGAAGCCGTCCCCGGCCGAATGGGAGGCCTGCTGGCCGGCCCCGGCGGCAGCGACGCCTTCGACGGCGGGCGCACCGGCCCGGCGCCGGCGCGCCCGGGCGGCCTCGTCGGCCGGCGTCTGGCCGCGATCGGCGCCGCGACGGCCATACCATTCCGCGCCGTCTTCAGCGACGGCTCGGCGTACAGCAACTGCGAACAGCGGCAAGCACAGCCGGCGTTCACGGTGACCTTCCACACGGCACGCGCCGAGATGCGCGTCATCGCCTTCGGCCACGTCGGCTTGCTGGAGTCGTACTTTGACGGCAGCGTCGACATCGACGGCAATCTCGCGCTCGCCGCCCGCGCGGCCTTCGACTCGGGATTCGACCACGATTCGAACGCCCTGGTCGGGTTGCGCAACCGCTGGCATGAATTGCGTTTTTCCAATGCATCGCTGGCGCAAGCGAAGCGCAACGCGCGCTTTCACTATGGCCACGGCAAGGGCTTCTACCAGCCTTGGCTCGACCGCGTGGGCATGATGTACACGTGCGCCTACTGGAAGGAAGGAACGCGCACGCTCGAAGAGGCTCAGGTCAACAAGATGGATCACGTCTGCCGCAAGGTGGGTCTCAAGCCCGGCGAGACGTTTGTCGACATCGGCTGCGGCTGGGGTGGGCTGCTTTTCCACGCCCTGGAGCACTACGGCGCCCTGGGCACCGGCATCAACACCACGACCGAGCAGGTCGCCGAGCTGCGGGCGGAGGTCGCTGCCCGCGGCCTGGGCGACCGCGTCTCCGTCGTCGAATGCGACTTTCGCGAAATTCCCGGCCAATACGACAAGCTGCTGTCGATCGGCACGCTCGAGCATGCGGGCCGCGATCAACTGCCGGCGGTGGTCAAGGCGCATGCCGAGGCGATGAAGCCCGGCGCGCTCGGTGTCATCCACTTCATCGGCCACGTCGGTCGCTTCGACACCGAGTTCTATATCCGCAAGCACATCTTTCCGGGGGGCTGGATTCCAAGCCTTGCCGCGGCAATCGAGGCGATGGAGGAGAGCGGGCTTGAGGTTCTCGACGTGGAGAACCTGCGCCGGCACTACGCACTGACGCTCGACGCGTGGGCCGAACGCTTCGACGCCAACTGGGATGCCATCCAGGCGCTCGATCCGCAGCGCTTCGATGAACCTTTCCGCCGTACCTGGCGCACGTATCTGTGGGCGTGCGCGGAAATGTTCCGCGCCAGGAACAGCCGCACACACCTGTTCCAGGTCCTGGTGAGCAAGGGCAACATCGCCTCGAACTACCCGATGAGCCGGGAGTTCCTGTATCGCCCTGGCGCTTGAGCGCATACACCGACAAAATCGCGCATCTGCAGGCGGAGTTGAGCACGCACCGCGGGCGCGGAGCGCAGTTCGGCCTCGGCAAATCGACCTCGAACCTGTTCCGCGACCGCGCCCGGCGGTCGCGACCGAGGATCGATCTCAAGCATTTCAACCGCGTCGTCTGCGTCGACGGCGAGGCAGGCACGGTCGAGACGGAAGGGATGACGACCTACGCCGATCTCGTCGCAGCGACGCTCTCCGTGGGCGCCATGCCCCGGGTCGTGCCGCAGTTGAAATCGATCACGGTGGGCGGCGCGGTCGCCGGCGTCGGGATCGAAGCGACGTCGTTCAAGTACGGCCTGGTGCACGACACGATCGCCGCCCTGGAGATCCTTACCGGCGACGGCCAGATCGTCATCTGCACGCCGGAAAACGAGCACCGCGATCTGTTCTACGGCTTCGCCAACTCCTACGGGACGCTTGGCTACGCGCTCAAGGTCACGCAGCGGACGGTTCCGGTCAAGCCCTACGTTGCGGTCACGCACTTCCGCTACACGGACCCTGCGGCATGCTTCGCCGACCTGGCGCGCCTTGCGGCCGAGAAGGAAACCGACTTTCTCGACGGCGTGGTGTTCGCACCGGGGGAACTCTACCTGACGCGAGGATCGTTCGCCGACACGGCGCCCTACACCAGCGACTACACCTACGAGCACGTCTACTATCGTTCGATTCGGGAGCGCGGCAGCGATTGCCTGACGGTGCACGATTATCTGTGGCGCTGGGACACCGATTGGTTCTGGTGTTCCAAGAACGTTGGCGCGCAACATCCGCTGCTGCGACGGCTGTACGGTCGCGGTCGCCTGAACTCGATTACCTACCAGAAGATCATGCGCTGGAACAGCCGGTGGGGACTCGCCCGCGCCTTGAGCCGGCTGCGCGGCACGCGCACCGAATCGGTGATCCAGGATGTGGACGTTCCGCTCCAGCACGCGGTGCAGTTTCTCGACTTCTTCCACGCCGAAGTCGGGATCCTGCCGGTGTGGATCTGCCCCATCAGGGCGCCCTCGGTCTCCACCCGCTTTCCGCTGTATCCGCTGCGGCCGGGCACGACCTATGTCAATTTCGGCTTCTGGGATGTCGTGCGCGAGCGCGAGCCGGGGCCGCGTGGCCACGTCAATCGGAAAATTGAACGCAAAGTCGCGGAGCTGGGCGGCATCAAGTCGCTCTATTCCGACTCGTACTATCCGCGGCCCGAGTTCTGGTCGATTTTTGACCCGGACGCGTACGCCGCGCTCAAGGCGAAATACGACCCCACCGGCACGCTGGGCGATCTGTACGACAAGTGCGTCTTGCGCCGCTAGCCGCATCGCGCGAACGAATCTTGATAAGGATCAAGCGCGCGGGCGCGCCGGCGACCTATAATGCTTTTGAGTTGCGATGCGGCGTGCGACGAAGTGGCTCCGTCAGGCATTCCGGCGCATCGCTGCGGTTGCAATGCGGGACCCGGCGTTCGTGGCAACGAATTCGCGAACGTTCGGAGTTGGATTCAATCCTTGCATGGAGAAGGTTATGACAAATCTTACCCGCTTCGAACCCTTCCGCTCGCTCGTCGACTTCGACGCATTGCGAAACATGGAAGATTTCTTCTATATGCCGCGCCTGCCGATGTTCCGTGGCTTGCCGGAACCGAAGATGATGGTCGACCTGACCGAGGACAACAACGCTTTCTATATCAAGGCGGAGATCCCCGGGGCTAAGAGGGACGATATCCACATTGCCATCGATGGCAACGAGGTCTCGATCAGCGTCGAAACGAAGAAGGAAAAGGAGGAGAAGAAGGGAGAAACCGTCCTGCGCAGCGAACGCTACTATGGACGCTGGAGCCGGAGCTTTAGCCTTGGCTATGCGGTCGACGACGCCAAGGCCGAGGCGAAGTACAGCGATGGTGTCCTGATGCTGACGCTGCCCAAGAAGGGCGGCGCGGCGGTGAAGGAAATCGCCGTTCACTGACCGCGGTTCGCGCCGCATGCGGCTTTGTGCCGCGTGCGGCGGGCGATGTTCGGGCCAATGACGTGTCTGACCTCCAGCTCGTCACCGGGCATCGCCGCGGCTACCGACGCCGGGCTGGCGCGCAATGCGCTGCCGGCGCCGGTTCCCGTCTTTTCTGCAATCGGACAGGTGCCCTCCACGGCACGTGGTCGGCTGCGCGCTTCAGGCCGCCGGCTTGAGCGCTGCCGCAATGGCGGCGATCTCCGCCTCGCTCAGCGTTTCCTTCTGCAGTAGCTGCCGGGCCCCATCCTCGAGCACCGCGCGGTTGGCCTCGAGGACGCCCAGAGCACGGGCAAACGCGCTCTCCGCAATCGCCCGCACCGCGCGATCGATCTCGCGCGCGGTTTCTTCGCTGAAGTGCCGGCTTGGGGTACCCGCCGGCATGGGCAGGAACGGCGCGCTTTCTTCCTGGTACGAGAGACTGCCGAGCTTGTCTTCCATGCCGTAGCGCATGACCATGCTGCGCGCGATGTCGGTCACCTTGGCCAGGTCGTCGGCGGCGCCGGTCGACAGCCGACCGAAGACGACGTGCTCGGCCGCGCGGCCGCCGAGGAGCACGGCCATCTTGCCCTCCAGCTCCTCGCGCGTCATGAGGAAGCGATCCTCCGTGGGGCGCTGGATCGTGTAGCCGAGAGCGCCGATCCCGCGCGGGATGATCGACACCTTGTGCACCGGATCGGAGCCCGGCAGGGCCAGCGCGACCAGCGCATGCCCCATCTCGTGATGGGCAACGATCTCGCGCTCCTTCAGGTTCAGGATGCGGCTCTTCTTCTCCAATCCGGCGACGATGCGCTCGACCGCAGCGGTGAAATCGGCGAGGGCAACGGCATCGGCGCCGCGGCGCGTCGCGAACAGCGTCGCCTCGTTGACCAGATTGGCGAGATCGGCACCGGTAAAGCCGGGGGTCAGGGCGGCGACCTGCTCCAGGTCTGCGTCCGGCGCCAGGCGCACCTTGCGCACCTGCACCTTGAGAATCTGCACGCGGCCGAGCTTGTCGGGGCGGTCGACGAGAACCTGGCGGTCGAAGCGCCCGGCGCGCAGCAACGCCGGGTCGAGTATCTCCGGGCGATTGGTCGCCGCAAGCAGTATCAGCCCCTCGCTCGGGTCGAAGCCGTCCATCTCGACGAGCAGCTGGTTGAGCGTCTGCTCCTTCTCATCATGGCCGCCGCCCAGCCCGTACGCGCCGCGGGCGCGGCCGAGCGCGTCAAGTTCGTCGATGAAGATAATTGCCGGCTCGCGCTTGCGCGCCTGCTCGAACAGGTCGCGCACGCGGGCGGCACCCACACCCACGAACATCTCGACGAACTCGGAGCCATTGATCGAAAAGAACGGGACGCCGGCCTCCCCCGCGACCGCGCGCGCGAGCAGTGTCTTGCCGGTCCCCGGCGGCCCCACCAGCATGACCCCCTTCGGGATATGACCGCCGAGCCGCGTGTAGCGCTTCGGATCCTTGAGGAAGCCCACGACCTCCTGCAGCTCCTCCTTCGCCTCGTCGACGCCGGCGACGTCGTCGAAGGTCACCTTCGTATCGGTCTCCACGTAGACCTTGGCCTTGCTCTTGCCGATGGAAAGAAAGCCGGCGCCCAGGCCGCCCTGGCCGGCCATGCGCCGGGCAAGAAAGAACCAGATCGCGAAAAAGATCAGAGCCGGCGCGACAAACGACAGGATGTCGCGGAAGAACGTGTTCTCGACGATGCCGGAGTACTCGACGTCGTATTGTGACAGCTCCTTGGCCAGCTCCGGATCGACCCGCGTGGTGACGAAACGCGTGCGCTTGTCCGGGCGCGGCGTCTTGTAGGTTCCCTGGATGACGTTGTTGGAGATGGCGATGTCCTTGATCCGGTCCGCCTTGAGGTCCTGCTCGAACTGGCTGTAGGGAATGGGTTCGACCTGGGTTGCGGTCACATAAAGATCGCGCAGCCACAGCACCCCGAGAATCGCGAAGACGACATACCAGAGGTTGAACCAGGTCTGCCGTTCCATGGGCCCCTCCCTACGCTAACACTACCACTTCGCGCTACAATTCGCTTATGTCGCGCCGCCGATCGAGTTCCGTGTCAGCGCCGCCGCTCCCCCTGGCGAGCCAAGGGCGGCGGCGGCTCTTCGCCGCCGTCTCCATCACCCTCGCGGCGCCCATGCTGTGCCTGCCGCGGCGCGCGCACGCGAGCGCAACGCCGCGATCCCTTCGCTTCGAGCACACCCATACCGGCGAGAAGCTTGCCCTAACCTACGCCGTAGGCGACCAATACGTGGCCAGTGCGCTCGATCAGATCGAGCAATTCCTGCGCGATTTTCGCAATGGCGCAACGCACGCCATCGATCCGGGCCTGCTCGATCAGTTGCACCTGCTCTCCACCACCACGGCGACGCGGGCGCCGTTCCAGGTCATTTCCGGCTATCGCTCTCCGGCGACCAACGCCATGCTGCGCCGAGAGGGGCACGGGGTCGCGGCGCAGAGCCTGCACCTGCAGGGAAAGGCGATCGACATCCGGCTGGC
This sequence comes from uncultured beta proteobacterium, assembly GCA_963750215.1. Lineage (GTDB taxonomy): Bacteria > Pseudomonadota > Gammaproteobacteria > Burkholderiales > Casimicrobiaceae > PALSA-1003. Next base: position 625,079 of record CAVVQK010000006.1, read on the forward strand.
GGACATTGCCCTCGCCGATCTGCGCGACGCGGCGTTGTCGCTGCGGGCCGGCGGCGTGGGTTTCTACCCCTCCCCGGGGTCGGATTTCGTCCACGTCGACACCGGCCGCGTCCGCCGTTGGTGACGCCCTGAGGCGGGCCGGGTCGCCCGCGCCACGCTAGCGGGCGCGCAGCGCCTGCTCGAGACTGCGGTCGTAGCCGTAGATGTCGGATTGGAACAGCACGCGTCCGGCGGAATCGGCGATCGCGGTAGTGTAGAAGATCACCACCGGTATCGGCTGCGTGAGGGTTACCGTGCTCGTCTTGCCGGCGGCCATTGCCGCGCGGATGCGCTCGTCGGTCCACGCTGGTTGATCGCGGAGCACGAATTCGGCCAGCGCGGGCGGATCCGCAACGCGGATGCAGCCGTGGCTAAAGTCGCGCCGCGACTGCTCGAAGAGTTGCTGTGCCGGCGTGCTGTGCAGGTAGATGTCCAGGGTGTTGGGGAGGACGAACTTCACGCCGCCCAGCGCATTGCGGTTGCCCGGCCGCTGGCGGACCCGCAACGCGCCCGACCGAAGACCTTGCAGCGTCGCGGCATCGAGTTTCGTGATCGCCGCCCCGTTGTCTCCGCTTGGCACTGCTTCAAGATCCTCGCGCTCCCAATAACCGGGGTCGCGCGCGAGTCGCGGGACGATCTCGCCGCGCTGGATCGTCGGCGGCACATTCCAATAGGGGCTGAACTCGACGTAGCGCATGTCGCCGATGAACACCGGCGTCGCCTTCGCCTTGGCGGCGCGGCCGACGATCACCGCCATGGTCAGCTGCGCCTTGTTGTCATTGCGCGCATCGGCGAATGCCCACAGCCGGAACGACGGTATGTTGACCGCGATCAGCGGCCCGGCGCGGAACTCCGGCAGCCAGCGCAGGCGCTCCAAGGACAATTCGATCTGGCGCGCGCGCACGTCGAAGGGTGTTGCTAGCGCGGAGAGGGTGTCGCGCCCGAGCACGCCGTCGGGCTTCAGCCCATGCCGGTCCTGGAAGGCGCGGACTGCCGCGACCAGCGCGCCCTCGTAGCGATTGCCGACGGCCACCTCGGCGGTGGCGGGCAGGTCGCCGACGAGGCGCAGACGTTCGCTCAGCGCGCCGGCGCCGGCATAGACCCCGCCGGGCTCGACCTTGCGTATGCCGGGGGGCAGCGCGGGCAGCGGGGGGACCGGCGTGGTGGCCAGTGCACGGTAGCGCGCCAAGGCGACTTCGAGCCGGCGGTAAAGAAAGAACGAAGGCTCGGCCGCGACGACGGCATCGTGCAAGAGTCCCGTCGCCAAGGCGCTGCGCAACATCGCGGCGAGATCCAGCGGCTTGTCACCGGCACTGAACTCGAAACCGGCGCGTGCGGGCGACACGCGCCCGCGGTGCAGGTCGGACAGCAGACGGAAGAAGCATACGGTCAGCGCGACGTCCGCACGCGCAACGCGCCCGGGCGTGCTGTCGCCGTCGGCGATGGCCCGCAGTTCACCGTCGAGCCAGTCAAAGCCGTAATCCTCGGCCTCGAGGCCATACTCGGGTGCGGCTGCCAATTCCGCGAGACCTGCGCGCCACCGTTCGCTCCCGCCAAGCCACTGCGGGGCGTAACGACCACTGCCGTAGAAAGCCTCGAGCGCGGGGCGAAGACCCTTGAATTCCGGGCGCCGAAGCTGCGGCAGGGCGCCGCGCGCGATCAGGGCGCGGATCTCATCGCCATCCGGCGACGGCAGCGGTTGCGCCGGCGCAGTGGCCGCCTGCAGCAGAACAACGAGCGCGACCAGCACAAGCCGGACGATGCCCACGCCAAAGTGGCGCGCGGAAGCTCTCCGGGGCGAAGTTTGGAGGGGGGGCGATGGAGGCATGGAAAGATTGACGCGGATCAAGCCCGGGCTTTCCCGGCGGCCTATCATTATCCTATGGGAAACTGTGCAGCGGTTCCCAGGTAGGTGTGACCATAATGACCCGACGACACTCGACCCCGACACCCGATACCCCACCGGGGAGCGTCACGCGTGATCGCGATCGGGTATTCGACGATGTCCGGCATGATCCTTATCAGGCCAAAGGCAAGTACCGCGAGCCGACGGTATGCTCGACCTGCCGTGCGATCTTTCACCGCGGGCGCTGGGCCTGGGGCGAGGCGCCGGCGCAAGCCCATGACGCGGTGTGTCCGGCCTGCGCCCGGATCCGCGACCATCTCCCGGCTGGCGTGGTCACGCTCTCCGGAGCCTTCTTCAATGCCCACCGCGCGGAACTGCTGCAACTGACCCACAATACGGTCGAGCGCGAGCGTTCCGGTCACCCGCTGCATCGGATCATGAACGTAGCCGAGACGGCAGCCGAGACAGTGATCACGACCTGCGACGTGCATTCAGCGCGCCGCATTGGCGAGGCTCTCAGGAACGCGTACGACGGCGATCTCGACATGCGCTTCGGCGAAGATGAGTATTCGGTGCGCGTCAACTGGAAGCGCTAGCGTGCAGAACCCGCTGCAGATTACGGTTCGGCACATGGAGCACTCGGCAGCGCTCGACGCGCGGATTCGGGAGCACGCGAACAGGCTGGAGGAATTCTATCGCGGCATCGTCGCCTGCCACGTTGTCGTCGAGGAGCAGGGCCGGCACCACCAACAGGGCCGCTCGTTCAACGTCCGAATCAGCCTTAACGTTCCGGGCCACGAGCTCATTGTCAACCGCGATCACGACGAGGATGTGTACGTCGCGCTGCGCGACGCATTTGCGAGCCTCACCCGGCGCCTGGAAGACATCGCTCGGCGCCAGCACGGCCAGGTCAAGAAGCACGACGCCACGGGCTGAGGCGATCCAGGCGGAAGCATGCCGCCTCGCGTCTTCCAAACGATGCCGCCCGAGCCGGCGACCCCGATCGGCGCAAACGGCGCGCAGCAGGCACGGCTGCTGGCGGCGCTCTCGCGCCCGGACATCTTCGGGCCGGACTGCACGCACGTCGAGCGGCTGGAAACGCACATCTCCTACGTGCTGCTGACGGGCCAGTACGCGTACAAGATCAAGAAGGCGGTGAACTTCGGGTTCCTCGATTTCACGACCCTCGCGGCGCGGCGATTCTTCTGCCAGGAGGAGCTGCGACTCAACCGCCGCCTCGCGCCCGCGCTCTATCTCGGCGTCGTGCCGGTCACCGGCAGCGTCGACGCCCCGGTCCTCGGCGGAGACGGCCCGGCGCTCGAGTACGCAGTGCAGATGCGCGAGTTTCCTCAGCAGGCCCTCGCCACCGCGATCCTCGCCCGCGGTGAACTCGCGCCTGCCGACATTGACACGCTGGCGGCGCGAGTCGCAGCCTTTCACGGCGCGATCGCCGTGGCCGGCGCGGAAAGCGCCTTCGGCGCCCCGGACGAAGTACTGCGCCTGGCGCGGCAGAACTTTGCGCAATTGCGGCCGCTGCTCGCCGCCGGTGCCGAGCACGACGAGATCGATGCGCTGTCGGCCTGGACCGAGCGCGAGCATGCCGCGCGCCGCGACGCGTTACTGCGTCGGCGCAAGCAGGGCTTCGTGCGCGAGTGCCACGGCGATCTGCATCTGGGAAACATTGCGCGCATCGATGGCGAGCTGGTCATTTTCGACTGCATCGAGTTCAACGAAACGATGCGCTGGATCGACCTCATGAGCGAGATCGCATTCACGGTCATGGACCTCGAGGATCGCGGGCGCGCCGATCTCGGAGGGCGCTTTCTCAATGCTTACCTCGAGCGATCAGGAGACTATGCCGGTCTCCCCGTGCTGCGCTTCTACCTGGTCTATCGTGCGCTGGTGCGCGCCAAGATCGCGCGCCTGCGCGCCCAACAGCTCGATGCCAGTGCTGCGAGCGTCCTGCACGCCGAGTATCGCGGTTACCTGCGTCTGGCGCAAAAACATTCGCGGTCGCTGCGACCGGCGCTCATCATCACCCATGGCTTTTCGGGTTGCGGCAAGACAACCCTGTCGCAGTCCCTGCTGGAGGCGATCGGCGCGGTGCGCATCCGCAGCGACGTCGAGCGCAAGCGCATGCCGCCGCTTGAGGCGCGCGAACGGGGCGGCGCGGGAATCGACCGCGGCCTGTACACGCCCGTCGCGACGCAGGCGACCTATGAGCGACTCGCCGAGCTGGCTCGAGAGGTCGTCGAGGCCGGTTGGGTTGCGCTCGTCGACGCAACCTTTCTCAGACGTTGGCAGCGCAAACTCTTTGCTGATCTTGCGACCGAGCTCGGCGTCGCGTTCGTAATCGTTGATTTTGTGGCGGATGAGTCGACGCTGCGCCAGCGCATCACGCAACGCGTTGCGGCAGGATACGATGCTTCGGATGCCGATCTTGCGGTGCTGGAGCATCAGCTGCGCACGCACGAGCCTCTGGCCGGAGCCGAACGGTCGGTGGCCGTTGCGTACGATGCCGAAGCGCCGCTCGAGAGGGCGTGGCAATCGGACACGTGGCGGGAGGTCCGAGAGCGCATCGACCACGCGGCGCCCGCGCCGCCTCTCGCGCCGGCGAAGGATCCCGGCCTCGGAGCAAAGGTTGCGTTTCTCTCGCGCCCGGAGAGCTACCCCGAACCGACCGCGGCTGTCGAGGTAATCGAGACGCACCTTTCATGGGTCTTTCTCACCGACGCCAATGCCTGGAAGCTCAAGAAACCGGTGCGCCTGTCTTATCGCGACTTCAGTACGCAGGCGGCTAGACGGCGAAACTGCGAGGACGAGCTGCGGCTCAATCGGCGGTTTTCGGAGAACGTGTATCTCGGTGCGGTCCCGCTCGCACTCGATGCCGCGGGGAGCCTCCATCTTGGCAAGGGCGAGAACGTCGTCGACTGGCTGGTCAAGATGCGGCGCCTTCCCGGCGAGCGAATGCTTGACCGCATGCTGCAAGAGCACACGCTCAGGCAGGAAGATCTCTCGCGCGCTATCGAGCGGCTGGCCCGTTTCTACCGCGATGCTGCCGCGGTCGCGTTCACGCCTGCCCAATATCGGGCCCAGTTTGTCACCGAGATTGGCGAGAACAGGCGCGAGCTCAGCGCCCCGGCGTACGGTCTGCCGCTCGAGCTAATCGCGGCAATCTGCAGCCGTCAACTTGCGCTGCTTGAGCGCCATGCGCCCCTTTTTGATGCGCGTGTAGGCGAGGGTCGCATTGTCGAAGCGCACGGCGACCTCCGGCCGGAACATATTTGCCTCGAGGACAGTCCGCAGATTATCGACTGTCTTGAATTCTCGCGCGAGCTACGCCTGCTCGATCCAGCCGATGAATTGGGATTCCTCGCCCTCGAGTGCGAGCGCCTCGGTAGCCCCGAACTGGGCGCAACGATCTTCGGGATCTACACCGCGATCACAGGCGACGCGCCCGTCGCGCTACTGGTGCATTTCTACCAGAGCTACCGCGCATGTGCGCGAGCGAAGGTTGCGATTCGCCACCTGGCCGACGCCGACCCGCGCGAGCCAGGCAAGTGGGCGGCACGGGCTCGTTCCTACCTCGAACTCGCCCACCAGCACGTTCAGCGCTGCGCGGCGGCCGAATTCGCTACGGTTCAATCGCCCTGCAGCTCGACGATGGAGCCGCCGGTGTGAAGCCGGCGGATCGTCTCTGCGAAAAGGGCGGCTGTACTTACCTGCTCGAGGCGCGCCGTCAAGCGTGGATCGTTTACCCGCAGTGGCGGAATCGTGTCGGTGACCACGATGCGCTCGATATCGCTGGCGCCGAGCACGGCGTTGGCGGCGGGCGCAAAAACGCCGTGCGCGGCCGCGGCGAGGATGCGCGTCGCACCGTGCCGACGGCAGGCCTGCGCCGCGCGAACGACCGTATTGCCGGCGGCAATCAGGTCATCGACGATGATCGCGACCCTGCCATCGACGTCGCCAACCAGGGCTTCGCCAGTGACGACGCCGCCGCTGCGATATTTCTCGGCGAATGCGGCTGCGACGGGCCGTCCAAGTGCAGCTGCGAGGCGGGTCCGGAAAGCTTCGGCGCGCTTGATCCCGCCCGCGTCGGGCGAGACGACGGCGACTTCGACCGAACCGATCGTTGGGGCGAGATGGGCCACGAGCAGCGGCGCGGATTCGAGGTGCTCGGTGCGGCAGCGGAACGCATTCTGCATTGCTGCGAGATTGTGCACCTCCAGCGTTACGACACAATCGGTGCCCACGGCCTCGAACAGTCGTGCGACGTAGCGAGTGGTGACCGGGTCACGACTCTTGGTCCTGCGGTCCTTGCGTGCATAGGCAAGGTACGGCACAACGGCCGTCACGCGGCCCGCGGCGGCATCCTTGAGCGCCCCAATAAAGAACAGCAGGCGCGTAAGCTTGTCATTGACGCTCTGGCTTGCGTCGGAATAGAGCGAATGAATTACGTACACATCGCGGTCGCGCACGCTCGCGAGCGGGCGCGACTTGTGCTCGCCGTCCTCAAACTCCCGCTCCTCGTGTGTTGAGAGTGCAACGCCGAGTTCGCGCGCAATGGCCTCCCCATAAGCCCGGCTCGCGTCGAGCGCAAAGAACATCAGCTTATCGGTGTGCGTCGGCAACAGCCTCATACCCCTCGCAGAAGCGTTGCCTGAGCCAGGGCCGCTCCGGCACGAGCCACGCGTTACGAGTCCCTGCGCGGAAGTCGCCCCGACAGCGTGGCGTTCGTCGGCGAGCGCGCCGGATGCATGCGTCAACCGTGGCGGGCTCGGCGTTTACGCGGGCGGAGCGGCGACCGCACCAGAAGCACCGGCAAGGGCGTCTCGCGCAGCACCATCTCGGCGTCGCTGCCCATGACCACGCGCGTGAGCCCGCGGCGACCGTGGGTCCCGAGCACGATGACGTCGGCGCGCCACTTCCTGGCCTGCTTGATGATCAGATCGGCAACGCGGTGGCCGACCGTTTCAAGCAACACGGATTCGACCTCGATCCCGCGCTTGCGCACCCTGGCCTCGGCCCGGGCGAGCAGCTTCTTGCCTCCGGCGCGCAGCGCCCGAATGAACTCGTCTATGTAGTTGGGCGGGATGTATACCGTGCCGTCGACACCGGCGGTCACGACCAGCTCGTCGACCACATGCAGCAGGCAGATCTTTGCCTTCTGGTCGGCTGCCAGCCCGATCGCCTCGTCGAGGCCGCGGTTCGATGTAGGGCTGCCGTCTATGGGAACAAGAATCCTGCGAAACATGGATGATCCTTCACTGGAATTGAGGTGCCCGCCGCATTCGCGCGGGGGCTTGCCAGGCCGGATGGTCAGTGCGCCATGAACACCGGAACCGTCATTGCCGAGAGCAGGGCGCGCGTCGCACCGCCCAAGACTTCCTCGCGCCAGCGCGGCTGGCCGTAGCCCCCCATCACGATCAGGTCGGCACCGAGGTCGGCCGCCCGTGACAGGAGCCAATCGCCGACGGCGACATCGCCTGCGCCAAGATTGTCATGATCGATGCGGGCGGCGATGCCGTGGTGGCGCAGATAGGCGCCAAGTCGCTCGCGCGCCGGCGCGTCCGCCCCACGCGCGGCGGCGCCTGGATCGAGACAGGCGACCGTGACCCGGCTCGCGCGCACAAGCAAGGGCATCGCATCAGCGACCGCGCGCGAGGCCTCGCGGCCCCCATCCCAGGCGACAAGAATATTGGTGGCCACGGTCGCCGGCGCTCCGATATAGGGAACCACGAGCGTCGGCCGGCCGGTTTCAAGCAGCACCGCCGCGACGAGCCTGGCGGCGAAGGACCGACCGGAAGTCGCGAAATCAGGTTGGCCGACAATGATCAGGTCGGCGCAGCGGCCATGCGCCACCGCAGCCTCGATCGACGGGCCGGCCGGTGCACGCCATTCCACATCGGTCAAGCCGGCCGCCACAGCGGCCTGACGGAATGCGTCTTCGGCCAGGTGCTGCATGTTAGCGACATCGTTCAGGCGCCGCGCAACGACGTCGTTGGGGAGCACTGCGGCGAGCGACGGGCTTATTTCCGGGGAATCGTCGAGGTACGTGCCCACGAGCTGCGCGGCAAAGTCGCGACAAAGGCCGATGCCGACACCGAGCCGGCTCCTCGACTGGGCGCTTTGGTCGATGTGAACGAGTATGCTGCGATAAGGTGTCATGATGTATGGGCGCTGTCCGCGCGCTTCGACGAGGATTCGTGCTGGAGAGGATAGGCGACACCAGGCTGCTGATCCTTGCTCGAGATCAATATAAGCGTCTTGGCCCGCATCAAAGCCCTCCCCCGTGGGGGCGTCATAGGGCCTATATTAACGCTACGAGAAACGTTCGGCGGTGACCCGAGGAAAGCGGCGACATGAGGAAAGCACAGCGTACCTCATTTTCCTATCTGCGTCGTGGCTCGACCGTCAAGGCAACCGGTTATGAGGCTGTTTTGTCGCCGACGATGCCGGCGGAGGGCGGTGCGGAATCCAGTGCCTTCTCAGCCATGTCAGGGCGCGCCGCCCGTGCCGGCGTCGAGGCGCGCGGTCAGCATCGAGGGTCAATGGTGCGAGGCGAGCGAGGCCGGCGGGTGTCGTGACAAACCGAATACCATTTCGCGCCGAACCGATGCTTGCCACGCTCGTTTCGGAGCCGTTCGACAAGCCGGGGTGGGTCTATGAGGAGAAATACGACGGCGACAGGGTGCTCGCTTACAAAGAGGGAAATCGGGTGCGGCTGCTGTCCAGGAACGGACAAGACCACACCGACCGATTCCCGCGGATAGCCGCGGCGATTCGAGCCCTGCATCCGGAAACGCTACTTCTCGATGGCGAGGTGGTGGTGTTTGACGACAAGGGAATCTCGCGATTTCAGCTCCTCCAGCAGGACAGGGCAGAAGCGGTTTACGTCGTCTTCGATTGCCTCTATCGTGATGGTAAGGATCTGCGGCGTGAACCGCTGTCCACGCGACGCGCCGTGATGGAGAGCTCGATCGGCTCGAGCAATACGTTGCTGCCGTCGCGCAGACTCGCCGGCAACGGTCTCAAGGCGTTCCGAATCGCAAGGCGCCAGGGATACGAGGGGCTGGTCGCGAAGGATCTTGCCTGTGCGTACGTGGGGGCGCGCTCCCCCAGGTGGCTGAAGGTAAAGGTTCGCCAGGAGGAGGAGTTTGTGATCGCCGGATATACGACGCCGGCCGGCTCGAGGCAGCATTTTGGTGCTCTTCTCCTCGGTGCTTATGACGAGGGCGGACTACGCTACGTCGGCAAAGTCGGAACGGGATTCGATCAGAAGACCCTCGCCGCGCTGCACCGCAAATTCCAGCCATGGGTGAGGTCGCGACCGGCGCTGGCTGATCCCCCTCGCGACCAGGGCGTCGTGTTTCTCGCGCCCCGGCTCGTGGCCCAGATCGCGTTCCAGGAATGGACTGCGGACCGAAAGCTTCGGCAGCCGGTGTTTCTGGGGTTGCGCGATGACAAGCATGTCCAGGACGTGCGCCTGCCCCAGTCACGGGCCTGAACACGACCGGGGCCGCTTCCCGGATCTGGGGCATGCGACGGGTGGCCAAAGGCGCGGGGCGGCTATTCGGTGCGCATCGGGCGCGCCGAAGCGAGGCCCCGATCGGGCACGGCCTTGCCGCCGCCGTGTAACGATGTTGATCGGGATCAAGCCTTGTCAGCCGCGTTCGCGGACAATGAGCCAGGGCGCTAGCGCGCAATATGCGCGACAACGGCCACGACAGCGGAGGCGACCGTGAGGCAAAAGGTCCGCACCAAGGCGACGCAGCAAAGGCACGCATCACCACCCGCAGGCAGACATCCTCGCAGCACGGCGACGCTTGCGCTGCCAGGAGAAACCGGGCGCTTTCCCGACCAACCATTCGGCGAGAGCCTAAGCGACGAGCTAGACCCTGAACTGCGCCACCGCGTGATCAGCGAGGTGGCATTCCACCGCCAGGAGCAACGGGGATACGACGAAGGCTACGAGCGCGACGACTGGATCGACGCCGAAGCCGACGTCGATCACATCGTCATCGGCGCGAAGCCGGGGTAGAGCCGGCCCGGCAGGCATTGGTCCAAGCGGCTGGCTGGACGCGCGCTGACGGGCAGGCCGCGGCCCAGGGGATTGGCGCGGACCGTAGCGGTGCACCACCAACATCGGCGGGATCCTGGTGCGCGAATCCGGGAGCAAGTGATGTCGGTTCAGAACCTGGCTGTGGCCGCCATCTTCGAAGAGATCGCCGATCGCCTGGCGATCCAGGGTGCGAACGTGTTCCGCGTGCGCGCATACAGCAACGCCGCGCGCCTGCTGCAGGGGCTCGGAACCGACGTCAAGCAGATGCTCGAGCGCGGCGAAGACCTTTGCGCACTGCCCGGCATCGGAGCCGACCTCGCCGCCAAAATTCGAGAGATCGTTGAAACCGGCAAGTGCGTCGTGCTCGAGCGTTTGCGGCGCGATATGCCGGCGGCGGTTACCGAACTGCTCGAGGTGCCGGGACTGGGACCGAAGCGTGTCGCCACGCTCTGGCACGAACTGGACGTGCAAACCGCCGAGCAGGTTCTGCGCGCGGCGCGCGACGGCCGTATCCGCCAGCTGCGGGGCTTCGGCGAAAGGATGGAGCGGCAGATCGAAGCCGCGGTGGCCGCGCGACTGTCGAAAGACCGGCGCATGAAGCTCGCCACGGCGGCGCAGCACGCCGAGGCGCTGCTGCAGCACCTCGAGCGTGCGCAGGGCATCGACCGGGTCGTGGTGGCAGGAAGCTTCCGCCGCATGCGCGAGACCGTCGGCGATCTCGACCTCGTCGCAAGCGCACGCCGGGCGAACGCCGCAATGGATCGCTTTGTCGCCTACCCGGACGTGAGCGAAGTCCTGGCGCGCGGCGCAACGCGCACGAGCGTGCGCCTGAGAGGCGGGCTCCAGGTCGATCTGCGCGTCGTCGCGGGCGAAAGTTTCGGTGCGGCCCTGGTCTACTTTACCGGTTCCAAGGCTCACAACATCGCGTTGCGTCGCATCGCGCAGGAACGCGGGCTCAAGATCAACGAATACGGCGTGTTCCAAGGCCGCAAGCGCATCGCGGGCGACACCGAGGCATCGGTCTATCGCGCGGTCGGCTTGCCGGAGATCGCGCCCGAACTGCGAGAGGACCGCGGCGAGATCGAGGCGGCGCGCGCCGGCCGGCTGCCGCAGCTGGTTGGCATCGCGGATCTGAAAGGAGATTTGCATGCCCACACGACCGCGACCGACGGTCGCAACTCGCTTCAAGACATGACCGCCGCCGCACAGGCGCTCGGCTTCGAGTACCTGGCGATTACCGAGCATTCGCGGCGCCAGACGATGGCGCATGGACTCGATCCGGAGCGGCTTCGGCGCCAGGCCGATGCGATCGATCGTCTCAACGCCAATAGCCGGGGTATCCGGGTGCTCAAGGGCATCGAGGTCGACATTCTCGACGACGGCACGCTCGACCTGCCGGACGGGGTTCTGCGGGAGCTCGACCTTGTCGTCGCCGCGATCCATACGCGGTTCAATCTGTCGCGCGCGCAGCAAACCGAGCGCATCCTGCGCGCCCTCGACAACCCGCTGGTAACCCTCCTCGCGCATCCCAGCGGCCGGCTCATCGGCGCCCGCGAGCCCTACGACGTCGATATGCTCAAGATCGTGCGCAAGGCGAAGCAGAAGCGCGTCTACCTCGAGTTGAATGCCCAGTCCGATCGCCTCGATCTGACAGACACCAATTGCCGCATGGCCAAGGACGAAGGTGTGCTCGTCGCAGTCAACTCCGATGCGCACGATACCGGAGCCTTCGCCGACCTCCGTTATGGCATCGGCCAAGCACGACGTGGCTGGCTCGGCTGCGCCGACGTTGTAAATGCGCGCTCGCTGTCCGATTTGCTGCCTCTGCTCAGGCGCGATGGCGCCCACGCGACCGGTCGCCGCCTCGCCACGGAGCAAACGGATTGACTGGCGGAAGCGAGGCGAACCATGCCGTGGAGTTCCGACTACATTCCGGCCTCGATGAAGCATCTCCCGCCAATTGTGCGCGAGAAGGCCATCGAGATCGCGAATGCCCTGCTCGAAGAGGGAATGGACGAGGGCAAGGCGATCCGCATTGCCATTGCCAAGGCGAAGCAGTGGGCCGGGCGACGCTGGAAGAGCGGCTAGGATTCCAGCCCGATGGCCCGCTATCCATCGCGACTCGCTGCGCCTTTTCCCAGCAACAGCTGTCGAGGTGGGTCAAGCGCAAGCCGGTTGCGCCGCCGTAGGCTGTAGCATATGGCGGCGAGCGGCCAACCCTTGAGATCGGTCGGTCGGGACAACGGAACCGAAAACAGGATGCAGACCGCACAAATTGAGCCATGGGAGCCGGTCGGCGCGACGATGGCTTATTGGAAGTCGCTGTCGCGGCTATGGGAAATCTCGTGGACGCGAAGCGGTGGCGGACAGGCCATCGATGCGGCGCGTCATGGACGCTTCAACGCGCTGGTACGCTTGGCACGCAGCCGGTCCTCGTTCTATCGCCACGCCTATCGGGCGCTGCCCGAGCGGACTCTTGCCGTGCACGAATTGCCGATCGTCACCAAGCCGGCGTTGATGGCGCGTTTCGACGACTGGGTTGCCGATCCGGAAGTAACCCTGGCCGGCGTTAACGCGTTCCTGGCCGATCGGCAGCAAATCGGCCAACGCTACCTCAACCGCTACGTCGTATGGAAGAGCTCTGGCAGCACCGGCGAACCGGGCATCTATGTGCAGGACGAGGACGCGCTGGCGACCTTCGATGCGCTCATGGTCGCGCATCTTGATCGGCTGCGGCTCGCAACCCAGTATTCCTGGGAACTGCTGACCCGCGGTGGGCGGGCCGCGCTGGTTGCCGCAACCGGCGAGCATTTTGCCAGCATCGCATCGTGGCAGCGCGTATGCCAAAGCAGCCCATGGATCGCAGCCCGCGGGTTTTCTATTCTGGACCCGTTGCCGCAGCTCGTGGCGGAGTTGAACGACTACCAGCCGGTGTTTCTCGCCAGTTACCCAACCATGCTTTCGCTACTGGCCGACGAGCAGAAGGCGGGACGGCTCAGGATCGAGCCGCTGCGGCTTTGGTCCGGCGGGGAACGCTTGATGCCGGAAGCGGGCGCGGCCATCGAGCGGGCATTCCGATGCCCTCTGAGCAACGAGTACGGCGCCTCGGAATGCATGAGCATCGCCTTCGGCTGCCGCGAGGGCTGGCTTCACGTCAACGCCGACTGGGTGCTGCTCGAGCCGGTCGATCGTGACTACCAGCCGACGCCGCCTGGCGAAGCGTCGCACACGGTGTTGCTGAGCAACCTTGCCAACCATGTGCAGCCGATCATCCGCTACGACCTGGGCGACAGCATCATCGCCAAGCCCGAGCCTTGCGCCTGCGGCAGTCCACTGCCCGCAATCCAGGTGGAAGGAAGACGCGATGACGTGCTTTCGCTGCGCGCCCCGGATGGCAGGTTCATAAGACTGCTGCCGCTTGCACTTACCACGATCGTCGAAGAAGCGGCACATGTCCACCGCTTCCAGATCGTCCAGACGGCTGCCGACCGTCTGCTGTTGCGCCTTGATGCGACGACAGAGGATGATCGACGCTTGGTCTGGCATGCGGCAGCGACGGCCTTGCGGAACTACTTGGCCAGGCAATCGCTTCCCAACGTCCGCGTGGAGCTGGACAAGCAGGGTCCGATTACCGATCGGCATAGCGGCAAGTTAAGGGAGGTCGTGGCGATGGAGAACCGGGCGGCCAGGGCCTAAGCGGGGTGGACCGATGCGTTGCGCGGCCGATTACCGATGGGGTGCGGGAATGAAACTTGTCTTACTGCTCTTGACCGCGATGTCGACCGTCGGCGCTGCCAGGGCGCAGACGGCGCAAGATCTGTTGCAGCGCTACAAGTGCTACACCTGCCACGCCGATACCGAGCCGAAGGCGGGCCCGGCCTGGGTCGATGTCGCCGCCCAATATGCGGGCAACCGGCAGGCGATCGCGATCATTTCCGGTTTTGTAAGGAAGGGCGCCCATGGCAGCGCGCCCTGGCACATGCCACCGCATCCGGAGATTTCTGCCGCTGACGCCAACACGATGGCGCGATACATACTGTCGCGCATTCCGAGCGGCGTCGAGAAAAAGAATTGATGTCGCGACCTGGGCCTGCGATCGCTCACGGCCCCTCTAGGCCTGCGGGTGCGTCGCGGCCGTGTCTCTCTTAGGTCCACCGCGCAGGATCGCCACCACTTCGTCATCGCCGACCTGCGAAAAGCTGCGATAGAACTGGCTGATGGCAAAGAACCCCGCCGGCGCATGCAGGCAGACAACCTCGTCGGCAAGCGGCCGCACCGTCTCAATCGCCTCGGGTGAGGCCACCGGGACTGCGCAGACGAGGTGCCGCGCGCCCTTGGCGCGCATCGCGTGCAGGGCGGTGACCATCGTCGCGCCGGTGGCGAGTCCGTCGTCAACCACGATGACCACGCGCCCCTTGGGATCGAGCGGAGCGCGTGCGGGCGTGTACAGGGCCCGTCGTTGGCGCATCGTTTCGAGCTGGGCGGCGATCTCCCGTTCGACGTAGCCGGACGATGCCCCGGCGGCGTCGGCGTAGTCGGTAAGGTACGTCCACCCCGTCTCGTCGACTGCGCCGATTGCGAATTCGGGGTTGCCCGGTGCGCCGAGCTTGCGGGTCAACACCACGTCGAGATCACCATCGAGCCGCTCGGCGATTATCCGTGCCATCGGCACGGCGCCTCGGGGAATCGCGACGACCAATGGGCGGCTCCCTCGCCACTTCGCCAACGCCCGGGCCAGAAGCTCACCTGCCTCAGCGCGGTTGTCGAAGTGCATGTGTTGTTTCCCTGCCGATCGAGGCGGGTCCGTTGCTGATCACACCGCCAAGGTTAGAACGGCGTGGCGACGCAGTCTTGATCAGGATCAACGATGCCGCGCGCACGTGCTCTATGATGATCTTGACGCTACTGCCGGCGGGCAACGCTGGCGGCTTTGTGCTGACTCAAAATGGGGGGGATATGCCGATAAGCGAATTCTGCCACCGTGACGTCGTGTGCGCTACGCGCGAGACAACCGTTACCGAGGCCGCGAGTCTCATGCGTCAGCATCACATCGGCGACTTGATCATTGTCGAGAACCGCAACGGCAAGCGGATTCCCGTCGGCATCGTGACCGATCGCGACATCGTTGTCGAGGTTGTCGCGGCCGGCATCGATCCGAGCCAGCTCAAGCTCGGTGACCTGCGGCTCGCCGCCCTGGTGACGGTGGACGAAGCTGCGAGCTACGCCCAGACGGTGTCCAGGATGTCCGCCGAGGGCGTGCGGCGAGTCCCGGTCGTTGGCGCCGGGGGCGCGCTGGTGGGCATCATCACCCTCGACGACATGCTCTGGCAGCTCGCCGCGCCGCTGGCGGCGTTGGCCGGGCTCAGTGGCCGGGAGCGCCAGCTCGAGGCTTATACGCGCAAATAATTCGACGGGTTACTCCATCGCCGGCATACCGGTCGGTGCTGCGTCCTGCCGCGGTCGCTCGACGATGATGCAGTCGGTGGTCAGGATGAGACTCGCGATCGAGGCCGCGTTCTGTAGCCCCAGTCGTGTCACCTTGGTCGGGTCGATGACGCCCATGGCGGCAACATCGCCAAACTGGTCGGTCGCCGCGTTGTAGCCGAAGCTGCCGCTACCCGCGAGCACGCGCGCGACCACGACGGAGGGTTCGCCACCCGCGTTGACCACGATCTGCCGCAACGGCTCCTCCAGGGCGCGACGCACGATCTTGACCGCCGCCTGTTGCGCGAGCGAGCCGACCGGCAGCGAGTCGAGCGCCTGCCGCGCGCGCAACAGCGCGACGCCCCCACCCGCACCGATACCCTCGGCCACTGCCGCCCGCGTGGCGTGCAGCGCATCTTCGACCCGTGACTTCTTTTCCTTCATCTCCATCTCGGTGGATGCACCCACCTTGATCAGCGCTACGCCACCGGCGAGCTTGGCGGCGCGCTCCTCGAGGTGCTGCCGATCGTAGTCGCTGGTGGCATCGTCGATCGCTTTCCTGATCTGGGCGATGCGCGCCTTGATCCCGTCGGCCGCGCCGGCACTGCCAATGAGCGTTGTGTTGTCCTTGTCGACTTCGATGCGGCGCGCGCGCCCCAGGTGCGCAAGCGTTGCCTTCTCCAGCTTGAGCCCCGTCTCGTCGGAGATAACCGTTGCACCGGTGAGGATCGCGATATCCTGCAGGAGAGCCTTGCGCCGGTCGCCAAAGCCCGGCGCCTTTACTGCACAGGTCTTGAGCACGCCGCGCAACGCATTGACGACTAGCGTGGCCAGTGCCTCACCGGTGATGTCCTCGGCGATCACCAGCAGCGGCCGATTCTCGCGCGAAACCTGCTCGAGCAACGGCAACAGGTCGTGAATGGCCGATATCGACCGGTCATGGACGAGGACGCATGCGTCGTCGAGCACCGCACGCTGGCGCTCGACGTCGGTGATGAAGTATGGTGACAGAAACCCGCGGTCGAACTGCATGCCTTCGACGATTTCCAGCTCGTTGGTCATCCCGCGCCCGTCTTCTGCCTTGATGACGCCATTATCGCCAACCTTCGCCATCGCGTCGGCGATCATCTGGCCAATCGCCGCGTCGCCATTGGCCGAGATGGTTCCGACCTGCGCAATCTCGGTTGACGTGGTGCAAGGGCGCGAGTTCTTCTTGAGCTCGACGACGACGGCATCCACCGCCGCGTCGATCCCGCGTTTGAGCTCCATCGGATCAAGGCCGGCGGCGACGTATTTCATACCCTCGTTGACGATCGCCTGCGCGAGTACCGTCGCCGTCGTCGTGCCGTCACCTGCCGTCTCGGAGGTCTTCGCCGCAACCTCGCGCGCCATCTGCGCGCCGACGTTTTCGAACCTGTCTTCCAGTTCGACCTCCCTGGCGACGATCACGCCAGAGTTGATCACCGTGGGCGGCCCGAACGGCCGCTCGAGCACGACCAGCCGGCCCTTGGGACCCAGCGTGACCTTGACCGCGCTGGCGAGGATGTTGAGCCCCGCGCATATCCTTTCGCGCGCATCATGATGAAATTTAAGAACTTTTGCGGCCATCTCCGCTCCTGGAATGAGCCCCCTTCGCAAGGGGGGCTACCCATGCTACCGAGCGGCCCCAGGGAGCGGCTTGACGCACGTCAAGGTTCGCCCCGGCGTGCGTTGTTGCGGTGATTCGGAGCTCGTGGCGGTGACGCCGGCGGTGCCGGGTGGCCGTCGAGGCGTGAAACGAATGCTTCGGCGGCCGATCAAATAAGGACCCGGCGCCGGTTGACAGCCGCCCGAATTGTGACATGGATCAAGTCTTGATCCGCCGTGTATGTAATCATGAACGCAACCTTCCGCCGATGAGAGGCTGACAACGATGAGCAAGAAGCACCTCGCCCTGGTTGAGGCCGGCGTCGCTCCGCGGCGGGCGACGGTGGTGCGGTTGCGGCCAAAGACGGGCAAGCGCCTGGAGAAGGGTGATGGCCCGGCTCCCCGCCCGAGCGGCCTCGAGCCGGAGTTTCTGCGCGATGGCTACGGTTCGAGCGCGTTCGCCGATGTGATGGACCGTTCGCTGCACGCAGCGATAGGCCGCTTTACCGCCGGGCTCGCGCCGATGACGCTCATCGGCGCCTACGCCGATTGGGTGGCGCACCTCGCAGCTGCGCCGGGGAAGCAGTTGCTGCTCGCGGAAAAGGCTGCGCGCAAGGTGATGCGGCTTGCCAACTATGCTCTGCGCCGCACGCTGGAGAAGGACGGCTGCGAACCGTGCATCGAGCCTCTGGCTCAGGACCGGCGCTTCACGGGCGAGGCGTGGCGCCAGCCACCGTACGATCTTAATTACCAGGCATTCCTGCTCATGCAGCAATGGTGGCATAACGCCATGACCGACGTACGCGGCGTGTTGCCGGAACACGAGAAGATGGTCACCTTCGGGACACGGCAGTGGCTCGACGTGCTCTCGCCCTCGAATAACCTCCTCACGAACCCGGAAGTGCTCGAGCGCACCTGTGCCGAGGCCGGCATGAACCTGGTGCGCGGGGCGCAGTTCTTCGCCGAGGATCTCGAGCGCGCCTGGGCCGGACGTAAACGCGTCGGCACCGAGGCGTTCCGGGTCGGCTACGAGCTCGCCGTGACGCCCGGCAAGGTGGTCTACCGCAACCGGTTAATCGAGTTGATCCAGTACACGCCAACGACAAGCAAGGTGCGACCCGAGCCGGTGCTCATTGTTCCGGCGTGGATCATGCGCTACTACATCCTCGATTTGAGCCCGCACAATTCGCTCGTCCGGTACCTGGTTGATCAGGGGCACACGGTGTTCATGATCTCTTGGAAGAACCCGGGGCCGGCCGATCGGGATCTGACGATGGAGGATTATCGGCAGCTGGGCGTGATGGCCGCGCTCGACGCCGTGACCGCTGTCGTGCCCGAGCGCAAGGTGCATGCGGTCGGTTATTGCATTGGCGGCACCCTTCTCGCGATCGCCGCCGCGGCGATGGGGCGCGACGGCGACCCGCGGCTCGCGACCACGACGTTCTTCGCCGCCCAGACCGATTTCACCGAAGCGGGAGAACTGAAGCTGTTCATCAACGCCAGCCAGCTCGCGTTCCTGGAGGACGTCATGTGGTCGCAGGGCTTCCTCGACAGCCGCCAGATGGCGGGCACCTTCCAGCTGCTCCGCTCGAACGATCTGATCTGGTCGCGGATGGTGCGAACCTATCTGTTGGGCGAGCGCGAGACGATGACCGATCTCAACGCCTGGAACGCCGACGCCACGCGCATGCCGTATTGCGAGCACAGCGAGTACCTGCGCCGGTTGTTCCTGGACAACGACCTGGCGGAGGGCCGCTTCCCCGCCGGCGGCCGGCCGGTTGCGCTATCCGACATCCGCACGCCCACATTCGCGGTTGGTACCGAAACCGACCACGTCGCGCCCTGGCGTTCGGTATACAAGCTGCACCTGGTCACCGACGCCGAAATCACCTTTCTGCTGACCAGCGGCGGCCACAATGCCGGCATCGTCTCCGAGCCCGGGCATCCGCACCGGCGCTATCGCGTGGCGACCAGGCGCCACGACGACCGTTTTCTCGACCCGGATCACTGGCTCACGACCGCGACGGCAAAGGATGGCTCCTGGTGGCCCGAATGGATTGCCTGGCTTGGCGCGCGCTCCGGCGCGGCGGTGGCACCGCCGCCGATGGGAGCGCCTGGCAGTTACGCACCGCTCGCCGATGCGCCCGGGACTTACGTTTTCGAGCCGTGATGCGGCAGCGTGAACAGGCGCTCGCCGGCGATCGCGATCACCCGATCGCTCCCCCGCCAGGACTGTGTCGCAAGCCCGGTGAAGCGACCGAACGCCGGCAAGATCGCGCGGCTCTTCCCGAGCACGAAACACGGTAGCCGCTCGCTCTGCAGGCCTGCGCCGGCGACTTGGACACCCGGATGCACGTGGCCGGCGAGGGCGTAGCCGAAAAGGTTCCCGCTGGTGCCGTTCGCGTCCGCCGGCGGCTGGTGGCAAAGCAGGAAGGGCGGTTGCAGGTGCGGCTCGGCGAGGACTTCGATGCGCCAGCCCGAGGGCGGATCACCGGCTTTGGCATCATGGTTGCCGCGCACCAGCGCGATGCGCAACGCGCGGTGCTGCTCGCGCCATGCCGTGAAAGTGCGCTCCAGCGCCGGCGTCCGGCCGGCCGCGGCGTGCAGAAAATCGCCCAGGACGATGAGCCTTTCGGTACCCGTTGCCGCGACCAGGCGCGCAAGGCGCGCAAGATCGGCGGCCGTCGTGCCGCGCGGCAAGGGCACGCCGCCGGCGCGGAACGCGGCGGTTTTGCCCAGATGCATATCGGCGACGAAAAGCGTGCTGCCGCGCGGCCAATAGAGGGCCCGGTCGGCGAATAGCTCTACGCGCTCACCGGCGAGCATGACGGACTCGATCTCGTTGCGCAATACGCGCTCCCGCGGCAACATGGGCCCCGGGATTGTAACCTTCCGGTCCATGCCGCGCTTCGCCGCCAATCTCTCGTTTCTGTATACCGAGGTGCCGTTCCTCGACCGCTTCGCCGCGGCCGCGCACGACGGCTTCCGCGCGGTCGAGTTCGGCTTTGGCTACGATTTCGCGGCGAAGGAGATCGCCGCCCGCCTCAGCGCGCACGATCTCGAACCGGTGCTTATCAATGCCCCTCCAGGCAACCTCGCGGCAGGCGATCGCGGGCTTGCCGCGCTTCCCGGCCGCGAGCACGAGTTCGCAGCGAGCATCGTCACCGCGCTCGCCTACGCGCAGACGCTCGCCTGCTCACGCGTGCACGTCATGGCCGGGCGGTCAGCCCCCGCCAGCGACGAGCAGCGTGCGCGCCAGAGTTCGACCTTCGTGCGCAATCTGCGCTTCGCCGCGCGCGAGGCCGAGGAACAGGGCGTGACGCTCACCATAGAGCCGATCAATACCCGCGACGTCCCCGGCTACTTCCTGACAACTCAAGCCGAAGCGCACGCAATCCGCGAAGAGGCGGGCGTGCCGAACCTCAAGGTACAGATGGACCTGTATCACGCGCAGATCGTCGAGGGCGACCTTGCCACCAAAGTGCGCCAATGGTTGCCGCAGATCGGCCACATTCAGATCGCGAGCGTTCCCGGACGCAACGAGCCGGACGACGGTGAGATCAACTACCGGTATCTATTCGCGCTGCTCGACGAACTGGAATACGCCGGCTGGGTCGGTTGCGAATACCGCCCGCGCGCCGGCACGTCGGCTGGGCTCGGATGGATGAAGGCGCTGCGCTAGATCGGACGCAGCAGGTTTACAGCGCCACGCTCATCGCGCCGTCGATCACGATCATCTGCCCGCTGACGTAATCCGATGCGCTCGAGGCGAGAAAAACCGCGAGCCCAGCCAACTCATCGGGTTGGCCCCAGCGTCCGGCCGGCGTGCGCTTGCATACCCACGCATTGAACTCGGCGTTGTCGATGAGCGCCCGATTCATCTCGGTGGCGAAATAACCCGGCGCAATCGCGTTGACCTGGATGTTGTGGGGCGCGAGTTCCACCGCCATGCCCCGGGTCAGCTGCCGCACACCGCCCTTCGCCGCCGCGTACGGCACCACGCTCGGCCGGGCCAGCTCGCTCAGCAGCGAGGCGATATGAACGATCTTGCCGCGTCGACGTGCCATCATTCCGGGAACGGCCGCCTGCGAGACGATGAACGGAGCGGTCAGGTTGGTGGCGATGAGATCGTCCCAATCCTGTTGCGGAAACTCGGCAAACGGATGCCGGCGCTGGATGCCGGCGTTGTTGAACAGGATGTCGAGGTGCCCGTGCTGGCGCTCGATCGCCGCGACCCCCTCGCGCGCCGCATCCCGGTCGGTGACGTCAAATACCGCAGTCTGCGCCGCCAATCCCTGCGCCGTGAGCAACTGCGCCGCCTTGACCAGTGGTTCCCGGTTGCGTCCATTGAGCACGACGCTTGCCCCGGCGCGCGCCAGGCCCTGGGCGATGGCGAAGCCCAGGCCACGGTACGCGCCCGTGACCAGCGCGACTTGGCCGGAAAGGTCGAATGGCGGGTCCATGCAGGAGACGAATGTGCACCCGAGTCGGGCGCATTATCGCACGCGACCCATCGGTTGACCGAGCGCGCGGCTATGCGCCAGCCTCGGCCTCCAGCTTTGCGACCATGCGCTCCACCCGCGCTGCGAGTGCCTCGGTCGAGAGCCGATCGCGGAATACTTCGACCATCAGCGGAAAGGCGAACGGAGTCGGCTTGTGCGGGCGCATGATCACCGCCCGTGCGCCACGCATGCGCGAAAGAGCAATCCGCAGGCGCGATGCTTCGAGCTGGCGCTCGAGGACCTCCTGCACGGCCTGCAGCAGCAGCAAGTTCTCCGGGTCGTACTCACTGAACACGTCGTAGATGAGACCGCTCGAAGCCTGCAGCTGGCGCGCCGTCTTGCCCTGGCCGGGGTAGCCCTGGAAGATCAGGCCGGCGATGCGCGCGATCTCGCGGAACTGGCGACGGGTGAGCTCGGAGGCATTGAGCCCCGCGAGCATGTCGCGCTCGATGTCGGGCTCGGCGAGGAGCCTCCCCAACTCCGCGAGCGACAGCGGCACTGACTCCGGCGAGAGCAGCGCAAAGCCATAGTCGTTGCAGGTGATCGAAAAGCTGCGCCCGATCCCGCGCGAAAGGCGATACGAGAACAGGGTCGCCAGGCCAAGATGGACCAGGCGGCCTTCGAAGGGATAGAAGAACAGATAGTGGCCGTCGCGCGTGGGGATCTGCTCGATCAGCCACTCCCGCTCGCCGGGCAGCGCCGACCAGCGTGCCTGCAGCCGCAGCAGCGGCCCGCAACACTTGAGCTCCGGCGAGGCGTAGATCCCGCCGCGCGCCTCGGCAATGAGCTTGCGCGTCTCGGCGGCAAGCTGGGTCGAGAACGACATCTTGTGGCCCATCCACCGCGGCACGACGGCCGAGCGTACCGGCGCGTGCTTGACCCACGCGGTCATCTCGCGCACGCGGATGAACTCCAGCACGCGACCGGCGAAGACAAAGCAGTCACCGGGCGTCAGCCGCGAGATAAAGGATTCCTCGACGTGGCCCAGACGCCTGCCATGCTTGAGCTGGACGGTGATCGACGCATCGCTGACGATCGTGCCGATATTGAGCCGATGCCGGTGGGCGATGGCGCGGTCGGGCACCCGATAGACCCCGTCGCCATCGGCGACAACGCGTTGATACTCGGGATATGCCTTGAGGCTCGCGCCGCCGTGAACCACAAAGCCAAGCGCCCACTGCCATTGCGCGTCGGTGAGCTTGGCATAAGCGTGCGTCGAGCGCAGCTCGGAGAGCAACGCTCCGGGGCGGAAGCCGCCACCGAGCGCGCAGCTGACCAGATGCTGGGTCAGCACGTCGAGTGGTGGCATGTTGGCGCAGCTGATCGGCGCGCGCGCTTCGATGTTGCGGACTCCTGCGGCGCGCCGCGCCGCGGCGGCCTCGACGAGCTCCAGCGCATGGGTGGGCACGACGGTGATGCGCGAGATTGCCCCCGGAGAGTGACCGCTGCGGCCGGCGCGCTGCAGGAGGCGTGCGACACCCTTCGGGCTGCCGATCTGCAGCACCTGCTCGACGGGCTGGTAGTCCACGCCGAGGTCCAGGCTGGAGGTGCAGACGACGGCGCGCAGGCGATTCGCACGCAGGCTGTCCTCGACCCAGTCACGAACGTCACGCTCGAGCGAACCGTGGTGAAGCGCAATCTGACCCGCCCAGTGCGGCCGGGCCTCGAGCAGGGCCTGATACCACAGCTCCGCCTGCGACCGGACATTGGTGAACACAAGGGTGCTCTGCGAGCGCTCGATTGCGGCAATGACCTGGGGGAGCTGCTTCAAGCCCAGGTGCCCCGCCCAGGGAAAGCGCTGGATCTCCGAGGGAATCAGGCTGTCGATGACGAATTGCTTGAGGTCGAGGCCGCGCACGATCCGGCCTCTGCCGTGGACACCCACCAGGCATTCGAGCGCCTCGTCGAGATTGGCCAGCGTCGCCGACAGGCCCCAGGTCGGCAGCGCTCCTTCCCGCTGCCGCCGCAGGCTGCGCAGCCGGGCGAGCGCAAGCTCGACCTGCACCCCGCGCTTCGTCGCCAACAGCTCGTGCCACTCGTCGACGACGACCAGCGCGAGATGCGCAAAGCGCTCCTCCCAGTCGGCACGCGACAACAGCAGCGTCAGCGACTCCGGCGTGGTGACCAGCGCAGTCGGTAACCGTTTTGCCTGGCGCGCGCGCACCGCGCTCGACGTGTCACCGGTGCGCACCTCGATCGTCCAATGGGGCCGCAGGGCTTGGGCGGCACGCTTCAGGGCAAGCCCGGTGTCGCCGGCAAGGGCGCGCAGCGGGGTGATCCAGATCACCGTCAACGGCGGCGGTGCGCTTGCGGTGCCCTCGGGCCCGCGCAGGATCGGCCCTAGCCACGCCGCATAGGTCTTGCCCATGCCGGTCGGTGCGTGGACGAGGCCGCTCTCGCCGGCAAGATAGGCGGTCCATACCTCTTCCTGAAACGGGAACGCGGTCCAGCCCTGGGTTGCGAACCACACGCGCGCAGGCGCGAGCGCTGGGGCAAGATGGTCGTCGGGCACGCGCTATTGTACGGGCGTCCTTGCGCCAAGGGCGGCGGTCGACGGGCTTCGCCCCCGCTGCCCAAAACCGTACCGCGCCAGCCGGCGCGCGGCTAGGCGGCGACACGGTCGACAGCGGCGGCGCTCTCGCTGCGGGCCGAGCGGAACGCGGCGATCAACTCGGCCTGCTTGGCGTTGGCGAGCTCGAGGTGCCGTTGCTTGACGTGGCCATAGCCGCGAATGTGCTCGGGGATGCGCGCGAGTTCGACGGCAAACGGGAAGTTGTGCGCGGCGAGCTGTGGCAGGAGCTCGTCGATCAGCGCCTCGTAGTCGATGATCAGCTGCCGCTCGGCCCTGCGCTCCTCGGTCCTGCCGAAAATGTCGAGGGCCGTGCCGCGCAGGCCCTTGAGCCGTGCCAGGACGCGGAAGGCGCCCATCATCCACGAGCCGTAACTGCTCTTCTTCGGTTCGCCCGTCACCGGGTCGGGCCTGTTGGTGAGCGGCGGCGCGAGGTGGAAGCGAATTCGGTAATCACCCTCGAATTGCGCCGCGATGCGCCGGCTGAATTCGCCGTCGGCATAAAGCCGGGCGACTTCGTATTCGTCCTTTATCGCCAGCAGCTTGAAATAGTACCGCGCGACCGCCTCGGTGAGGGCGGTACTCCCCGGCGCCTTCTGCGCCTCCACCGAACGCACCTTGGCCACAAAGTCGGAGTAGCGCTTGGCGTAGGCAGCGTCCTGGTAGGCGGTCAGAAACGCGGCGCGGCGGGAGATGGTCTCGTCGAGTGACGTCGACAACCGCTGCGAGTCGGGTTTGGCCTCCGGAATCGCGGCATCGATGACGTGCTGGGCGTCGACCGCAGCGAGCCGGCCCCAGCGGAAGCTTTGCTTGTTGGCTTCGACCGCGGCGGCATTCAATTCGATGGCGCGCAGTATAGCGGCCTCCGATAGCGGTATGAGCCCGCGCTGGTAGGCGTAGCCGACCATGAACAGGTTGGTCGCAATCGAATCGCCCATGAGTCCCGTGGCGAGCTTGGTCGCGTCGATGAATTCCGCGTCACCGGGGCCGACCGCGTCGCGGATCTCCTGCTCCATCGATCCCAGCGGGAACTTGAGGTCGGCATTGCGCGTGAAATCGGCCGGCATCACCAGGGCAGTGTTGACCAATGCCTTGGTGACACCGCGCTGCATCTTGGCCACCGCTTCATAGCTGACGCTGGTCAGGATATCGCAGGCGAGCACAAGCTTGGCCTCGCCCGCCGCGATGCGCGTCGCATAGAGCTGCTCGGGGTGGTCGGCGATGCGAACGTGCGAGACGACCGAGCCGTTCTTCTGAGCGAGGCCGGTCATGTCGAGCACCGATACCCCCTTGCCCTCGAGGTGCGCGGCCATGCCAAGCAGGGCGCCGATGGTGACCACGCCCGTGCCCCCGATGCCCGTCACCAGGATCCCGTAGGGGTCCGCGGTCGACGCCGGTGGCATGGGCGCCGGCAGTCGCGAGAAATCGGCTGCGTCGGCCTGCTTGGGCTTGCGCAAGGAACCGCCCTCGACCGTGACGAAGCTCGGACAGAAGCCGTTGATGCACGAATAATCCTTGTTGCACGAGGATTGGTCGATGGTGCGCTTGCGCCCGAACTCGGTCTCGACCGGCGCGACCGACACGCAGTTCGACTTCACGCCACAGTCGCCGCAGCCTTCGCATACCAGCTCGTTGACCACGACGCGCTTGGCGGGATCCGGATATTTGCCGCGCTTGCGGCGGCGGCGCTTTTCCGCCGCGCAGGTCTGATCGTAGAGCAGCACCGTGCAGCCTGGCGTGTCGCGCAGCGCCCGCTGCACTGCATCGAGCTCGTCGCGATGGTGGATCTCGATCCCCGGAGCGAAATAGCCGGCCGGATACTTCTGCGGCTCGTCGCTGACCACGACGATCTTCTTCACCCCCTCGGCGGCCACCTGCTGGGCGATGAGCGCCGGCGAGATCGGCCCGTCGACGGGCTGGCCGCCGGTCATCGCCACGGCGTCGTTATAGAGGATCTTGTAGGTGAGGTTGACCTTGGCGGCGACCGCGGCGCGGATCGCCAGGATTCCCGAATGGTAGTACGTGCCATCGCCCAGGTTGGCGAACATGTGCTTGGTGGCCGTGAACGGCGCCTGGCCGATCCACGGCACGCCTTCGCCTCCCATGTGGGTGTAGGTCGACGTCGAACGGTCCATCCAGATCGCCATCACGTGACAGCCGATGCCGGCGGTCGAGCGGCTCCCTTCGGGCACCTTGGTCGACGTGTTGTGCGGACAACCCGAGCAGAAGTACGGGACGCGGTTGAGCGTGATCCTGGGTTTGGCGAGCGCCGTTTCCTTGGAGTTGATCCAGTCAACGCGCGCGCGCAGCTTCTCCATCGTGCGCGGATGCAGATTGAGCCGTTCGATGCGTTGCGCGATCACGCGCGCGATCATCGCCGGGGTCAGCTCCGAGGCGGCGGGCAGCAGCCAGTCGCCGTGCGGGCGCACCCACTCGCCCTTCTCGTCGAACTTGCCGACCACGCGCGGACGCACGTCCGTGCGCCAGTTGTAGAGCTGCTCCTTCAACTGGTATTCGACGATCTGCCGCTTTTCCTCGACGACAAGGATTTCCTCCAGACCCTCGGCGAACTGCCGTACCGTCTCCGGCTCGAGCGGCCACGGCATCGCCACCTTGAATACGCGGATGCCGATCGCGGCGGCATCGGTTTCGGTGATCCCCAGGTCATCGAGCGCCTGGCGCACGTCGAGGTAGCTCTTGCCGCTGGTGACGATGCCCAGCCGCGGGTTGGGCGAATCGATGACGATGCGATTGAGCTTGTTGACGCGACAATAATGCAACGCCGCATAGATCTTGTAGTCCTGCATCCGCGTCTCGGTGGCGAGAAACGGGTCGGGCCAGCGGATGTGCACGCCGTCGGCGGGCAGCGGAAAGTCCTCGGGCATCACAATCTGCGCGCGCTCGGGGTCGATGTTCACCGACGCCGAACTCTCGACCGTGTCGGACACGCACTTGAAGCCGACCCAGAGGCCCGAATAGCGGCTCATCGCCCAGCCATGCAGGCCGAGATCGATGATTTCCTGCACCGACGACGGATAGAGGACCGGTATCATCGCCGCGGAAAACTGATGGTCGGATTGATGCGGCAGAGTGGAAGATTTGGCTGCGTGGTCGTCGCCGGCTAGAACCAGGACGCCACCGTATTTCGACGTGCCGGCGAAGTTGGCGTGCTTGAACACGTCGCCGCAGCGATCGACCCCCGGGCCCTTGCCGTACCACATGGCGAACACGCCGTCGTAGGTCGCGTCGGGGTACATGTTGACTTGCTGGCTGCCCCAGATCGACGTCGCTGCGAGGTCCTCGTTCAAACCCGGCTGGAACTTGATGTGCGCGCGCGACAGGAACCGCTCTGCCCCCCACATCGCCTGGTCGAGGCCGCCGAGCGGCGAGCCGCGATAGCCTGAGACGAAGCCCGCGGTGTTAAGTCCGGCGGCACGATCCCGCTGGCGCTGCAGGATGAGCAGGCGAACGAGCGCCTGCACACCGGTGAGGTAGACCTGGCCGGTCTCAAGTTCGTACTTGTCGTCTAGGCTGACGCTGCGCAACGCAGCCATGTCGGGCGGAGGGGGCATCGTGCTACTCCAAAAATCGTGTCTTTGGAATGGAATCACCAATTCAATGGCTTATGGCCATTTGCATGGAGAAGGTTCAACATTTGGGGCGCATGTTACTCCACTTTGCTGCACCCGGGCTCCGGGGCGCCAGCATGCACGCGGCAGGTGTTTGCGGACAGGGCGCAATCGGGCCAGCAAGGATAAGAGTCGGACCCTGTCGCGTCCGCAACCGTTCCCGCCGGACGGGATTCTTGACACGGTCCCGCCCATTGCCTTGCCGCCGCTGCGTGACGGGGGTGTGAAATTGAGCGCGCTCGTTGCGCGAAGCCTGGTTTTGGCAGCCGAGCGGTCAGGAGGGCTCTACCTTGCGTCGCATCGCGGCCAGGAGATGACGGTGGAAGAGGTGGCATACCGCCGCCTCGATGGGCCGAAACAGCCAGCCCGGGCGCCTGTTGCTTACGTAGCGGGTGGTGACCGCGACCTCGGTGCGGCTACCGGGAAGCTCGCGCAGCGTGTAGCAACCGCCCGTAAGCGCCAACCCGCCACCGAGCGCAAGGTTCTGCTCGACAACCTCGAATCCGTAGTGGCGGCCGGTGTCGACGTGGGTGACGCGCTTAAGCAGGTGTCCGCCCTCGTACGAGCATCGCGCCTCGTCACCAACCTTCGCCTTCGAACCTTCGGTTCGAATCGGCAGCGGCAAGAGCAGGCGCAGGTACAGGGGCGGGCGCTCCTCGATCTGCTCGTAGAAAAGCAGCGCGCCCCACACCTGTTCCGGCGCCGCGGCGAACCTTAGGCGGGTTACGATGGACCGTGACGCGCGCCCCGTCGCAACGGCAGCGCCCGCCGCGCTCGTGCGCTCTTCTCCGGGCGCCTGGGTGCCTGACGCAGCGCATTGCATTGTGCCCGATGCGCACCTTGGGCTCTTCATAGGGATGCCGCCGGTCTGACGTCGACAACGCCCCAGAGCATGGCGCGATCGTCCGGCGCGCGGTTGGTCGGCTCCGCGCTCTGCGGCTCGCGAAAGCTGCGCAGCACCGCAACCGCGTCCGGCGCCGCCGTACGCTTCACCGCAGCGACGAGCCGCCGCTCGTAGCCGGCGTCGGCCCCATCGAGGATGTTGGAGAGGGCGAAGCCATCGAAACTCGCGGCCGGTTCGCGCTCCAGGTAGGCGGCCGCGTCGGCGTGGACGAGTCGGATCGCCCGGGCTTCCGGAGGCGGCGGTTCGTCGGCCAACTCGCCCAGCAGCAGCGCACGCGCGTAAGGATTCGTACGGTTGGGGTGACGCGCGAAACAGCGCGCCATGCGCTCGCGCATGACCGGCCCGAAGCGTCGCGGCAGGAAGGCGAGGAACGGCGAGGCGTAGACCGCGCGTAACGCCGTGATCGAGAGCAGCGCGTCGAGCGCGGCGCGAAAGCGCCAGGTGTCCAGATGCCGGCGCCAGTACGCGCTTTGCTGCGCCGGGTCGTCGAGGTCGAGGAACCGGTGCAGACACGACGACGACCAGCCGGCCGCGGGCGCAAAGGCGCGGGCGAAGGCCATGACACGCTCGGCCGTACCGCGCACGCAGTGCCCGCCCGCGATGCGGCTCTCGGCGTAGGCAAGTTGGGCTGGATTGATGTCGACGGCCACGACCTCGTGGCGCGGCGCGAGTTTCATGGCGGTGCAACCCGCCGAGGCGATGCAGAACACACGCCCCCCCGGCCGGAACGCATCATGCTCGATCTGCGCGTCTTCGTACATGCGGCCAAACAGTACCGCGCTCGGGCCGCGGCGCGCGTCGAACCGGCCGTGCTCCCAGGTGGTCTCGGCGAGGCTCGTCGTCACGCCCAGCCGCTCAAGCCGGCCGAAACCCACACCAGCACCAGGAAAGCGAAGTTCTTGACCACCATGCCGGCAGGGTCGCGAATGAGGTGGCGGGCCCAGAGCAGGCCGTTGGCGTTGAGCGTCACCAGCAGCAAGGTCTGCACAACGGCACACAGTAGCGGCGCCACCGCGCTCAACGCCCAAGCCGCCATGCCGACCTCCACCGCCCCGAGCAACTGGAGGACGCGCGCGCCAACTCGGGGTCCAAAATAGGGAACCGCTTCGACGACTTCGAATTCATGGGGCTGGCCGCGCAGGAGCTTGCACCACAGCCCCTCATACAACCAGACGGCTGCGACGGCGCTGCGAATCAACCAGGCTGGCGGCATTGACGTGGACATCGTAATCGTTCTTCAACGTCAACCCATCGTTGCGGCATGGGCAAGGTGAGGGAGCGACCGCTGCGCGACGCAGGCCGCGCGCACCGCTCCCGGGGGGAACACACTCCCTTCCGCGAGCACCGTTTCACCGCCTTTGAACCTTTCGCCTGGACGGCATCGATCACCCCCGTCCCAACGGAAAACCAAACCGCGCAGGGCGAAGTATCCTTGTGCGCGCAGCCGCGGTCAAACCGCGCCCCGCGGGCCTTCAGTCCAGGATGACTCGCTCGTGCAACGCTGGCAGCGTCGTTGATCGGCCCTGCTGCGCAAGCAATTCGGCCATGCGCTTCATTCCGTGTACCGGATCGCCGTGGACAAGAAACGTCATCCTGGCCTTGCCCGTGGATGCATGCCAAGTCAGCAGTTCCGCCTGATCGGCGTGCGCGGAGAAGCCGTTGATCGTGTGGATACGCGCCTTCACCTGGACGGGTTCGCCAAAGATCTCGACCGCGTGCTCGCCGTCGATTATTCGCCGCGCGAGCGTCCCCGCGGCCGCGTATCCGACGAAGATCACGCTCGCCTGCGTGCGCCAAAGGTTCTGCCTCAGGTGATGTCGGACGCGACCCCCGCTGCACATGCCGGAGCCGGCAAGGATGATGGCGCCACCCGTGATCCGGTTGAGCGCAATCGAATCGGCCGTCTCCCGCACAAAACGCAATCCCGGCGGAGCAAATGGATCGCCGCTGGCGAGCGCGCGCCGCGCCTCTTCGTCGAAGCATTCCACGTGCCGACGCATGATCTCGGTGGCGGAGATTGCCATGGGCGAATCGAGAAACACGGGAAGGTTCCGTGGCAAACGGCCGTTCTCCACGCCCTCGCGCAGGAAGTACAGGACCTCCTGGCTGCGTTCCAGCGCAAAGGTGGGAATGATCACGTTGCCGCCCCGACGAAGCGTTTGATCCACGGCATGCCAGAGCTCTTCGACCGAATCACGCAGGCTGCGATGGAGACGATCGCCGTAGGTCGTCTCCATGACCACATAGTCGGCACTGGGCGGGGGTACGGGGTCACGTACGATCGGGTGCCCCGGGCTGCCGATATCGCCGGAAAAGATGATTCGTCGCGACTTACCGCCGTCGTTGACGTCGATTACGATTGCTGCCGAGCCGACGATGTGCCCGGCGTCGATGAAAGACACACTAACCGTGTCGCCCAACGCCAGTGCTTCGGCGTAAGTCGCGGTCCGGCCGAAGCGATCGAAGCACCACATGGTGTCCGCGATCGAATAAAGCGCTGCGGCTGAGGGGGCTCCGCGGCGATGGGCGCGGCGTTCGGCCCTCTTGGCTTCCTCGTCCTGTACGTGGGCCGCATCGAGCAGCACCAGGCGCGCGAGCTCCCGGGTCGCGGCCGTCGCGATGATCTCCCCGCGGAAGCCCTCCTTCACGAGCAACGGGATCCGGCCGCAATGATCCAGATGCGCGTGGGTCAGCAACAGGAAGTCGATCGCGGCGGCGGCGAATCCGAAAGGTGCCCGGTTCTCATCGGCGATTTCCCGCGATCCCTGGTAGAGGCCGCAGTCGACGAGAATCTTGAGCTGACCGACTTCGAGCAGGTGGCAGGAACCCGTGACCCCCTGATCGGCGCCGTGAAAGGACAGAATCATGGCCCCGGCGCGGCGGCGGGCGTCCTTGCCACCAACGGTTCACCCTTACGCCGGTACCACTCCTCGATGCCGGCCCACGTATCCTCCGCCGTCTCCGCGAACCAGAACAATTCCAGGTCCTCGGCATCGATTACGCCTTCATCGACCAGGAAATCGAAGTCCAGCGCACGCCGCCAAAAGCGCTCCCCAACGAGCACGATCGGAACCGGAGCGATCTTGCGCGTTTGGACCAGAGCCAGCGTATCGAACAGTTCGTCCATGGTGCCGTAGCCGCCGGGAAACACGACCAGCGCCCTTGCGCGCTGCACGAAGTGCAGCTTGCGTATGCCGAAATAATGGAAGCGGAAGCACAACTCCGGCGTCAGATAAGGATTCGGAAACTGCGCATGCGGCAGCGAGATGTTGAGCCCGACGCTCGGCGCACCGGCATCGAACGCACCCCGGTTCGCGGCCTCCATGATTCCAGGGCCTCCGCCGGTCATAATGACGACCTTCGGCGCGTGCTCCTGCTGGCCCACGATGCGCCCGAATTCGCGCGCCGCCTCGTAATAGCGGCTCTTCTCGTGCACCCGCTCGGCGATGCGCGCGGCGGTCTGCCGATGCGGGTCATCCGGTTTTGCTGCGAGCGCCGAACGTGCGGTATCAAGTCGCCTTCTTGCCTCGGCAGGCTCCGGAATGCGGGTGCTGCCGAACACCACGATCGTGTGCTCGATACCGTGCGCGTCGAGCAGGGCCTCGGCCTTCCAGTAGTCAAGATGCAATCGGACACCGAGCATGTCGGGTCGTCGCAGAAAGGCCAGGTCCTCGTCGGCCTGCTGATAGCTCGGACTTGCCAACAGCCTACGCACGCGTTCGGGCGCCTCGCGGTCATCGTGGCCCGGCTTCGGTTTGTGCCACGGCAGCGGTATCCGCCGCTTGTGCAGCGGAGGTGCCGGAATGGCGCGCCTGGCTGATTGCGGGGGGTGACGGTCACGAGTTGTCATGCTCCTCCTCCCTTAGGGCTCGATACGAGTCTGTGCCAGCGCGTGGGCACGCGGCAAAGCCGTCTCGGGCCAAACGAACGCGGATGCGATGAGGCTAGCCGCGTTGGAGCCGGTTCAGGGCCGTAGCAGGACCAGCCTGCCATCGGCGGCGGCCCGTAGCCGCGATAGGACGATGGCGGCAGCGGGCGGCCGCGCCACCAACGGGGAGCGCTCGACGCACGCATCAGGCCCGGCGCGGGCGGCTTTGGCGCAGTGGCGAACGTACCAGGAGCACCGGCAAAGGCGTCTCCCGCACGACCACCTCGGCATCGCTACCCATTACGACACGTGTCAGCCCGCGCCGGCCGTGCGTGCCGAGCACGATCACGTCGGCGCGCCACTTTTTAGCCTGTTTGATGATCAGGTCGGCAACGCTGTGGCCGAGCGTTGGCAGCAACACGGTTTCGACCTCGATGCCGCGCTTGCGAACTTTGGCCTCGGCACGGGCGAGAAGTTTTCTCCCCGCCGCACGCCGCAGCTCAACGTAGCGATCCATGTAGCTCGGTGGCATGAATACCACGCCTTCGGGCTCCCCCGTCAGGCCGAGTTCGTCGGCGACGTGCAGCAGGCAGATTTTCGCCTTCTGATCAGTGGCCAGTGCGATCGCCTCGTCGAGGCCCCGGTTCGAGGTCGGGCTACCGTCGATGGGAACCAGAATTCTTTGAAACATGGCTGTCTCCTCTGTCTACGCGCGCTCTATCGATGCGTGCGGGAAGGTTAGATGCGTTGCGGCGCCGCTATCATTGGGCTGGGTCATGGCGGCGTGTGTGCGACGCCGGTGATGAATTATGCTGCCCGTGGCAGCTACCGTTGGCCCGATTCGTCGCTGCAAAAATCCACTACCTGCTGCAGGATGCGCTGCAGCGCCACGTTGGTCGCGGTCACCCCGCCGTAGGGATCGTCGGTCGGGGCGGTCTCCGCCTCGTCGAGCAACTTGCTTGCAATGACGCGTTTGCCACGGATGTCGATCAGCTCGACGCGCAACGCGATTTCCGCGTGGCTCGGCTGTGTGGTGAAATCCTGCTGCAGGCGAATGAGTTCGGTGTCGAGCCGAATGTCGGCGCGGACGCCGTTCGGAGCGCGCACGACCGCTTTGAAAACGCCGGACTGCTGCAGCGCCTGCGCAAGAAGCGGGTCGAGCATTCTTGCCGGCGTATCCGCCCAGCGGTTGGCGGCAAAGTAGTTGAGCTCGTAGGGTCGTTGCACGTAGGCCATGGCGGAGGTATCGAAGCCGGGCCATGAACTTGGCGTGCCAACCTCAAGCACCAGGTCCCGCTGCGGGCGCGCTGCGCTCGCGATCGGTTTCGCCGCAAACACGTGCAGAGTCGCGGTGTCGCCGGGCGCTGTCTGCAAGCCCGCGCAAGCTCCGAGCAGCGCGGCCAGGGCGAGCACGCCGGGCAGTCGCGCGGGGGCGCCGCGGGCCATGCTGAAGATTGCGTCAATCATCGGCATCGATCGTCGGCCAAAGCCGCGAGGCGATTCACCGCGGCTACTCCCCCGGGCCGCGCTTTGCCGGCGGCCTGCCGGCGAGCAATATGGCCGGGTTCCTTTCCACTTCGTCGCCCACATGCTGCAACGTCGCGGTAAGGCCGCGCAATTCGGCGACTAGCTGGTGCACCTCCGGCAGCGTCTCGCTCGTGAACTGCTGTACTTCCGCGCGAGAGCCTTCGAGGGTATCGGTAGCGCTTGCGCCGGCGCTGGCGAGCTTGTTGGCCATCTGGTCGAACGCGTCCGCACTGCGTTCGAGGCGCTGCACCAACGATGGCAGTTGGGCGGTGAAACGAGCCGTGTTTTGCATCGTACGGGCGGCATCGGAGAGGCCCGCATCGATCGTCGCCGAGCGTGCCGCGAGGGTTCGCGACAGGACCTCGAGATCGGCCAGCGTCCCTTTCACGGCCTTGCGATTGTCTTCGCTCGTCAGGGCATTGAGGTTGTTCGTCACGCGCTCGAGGTCGGCCAGCAGGGCCGGGACCGACGTTTCCAGGCCCGTCATGAGGGAAGGCGTTGACTTGATCACCGGATATTCCTGACCCGGCTGCGCCCGGAGCGGCGGGGAACTCCGGTGCCCCCCCGTCAAGTCGACGAAGGCGATCCCGGTCAGGCCCTGGGTCTCCAGCAGCGCCACGGTATCTTCCTTGACCGGCGTGCCGCGGTCGATATCGAGTGTGACCTGCACCTGTTCGACGTCGCCGGGAGCCAGTGCGAT
This sequence comes from uncultured beta proteobacterium, assembly GCA_963750215.1. Taxonomy (GTDB): domain Bacteria; phylum Pseudomonadota; class Gammaproteobacteria; order Burkholderiales; family Casimicrobiaceae; genus PALSA-1003. Next base: position 659,778 of record CAVVQK010000006.1, read on the forward strand.
CTGGCGCACCCGGCCGACTTCGACGCCTCGATAGCGCACCGGCGCGTTGAGATTCAGGCCGGACACCGATTCGGTCATGTAGGTCAGATAGGTGTCGTAGCTCTTGCGATAGTACTTGCCGCTGCTCAACCAGAGTAGGCCGGCAATGAGCGCCGTGGTCAGCACCATCACGAATGCGCCGACGAGTGCGAAATTCACTTTTGCTTCCATGCCTGTTCGCGCGCGGCTCGTCCGCGCGGCCCGTAGAAGTATTGCCGGATGAGGGGCTCATCCGAGCGTGAAAGCTCCATCATCGACCCGACGCCAATGATATGTCCCTGCCCAAGCACAGCGACCCGGTCTGCGGCTCGCCAGAGCAAATCGAGATCATGCGTAACCATCATGATCGTCAAGCCAAGCCCATCGCGCAAACCGCGCACGAGCTCATCGATGCCGCTGGCACTGAGCGGATCGAGCCCCGCGGTCGGTTCGTCGAGGAAGAGCAACTCCGGATCGAGCGCCAGCGCCCGTGCCAGTGACGCGCGCTTGCGCATGCCGCCGCTTAGTTCGCTCGGATACTTCGCGCCGGCGTCGGCGGGCAGTCCGGTAAGGGCGATCTTCACCGCGGCGATTTCGCGTATAAACCCCTCCCTCAGTTCGGTGTGCTCCTCCAGGACCATGGCCACGTTTTCGGCCACGGTGAGCGAGCTGAAAAGCGCGCCGCGCTCGAACATCACGCCCCAACGGCAGCGAAGCGGCAGCGCCTGATCGTCGGTCAGGCCGATGACTTCCTGACCGAATACCCGAATCGACCCCGATACCGGTGGCTGGAGCAGGATGATTTCGCGCAGCAGCGTCGACTTGCCCGAGCCGCTGCCCCCCACCAGCGCGAAGATCTCCCCGGGGCGCACCGACAGGTTGACGTTCTCGTGCACCACCGCGTCGCCGAAGCGGGTACAGACGCCCCGGACCTCGACGACCGCGTTGCCAGACGATGGTTCGTCGATCGCGGCCATCAGAGGTCCAGCACGTTGAAGACGACGGAGAACAACGCGTCGGTCACGATCACCAGGAAAATCGACTGTACGACGCTCATCGTGGTTTGCGCGCCGACGCTCTCCGCACTCCCGGTCACCTGGAAACCGCGGTAGCACCCGACCAGGGCGATGATCATGGCAAAGACGGGAGCCTTGCTGACGCCGGTCCAATACGATGACAGGCTGATCGCTTCGTTGAGGCGCTGGAGAAAGACGTCGAAACTGACGTCGAGCTTCGATCGCGCCATGATCATGCCGCCGAGCACGCCGGTGACGTCGGTATAGACCGTGAGCAGCGGCAGCACGATGATGAGCGCCACCATCTTGGGCAGGACCAGCAGTTCCTGAGGAGCGACCCCGATCGTGCGCAGGGCGTCGATTTCCTCAGTGACCCGCATGGTGCCGATCTGGGCGGTATAAGCCGACCCGGATCGCCCGGCGATGATGATCGCGGTCAGCAAAGGCGACAGTTCCCGCAGCATCGCGAGCCCGACCAGATCGGCGATGAAGATGTTTGCGCCAAAGCGCTGCAGCTGGTCGGCCCCCTGGTAGGCGATCACGACGCCCATCAGAAATGACAGCAGCCCGGTGATGGGCAGCGCGGCAACCCCTGCAGTCTGAACGTTGTGCAGAATCGGCCGCCAGCGGAGCCGGCGCGGCTGCAGGATTGCCCGCAGCAGCACGGTGAAGCTTTCTCCGACGAAGGAAAAATAGCCGAGCGTTCCGAGCGTGCCCGCCCAGCATTCGCGGCCCAGCCTCTCCAGCCAGCCCGGCACAGCCGGGGCTGCGACATGCTCCGCTATTTCGCGTGCCGCAATCAACTGCAGCAAGGAGGCAAACCCTGGCCGCAGGCCCTGAACGCGGACCTTGTGTCCCTGCTGCTCGAGTTCGCGCACGGTTCGCTGCAGCAGCCACGCTCCGGACGTGTCGAGTACCGATATGGCCGAGCCATCGATAACCACGGCGGCTGCTTCGGGCCAGGAACCCACGTCGAGTCGTTCTTCGAGCGCGGCGATGCCGTGCACCGTCCAGGCCCCGGCGCAATGCGGCGAAAGCGTGGTCCCTTCGGACGATCGCCGCACATCGCCAATGGCCAGTTGCGCAGGGTTTTCGATAGTCATGCTGGAGCGCCCGGTCCGGCGACATGGCGATTGAATTGCCGCATCCTGGCTGCCCCCGATTCCAGGTGCTGCAGAACCGAATTTCGAGTGACCTGGCAATCCGGAGCAACACCTTTGTTGCCGGCACTCCGTTGTGGGCAGCAGCGGAGCGCCTCGGTGCGAAACGATGCTACGTGATCCGCAGTGTGCCTGCTTGACCCAGATCAATACCCCCTCTCCATTTCGAGGGGCGTAGCGACGGATTCGATGGCTGCACCGGTATGAGGAGAACGTCAGGGGCCCCCTGCAAGGGCCACAGGTCGGTTGTGACGTGGCTGGACAAAGACCCTGAGGTCGATCGTTGACATGCATCAATGCGGGGCGTGGCGCAGGGGGCTAGGTTAAGCACCTGTATGAGAAGAATCGGCGCGCCCGGCACGGGCGCCTTTTTCAATGACAGCTTTATGACGAGCGACCATCGACGCGGCGAGCAAGCCATGGGGTTGCCCTCGGCCCCAACAGGTGTCCCGGACAAGCTCCGGGGTGCGATCGGAAGCAACCTCGCATCAGGCGCCTCAAGGACGATGTCGCGACGGCAGGCCGGCGCGACTCTGCTGGCGGCCGCGGCTCTTGCAGCCGTGCCGGCGCTTGCGCTGCCCGCGCAGCAGGCAATCATGCTGCCGCCACCGCGCAAGTCCGGCGGCATGCCGCTGCTGCAGGCCCTGCAGCAGCGCCGGTCGACGCGGGAGTTCGCACCGCGTCTGCTACCGTCACAGGTCTTGTCCGACCTCTTGTGGGCGGCATACGGCATCAATCGCCCGAGTGGCGATCGCACGGCGCCTTACTGGCGCCACATCATGGTCATCGATGTCTACGCCGCGACGGCCGACGGCGTGTGGCTGTATGATCCGAGGCAACACGCCCTTCTTCCGCACCTGGCGCAGGATATTCGCGCCCAGACCGGGCTGCAGGATTTCGCTGCCACAGCGCCGCTTGATCTGGTCTATATCGCCCACGGTGAGCGGATGCAGGACGTCGCCGCTGAGGAGCGGCGCCTCTACGCTTCCGTCGACACCGGATTCATCGGCCAGAATGTTTACCTGTTCTGCGCGTCGGAGGGCCTGGCGACCGTGTTTCGCGGTGGGATCGACTACCCGAAGCTCGACGCCGCGATGCGGTTGGATAGCTCCGCATTTGTGACCTTCGCCCAGAGCGTCGGTTATCCGAAGACGTGAGCGCCAGCGCTTTGAGGACGCGCGTCGCGCGAGCCGTTGCCTGCCGCTCATGGGCCGAATCTCGGCCGTGGCCGCTTGGCTAGAATGGTGCAATGCGGATTCGGCCAGAGCATGATGCGCGCTAGGAATTCTGGTGCAGCGGGGGCACATCGGCCGGCCTCGTACCTTGCGTTACCTCTGTTGCTGGCCTGCGCGCTGACCACGCTTGCCGGATGTGACGTCTCCTGGCCGTGGACCGACCGCAGCAAGAATTCGGTGATCGTGCTGTCCGGCACGGTCGACGCGCACGAGGTCGAATTCTCGTTCCAGGTCTCCGGGCGAATCCTTCGTCTCGACACCGACGAGGGTCGGGTGGTCGAGGTCGGCACCTTGCTCGCCGAGCTCGATCCGCGCGACTACGAGGTTGCGCTGGCGCGCGCCCGGGCCCAGGCCGCTTCCGCCGACAAGGCGCTGGCCGTGCTCAAAGCCGGGTCGAGGGTACAGGACATACGCACCGGTGAAGCCGCGCTGCGGCAGGCGGAGGCCGATCTACGTTTTGCCTTGGCGCAGCAGGTGCGCACCGCGACGCTCGTGGCCGAGCATTTCTCGCCGCCGCAACAGCTCGATACCGCAAATGACGCGGTCGAGGTTGCCAGGGCGAAGGTCGATGAAGCGCGCGAGGCGCTGTCACTCCTGCGCGAAGGGCCGCGCAAGGAAGACATCGCCCGTGCCGCGGCCGATCTGGATGCAGCCAACGCGCTGGTCGCAACCGCGGTGCAGCAGCTCGCGTACACGCGTCTGGTGAGTTCAGTGGCCGGGGTCGTCAGCGTTCGGCACGCGGAGCAGGGGCAATACGTGACCGAAGGGCAGCCGGTTTTCCGCGTCGCCGAACTCGACCGGCCGTGGGTACGCGCCTACCTCGATGAGCAGGACCTGCCGCGCGTCAGGCTCGGGCAGCCCGCCAAGGTGCAGGTCGACGGGTTGCCGGGCAAGCAGTTTTCCGGCCACTTGAGCTTCATCTCGCCGGAAGCCGAATTCACGCCGAAAACCGTGGAGACGCGCGCGCTGCGCGTCGACCTCGTCTATCGCGTCACCGTGGACATCGATGACGCAGCCGGCCAGCTCAAGATCGGGGCGCCGGCCGACGTGCGCCTGGTCGTTGAGCGATGAGCGCCGCCCTCGCCGTCGCGGCGCAGGGCCTGCGGTTCTCCTATCATGAGCGCCAGGTTCTAGACGCCATCGACATTGAGGTTCGCGCCGGCGAGGTCTTTGGCGTTGTGGGGCCTGACGGGGCCGGGAAGAGCACCCTGCTGCTGCTGCTGATCGGCCAGCTCACGCCGGCAGCGGGTCGTCTGTCGATACTCGGATTGCCGGCGACCGACAGGGCATTGCGCCGGCGCATCGCCTACATGCCCCAGAGCTTCGGCCAGTACCTCGACTTGTCGGTGGCGGAGAACCTCGAGTTCTTCGCCGACCTGCACGCGCTCGATCGGCGGACCTCGCGAGCGCTCATCGAGGATCTGCTGCGGCGCACGGGTCTGACGGGCTTCGAGCGCCGCCGCGCAGGGCAGCTCTCCGGCGGAATGATGCAGAAGCTCGCCCTGGCCTGCGCTCTGGTCACCCGACCCGAAGTGATGTTTCTCGACGAGCCGACGACCGGGGTCGACCCGGTATCGCGCCGGGCGTTTTGGCAAATGCTCGACGAGGTGCGCGCCGAAGGCGTGGCGATCGTGTACGCGACCGCGAACATGGATGAGGCGGAACGATGTGATCGCGTCGGCTGGCTGGTCGCAGGCCGCTTGGTGCGGCAGGGCCCGCCGCTGGATCTGATCCGCCGCATCGACGCGCCCCTGTACGAGGTGAAGGGCGCGGGCGCGCGCGCGACCCGGCGCGCGGTGCGGGCGTTCCCCGGCGTGGAACTGGTGTTTCCCGTGGGCGAGACGCTGCGGGTCTGGCTTGGCGGCAACGCCGATGTAGAGGCCTTCCGCACCGCGATCGACGGCCTTCCGACTGCGTTCGCCGTCAGGCCGCTGCGCCCGTCGCTGCACGACGTCGCGTTGCGCGACCTTGCGCTTGCCGCAGATCGCGGCGATGGTTGACGCTCCGGACAACGCGATCGACGCGCGTCGGCTGACGCGCCGCTTCGGCGATTTCGTTGCCGTAAGCGAAGTCGACCTCGCCGTGCGCCACGGCGAGGTGTTCGGTTTGCTTGGCGCCAACGGCGCCGGCAAGACCACGGCGATTCGCATGCTGTGTGGAACGCTGCCCCCGACCAGTGGTGAAATTCGAGTGTCGGGCATCGACATGATTCGCCGGGCGCGCATCGCACGTGGCCGTATTGGCTACGTCGCGCAGCGCTTCGCGCTCTATGGCGACCTGAGCGTGCGGGAGAATCTCGCCCTGCAGGCTGGCCTCTACGGCCTCAATACGGCGCGCTCCCGCGTGCGTATCGACTGGGCGCTCGATCGACTCGACCTCGTTCGGGTCGCCACTGCCCGCGCGGCGAGCCTGCCGCTCGGCCACCAGCGGAAGCTGGCCGTCGCGGCCGCTCTGCTGCACGAGCCCGATGTCCTGTTCCTGGATGAGCCCACCTCGGGCATCGACCCACTGGCGCGCGGCGAGTTCTGGGAACTGATGTACGAACTTGCCGAGGGCGGAGTGTGCCTGCTGATCACGACCCACTACATGGACGAGGCGCTGTTCTGCGATCGGCTCGCCTTGATGCATGGCGGCCGGATCGTCGTGGAGAGTACGCCCCAGGCGCTCCTCGACCGCGGGCTCGCCACGCCGATGGTCGAGATGCACAGCGCGCAGATCGCCGAGTGCCTGCGCTGGCTCGCCGGCGATAAGGAGGTACTCGAGATCGTGCCCCACGCCGGACGCCTGCGCCTGCGATTGCGCCACGGGGCCGATCCCGCGGCAACGGCGCGGCGGATCATGACCGAGGCGGCCCCCGCCGGCCTCGCGGTCGACGACGCGGCGCCCTCGACGGCCGAGCTCGAAGATGTCGTGGTTGCGCTGCTCGAGGCGCAGGAAGCCGCATCATGAGATGGCAGAACGTGCGCGCGATGGCGCGCAAGGAGACACGGCAGCTGCTGCGCGATAGCCGCAGCCTGGCGCTGATGTTCCTTATGCCGACCATCATGCTGTTTCTCTACGGCTATGCGATCCGCCTCGACGTCATGGCCGCGCCGATCGGCATCCTGCAGGAATCGACCGACGCGGCGTCCGACGAACTGGCCGCGCATTTCGCCTCGAGCCGCGCCTTCGAGGTTGACGTCAGGTTTCCTGACCGCCGCGCGCTGGCGGCGGCGATCCAGGACGGCAAGGTTTGGGCGGCACTGGTCATTCCCCATGACTATGCGCAGGCCCTGGCGCGCGGCAATGCGAAGGTGCAGCTCATTCTCGACGGCACCGATGCCAATACGGCGCGGCTGGTTCGCAACTATGCCTTGGCGCTGGTCGACGCCTACGCCGCGTCGATCAGCGGTGCGACCCCGTACATCGAGATCGAGATGCGCAACTGGTTCAACGAAGCGAACGAGAGCCGGTACGCGATCGTGCCGGGCGTCATCGTCCTGGTGATGTCGGTTGTGGGCGCGTTGATGACCGCGCTCACGATCGCGCGCGAGATGGAACTCGGCAATATCGTGATGCTGCGCACCACGCCCCTCTCGCGTGGCGAATTCCTCGTCGGCAAGCTCCTGCCCTATTTCTTCGTCGGCATGATCGACGTGCTGGGTGCTGTCGCCGCCTCGGTGTTGATCTTCGACATCCCGCTGCGTGGATCGGTGCTGGCGATTGCCTCGGTGTCGGCGCTTTTCCTGCTGGTGGTGATGTGCCAGGGCGCGCTGCTGTCGCTGATTGCCGGCAACCAGATGCTCGCAAGTCAGCTCGTGCAGATCACGACATTCCTGCCGGCCTTCCTGCTGTCCGGCGCCATTTACGCGATCGGCAACATGCCGCTGTGGCTGCAATACGCAACAATCATCTTCCCGGCTCGATACTTCGTGGCCTTGTCCAAGGGAATTTTCCTCAAAGGCATTTCGCCGCTCACGCTCTGGCCCGCCGTGGCGGCGCTGGCGGCGCTGCTTTCGCTGCTTGCCACATTGCTCTACCGGCGAACAGCCCGCCTGGGGCTCAATGCATGAAGCCGCAGCTTATCGCCTCCTGGGGCCGCCTCCGGGCGCTTCTGGCGAAGGAGTTCATGCAACTCTTGCGCGATCCGCGCATGCGCTTCACGCTCATTGTGCCGCCGCTTATCCAGCTGTTCGTCTTCGGCTACGCAGCCACCTTCGACGTACGGCACGCGGAACTGGCAGTGGTCAACCACGACGACAGCGAGCAGAGCCGCGACCTCCTGTCCGCGATCGCGGCCACCGGGCATTACACGCTCCGCTTCGTGCCCACGCTGTCCGCGGCGAGCGCGGCGATGGACCGTGGCGCGGTTGGCGTCATCGTGCAGATCCCGGCCCGGTTTGCGGACGCGCGGCGCATCGAACTAATCGCCGACGGCTCGGATCCCAATACGGCCCAGCTGGTGGTCGCCGAACTGGTCCAAGTGATTGGTCGCTATGGCGCAACCCGCGCTGGCTACGTGCCGCCGGTTACCGTGGAGGAGCGGGCATGGTTCAATCCCAACCTCGAGGATCGATGGTTCTTCATCCCGGGCATCATGGCCAATGTTCTGTTCGTCAGTACCATGATGCTGACGGCGATGATGGTGGTGCGTGAACGCGAGATCGGAACGCTCGAGCGCTTGATGGTCACGCCCGTTGGTCGCCTGGAATTCCTGGTCGGCAAGATGGTGCCGGTTGCCTGCGTCGGGCTCTTCGACGTCGCGTTGATCACTACCGTCGCGATTCTGTGGTTCGGGGTGCCGCTCCGCGGAAGCATGCTCACGCTCGTGCTGGCAAGCCTGGTGCTTCTCGCCAACACCCAAGGGCTCGGGCTGCTGATTTCCAGCTACGCCGCAACGCAGCAGCAGGCCATGCTGAGCGCGATGTTTTTCATCATGCCGATGACGGTGCTTTCGGGGTTCGCATTTCCGATCCGCAACATGCCGGAATCCGTGCAACTGCTCACCTGGGCCGATCCGCTTCGCTATTATCTCGTGATCGTGCGCGACATCTTTCTCAAGGGTGGCTCCATGGGCGACCACTTCTTTGAGTTCGGCATGATGATCGTTCTCGGGTCGACAGCGCTCGCACTAAGCGCGATCCGGGTCCGTTGATCGGCCGCAATGCTGGTTCCGCGCGAGTTTTCCTTTTCGTCTGGCGTTCGCGCTACCAACGCGGTGATCGGATGTAACGCTGCTGGGCCGTACGCGGGGCTTCTGGCGCCAGTGATTAACAGGCCGGACCGGACCCAAGTCTTCGCGCACGAGCCCGATTCCTTGTAGGGTATCACCCCCGCCTCCGCGGTCGCGCCACATCGGCTGCGCAAGCCCAGGGCTTTCACGTGCGTGCGTCAATGTCGGCGGCGAGTACGCGCAGTGTCGGTGCGATTTCTACGGGGTAGGGTGCGGCATCGTCAAGTGTGCGCAGCGGCTGGGGCAGCCGCGCAAGTTCCGCCTGGGCGTGCGTGCGGGCTGCGTCTAGTTCGACCGAGGCGCCGAGAGGCTGCCCGGCGCGCATGATCGGCACGAGCAGGGCGGCACCCGGCGGCTTTGCGCCGGCGAGTGTCAGCACGTCGCCGGCGAATCGGCCGTTGTTGGTGTAGGTGCGGTATACCTGCTTGCAGCCCGGCCAGGTTGCCTTGCCCTCCGAACGCTTGCGTCGCGGCCGCCCTTCGTACTCTTGCAGCTTGTAAGCGCAGTCGAGATACGGTGCGTCGGCCGAGGTGTTCATCCGCGTGCCGATCCCGAAACCGTCGATTGGTGCGCATCGCGCGACCAGATCGCGCAACCGATACTCGTCGAGGTTACCACTGGCGAAGATCGTAACGCTGGTTAGATCGGCAGCGTCGAGTATGCTGCGCACTCGCCTGGCGTGTTCGCTCAAGTCGCCGCTGTCGATGCGCACGCCCTTGATGGTGATGCCATCGGCGCGAAGCTTTGCCGCAAGCTTGACCAGTTTGCGCGCCGCCCGTTCGGTATCGTAGGTGTCGATGAGTAACACTGCATTATCGGGATGCGCACGAACAAAGCTTTCGAACGCCGAAGTCTCGTCAGCGTGTGCCTGTACGTAGGAATGGGCCATCGTGCCATAGACGGGAATCCCGAATTGCCGCGCAGCTTCGACGGTCGCGGTTCCAGAAAACCCTGCGAGGTAGCTTGCGCGCGCAGACAGCAGCCCTGCCTCCGCACCATGGGCTCGACGCAGGCCAAAGTCGACCAGCAAGCTCTTGGGCGCGGCGAGCACCGCCCGCGCCGCCTTGCTTGCCACCAGAGTCTCGTAGTGAATGAGATTCATTACGCGGGTCTCGACGAGCTGCGCTTCACGCAGCGGCGCACTGATGCGCAGGATCGGCTCATCGGCGAAGAATACGGTGCCCTCCGGCAGCGCATCGATATCGCCGCTAAAGCGCAGCGTGGCGAGCGAGCCGACAAACTCCGGCGTGAAGCGGCCACAGCTGTTGAGCCACGCCAGATCATCGGCGTCGAAGCGCAGGCCCATCAGGTAGTCCAGCACCTGCGCCAGCCCGGCGGAGACGAGGAAGTTGCGGTGCGGCGGCAGCTTGCGCACGAATAGCTCGAACACCGCCCGCCCGTTCATCGATTGCTCGAAATAGGCTTGGAGCATCGTTAGTTCGTACAGATCGGTGAGCAGAACACCGCTAGCCATTGCGGGCCTCCCCTTGCACGATAGATCTAGCCCGCTTCTGATCATAGTCCTGGTGCGGTGCCCGATCTTGACACACGTCAAATGCAGGAGAGGGCCGGCGGAACACACTCGCGGCATGGGTTAGGAGCGCAGCTACCGCGGAGTCGCGGCGATGTGAGCGCTAGGCAGTAGCGTCAGCACCAGTGACACGATGGTCTGGGAACATTTTTCGCACGGTGCCGATATCGGCGTGCGTGGCATTGGCCCGACACAGAGCCAAGCATTCGAGCAGGCTGCTCTTGGGCTGACCGCGGTGATTGCGGATCCGAGCCGCGTGAGTGCGGACGTGATGGTTGAAATCCGCTGCGAGGCACCCGATCACGAATTACTTTTCGCCGACTGGCTTAACGCGCTGATCTTCGAAATGGCGACGCGCAACATGCTGTTCAGTCGCTTCTCGGTTTCGCTCGATGATCACGTGCTTAGGGCCAAGGCATGGGGCGAACCGCTCGACCGCACACGGCATCAGCCCGTGGTCGAGGTCAAGGGGGCGACCTATACTGCATTGTCGGTGGCGCAACGCGAGGATGGCATGTGGGTCGCGCAGTGCGTGGTCGATGTATGAGGGCGTTGAGCGGGCAGACTCGAGCAATACGGCGCGGCATTCGACACCCGGACAAGTTGCAGGTGCGAAAGGCTTGCGCGAATCGGGAGGACGAAGCATGGATCCGGACCGACTGAAGCGCATCAGCGAGTACGAGTGGCAGCTTCCAAGGACCGGAGCGATGCGTGTGCCCGGCATAATTTATGCCGATGAAGCGCTGATTCGCTCGATGGACGACAAGGTCCGCGAACAGGTTGCCAACGTCGCGACGTTGCCGGGCATCGTCAAAGCATCTTTCGCGATGCCCGACGCGCACTGGGGCTACGGGTTTCCGATCGGCGGCGTCGCCGCGTTCGACCCGGAGGCAGACGGCGTGGTTTCCGCCGGTGGCGTTGGCTTCGATATCTCCTGCGGTGTGCGCACACTGCTTACGGGCCTTACGCGGGCGCAAGTCGAGCCGGTGAAGCGGCAGCTCGCCGACACGCTTTTCCAGCGCATCCCCGCGGGACTGGGAAGCACCGGGGCGCTGCGTCTGTCGCCGGCCGAAATGAACGACATGCTCCGCGGCGGGGCCCGCTGGGCCCTAAACGAGGGTTACGGACTGCCGCGTGACCTCGAGCGCGTCGAGGAGGGCGGGGCGATGGCCGGGGCGGACCCGGGGCAAGTTTCCGAGGCGGCCAAACGACGCCAGCGCGACGAAATGGGCACGCTCGGCTCGGGTAACCATTATCTCGAGCTGCAGCACGTCGTCGAGGTTTATGACCCGGCCACTGCTGAGGTCCTCGGCTTGCGTCTGGGCGAGATCCTGGTAAGCATACATTGCGGTTCGCGCGGCCTCGGCCACCAGATCGGTACCGAGTTCTTAAGAGAGATGACGATCAGCGCCAAGACGGCAGGCCTCACGCTGCCTGACCGCGAACTCGCCTGCGCCCCGATTCGATCCCCCGTGGGAGAACGCTACCTCGCGGCGATGCGCGCCGCGATTAACTGCGCCTTGGCGAACCGGCAAATCCTGACCCATCTGACGCGTGCTGCATTTCAGGCCGTGCTGCCAGGGACGCAGCTTACTTTGCTCTACGACGTATCACACAACACCTGCAAAGTCGAGACGCACGTTGTCGACGGCAAGCCGCGCGAGTTGTACGTGCATCGCAAAGGCGCGACCAGGGCCTTTGGTCCAGGTCATCCCGACCTGCCGCTTTCCCTGCACCAGACCGGCCAGCCAGTACTGATCGGCGGCAGCATGGGCACCGCATCCTATGTCCTGGTAGGCTCATCGAAGAGCGAGGCGGAGGCGTTTGCGTCCGCCTGCCATGGGGCGGGCCGCAGCATGAGCCGGCACGAGGCGACACGGAAATGGCACGGCCGCATGATCGTAGATGATCTTGCCGCGCGCGGCATTCTGATCAGGAGCCCCTCCCTGCGCGGTGTCGCGGAAGAGGCACCGGGCGCCTACAAGGACGTTTCCGCGGTCGTTGACGCGGCCGACCGCGCGCACCTCGCGCGCAAAGTTGCGCGCCTCGAGCCTCTGGTCTGCATCAAGGGCTGAACGGCAGCGCTGGGTCGCAACGTCAACCAACCACTGAACGCCACCACACAGTGGGAAAAAAGCGCATTCATCAGCTACCTTGACCAAGGTCAAATCGCATCCCGTTGAAGCAACTATGATCGGGGTCCATAACCAGTGCACGAGGTACCTACCATGGCAAATATCACACGTGTCGATCCCTTTGGTGATTTGGCGCGCGTCGGCCCTTTGCGCAATTTCGAAGATATGTTCAATGTACCGCGCATGTGGGCGTTGTGGCAGAACCTGCCGGACGAGACCCAGATTACGGTGGACATTTCCGAGGACGACAAGGCCTATCGCATCAAGGCGGAGATCCCGGGTGTCAAGAAGGAGGACGTCAAAGTCTCGATTGATGGCAGCCAGGTGTCGATCAGTGCCAACGTGAAGAAGGAAAAGGAAGAGAAGAAGGGCGAGAAGGTTATCCGCAGCGAACGCTACTTTGGCAGGCAGTTTCGCGGTTTTACGCTGCGGCACGATATCAATCAGGACAAGGCGCAGGCCAAGTACGAGGATGGCGTACTCGAGCTCATGCTGCCCAAGAAAGAAGCGACGAGCGCGAAGCAGGTCACGGTCAAGTAAGTTTTCGCGGGTGCGCGGTTCGTCTTGCATAAATCGCGCGCTCCAATTCCAATCTGCTGGCGCCAGAAATCAAAACGCGCAGTAGATATTGGATGCGCACTGCAAGAGGAGAGGGATATGTTGGAAAAGAACGCAAAGAAGGGCACCGGGCGCCTCAAAGTCGGCGGGAGCGGCATCGGAAAGCGCTCGCGTGCACCCGGCGCCGAGGTGAAGCGCGGAAGCGCCAACGAAGCTGCGGCCGCGACACAGGAGGCATGGGGTGCGGTGAAAGCTGCTGTCAGGTCTAGCCGGGCGCAACCGGTAACCGCCGCGCGAGCAGCAGGCAAAGCGGTGCGGAACGTCGCTCGGTCAGGAGCGAGGCAGACCGGGGTTGCGGCAGGCTCGATTGCACGCGCGGCGGATGAAGTCATGATCTCTGCCATGAGCGAGGCCACAAAAGCGGCGCAAGCGGCGCGGGAGGCGGCGAAAGAGGTCGAGCGGTCGGTGAGCAGGGCGCTGAAGGCGATCAAGATTGCGCTGCGAAAGCGCGCGCGAGCAAGTGTTTACGAGGCAACACGGAAGCGGCCACGCCCGGTACCAAAAAAAGCCTCGCGAAAGCCTCGACGTGCGCTGCGCAAGTAGTCTGGACGAGTCCGTTAGCGGAGATTGATTTCGCCCCGGCGCATACACGCGCGGGGCGTCTTGCATTGCCGGCGTGACTCGGCCCCGCCCGCCGGCACGATCAGGTGGCCCACCCGCCCCGGTCCGAGCCAGCGAACGCCTTGGTCCGGGCGCGCCTCGTAGCGTGGCTTGGTGAGGGCTGGCCCAAGACCAGGGAGTGCTGTCAAATCGAGGCGCCTCACGCCCGTTGCGGATGCTCTTTGACGCGGGAGACCAGCTGCGTCGGATCGACGAAGCGCATCGCGATCAGCAGCCAGAGCAACGTCACGGTCATGTAGATCATCGCCATCGCGTCGACCGACTGCGGCGCACGCACGCCGGCGGCGAACACCGCATAGTAGAGAGCAACTACCAGCGTCTGCGAATCGGGCCCTGCGGTAAGAAAGGTCAGCTCGAACAGCGCGATCGTCCGTACCAGCACAAGCAGCGATGCGGCGAGTATTCCCGGTGCCAGAAGAGGCACCAGCACATGCCGGAACATCTGCAGCGTGCTCGCGCCAAAGACTCGCGCAGCGGATTCGATGTTGCGGTCGATCTGCTCGATGAATGGCGTCATGACCAAAATGACGAATGGCACGGCTGGGATCAGGTTCGCGAGAATCACGCCATTCATCGTGCCAGCGAGACGCAGCTTGTAGAGTACGGTGGCAAGCGGAATGCCATAGGTGATAGGTGGGACCATCAGCGGCAGCAGGAAGAGCAGCATCAGCAGCTGTTTGCCGGGAAAAGCGCGGCGCGCGAGCGTGTACGCGGCCGGGACGCCGAGCGCCAATGCAATTGCGACCACGGCGCCGACGATCTCTGTCGTCACCCACAATACCGAACCGAGCTGAAACTCCTTCCACGCTGCAAAATACCAGTTGGTCGTCCAGCCATCCGGCAACCAGGTGCCGAGCCAGCGGCGCGCGAAGGAGCTGGTGGCCACCGCGGCGATGATCGCGCCGATATTGACCAGAAACAGGATCATCACGCCCCAGAGCAAACCGCTCCAGACGCGGTCGAGCCAGGGACGCTCGATGGCGCGGGCCGCCGTGCGCGGGATCTGCTTGCTGGGCGGCTGACCGACAGAGTGGCTGACCGTGCTCACCCCTTGCCTCCAAGAGCCGGCCCGCGATAGAAGAGATTGCGCAGAGCGAGAACCGCGGCCACGATGAGGAGCTGGGCGAAACCCATGATCATGGCGATTGCGGAGGCGAGCGAATAATCGTATTGCTCGAAGGCCGCCTCGTACGCGGCGATCGATATCACGCGGGTCGGACCGGCAGGCGAACCGAGCAGGACTGCCGACGGAAACACCGAAAACGACTGCACGAATGCCAGGCAGAAGCAGATTGCGAGCCCCGGGACGAGCAGCGGCAAGTAGATTTGGCGGAACTGCTGGGCGCGACCCGCGCCCAGCGTTGCTGCCGCGCGCGCTAGCGCGGGATCGATGCCCGTTATGTATGACAGGATGAGCAGAAAACAGAATGGAAAGCCCGAGATCACAAGCGAAATGAGCACGCCCCAGAAATTGTGCGTGAGGCGAATAGATCCCATGTAGAGATGCAGGAACTGAATGGTCTGTGCCAACCAGCCTTTGGGGCCGAAATAAGTCAGCATTCCTTCGGCGATCAGCACCGTTCCCAGCGATACCGGAACCACGAGAATCGTCGTTATCCAGCGCTGATAGTTTGTATGCACGCGCAACTTGAAGGCGATCGGCAGCGCCAACCCCACGTTAATCAACGTCACCGGCAGGGCCAGGCGCAAGGTCGTCCAGATCGTCGGCCACAGATTGTCGGTGGTGAAGAACTTCCAGTAGTTGGCCAGCCAGTCGCCCGCCGGCGGGTTGAGAGACAGCAGCAGGCCATAGAGAAACGGGTAGATGAAAAGCAGCATCATGAACAGCGCCGCGGGCATCACGAGAAGCAATGTGCGGTCGAATACGACGTGCTGAATGGGAGCGCGGGTCGCCATGGACTCAGGCGGCCGGATAGACGAGGGCGCGGTCGACCGGGACATGTACGCGCACGGTTTCTCCGGTCGCAAACCGCTGGTTGGTACGCACGTGCATCCGAATGCCCGATGAAGTCGTCACGTCGAGCAGCGAGTCACGGCCGCAGTACTCGACGCCATCGATGTGCACCGAAATCGTGTTCGTTCCATCGGGGCCGTCGCCGACGACCATCTCCTCAGGACGCATGGCGATGCAGGCGCGTCCATTCGCGAGTGGCATCTTGCGGGTGCCGGTGATCCGCACGTCCGGACCAGCCAGTGTCACCCGCTCGCCGTCTTGGCGGTCGACCGCGAGTTCGAGCATGTTGCGGTAGCCCATGAAGCTCGCCACCGCTAGA
This sequence comes from uncultured beta proteobacterium, assembly GCA_963750215.1. Classification (GTDB taxonomy): domain Bacteria; phylum Pseudomonadota; class Gammaproteobacteria; order Burkholderiales; family Casimicrobiaceae; genus PALSA-1003. The sequence continues at coordinate 675,618 of CAVVQK010000006.1, forward strand.
TTGGCGGGCTGCGCATAGATCTCCTCGGGAGTCGCGATCTGCTGTACGACTCCATCGATCATGACCAGAATGCGATCGGCGAGCGACATCGCCTCTTCCTGATCGTGCGTGACATAGATCGTGGTGCGGGCGAGGTCGCGGTGAATGCGGCGGATCTCAGAGCGCGTCTCGAGCCGGAGCTTGGCATCGAGGTTGGACAGTGGCTCATCCATCAGCACTAATGGCGGCTCGATGACGATCGCACGCGCGATCGCGACGCGCTGCTGCTGGCCGCCGGAGAGCTGGCCGGGCAGTTTGTTTTCCTGGCCGACAAGTTGCACGAGCTTGATGATGTTGGCCACCCGCATGGCAATTTCGGCCGCGGGGACGCTGCGCATGCGCAGGCCGAAATCGATGTTCCGGACCACGCTCATGTGCGGGAACAGTGCGTAGTTCTGGAATACCATTCCGAAGCCGCGTTTCTCTGGCGGCAACGAATCGATTCGCTCGTCGTCAAGCCAGATGCCGCCCTCGGACAATGGCAACAGACCCGCGATCAGGTTCAATGCCGTCGACTTGCCGCAACCCGAAGGCCCTAGCAGCGCGATGAAGTCGCCGCGCTTGATCGTCAACGTAAGCCCGGAAACGGCGTTGAAGCTCGCCCGCCCACCACCGTTGAAGCGCCGTGTGACTCCGTCGAGCCGGAGCTCGTTGAAATCGTTGTTCACGCTGTGACCCCTTCGGCGGGGTCGAAGCCCGCGAGCACCTTCTTCAAGATCGGCGCCACGCCCGCGCGGTCCAGCATGCACCGATACGCATCGGCGGTGATCGCAAACCCGTTGGGTACGTGCACAACTTGCGCACTCAAGTCACGGAACATTTCACCAAGCGAGGAATTCTTGCCGCCGACGCGCGGTACGTTGTCGATGCCCATATTTGCAAAGAAACGGATGTAGCGATGATTGTTCGCCATTGATTGACTCCCAACCACTTGCCCCGTCAGATGCATTTCTTCTCGCGTCGCCCGCGGCGACCACGTATGGGCTTATTTACCCGAAGCGCGTGTGGCACGTATTGCGCAAGATCAATGGAACGCGGCGCTCCCGAAGAAGGAACCTCTTGCTGATGTTGCGCCGCGGCAACGATCCTGCCGCTGTTTCGCAGCGTATGAGGCGTGCACTCGACACCTTGGGAAATTCCGCGTTTGGTACGCCGGTCGCCAGGGACACGTCGACGCGTCGTGTGGTATCGCCGGATGTCCTCGTTGGCCCGGGCTCTTCGGTACGGTTGTCTGGATGTACCCGGATTTCGCAAGATAATTGCCGTCGCGTCAGGGCGACTGGCGCATGGGTGTCCTGACGAACATCGGAAGATTGACCTCGGTCAACACCAGTTCGCTGTGCGAGCAGATAATTAAATGGGGTATGGTCGGCGGTCCGTTTACAGCTCCTCCGAGCGGGTCGCGATTTTGATGATTTGGCATGGCAGATTGATCGCGTGAAGGGGCCGGTTCTTGGTGCAGACAAGGTGCTTGCGATCAACGGGAGAACGAGATGACTAAAATCGATGACAGCGAGATTCGTCGACAGGTGCTTGCAGAGCTCGACTGGGACCCGAGCATTGAGGCTTCGGGGGTGGGTGTCGCGGTCAAGGAAGGGGTCGTGACGCTGACCGGGAGCATAGGAAATTATTGGCAAAAGAAGGAGCTTGAACGCGTCGTGAAGCGGGTAACCGGCGTCAAGGCCGTGGCTGAGGATCTGACCATCAAACTGCATGGGGCGGCGGCGCGTAATGATGCCGACATTGCTCAATCGGTTCTCAGCGGCTTGCGTTTCAACGTAGCCGTTCCCTCGCATCGCATTCAGGTGACGGTTGAGAACGGCTGGGTGACCCTCGAGGGTGAGGTCGAGTGGCAATATCAGAAGAGAGCGGCCGAGAAGGCAGTCAAATACTTCATGGGCGTGAAGGGCGTCACTAATAGCATCAGCATCAAGCCAAGAGTTAGTGCCGCCGATGTGAAGGCGAAGATCGAGCGCGCCTTTGCGCGTCGCGCACAGTTTGATGCCAACCAGATAAGAGTAGAGTCAAGCGACGGCAAGGTAATTTTGCGCGGCAGCGTTCATTCCTGGGACGAAAAAGAGCAGGCCGAACAGGCGGCATGGGCGGCGCCAGGCGTAACTAACGTCGAAAATGACGTGATCGTCAACCCTTAGGGGGACTCAGCGTGTCGGGCACGGGTCTCCACAACGAAGCTGCCCGCGGCGATTTTATTCTGGACGAAAGTTGGCGGCTCAATCACGCACGGTCCGAGTGTTGCGCGCGTTGCAGCGTAAGGGCCGAGGGCAACGCGGTTTGAGGCGACGAAAGGGCGGGCTCCGCCTGGTGCTCCAGGGCGAGGCCGGTCAGGGGCTCGAGGTCGTCGCGGGTAGTCTCAGCATTCTTGGCGAGTTTGAGCCATACCGCGCGCTGCTTCGCGCCGCTGGCGAAGGCGCGCTCTCACTGCCGCTGCCGCGCGCTGGATGCTTGGTTCAGTCGTGGCGCGCGCGAAGCTTGCGCGGGCGGAGTGGCGAGCGTACCAGGAGCACCGGCAGCGGCGCCTCGCGCACGACCATCTCGGCGTCGCTCCCCAAGACCACGCGCGATAGCCCGCGGCGGCCATGCGTGCCCAGCACGATGACGTCGGCGCGCCATTTCTTCGCCTGCATTACACGGCCACCGTCGTTGAGCTAGGTCATGGCAGTGCACAGCCGATGCCCCAAAACGCGCCCGCCGCCGAGGCGTTGCGCCTTGGCTTAGGCCATTGGTGTGTCGCTCGCGGGCCTCAACGCGGATGCACTTCGGCGCCCTGCTGTTATGTGGCTCGCCGGCCATCAATCGCGGCGCCGCTGCCGCATTCAGCTGCGCACGGTCGGCCAGGGTTCACGCCGTCGAGATTGGCTCGGCTTGTGGCTGCAAGCGGCGATGGATGCGCAGCGCTGTTCGGTCGCCCGTAACCGGCTCGACCTCGAATCCAAGGTTACGCGCGAACCGCAGCATCACCATGTTGTTTGCGAGCACAAGCCCTTCCATTACCGTGAACCCTCGGTCGCGCGCGCCTTGGATCAGCGCCTCCATTAGAAGACCCGCGATCCCCGTCCTGCGCCAGGAATCCTCGATCAGCACCCCAAACTCGCAGCTCTTCCCGTCCGGGTTTGCGACGTAGCGCGCCTCGCCCACGATTTCCTCGGCAGAGCCGCGCGGGACGGTGCACACCAGGGCCAGGGAACGGTCGTAATCGATATCGGTGAGAAAATGAACCAGATTGGTCGATGGCGTTTGAACCCATTTCTGGAAGCGCTTGTAGCGGCTCTCTTCCGAGGAGGCCACCAGGAAATCGCGGATGCGCCCGGCGTCATCCGCCCTGATTGGTCGGATCGTCACAATTCTGCCGTCGAGGAGGCGGTGCTCGCGCACCAGCTGAGTCGGATAACGGGGCATGGCAGCGCGATGTTGCTCGAGGTAGGCGAGCAGGTCGTCGAGCGTGACGAGCTTCGCACAATTGGCCTCGGGAATGTCGATGCCGAGGACCTCGCGCAGTGCGACGAGAAAGTTCAGCCAATCCATCGAATCGAGATCCACCTGGTCCCGCAGCGGGGTTGTGCGATCCAAGTCAGCGGGCGAGATCTGCGGCGCGATCTGCCGCAGGATGTCGAGCACGGCTTGGTACACGGTCACCGAATGGCCGGCGGTGAGAACCATACGTTCCGGCGGAACTGGCGAACTGCGTTGGTCCGCCCCGCTAGAGTCGCTCACGCTCAACTCTCACAGTCGTCTCCCATGCGGGTCAGTCGACACGCCACCGTTTCCTCGCTATGACGGCATCGCCGCCCGCAACGTACAACTCTACGCCGATCGGTATCTGGGCGTTCGATTCCCATCATGAACACCGTGGCAATGCTGCGCTCGCTAGCACGAACGGCGCTTCGCCCTGAGCCGCGTTTTCAACTCTCAATCTGCCATCCTGCGGCCGGGCACTCCGGACGCTGTCCTTGTGACCTCCCTTTGACTTGGCTCAAGGCGCCAGGGGACCCAATGCCTTAGGTTAATGCTAGGCGCGGAACGCGATGACGCCAACGCAGCACCCGGGCGAGATGGAGGAGTATGGCTAACGACTGGATCGTCAAGTCGGTCGGAGAGTCGCACGTTGCGCCCAATATGCCGGACTACGAATCCTTACGGCGGGCCTTTTCGTGGGCGGACGCACGCAAGGAGCTCGACGGGTTGCCCGGCGAACGCGGACTTAATATTGCCTATGAGGCGGTCGATCGCCACGCCACCGGGTCACGGCGCGACCAGGTGGCGATCCGCTGGCTCGGCCGGGACGGGGCGATTGAGGACTATTCCTTTGCCCAGCTCTCACGCCTTTCGAACCAGTTCGCCAACGTTCTCGCGCAGCTCGGTGTCGCGCCGGGTGAACGGGTCTATGCGCTCACCGGGCGGATCCCGGGCCTCTACGTTGCCGCGCTTGGATCGTGGAAGTGCCGCGCCGTGTTCTGCACGTTGTTCTCTGCATTCGGCCCGGAGCCTATCCGTGCCCGGATGGCCAAAGGGGAAGCCAAGGTCCTGATAACGACTCGGGCCCTATACGACAAGAAGGTCGCCGGCCTGCGCGGCTCGCTTCCGTCGTTGAAGCATGTGCTTGTGGTGGACGAGGGCACGCACACCGACGGCACGCTCGGTTTCGACGCCCTTCTGCGAGGCGCAAGCGAGTCGTTCATGATTCCGCCGACCGACCCGGAAGACATGGCGTTGCTGCACTTCACAAGCGGGACGACCGGTACGCCCAAAGGCGCTGTGCACGTGCATCAGGCGGTGGTGGCGCACCATATCACCGGCAAGCTCGTGCTCGATCTCCACCCCGACGACATCTACTGGTGCACCGCCGACCCGGGATGGGTGACCGGCACATCCTATGGGATCATCGCGCCGCTTACGAACGGGATCACCAGCATCGTGGACGAGGCAGATTTTGACGCCGAGCGTTGGTACGACATCCTCACCCGGCACAAAGTGAGCGTCTGGTACACCGCGCCCACGGCGATTCGCATGATGATGAAGGCGGGCATCGATCCCGGGCGCCGCCGCGCGATGCCGGCATTGCGCTTCCTCGCTAGCGTCGGCGAGCCGCTCAACCCCGAGGCGGTGCGCTGGGGTGTGGAAGCATTCGGGCTGCCGTTTCACGACAACTGGTGGCAGACCGAGACCGGCGGCATCATGATTGCCAACTATGCGGCGATGGATATTCGTCCAGGCTCAATGGGCCGGCCGCTGCCCGGTATTGAAGCCGCGCTCGTGCGCACCGGCGAGCACGGCACGGTGACGGTCGTCGACGCGGCGGACAAGCAGGGCGAGGTCGCGCTGAAGAGCGGTTGGCCGTCGATGTTTCGCGGCTACTTGAATGAGCCGGAGCGCTACGCCAAGTGCTTTGCGGGCGATTGGTACCTAACGGGCGACCTTGCCCGGCGCGATCGCGACGGCTACTTCTGGTTCGTCGGGCGCAAGGACGACGTGATCAAGACGTCCGGCCATCTTATCGGGCCATTCGAGGTCGAAAGCGTTCTGATGGAGCATCCCGCTGTGGCGGAGGCAGGGGTGATCGGCAAGCCGGACCCCATTGCGCTAGAAGTCGTCAAGGCGTTCGTTTCGCTCAAGAGCGGCAACGTGCCGGACGAGGCATTGAAAAAGGCGCTGCTCGCCCACGCGCGCAAGCGTCTCGGCGCGGTCGTCGCGCCGAAGGAGATCGATTTCATCGCCACGCTGCCGAAGACGCGCAGCGGCAAGATCATGCGGCGCCTGCTCAAGGCGCGGGAGCTGGGGCTGCCCGAGGGCGACACTTCCACGCTGGAGAGCGGATCATGACCCCCGAACCCTTGGCGCTACCGGAGCTACAACGCCATCACGCGCTGGGGTTGTTGCGGGAGATGCTGCTGATCCGACGCTTCGAGGAGAAGTCGGCCGAGCTCTACACGCTCGGCAAGATCCGCGGCTTCCTGCACCTGTACATCGGCGAGGAGGCCGTGGCCGTCGGCGCGATGCCGGCTTTCACGGCCGATGACGCGATCGTCGCCACGTATCGGGAACACGGGCATGCGTTGGCTCGCGGGATCCCCGCCGGCGCGGTGATGGCGGAGATGTACGGCAAGGCGAATGGTGCGAGCCGTGGTCGCGGCGGGTCGATGCATATATTCGATGCGAGCCGCCGTTTCTACGGCGGCTACGCCATTGTCGGGGGCGGGCTGCCGATCGCGCTGGGGCTCGCACTGGCCGATAAGCTGCAGAATCGTGCGCGCGTCACAGCTTGTTTCTTCGGCGAAGGCGCGGTGGCCGAGGGCGAGTTCCACGAATCCTTGAATCTCGCGGCGCTGTGGCATTTGCCGGTGCTGTTCCTTTGCGAGAACAACCGCTACGCGATGGGTACCGCGCTGATGCGCTCCGAGTCCGAGACCGACATCCATTTGAAGGCGCAGAGCTACAACATTGCGTCACGGGTTGTCGACGGCATGGACGTGCTGGCGGTCGAATCCGCGGTGCGAGAGGCGGCCTCTGCGGTGCGCGGCGAGCAGCTGCCGCATTTCGTTGAACTCCGCACCTACCGGTTCCGCGCCCACTCGATGGCCGACCCGGATCTCTATCGCAGTCACGCCGAGGTCGCGGAGTGGAAGCGCCGCTGCCCGATCACCACCTTTGCGGCCATGCTGCGTGGCGAAGGGTTGCTTACGGATGCCGCCTGGAACGATATGGAGGCGGGCGTCGGCGCAGAGGTCGCCGAGGCAGTTGCGGTGGCCGAAGCAGGGCCGTGGGAGCCCACCGAGGATCTCACTCGAGATGTCTACACGCCTCGCGAAACGGCGCTCGCACCATGAGCAAGACGACCTATCGCGAGGCGGTGCGCGGCGCGATGCGTGACGCAATGCGCGCCGACGCTCGCGTCTTTCTTATGGGCGAGGACGTCGGCCGCTACGGCGGCGCATTCGCGGTGAGCCTGGGGCTGCTCGCCGAGTTCGGACCGGAGCGCATCCGCGACACGCCGCTCTCCGAGTCGACGTTCGTCGGCGCCGGCATCGGGGCGGCGCTGGCCGGCATGCGCCCGATCGTCGAGGTGATGACGATCAATTTCAGCCTGCTTGCCCTCGACCAGATCGTCAACAACGCGGCGACCCTGCGGCACATGTCTGGAGGCCAGTTCAGCGTCCCGCTGGTGGTGCGCATGGCAACCGGAGGGGGGCGCGGCATGGCGGCGCAACACTCCAACAGCTTCGAGTGCTGGTATGCACATATCCCCGGCATCAAGGCGATCGCGCCGGCGACGGTGGCCGATGCACGGGGCCTGCTGCTCGCCGCGCTGCAAGAGCCGGACCCCGTGTTCATCTTCGAGCACGCACTGCTCTATGCGCTGGAAGGGGAAACCGAGGATGGCATGCCGATGCGCATCGGTGAGGCGGCAGTGCGCCGCACTGGGCGCGACGTGAGCCTCATCACTTACGGCGGCACCTTGGGCAAGACCTTGCAGGCGGCCGAAGCGCTCGCGGCCGAAAAAATCGACGCCGAAGTCATCGATTTGCGTACGCTGCGCCCGCTCGACACGGCGAGGATCCTCGAGTCGGTGAGCCACACTCACCACGCAGTGGTTATCGACGAGGGCTGGCGAACCGGCAGCCTCGCCGCGGAGATAAGTGCGCAGATCATGGAAGGCGCCTTTGACGCGCTCGATGCGCCGGTCGCGCGGGTGTGCAGCGCCGAGGTGCCGATCCCTTACGCCAAGCACCTCGAAGATGCCGCACTTCCTCAGGTACCCGCCATCGTGAGCGCGGTGCATTCGCTGTTCTGAGGTTCAGCGATGACTCAGTTCGTCATGCCCAAGTTGGGCGCCGACATGACCCGCGGCAAGTTGGTCGAATGGTGCAGGAAGCCGGGAGAGCGCATCAAGCGCGGCGAGATCATCGCCGTGATTGAAACCGACAAGGCCAACGTCGATACCGAATCGTTCGTCGACGGCGTGCTCGAGAGCATCCTGGTCGAACCACACGATGAATGGCTGCCCGTCGGAACCCCGCTCGCAGTGATTCGCGTGGAAGGCGAAGTGCCGTCCGAGGTCGCAGCCATGCCGCCACCACTCGCCGCGGCACCTCCACCTGCGGCGCCGCCTCCGAGCAGGGCACCGGTGGTGTCGGCAGCGATCGCAGAGGCGGCGATGGAGCGGCTCAAGATCTCGCCGGCCGCGCGCCGGCGTGTGCTCGAACTCGGCATCGACCCTGCTGGCCTCACGGGGACCGGCCCGGGCGGACGCATCACGCTGGAGGACGTGGAGCGCGTCGCAGCGGCTCCAGCCGCGCCGGCACCGAAGGAAGCTTCGGATCGGGCAATGCGCATGCGCGACGCGATTGCTGCCACGATGGCGCTGTCCAAGCGCGAGATCCCGCATTATTACCTGGCCACGGCGATCTCGCTCGCGAAGGCGCTGGCCTGGCTCGCGGCTCGCAATGCCGGCAGGCCGGTCACTGAGCGGCTGCTGCCGGGAGTGCTGCTGCTCAAGGCGACGGCGCTGGCGCTGCGCGCTGTCCCGGAGCTCAATGGCTTCTGGCGCAACGGTCGCGCCGAGCAGAGCCGATCGATTCACGTCGGGGTGGCGATTTCGCTGCGCGGCGGCGGGTTGGTGGCGCCCGCGCTTCACGATACCGACCGGCGCAGTCTTGACGAGTTGATGCTCGGGCTCCAGGACCTGACCCGACGCGCACGTGCCGGATCGCTCCGAAGCTCCGAGATGACCGATCCGACAATCACCGTCACCAGCCTGGGCGAGCGTGGCGTGGAATCCCTGTTCGGGATCATTTATCCACCACAGCTCGCCCTGGTCGGCTTCGGCAAGGTGGTGGAGCGACCATGGGTCGTCGACGGACGGATCGCCGCGCAACCGGTGATCAGCGCGACACTTTCGGGCGACCATCGCGCCACCGACGGTCACCGCGGGGCACTGCTACTCGACGCCATCGATCGCCTGCTGCAGGAACCGGAGAAACTATGACGCCCGAAAAGCTCAGGAGCACCGTCCTGGCCGCATTGAGCGAGGTTGCGCCCGAGCTCGAGCCGCAGAGCCTGGACCCGCAGGTGGAGCTTCGCAATCAGCTCGATCTCGACTCGATGGATTTTCTCAATTTCGTTCTCGCGTTGCACAAGGCACTCGGTGTGGATATTCCTGAAGCCGATTATCGGAAGCTTTCGACGCTCGATAGTTGCGTGGCGTACCTTGCGGCGAAGGTGACGCCACAATAGTGCTTTCCGAGCGGTCCAGGCGTGGGCCTCACATCCGTGCTGCGCCCACAGCCATCAGGTTCGCCCGCTCTGGACTGAGGCGCTGCAAGACCTTCCAGACACCTATCCGTTCGGCCTCTGAGGCGGCCCCTGTGCGCGCCGGGGCGCCGCCAGCGTACCCCGAGGGGCTCGACCCGTGCCGCGGCGCATGCGCGCAAGTTATTTCGCGCGTGTTTGCGCTACATCAAGAGCGAACCACCGGTTTGAGCGTAGGTTACCAAAATGGTCGCCGGCGGCGTTGCGGTGGCTGATGAAGGAGATTTCGATGACCAAGATTGATGACAACGAAATTCGGCGCAAAGTCATTGCCGAGCTTGACTGGGATCCCAGCATTGATCCCTCGGCCATTGGCGTGGCCGTCAAGGACGGCGTAGTGACGCTCAACGGGTCGATTGGAAATTATTGGCAAAAAAAGGAAGTTGAACGCGTGGTAAAGCAGGTGGCCGGCGTAAAAGCGGTCGCCGAAGAGTTGACCATCAAGTTGCCCGGGACCGCGGCGCGCAGCGATGCCGACGTCGCCCAATCGGTCCTGAGCGGCTTGCGTTTCAATGTGGCGGTTCCCCCCGATCGAATTCAGGCTACGGTTGAAAACGGCTGGGTGACGCTTGAGGGTGAGGTCGAGTGGCAGTATCAAAAGAGTGCCGCCGAACATGCCATCCGATACATCATGGGCGTCAGGGGAGTCACCAACAGTATTGGCATCAAGCCGAAGGTCAGCGCCGCCGACGTGAAGGCCAAGATCGAGAGTGCCTTCGCCCGCAGGGCGCAGCTTGATGCCAACCAGATCCGTGTGGAATCGAGCGACAGCAAAGTGATTCTGCGCGGGAGCGTTCATTCGTGGGACGAAAGGGACCAGGCTGAACAGGCGGCATGGGCGGCTCCGGGCGTCACCAAGGTGGACAACAACGTGCTCGTCATTCCATGATTCGTTGAGGCCCAATAAGGGGAGAAGTCGCTATCGTCGGGAGGGTGTGTTAGGAGAGTGAGATCGCACTGGGCTTGTTGCCAGTGACGCTGCGGCCGATCGGATACGATCGGCCGCTAAATTTTGAAGCGGCGGCGCGATACGAGTCCAATGCTGCTTCGATCGCGATACCGGCGTTGCGCCTGACCTGCATGGCGCAGCCGGTCGCGGCAAGGTACGATTCGCCCGGCACGCCCATGGCGCCTGCATCATGACCAGCGACCCCCTTCCCGGCATCGAGTTGGAAACCGCGCCCGCCCCAACCGCCAGCGTCATATGGCTGCACGGGCTTGGCGCCGACGGCAACGACTTCGTGCCCATCGTGCCGGAGCTCGGGCTGCCCGCCAGCATGCCGACTCGATTCGTGTTCCCGCACGCGCCGGTACGCTCGGTGACCATCAACAACGGCATGCGCATGCGTGCCTGGTATGACATCGCCGCGGCGGATTTGAGCAGCCGGGCGGACCTGGTCGGCGTGCGGCAATCGCAGGCGCAGCTCGAGGCCCTTGTCGAGCGCGAGCGCGGGCGGGGCATGCGCGCCGAGCGTATCGTGGTGGCCGGTTTTTCCCAGGGCGGCGCGATCGCGCTCTACACCGGGCTGCGCCATGGGCAGCCCCTGGCGGGGATCCTGGCGCTGTCGACGTATCTGATTGCCCCCGATCGGCTGGCCGCCGAAGGGAGCAGCGCGTCCCGCGCCGTGCCGATCTTCATGGCGCACGGCACCGCCGACCCCGTGGTGCGCTTGCAGTGGGGCCAATCCTCGCAAAGCCTGCTCGAGGCCGCCGGCTACCCCATCGAGTGGCACACCTATCCGATGCAGCACTCGGTATGCCTGGAGGAGGTTCAGGCCATCGGCGTGTGGCTCAGGCGCGTGCTGGCTTAGGCGCCCTCCGCGCGCATGCGGAAGCGCGCGCCGTCGTCGGCAACAATGCGAAAGCCCAGTCGCGCGTAGAGGCGCTGTGCGGGATTGTGCTTGAGCACCAGCAGCTCGATGGCACGGCCTTCCGTCCACGCCTGCGCCAGCAGCGAGCGGATGATTGCCGTGCCGAGGCCGCGATTGCGCTCGGCGGCGATGAGTTCGATGTCGCGCAGGAAGTATTTGCGCCAGTGGCGGGTGAGGCTGACGCGACCGATGTCGCGCGGCTGGCCTTCGATGCGCACGATCACCGCGTGCTGCTCCGGAGCATAGGTTGCCGCGAAATGTGCCCGCTGCCAGCGTTCGTCCCACCCCCACACCGCCTCGACGTAGTCGCGCATCGCCGACCGGTGCAGGGCGAACAGCAGCTCCTCGTCTTCGCGGCGCGCGGCGCGCAACGCGCAGCCGCGAAAGGCCGGGGCAGCGGCCAGTGCCCGCGCCAGCGGTTCAATCCACCTTGCCACGTGCCGGCCCCGCTCGCGGCGGGAGTTGTTTCGGTTTGATGCCGCGCCGCGCCAGCGCGTCGCGCAGCAGGAATTCAATCTGCGCGTTCACGCTGCGCAGCTCCGCCTGCGCCAGGCGTTCGAGCTCCGTCCACACGCCAAGATCGACGCGCAGCAGGAACGCCTTGCGCTCGGCCATCGTCTGTGCGACCCGCCGCGCCGCCGTGGCCCCGGCTCAGCGCCGGGCTCGTAACGGCACCTGCGGCGCAACGCTCGCGGCGCCGCTTGGCCGGAATGGCATGGCCGCTCCTAGCCCACGCGCTTGCCGGGCTGGCCCGCGAGCAGCGCCACGGCCAGCCCCACGCCCGCGCCGGCAGCGAGCCCGAGCGGGGTGTTGCCCAGCGCTGTCCCGAGCGCGGTGCCCAGCGCGGCACCGATCGCAGTCCAGGTCCCGGTATGCTTGCCTCGTACGATGAGCATCATGTTCTCCTCTGCGCGAGCACGCGCGTCTAGTTGTAGAGGGTGCCGGTGTTGACCACCGGCTGCACTTCGGACTCCGCACAGAGCACGACCAAGAGGTTGCTCACCATCGCCGCCTTGCGTTCGTCGTCGAGATTGACGACCTGCCTGGCAGACAGATCGTTGAGTGCCATCTCGACCATCGATACCGCGCCGGTGACGATCTTTCGGCGGGCGGCGATGACCGCCTCGGCCTGCTGCCGGCGCAGCATCACCTGCGCGATTTCGGGCGCGTAGGCAAGGTGCGTGAGCCGCGCCTCCTCGACGACCACCCCTGCCTTGTCCAGACGCTGCTGCAGCTCGAGCACCAGCGCCCGGTTCACGATGTCGGCGCTGGCAAGCAATGTCGGCGGATGGGTTCCAGGGGCCGCTACGCCATTGCCTTCGTCGTAGGCGAAGGCCGAGGCAAGATGCCGCACCGCGGCCTCGCTCTGCAGCTTGACGTAATTCTCGTAATTGTCGACGTCGAAGCTCGCCTTGGCGGTGTCGTCGACGCGCCAGACGACCACCGCCGCGATCTCGATCGGGTTGCCCTGCTTGTCGTTGACCTTGAGCCGCTCGCCGTTGAGGTTGCGCGCGCGCAGCGAGATCTTGCGTCGGGTGTAGAACGGGTTCGTGCCGCGCAAGCCGCTCATCCGCGTGCTGCCGCGGTAGCTGCCGAACAGCTGCAGAATCGCGGCCTCGTTCGGCTGCACCGTGTACAGCCCCGCAAGGAACAGCGCACCGAGCGTTTCGAGGGCGAGGAAGAGCAGCACCGCGAGAATGACTCCGGCGACCGACACCGGATGCTCGACGAGAAGGCCGTGAACGAGCACCCAGATGCCCCCGGCAACGAGCGCGATGCCGACGCCGAGCGAGACGAAGCCGTTCCAGGTGCCGATCGGGCGCTCCGCATGGGCGTTCTTGCCCGGGCCTTCCACTGCGCGTTGCATGATCCCCTCCGCCGCGTGCGCGCGGCCGCGGGTGCGGCCGTACGATAGCTCTATGATATCATTTCAATATTGATTGCTGTCAAGCGGGCCGGGAGCGAAAAAAAAGCGGACGGGGTCGCCGTCCGCTTCGGGGAGCGCCGCGAACCGGAGCGGCGCCAGGGGGAGGGAAAGGATGGGCGCGGCTAGCCCAGCGTGACGGGAATGAAGATGCGCGCCTCGTCGCGTTGCACCAGCAGCGCGATCGTCTTGCCTGCCTTGTCGACCAGGCTCTTGAGCTCCTCCACGCTCTTCACTGGGGTGTTGTTCACCGCAACGATGACATCGCCCGGACGCACGCCTGCGCGCTCGGCGGCCCCGGCGACGTCCTGAACGACCAGGCCGTCGGTGAGATCGGTGCCCCGCTTTTCATCCGCGGTCAGCGGGCGCACGGCGATGCCAAGCCTGGCCTTGCCCAGCGACTCCTTGTCGCCCGTCATGGCGACGGTCGTGTCCTTGAGCTCGCCCACGCTTGCGTTGAGCTGCTGCGACGAGCCGTTGCGCCATATCTCGAGGGTAATCTTCGACCCCGGCTTGAGCGAGGAAACCATCGGCGGCAGATCCGACGAACGCGAGATTTCCTTGCCGTCGAGCTTGAGAATGACGTCGCCCGACTTGAGGCCGGCCTTCTCTCCGGGGCTGCCTTTCTCCACCTGGGCCACCAGCGCGCCGGTAGGCGACTTCAGGCCGAAGTTCTGGGCCAGTGCCTGATTGACTTCCTGGATTGCAATGCCGAGGCGGCCGTGGCTCACCTTGCCCTCATGCTGAATCTCGTCCTTGACCTGCATGGCCACGTCGATCGGAACGGCGAACGCCAGGCCCTGAAAACCCCCGCTGCGGCTGAAGATCTGCGAGTTCACGCCGATGACCTCGCCTTTGAGATTGAACAGCGGGCCGCCCGAGTTGCCCGGGTTGACCGCGGCATCGGTCTGGATGAAGGGCACATACGAGTCGCCGGGCAGCGAGCGCGACTTGGCGCTGACGATGCCCGCGGTCACCGTATTCTCGAAGCCGAAGGGCTGGCCTATGGCCACCACCCACTCGCCGACCTTGGTGGTCTTCGGATCGCCGATGCGGACGTAGGGCAGATCGTGCGCGGCGATCTTGAGCACCGCGATGTCGGTCGTCTTGTCGGCGCCGAGGACCTTGGCGGTGAATTCGCGCTTGTCGGTGAGCTTGACCGTCACCTCATCGGCGTCGTCGACGACGTGCGCGTTGGTGAGAATGATGCCGTCGGCGCTGACGATGAAGCCGGAGCCCACGCCGCGCGTCGGACCGCGCTCCTGCGGCTCGGGAAACTGGAACTGGAAGGGCAGGTTGCGGAAGAACGGCGGCAGGTCCTCTTGGTCGGGCATCTGCCCATGGGCCGCCGTCTTGGTGCCCTGCACGACGCTGATGTTGACCACCGCCGATCCGTACTTCTCCACCAGGCCGCTGAAGTCGGGCAATGCCGCGGCCGGAACGGCGCTAGCAGACGCCGCCACCGGCGTCGGAGCCACCGAGGGCGCCGCGGTGGCCGCGCTCGCCGTGTGCAGCGTCACGCGATCGGCGACACCGACGCCGAGGGCAAATGCCGCGGCCAGTGCCAGTGCGACCGCGTTGCGTTTGAAGGTTTTCGCTTGCATCGATTGCTCCTTGGTTGATGGTCGGGATCGAACTGCAGTCCCGCGTGGTGCCACGTTACGGTCCGAGACTTAAGGCAGACTTAAGCCCCCATGGCGGGGAAACGCACGCCCACGCCGAGGCCCGCGCCGTCGATGCCCGGGCCAAGCTCGATCGTGGCGCCATAGCGCTCGGCGATGCGCTTGACGATCGACAGGCCCAGGCCGCTGCCGCGCACGCCCGCCCGTGCGGCGTCGTCGCCGGCCGGCTGCCCGCGATAGAAGCGGTCGAACACCCGATCGCGCTCGGCGTGCGGGATACCGGGGCCGTTGTCGCGCACCCACATCGCGCTGCGTTCGCCGTCGGGCCCCGTGGCGACGTCGACCCGGCCGCCGCACCCGGTGTAACGCAATGCGTTGTCGACCAGGTTGGAGAGCAGGGTGCGGATGGCGTCCCGATCCCCGCGCACCGTCGCCGCATGCGCCTCGCCCAAGCCAAGGTCGATCCGCCGTTGCGCCGCGAGCGGTGCGAGCTCCTCGACCACCTCGCGCGCAAGCGCGGCAAGATCGACCGGCTCGGGCGGTTGCCCGCTGCCGTCGACACCGGGTTCGGCTCGGGCGAGGGTCAGCAGCTGCTCGGAGAGCCGCGTGGCGCGCTCGAGGCCCGCCTTGAGGTCGGCGAGCGCCTTGCGGCGCTCGGCATCGGTCGTGGCGCGCTCGGCGAGCTGCGCCTGCAGGTGCACCGCGGTGAGCGGCGTGCGCAGCTCGTGCGCGGCGTCGGCGATGAACGTGCGCTGCGCGGCGAGGGTCTCGCCCAGGCGCAGCAGCAAGCCGTTCAACGCCTGCACCAGGGGCCGCACCTCGCGTGGCAGCTTGCCCTCGGCAAGCGGCTCGAGCTGGGTCGGCGAGCGGCGCGAAACCGCCGCCGCGACGCGCTCCAGAGGCTGCAGTCCGCGGGCGATGATGAGCCAGATCAGCAGCCCCAGCACGGGCATGACCGCGAGCAGCGGCACGATGGTGCGCAGCGCCATGCTCGCCGCCAGCTCGCGCCGGGCGCGCATCGGCTGCGCAACCTGAATGACCTGGCTGCCGGTCAGCGCGCTGAACACCCGCCATTCGCCGGCGTCGGTGCGCAGGTTGGTAAAGCCAAGCTGCGCGTGCTGCGGCAGCTCGCGCTGCGGTTGCGACAGGTAGAGCTGCACGCCGTTGCGATCCCAGATCTGCACCACCAGCGCGTCGGCGCCGGTCGCGCTGCCCGGCCCCGCCGGCGCCGCGGCGAAGGGCGCGTCGGTGAGCGAGGCGACCATCTCCTGCAACTGGTGGTCGAACAGGGCATTGGCCTCGTCGCGGGCGCGCCAGTACGTGCCGACCGCGGCGACGGCGATGCCGGCGAGCAGGCCGCCCAGAAGCCATGCCAGGAGCTGGCGGCGAATCGACATCATGCGTTTGCGGTCGGGTGGGCCACCATCCAGCCCACGCCACGGACATTGCGGATGAAGTCGGCGCCGAGCTTGCGCCGCAGGGCGTGAATGTGCACTTCCACCGCATTGCTCTCCACCGGGTCGCTCCAGCCGTAGAGCTTGTCCTCCAGCTGGGTGCGCGACAGGATCGCGCCCGGGCGGGAGAGCAACGCTTCGAGCAGCGCGAACTCGCGCGGCGACAGCGCCAGCGGCTCGCCCCGGAACGACGCTTCATGCGTGGCCGGATTGAGCTCCAGTTCCCCGTGCGCGAGCACCGGGCCCGCCCGGCCGGAGCTCCGCCGCAGCAGCGCGCGCAAGCGCGCGGACAGCTCGTCCAGGTTGAACGGCTTGACGACATAATCGTCGGCGCCGGCGTTCAGGCCCGCGACGCGATCGGCCACGGCATCGCGCGCGGTAAGGATGAGCACCGGCCGGGTATCGCCGCCGCGGCGCATCGTACCCAGCACGTCGAGGCCCATGCGCCTCGGCAATCCGAGGTCGAGCACCATCGCATCGTGCACGCGCTCGGCAAGTGCGAGCTCCGCGGCGCGGCCATCCTCGACCCAGTCGACGACAAAGCCATCCTGGCGCAGTCCCTGGCGGACACTGGCGCCGATCATCGGATCGTCTTCGGCGAGGAGCACGCGCATGTCGCCCTCAGCCCTCGTCCTTCGGCTCGAAGTCAAGCGAGGCGGAGTTCATGCAGTAGCGCAGTCCGGTCGGCTGCGGACCGTCCTCGAAAACATGGCCCAGGTGCGCATCGCAGGCCGCGCACATGACTTCCGTGCGGCGCATGAAATGGCTCTTGTCCACCTCCGTGCGCAGATTCTCGCCGGCCACCGGCGCGTAGAAGCTCGGCCAGCCGCAGCCGGCGTCGAACTTGGTGCTCGATTCGAACAGCGGCGCACCGCAGCAAACGCAGCGATAGGTACCGGCAGCCTGCGTTTCCCAGTACTTGCCGGTGAACGGCGGCTCGGTTCCCTTCTGCCGCGTCACCCAATACTGCACCGGGCTTAGCTGCGCCTTCCATTCGGCATCGCCTTTCTTGACTTTGGCACTCATCCGTTCCTCCTTAGACCCCGGGTCCGTCCGACCCGGGTCGGGTCCAACGTTGCGGCCCGCGACCCCGCGCGCGACGGTGCCTATATTGGGGCACCCAGTTGTTGGAGCCAAAGCCCGCCGCCGCGTTCCGCGCCCGTGCCGCGGCAAGTGCAAGTTATAATTCGTCTTTTGTATCACCGCCGCCCCTTGACTGCCGCTTCATCCGCTGCCGACCGCAGCGCGCTCCGCCGCGATGTCCGGGTCATCGGTCTGGTCGGCTCGGCGCACTGCCTGTCGCACTTCTTCCAGCTCACGCTGGCACCGCTGTTCCCGCTGCTCAAGGCGGAATTCAATGTCGGCTACGCCACGTTGGGCGCGCTTTTGAGCGTCTTCTACCTGGCCAGCGGCGCCTGTCAGTTCGCCGCCGGCTTCGCCGTCGATCGCTTCGGCGCCAGGCCGGTGCTCCTGGGTGGCATC
Source organism: uncultured beta proteobacterium (assembly GCA_963750215.1). Taxonomy (GTDB): domain Bacteria; phylum Pseudomonadota; class Gammaproteobacteria; order Burkholderiales; family Casimicrobiaceae; genus PALSA-1003. The sequence goes on from CAVVQK010000006.1 coordinate 693,334, forward strand.
GGGCTGTTGGCCGGCAGCATGCTGCTCGCCGCCTTCGTTCCGGGCGTCTACTGGCTGTTTCCGCTGGTGGCGCTCATGGGCGTGGGCAACGGCGTGTTCCATCCGGCCGACTTCGCCGTGCTCAACGCCAACGTCGACCCGCGCCGGCTCGGACACGCGTACAGCACGCACGGCATCGGCGGGAGCCTGGGCTTCGCGGTCGCCCCGATCGTGAGCTTCGGCATCGGCAGCGCTTTCGGCTGGCGCGCGGCGCTGCTCACCGTGGGCGCCGTCGGCCTGATGGCGCTCACCGCGCTCGCCCTGCAGAAGGGCGCATTCCGCAGCCGCGCCCATGCCACCGGCATGCCCGCCACCCGCCCGAGCAGCATCGCGCTGTTCATGCAGGCGCCCATCCTGCTCTGCTTCGCGTATTTCTGCGTGCTGACGCTGGCAACCACCGGCATCCAGACTTTTGCCGGCCCGGTGCTCAATGCCGCCTACGCCATTCCCCTCGGCGTGGCGACCTCGGCCTTGGCGGCATACCTGCTTGGCAACACCTGCGGCATTCTGGCTGGGGGATTTCTGGCCGCGCGCACCCGGCATCACGACCGCGTGGCAGCGGGTGGCCTGTCCGCCGGCGCCGCGCTCATGCTGCTCGTCGCTGCGGTGCCGGGGGCGGCTTATCTCGCCGTGCCGCTGTTCACCCTTACCGGCTTCGTGCTCGGGGCCACCGGCCCCTCGCGCGACATGATCGTGCGCAACGCAACGCCGCCAGGCGCTTCGGGTCGCATATACGGCTTCGTCTATTCCGGCTTCGACCTGGGCGCGACTGTCGCGCCGGTGGCCATCGGCACGCTGCTCGACCACGGCCTGCCGCGGGCGGTCTTCGTCGCCATTGCCCTCTGCATGCTGCTGGCGATCGGCACCGTGCTGCAGGTGCGCCGACGCAAGCCGGTGCCAGCGCAGGCCGCGGTCGCCGCCAAGTAGAGGCAAGTCCCCGCCGTGCCCCGTATCATGCAGGAAACCCAATCCGAGCGCGCGCTTCGGCGCACCTGCCGAGTTCGGCGCGCTGTGCGCCTACGGCTGCAGCGTCCAGGCCGGCTATCGCACCGGCCAGAACCTGTTGCTCGAGGGCGGCGCGTATCCGGCTACGATCTGACATGATCGACCTCTACTACTGGACCACGCCCAACGGCCACAAGCTCACCATTTTCCTCGAGGAAACGGGCCTGCCGTACACCATCCACCCGGTCAATATCAGCAAGGGTGAGCAATTCGAACCGGCGTTTCTGCAGATCTCGCCCAACAATCGCATCCCGGCCATCGTCGATCGGGCGCCCGCGGACGGCGGAGCGCCCCTGCCAATGTTCGAGTCCGGCGCGATCCTTATCTACCTGGCCGACAAATCGGGCCGCTTCATTCCGGCGGAGTGGAGAGCCCGGCTCGACTGCATCCAGTGGCTGTTCTGGCAGATGGCAAACCTCGGGCCGATGGCCGGACAGAACCACCATTTCGGTCTGTACGCGCCGGAGAAACTGCCCTACGCGATCGACCGTTACGTGCGCGAGACCGGCAGGCTCTACGCGGTGCTCAACAAGCGGCTCGCCGAGCGCGAGTTCATCGCCGGCGAGTACTCGATCGCCGACATGGCGAGCTATCCGTGGATCCTGCCGGAGCGGCAGCAGCAGGATCTCGACGAGTTCCCGCACCTGCGACGCTGGAAGGAAGCCATCAAGGCAAGGCCGGCGGTGGTTCGTGCCTACGCGCTGGCGAAGACGATCAACGTCCAACCCGCCGCCAGCGACGCGCAGGCGCGCAGCATCCTGTTCGGACAGAGCAAGGACAGCGTCAAATAGTCGGGCGTGGGCGCATCCGCCTGCGCCTCGGCCAGCGCCCGCGCCCGTTTTGGCGCGTCCCCGAATGGGCGCGCGGTCATGGAGGCCGTGGCGCGTCGCCAGGGCGTTGAGTCGGCCCCGGCTATTTCCTGCCGATGCCGTGTGCCTTGTCCAGAGCGTCGCGCAGGATGCGCGCCCAGTTGGACGCGATGGAGCGCGCCTCCTCGGCATTCACCACGCTGCTGGCGAGCATCAGCGTCCGTGCAGTGCGCGCTTCGCGCCGGTCCACCACCCTTGCCAACAGCTCGCCCGTCTCGGCGTCGTACAGCTCGGCAAACAGCGTCATTTCGCCGGCCGAAACCACATAGGTCCGTGAGGGGGCGGCCGTCCTGGTATCGGGCGCATTGACGTAAAGGTTGACGATCTTGACCTTGACGCGCAGCACGTCCGGGCCGGCCTCGTTCACCACCTGGTAGCTGCTCTTGGTCTGCAGTTCCTTCACGAACTCGTCGAAGACGATCTTCGCCACACCCGCCCTGATACTCTCGCGGTCTTCGGCACTGAGCTTGATCTGGCTGCCCGCCCGGGTCGGATTCCAGTTCTTGTGGAACGCAACATCGACCGGATCGAGCATGACCCGATCGTAGCCGGCGAGCGTGGCGCCCGGCCGCGCATACGCGAGGTCAATCCCCTTGATGCTGATTTTCTCGAGACCGTCATAACCCATCGCAGTTTCGAGATCGGTCTTGGACGCGGCCGACGCGGCCGGCAGCAGGAGCATCGTGGAGAGCAACGTGAGGATGCGGAGGCAATGGCTAGGCTTCATGGCGGACTCCTTGCTTTTCCGTGGTCAAGCCCAGCGCGGCGAGATCGCCGAGCGGGCGGGCCTGACCGCGCAATCACGGCGCGGCCAATGCGTTCCAGCCGTCCTTGGCAATGCGTGCCACGATGCGGAAGCCGTCCGCGCCCAGCGGCCGGATCACCGCCGCTTCGCCCTCCGCGAGGTAGGGCGCGCCGGCGACGGCATGGAAAGGGTTGCCATGGCTGACGATGGCGAGGTCGGTTCCAGCAGGCGGAACGGTCGAAAGCAGCTTCGCCAGCTCGGCGTAACGGTCGGTGGCGCCGCCGCTTGCCGGGCCTCCACGCACCGCCGGGGTTGCCGTCGCCGTGCCGAAGATCAGCCGCGCGGTTTCCATGGTCCGGCAGAAGGGGCTGGCCAGAACCGTGGCGATGGGCAGTCCCAGCCGCTTGATCGCCGCGCCGATCGCGCGCGCCTGGTCGCGTCCCTGCTCGGTCAGATTGCGTTGCCGGCTGCAGTCCTCGTAGCCGGTCATGTGTTCGTCGTTCTGGCCGAAGTCGGTTGAGGCGTGGCGAAAATACAGGATCATGCCGCCCGCCCTGAGCGCGGCGAGCAAGGGGGGGCCGGACAACGTCCCCGAGTCGTCGGCTGCGGCGGCGCCAAGGGGCGAGCGCAGCAGCAGGGCGAGGGTCGCGAGCGCGAGCAGCCCAAGCGCCTGGCGGCGTGGCTTGCGCCTCGCCGCCACGGCGCAGCGGCACGAGCCAGACATGGAGGCCGTCAGTCGGCCGCCCGCACGGCAATCCGTGGCGCGGCGGCGCCCGGCATCGCCGCCGGATCGTCATCGCCGGCAAGGTCGCCGTCGGACCGCGGCGGGCTTCCGGCACGGATCGCCCCGAAATCGCGCAAGCTGCGGTCGAGCAGATGGGTGGAAACGACGTTGCCCAGCGCGTTGAAGATGCTTTCGCAGCGGCCGGGATATTTGCGCTCCCACTCGCGCAGCAGCGCGGTCACCTGCGCGCGCTGCAGGTTTTCCTGGGCACCGCAGAGATTGCACGGGATGATCGGAAACGCCATCGCCTCGGCGTAGCGCGCAAGGTCGCGCTCGCGCACGTAAGCGAGCGGGCGTATGACGATGTGCTTGCCGTCATCGGAAACGAGCTTGGGCGGCATGGTCTTGAGCTTGCCGCCGAAGAACAGGTTCAGAAAGAACGTCGCCATGATATCGTCGCGGTGGTGCCCGAGCGCGATCTTGGTCGCACCGATCTCCGTCGCCACCCGGTACAAGGCGCCGCGGCGCAGCCGCGAGCACAGCGAGCACATCGTCTTGCCTTCCGGAATCAGGCGCTTGACGACGCGGTAGGTGTCCTGCTCCTCGATCCGAAACGGCACGCCGCGCGACTCGAGATACCGCGGCAGGACGTCGGCCGGAAAGCCCGGCTGCTTCTGATCCAGATTGACCGCGATCAGCTCGAAGGCCAGCGCCGCGCGGTCCTTGAGCGAGAGCAGGATGTCGAGCAGGCCGTAGCTGTCCTTGCCGCCGGATAGGCAGACCATCACCCGATCCCCGGCCTCGATCAGCGCGAAGTCGGCGATGGCCTGGCCCACCAGGCGCCGCAGGCGCTTGTTGAGCTTGTTCGCCTCGAAGTCGGCGCGGTGCGCCGCGCGGGCGCTGCGGGCGCGGTTCGGCGCGGAAACGTCCACGCGAGGAGCGCCGCCTCAGCCGCCCGCTGCGGGCGCCGGCGCCACCGCGCGCGCACCCATGCCGAGGGCGATGCGCGCCACGCCGCAGGCGATGATCTGGAAGCCGACGAGGTAGCCGATCAGCACCAGAGAGTCGAGCGGCCAGCCGACGGCAATCAGGATCGCCAGGACAATGGACACGATGCCGTTGGCAAGCAGCCACCACCAGCCCTTATGCGGCTTGAGCCGAAACGCCAGCGCAATTTCGACCACCCCGGCTACCGCCAGCAGCGCGCCGACGAACAACGCCAGCGATACCGCTCCCGTGAGCGGGTTGGCGACCAGGATAAAACCCAGCGCGAGATAGACCACGCCGACCAGCAGGCGCCATCCGAAGTGGGGTTCGGCATGCGTCTTGATCGCGATGGCTATGGCGATCGCGCCGGCGATGAGTGCGAACCAGCCGACATAGAGCGTGGCGGCGACCGCGGCGATAACCGGGAAGAGCAGCGCCGCGACGCCGGCGATCAATAGCAGGATGCCCAGGGCGAGTGACCAGCCCGATGAGAGACCGTGCGCGACCGAGGGCGGGGCTACCGTGCTCATGGCACCTCCTTGGTGTTGCCGCCGCAGGCGCCGCCGTCGGCATGGGCGGCACCGGCGTCCGCTGCGGTGAGGGCGATGGTAGCATAGCGGGCGTTCGCCAGGCACTCCCGGCGCGCGATCGCGGCTCTCCGCCGGCAAACTCGCTTCGTCACATCGCCATGCCCAAGATCAGCCACGGCTTCGACGCCGGTGCCATCGAGACCATCACCGCCCTGCACGCGAACGACCTGCGCGTGCACATTCGCGCCGACTCGCACGCCGAGTTCCGGCAGTGGTTCTATTTTCGCCTGCAGGGCGCGCGCGACCAGGCGTGCCGGGTCCGGTTCGAAAACGCCGGCCAGTGCACCTACGTCGACGGCTGGCCGGGATACCGCGCCGTCGCCTCGTACGATCGCCGGCAGTGGTTCAGGGTGCCGACAACCTTCGATGGCAACACCCTGGAGATCGCGCACACGCCAGAGCGCGATTCGGTGTGGTACGCGTATTTCGAGCCCTATTCGTGGGACCGGCACCTGGATCTGCTGGGGCGGGCGGAAGACTCGCCGCTCGCCCGCGTGCGCGACCTGGGCAACACGGTGGAAGGGCGCGACATGAATCTGGTGACCGTAGGCGAGCCCGGGCCGGGTAAGCGGTCACTGTGGGTGATCGCGCGTCAGCATCCGGGCGAGACGATGGCCGAATGGTTCGTCGAGGGCATGCTCGAGCGTTTGCTCGACCGCAGCGACCCGGTTGCCCGAAAGCTGCGCGCCGGCGCGGTGGTGCGCATCGTGCCGAACATGAATCCGGACGGCTCGGTGCGCGGCAACCTGCGCACCAACGCTGCCGGCGCCAACCTCAATCGCGAGTGGGGAGCGCCCACTGCCGAGCGCAGCCCCGAGGTCCTGCAAGTGCGCGCGGCGATGCACCAGACCGGCATCGATGCCTTTCTCGACGTGCATGGGGACGAGAGCCTGCCGTACGTGTTCATCGACGGCTGCGAGCGCCTGCCGGGCTTCACCGCCAAGCAGGACGCCCTGCAGCGCGGCTTCAGCGCCGCGTTCAAGCGCGCGAGCCCGGACTTCCAGGATGTGCACGGTTACCCGGATGACAAGGAAACCAAGATCAATCTGACCCTCGCCTCGAAGTACGTCGGGCACGCCTTCGGCTGCCTCGCGGTCACCCTCGAGATGCCATTCAAGGACAACGCCGACCTGCCCGACGACGCGGTCGGCTGGAGCGGCGAGCGCAGCCGCCGGCTCGGCGCGGCCGCGGTCGAGCCGCTGCTCGCCGTCCTGCCGGACCTGTGACGGGCGTTTGGCGCTAAGATTCGAGCAAAAGGGAGGAGCGCAATGCAGACTCTGGTGGTGGCCAACCCCAAGGGCGGCAGCGGCAAGACGACGCTTGCGACCAATGTCGCGGGCTGGCTCGCCGGAAGAAAGCAGCGGGTCGTGCTGGCCGATTTCGATCCGCTGCGAGCGGCGACGGAATGGCTCTCGCGCCGGCCGCCGCTTTTCCCGGCGATCGCCGGCTGGACGCCGAGCGGCGGCAAGAAAGACCTCAAGGCCGATCCTCCGCACTGGCTGGTGATCGACACCCCCGCCGAGCTGCACGGGGATGCCTTGCGCGATGCGATGCACCGCGCCGACGTCCTGCTGGTGCCGGTATCGCCAAGCGCATTCGACATGGGGGCGACGCGGCACTTCCTCGAGCAGATCGGCGACTACAAGGCGGTGAAGAAGGGCCAGATCGCCATCGGGCTGGTGGCCATGCGGGTCGATGCACGCACCCACAGCGCCGGCGAGCTCGACGAGTTCCTGGGCGAGTGCGCCTACCCGCTGGTCGCGCACCTGCGCCAGACGCAGGTGTACGTCTACTGCGCCCGTGATGGCCTGACCGTGTTCGACCTGCCGCGCTCGCGTGCCGAGCAGGACTGGGAGCAATGGCGTCCACTGACGCGGTGGATCGCGCGCCAGAGCGCCCTGCAGAGCGCCTGAAGCCTGTTCGAGCCGGCGTCAGTCGCGCCGACGCGCCGTCCAGCGCTCCTGCAGCGCGAGCCAGACGCCGCTGGCAACCACGATCACCATGCCCAGCGCCGACCAGCGGTCCGGCAGCTGACCGAAGATCGCAAAACCGTACAAGGTCGCCCATATCATCTGCAGGTAAGCGAACGGCGTGAGCAGCGAGGCCGGCGCAAGCAGGTAGGCCCTGATCACGAACCAGTGCCCGAGCCCCGCGAAAAGCCCCAGTAACACGAACAGCCCTGCCACGGGCAGCGTCGGTGCGCTGCCTTGCAGCTGCCAGGGCAGGGCGACGGACAAGCCGACCGTGCCCACGAGCGCGCTGTAGACGAGGGTCGTGTACGCGCTCTCGCCGGCGAGCTTGCGCGTCATCAGATAGTAGAGCGCGTTGAACAGCGCGGCGACCACGAGCAGCAGCGTGGCCGGATGAAAGATCGCCGATCCCGGCCGGACCAGCACCAGGATGCCCATGAAGCCGGCCAGCGACGCGATCCAGCGCGTTGCAGTGGGTCGCTCGCCGAGCAGCGGTCCGGACAGAAGGATGACGAAAATCGGCGCGAGAAAGGTGATGGCCGAGCCTTCGGCCAAGGGAACGTAGCGCAGTCCAGCGAAGAAGCAGAGCGTGGCCAGGAGCAGGAACGTCGAGCGCATGAACTGCAGCGCCGGATGACGGGTGCGCCAGAATGCCCGTCCGGTGCGCTGCCAGGCAAATGGCGTCACCACCAGCATCTGGCCGGCGTAACGCGCCCAGACCACGAGGAACAGGGGGTGATCGCGCACCAGGTACTTTGCCGTTGCGTCGAGCGACGAAAGACACAGCCCGGCGAGCAGGAACAGCGGCAGCGCGCGGCGCAGCGGGTTGGTATCGGGCATGCGTCCGAGCCGGTGCCCTTTCTGCTCTCGCTACGCGGAGGCGGGAAAGATTGCGGCCTGGTGCCGCCGGCTCACGCCGCCAACAGCTCGCGCAATACAAACGGCAGGATGCCCCCGTGCAGGTAGTAGTCGACCTCGATCGGCGTATCGATGCGCAGCAGCACCGCAACCGCCTGCGTCGAGCCGTCGCGGCGACGAATCGTCAGCGTCACGTCCATCTGCGGCCGGATTCCGGCCTCGACGCCGGTGAGATCGAATTGCTCGTCGCCGACGATCTTGAGCGAGCTGACGCTGTCTGCGCCCTTGAACTGGCAGGGTAGCACGCCCATGCCGACCAGGTTGGAGCGGTGGATGCGCTCGAAGCTGCGCGCCACGACTACCTTGACTCCGAGCAGCTGCGTGCCCTTCGCCGCCCAATCGCGTGAGCTGCCGGTTCCGTATTCCTCGCCGGCGAAGACCATCGTCGGCGTGTCCCGCCCGATGTAGGTCATGGCCGCCTCGTAAATCGAGGTTTCCTTGCCCTCGGGCTGCAGGATAGTCACCCCGCCCTCGGTGCGCGAGCCATCGGACTTAGCTGGCAGCATCAGGTTCTTGATGCGGACGTTGGCGAAGGTGCCGCGCATCATCACTTCGTGATTGCCGCGGCGCGAGCCGTAGCTGTTGAAGTCGGGCACCGCCACGTCGTGCTCAAGCAGATAGATACCCGCCGGCGAGGTTGGTTTGATCGAGCCGGCCGGGCTGATGTGATCGGTGGTCACCGAATCACCGAAGATTCCGAGCGCGCGCGCGCCACGGATATCGTGCGCGCTGCCGGGCTGCATGGTGAAGTCCTTGAAGAAGGGCGGCTCGGCGATATATGTCGAGCGGTCCCAGACATAGACCTGGCCCTTCGAGGTCGGGACGCTGTTCCACAGCGGGTTGTCTTTGCTGAAGTCGCTGTACAGGCGGCGGTAGGTTGCCGGGTCGGTGGCGTACTGCATCACGGCGCCGACCTCCTGCGCCGTGGGCCAGATCTCGCGCAGAAAGACCGGCTGGCCGTCGCGGCCGGTGCCCAGCGGCTCGGTTGTCATGTCGATGTTGGCCCGGCCGGCAATGGCGAAGGCCACGACCAGCGGTGGCGAGGCGAGGAAATTGGCCTTGATGTTGGGATGAATGCGCGCTTCGAAGTTGCGGTTGCCCGACAGCACGGCCGCGCACACCAGATCGTTCTGCGTGATCGCCTCCTCGATCGCCGGGTCGAGCGGTCCGGAATTGCCGATGCACGTGGTGCAACCGTAGCCGGCGAGATAGAAGTTGAGCTTTTCGAGCTCGGATAGCAGCCCCGCCTTGTGCAGATAGTCGGTGACCACGCGCGAGCCCGGCGCCAGCGAGGTCTTGATGTGGGGCGCGACGGTCAGGCCCTTCGCCGCGGCCTTTTTCGCCAGCAGGCCGGCGGCGAGCAGCACGCCCGGATTCGAGGTGTTGGTGCACGAGGTGATCGCGGCGATCAGCACATCGCCGTTGCCGATATCCACCGGTCTGGCGCGCGGCGAGGGCACGCGGTCCGGCGTCGGCCGGTTGTCGACCATCTCCACCACGTCGAGGGGATGACCGTTGTTGGGCAGCTGCTGGGCGCTGTCGGCGAGCGGCCGCGGCGTGACGCCGAGCAGTTTCGTCGGGTAGCGGCGGGCGAGCTTGTCGGCGGGCTGATTGAAGCCGTTTTCCGCCACCGCCTTGGAAAACAGCGCGTTGAACGAATCCTTCATCTGCGGCAGGGGGATGCGATCCTGCGGCCGCTTCGGTCCGGCGAGGCTGGGCACGACCGTGGCAAGGTCGAGTTCGAGCGTCTGCGAGTAATCGATCGCGCCGTCCGCGGGCATGCCGAACAGCCCCTGGGCGCGGAAGTACGCCTCGAAAGCCTCGATTTCCTCCTGCGTCCGGCCGGTATTGATCAGATAGTCGACGGTCTTGTCGTCAACGGCGAAGAAACCCATCGTCGCGCCGTACTCCGGTGCCATGTTGCCGATCGTGGCGCGATCCGGAACCGGCAGCGACGCCGCGCCCTCGCCGAAGAACTCGACGAACTTGCCGACAACTTTGGCCTTGCGCAGCATTTCGGTGACCACGAGCACCAGGTCGGTGGCGGTCACGCCCGGGTTGAGCCGTCCCTTCAGGTGCACCCCGACCACGTCCGGCGTCAGGAAGTAGACCGGCTGACCGAGCATTCCGGCCTCGGCTTCGATGCCACCGACGCCCCATCCGACCACGCCGATGCCGTTGATCATCGTCGTGTGCGAATCGGTCCCGACCAGCGTATCCGGATAGTAGATTCCCTCCTTCTGGTGCACGCCGCGCGCCAGGTACTCGAGGTTGACCTGGTGCACGATGCCGATGCCCGGGGGCACGACCTTGAACGTGTCGAATGCCTGCATCCCCCATTTCATGAACTTGTAGCGCTCCGCATTGCGCTGGAATTCGACTTTCATGTTCAGATCGAGTGCATTCTTGCTGCCGTAGTAGTCGACCTGCACCGAATGGTCGACGACCAGGTCGACGGGTACCAGCGGCTCGACCACCTTCGGATTCTTGCCCATGCGCTTTGCGACCCCGCGCATGGCGGCCAGATCGCACAGCAGGGGGACGCCGGTGAAATCCTGCAATACCACCCGGGAGACGACAAACGGGATCTCGTCGCTGCGCTGCGCTTTGGGTCCCCAGTTGGCCAGCTGGCGCACATGCTCTTCGGTGATCTTCTTGCCGTCGCAGTTGCGCAGCACCGATTCGAGCACGATTCGGATCGAAACCGGCAGGCGCGAGATCCTGCCGATTCCGGCCCGTTCAAGCGCCGGGAGGGAGTAGTAACGACCGCTCTTGCCGCTCGCCGTGCGAAACGGCTGCAGGCTCTGGTGCAGATTGTGTGCCATCGGCACTCCTTATTGGCTCGGGGAGGGCGGGTTGCCCGGCGGGCGCGGCGGCGCGGGGGTGGCCGCTGACGGATTCGGCGGCGGCGGGTCGGCACTCGCCTCGTCGACGCACGCCCGGATGTGCCGCGGCCGATTTTCGGTGTAGATCGACGTGCGGGTGATTTCCCACATTCCGGACTTGCACTTGGGGTCCTCCTGCGCGCAGGCGAGGTCGGCGCCGAGCACGAATGCGAGAAGCAGAAGCATCGTTTGGCGCATGGCAGGCGGCGGAAATCAGATAACGAACAGATCGACAAAGGCGTGCACCCCGGTCGCGGCAAGCCGCTCGGGGTCCAGCGAGAGCTCGAGTATGGCCCGCTGTTGCTTGGCCGGAAACCGGCGCGCCAGGTTGGTCTTGAATTTCTCCAGCAGCAGGGGAATACCCTCGCTGCGCCGGCGGCGATGCCCGATAGGGTACTCGACCACGACTTCGTCGAGGCGGGTTCCGTCTTCGAATTCAATGCCGATGGCGTTGGCGATCGAGCGCTTGTCCGGGTCGAGGTAGTCTTTCGAGAACCCGGGGTCTTCGACGCATTCCATCCGCGCCCGCAGCGCATCGATGCGCGGGTCGGCCGCGACGCTGTCCTCGTAATCGGCGGCGGTGAGACGGCCGAAGATGAGCGGCACGGCGACCATGTACTGGATGCAGTGGTCGCGATCCGCAGGGTTCGCAAGCGGTCCCTTCTTGTCGATGATGCGCAACGCCGACTCGTGGGTGCGAATGGTAATGCGGCGGATTGCGTCGAGCCGACCGGCCAGCTTGCTATGCAGCGCCATCGCGCATTCGACCGCGGTCTGGGCGTGGAATTCCGCCGGGTACGAGATTTTGAACAGGACATTCTCCATGACGTAGCTGCCGTAGGGACGCGGCAGCGCCAGCGGCTTGCCCTTGAACAGCACGTCGTAGAAGCCCCAGGTCTTGGCGCTGAGCACCGACGGATAACCCATCTCGCCCTTGGCGACCAGCAGCGTGAGGCGCACCGCGCGCGCCGTGGCGTCGCCGGCCGCCCAGCTCTTGCGCGAGCCGGTGTTGGGCGCGTGGCGGTATGTGCGCAACGACTGGCCGTCAACCCAGGCCTGCGACAGCGCATCGATGATCTCGGCGTGGGTGAGGCCCAGCATCTGGGCCACGACCGCGGTGGACGCGACCTTGACCAGCACGACGTGGTCGAGTCCGACGCGGTTGAAGCTGTTCTCCAGCGCGATCACGCCCTGGATCTCGTGCGCCTTGATCATCGCGGTGAGGACCGCGTGCATCGTCAGCGGCTTGTTGCCCTCGGCGACGGCGGTGCGCGAAAGCCAGTCGGCCGTGGCCAGGATGCCGCCCAGGTTGTCGGAGGGATGCCCCCATTCCGCGGCCAGCCAGGTGTCATTGAAGTCGAGCCAGCGGATCATGGCGCCGATGTTGAACGCGGCTTGCACCGGGTCGAGCTGAAACGACGTTCCCGGAACCCTGGCCCCGTGCGGCACCACCGTACCCGGAACGATCGGCCCGAGCAGCTTGGTGCAGGCCGGATAGGACAGCGCCTCCAGCCCGCAGCCGAGCGTATCGAGCAGGCAATGCCGCGCCGTCTCGTAGGCTTCCTTGCTCGTTACCGCATACCCGGTGACGTAGTCGGCGATCGCGACCAGGACGGGGTCGGGCTGCGGGCGGGCTGTGGACATCGCGCCGGCCATGGTCATCCCCCTGGCTTGGCGGGGGCCGGAGAGCTCTCCGCCGGGGCGGTCGACGCCGGTGCCGCGGGCGCCTGGCCGACGCTGTAACCGGCGACCCGCCAGCGCCCGCCTTCGAGAGTGAGCAGGACCGTTTCCAGGATCGGCGGCGCCGTGGTGAACTGGCTCAAGTAGGTCGCGGTGACGTAGTTGCCCGTGGGCGCGCCGCGCACGACGGTGGAGAAATCGGCATGCTGCAATTCGCGCATGACCGGCTTGCCAAAGCGCTCCCGCGGGCCTTTGACGTCGTTGGTCCAGTCTTCCTTGCTGTTCCCCTGCCTCATCACGGCCGCCAAGCCATCCCAGCCCTCGTCGTAACGGCCGGCGTCGAGCGCGGCGAGCCAGCGCCCCGCCTGCTCCGTCGCCGCGCTGAGCTCCGCGGCATGGTCGGCCGGCGCCTGGGCCCGGGCCGGGCCAAAGGCGAGCACCGTGGCCAGACCCGCGCTGAGCGCGAGCGAGGGCCAGGCGCCGTGCAGGGGCTGGATCATCGGCGCTGCGCCAGCGGCACGAACGGCTGATCCTCGGGCCCGACGTAGTTGCCGGACGGCCGGATGATCTTGCCGTCGGCGCGCTGCTCGATCACGTGCGCCGACCATCCGGCCGTGCGCGAGATGACGAACAAGGGTGTGAACATCGCCGTGGGAACGCCCATCGCGTGGTAGCTGACCGCCGAGAACCAGTCCAGGTTGGCGAACATTTTTTTCGCGTCCCACATGGTCTGCTCGATGCGTTCCGCGATGGCGAAGGTCTTCATGTCACCCGCCTCGGCCGAAAGCCGGCGTGCCACCTCCTTGATCATGCGATTGCGCGGATCGCTCACCGTGTAAACCGGATGCCCGAACCCGATCACGACTTCCTTCGCCTCGACCCGCCGGCGGATGTCCGCCTCGGCTTCGTCGGGCGTCGCGTAGCGCTGCTGGATAGCGAACGAGAACTCGTTTGCGCCGCCGTGCTTGGGGCCCCGCAACGCGCCGATCGCGCCGGTAAGGGCCGAATACAGATCGGAGCCGGTTCCGGCGATCACCCGTGCCGTAAAGGTGGAAGCGTTGAACTCGTGTTCGGCGTAGAGGTTGAGCGAGGTATGCATGGCGCGCACCCACGACGCGGGCGCCGGCTTGCCGTGCAGCAGGTGCAGAAAATGGGCGCCGATCGAGTCGTCGTCGGTCTCCACCTCGATGCGCTTGCCGCCGCGGGTCCAATGGTGCCAGTACAGCAGCATCGAGCCCAGCGACGCCATCAGGCGGTCGGCGATGTCGCGCGCGCCGCTCTCGTCGTGGCCGTCTTGTTCCGGCAGCACGGTGCCGAGCGCGGAAACCCCGGTGCGCATGACGTCCATCGGATGCGCCGCCGCCGGGATGCGCTCGAGCGTCTCCCGCACCGCCTCGGGCACCCCGCGCAGCGTGGAGAGCTTTGACTTGTATGCCGCCAACTCGGCGCGGTTGGGCAGCTTGCCATGAACCAGCAGGTAGGCGATCTCCTCGAATTCGCAGGTATCGGCGATATCGAGGATGTCGTAGCCGCGATAGTGCAGGTCGTTGCCGGTGCGGCCGACCGAGCACAGCGCGGTGTTGCCGGCGACGACTCCGGACAGGGCGACCGACTTCTTGGGTTTGACGCCGGCGCCAGCGCCGGGCTCGGCTTCGGGCATGATGGGCTCCGGGATCACGGGGTGCCGCGCGCGAACAGCGCGTCGAGCTTCGCCTCGTAGGCGTGATAGCCGAGAAACTCGTAGAGCTCGGCGCGCGTCTGCATGCTGTCGAGAACCGCCTTCTGCGTGCCGTCCCGGCGCAGCGTCGTGTAGACCGCGAGCGCGGCCTTGTTCATGGCCCGGAATGCCGACAACGGGTACAGGGCGATGGCGACGCCGGCGCCCTCGAGTTCGGCGACGGTGTAGAGCGGCGTCTGCCCGAATTCGGTGATGTTGGCGAGCACCGGCACCTTGACCGCGTCGGCGAAGCGTCGGTACATCGCCAGTTCGGTGATCGCCTCCGGGAAGATCATGTCGGCGCCGGCCTCGACGCAAGCGCGCGCTCGGTCGATCGCGGCCTCGAGGCCTTCGACGGCGAGCGCGTCGGTGCGCGCCATGATGGCGAAGTCGGGGTCGGTCCTGGCATCGACGGCGGCCTTGATCCGGTCGACCATCTCGGCCTTTGACACCAGCTCCTTGCCCGGACGGTGCCCGCAGCGCTTAGCCCCTACCTGGTCCTCGATGTGCATCGCCGCGGCGCCGAACTTGATCAGCGACTTGACCGTGCGGGCGATGTTGAAGGCCGAGGCGCCGAAGCCGGTGTCGACGTCGACCAGCAGCGGCAGGGCGCATACGTCGCTGATGCGGCGCACGTCGGTGAGCACGTCGTCCAGGCCGCTGATCCCCAGGTCCGGTACGCCGAGCGAGCCGGCCGCGACGCCGCCCCCCGACAAATAGATGGCGCGGAAGCCGGCCTTCTCGGCGAGGATCGCGTGATAGGCGCAGATCGCGCCGGGGACCTGCAGCGGCGCTTCCGCCGCCAGCGCGGCACGGAACTTTCCGCCGGGGGAGAGCGTCGTCATGGCCTTAGCGCGCGCCGGCCGCGTTCAAGGCGTCGGGGTCGCCCTGGGCAAAGAAAGCCTTGGCTGCTGCGGGCAGCGTCGCGCCCGCGGCATGGGCCTGCTGCAGCAAATCCCAGCAGTAGCGATAGGAGGCCCGGTCGTAGAGCTTGCCGTCGTGGCGGATCGGCCCCCAGTCGGCCGCTTGCGCTGCGGCGAGCACCGCCGCCGCGGTCTCCACCGCGACCGGGTCGGGATGGAAGGCGCGCACGATCGGCTCGATCTGCGTCGGGTGGATGCTCCACATGCGCAGGAAGCCAAACTCGTTTTTCGCCCGCTTGGCGTCGGCATGCACCGCCTCGGGATCGTCGAGGGCGAGGGTCACGCCGTGGGCGGGCACGACCGCATGCGCGAGCGCGGCGGCGGCAACCTCGCACTTGGCACGCCGCACCAGGGGATGGTCGAATTGCCCCGGGCTGTGCATGGCCGCCTCGGGAATCGCGCCATGGTGCGCGCTGACAAAGTCGAGCGTGCCGAAGTCGAGGCTGGCAATGCCCGGCAGGGCCGCGATGGCCCAGGCATCGTGCACCGCGCCCGGGGTCTCGATCATGACGCTCACCGGTATCGTCCGGTGCACGCCGGAGCGCAGCGATTCCTCGCGCAGCGCGTGCAGAAAGCGCTGCACGTCGGCCGCGGCATTAACCTTCGGCAGCGTCAGAAACGCGATCCTCGCTCCGGCCTCGCCGACCAGAATGTCGAGCTCGCTGTGCCACGCCGGGTGGCTGAGGTCGTGAATGCGGGCGCCGACACGGCCGAAGGCGTTGCCCGCCCCCTCGATCAGGGCAGCCATCGCCTTGGCGTGCGCGCGTTCCTGGCCCACCGGCGCGCCGTCTTCGCAGTCGCAGGCCACGTCGAACACGGGGCCCATTTCGCGCTGCAGCCCGAGCGCCTTGTGCAGGTGGCGCTCGCTGCCCGCGTAGTGCACGCACGGCGGCAGCCGCGGCAGCGCGCGAGCGGCGCCATACAGCGCCACGGAAGGATGCAGCGGACGCGGCAGGGCTTCGCTGCCGCGCTCCTCGCGCATCATCTCGGCTTCGCCCATGCGGCCAGCGCTCACCCGAGCAGAGACGCGACGCCGGCGCGCTCCTCTTCGAGCTCCTTGAGCGTCGCATCCATCCGCTCGCGCGAAAATGCGTCGATCTCCAGTCCCTGAACCAGCGCGTGCTCGCCGCCGGAGGTGGTGACCGGGAAGCCGTACATCACGTCCCGCGGAATGCCGTAACTGCCGTCGGAGGCAACGCCCATCGTCACCCATTTGCCGTTGCTGCCGCCAAGCCAGTCGCGAACGTGATCGATCGCGGCGTTGGCGGCCGATGCGGCCGAGGAGAGTCCGCGCGCCTCGATGATCGCCGCGCCGCGCTTGCCCACCTTCGGGATGAACACGGTGCGGTTCCAGCTCTCGTCGTTGATGCGGGCTTTGAGCGAGGCTCCCTCGGCTGTGGCAAAGCGATAATCCGGATACATCGTCGGGGAATGGTTGCCCCACACGATCAGGCGCTCGATCGAGCCGACGGCAACGCCCGCCTTTGCGGCGAGCTGCGACAGCGCGCGATTGTGGTCGAGCCGGAGCATGGCCGTGAAGTTCTGCCGCGGCAGCGAGGGCGCCGAGCGCATCGCGATGTAGGCGTTGGTGTTGGCCGGGTTGCCGACCACGAGCACCTTGACGCCGCGGTTGGCGACGGCATCGAGGGCCTTGCCCTGGGCGGTAAAGATCTTGGCGTTCTCGAGCAACAGGTCCTTGCGCTCCATGCCCGGGCCGCGCGGCCGGGCGCCGACCAGAAGCGCGACCTCGGCGTCCTTGAAGGCGAGGTTCGGGTCACCGCTGCCACTCAAGCCGGCGAGCAACGGGAAGGCGCAATCCTCCATTTCCATCATCACGCCCTTGAGCGCCGCCTGCACCTTGTCGGTGGGCAGCTCGAGCAACTGCAGGATCACCGGCTGATCAGGGCCGAGCATCTGGCCGCTGGCGATCCGGAACAGCAGGCTGTAGCCGATCTGGCCGGCGGCGCCGGTGACCGCTACGCGGACGGGCTTCTTCATGAGAGACTCCTGGCGAGCACGGGGCTGGCGATCGGGGCGGTGCGGGCGATCCAACCGGTCGGCGGCTGCGACGCATGCGCCGGCGCCGCGCACCCCTTGTCGAGCCGCGCCGAGCAGCGTCGCGATGCGCATGTTACGGCGCTCGCTGCGGGGTGTCGAGTCCGGAATGGGCACGGCAATGCGCGCGCGGCTTCGAAACGCGCTCCACGGTGGCGGCCGACTCGCGATTGCCTGTATAATTTTCGCCGTGCACCGACCATCGGGCGCTTTTGCCTCCTCGCGCCGAGATTTGCCATGCCCGCCCTCGAGCGACCCGTGACCAAGCAGCGCCCGGTCTACTTGAACCTGGTGCGCATCCGTCTGCCGCTGCCCGGTATCGTTTCGATCTTGCATCGGCTGAGCGGCGCGGCGCTGTTTCTGCTCGGCCTGCCCCTGCTGCTCGTCGGCATCGAGCGCAGCCTCGCCTCGCCCGAGGCATTCGATGGCTTGCGCTCCGCCCTGTCCACGCCGCTGGCAAGGATCGTTCTGATCGGATTGACCTGGGCCTATCTGCACCATTTCTGCGCAGGGATCCGTTTTCTGCTGCTCGATATCCACCAGGGGATCGAGCTTCAGCCGGCGCGCCGATCGAGCGTCGTGGTGCTGGTCGTGAGCCTCGCACTGGCTCTTCTGATCGGAGTGCGGCTGTGGTGAGGCGCATCGTCGTCGGTGCGCACTACGGGCTCAAGGACTGGCTCGTGCAACGCATCACGGCAGTGGTCATGGTGCTCTACACGCTGCTCTGGCTGGTGATCGCCTGGTACCAGGGTGGCGTCGACTACCCGCTGTGGCGGGCGCTGTTTGCCAACGGCGCGTTTCGCGTCGCCACGCTGCTCTTCTGGCTGGCGCTGCTCTGGCACGCGTGGGTAGGCATGCGCGACATCTGGATGGATTATCTCAAGCCGACCGCGCTGCGGCTGACGCTCGAAGCCCTGACCGCCCTGACCCTGCTCGCCTATGCCGCCTGGTTCATCGACTTGCTCTGGGGGCGAGGGTGAGCGAGTCGACACGGGATCGAAGTGTGGGCAGCGACGCCGCGGCGCGCTGCCCACGCCCGGCGGGGACCCTTATCGCCGGGCGCTGCGGGAGCCGACCGCGATGAACCCCGCCGTGCGCAAGTTTGACGCCCTGGTCGTCGGCGCTGGCGGTTCCGGCCTGCGCGCCTCGCTGCAACTGGCGCAGGCGGGCTTGTCGGTCGCCGTGCTGTCGAAGGTGTTCCCGACCCGTTCGCACACGGTGGCGGCACAGGGAGGCATCGGCGCGGCACTGGGCAACATGAGCGAGGACCACTGGCTGTGGCATATGTACGACACCATCAAGGGCTCCGACTGGCTCGGCGACCAGGATGCGATCGAATACATGTGCCGCACTGCGCCGGAAGTCGTGTACGAACTCGAGCACTTCGGCATGCCGTTCGATCGCAACGCCGACGGCACGCTCTATCAGCGGCCGTTCGGGGGGCATTCGGCGAACTTCGGCGAGAAGCCGGTGCAGCGGGCCGTCGCCGCGGCCGACCGCACCGGCCACGCGATGCTGCACACGCTCTACCAACGCAACGTTCGCGCGCGCACTCAATTCTTCGTCGAATGGATGGCGCTCGACCTCATCCGCGATGCCGGCGGGCACGTCCTGGGCGTGATCGCCCTGGAGATGGAAACCGGAGAGGTCATGATCCTGCAGGCGAAGG
Source organism: uncultured beta proteobacterium (assembly GCA_963750215.1). GTDB lineage: Bacteria > Pseudomonadota > Gammaproteobacteria > Burkholderiales > Casimicrobiaceae > PALSA-1003. The sequence continues at coordinate 712,110 of CAVVQK010000006.1, forward strand.
CGACGCTGCTGGCCACCGGCGGCGCCGGGCGCATCTTCGCCGCCAGCACCAACGCCTTCATCAACACCGGCGACGGCCTGGGCATGGCCGCGCGCGCCGGCGTTCCGCTCCAGGACATGGAGTTCTGGCAATTCCACCCCACCGGCGTTGCCGGCGCGGGGATCCTCATCACCGAGGCGGTGCGTGGCGAGGGCGGCATCCTGCTCAACAGCAACGGCGAGCGCTTCATGGAGCGCTATGCGCCCAACCTCAAGGATCTCGCCTCGCGCGACGTCGTGTCGCGCTCGATGGACCAGGAGATCAAGGAGGGCCGCGGCTGCGGGCCGCACAAGGACTACGTCCTGCTCAAGCTCGACCACCTCGGGCCGGAGCTGATCATGAAGCGGCTGCCGTCGATCCGCGAGATCGCGATCAAGTTTGCCAACGTCGATCCGATCAAGGAACCCATTCCGGTGGTGCCGACCATCCATTACATGATGGGCGGCATCCCGACCAATATCAACGGGCAGGTCGTGGTGCCCGAGGGCGGCGACCCCCATGCCGTGGTCGAGGGCGCGTATGCGGTGGGGGAGTGCGCCTGCGTGTCGGTGCATGGCGCCAACCGGCTGGGAACGAACTCGCTCGTCGATCTGCTGGTGTTCGGCCGCGCGGCGGGGAACCACATCGTAGCCAGCGAACTGCACCGGCGCGCGCACAGGCCGCTGCCAGCGGACGCAGCCGGCGCCGCGCTCGCGCGCCTGGCGCGCCTGGACAGCGCGGCCTCGGGCGAGCAGGTCGCCGAAGTCGCCCAAACCCTGCGCCGGACCATGCAGGCGCACTGCGGCGTATTCCGCAACGAACAGCTGCTGCGCGAAGGCGTGACCAGGATCATGGAGATCGAGCAGCGTGTGCAGCGGGTGGCGATCAAGGACAAGAGCAAGACGTTCAATACCGCACGCGTCGAAGCGCTCGAGCTCGACAACCTGATCGAGGTCGCCAAGGCGTCGATCGTGTCGGCCGCGGCGCGGCAGGAGTCGCGCGGCGCCCAGGCGCGCAGCGATTTTCCCAAGCGCGACGACGTGAACTGGCTCAAGCACACACTCTGGTACCGCGACGGCAACCGACTCGCCTACAAGCCGGTCAACTTGAAGCCGCTGTCGGTCGACGCGTTTCCGCCGAAATCGCGTACCTATTAGGATGGCCCGGCATGAGGTTCCGCATCTACCGCTACGATCCCGACCAGGACGCCGCGCCGCGGCTGCAGGACTACGACGTGACGCTCGATCCGCACGACCGCATGCTGCTCGACGCGCTGATCAGGCTCAAGGCGCACGACGACACGCTGGCGTTCCGGCGCTCCTGCCGCGAGGGTGTCTGCGGCTCCGACGCGATGAACATCAACGGCAAGAACGGGCTCGCCTGCATCACCAATCTGCGGGAGCTCAAGGAGCCCGTGGAGTTGCGGCCGATCCCGGGATTGCCGGTGATCCGCGACCTGATCGTCGACATGAGCCAGTTCTTCAAGCAGTATCACTCGATCAAGCCGTATCTGGTCAACGACACCCCGCCGCCGGAGAAGGAGCGGCTGCAGTCGCCGCAGGACCGGGACGAGCTCGACGGGCTCTACGAGTGCATCCTTTGTGCCTGCTGTTCGACCGCCTGTCCGTCGTTCTGGTGGAATCCGGACAAGTTCGTCGGCCCCGCCGGGCTGCTCGCGGCGTACCGCTTCATCGCCGATACGCGCGACCTGGCGACCAGCGAGCGCCTGGACAATCTCGACGATCCCTATCGCCTGTTCCGCTGCCACACGATCATGAATTGCGTCGACGTCTGCCCGAAGAACCTGAATCCGACCAAGGCGATCGGCAAGATCAAGGAGCTCATGATCAAGCGAGCCGTGTGAGCGCTGCCCTTCGCCCCCATCCGGGGACCGATCGGATCGGGCCGCGCTAACCGCCTGCCATGGCCTCACGCGTCGAGCTCAATCGCCTGCGCTGGCGCTGCCGGCGCGGCATGCTGGAGAACGATCTGGTCCTGGCGCGGTTCCTCGACACGCGCGGTGACGGCATCTCGGAGCAGGAGATCGCTGCCCTGGACCGGCTGCTGGGATTGAGCGACAGCGAGCTGTGGAATCTGCTATCGGGCCGGCAAGAGGCCGCGGACACGGCGGTGATACCGCTGCTGGAAGCGCTCCGGGCCGTCCGCGCAGGCGATGACGCACCGCCGTCGGGCGCGTCTATTTCTGACTCCTCTTGGGAGTAATACGTCATGACCGACCGCACTGCCACCCTGAGTTTCAACGACGGCACGCCCGCCATCACCTTCCCGATCCTCCCCGGCACGGTCGGTCCGGAGGTGGCCGACATCCGGGCGCTCTACGGCAAGACCGGCAAGTTCACCTACGATCCGGGCTTCCTCTCCACCGCGTCCTGCGCATCGAAGATCACCTACATCGACGGTGACAAGGGCGAGCTCATGTACCGCGGCTACCCGATCGAGCAGCTCGCGGTGCACTGCAACTTTCTCGAAGTCTGCTTCCTGCTGTTGCGGGGCGAACTGCCGACGCCGGCGCAGAACAGCGAATTCGTGCATACCGTCACCCAGCACACGATGGTGCACGAGCAGATGAACCAGTTCTTCCGCGGCTTCCGCCGCGACTCGCACCCGATGGCGATGCTCGTCGGGGTCGTCGGCTCGCTGTCGGCCTTCTATCACGACTCGCTCGACATTAGCGATCCGTGGCATCGCGAGGTGTCGGCGATCCGCCTGATCGCCAAGCTGCCCACGCTGGTGGCGACATGCTACAAGTACACCCTAGGCCAGCCGTTCGTCTATCCGCGCAACGAGCTCTATTACACCGCGAATTTCATGCGCATGATGTTCTCGGTGCCGTGCGAGGAATACAAGGTCAACGACGTGCTGGTGCGCGCGCTCGATCGCTTCTTCATCCTGCACGCCGACCATGAGCAGAACGCGTCCACCTCGACGGTGCGCCTGGCCGGGTCGTCCGGCGCCAACCCGTTCGCCTGCATCGCCGCCGGCATCGCCTGTCTCTGGGGCCCCGCGCACGGCGGCGCCAACGAGGCGGCGCTCAACATGCTCGAGGAGATCGGCGACGTGTCCAAGATCGGCGAGTTCATCAAGCGGGTCAAGGACAAGAACTCCGGGGTTAAGCTCATGGGCTTCGGACATCGGGTGTACAAGAACTACGACCCGCGCGCGAAGCTCATGCGCGAGACCTGCTACGAGGTGCTCGAGGATCTGGGGTTGCACGATGACCGCCTGTTCAAGCTGGCGATGGCGCTGGAGAAGATCGCGCTCGAGGACGACTATTTCGTGCAGCGCAAGCTCTATCCGAACGTCGATTTCTACTCCGGCATCGTGCAGCGCGCGATCGGCATTCCGGTGGGGCTGTTCACGGCGATCTTTGCCCTGGCGCGGACCGTTGGCTGGATCGCGCAGTGGAATGAAATGATCTCCGATCCGGAGCAGAAGATCGGCAGGCCGCGGCAGCTCTACACCGGAGCCACGCGCCGCGACGTCAAGCCGATGGCCCAACGCTGAACCAGGACCGAGGAACGAGGCAAGCCGCCATGATCGACGAACTGCGCGCCACATCGACCCTGTTCGGGAGCAATGCCCCGTTCATCGAGCAGCAGTACGAGATCTACCTCGCCAACCCCGGCGCGGTCGGCGCCGACTGGCGGGCCTACTTCGATCAGTTGCGCGACGGCGCCCAGGACGTGGCCCACGCGCCGGTCATCGACTCCTTCATCCAGCTTGCGAAAAGCCGCCGCCTGGCGGCGCCGATGGTCGATGCGCAGGCGATGCACAAGCAGGTGCTGGTGCTGCGGCTGATCAGCAAGTACCGCACGCTGGGCGTGTTCCAGGCCGACCTCGATCCGCTCAAGCGCCAGGAAAAACCCTATCTCGCCGATCTGGACATAGCCAGCTACGGCTTTTCCGAAGCCGACCTGGAGGCGGAGTTCAACGTCGGCTCGTACAGGGGCGCGCCCGGCGCCGGGAGCCGCATGCGCCTGCGCGACCTGATTGCGGCGCTGCAGGAGACCTACTGCCGCACCTTCGCCACCGAGTACATGTACATGTCGGATACGCCGCAGAAGCGGTTTATCCAGGAGCGCATCGAGCCCCTGCGCTCGCGCCCGAACTACCCGCCGGAGTTCCGCCAGCACATCCTCGAACGCCTGACCGCGGCCGAGACGCTGGAGCGGTACCTGGGCACCAAGTACGTCGGCCAGAAGCGCTTCTCGGGCGAGGGCGGAGACACGATGATTCCCATGCTCGACCACCTCATCCAGAGGTCGGGTGCTGCCGGGGTGCAGGAGATGGTCATCGGCATGGCGCATCGCGGCCGGCTCAACGTGCTGGTCAATACGCTGGGGAAGATGCCCGCCAACCTGTTCGCGGAATTCGAGGGCAAGCTGGCGAGCGACCTCTCCGCCGGCGACGTGAAATACCACCAGGGTTTCTCCTCCGACGTAGCCACGCCCGGCGGACCGATGCACGTGACCCTGGCGTTCAACCCCTCGCACCTCGAGATCGTCGACCCGGTCGTCGAGGGCTCCGTGCGCGCGCGCCAGCACCGACGCAAGGACGAGACCTTCGATCAGGTCATGCCGGTGCTCATCCACGGCGACGCGGCGATTGCCGGCCAGGGCGTGGTGCAGGAAACGCTCAATCTGTCGCAGACGCGCGGCTATCGCACCGGCGGGACGATCCACATCGTCGTCAACAACCAGATCGGATTCACAACCTCCGATCCGCGCGATACCCGCGGCACGCTCTATTGCACCGACGTGGCGAAGATGGTCGAGGCGCCGATCTTCCACGTCAACGGCGACGATCCGGAAGCCTGCCTGCTGGCAATCGAGATCGCCATCGAGTTCCGGCAGAAATTCGACCGCGACGTGTTCATCGATCTGGTCTGCTTCCGCCGCCAGGGACACAACGAAGCCGACGAACCGATGATCACGCAGCCGCTGATGTACAAGTCGATCCGCGAGCATCCGGGCACGCGCGCGCTCTACGCCCGGCGCCTGGTCGCCGAGGGCGTGATCGCGGCCGACGCCGCCGAGGCGATGATCGCCACCTACCGCACGGCGATGGACAAGGGGCTGCACACCAACACCACGATCCTGTCCAACTACAAGCCGCCGTTTGCCGTCGACTGGACGCCCTTCCTGGGCAAGCACTGGACCGACGCCGCGGAGACCGCGGTGCCGCCCAAGACGCTCAAGTCGCTCGCCCGCAAGGTCACCGACGTGCCGGCACACTTCAAGCTGCATCCGCGGGTGGAGAAAGTCATCGCCGACCGGCGGGCCATGGGCGAGGGCGAGCTGCCGCTCGACTGGGGCATGGGCGAGACGCTCGCCTACGCGAGCCTGCTCGACCAGGGCTACGGCGTTCGCCTTTCGGGGCAAGATTCGGCGCGCGGGACCTTCTCGCACCGGCACGCCGTGCTGCACGACCAGAACCGGGAACGGTGGGACCAGGGGATCTGGGTCCCCCTGCAGCACGTCAAGGAAGGCCAGCCCGACTTCGAGGTCATCGATTCGGTGCTGTCCGAGGAGGCGGTGCTCGGCTTCGAGTACGGCTACGCGACCTCGGAGCCGAACCGGCTGGTGATCTGGGAGGCGCAATTCGGCGATTTCGCCAACGGGGCGCAGGTCGTCATCGACCAGTTCATCGCCGCCGGCGAGGTCAAGTGGGGCCGCATCTGCGGGCTGACGCTGCTCCTCCCCCACGGCTACGAAGGGCAGGGGCCGGAGCATTCGTCGGCACGGCCGGAGCGTTACCTGCAGCTGTGCGCCGAACACAACATGCAGGTGTGCGTGCCGACGACGCCGGCGCAGATCTTTCACCTCCTGCGCCGGCAGATGGTGCGCGACTTCCGCAAGCCCCTCATCGTCATGAGCCCGAAGAGCCTGCTGCGGCACAAGGCCGCGGTGTCGGCGCTCGCCGACCTCGCGCAGGGCCGCTTCAACACCGTCATCGGCGATGCCGAGAAGCTCATGGCCAAGAACGTGCGCCGGGTGATCGTGTGCAGCGGCAAGGTGTACTACGACCTGATCGATTTTCGGAGCGCGAACAAGATCGCCGACATGGCCGTGGTTCGGCTCGAGCAGCAGTATCCGTTCCCGCACGCCGACTTCAAGGCACAGATCGCAAAATATCCGCAGGCGAAGGAAGTGGTATGGTGCCAGGAGGAACCGCAGAATCAGGGCGCGTGGTACCGATTGCGTGCCTACCTGCGCAACGACATCGAGGAGAAGCAGGTGCTGGCCTACGCCGGCCGCCCGATCTCGGCCTCGCCGGCCGTGGGCTATGCCTCGAAGCACCTCGCGCAGCAGCAGCAGCTCGTCGCCGACGCCTTCGCCTCCAAGCTCGCCTCGGGCGAGATGATCACCGCACACTGATGCGCCAACCCTGAGCAGGTAGAGAAGAAGCCTTCGTCATGTCGATCGAAGTGAAGGTACCGGTCCTGCCGGAGTCGGTCGCCGAAGCAACGCTGGTCAACTGGCACAAGAAGGTCGGGGACGCGGTCGGGCGCGACGAGAACCTGGTCGACGTCGAAACCGACAAGGTGGTGCTCGAGTTGCCCGCGCCCGCGGCGGGCGTGCTGACCGAAATCAGGAAGCCTGACGGTGCGACGGTCGTGGCGCAGGAAATCATCGCCGTCATCGACCCGGCCGCGGCCGGCGCAGCCGCCACCCTCCCCGCGGCGCCTGCCGCAGCCGCGCCTGCCGCAGCCGCGCCCGCCCCGGCTGCGCCCGCCCCAGCCGCGGCCGGCGCCGAAGCGCTGCCGGCCGCGCGCAAGCTCATGGCCGAGCGGCAACTCGGCCCGGGCGAGGTCAGCGGCAGCGGACGCGGCGGCCGCATCACCAAGGCCGACGTGCTCGCGGCGGTCGAGGCGCGCAGCGACAGCGCCGGGCCCGCCGCCACCGCCGCGGCGCCACCGGCCGCGCGCCCCGCGCCACCGCCCCCGGCGCCGCCGGTGTCGCTGCCCGCCGGCCTTGGCGCCCGGCCCGAACAACGCGTGCCGATGTCGCGGCTGCGTCAACGCGTCGCCGAACGCCTGGTGCAATCGCAGGCGACCGCCGCGATCCTGACCACCTTCAACGAAGTCAACATGGCGGCGGTGATCGAGCTGCGCAACCGATATAAGGATCGGTTCGAAAAGGAGCACGGAGTCAAGCTCGGATTCATGGGCTTCTTCGTCAAGGCGGCCGTGCATGCGCTGAAGAAATTTCCGCTTGTCAACGCATCGATCGACGGTACGGATATCGTCTACCACGGCTATTTCGACATCGGCATCGCGGTCGGCAGCCCGCGCGGACTGGTCGTGCCGATTCTGCGCGACGCCGATCAGCTCACCATTGCCGAGATCGAGCAGCAGATCGGCGACTTCGGCAAACGCGCGCAGGAGGGGAAGCTCACGGTCGGAGAGCTCACCGGCGGCACCTACACGATTTCCAACGGCGGCGTCTTCGGCTCGATGCTGTCCACGCCGATCATCAATCCGCCCCAGTCGGCGATCCTCGGCGTGCACGCCACGCGCGACCGGGCGGTGGTGGAAAACGGACAGGTGGTGGTGCGGCCGATGAACTATCTGGCGCAGTCGTACGACCATCGGATCATTGATGGCCGCGAGGCGGTATTGTCCCTCGTCGCCATCAAGGAAGCGCTGGAAGACCCTGCGCGCATGCTGCTGGACCTGTGAGCGCGCAGCCTTAGGAAGGTCAGTGGCCGATCCATTCGACGTGGTCGTCATTGGTGCCGGTCCGGGCGGCTACATCGCCGCCATTCGCGCCGCACAACTCGGCTTCCGCACCGCCTGCGTCGACGACTGGACCACCGCGGATGGCAAGCCCGCGCCCGGCGGGACCTGCACCAACGTCGGCTGCATTCCGTCGAAGGCTCTGCTGCAATCGTCGGAGAATTACGAGCACGCGGGCCACGCGTTCGCCGAGCACGGCATCGAGATCACGGGTCTCGCCCTGGACCTCGCGCGCATGCTCGCGCGCAAGGAAAAGGTGGTCCGCCAGAACAACGACGGCATCGTCTACCTGTTCAAGAAGAACAAGGTGGCGTTCTTCTCCGGGGAGGGCAGCTTCGTCGGCGGCGTTCCCGGCGCGTGGCAGATCAAGGTCGAGGGGGCAGACGCCGCCTCACTCACGGCCAGGGACGTCATCGTCGCGACCGGCTCCAGGCCGCGCGCCCTGGCGGTCGGCGGGCATGCGGTGCCGTTTGACAACCGGTTGATCCTCGACAACGACGGCGCGCTCGCGCTGGGCGCGGTGCCGAAGAAGCTGGGCGTCGTCGGCGCCGGTGTCATCGGCCTGGAGATGGGCAGCGTCTGGCGCCGGCTCGGCGCCGAGGTCACCCTGCTCGAAGCGTTGCCGGTATTTCTCGGCGCCGCCGACGAGCAGGTCGCGAAGGAGGCGTGGAAGGCGTTCACCAAGCAGGGGCTGTCGATCGTGCTCGGCGTGAACATCACCGGCGTCACCGCGGCCGGCGGGGTGGGCGTCGAGTACGACGATGCCCGGGGCAGCAAGCAGAGCGCGCGCTTCGACCAGCTCATCGTTTCCATCGGGCGCGTTCCGCACACCGCCGGCCTCGGCGCGCAGGCGGTCGGGCTCGCGTTGGACGAGCGCGGCTTCGTTGCCGTTGACGGCGACTGCAAGACCAATCTCGCCGGCGTCTGGGCGATCGGCGACGTCGTGCGCGGCCCGATGCTCGCGCACAAGGCCGAGGAGGAAGGCGTTGCGGTGGCCGAGCGCATCGCCGGCCAGCACGGCCACGTCGACTTCAATACCGTGCCGTGGGTTATCTACACCGCGCCGGAGATCGCCTGGGTCGGCCAGACCGAGCAGCAGCTCAAGGCCGCCGGCGTCGACTACCGCGCCGGAATGTTTCCGTTTGCCGCCAACGGCCGCGCCCGGGCGATGGGCGAGACACGGGGTTTCGTGAAGCTCCTTGCCGACGCCAAGACCGACCGCATCCTCGGCATGCACGCGATCGGGCCGCTGGCCTCGGAACTGATTGCCGAAGGTGTCGTGGCCATGGAATTCGGTGCGGCAAGCGAGGACATCGCGCGCATCTGCCACGCGCATCCGTCGCTCTCGGAAGCGGTGAAGGAAGCCGCACTCGCTGTTGATCGGCGTACTCTCAACCTCTGACCGTGCCCCGAAGCGAGCGGCGCGACGCGACATGAACGACGCCACGCCACCGCTCGCCGGCGATGACGGCGCCCTGCTGCGGCATCTCCGGCCGGAGCTCACCGGGCGCAACATCGTCCTCGACGCGGCGCAGCGGGCGGCGCTGGAACGCCTGCAGCGGCTCTACGACGAGCTCGTGGTCTTCAAGAAGGCGCGGGCGTCGTTGCTGCAACGCTGGCTCAATCCACCCACGCCTCCGCGCGGCGTGTACCTTTGGGGCGGGGTCGGGCGGGGGAAAAGCTTCCTCATGGACGCCTTCTACCGCGCGGTGCCGATCCGGCGCAAGACGCGCGTGCATTTCCATGCCTTCATGCGCGACGTGCACGAGGAGCTGCAGACGCTCAAACGCGAGGAGGATCCGCTGGTCGCCGTCGCCGCGCGCCTCGCGCGCCGCCATCGCCTGGTGTGCTTCGACGAATTCCACGTCTCGGACGTCGCCGACGCAATGATCCTCGGCCGCCTGCTCACGGCACTGTTCGACCGCGGCGTCGTGTTCCTCATGACGTCGAACTATCGGCCCGACGACCTCTATCCGAACGGCTTGCAGCGGCAGAATCTGCTGCCGACCATTACCCTGATCAAGGGCTGGCTCGATCTGGTCGAGGTCGACGGCGGCACCGACTACCGCCTGCGCGAGCTCGAGCACGAACAGTGCTACTACACGCCGCTGTCCGACACGGTCGAGGCGGCTCTGGCGACGCGCTTCGAGCGCATGCGCGCGGGCGCGGAGGAAGACCCGCGGGTCACCTTCGGGGCGCGCACGGTCAGGGCGAAAAGGCGCGCCGGCAGCCTGGTGTGGTTCGATTTCGAGACCCTGTGCGAGGGGCCGCGCTCGCAGCTCGACTACCTCGAGCTCGCCCGCCGCTTCGCCGTCGTGATCGTCTCCGGCATGCCGCGGATGACCCCGGAGATGGGGAATGCGGCGCGGCGCTTTACCTGGCTCGTCGACGTGCTCTACGATCATCGGGTAAAGTTACTGCTGTCGGCGGCGGTCCCGCCCGGGGAGCTCTACCGCGAGGGACCGAACAGCCAGGAATTTCCGCGCACCGCAAGTCGCCTGATCGAGATGCGCACCCGAGAATACATGTCATTGCCGCACCAGGCGGCGCACCCGCCCCGACCACGGCGCCCTGAGGAGGACCCTACCGATGCACCGGTTCAAGGCTTACCGCACGTTTGAGAACGACAAGGTGGTGTCGAGCCGCTTCGTGGAGATGACCGAAGAGGATCTCGATCCTGGCAACGTCATCGTCCGGACCAAATACTCGACGATCAATTACAAGGATGCGCTGTCCTACAACGGCGCCGGCCGGATCATGCGCAAGTTTCCGACCATCGGCGGCATCGACATGGCCGGCACGGTCGAGAGTTCCGCCGATCCGCGCTTCAAACGCGGCGACAAGGTGATCGTGCACGCCTATGACTTCGGCGTTGCCCACGATGGCGGCTACGCGGAATACGTGCGCGTCCCGGGTGACTGGATCGTGCGTCGCCCCGAGGCGATGACCGCGTTCGATGCCATGACGCTGGGCACGGCGGGATTCACCGCGGCCCAGGCGATCATGCTGATGGAACACAGCGGGCTCAAGCCGGGCAACGGTCCGGTGGCGGTAACCGGTGCCACCGGAGGCGTGGGCAGCGTGGCCATCGAGATCCTGGCCAAGGGCGGCTATCACGTGGTCGCGATCACCGGCAAGCAGGCCGAGACGGAGTACCTGCGCGGCCTCGGCGCGCAGGAGGTGAGGCTGCGGCAAACCATCGAGCTGGCCGACATCCGGCCGCTCGACAAGGCCACCTGGGCCGGAGCGATCGACAACCTCGGCGGCGACATGCTGGCGTGGCTGCTCTCGACCATGCAAATCGGCGGCACCGTCGCGGCGGTCGGTCTGGCGACCAGCCCCAAGCTCAACACCACCGTCATGCCTTTCATCCTGCGCGGCGTCCAGCTGCTCGGCGTCGACAGCGCCAATTGCCCGATGGATCTGCGCCAGGCGATCTGGAACAAGCTCGCCGTCGACTGGCGGCCCGACCGCGTACACGATCAGGTCCGGACCATCGGCTTCGAGGACCTGCCGACTCATTTTGACGCCTACCTGAAGGGCCTGGTGCGCGGCCGGACGGTAGTCCGGATCGCAGCCGACACGCACCCGTAGCGGCGTCCGGCGGCGAGACGAGCACCACGGCGTCGGCGCGCGGGTCTTGACCCGCGACCGAACTGCCCTCGCGCAGCAGCTCGAGCGCGCGGCTGTTTGCTGCCGTCGCAATTCCCCTGGAACGTGACACCGAGTCACGGCGACCGGCAACGGTTGATCTGGGTCAACGCCCCGCCCGAGGCGGTCCGCTAGAATACGCCGGCGTGAACGGGGGGCGGGCATTTCCGGCGCCGCGCGCAGGAGGAGGTTGGCGTATGACGACGTACCTCGAGTATCACCGCCGCTCCCTGGTCGATCGCGACGCTTTCTGGCGCGATAAGGCCGCGCTCATCGACTGGCAAACCCCCTTCGAGCAGGTGCTCGACTACAGCCGGCCGCCGTTCGCGCGCTGGTTCGTCGGCGGGCGAACCAACCTGTGCCATAACGCGGTCGACCGGCACCTCGCGGTCCGTGGCGACCAGCCGGCGCTGATCTATATCTCGACCGAGACCGGGGACCGGCGCACGTACACCTACCAGGAGCTCTGGAGCGAGGTCAACAGCTTCGCCGCGATACTCACTGCGCACGGGGTGGGTCGCGGCGATCGTGTTCTCATCTACATGCCCATGATTGCCGAGGCCGTGTTCGCGATGCTGGCCACGGTGCGCATCGGTGCAATCCACTCGGTGGTATTCGGCGGCTTTGCGGCGGCGAGCCTCGCCACGCGCATCGACGACGCGCGACCGAAGGTCATGATTACCGCCGACGCGGGCATGCGCGGCGGCAAGATCGTTCCGTACAAGCACCTCGTCGACGAGGCACTGCGGCTGGCCCAATACCCTCCGACCCGGGTCATCATCGTCGACCGCAGGCTCGATCCGGGACAGCCGCGTGTGGCGGGCCGCGACCTCGACTACGCGACCCTCGCCGCCGCGCATGCCGGTGCGCGCGTGCCCTGCGCGTGGCTCGAAGCCTCCGAGCCTTCGTACATCCTGTACACCTCGGGAACCACGGGCAAGCCCAAAGGCGTGCAACGCGATACCGGAGGCTATGCGGTGGCGCTCGCCGCGTCGATGCGCGACATCTTCTGCCTGGCGCCGGGAGAGACGATGCTCACCACCAGCGATATCGGCTGGGTCGTCGGACACTCCTACATCGTCTACGCGCCACTGCTCAACGGCTCGACGACGATCTTGTACGAGGGCCTGCCGATTCGCCCCGACCCCGGCATCTGGTGGCAAATCGTCGCCGACTACCGGGTGCGCACCATGTTCAGCTCGCCGACCGCAATCCGCGTGCTCAAGAAGCAGGATCCGGCGTATATGAAGAAGTACGACCTGTCGAGTCTGCGCTACCTGTTTCTCGCCGGCGAGCCGCTCGACGAGCCGACGGCGCGCTGGGCCTCCGAATCGCTCGGCGTACCCATCGTCGATCACTACTGGCAGACGGAGAGCGGTTGGCCGATTCTTTCCGCCCAACCGGGCATCGAGGATACGCCGCGCAAGTTCGGCAGTCCGTCCTTCCCGGTATGCGGCTACGACGTGAGGCTGCTGCACGAGACGACCGGGGTGGAGGTCGGCGTCGACGAGAAGGGCGTGCTGGCGATCGTGCCGCCGCTGCCGCCGGGGTGCATGACGACCATCTGGGGTGACGATGAGCGCTTCGTGCAGACCTATTTCGCCACCCTGCCCGGACGGCAGGTGTATTCGACCTTTGACTGGGCCACGCGCGATGCCGATGGCTACTACTTCGTGCTCGGCCGCACCGACGACGTGATCAACGTCGCCGGCCACCGCCTGGGAACGCGCGAGATCGAAGAGGCGGTACAGGCTCATGCCGGGATCGCCGAGGTCGCGGTGGTCGGTGTGCACGACAAGCTCAAAGGCCAGATTCCCGTCGCCTTCGCCGTGGTCCGGGATCCCTCGCGCGTGGCGACCGCGGCAGGCATAGCCGACATGCGGCGCGAAGTGATGGATACCGTCGACCGCGAGCTGGGAGCGATCGCACGTCCGGGCGCGGTGCATTTTGTGACGATGCTGCCGAAGACGCGCTCGGGCAAGCTCCTGCGGCGCTCGATCCAGGCGCTCGCCGAGGGCCGCGACCCGGGCGATCTCACCACCATCGAGGACCCTGGCGCGCTCGACCAGATCCGGGGCGCGCTCGGCGCGCAACCGCGCTAAACTATGTTTTTTCTGCACGATCCCCGCCCGTGTCAACCGCCACACCGGCCGCCCCGCCGCATGTTCCGTTCGCGCGCGTCACCCGCGGCGACGCCGTCGACAGCGTGCACTACGGATCGGTCGCGGTCGTCGACCGGGAAGGGCGATTACTCTTTGCCGCCGGCGACGCGCAGTACCTGACGACGACCCGCAGCGCGCTCAAGCCGCTGCAGGCGTTGCCGCTGGTCGCCGGGGGCGGGATCGAGCATTTCGGTTTCACGCCGGAGCAGGTCGCGTTGCTGTGCGCCAGCCACTCGGGCGAGCCACGGCACGTCGAGGCAGTTGCCGACATGCTCGCCCGCGCCGGATGCGTTCCGGAGCAGCTGCAATGCGGCGTGCATCCGCCGCTTTTCTATGCCGCGCGCGACGAACTGCCGCCGGCGGGAGCGAAGTTCACGCCGCTGCAGCACAACTGCTCGGGCAAGCACAGCGGCATGCTCGCCTACTGCCGTCAGCACGACCTGCCGCTGGACACCTACCTCGCCCTCGACCACCCGCTGCAGCAGGCGATCCGTACCGCAGTCGCCTCCATGACCGGCGTCGCCGAGGGCGCACTCGTCGCCGGCATCGACGGTTGTTCGGCACCGAACTATGCCGTGCCGCTCGATCGGCTGGCCTACGCCTTCGCCCGTCTGGCTACGGTCAGCGACGACGCGCGCTACGGTACGGCGCCGGCACGACTGGCCGCGGCCATGACCGCGCACCCCGAGATGGTGTCCGGCGAGGGTCGCAACGACCTGATTCTCATGCGTGCCGGCCGCGGCGACTGGGTGACCAAGGTCGGCGCCGAGGGCGTCCAGGCCATCGGCGTGCGGAGCAAGGGCTGGGGGATCGCCCTCAAGGTCGTCGACGGCAACCCCCGCGGCCTGCATCCGGCGACTGTCGCCGTGCTCGACCTCCTGGGGCTGCTTGATGCGCAGCAGCAGGCGACGCTCGCGGCATGGCGCGAGCCGATCATCCGCAATTACCGGGGCCTGGTAACCGGCCACGTGCAGGCAACCGTGCGCCTGGAGCGCTGCTGCTGATTGCAGCCGGGCCAAAACCCTGCCGGCGAGTGAACTTCCCGCGCGGCCGGCGGTCCAGAGGAGCAGGCATCGTGCCGCGTGGCCGCCACGAGTGCCCCGTACGGGTCGGCTATACTCCCGGCGGGTGCCGCGCTCACCTGACCGGGTGTGGCGAGAACAATAGATGACTCAGGGGCGGCCCGCGGATGGGTGACCGCGAAGTTGATCAGCAGCTCGTGGAGCGTGCGCAGCGGGGCGACAAGCGTGCTTTCGAGCTGTTGGTACTGAAGTACCAGCGCAAGCTGGCGCGGCTGTTGTCGCGATTGGTGCGCGACGCCGGGGAAGTTGAGGACGTGACGCAGGAGGCGTTCATCAAGGCCTACCGCGCGCTGCCGAGCTTTCGCGGAGAGAGTGCGTTTTATACTTGGCTATACCGTATCGCGATCAATACCGCCAAGAATTACCTGGTCGCGATAGGGCGGCGGGCGCCGACCTCGACCGGTTTCGATCACGAGGAGGCGGAAAACTTCGAGGACGCCGAGCAGCTGCGTGACTCGAATACGCCGGAGAACGAGCTGCTGGGCAGAGAAATCGCGGACACGGTCAACAAGGCGATGGACGCGCTGCCCGACGATCTGCGCACGGCGATCACGCTGCGCGAGATCGAGGGTCTGAGCTACGAAGAGATTGCCAACGTGATGAACTGTCCGATTGGCACGGTGCGCTCCCGGATTTTTC
The DNA here is from genome assembly GCA_963750215.1 of uncultured beta proteobacterium. Lineage (GTDB taxonomy): Bacteria > Pseudomonadota > Gammaproteobacteria > Burkholderiales > Casimicrobiaceae > PALSA-1003. The sequence goes on from CAVVQK010000006.1 coordinate 727,421, forward strand.
GGGCGCGCGAAGCGATCGCAGCGGAACTGCGGCCGCTGTTGGGGACTGACAAGGACCGGAGATGGTAATGGGCAAATTCCAGGGTCCGTTGGGCGGGGTCCCCCCGCTGACGGCGGAGGAAATCTCGCTGTGGATGGACGGCGAGCTCGATGCCGAGCGCAGCGAGCGCGCCTGCGAGGGCTGCGCCGACCCCGCAGCCATGGCGACGTGGGCGTGCTACCACGAGATCGGTGACCGGTTGCGCGGCCACGGCGCCTCGATCCCGGGTTTCGGGTCGCGCTTTTCGGCACGGCTCGGCGCCGAGCCCACGGTTCTCGCGCCGCGGCTGCGCCCGACGCCGGCCGCCGTGGCGTGGGCGCTGGCGGCAAGCATCGCCGCCATCGGGGTGGTGGGCTGGGTGGCGCTGACCACCATGTCGGTGCCGCCGGCCGCGGTGGCGACCGCGCAGCAGGCCGCGGCGGTGCGCCCGGCCGACGTGCGTCGTCCGGTCGTCAATGAGTATCTGCTGGCGCATCAGGAGTACTCGCCAACCACGGCGATACAGGGCGTGCGGCCGTATCTGCGCGCAGTCGCGACCGACACGCCGGATGCGCCGGAGTAACCGCGTCGCCGCGGCAGCCTCCGGCCGCCTTGCCCAGCGCGGCGCGTGCGCCGCCCTGGGCCTCGCCGCGCTGCTGTGGCTGCCCGCCGCGCTCGCCGACGACGCCGCCGAGTGGCTGCAGCACGCCGCCGCCGCCGCACGCCAGCTCAACTATGTCGGCACACTGCTCTACCAGCACGACGGTCGGACCGAGACCTCGCGCGTGATGCACATGGTCGACGACCGCGGCGAGCATGAGAAACTGTTCAATCTCGACGGCCCGGCGCGCGAGGTGATTCGCAACAACGAGGAGGTTCGCTGCTACTACCCCGATGCGAAGATCATCCGCATCGAGCCGCGAACCTACCGCAATGCCTTCCCGTCGCTGCTCCCGCAGCAGCTCGATACGCTGACCGAGTACTATGTCTTCCGCAAGGCCGAGACCGCGCGCATTGCCGGCATCGACACGCAGGCGTTTGTGTTCGAGCCCAGGGACGGCATGCGCTACGGGCACAAATTGTGGGCCGATCCCGCCTCGGGGCTCCTGCTCAAGGCGCAGTTGCTCAATGAACACAACGTTCCGATCGAGCAATTCGTATTCACCGATATCCAGATCGGCATCAAGATCGACCGCGACGCGGTGCGGCCGACGTACCGGCCCCCGCCGGCGGACTGGGAGACGCGCGTGTCCCTGCCCGGCGATGTCGTGCAGCAGGATACCGGTTGGATGGTGAAGGAGTTGCCACCCGGTTTTTCCAAGATCGTCGAGGGGTACCGCACCCTGCGAGGCAAGGTCGGGCCAGTTGCCCACCTCGTGTTTTCCGATGGCCTGGTCGCGGTGTCGGTATTCGTCGAACCCATGCCGCAGGCGCCGCAGCCGATCGGCTCGTCGCAGCAAGGGGGCATCAACGTGTTCAGTCGCCAGCTGGACGAACACCTGGTGACCGTATTGGGGGAGACGCCCGGCGCGACGGTGCGCCAGATCGCGTATTCGGTCTCACATCGCTAGCGACGGGCCGCGTTGTGCATTCGCCGCAGCCAAAACCAGGGAAGGCAGCATGAAACCTCGCATATGGACGCTCGTGGGCGCGCTGTTAGGCGCCATTTTCTTCACCTCGGCGACGACGGCGCAACCGGGCCGGGGATTGCCCGACTTCAGCGAGCTCTACGAGCAGCAGGGACCCGCGGTGGTCAGCATCGACGTCACGCAGACGGTGCGCCGTTCGCAATTCCCGGACCTGTCCGAAGACGATCCGTTCTACGAGTTCTTCCGCCGCTTCGGGCAGATCCCGCGCGGCCACGAGCGGCAGCGCGACCTGGAGCAGCAATCGGTCGGCTCGGGCTTCATCCTCTCCTCCGACGGCTACGTGCTAACCAACGCGCACGTGGTCGACGACGCGACCGAAGTCCTGGTCAAGCTCACCGACAAGCGCGAATTCAAGGCCAAGGTCATCGGCAGCGACAGCCGCACCGACGTCGCCGTATTGAAGATCGATGCCACCGGTCTGCCCAAGGTGACCATCGGCGATCCGGACAAGCTCAAGGTCGGCGAGTGGGTCGCCGCCATCGGCAAACCGTTCGGCCTGGAGAACACGATCACCGCCGGCATCGTCAGCGCCAAGGGGCGCGAGCTGCCCAACGAGAACCTGGTGCCGTTCATCCAGACCGACGTGCCGATCAACCCGGGTAACTCGGGCGGCCCCCTGTTCAACCTGCGCGGCGAGGTCATCGGCATCAACTCGCTGATCTACAGCCGCACCGGCGGCTACATGGGCCTCGCCTTCGCGATCCCGATCGACGTCGCCATGAGCGCGGTCAAGCAGATCCAGGAGAAGGGTCGGGTGACGCGAGGCCGCATCGGCGTGCAGATCCAGGAAGTGAGCAAGGAGACCGCCGATGCCTTCGGGCTGCCGAAGCCGACCGGGGCGCTGGTCAACTCGGTCGAAAAGGGCGGCCCCGCGGACAAGGCGGGCGTCGAGTCGGGCGACATCATCCTCAAGGCCGACGGCAAAATGGTCAGTTCGTCCTCCGAGTTGCCACGGATCATCACCCAGGTCAAGCCGGGAACGAAGGTCGTGCTGCAGGTATGGCGCAAGGGCGCGACGAAGGAGCTGACGGTCACGGTGGCCGAACTCAAGGATGAAGAGCCGTCGCGTTCGGGCCGCAGCAACCCGCCGAGCAAGGAGAAAGCCAAGCCGAACCGCATGGGCCTGGTGCTCTCCGATCTGACCGATGAGCAGAAGAAAGAGCTCGACATCAAGAATGGGGTGCTGATCGAGGACATCAGCGGCAACGCGCGCGGCAATATTCAGCCGGGCGACGTGATCCTGGCGGTGATCAACAAGGGTGCGACCATCGATGCCAGGAGCGCCGACCAGGTCAACGCGCTGATCGCCAAACTGGAAAAGGGCGCGGCGGTCACCTTCTTCCTGCGGCGCGGCGACCAGCAGTTCTACTCGAGCGTGAAGATCAATGGCGGCGGAGAGTAGGCCGCTGCGCCTGACCCTGCTGGTGCGCGCCTACTGCCACCTTTGCGACGAGATGCGTGCCGCCGTCGCGCCCTGGGCCGCGGCGCAGGGCTGCGAGGTCGATGAGATCGACGTGGATGCCGACTCGGCGCTCGAGGCGCGCTGGGGCGGCCTGGTGCCCGTCCTGCTCGCCGGTGAGCGCGAACTCTGCCATTACCGCTTCGACCCCGCCGCGCTCGGCGCCTTCGTGGCCGCCGTCGGGCAGTAGACCGGCGAAATCGAGGGCGGGCCGCGGGCAATCGGCGCCGGCCGCGGCCGGAGCGGCCGCGACAGGCGCACGGCGGTCGGCTTTTCCGCTAAAATTCAACATTTTCCGCTGCGGCTCCGCCGTGGCAGTCGCAGGGCAACCGAGGGCAACGGAGCAAGACCAAGGGCACCGGGTGCGGTGCCCTTCGCGTTTCATGGACAACGTCCGCAATTTCTCGATCATCGCGCATATCGACCACGGCAAGTCGACGCTGGCGGACCGCTTCATCCAGCGCTGCGGCGGGCTGTCCGATCGCGAGATGGGCGAGCAGGTGCTCGATTCGATGGATCTGGAGCGCGAACGCGGCATCACCATCAAGGCCCAGACCGCGGCGTTGTCGTATACGGCGCGCGACGGCCGCAACTACAGCCTGCACCTAATCGATACCCCGGGCCACGTCGACTTTGCCTACGAGGTTTCACGCTCGCTCGCCGCCTGCGAGGGGGCACTGCTGGTCGTCGACGCGTCGCAGGGTGTCGAGGCGCAGACGGTCGCCAATTGCTACACCGCGCTCGAGCAGGGCGTCGAGGTGGTTCCCGTACTGAACAAGATCGATTTGCCGTCGGCCGACCCGGAACGCGTCATCGAGGAGATCGAGGATATCATCGGCATTCCGGCGCAGGATGCGGTGCGCGCCAGCGCCAAGACCGGAGAAGGCGTGGACGACATCCTGGAGGCGGTGATCGCCCGCATTCCGCCGCCGCGCGGCGACCCGGCGGCGCTGCTGCAGGCGCTCGTGATCGACTCCTGGTTCGACAACTATGTCGGCGTGGTCATGCTGGTGCGCGTGATGGAGGGAACCCTCAAGCCGCGGGAGCGCATCCTGCTCATGGCAACCGGCGCGGCGTACAACTGCGAACAGGTCGGCGTATTCACTCCCAAGGCGGTCGCCCGCGACGCGCTCGCCGCGGGCGACGTCGGATTCGTGACCGCCGGCATCAAGGAGCTCAAGTCGGCGCGCGTCGGCGATACGCTGACCCACGCCGCACGCCCGGCGGCGGCGCCGCTGCCCGGCTTCAAGGAAGTCAAGCCCCAGGTGTTCGCCGGCCTGTATCCGGTCGAGGCCAACCAGTACGAAGCGCTGCGCGACGCGCTTGAAAAGCTGCATCTGAACGACGCCTCGCTGCACTACGAGCCCGAGGTCTCGCAAGCACTCGGCTTCGGCTTCCGCTGCGGCTTCCTGGGCCTGCTGCACATGGACATCGTGCAGGAGCGCCTCGAACGCGAATACGACATGGACCTCATCACCACCGCGCCCACCGTGGTCTACCAGGTCCGGTTGCGCGATGGGACGCTCACCGAGATCGAGAACCCGGCCAAGCTGCCCGATCTGTCCCGGGTCGAGGAAATACGCGAGCCGATCATCACCGCCACCATCCTCGTGCCGCAGGATTACGTCGGTCCGGTGCTGACCCTGTGCACCGAACGGCGGGGGGTGCAGAAGAACATGCAGTACGTCGGCCGCCAGGTCGTGCTCACGTACGAACTGCCACTGGCCGAAGTGGTGATGGATTTCTTCGATCGCCTGAAGTCGGTGTCCCGCGGCTACGCTTCGCTCGATTACGAATTCAAGGAGTTTCGCAGTGCCGACGTCGTCAAACTCGACATCCTTATCAACAACGAGCGCGTCGACGCGCTTTCGGTCATGGTCCACCGCGCGGCGGCCCAGTATCGCGGCCGGGAAGTGGTCACCAAGATGCGCTCCCTGATCCCGCGGCAGATGTTCGATGTGGCGATCCAGGCCGCGATCGGCGCGCAGATCATCGCCCGCGAGACGGTCAAGGCGTTGCGCAAGAACGTACTGGCGAAGTGCTACGGCGGCGACGTGACGCGCAAGCGCAAGCTGCTGGAAAAGCAGAAAGCCGGCAAGAAGCGCATGAAAGCGGTGGGCAGCGTGGAGATACCGCAAGAGGCGTTCCTCGCCATCCTCCAGATCGGCGAGAAATGATGCCATGAACTTCGCACTCATCCTGTTCCTGCTTACGGTACTTACCGGCGCCATCGCCCTGGCCGACCGCTGGTTTCTCGCCCGGCGGCGCGCTGCCGGTGCGCCCGAACCCTGGTGGATCGAGTACGCGAAGAGCTTCTTCCCGGTACTGCTGATCGTGTTCCTGCTGCGATCCTTCGTTGCGGAGCCGTTCAAGATCCCCAGTTCGTCGATGCGGCCGACGCTCGAAGTGGGCGATTTCATTCTGGTCAACAAATTCGCCTACGGCATCCGCCTGCCGATCATCGAGAAGAAAATCATTCCCACCGCAGATCCGCAGCGCGGCGACGTCATCGTGTTCCGCTACCCGGTCAATCCATCCCAGGATTTCATCAAGCGCGTCATCGGCCTGCCCGGCGACCAGGTCGACTACCTGGACAAGCACCTGACCGTCAACGGCGTGCCCCTGCCGCAGAAGCCCGACGGGACCTACAGCTACCTCGAGGGGCTGAGCTACGTGACCACGGAGGAGCGCATCGAGCGCTCGAGCGACCGCCAGTACACCATTGCCGTCAATCCGGCGGCCCAGCCGGTCTATCCGCTCAACGTGCGGTCGTTTCCAGGCAAGGAAAACTGCGTTTACAATGACCGCGGATTCAGCTGCAAGGTGCCTGCGGGCGAGTACCTGATGATGGGCGACAACCGCGACAACAGCGACGACAGCCGCTATTGGGGCTTTGTGCCCGATGACCACATCCGCGGGCGGGCATTTTTCATCTGGTTCAACTGGGACGATATCAGCAGTCTGGCGTTCAAGCGAATCGGCCGCAGAATCCGTTGACGGGAGAGATCATGGGCACTCGGGCAGGGCAGTCAGGCATCAGCATCATTGGCTTCCTCTTTGTCGCTGCGCTGGTGCTAAGCTTGGCGATCATCGGGTTCCGCGTCTTGCCCTCTTACATCGAGTATTTCTCGGTGGTCAGAACGCTCCAGCAGACGCTCGATGCGGCCACCGACGGCGAGACGCTGGCGCAGTTCCGCCGCGACTTCGATCTCAAGGCCAGCGTCGGTTACATCGATTCGGTCCGGGGCCCCGATGTCGATCTCACCAAGGAAGACAACAAGATGATCGCCAGCGCGGACTGGACCAAGACGCTGCCCCTTGTCGGCAACGTGAGCCTGCTGCTCGATTTTCACGCTTCGGCCAGCAAGTAGGAGCCGATGCTCCCGGACGCGCCCGACGCAGCGCTCGGTCACGACTTTCGCCGCCCGGAGCTGCTGCGCCAGGCGCTCACCCATCGCAGCTTTGCCGCCGATCACAACGAGCGGCTCGAATTCATCGGCGATGGCGTGCTCAACTGCGCGATCGCACGCCTGCTCTATGACCGTTTTCCGCAGCTGCCCGAGGGCGACCTGTCGCGGATGCGTGCGAGCCTTGTCAACCGCGACACGCTGCACCGGCACGCGGTCGCTCTCGGCTTGGGTGCCGCGATTCAGCTCGGCGAAGGCGAGATCAAGAGCGGCGGCGCCGCCAGGCCGTCGATCCTTGCCGATGCGCTCGAGGCCGTGCTTGGCGCCATCTTTCTCGACGGCGGCTATGCCGCCGCCCATGCCGCCATCGAGCGCATCTACGCGGCCGACGTCGCGGCCGCCGCCACCGACTCGATCGCCAGGGATCCCAAGACGCGGCTGCAGGAATGGCTGCAGGGCCGGCGGCTCCCCGTGCCGGAGTACGCGATCGTCGCGGTTCGCGGGGAGGCCCACCTGCAGACATTCGAGGTCGTCTGTCGCATCGCGACGCTCGACATCGCGGCGACCGGAACCGGTGCGAGCCGTCGTGCCGCAGAGCAGGCCGCCGCCGCGCAGGCCTATGATCAAGCCAGACGCACCTGACTTCGCGGCAACGCCGCCGTTCCGCTGCGGTCAGGTCGCCATCGTGGGCAAACCGAGCGTTGGCAAGTCGACCCTGCTGAACGCGCTGGTCGGGGCGCACCTGGCCATCACCTCCAGGCGTCCACAGACGACGCGGCATCGCCTGCGCGGCGTGCTGACGACGACGCAGGCGCAATTCATCTTCGTCGATACGCCGGGATTCCAGACACGGCACCGCTCGCACCTGAACGAGCGCATGAATCGCACGGTGCGCGACAGCGTCGCCGACGTCGACGCCATCGTCGTGGTGTTCGAGGCGAAAGGACTCACGGCGGCCGACCGGGATGTGCTCGCCCTGCTGCCGGCGGGCGTCCGAGCGATCGCTGCGGTGAACAAGGTAGACCGGCTTGCCGACCGGGGCCGCCTGCTGCCGCTGCTCGCCTCGATCGCGGCTGCGCACGACTTCGCCGCGATCGTACCGATAAGCGCGCAGAAGCATTGGCAGCTCGATGACCTGATCACGGAAATCGCGGCGTGCCTTCCGCCAGGGCCGCCGCTGTATCCGGCCGACGATCTGACCGACCGGGACGAGCGCTTTCTTGCTGCGGAATACGTGCGGGAAAAGATCTTCCGCCTGCTGGGCGAGGAATTGCCGTATGCCACGGCAGTAACCATCGACAGCTTCACGCACGACGGCGCACTGCGCCGGATCGGCGCCACGGTGCTGGTGGAGAAGGGCGGCCAGCGGGCGATCCTGCTCGGCAAGGACGGTGCGCGCATGAAAGCCATCGCAACCGCCGCCCGGCGCGACATGGAGAGCCTGTTTGGCGGCAAGGTATTTCTCGAGGTGCGGGTGCGGGTGAGCACCGGTTGGGCCGAAGACGAACGTACGTTGACCCGGCTCGGATACTGAAACGATGCGCACGCCTCGGGAAAGACGCGACGACGAACCGGCGTTCGTTCTGCACACCTACGCCTACCGGGAAACGAGCGTCATCGTCGAGGCGCTCACCGCCGCCTACGGGCGCGTTGCGCTTGTGGCCCGCGGCGTGCGCCGCCCGCGCTCAGAGCTGCGCGGCGTGCTCCAGGCGTTTCAGCCGCTCACGCTGTCGTGGGCGGGAGCGGGTGAGCTCAAGACGCTCATAAAGGCCGACTGGCGCGGTGGTCTGCCGCTGGTTGGCGGGTCGGCCCTGCTGTGCGGCTTCTACCTCAACGAGCTGCTGCTGAAGCTGCTCCCGCGCGAGGATCCGCATCCGCAGCTGTACCATGCCTACGACGCGACGCTGGCGCGCCTCGCGGGCGGGGCGGAGCAGGCCCCCGTGCTGCGCCAGTTCGAACTCAAGCTCCTCGCCGAGCTCGGTTACGCGCTTCCGCTCACGCATGAGGCCGACACCGGCCTCCCGGTCGATCCCGCGGCACGCTACTATTACGCATTCGATCGCGGTCCGCGCAGCAGCGTCGCCGAGCCGGGGCGACGCTATCCGCAGGTGCGCGGGGCGACCCTGCTGGCTCTCGCGCAGCAGGACTTCACGGCGCCGGAGGTGGGCGCGGAGGCGAAGCGCCTCATGCGCGAGGTGCTCGACCACTACCTGGAACAGCGCACGATCGTCAGCCGCCGTGTCGTGCGCGATCTGCAGGCGTTGGAGGAAGCGGCGGAGAACACCCACAATGACCCGCACTGAGCGATGATCGAGCTCGGCGTCAACATCGACCACGTCGCGACGCTGCGCCAGGCGCGCCGCACCTATGAGCCGGACCCGGTCTGGGCCGCCGTCGAAGCCCACTTGGGCGGCGCCGACGGCATCACGGTGCACCTGCGCGAGGACCGGCGGCACATCCAGGATCAGGACGTGCGCCGGCTGCGCGAGCTCGTGCACATCAAGCTCAATCTCGAAATGGCCGCCACCGAAGAGATGGTCGGCATCGCCTGCGCGCTGAAGCCGGAAATGGCCATGCTGGTGCCTGAGGGCAGGCAGGAGGTGACCACCGAAGGGGGCCTCGACGTCGCTGCCCAGGAGGCACGGCTTACCCGTGTCGTCGCCACGCTGGCCGCCGCAGGCATCGTGACCAGCGTGTTCATCGATGCCGAGGCGCGGCAGGTGAGCGCCGCGGGCCGGATCGGCGCAAGCGTGTGCGAGATTCATACCGGTCCGTACGCGCACGCGTTTCACGCCAAGGGCCGCGACCCGCACAGCCCCGCCGTGGTCGCCGAACTGACCAAGATCCGCGAAGCGGGGGAGGCGATACGCGCCCTGGGCATGCGTTTCAACGCCGGTCACGCGCTCAATTATTTCAACGTGCAGCCGATCGCGGCGTTGCCCGGCGTGCGCGAACTGCATATCGGCCATGCCATCGTCAGCCGCGCCGTCTTCGTCGGGTTGCGCGAGGCGGTGCGGCAGATGAAGGCACTGCTGCGCGAAGCCGCCTCGGCGGAGCCATGACCGCCTTGCCTCGCGGGCCGCTGATGCTTGACGTCGCGGGCCTCGAGTTGACCGGCGCCGAGCGCGATCGCCTCGCGCATCCGCTGGTCGGCGGAGTGATCCTGTTCAGCCGCAACTACGCTGCTCCGGCCCAACTGCGCTCACTGACCGCGTCAATCCGGGCGCGGCGCGACCCGCCACTGCTCATCGCTGTCGATCATGAAGGCGGCCGGGTGCAACGGTTTCGCGACGGCTTCAGCGAGCTGCCGCCGATGCGCCTGCTCGGCGAGCAGTGGGATCGCGACCCGGCAGCGGCGGCGGCGACGGCCGAGCGCATCGGCGCGTGCATCGCCACGGAGCTGTCCGCCCACGGCATCGACTTCAGCTTCACACCCGTGCTCGATCTCGACTACGGCAACAGCGCGGTCATCGGCAATCGCGCCCTGCACCGCAATCCGAACGCAGTCGCCCACTTGGCCTGGACGCTTCGCTGCGGCCTGCGCGCCGGCGGGATGGCCGCAGTCGGCAAGCATTTCCCGGGACACGGCTTCGTCCGCGCCGACTCGCACGCGGAACTCCCGGTCGACGAGCGGCCCCTCTCCGCGCTGGAAAAGGACGACCTCGTCCCATTCGCCGTGCTCGTGCGCCTCGGCATCGAGGGCATCATGCCCGCCCACGTCGTGTTTCCGGCAGTTGACTCCCTGCCCGCCGGATTCTCGCGCCGTTGGCTGCAGGACGTGCTGCGCGGGCGGCTTGGCTTCGATGGCGTGATCTTCAGCGACGATCTGTCCATGGCCGGTGCGCTGGCTGGGGGCGACATCGTGGCGCGAGCAGAGGCCGCGGATGCAGCCGGCTGCGACATGGTGCTGGTGTGCAACGACCCGGATGCGGCCGATGCCCTGCTGTCGCGCTGGCGTCCGGCCGCCAGGCCCGATCTCGCCCGCCGGGTGGCACCCATGGCGCATCGCGCGCCCGTGGCCGACCACGCGCAACAAGCCGGCAGGACCATGGCGCTGACCCGTGGGCTGCCCTGACGCGCAAGCAATGCAGTCAAGGAGCAAGCCTGCGATGAGCAATTTCGACCGCGATCCCATCCTGCTGACTCCGGGCCCGTTGACGACATCCCTGGCAACCCGGACGGCGATGCTGCGCGACTGGGGTTCCTGGGACAGCAACTTCAACGCCGTGACCGCGCGCGTGCGCAGCCGTCTGACGGCGATCATCCATGCCGAGGACACGCACGCCTGCGTGCCCATGCAGGGCAGCGGCACGTTCTCGGTCGAAGCGACGGTGAACAGCCTGGTGGCGCGCAATGGCCACCTCCTGGTGCTGATCAACGGAGCCTATGGCAAGCGCCTGGCCCGGTTGACCGAAATGCTGGGCCGGAAACTCACCACATTCGAAACCGCGGTCGACGTGTCGCCAACCGCGGCAGACGTCGGACGGCTGCTCGACGCGGACGCATCGATCACGCATGTCGCGCTGATTCACTGCGAGACGTCGACCGGCATTCTGAATCCGTTACCCGAGATTGCTGCCGCGGTCGCGCAGCGTCGCCGCAGTCTCATCGTCGACGCTATGAGCAGCTTCGGGGCGATTGCGATCGATGCGCGCGACATCACCTTCGACGCGCTGGTCTCCGCGTCGGGCAAGTGCGTCGAAGGCCCCCCGGGGATGGGTTTTGTCTTCGTTCGTCGCGCTGTTCTCGAGGCCTGTGGCGGCAACTCGACTTCGCTGTCCCTCGATCTCTACGACCAGTGGACGTACATGGAGAAAACGACGCAGTGGCGGTACACGCCACCGACGCATGTCGTGGTCGCGCTCGATGCGGCACTCGCGCAGTTCAAGGCGCAGGGCGGCCAGCCGGCGCGGCTCGCACGCTACACGGCGAATTGCCAGGCTCTGATGAAGGGCATGACCGAAATGGGCTTCCACCCCTTTCTCGACCCTCGCAGCCAGGCGCCGATCATCGTGACATTCCACGCCCCGGCCGACCCGAAATACACTTTCAAGGAGTTCTACCAACGCGTGCGCGGCAAGGGGTTCATTCTCTATCCGGGCAAGCTCACCGAACTCGAGACCTTTCGCATCGGCTGCATCGGCGCCATCGGCCAGGAGGAGATGCGCCACGCCGTCAACGCGGTCCGCGACACGTTGCGCGAGATGGGCATCCGGGCCGTCGCGCCCGGCGCGACGGCGCTCCGGCGCGGCGCTCTGAGCACCCCCTAGGCCGGATGCCAGGACGATACCGGCGGATGGCGCAGGGCCCGCAGCGTTTCGAAGTTCGGATCGTCAGCCGCGATGTGACCGCGCCGCAACAGGAAATCCACGACCACCAGGCTCGCGTCGCCGGTCATGGTGTCGCTGGCGAGCACTGTCAGGATGGCGTCGGGCGCGCACAGCCGGTGCTCGACCGCCTCGCCGTCCTGGTTCGCCGGCACGAAATCCTGAGGCAGCCAAAGATCGTGCACGAAGACCGTCTCGCGCTGCAGGCCGTCGGGCCGGTCCCGGCAGAGTTCCACAGCTCCCGCGCAGGACGCATGCCGCGCCAGGCCCTCGCCGATGCCTGCCTCCTCCCACGCTTCCCTGACGACCGTCTCGGCCACGGTCGTGCCGACGGCGATCCCTCCGCCGACGAGATTGTCGAGCAATCCCGGATCGATCGCCTTGGTCGGGCTGCGGCGCGCGAGCCACATGCGCCACCCACCGTTCGCGTCGACCAGGCCGTTCGCGTGTGCGGCGAGGGTGTGGATACCGAAGTAGCGCGCTGCGGCGCGCTCGAGTTCGAACAAGGGCGGCCCGCCCGGATCCGCCGCCACCGCGTAGCGCTCGCCGCGCCACGCCGTCAGCGCACCCTCCGCGGCGAGGGTCCGGGCCACGTCGGCCAAGGCCGCGGTGCGCATTTCCGCGGTGCCCAATCGCGGCGTGCAGGCGACCCCGCGCGCGGTGCGCTCGAACTGCGCCGGCCAGTGCGCCAGCCGTCGCGCGCGCTCGGGCGTGACCCAACCGACGATCCGATCCTCGACCCGGAACGGCTCGTACGCCGCGGCGGGCGCGGCGAGCTCGCGAGCGAGGCGCTTCGCCACTGGCGCCACCGCGTCCGGCGAGGCGATCCACAGCGCGTGCATGGGGCTATTCTAGCGGACCGAACGTGAACACCGACGTGCTGGCGCTGTTCGACCTTGACCATACCCTGTTGACCGTCGACAGCGACGAGGCCTGGGTCGAGTTCCTGATCGAGGAAGGCACGCTCGACCGGGCAAGCTATGAGCGCGCCAACCACGACATGCTGTCGCGCTACCGTGCCGGCGAAGCGACCTCGGTCGAGTTCACGCATTTCTATCTGTCGACACTCGTCGGCCGCGATCCGTCCACGCTGGCCGCATGGCATGCGAGCTACCTGCAGCGCAAAATCCGGCCGGCGATCACGGCCGCGGCGCGCGCGCTGCTCGCCCGACACCGCGCCGACGGTCATCTGCTGATCCTGACGACTGCGACGAGCCGCTTCATTACCGCCCCGATCGCCCGCGAGTTGGGGCTGGAAAACCTGATCGCCACCGAACCGGAGGTGATCGCCGGGCATTACACCGGGAGGATCGCCGGCACGCCCAACCTGCGCGAGGGCAAGGTCACGCGGCTCGAGGCCTGGCTCGAGGCGCGTGGTCTCGCCCTCGCGGGCTTCCGCCAAAGCTGGTTCTACAGCGATTCGGTCAACGACCTGCCGCTGTTGCTGCGGGTCACGCATCCGGTCGCGGTCAATGCCGACCCACACCTCGCGCGGCTGGCGCGCGAGAAGGGCTGGCCGCAGATCGACATCAAGTAAACTGCGCGCCTGAGCGCAAATGAACCGAACATGACCGCGCGCATCATCGACGGCAAGGCCCGGGCCGAGCTGCTGACCGCCGAGATCCGGGCAGGCGTCGCCGCGCGGGTTGCCGCAGGCGGCGTCCGGCCGGGACTTGCCGTGGTCCTGGTCGGCGACAACGCGGCGTCACAGATCTACGTCCGCAACAAGCGGCGCACAACCGACGCGGTGGGGATGGTTTCGCTGGCGCACGATCTGCCGGCAACCGTCGCGCAGGATGAATTGCTCTCGCTCATCGATCGACTCAACGCCGATCCGGCGGTGCACGGCATCCTGGTGCAGTTGCCGCTGCCCAAGCATATCGACCCGGATACGGTGACCGAACGCATCGACCCGGGCAAGGATGTCGACGGCCTGCACCCATACAACGTCGGCCGCCTGGTCCTCAAGCGCCCGCTGCTGCGGCCCTGCACGCCTTACGGCTGCATGACTCTGTTGCGCGACACCGGCGAGGAGCTCCTCGGCAAGCACGCGGTGATCATCGGCCAGTCGAACATCGTCGGCCGGCCGATGGCACTCGAGCTTTTGATGGCGCGCTGCACCGTCACCGTGTGCCACTCGGCAACGCGCGATCTGGCTGGCATCGCGCGCCTGGCCGATATCCTGGTGGCGGCAGTCGGCAAGGCGCGGTTCGTGCAGGGAAGCTGGATCAAGCGGGGGGCGATCGTGATCGACGTCGGCATGAATCGGGACGCGGCGGGCAAGCTCTGCGGCGACGTCGACTTCGCGGCGGCCAGGGAGCGCGCAGGCTGGATCACGCCGGTGCCGGGCGGGGTCGGGCCAATGACGATCGCGACCCTGCTCGCGAACACGCTGCGCGCGGCGGAACTTAGGGACGGCAAGGCCTAGGCTGGATCGGGCCTGCGCTTGCCCGCCACCGCCCGCGGATCCTATTTCGGGGGCGCGGGAAAAGTCACGAACGGCGGCGGGGGTTCCTTGTCCGGCGGCAGGTAGGCCGGCACGGCGTCGCCGGCCGGGCCGAGGTGGCGGATGTAGCGGTACATCGCGCGCAGGTCCTGCACGGTCATGGCGCGCAGCGCGAACCACGGCATGGGCGGCCGGGTTTCCAGTGCCTTGGCCTTGGCGACCCATTGTGCCTCGGTCAGCGCTTGCATGTACGTCCGCAGGTTCGCCGCATAGGTCGTGCCCCACGGCCCGCGCCAGCCGAGGCGGTCGCCAGTGAGCCAATCCTTTTCCGGAACCTTGCCGTTGCTGGGCGCATAGCCGGCCGTGTGGCAGTCGTTGCAGCTACCGATGACAACCAGGTATTTGCCCCGCGCGAGGTCTTTGGCGCTGACCGATTTCGGGGCATCGGCCGCATGCACCCACACATCGGCGCCGTACGCCCCCAACGGCATTGCCGCAGCCACAGCAGTCAGTAACAGCCGGACCGTCCTATGCACCCGCATTTTCCCCCTCCCTGCGTGCCAACGCTTCGCCCTTGAATAGCTCGCCTGCCGGGGCGCAAGCCGCGCACTATACACCGCGCAGGTGCCATGCTTTAGGCCGCGTGAACGTCTGGATGCCGTAGGTCGACAGCGTAAGGCCGATCCCGGAGTGGCCCACGCCCGACCAGGGCAGGCGCGGGCTGACGCGGTCGCAGCAATTCCAGTACGCCGACCCGGCGTGGACCCGGCCGAGGACGCGCCGCGCCCGCTTCGCGTCGGGCGTGTAAACGGCCGCGGTCAGCCCATACAGGGTGTCGTTCATCAGCCCGACGGCCTCGGCGTCGTCGCGCACCTTCTGGATGCCGATGATCGGGCCGAAGCTCTCGTCGCGCATGAGCGCCATGCGGTGATCGACGGCGACGCACACGGTGGGCGCGAACCAGTTGCCCTTGCGTTTGATGACCTCGCCTCCGGTCAGGATCTGCGCTCCCTTGCGCCTGGCATCGGCGACCTGCCGCTGCAGCATCTCGAGCTGGGGCCGGCGGGTGATCGGGCCGATGTAGGTCGACTCGTCCATCGGGTCGCCGATGCGATATGCCTTGACCTCGGCCACAAATGCCGCGACGAAGGCGTCGTGGATGGTCTCGTGCACGTAGATGCGCTCCACCGAGCAGCACGACTGACCGGTGTTGTAGAAGGCGCCGTCGGCGATGCTCGCCGCCGCCAGCTTGACGTCGACGTCCTCACAGACGTAGACCGGGTCCTTCCCGCCGAGCTCGAGCTGGACCTTGATCATCTTGCTGCCGGCAATGGCGCCGACGCGCGCACCGGTTGCGTACGAGCCGGTGAAGAACACGCCGTCGATCGGCTGGCGCAGAAGCGCTACGCCGGTCGCCTTCGATCCGGTCAGCATGACAAAGACGTCGGCGGGAACTCCGGCCTCGTGCAGGGTCTGGGCGATATGACGACCGGTCAGGGTCGCGAATTCGGAAGGCTTGTACAGCACCGCGTTGCCGGCGAGCAGCGCCGGCACGAACACGTTGCCGCCGACGAAATAAGGATAGTTCCACGCCGAGATGTTGGCGATCACGCCCAACGGTTCATGCGTGATGCGCTCCTCGAGTTTTTCCTCGGCGGCCGCGTAGACCTTCTCCTCGCGCAACACCCGAGCCACCTCGGCGGTGAAGAAGTCCAGCCGCTTCGCCAGGCCGTTGAGTTCGTTGCGCGACTGGCGGATCGGCTTGCCGACCTCCTGGGTCAGCGTGCGGGCGAGCATTTCGTGCTTGGCCGCCAGGCGGTCGCGAAAAGCGCGGATCGCCGCGACCCGCTTGCCGATCGGCGTCGCCGCCCAGCCGGGCTGCGCGGCGCGGGCGCGGTCGTATTTTCGGCGCACTGCCAACGCGCCATCCGCGGGGAGGTCGGCGAGGAGGGCGCCCGAGGCCGGATTGAATATCTTCATGCAGCCCCGGTCGTCAGCGGCGGGCCGCGGCGAGGAAATCATCGAGCAGGGCGGTGTCGTCGAAGAATGACCGATCGCCCCGGTCGTGAAACTCGGGATGCCATTGCACCCCGAACACGTACGATGGCCCGCGCCAACGCAGCGCCTCGACGACCCGATCCGGCTCCGACCAGGCCTCGACGACCAGATCGCGGCCGAGGTCCTTGATGCCCTGATGATGCACCGAGTTGGTCTTGGTTACGGTGACTTCCGGGTAGAGTCGCGCCAAGCCCGAGCCGGTCACGATCGACGTGGCGTGGCAGTTCTTGTCGTAGATGTCCCAGTCGCGATGATTGAGCGAGCCGGGCAGCTGCAACGCGAGATCCTGGTACAGCGTCCCCTCAAACGCGACGTTGATCACCTGCACGCCGCGGCAGACGCCGAGCACCGGCCTTCCCGCCGCTACGAACGCCCGCAGCAGTGCAATCTCGTAGCTGTCGCGAATGCGATCGCCTGCCCAGTCGGGCTTGAGCGGCTTCTCGCCGTAGCTCTCCGGGCTCACGTCGGATCCGCCCATGAGCACCAGGCCGTCGAGTTCGCGGGCGTAGTCGGCGACGGTGACGCGACTGCCGGCGCGGCGCGAGTCCCCGTCCGGAGACGGGATCATCAGCGCCATCGCGTCTTCTTGCATCACCCAGTGCGCCATCTCCTGCTCGACGTATTGCAATGTCTTGCCCTTGAAGACGAGCCGCTGCGGGTCGGCGTGGAAGAAGCAGGCGGAGATTCCAACCTTCAGCATGGCGTCACATCGCCCCCGCGAAGAGGCGCTCGAAATCCTCTCGCGTGCAGGGGCGGGGATTGGTCTGGTGGCAGATATCGTTGATCGCCACCTCGACGAGCGCCGGAATGTCCTCCCGCGTCACGGGCCGGTCCGCGGCATATGCGCTGAGCGTCGCCGGAATGGCCAGGTCGCGCTTGAGCGCGGCAAGCCAGTCGATGAACGCCTGCGCAGAGGCCTCGGAACTCGGCTCGGCGACCCCGACCACGTGGGCCAGTTCCGCCATCTTTGCCGCCGCCATGGGCGCGTTGAAGCGCATGACATGGTCGATCATGATGCCGTTGGCCAGGCCGTGATGCAGGTCGGCGACCGTGGAAAGCGCGTGCGCGCAGGAATGCACCGCGCCGAGGTCCTTCTGGAATGCGACCGCGCCCATCATCGAGCTCATCAGCATGTCCGAGCGCGCCTGCAGATCGCGCGGCTCGTGCACCGCGATGCGCAGGGCCCGGGCGGCGATGCGCACGCCTTCCAGGGCGATGCCATCGCAAAGCGGATGGAAGGCCGGCGACAGATACGACTCGACGTTGTGCGTAAGCGCATCCATGCCGGTCGCCGCAGTGAGGTGGGGCGGCAGGTCCAGAGTGAGCTCCGGGTCGGCAAACACCGCCTTCG
The DNA here is from genome assembly GCA_963750215.1 of uncultured beta proteobacterium. GTDB lineage: Bacteria > Pseudomonadota > Gammaproteobacteria > Burkholderiales > Casimicrobiaceae > PALSA-1003. The sequence goes on from CAVVQK010000006.1 coordinate 745,136, forward strand.
CCAGCAGCCGGGGCGAGAAGATGATCTTCTTGACGTGGGTCGCCGCGTCGCTGATCACGCTCGATCGCCCCACTTCGGAGCCGGTGCCGGCGGTCGTCGGCAGCGCCACGAAGTAGGGCAGTTCGTGGGCGATGGGCCGCACGTTGGGGTGATCCCACGCATACTCGAGCACGTCGCCCGGGTGCACGGCCATCAGTGCGATCGCCTTGGCGACGTCGAGAGCCGCCCCGCCTCCCAGGCCGATGACCGAGTCGGCGCCATGCGCGCGGTAGGCGGCCACGCCGTTGTCGACCTGGCTGCCGGTCGGGTTGCCCCAGATCTGCGCATAGACCGCAACATCGAGACCTTTCATCCCGGCGCGGAATTTCTGCAGCAACGGCAGCGGTTCGATGCCGCGGTCGGTGACGATCAGCGGTCGTGCCAGGCCCTGCACGCGCAGATGCTCGGCGACGAGCTTGCGCGAGCCGGGCCCGAAGTGGATGGTCGTCGGAAAGGCAAACCGGGAGAGGGTCATCGGCGGCCCGTCGTCAAGTCCGGCTCTCGCCGATCGCGCCGAGGCACAGGTGCGCCACGCTCACGTGCGCCGGTGCGAACGAACGCGCACTTCATATGATCTCGAAGTACCTCTTCAATTCCCAATCCGTCACCGCATCGAGCCATTGCCGCCACTCCCATTCGCGCGTGGCCGCGAAGTGCTCGACGAAATCGTCGCCGAACCAGTCGCGGGCGAGTTCCGAGCTGCGGAAAATGCGCGTGGTCTCGATGAGCGTGCGCGGTGCACGCGGCACGTTCTCGGCGCCCGCGTTGGTGCCGTGGACGGGCTTGGTGGTCAGCTTCATATGCCGTTCGACGCCATGCAGGCCCGCGGCAATGCAGGCTGCGGCGGCGAGGTAGGGGTTCATGTCGGCGCCCGGACAGCGAGTCTCCAGGCGCGTCGACTTAGGGCTTGCGGTGATGACCCGGAAGCTCGCCGTGCGATTGTCCAGCCCCCAGGTCGGCTTGACCGGCGCCCAGAAACCGTCGACCAGTCGCTTGTAGCTGTTGATCGTCGGCCACACCATGGGCGCAAACTCCAGCAGCGCCGCGAGCTGCCCGGCGAGATAGCTCTCGAACAGCCGGCTCATGCCATGCTTGTGCTTCGCATCGTGAAACAGGTTGTTCTTGCCGTCGGAAAGGCTCTGGTGAATGTGCCCCGAGCAGCCGGGATACTGCGGGTTCCACTTGGCCATGAAGCTCGGCATGATGCCGAATCGCGCGCCGATATCCTTGGCGCCGCTCTTGAACAGGATCGCCCGGTCGGCGGCCTCGAGCGCCTCGGAGAAAAGGATCGCGGCCTCGTACACGCCGGGGCCGGTCTCGGTGTGCAGGCCTTCGATGGGTACGCCGAAGTCGCCCATTTCGACCATCAGCGCCTTGAAGAACTCGCGCTTCTCGCCGGCGCGCAGCAGAGAGTAACCGAACATGCCCGGCGTGATTGGCTCGGGGCGCACGTAGCCCTTGGCGGCCCACGATTGCGGCGTCTCGGCGAAGTTGAACCACTCGAATTCCATGCCGCACATTACGCTCACGCCGAGTTTTTCCGCGCGCTTGAGCACGCGCTTGAGCAGCTGCCGCGGGCAGATCGGGTGCGGGACCTCGCTGCCGCCGCGGTGCACGACAAAGTCGGCGAGGAAGAACGGCACGCCTTCGTCCCAGGGGACGGCACGATGCGTGCCCAGGTCGATCCTGGCCAGCGCATCGGGAAAGCCCCTGTGCCAGCCGGTCAGCGTGGTGTTGTCATAACATTGATCGTTCATGTCCCAGCCGAACACGACATCGCAAAAGCCGAAGCCGCCCTCGACGGCCGAGAAAAACTTTTCCTTGTGCATGTACTTGCCGCGCAGCACGCCGTCGATGTCCGATACGGCGACCTTGACCCGATTGCCGGCGGCATTGCGCACGGCGTCGAGCACCTTCTTGGCGGGCCAGTCTTTCGGCATGGATTTCCTTTCCCCGGCCGTGGGCACTGCCGAGCTGCGCCTTGGCCGCCCCGGCTCAGCGGCGATTGTAACCCGGGCCCTCGCGCGCCCAGTGGCACAATGGCGCTCGATGAGCGATCGAGCTGTCTCTCCCGCGTCGGCGCGCTCGCGCGCCCTGGTCGCAGTGCATGGCGCGGTCCTGCTGTTCGGATTCGCCGGCCTGTTCGGCAAGTGGCTGCCGCTGCCGCCGGTGACGATCGTTTTCGGCCGCGCCGCGGTGGCCAGCGTCGCGCTCGCCGTGCTGCTGCCGCTGGCGGGCGAACGTGGCAGATCGCCTGGCCGCTTCGAGTGGAAACTCGCCACCTCCGGGGCCCTGCTCGCAGTTCACTGGGTGGCCTTCTTTCGAGCCATTCAGATGGCCAACGTCGCCGTCGGCCTGCTCGGCTTCGCGAGCTTTCCACTGTTCGTGTTGCTCCTCGAAGCGCTGTTGCGTCAGCGCCCGCTGCGCGGCGGCGAATGGGCCACCGCCGCCGTGGTCAGCGCCGGACTGCTGCTGGTCGCACCGGAATGGCGTTGGGACAACCGCATCGTCCAGGGCCTGCTGTGGGGCATCGTCTCGGGCTTGACCTTCGCGCTGCTCGTGCTCTGCAACCGTGGGCTCGCGGCCCGGCACGCGGCGGGTTCCATCGCCTTGTGGCAAAACGCCTGCGCCGCGGCATGCCTGCTGCCGTTCGTTGCGCTCACGCCGGCGGCTGTCGATGCGCACGCCGTCCTGCTGCTGCTGGTGCTGGGCGTGGTGTGCACCGCGCTCGCGCACACGCTGTTCATCCGCAGCCTGCGCGCGCTGTCCGCGCACACGGCCAGCGTGGTCACCGCGCTGGAGCCCGTGTACGGCATCGTCCTTTCGTTCCTGCTGCTCGGAGAGGCGCCGGCGGCGCGAACGCTTGCTGGTGCGGCATTGATCATCGGCGCGGCGATCTTCGCGACCCGGTCGGCTCCGCCGTGAGCGGCGCGTTGCGAATTCAGGTTGGCTCGGGCCACGCGTTTCGGTAGGATCGCCCCTTTCAGAGTCCAAGGCAGCATCGACATGCAAATCGGCATGGTGGGGTTGGGCCGCATGGGCGCCAACATGGCACGCCGGCTCGCCCGCGGCGGCATCGAAGTGATCGGCTTCGCCCGGCGTCCCGACACGCGCTCGGCGTTCGCGGCGACCGCCGGCTGCAGCGCCGCGGATGACCTGGAAGCCTTGATCCATGCGCTGCCGCCACCGCGCATCGTCTGGCTGATGGTGCCGGCCGGGGAGCAGACCGAGGAGACGATTGCCGCGCTCAGCCCGCGGCTGCTTGCCGAGGACGTGATCGTCGACGGCGGCAACGCGTTCTACAAGGACTCGGTGCGGCGCGCGGTCGAGCTGGCGAGCTACGGGGTACGCTTTGTCGACTGCGGCGTGTCAGGCGGCGTGTGGGGGCTCGAGCACGGCTACGCTCTGATGTTCGGCGGTTCGCCCGCCGCCGCACGCGCAATCGAGCCGGTCATAAGGCTGCTCGCGCCGGCGCCCGATCGCGGGTGGCTGCATTGCGGTCCGAGCGGCTCGGGTCATTTCGTGAAGATGATCCACAACGGCATCGAATACGGCATGATGCAGGCGATCGCCGAGGGCATGGCGCTGCTCAAGGGCAAGACGGAGTTCGGCCTCGACGTCGCGGCCATCGCGGAGATGTGGGGGCACGGCAGCGTCGTGCGCTCGTGGCTGCTCGACCTCACCGCCGAATTTCTGCGCGAGGATGCGGAGCTCAACGACATCGCGCCCCTGGTCGCCGATTCGGGGGAAGGCCGCTGGACAGTCGCCGAAGCCATCGAGCAGGGCATTCCGGCTCCGGTGCTGTCGCTGGCGCTGGCGATGCGCTTCGCCAGCCAGGGCAAGGCGGCGTACACCGACCGCTTGCTGGCGATGATGCGCAAGAGCTTCGGTGGCCACCCGGTCAGCCCGTTGCACCGGGGTGCGGGCAACCACGCATGATCGTCGTGCTGATGGGCGTATGCGGCTGCGGCAAGACGACCGTCGGCCGCGCGCTCGCCGCGAAACTGGAATGGCGATTCCTCGATGCCGACGACTTCCATCCCCAGGCCAACGTCGCCAAGATGGCGCATGGCGTGCCGCTGACCGATGACGACCGCTGGCCCTGGCTCGACCGTGTCGTGGCCGAACTGAAGCGCCACCAGCTCGCGGGCCTGCATGTCGTGCTCGCGTGCTCCGCGCTCAAGCAGGCGTACCGCGATCGCCTGGCGCAGGGCGGCGATGTCCGCCTGGTGTACCTGAAGGGAGACGCGGCGACGATCGAACCGCGACTCGCGGGCCGCAGCGGGCACTTCATGCCGGCGTCGATGCTCGCGAGCCAGTTTGCGGCGCTGGAGGAGCCCTCCGCAGCGATCATCGTCGACGTTGCGCAACCGGTTGCAGCCCAGGTCGCCGCGATCGTTCGTGCGCTGCAGCTGCGGTTGCCAGCATGAGCGACGGGCCGGGACCCGGTTCGAAGATGAGGCCGGCGACGGCGGTCGGACACCTCGGCCGCGAACCGAAACGGCACCTGGGCGCGGTCAACACGCCCGTCTACCGTGCCTCGACGATGCTGTTCGACTCCGTGGCCGACCTGGAGGCGGCCGAGCGCGGCGAATATCCGGGCATAACCTACGGCCTGCATGGCTTGCCGACCGTACGCGACCTGCAGACCGCCATGGCGGCGCTCGAAGGCGGACATGCGTCGCTGGCGGTTCCATCGGGGCTTGCCGCGATCACGCTGGCGCTGCTGGCAACGATGCGGCCGGGTGAGCACCTGCTCGTCAGCGATTCGGTGTACGGCCCGACGCGGCGCTTCTGCGAGCATCACCTCAAGCGCCTGGGGGTCGAGGTGAGCTACTACGATCCGCTCGCCGGCGCCGCCATCGAGCGCGAATTCCGGCCGACCACGCGTATCGTGTTCACCGAATCGCCGGGATCGCTCTCCTTCGAGGTGCAGGACCTGCCCGCGATCGCCGCGGTCGCGCACCGTCGCGGCGCACGGGTCATGCTCGACAACACCTGGGCCACGCCGCTGGGCTTTCCCGCGTTCGCGCACGGCGTCGACATCTCGCTTCACGCCGGCACCAAGTATCTAGGCGGCCACTCCGACGTCCTGGTCGGACTCATCACCGCCAACGCGCAAGCCTTCCCCGAGCTGCACCGTCTGTGGACCGACATGGGTGTCGCGGTAAGCAGTGACGACTGTTTTCTGGCGCTGCGCGGCTTGCGCACGCTCGCGCTGCGCCTGGAGCGGCACACCCGGAGCGCGCTCGAAATCGCGCGCTGGCTGCGCGATCGAGCCGAGGTCGACGAGGTTATCTTTCCGGCACTGGAAGGCTCGCGCGGACACGCAATCTGGCGGCGTGATTTCTCCGGTGCCTGCGGCTTGTTCGGGGTTATCCTGAAGCCGGTGGCCAAAGCCAGTGTCGACGCGATGCTCGACGGCCTGCGGCTGTTCCGGATGGGTTGGAGCTGGGGTGGCTTCGAGAGCCTCATCATTCCTGCCCATCCGGAACGCAGCCGCACCGCCACGCGCTGGGAGGCGAAGGGCCCCTACCTGCGGCTGCACGTGGGGCTCGAGGATGCGCAGGACCTGATCGCCGATCTGGAAGCCGGGTTCGACCGTCTGCGCGCCTGACGCCGGCCCGCGGTCGCCGTGGTGGCGCTAATCGAGCCCCAGGTATTGTGCCCGTGCCTTGGCGTCGTGCGCGAATGCAGTCATGGTTCCGGCGTAGCGCAACTGCCCGCCCTCGATGACGTAGGCGCGATCGGCGACCTCTTGCGCGAAGCGGAAATTCTGTTCCGACAGCAGCACCGCCACGCCATCGCGCTTGAGTTCGCGCAGCGCCTCGGCGACCTGGGCGACGATGACCGGCGCCAGCCCTTCGGTCGGCTCGTCAAGCAGGATCGTGGTGGGATTGCCCATGAGCGTGCGTGCGATCGCCAGCATCTGCTGCTCGCCGCCGGATATCTCGCCACCGCGTCGATGCGCGAGCTGCGCCAGGTTGGGGAACAGCGCAGCGATGCGCTCGAAGGTCCACTGGGCCACGCCGGCACGCGCCGGCTGCCGGCCCACCCGCAGATTCTCGATCACCGTCAGGTCGGTGAAGATTCGCCGCTCTTCGGGCACGTATCCGAGTCCCAGGCGGGCGATGCGCCATGAGGCGAGGGCGTCGATACGCTGGCCGGCGAAGCGCACCTCGCCGCGCACGGGCCGCAGCATGCCGGCAATGGCTTTGAGCGTGGTCGACTTGCCGGCGCCGTTGCGCCCGAGCAGCACGACGGATTCCGCGTTCGCGACGCTGAGCGAGAGCTCGTGCAGCGCCTGCGCCTTGCCATACCATGCACACAGCGCACGCACCTCAAGCATGGCGCGGCTTCACGCTGCCGTGCCGAGGTAGACGGCGCGCACCTGTGGATCCGCGCGTACGGCGGCCGGTGCTCCGTCGGCGATGATACGGCCGCGGTTGAGCACCAGAATGCGGTCGGCGTGCGCGAAGACGATGTCCATGTCGTGCTCGGTGAAGAGCACGGTCACGCCGTCGCCGCGGGCGAGATTGGATACCAGCTCCATGAGCCGCGAGCGCTCCAGTGCCGCCATGCCCGCGGTCGGCTCGTCCATGAGCAGCAGGCGCGGCTCGACGGCGAGCGCGATGGCGAGCTCGACCCGTTTCAGGTCGACATAGGCGAGCGTGGAGCAACCTCGGTCGCCGAGCGCGCCGATACCCACGCGCTCGAGCAAGGCCTGCGCGGCGACGGCGTGACGTAACCGCGCCACCCGCCATGGCGAGCGCTGCTCGCCGCGGCGCGCCAGCAGCGCGACCTGCACGTTCTCCCGCACCGTCATCGACGCGAACGTCGCCGCGACCTGGAACGTCCGACCCACGCCCAGACGGGCGATGGCATGCGGCGGCAGGCCGGTTATGCGCTGGCCGGCGAAGGTCGCCATACCGGCATCAGCCGGCAGCTGGCCGCCGAGCACGTTGAACAGCGTCGTCTTGCCGGCGCCGTTCGGGCCGATGATGGCGACGCGCTCGCCGGCGCGGACGCTGCAAGTCAGCGCCGACAGGGCAGCCACGGCGCCGAAGGATTTCGACAGCCGTTCGACCACGAGCACGGGCTCGGTCATCCTGCCCCGCCTCGTCGCCAGTGCCTGAGCGTGCCGACGATGCCCGCCGGGAAGGCGAGGGTGATGGCCAGGATGGTCGCCCCGACGCAAGCGCGCCAGTACTCGGTGTCGCGGGAGAGCGTGTCCTGCAAGCCGATGAACACCGCCGCGCCGAGGAGCGGCCCGGTCAGCGTTTGCACCCCACCGAGGAGCACGATCACCAAACCGTCTACGGAGCGGGGAATGGAGAGCAGCTCCGGCGCGATGCTGCCCTTGGAAAAGGCGTAGAGCGCGCCGGCCAGGCCCGCGAAGGCACCGGCGAGGGCAAAGGCGGCCCAGCGCAGGGAATGCACGTCGATGCCGCTCGCCTCGGCGCGCAGCGCCGAGTCGCGCGCCGCGCGCAGCGCATAACCGAAGGGCGAAAAGGCGGCGCGCCAGAGCACGAGGACCGTCGCGCCGGCCAGCGTCAAGGCAAAAAGATAGTACGCCGACGGGCTCGCCAGCCATCGCGCCGGCCATATGCCCACCAGGCCGTTGCTGCCGCCGGTGACCGCGTCCCATTGCCAGACGATCGACCAGACAATCTGCGCGAAGGCCAGCGTCAGCATGGCCAGGTAGACTCCCGACAGGCGGACGCAGAACCAGCCGCAGAGCAATGCCAGCGCGCCGGCAACCAGCGGCGCGGCGAGCACGGCCGCTCCCATGGGCAGGACGTGCGCGAGGAGAGCCGCGGCGTAGGCACCTATGCCGAGAAAGGCGGCGTGTCCGAACGAGACCATGCCTGCGGTACCCATCAGCAGCTGCAGGCTGACGCCGAACAGGGCGAATACGGCGATCTCGGTGAGCAGCACCAGGGTGTATTCGTCGGCGACGAAGCGGGTCGCCACGAGCAGCAGCAAGCCGGCCGCAACGGCGGCGGCGAAACGGCGGCCCGGCGGCGGCTGCAGCTCGCGCAGCTCCACGACCGGCGGCGGCGCCGGCGGCCGGCCGAGCAGCCCCCAGGGGCGAACGATGAGCACGATCGCCATGACGATGAACTCGGCAACCAGGGTCAGCTTGGCGAAAGCCACCGTCGTGCCGAACAGCGCGACGTCGCCGATGCCGATGCACAGCGCCTTGAGCACACCGATGATCAGCGCGGCAATGAACGCTCCGGAAATGCTGCCCAGCCCACCGGCGACGGTGACCACAAAGGCGTCCACGATCACCGCGAGATCGATGTTGAGATTCGCCGCTTCGCGCGGCAGCTGCAGCGCGCCGGCAAGACCCGCAAGCAGCGTGCCGACAAAGAAGACGCCGGAGAACAACCGCGACTGATCAACGCCGAGCGCGGCGGTCATGGCGCGGTCCTGGGTGGCTGCGCGCACCAGCAGCCCCCAGCGCGTTCGCCTGAGCACGGTGACCAGCAGCAGCAGCACCAGCGGCCCCAGGACGATGAGGAACAGGTCGTACTGCGGCACCGCGCGGCCCAGGATATCGACCGTGCCACTCAATCCGGGCGCGCGCGGACCGAGCAGATCCTCCGGTCCCCAGATGTGCAGCACCACGTCCCGGACGATAAGCACGATGCCGAAGGTGGCCACGAGCTGCAGCAATTCCGGGGCGCGATAGAGGCGTCTGAGCAAGGTTGCCTCGATGAGCACGCCGAGCGTACCGACGCCGACTGCCGAGAGCAGCACCGCGCCCCAGTAACCCACGCCGCCGGTTGCCAGGCGGCCGACCAGGCTGTAGGCGAGATACGCGCCGAGCATCATGAACGATCCATGGGCGAAATTGACGATGCGCGTGACCCCGAAAATAAGCGACAGCCCCGCCGCGACCAGGAACAGCGATGACGCGCTGGCGAGGCCGTTAAGCAGCTGGATTAGCAGTGCGGGGAGAGTCACCGGAGGCGGCCCCTGACGGGGCCGTCCTGCCAGGAATCCGGACTAATCGGCCGGCCGATGCGCGCGCACCCAGTCGTCGGCCGGGAGGTAGGCGGCGCCGTCGGCGTATTTCCAGTCGACCATCACGCCCTTGCCGTCCTTGACCGCCAGGCGGCCGACGAATGCACCCATGGTCGACTGGTGGTCGAGTGCGCGATAGGTCACCTTGCCGAAAGGCGTGTCGACGACCAGGCCTTGCATCGCGTCGACGAGCTTTTCGGTGGCGGTCGATTTCGCCTTGCGCATCGCCGCCGCGATGCTCATCACCGCGCTGTAGCCGACGACCGAGCCTTCGCGCGGGTAGTCGTTGTAGCGCGCCTCGTAGGCGTCGAGAAAGCGCTTGTGCTCGGGCGTTGCGATCTGGGACCACGGATAGCCGGTGACGTACCAGCCCACAGGCGCTTCGCCCTTCAACGGATCGAGATACTCCGGTTCGCCGGCGAGCAGATTGAATACCGGTCGATCGCGGAACAGCCCGCGCAGCTCGCCCTCACGCACGAACTTCGCCAGATCGCCGGCGAACAGGGAGGAGAAGATCGCGTCGGGCTTTGCCTCGAGCAGGGCGTCTACCACCGGCCCGGCATCGATCTTGCCCAGCGGTACTGTGATCTCGACGAACTCGATGCCCGATGCCTGGCGCGCGATCATCAACTGTTTGAAGGCGGCCGTGGCCGACGTTCCGTATTCGTAGTTGGGGTACACGATCGCCCAGCGCTTCTTGTTCAGGCGCACCGCGTCGGGGACGAGCATTGCCGTTTGCATGTAGGTCGACGGCCGAAGGCGGAAGGTGTAGCGGTTGCCGGACTCCCAAACGATCTTGTCGGTCAGCGGTTCGGCGGCGAGGAAAAAGACCCGCCGCTGGCGGGCGAAATCGGCGATTGCGAGGCCGACGGCGGAGGAGAAGGTGCCCATGAGGACGTCGACCTTCTCGCGCGCCAGCAGCTCTTCGGCGACGCGCACGGCGTCGCCCGCATTGCCGTTGTCGTCGCGGGTGATGAGCTCGAGCGGGCGGCCGAGCACCCCGCCGCCGGCGTTGATCTCGGCCACCGCGAGCTCCATGCCCTTCTTATAGGGCTCGAGAAACGCGGGGAAGGTCTTGTAGCTGTTGAGCTCGCCCAGCCTGATGGGCTGGGCTGCCGCAGTCGCTGCCACCAGCGCCATCGCGCCCGCCACCGCCGCCAGAAACCGTTTCATATGCTCTCCTCGTGCGACCCGCGGCGAGCCTTCCGCGCGCGCTCGTGCGGAACGCATGATAGCCGCCGGGCGGGCGACCGGGAAGCGGACGCGGCGGTGCCGGTTCCCGGTTCTATGTTTATGCCGCGGCAGGGATGCCCGGGCGCGCCCCGGGCAGGTAAAATACCCCGTTCCTCACGCGACGGCCCCGGCAATCCGCCGCGTTCCTACGCGGCGCGGATGGCGATGCGGCAGTTTGGGCGGGTTCCAGGACGTCTTCGCCCCCACGCCCTCGATGCATGTTTCGACGAGGCGCTTGCGCTGCAAGCTGTTGGCGACGCGCACCGAAAAATCAGGACTGGCGGGATGCTGAAGCTTCAATTCGGACTGTCGTTTGGCGATCTCTATGCGACCCAGGGGCTCGCCCGTGTCGACGCGGCTTTCTTCGCCCTTCTTGCCGCTGCCGACCCGGCGCTCGGCCAACGGCTCGCGACGGCGCGCGCGCACCCCGACGCGCTCGGGCGCAAGGAGGAGTCGGAGCTTCTGCTCGCGCTCGCACCGCACGTCGAGGATTTCCTGGGGCAACTGTTCGGCATCCAGGCCGAGCTCACGGCGCTGCAGGCGGCGCAGCATGAGCTCGCACCGCTGTTCGCCTGCAAGCGCCAGGTCGTCCAGCGCAAGGCATTGAACCGGTACAAGGCAGAGGATGCGGCGGGCTTTGACGGGCCGGCGCTGCGCCGACTGCTCGAGGCGAAGTTCGGCGAGAGCCTGTCCGGGCTGCAGGGCGAACTCGCGTTCGCGCGCCACGTCGGCGCCTGGGGCCGCGACGAGGCGGTGCACGCGGCCGACATCGACCTCGCCTTGCGCTACGCCGCGTGGGCGGTGCACACGGCGCAGGGCAGGGCGAGCCACCGCAGCGGCGTGCTGTTCAAGGTGCCGCGCAAACTCGATTACCTGCGCCTCATTCCCGTCGAGAGCGAGACGCGGCATGGGGTGGCGATGTGGCGCCTGCCCGAAGACCACCTGCGCCGTCGCGACGGCTTCGCCCTGACCGATCCGGGCACGGACCTGGCCGGTGGTCTCGATCAGGCGCATTACTGCATTTGGTGCCACGAGCAGCAGAAGGATTCCTGCGCCTCGGGCCTGCGCGAAAAGCCACCCGCCGACGGAGGGCCGCCGCGGTTCAGGAAGTCTCCCCTGGGCGTCACGCTGGCGGGCTGCCCGCTGGAGGAGAAGATCTCCGAGTTCAACAAGCTGCGTGCCGAAGGCTGGGCCCTCGGCGCCCTGGCGATGATTTGCGTCGACAATCCGCTCGTGGCGGCAACCGGCCATCGCATCTGCAACGATTGCATGAAGGCGTGCATCTACCAGAAGCAGGAACCGGTCGACATTCCGCAGGCGGAAACGCGCGTGCTCAAGGATGTGCTGGAGCTGCCGTGGGGATTCGAAATCTATGCGCTGCTCACGCGCTGGAATCCGTTGCATCTGCGCCGGCCGCTGGCGCGCGAGGCGACCGGCAAGCGGGTGCTGATCGTCGGCATGGGCCCGGCGGGATTCACGCTGGCGCATCATCTGCTCAACGACGGCCATACCGTCGTCGGCATGGACGGCCTCAAGATCGAGTCGCTCGAGGCGGAGCTCTCCGGTGTCACCGCGGCCGGGACGCGTCTGCCTTTCGTGCCGATTCGCGACAGCGCGAGCCTACGCGAGCCGCTCGAGCAGCGCGTGATGGCCGGCTTCGGCGGCGTCGCCGAGTACGGAATCACCGTGCGCTGGGACAAGAACTTCCTCAAGCTGATCCGGTTGCTGCTTGAGCGCCGGGAGCGCTTCGCGCTGCATGGCGGGGTTCGTTTCGGCGGCACGCTGACCGCCGAAGGCGCCTTCGGGCTCGGCTTCGACCATATTGCCCTCGCCGCGGGGGCCGGCCGGCCCACGGTGCTCGACCTGCCTAACGGCCTGGCCAACGGCGTGCGCACCGCGTCGGACTTTCTCATGGCATTGCAGCTCACCGGCGCCGCCCGACGCGACTCCGTGGCCAATAACCAGCTGCGCCTGCCGGTGATCGTGGTCGGCGGCGGCCTGACCGCCATCGACACGGCTACCGAGTCGCTGGCCTATTACCCGGTCCAGGTCGAGAAGTTCCTCGCCCGGTATGAGGCCCTCACGGCCGAGCAGGGACGCGCCGCCGTGGAGGCGGCGTGGTTGCCCGACGAGCGCGAGATCGTGCGCGAATTTCTCGAGCACGCGCGCGCCATCCGCGCTGAACGCGCCGCCGCGGCGCGAGAGCGGCGGCCTGCCCGCGTACTGGAGTTGCTGCACTCCTGGGGCGGGGTGACCATCGCCTATCGCAAGCGGCTGGTCGACAGCCCGGCCTACACGCTCAACCACGAGGAGGTGGCGAAAGCGCTCGAAGAGGGCATTCGCTTCGCCGAATCCCTGGCGCCGGTCGCGGTGGAGATCGACGCGCACGGGCGCGTGCGGGCCCTCACCGTGGCGTCGCAACGCCGCGGTGACGACGGCATCTGGCACGACACGGGCCGGGTTGAATTGCCGGCGCGGACGATCCTGATTGCCGCGGGCACGCAACCCAACACGATCGCGGCGCGCGAGGACCCGGCGCACTTCCGTCTCGATGGTCGCTACTTCCAGGCCATCGACGAGGCCGGCAACCCCGTCCGGCCGGAGAAAGGGGTGGCCAAGCCCGCGGTCCCGCACGTGCTGACCGCGCTCGAGCCCGATGGCCGTGCGATCAGCTTCTTCGGCGATCTGCACCCGTCGTTCTTTGGCAATGTCGTGAAAGCGATGGCCAGCGCCACCAAGGGCTATCCGATCATCAGCCGCATGCTGGCGCAACGCGCGAGCGCGTCGCCGCTCGCCGACGCCGACTTCCTTGCCGGCGTCAACGCCGAGCTGCGCGCCACGGTGAAGCAGGTGGTGCGGCTGACCCCCACCATCGTCGAAGTCATCGTGCACGCGCCGGCGGCCGCCCGCCGCTTCGCGCCCGGACAGTTCTACCGCCTGCAGAACTTCGACACGCTGGCAACCCGGATCGACGGCACCCGGTTGGCGATGGAGGGCATCGCGCTCACCGGCGCCTGGGTCGAGCCCGAGCAGGGGCTCATCTCCGTCATCGTCCTGGAAATGGGGGGGTCCACCGATCTGTGCGCATTGCTGCGGCCCGGCGAGCCCGTGGTCCTGATGGGGCCGACCGGAGCGCCCACCGAAATCGCCGGAGCCGAAACCGTTGTTCTGGTCGGGGGCGGTCTCGGCAACGCGGTTCTTCTCTCCATCGGCCGGGCATTTCGCGCCGCCGGATCGAAGGTGCTCTACTTTGCGGGCTATCGCAAGATGATCGACCGCTACAAGGTCGCTGCCATCGAAGCGGCCGCCGACGCGGTGGTCTGGTGCTGCGACGAGGGCCCGGGCTTCACCCCCGGTCGCGCCCAGGACAAGACCTTCGTCGGCAATATCGTCCAGGCGATGGTCGCCTACGCCGGCGGTGATCTCGGGGAGCAGCCGATTCCGTTCGCGGCGAGCGATCGGCTCATCACCATCGGTTCCGACCGGATGATGGCCGCGGTGGCGTCGGCACGGCACAACGAGCTCAAGCCGTTCATCAAGCCGACGCAGCGGGGAATCGGCTCGATCAACTCGCCGATGCAGTGCATGATGAAGGAGATCTGCGCCCAGTGCCTGCAGCCGCACCGCGATCCGGCGACCGGGGCCACAAGCTACGTCTTTTCATGCTTCAATCAGGATCAGGCCCTCGACGCGGTCGTGTTCGAGGCGCTCGAGGCCCGCCTGGCGCAGAACGGGGTGCAGGAAGAACTGACCGCGCAATGGGTATTGCGCTGCCGCAACCGGGCCGGCGCCGCAGTTTAGACATAATGGCTTCCTCCTAGTAGTAGGAGGAGGCCTGCCTCCTTGGTATCGTGGATTACGTGGTGAGCCACGCAGAGCCACACGTTGAGCACGAAGGCGTCAACCGGAAAGACAGGAGGCAGGCCATGAATCGCAAGTTTAGCTCTAGGAAGCTGTACGTGGGTATGGACGTGCACAAGGAATCGATCGATATCGCGGTTGCCGAGGAAGGTGGCGAGGCTCGCCATCACGGTCGAATTGGCGGCGACATGACTGCGCTGTGGCGAGCAGTGCGCAAGCTCGAGTCGCTGGGTCGGGAGTTGGTGTTCGTCTACGAGGCGGGGCCGTGCGGCTTTGGCGTCTACCGTGGTTTGATCGCGCGCGGTCATGCCTGCTGGGTGGTGGCGCCGTCGAACACGCCGCGGCGGGTGCGTGATCGGATCAAGACCGACCGGCGCGATAGCCTCAAGCTGGCCGGCTTGGCGCGCGCCGGAGAGCTGACGCCGATCTATGTACCCGACGTGCGCGATGAGGCGATGCGCGATCTGGTGCGCAGCCGTGAAGACGCAGTGGTCGTGCAGCGGCAGGCGCGACAGCGGCTCTCCGCGCTGTTGCTGCGCAACGATGTGCGCTACCCAGGCAAGACGGCGTGGAGCGCGGCGCATCGGCGTTGGATTGCGGGGGTGAACCTGCCGCAGCCGGCGCAACGGCTTGCCTTCGAGGAGTATGTGCAAACGGTCGAGGAGGCGAGCGTGCGGGTGCAGCGGCTTGGCCAATGCATCGACCAGGAACTGGCCACCTGGCGCTGGCGCCCGGTGGTCGTGGCGCTGCAGGCTTGTCGAGGGATTCAGCTCATTCACGCGGCGCGCCTCGTGGCCGAACTCGGTGATCTATCGCGCTTTGGCCATCCGCGCCAGCTCATGGGCTATCTCGGTTTGATTCCCAGCGAAGCTTCCTCCGGTGAGCAGCGCCGCCAAGGCGCCATCACCAAGGCCGGCAATCGTTCGGCCCGCCGCGCCCTGGTGGAGGCAGCCTGGGCTTACCGATACACCGCGAGGGTGAGCCCCGACATCGCCCGTCGTCAAACCGCCGTGCCGAAGGCTGCGCTCGACATCGCCTGGAAAGCCCAAGTCCGGCTGTGCGCCCGGTTTCGCCGACTCGCGGCACGCGGAATAAACCGCAACAAAATCGTGGTGGCGATCGCGCGCGAGCTCGCCGGCTTCGTATGGGCGATCGCGCAACACGTCAAGCCCGTTTGATCGATACCGCTCGGCGATAGCACAAGGAGGTAACGCACCAGTAACGTTGACCTTTCAGCTCGATAGGCGAGGTGACGCGCTCGCGGTTGGAGAATCCTCCGGCGGATTATTGGATCGCAATCGCTGCGACATCCCAGACTTTAGAGCGAGGCAGCTCCGTGACGAACAACAGTCTTGCGGCTAACCAACGCCCGCATATCAGTTTGATCGACCGTCGTCACAGATGAGCCCGTCGCCTCCCCTATCGGGCTTGTTCGTGCCCACGATGCTTGGAAAGCAGAAATTCTTGCGCCCCCTTGACAACGGAAGCCATATCAGTCCGGCAAGGGCGGCGGCGCAGCGATCGCGAGCGCCTGCAGCGCATGCAGGATCGGTAAACTTTCCTTACAATCACCTGTCGCCGTCCTTTTGCCGGCATGCTACCTTGGCCGATGGCTGTTCGTCGCCCCATGACGCCGCCGTTCGATTATCAACCGCACGCGAGGGCCAGCCATCGGGGCGCCGCCAGCGACACCATTCACCTCATCAACCCGCTCTGGGACGCCAACGGCGGGAGCGACTGGCGCGCGATCGAGATGTACAAGGCGCTTGCCGCGGTCTATCCGGTGCGCCTTTGGAGCCGCTTCGACCCCGCGCCGGCGTTCCTTGAGCGCTACCCGGTCGAACTGATCCGGCCATGGCGCGGCCGCTGGCCGGTCGGCGGCACGTTCATTTTCGTCGGGGCTTATTTCCGCATCGGGCACTGGTACAAGGCGAGCCTGCCGCGACGGACGATCCTCGTCTACAACACCTACCAGCCCGATCGCTTGGCGAAAGCGCTGGTGCGTCTGCAGGCCTGGCACCGTGCACCGGTTGAGGTCGTGTACGCTTCCCCCCTGCTGCGGCGCCTTTCGCATCACCCCGGACCGGTGATCGAGAGTCCGATCGATCTGGCGGCGTTCATGCCGCCGCTGCGCCGCGGGCGCCGCCCCGGGCGATTCGTCGTCGGCCGCATGTCGCGCGACGACGCGACCAAGCATCACGCCGAAGACGCGAGCGTGTATACGACTCTGGCCGGCGCGGGTGTGGAGTCGCGGGTGATGGGCGGCACGTGCTTGCGCGACAGCTTCCCCGATGCGGGCGCAGCGGCCCTGTTGCCGGCGGGCTCCACCTCCTCGGTCGATTTTCTGCACGAACTCGATTGCTTCTATTACCGCACCAGCGATCACTGGCTCGAGGCCTTCGGGCGGGTCGTGTTCGAAGCGATGGCCTGCGGCCTGCCGGTTGTCTGCTGCCGGCGTGGCGGCTATGCCGACTACATCGTGCACGGGGTCAACGGTTTTCTCTTCGACACCAGCGACCAGGCGGTTGCCCTGATCCTTAAGCTGCGCGACGACGCTGCCTTGCGCGAGCGCGTCGGCCGCGCCGCCCGACAGTCCGTCGAGGCACTCTACGGCGGCAGCGCCTGGCACAACAAACTCGCCTACTTCCTGCGGCGCGACAGCACCCAGCACCCGCCGCATCCCCGCGGCGACGCCCTCGATCCGACGGCATCGGAAATGCACTGAGGCGCGCGCTGTCATCGCCGTACCCCCACGTCGCGTTAGAGGGAGCGCGGCACGCCAGCGCCAGGCGGTCCGGCCAAACGGCCCGGCTTGGCACGCTTGGCACGCGCGCCCAGGGGGCGGCACGATTCCTGCTGCGTTGCACGCATGGCGGCCCTTGCGGCGCCGCAGTGGCAAAGCCAGGGTAAGCGATGCAATATGCGCTGTAATGCTGACCATACCGGTAACCCGTTCCCGACCCAACGACGACCAAGAAGCCTATCCGCAGAGGATGAACATGACCCGATCTCGAATGTTTTCTGGTGCCTGGTTCACCGCCGTGTGCGCTGTCGCAGCGTGGCTTGCCTGCGGCGTGGCGCTCGCCGACCCGCCGGGCCGGGGGGCGCGCCTGGCGCAAATCAGCGGCGCGGTGAGCTTCTCACCCGCGGGGGAGGACGATTGGGTCCTCGCCCAGCTGAACCGCCCGCTGGTCACCGGAGACCGGGTCTGGGCCGACAACGGCGCGCGGGCCGAGCTGGAGATCGGGACTGCGTCGGCGCGGCTGGGCAGCACAACCAGCGTGACCCTGCTCAACCTTGACGACCGCATCGCCCAGATCGACCTCGCCCAAGGGACGCTCAATTTGCGCGTGCGTCGCGTCTACCCCGAGCAGGTGTTCGAGATCGATACCCCGAACCTGGCTTTCTCCATCCGGCGCAGTGGTGACTATCGTGTCGACGTCGATCCGGCGGGCAATTCGACGCTCATCCGCGTGCGCAGCGGAGAGGGCGAGGCGTGGGGCGAAGGCGCGGCCTACACGGTCGGCGCGGGGCAGCAGGCTACCTTCGTCGGCGAGGGCCTGCGCGATTACTCCTTCGATCCGATGTCGGCCCCCGATGAATTCGACAACTGGTGCTCCGACCGCGACCGGCGCGAGGACAACGCGGTAGCGGGCCGTTACGTGTCGCCGGACGTCGTCGGCTATTCGGATCTCGACGACTATGGTGCGTGGCGCTCGGTCGAAGGCTACGGCAATGTCTGGTTCCCGACCGCGGTGGCGGCCGACTGGGTGCCGTATCGCAGCGGGCATTGGGCGTGGGTTGATCCCTGGGGCTGGACCTGGATCGACGATGCACCTTGGGGCTTCGCGCCATTCCACTATGGGCGCTGGGCCTACGTGTCGACCCGCTGGTGCTGGGTGCCTGGCCCGATCGCCGTGCGGCCGATCTACGCCCCGGCTCTGGTAGCCTTTGTCGGCGGCGGTGGCTTCAGCCTGGCGCTGTCGAGCGGACCGGTGACGGGTATCGCCTGGTTCCCCCTCGGGCCCGGAGACGTCTATCGGCCCGCCTATGCTGCCAGTCGCAGCTACTTCACCAACGTCAACGTCAGCAACACGGTGATCAACACCACGGTGATCAACAACGTCTACAACAACGTCAACGTCACCAACATCGTCTATCGCAATCGCGAGCTGGCCGGAGCGGTTACCGCGGTGCCCAGGAGTGCTTTTACCAGTGCCGAACCGGTCGCAACACACGTTGTCCCGGTGTCGGCCGCCGTGATCGCGCGCGAGCCGGTCTCGCCGGTCGCGGCCATTGCGCCGTCGCGCGCCAGCGTGCTCGCCGTGGGCGCCGTGGCGGCGGGGGCCGCGGCGGTCGCGGTCGCCAGGCATCCGCCGGCGGCGGTATTGGCGCGCCCGGTGGTCGCGAAAACGCAGCCGCCGGCGCCGCCACCTCCGTTCTCGGCCAAGGCGTCCTTGCTCGCGGCGCAGCCGGGAACACCGCTTCAGGCCGAGAAGCTCAAGACCATAGCGCCGGCGCATGCGGCGGAGGCGGCGAAGATCAAGGTGGTCGCGCCTGCCGTTGCGCCTCAGCCGCTCAGCAAGAGCGGTGGCGGCCAGGGCGCGCGGCTCGAGCACGCCGCCACACCCTCTCCCGCTCCAGCCGGCGCCGCCGCAGTTCCGCGGCCTCCGCAGGAGCGCGTTCTGCAGGAACACAAAGGGCCGCCCTCAGGCGCCGTTGTGCCTCAGCCGCCGCCGGCGGCTCAGGAGCGCGTGCTCAAGGAGAACAAGGGCCCGTCGCCTTCTGTCGCCGCACCCCAGCCGCCCAACGAACGCTTCAAGCAGGAAGGCAAGGGGACGCCACCGAGCGCCGCGGTGCCGCAGCCGCCCAACCAACACCTCAAGCAGGAAAGCAAGGGTCCGCCGCCCGCAGCCCCCGTGCCGCAGCCGCCGCCCAAGGAGCGGACGATGAAGGCCCCCGCGCCGCAGCCGACGCCACAGGAGCACGAGAACAAGGGAGGACGGCCGCCGGCCGCCCCCGTGCCGCAGCCGCCGCCCAAGGAGCGGGCGATGAAGGCCCCCGCGCCGCAGCCGACGCCACAGGAGCACGAGAACAAGGCCCCCGTGCCGCAGCCGCCACCCAAGCAGGCGGTCAAAGCCCCGCCACCCCCTCCGCCGCCGGCACCCAAACCCAAGCCCAAGCCCAAGCCGGAGGAGAACAAGGCCCAAGACAAGGAGCACAAGGAAGGTCAATAGTCAGCGTGTGCAGCACGCCGTCGGTTTCCCATCGCGCGCCGCGTGTCGGCGCGCGGGATCGGCGCGTCGCGCTTTCAGCCGCTAGCGTTCGAACTTGACCGAGAGGACGATCGAGGTCTGCGTGCGCTGAATGCCCTCGATGCGACCGATCGCGTCGAGAGCGCGGTCGAGTTCCTCGGTGCTTCCGCCTTCGATGCGAACCTCGTAGTCGAATACGCCGGAAAGCGCGTAGACCGCGCGTACCCAGGGCCGCGCTTCGAGTTCGCGCACGACGCGCTCGCCCGCCTTCGGATCGACGTTGATGAGTACTTGTGCGGTGATGCGCTGCCGCGCGAAGTCGTCACCGACTCGCACCGTGTAGCCGGCGATCACGCCGTCGCGTTCGAGTCGGCGAATGCGCTCCTGCACCGTGGTCCGGGCAACGCCCAGCCGGCGCGCCAGCGAGGCGGTCGACTCGCGGGCGTTGCGGCGGAGCAGGGCGAGCAGATGCTGCTGGTCGTTCGTCAGCCGTCGATTGGTCGGATTTTCCGGCATTGTGTCGGGATTATACCTGCGTAACGTCAAATCACAGCCTGTGTTTCGACCAACAAGGGCGCTAGACTCGCCCTGACACGGCCGCGTTCACGGCGGCCGCGACGCCCAGACCATGACACCGCTCATCCTCCTCGGCGCCGGAAAAATCGGCGAGACGATTGCGCACCTGCTGCACGGCTGCGGCGACTATGCCTTGACCGTCGCCGACCAGGACCCCGCGCGCCTGGCCCCGATCGCCGCGCTCGGCGTGGCGACCCGGCATGCCGACTTCAATGCGGAACCGGCGCTGGCGGCACTGCTCCGCGGTCAGGAGATCGTCATCAGTGCCTGCCCCTACTACCTCACGCCGCTCATCGCGCAGGCCGCGGTCGATGCCGGCGCGCACTACTTCGACTTGACCGAAGACGTCACGAGCATGCGCCGGGTGAAGGCGCTGGCCGCAGACGCTGGCACGGCCCTGGTGCCGCAGTGCGGTCTCGCGCCGGGATTCATCTCCATTCTCGCCCACTCGATGACGCGCAAGTTCGACGACTTGCGCGACGTGCAGATGCGCGTCGGCGCATTGCCTGTCTATCCGACCAACGCGCTCAAGTACAACCTGACTTGGAGCACCGACGGGCTGATCAACGAGTACTGCAACCCCTGCGAGGCAATAATCGACGGCAGCCCGCGCGAAACGCTTGCGCTGGAGGAAATCGAGGCGTTCTCGCTCGACGGTGTCGCCTACGAGGCGTTCAATACCTCAGGCGGGCTGGGCACGTTGTGCGACACGCTCGCGGGCCGGGTCGAGAATCTCAACTACAAGACCGTCCGCTATCCGGGTCATCGCGACCTGGTCAAGATGCTCATTCGCGATCTGCGGCTCGGACAGCGGCGGGAGATCCTGAAGGACGTGCTCGAGGCGTCGGTGCCGATGACCCGTCAGGACGTCGTGCTGGTGTTCGTCACCGTCAGCGGCATGCAGGACGGCCGCCTGACGCAGGAGTCGTTCGCCAAGAAGATCTACAGCAAGACACTCGGCCACGGCGTGTATTCGGCGATTCAAATCACCACCGCAGCCGGGGTGTGCGCGATGGTCGACCTGGTACGGGAGGGCGCGCTTCCGAGCCGCGGCTTCGTGCGCCAGGAAGACGCCGACCTGGCAGGCTTTCTGGCCAACCGCTTCGGCCGCCACTACGCCTAGCGCGGCAGGCGCGCGCCGGGACTCAGCGGCCCTTGGGGCTGGCGCGGGTCCTCGGCGCCACCCGCGGTAGCGACGGCATCGTCGGGCGGCGTGCGGTTTGGGGGAGGGGGTTGGCGGGCGCTGCCTTCGCATCGCGGCCGCGAAATGTGCCGCCTTTGCCTTTGGCCATGCGGTGGACCTCACTTTGGAATCGGGTAACGACCCCATGCTACTGAATTCGCTGCGGCGCGCAAGTCGCGTGGCGAGCGAGTCGCGCGGCGACGCGCGTCGCTAGTACCCCCATGGACGCTAATAGAATGGCCCTACCGCGACCACGGGCGGACGCATGACGACGGCGGCGGGCGCGGCGGCATAGGCCGAGCTTCCGCGCGGCCCGACGCGGACCTGACGCGGCCGGACGACGTCAGGCCAGTGAGGGCCAGGGTCGCGATCAACCTCGCGCTGTTCTGCGTTGCTTAGGCCCACGCGGTGAATGCGCTGCCGCCCAAGCGGTGACGGGCGAACTGTAACCGGCTGCTGCGCGTCCGTGCGGCGCGCTTTCGCCGGCTTCGAAAAATCCGGGCGGCGATGGGGCCGCGTCCGGCGCGGTGCCCGCGTTTGGGTCGAGGCGGCAACGGCGATGTGCCGGGCCACTCCAGGGCAGGGATCAGATCCGATGGTCGACCAGCATTGCTGTCGGCATGCGAGATCGAGCCATGGATCTGCCCTACCTGTGTCCGAGCTTGCCAGGGTCGCCTTCGGCCGGCAATCGGCGCGGGTCCGATTCTCCTCTCGGACCAATGCGAACCCTGTGTAGGAGCGGCGCGAGGCGCGCGGCTTTAAGCCAGGACCATCCCGCCGCTTGAGCCCGCGTTCCAGACACTGGAATACGGCAATCCCCAAGACGCGCAGGCTGGGGTGGAACAAGAAATAAAACGAAGAAATAAAACGACGTAGCAGCCGCGGGAAGCCCGGGAACGTGCTAGGATCAGCTTCGTTCGGAGAGGGCAGTTTCAGCCCTTCCGCCATCGCCAGGTTGGATCTGCAACCCTTGGCGTCTCCCAGGCAATGCACAGCTTGCGCGTTGCCATCCTGAAGCTGGTCGAGAACCCGCCGTAGGTCCGGTCCCGGCCCCTGCGCACACCGCCAGATCGGCACGCAGCGGCCAGAATCCAAGCAAAGCACTGTAAGGAAATTGCCCCTTACGGCTCGAATTGCACCACTTAAGAGGCCACACCATGTCCAGTCATAACGTGACAAGCACTACCCAATACACTCCAGAGGCTCGGCAAGTCAATTTTGAGACGGCACTTCGCATTGCCACGATCATGGCCGAAGCAAACGAGCATCTATTCAGGCTGCAAAGCGAAGCCGCCAATGCGGCGTTCGCAGAGAATGCAAAGCATTTGAAGTCTTTGCTCAACACCAAGGATTCCGGCGCGCTCGTCGTCGAGTGGGCGGGACGGTATCAAGCGAACATGCGCCGGATACTGGAGGTCACGCGCACGTGTTTTGAGATCGTGCCGCATACCCAGGCCGAGATGGCCAAGCTGGTGGGCGAGCCATTTGCCCCTTATAACAAGGAAACACAGCACTACATCGACGAGTTCACGACGGCCATTGCGGAGGGGCGCGATGCCGCTGCTGCTGCCGTCAAGGACGTGCTGGCGAAAGCCATGGCGAGCGTGAGCGGAAACAAACCCGCGAAGAAAGAAAAAGTTGCCTAGGTAGCTTGGGACAACCGATTCCTTGATGGATTTAGTCAAGATCCAGAACCAGGTCTGCTCATTGCGAATGGACCCCGACGGGTGAACCGCCGGGGCCCTTTTTTTGCATGCAGACGGCGCGCGGGCGCGCCTACCACACCCGCGCCAATCGAACGCTTTGCCGAGCCTAGGACAACCATGCACCTCATTCCCACACCCACCAGCCACCGCGCTTCGCCAGTGTTGCGCGATCGGTTCTTGAACGCCTTGGATCAACGCGATCAACCCGCGCTGCACTCGACCGTGCGCGACCTCTTGGGCTGCGTCAATATTCTGCCTGTAACGACTTGCGTTGAGCTCGGCTTGGCGCGGGGAAGCACGTTTGGAGACGCAGCCCAGGCGATCACAAGCGCCCTGTCGCCGAGGCCTGCAGCGGCTTAACCGTCCTTCCACGCCCGGTCAGAGAGGCCGCAACGGACCCGCGGTATTCAACGTTCTGCCGCAAGCGACAAAGCGCGGCGTGAGGGGGGCATCGCAGCGCCCCGCCTAAGGGCACTCGCGCGCGCCTTCGGCGAGTGCGCCGTCATAGAAGGCGCTTTGCGCATAGGCATGCGTGAATGAACTGCGCCGACTCGCCGCCTGGTCCGGGCCGGTGGCGAAGCTCAGGCTGACGGTCGCGCTGCGGGCTTCGGTATCCCGGGCTTGCTCTCTGTCAGCGGGATTTCCCCAGTAAAAGCATCGGTTGTTCGCCTGCTGCGGCGCGCCGGGGAAGCGCATGAAGTCCGGAAAATACATTGGAATGAAGTCCGCGGTAAATCGGTAGGTGCCTCTTTTGAACTTGCCCGACACCGCCGGCTCGGTCTCGGAGCGAACGTTCCACATCTCGAGCGACGGTGACAAGAAGCGAAGCATCACGCTCGGACGATACCGAACATCATCGAGACCTTCGTCGAAGCGCACCGTGTAGCGCAGCCGGATGCCGATCGGATTGCCGCCGGGTGAGAGCAGCAGCTCATCGGTGACCCCGGACAGGTGCATGTTGGCAAGCTGGGCTTCGGTCTTGCGCCTTTCGAAGGCGGCATCGGCGCTGATTATCGCCAACACCGCGGCACCCACGGCAAACGGGATCGAGAGCCCGGCTGCAACCAGAACGCCCAGTCGTCGGCGCGGCCTTGCGCGCAACCACCAGGCCCAGGTGAGCCACAGCAGCACGAGCGAAGGCAGCGCGATAAGCAGCGCGACGTAGACACCGATTTCGCGGGCCAGACCTTCCCAGGTTCCGGAGCCGCCGTAGAAGCCGAGCGTGCACGAGCCAACGAGGTAGGCGGCGGAGAGCGCCAGCGGAATCCAGACGGGATTTGCGCGCGCTGAAGGTGCCCCATTGGGTGGAGGAGCGATGTCAAGTGGCTGCGACAACAGCACGAGCAGAGCCACACAGAACGCGATTGCGGTCATGAAAGCGACGGCGATGCGCAGCTCGAGTGCCTGATCGCCGAAGAGCGAAATGAAGTACGTTCCGACGAAGGCCAGCGAGAGCAGCAGCAGCAGGCCGACTGCGGCAGCCAGTCCCAGCCAGCGCGCCCAGCGCTGCGCGGCGGCCAGACCCGCGGCGAGCAGAACAAAAAAGGCACACAGCGATCGGCCCAGGCGGGGATCGCCCGGTGCGTGGCCGGAAGCGACCCCCCAGCTCAGGGCTGCCCAGAACGCGGCAAAGAAAAGGCTCGCGAGCGCAGCCAGATACCGGCGCTGCATGATGCTTGGGACCCGGTGAGTTAGTCTTGCGTATGTTGCTGCGGTGCGTGGAAATTGGCAAATCGGGGCCGACCTTCGCCGCCGCGCCTGTCGGCGCGTGCAAACGCCGACCTTCGCGCCTACGATTGCGTCATCAAGCCCGGCTGCCGTCAGGTGGCGGGTCGAGGAGCCCAGCATGCAAACGATCAGCACCTGCCTGTGGTTCGACAATCAAGCCGAGGAGGCGGCCAAGTTCTACGTCAGCCTCTTCCCGAAATCTCGCGTTGTGGAGGTCAAGCACTATCTCGAAGGCGCCCCGCGCCCAGCCGGCTCGGTGATGACCGTTCAATTCACGCTCGATGGCGCAGAGTACGTGGCATTGAACGGCGGCCCGAATTTCAAGTTCTCACCGGCTATCTCGCTCGTTGCCTATTGCGAAACTCAGGAGGAAGTCGATACCCTGTGGCGCAAGCTCTCGGAAGGCGGGCAGGTGGGACAGTGCGGGTGGTTGACAGACAGGTACGGTGTCTCGTGGCAGATTGTGCCGCGAGCGCTGCTCGGGCTATTGAACGCGGCGGACAAGGCGGCGTCGCAGCGCGCCTTTTCGGCCATGATGAAGATGACGAAGCTCGATATCGCGGCGCTGCGCCGGGCATACGGCGATGCCTGAACTGTCTGCCATGCCGGACCGCGAATATCGATGACCGGTGCCGCGCTCAGGTGCGGCCGGGCTGATCAGCGCATCTTCGCCATGGCGATCAGCCGGTGTGTTCGGCGATCGCCTGACGAACCCGCGCAGCGGTCATCGGCAAGCGAAACATGCGCACCCCGGTGGCGTCAAAAACCGCGTTGGCAATCACCGCTCCAGTTGTCGTGATGGGCGGTTCACCGCCGCCTTGCGGCGCCAGTTCGTCATTCTTCACCAGTTCGACCTCGATCTGCGGCACCCAGGAGAAGCGCGGGATTGCGTAGGTGTCGAAATTCCGGTCGAGAATCTCGCCTCCGGAAAAGCGCACCTCCTCGGCCAGGGTGTAACCAAGGCCCATGGTAATCCCGCCCTCGATTTGCATCTTGGCGCCCTCGGGATTGACCACGATTCCCATGTCCTGTGCACAGACAATGCGTATCACCTTCACGCTTCCGTGTGCCGGATCCACCTTGACCTGCGCCATCGTCGCCACGTAGGTCCCGGCATCGATGCTGCATGCGAGGCCGAAGCCCCTTCTGCTCGGTGCGACAGCCGCCTTCCAGCCGAAGCGATCCGCCGCTGCTTGCAGGACTCTGCGCATCCTCGGATCGGTCAGATTGCGAAGACGGAACGCAAGCGAATCCTCTGCGGCCGCCGACGCCATCAGGTCGATTTGCGATTCGATGGCAAATATGTTCATGTTGGCGCCCGGGGCCCGCCACGCCCCCACGGCAAACGGATGCGGACTTGCCTGCGCCGTTGCAGGGCCGTACGAACCTCCTCCGCTCGACCGGATCCTGGCGTTGGCAATGTCGTAGCAGGGATGCGCTCCCCGGTCGCCTGTGCCGTAGACAAAATAATCCCAGTACGAGATTCGCCCGTCACGGTCGATTCCGGACTCGATCTTCGCCACAGCCGCGGGATCGAATGTGTCATTGAAGAACTCTTCGGCGCGGGTCCAGGCGACCTGCACCGGGCGGCCGGTTATCTGTGCCAGCCGCGCCGCTTCGACGGCCTGGGCATCTGCACTCTTGCCGCCGAAGCCGCCGCCGACAAATGGCGTCATCACGCGCACGCTCTTGGCGTCGAGTCCCAGCATCGAGGCGATCCGGTCGCGGGTGGGGAACGGGGTTTGCGTCGACGCCCAGACCGTCACTTTGCCGTTTCTGATCTCGGCCAGCGCCGCGTGCGGCTCGATCGCCGCATGGGCGACGTATCCCTTGCGGAACGTAGTCTCGAACCGGCGCGCTGCGTTGGCGCGCGCCGCGGTCAGATCGCCATGCTCGGTTTGCTTTGGCGGCTGCGGCGACTGCGCGACGATGTGGTCATAGATGCTCTCCTGGTCCAGCTTCGCCTCCGGCTGGTGCCAGGTGGCGCGCATGCGCTCCAATGCTTGTCCCGCGACTTCGGGATCGGCGTGAAGCACCGCAACCAGGTCAGGGCGATCGACGAGCGTGATGCCTGGCATGTCGCCGACGCTCGCTGTGTCGAGCTGCGACCGAGGCGCGCCGTGCGTGGGTGGACGCAGGATGCGGGCATAGAGCATGCCGGGGATTCGGATGTCGGCTGCGTATTGCGCCGCACCCGTGACTTTCTCCAGCCCGTCGAGGCGCTTGGGCGATGTGCCCATGACCCGGAATTCCGAGGCGGCCCGCAAGACGGCTTCGGGGGCGACACTTTGGACGATTCTCGTCCCTCTGGAGAGTTCGCCGTAGCGAACGCTGCGGTTTGGCTCGCCGATGACCGAGACGATGCCGTCCTTGACCTGGAGTCTTTGAGCCGGAACCCCCAGCCTTTGGACAGCGAGCGTCATCATCGCCACGCGAGCCTGGGCGGCCGCCGCGCGCAGCACCGGCCCGAACATGCGGGTCGTCAGGGACCCGAACGTCCCCAGGTCGAACGGGCATCGATCGGTGTCGCCAAGGACCATGTCGATGGCCGCAAGCTCAACCCCCAGTTCCTCTGCCACCATTTGCGCCTGCGAGGTCATTACGCCCTGGCCCATCTCGATCTTGCCGGAGAAAACGGTGACTCGACCGTTCTCGCCGACGACAAGGTAGGCATTGAAATCTCCCGCGTTGATGCGCTTGGCATCCTGCGCCAGGACCGCCAACGGGCCAAGACCGACGAACACCACCACACCGCCGCCGGCCAGCCTGAAAAAGTCGCGGCGGCTCATCCCGCTCGAAGCGCTCATGAGCGTCCTCCCGGCTGCCGAGCAGCGGCTTGGACCGCTTCGACGATCCTCTGCTGCGCCCCGCAGCGGCACAGGTTGCCCTCCATGGCGGCGATGATCGACTCCCGCGACGGGGTCGGGCTGTCGTGCAGGAATGCGTAGGCCGCGAGCAACATCCCCGAGGTGCAGTAACCGCACTGGAATGCGCCGTGATCGATAAACGCCTGTTGCAACGGATGTAATGTGCCCCCGCGGGCGAGCCCTTCGATCGTGAGCACTCGTGCGCCCTCGACATCCTTGATCAGGGTCGTGCAAGACCGGACAGCCTTGCCACCGACGATGGCGGTGCATGCGCCGCAGTAGCCTTCACCGCACCCGTACTTCGTGCCGGTGAGCCCAAGATCGGTGCGCAGCACCCAGAGCAGGCTGCGGTCGTCGTCGGTTTGGAGCGTGACGGGCTTGCCGTTCAGATCAAATCGGATCGGGCGTTTCATCGTGCCCTCCCCCGGCGTCAGGCAGGATCGGCCATGATGGCCCAAACCGCTGACGCAGTCAGTGTGCGAATACCTTTTATATTGCACCCGGGCACGCAGTCACTTGACGTGCGTCAATCTCGACTCAGAAGGACGTGAACGTCGGCGATTCGGTTCAGGCGCCCTATGCCGGGGCGCTTGTGGTCGAGGCCGTGGGGTCGGCCAAGAAATAGGTCG
The DNA here is from genome assembly GCA_963750215.1 of uncultured beta proteobacterium. Lineage (GTDB taxonomy): Bacteria > Pseudomonadota > Gammaproteobacteria > Burkholderiales > Casimicrobiaceae > PALSA-1003. The sequence goes on from CAVVQK010000006.1 coordinate 773,246, forward strand.
CGAGGAGCGCAGGCTGGCCGTGCGCAACCCGCGCAGCGCCCGTCCCCAGCAGTCCTGCGCGCGCCGCCCCGCGGAGGCGCGTAAGACGGTCAGTCCGGACGCCGTTGCCCGGATGGTGGCGCCGTTTCGGCCTCGCCCGATCGCTTGGTATCGGTCACGGGGAAGTGGTAGTAGAGACCGTTCAAGTGCCGGGCAATGGCGGCGATGTCATCCTCGCTCAGGCCAAGCCCGCTGTTCTGTTGCCAGCGGCGGACCTGGGCCTTGAGGCTCGTCCAATCGGTTGCCAGCTTCTTCTCGCGCCAATGAACCTGCGTGGTGTGACACCCAACGCAGTAAGTTGAGTAAAGCAACTCACCGCGCGGCTCATCGGCTTGCAAGCCCTGCACCGCCACGAGGGAAGCGACAAGCATCAGGGTGGTTCCGCTCAGGGCAATCAGGTTTCTCATGGCACGGCGCGCTCCGCTGGATGTGGCCCATTATAGTTCTCCGCATGAGTCCGGTCCTGGGCACCGGGAACGCCGTGCCCGGTATGCGATCTAACGCCGGCACAGGGCACCGGGCAAGGACCGGCCCGATGCGCCGAGTGACCCGAATGGGCCTCGCGTGCAATTTGTGCATTCTCATTTGCGCTGACGCGCTGCTCGGGGCCGGCGCTTTGTCATGGGGGTCGAGGTGGGCACGATGGTTCGACGCTTGGCCGGGGTGGGTGGTCTGGTGCTGCTCTGCGTGGCCGCGACGGCATGGGCGCAGGACAGCATGCGCGTGAGGGCGAGGATCGTGCGGGTGGAGGGACAAACCTTGCTGGTCAGGTCGCGCGATGGGGCGGAGCTGAAGGTCGCGCTGACCGATAACGCGGTTATCGTCGGACTGGTCAAGGCGTCATTTGCGGACATCAAGCCCGGCTCGTTCGTGGGCGCCACCGGGTTGCGGCAGGCGGACGGTACCTTGAAAGCGGTCGAGGTGCATATTTTCCCCGAATCGATGCGCGGTGCCGGCGAAGGGCACCGCCCTTGGGGACTCGCGCCCGAGAGCACGATGACCAACGGCAGCGTGGAACACCCGGTCACCGGGGTCGATGGGCAGACAATGGTCCTGAAGTACAAGGATGGGGAGAAGAAGTTCATCGTTCCGCCGGATACGCCGATCGTCATCTACGTGCCGGGAAGCAAGAGCGAACTAAAGGCGGGAACCGAGATTTTCATTTCGGCTGCCAAATAGCTGCCCGACGGAACACTGGAGGCTGCGCGCGTGAACTTCGGCAAGGACGGGCTCACCCCGCCGATGTAAAAAGCTGATGAGGCGGCGGCCGTCGATCACCGCTTGGCGACGAGCGGCGGGCGCGTCCACTGGCAGTGGGCGGGTCGGGATGCTACGCTGGTATTGGCCGGCAATTTGCCGCCTGCATCGATGGCGTTGCACTCCGGGGTGCCCATAAGCAAGCTAGCCGAGAAAATCAAGGAGGAGGTCGAGGCGCTGATCCCGCCGACAGTCTTCTTCTTCATTACCCTTTCCGTTGTCGCGATAGTCCATGTCCTTATGCTGAGAGGGTCCGGCCTCCCGGCGAGCTGGTGGCTCAAATAACCGTGGGTGCCCTCATTCTGGGCAAGGCAGTCCTGATCGCGGATCTGTTGCCGGTCATCAACCGCTTCCCTAATCGCCCCCTGTTCTACAACATCGCCTGGAAGACAACGATATACACCCTGGTGGCGATGCTCATCCATTATGTGGAACGCCTCATCGACTTCTGGAAGCAGGCGGGTGGCTTCGTTGCCGGCAACGAAAAGCTGCTGGCGGAAATCGTGTGGCCCCATTTCTGGGCTATCCAGATCATCCTGGTTATACTCATCTTCAACTACTGCACCATCCATGAACTCGTTCGCGTCCTCGGGCGGGACAAGGTGCTGGAAATGTTCTTCGGGCGGCGCCAGGAAGCTTAGGCGGTACGGCGGTCCCGTCTCTGCCGTCCTTGGGCGCGATTGGGGAAGGCCCATGCGCCCCCTCAGCCGGTAGGAGTTATCATCGGCCCATGCGCCCTTCGGAGTGCTAGATGAAGCTGCTCATTCTTCTCGTCGCGTGGTGCCTGTTGCTGGTGTTGTCGTGGCCGGTCGCTTTGGTCGTCCTTGTCCTGGCGCCGCTGGCCTGGTTGTTGTCGCTGCCTTTCCGCCTGCTGGGCATTTGCGTGGGCGCGACGTTCGCCTTGGTCAAAAGCCTGCTTTTCTTGCCCGCCCGGCTCCTCGGCTATCGCGGTTAGCCGCGCGGAGTCATCAGGTGATGACCGGCTGCCACCCGGGCGCATCCTCCGCCGGAATGCGTGCCGGCGAGCGTCCGCCCAGAGACCCTGCGCCGGCGCGCACTGTCGACTGCGCACCGGGTTGCGGCGCAAGCACGCCGGGCAGGTCACGTCTTGGGTAATTTCGCCTTCGGTATATTCGCCGGTGCGGTTGGCGTGGCGTATATCGTCTACGGAAGGCGGCAGACGAAATTCGTGCCGGTGATTGCGGGCATCCTGCTTTGCATCTATCCGTATTTGGTCGACGGCTGGCTCTGGCTTGGTGTCATCGGCGCGATACTTGTTGGCGTGCCGTTCATCATCGACTTCTAATCGGGCTTGCCAATGAACGATGCGGATGCGGAGAAAATCATTCGCCTTCTCGAGGAGATTCGGGACGGCCAGCGGCTGCAGCTTGAACGCCAGGCGCAGGCCCTCGAGCGGCAAGCCGAGATCGTTTCGCAACAACGCGAGCGTCTGGCCGACTTGTCCAGGCGGGAGAATGACGCTCAACGGATCGGCGAACGCGCGGACGGAGTACTGGCCAAAAGCGCGAAGCTGGTGGCCGGCGCGCGGATTCTCGTTTTTGTGGCCCTGCCATTCGCGCTATTGCTCCTTGCCTTCATCATCTGGGCCTTATTCGCCCGGGTCGCGGCATGAGCCTGCTGCCGCTGGCTCCCCGTCGTAGCGCCGGGCAAAGCGGTTGGACTTCTCGGATTGACGCGTGCGGACGCGCGTTGTAGCGTGTGTCCTGGAGTGTTCCAGCCGGAGAAAGGCCCCCCGGTGGGCGGCCGCAGGTACCGAAGAGGGAGAATCTATGAACGCGCTTCGTCGCGCGGCTTGCATCCTGCTCGCCGCGGCATCTTTCCTATCAGCTCCGTCTCATGCCACGTCGTTTACGACCGACCAGAGCGACCTGTACTACATCGTTGCTGAACAAGGATGGGGTATCCAGCTTGTGCAGCGAGGATCGGTTATCTTCGCGACGTTGTTCGTCTATGATGTCTCGGGCCTGCCTACCTGGTACACGGCGACGATGGACTATACGTCCGACTTCACGTGGACTGGGACGCTCTACGCGACAACGGGCACCTACTTCGGTGCTGCATGGAACCCGTTAGCGCTCACACTGACGCCGGTTGGAACCATGACGTGGCAGGCTCAATCTGTGACGATGGGCACGCTCAATTATGTCGTGAACGGTGTGGCCGTGGTCAAGAACATAATCCGCCAGACGTTGGTGCTTGACGACTATAACGGTCACTACGCGGGTTATGCGCATAGGGAGTTCACGAATTGCGCCAATCCGGCTCTCAATGGCGTATTTGAGGAACCCTTCCTCCTCGACATCGCGCAATCAGGGTCAGCGATCACCACCGTGCAAACCAACCTCAACACCGGCGGCAGTTGTACCTTCACCGGGACTGTATCGGAGTTTGGTCAGATGGGTGAATTTGATGACGCCTTCGCGTGCACCGACGGTGCGGCGGGAACCGGGTCGTCGTTCGAGGTTCAGGTAACCATCTCGGGCATTACGGCGCGCCGTACAGACACTTACTCAAGTCCGATCGGATGCCAGAACAATAGTTGGATCGGGGCAGCGCGGGTAACGACCTTCTAGGACTCATCCGGCGGCCGTTACCGGGCCCCCTTGGGCAGGCAGGGACACGCGGGGGTGCGATTGCCGCCAAGCGACGCGGGCGGCGGGCGAGGGCTGCGCGAGGCCCGCAGTTCGCCCGCTTAAGGCTAATGCAGGGCGGCGATGGCGGTCGGATAGGATCACGGCCATCCCACGAGCGTGAAATGACGTGTCATCTTCGTGTAGTATCCGGCACGTAAACTATTTCCATAATTCCAACAGGATATAATTGTCAAACGTTAGCCATGAAATTCGGCTTGGACGTGCGTGGCGCCTGGGTCCGGCTGTCGATGCCGTTGCTGCAAGCGCTTCGCAGGAGCCAATGGAGCAGGGATGAAAACGCCAGCGGCAGTCAAGGCATTGGCCGCGCTCGCCCAGGGTACGCGGCTTGGGATCTACCGGCTGCTGGTGCGGCAGGGGCCGGAGGGTCTGTCCGCGGGCACGATCGCGGAGCGTTTGGACTTGCCGGCGGCGACGCTCTCGTTTCACTTGAAGGAGCTCGCCAACGCCGGCATGGTCGAGTCACGCCAGGATGGGCGGTTCGTTTTCTACTCGGCCAATTACCAGCAGATGAATGGCCTGCTGGGGTACCTGACGGAGAACTGTTGTCAGGGGCAGGACTGCACGGCCGAATCGGCAGCACAGCCGCAACTCAAGCGCAAACGCGCTTAGCGCTTCATCTTTCCTTCCCGGTGCTGGCGCTCCGTGCCTTAGGCGGCAGGTGAGCGCACGTCCATCACCACGGACTCGGGAGATTGCGTCATGACCAGCCACAACGTGTTCAATATCCTGTTTCTGTGCACGCACAACTCGGCGCGCAGTATCATGGCCGAGGTCATCGTCAACTATGTCGGCAAAGGAAAATTCAAGGGCTTCTCGGCCGGCAGCCAGCCTGGAACGACGCCGAATCCTTTCGCACTCGATACCTTGCGTCGGTTGCATTTCGCGACCGACGGCCTCTACAGCAAGGATTGGGATGAATTCGCGAAGCCCGGGGCGCCGGTGATGGACTTCGTCTTCACGGTCTGCGACCGGGCGGCCGGCGAAGTCTGCCCGGTTTGGCCGGGGCAGCCGATCACGGCCCATTGGGGCGTCGAGGACCCGTCGCAGTTTCAAGGCACCGACGAGGAGAAGCGGCGCGAATTCGGCCGGGTTGCCAACATACTCAAGCGCCGCATTGAGCTCTTCACCAGCTTGCCGCTGGAGAAACTCGACCGTCTGAAGATCGAGAAGACCGTCAGGGAAATCGGCAAGCAATGACGCTCTCGCGCCGCCTCGCCGCAGAAGCCGTCGGCACGGCTTTCCTGCTTGCGGTCGTGGCCGGATCCGGGATCATGGGCGAGCGACTTTCCGGTGGGAACGTGGCCCTGGCCCTCCGCGCCAACAGCGTTGCCGCGGGCTGCGGACTCTGGGTGCTCATCACGCTTTTCGGGCCGATATCCGGAGCCCATTTCAATCCCGCGGTCACGCTCGCTCGGGCGGCAACGAATACGTTTGCCGGCATCCGACCCGCCGACGTTTCCCGGTTTCGTATTCGCCGAGTTGATCGGTGCCGCCGTCGCGACTCTATTCGCCCGCTGGTTGTGGCGAACGCCGGCCGAGGCCAGGCTTAGGTAGCCGGGGTTCCTTCAGCGCTTGGCGAAGGGCGCGCGCCGAAGCCGTAAGCCCGAGGCGGCGCATCACCGGGGACGTGGTGACGCCACGGACCGATCGCAATGTCATCCCGTACTACAAGGGAACCTGGGCGAGCATTCGTCGGGTCGGCACGGTGGCGGAGTTCAAGCAGACCGTGTCGTTCAAGCAGCGGCGCTGGGCGTGAAAGGGCTTTGGCTTGCGAAGCACCACCCTCTTTGATCCTCCTCCGTCAAATGCCCGGTGTCCGGGCATTTTTTTGGATCGGGCCCTTCTTCGTCGCCGCGGGGCTGCCGGAGCAACTTCACGCTGTCCGCGTTTCGTGGCTTCCGGTGCCGTTGCCGCAACAAGCGTTGCCTTTGGAAGTTGCCTGTGTCTCGGCCGTCGGGACGCAACACGCGGTCGCCCCGACCCCAGGGCCAGCGGCAACCCCGTGTTGCTCGCCATAGAGTGGCACGGACCCGAGCGACCGAAAACTCTCCCAGGCGATGCCCTGGGGATCAGTCACCCAATACTTGTCAGATTTCGCATAACAGCAGTGCGCACCTTTCTCGGCAACCACGGTCGTATCCGCCCTTTGCAGATTCGCATGGATGGCTTCGAGCTCGGCGTCGTCCTCCGCCTGCAGTCCCAGATGATTGACGCCCGGTGCATGCCCTCTGCTGGAAATTGCGAAATTTAGTCGTGGGTCCGCGAGCATCCATTTGGCATAGTCCGCCTTCACCACGACGGGTTGCTCGCCGAAAATCGCCGAATAGAAGGCGATGCTCTTGCCCAAGTCGCTAACGGCAACGTGCACGTGAAAGCGTTTCATCGAAACCTCCGAAGTTGTTCGTTGCGGCAGCAACGCGGATGCAGCAGATGGATATCGTGGTGCTCCTCGGTTACGCGCGCCGATACGTTGCGCATTCTGGTTGTGGACGCTTGCCGCAGTCGGACCAGCGCGGCTCTCGCGTTGCCCCACCGCGTCATGAGCACCTTGCCTCGAGTTGCGCTGGACCTTCGCATGCTGGTCAAGACCGCTCGTATCGGTTCGATCATTCCAATATACTCGAAATGAGTCGATTGTCAACCCCCGCCCGAATCCGGCAACGCGGCATTCCGGCGTATGTCGGCGCACTCAAGAGTCCGTGCCGTCGGGGTGAGCCGATCCCGGCCTCGAAGGCCGTCGCGATAGACTACTGTCTGGCGGTTTTGCGCGCCAGGCGGCCGACGATGATCAGCGACGCCAATGCGAGGGCGAGCATGCCCGAAGTCACTGCCAGCGATTCAACCCCAAGACGATCCATCAATAGCCCGAACAGCAGCGGCGATGCGGCCTGCGCGACGCGCGAGGGCGCCCCGAGAAGACCTTGTCGGAGCCCGTAGCCGGCGGGGCCGAACAAGGCGAGTGGCAGCGTACCTACGGCGATGGTCAACAGGCCGTTGCCGGCACCGTGCAGCAGCGCGAACACGGCAGCAGGCGCTCCAAGCACCCCAAACAGCAATGCGCCGAGCGGATGCAGGACAACCGCGACTCGAGCCGAGGTCAGCGGATGCGCGCGCTGCAGGAAGCTAAACTCGATTATTCTGGCCGCGACTTGCGCCGGCCCGATGAGCGCGCCGGCTATGATTGCTGTCTTAGCCGATGCGCCGCCTTCCTGCAACAGCCGTGGAAGATGCGCTGCCATGGCTGTGGAAACAAACCATCCCGCAGCAAATACATAACCGAGAAGCCCGAGCAGCAGCCGGGAGGGATTAGCTTCCTCCCTAGGCGCGCGCGCAACTATAGGTCCATGCCCGGCGGCCAGCGGCACGAGCCATCGATGCAGGGGAATGCCCAACAGCAGATGGGCGCCAGCCCAAACAAAACAAGCCTCTCGCCAGCCGAGCTGCGTGTTCAACACGCTGGTAAGTGGCCAGCCAACCGTGCTGGCAAATCCCGCAATCAACGTAATGCCGGTAATCGGACCGCGCGCGTTTCTCCCGAACAGTCCCGCGAGTGTCGCGAACGCAGCATCGTAGAGCCCCGTCGCCATACCGGCCCCGATCACGAGCCAGGCGAGCACGAGACCTAGGGGACCGTTCGCCAGGCCCAATCCCGAAAGTCCAATCGCGAATAGGACGTTGGAGAGAATGAGCACATTGCGACCGCCGCGGGAATCAATGGCGCGGCCGGCGATGGGCCCGAGCAATGCGGAGACCAGAAGAGCGCAGGAGAATGCACCAAACACCCAGGAACTATCCAGCCGGAGATCACGGGCGATCGGTGCCGCGAGAATCGCCGGCAAGTAGTAGCTTGATGCCCACGCGAGTGTTTGCGCGAAACCTACTACGACCGTGATAGATGTCTTATTCCGGTCGCGCAAGACGTTAGGCGAGGGCATCGAAACGCAAGCAGCGTTCTCTAAGCGTACTTAGCTCGATTCCAAGTTGCCGTCCAGGCGATCAAGCACTGGACGCTAGATGAGATGATAGCGCAATACACGATCTCAAAACCGAGTGGATGTCCTGTGTTCAGAGCAGGGAGTAGCGAAAGCGCGACGGTCGATTGAGCTTCTGCAAATTACGGGAAATTCTCAAGGGTTTTCTGGTTGCGACGCGAACGATTGTTGGCTGACGCCGCTTGACGACGCTCGCCCAGCCCTGCGCGCGAGATCGCGTCAAGGGATGTCCAGCACCACCTTGCCGATCACCGAACTCTGCTCGACCAGGTCGTGCGCGAGCGCCACCTGCTCCAGCGGCAGGCGCCGGGCGATGGTGTGCATAAGCTGCCCGGTCTGCAGCAGAGCTTCGAGCTCGGCCAGTGCCGCGCGCCGATCTTCGTCGCTAATCTCGTAGATCAGGAAGAACTTCAGCGTTATAGTATTCTGCATCAGCCACAAGCTTGGCAGCGTCGCCTCGTTCTTCGACATACCGTATACGACAATGGTCGCCCTCGGCCGCAGGATGTGCGGATACAATGCAGCGTTGCCGGTGAGGTCCATTTCGATCACCGCATCGACGCCGAGCCCCTCGGTGGCCGCTTTCACGCGCGCGCCGACGTCTTCGCTGCGGTAGTTGATCACGTGGTCGGCGCCCGCTGAGCGGGCCTGGGTGGCCTTGGCATTGTTGCTGACGGTGGTCAGCACCGTGGCGCCGCGCGCTTTCGCGATCTGGATTGCGTAGTGGCCGACCGAGCCCGCGCCGGCAGCGATTAGGACCTTCATCCCTGGCTCGAGTTGGCACAACCGCACCGCCTGCATCGCGGTGAAGGCGGGGATGCCGAGGCACGCTCCTTCGGCGTATTCGAGCGAGTCGGGCATCGGCACCGCCTGCTGCGCGGGCAGCGCGATATATTGCGCCGCAGTGCCCAATGCGCGTTTCCATTGCCCGTTCCAGACCCACACGCGCTGCCCAATGCGGCTGGGCGGTACGCCGTCACCCACCGCATCAATGTCGCCTGCACCGTCGCTGTGCGGAATGATAAGCGGGGCCATCAACGGGCGGTTGAACCCGCCCTTGCGAACCTTCCAGTCCGACGGGTTAACGCCCGAGGTGCGGAGGCGCACGCGCACCTCGCCGGGCCCGGGTTGGGGAGTCGGCCGCTCGCCGACAGTGAACACCTCTTCGGCCGGGCCTTGCCTGCCGTAGAACGCCGCTTGCATACAGTCCTCCATCGTTTTGGGGTGATGCGACCGACGATAGCGTGCTGTGTGTCGGTGTCCGATACCCCCTCGTTTCTCCCTTTGACCGGTTGAAACCGCAGCCAACAACGAACCTTCGCAAAGTCCCCCGAAACCAGACGCTCACCGGTAAGTAGGGTTGTCAGCGGGGGCCAATTGCAAGCACATTGGCGCCGAATTACAGCCACCCCTTTCTATCCTGAGAAATGCACTGGGTCCCTGAGATTCTGCAATTCCCGGTAGTAGTAGAGCGGCGTTGGTCGTTTTCCCTTGACCCTTAACCGTTTCAAAAATTCGATTTCCTCCTGAGTCACATTACCACTGAGTGAAGCATCTTCGAGGAATCCGTTGAACCCTGGGTCGCCCGTGAGATGTTGGTCGGGTTCCGTTTCAACAAACTCAAATCGCATCGAATGCCTCGCGGCCAATCGTCGGTTAAGTGCAATTTGCATAGTGAAGCCCGTCAGGTCGATATCCCAAGACTCGATCAGCGGTTCCAGGAAGGAAACGCAGTTCTCCAGTGACACGTGAAAGACGTCTGTGTCCAGAAATTCCAGGATCACGACCCGCATTTGCTTATAGCTTTGGCCACTGAGCTGAGCCACCGAACGGAGCCACTTCTCATTTTTCAATTCCTCTCTAGCGACTCGCTTGACCACGTCCAATAGCTTTTGTGTGACGAGGCGTTCGAGTTCACCAAAGGCCTGTTTCTCGAAAATCCCTCGTATCTCTTGCTGTTTTTCAGGCGTGCACTTGCGGAGTACCAACTCTCGAACCTCATGAAACAATGGAGCCGGCGGGTCCTCGAAATTTCTCTTTGATGCTTCCCTGCGCTGTAACTCAGCCAGTTTCGCGAGCTTGCCGCTCGACAACTCGAGAAACTTGCCCATCTTCTCGTAGATGTCTGTTCGATCCGGCGCGGGGGGCAATTTCTTCCGAGTCAGTAGCTGAGAGACATAGGACTCCGTGACTTCGGCGGCCGCCGCCAAGTCCTTCTGCTCGAAGCCCAAGTGCTCCAGCCGTTGCTTGATGACAAAACAGACATCCACCGGACGCCTCCGATAATTAACCGCTATAGATTAAGCAATGCCGATATTCCGAGATAACGCTTGACAAGTCAAGTTACTTCACTTATTCTCGTTAACGACTGAGGGAGTCTTTCAGTATTGTTAACTAGCGATGGTTATCTGCAACGCCCCCTTGGCCATCACATCCAAGGAGATCCATATGTATGCACGTCGCGTATCCATGAAGTTGAGGCCCAACAGCACCGTCGAGTTTACCCAGCGGCTGGAAAAGGACGTCATCCCCCTGCTTCGCAAACAAAGCGGGTTTCGAGATGAAATTACATTCGTTGCCCCAGGTGGCACCGAAGCTTTCGGTGTCAGCTTGTGGGACACCAAGCAAAACGCTGAGAACTACAATCGGGGGGGTTACGCAGAAGTGACCAAGATCCTGGAAAAGCTTATTGACGGAACTCCTAAGCTTGAAACCTACGAGGTTGCCAACTCTACGTTCCACAAGCTCGCTGCTTCTGTTGCGGCAGCGGCCTAAAGGCTGTAGCTAGCTTGATTCGGCATAAGGGGGAGAAACAACTCTAACGATTACCAACGTGGCGAGTGCCACTTGCTTTATCTCTAGGCAGTGGCCCCACTCTCATCGGGGCCATTTCTTTTTCTGCTTCCTAACACCTTTGTTTAGGCCAGACTCATTGCCTTAAAGGTGCCTAGTAATTGGAACCAATCGAAAGGTAGGCATTATGCAAAACCTCATCTCTTACGATCCACGCACGGATACCGGTTTTGACGAGTTGTTCCGTGGGTTCTTCAAGCCCGTCCGCTTGGAAGGCGCACCTACCCCGGTGACGATCAAGATGGATGTGATCGAAACCGAGAACGGTTACGTGGTCCATACCGAAATGCCGGGTGTGAAGAAGGAAGACATCGACGTCGCGATCGAGGGCAACCTGGTCACGATCACCGCCGAAGTGAAGCGGGAATGGGAAAAGAAAGAAGGCGACCGCCTGCTCCGCAGCGAGCGGTATTTCGGCAACATCTATCGTAGCTTTACGCTGCCGGCGGAGCTGGACGAGTCGGCGTGCGAGGCCAAATACGACAATGGTGTACTCGAACTGAAGCTGGTCAAGAAGGCCGCAGCGCCAGGCAAGAGACTGGCGATCCGGTAACCAGTAACGGTAGCAGTTGCGTCCTTCCGATGATGGCAGAGAATCCTGTAGCCTCCACCGGCTGACGTGCAGACTGCGACAGAGCGTGGGATTGCGGCGGCAGCAGAATTTCGGCGCGCATTGCCCGCTGGCTAGGCAGCACGTGAGCCTCACCAAGAGCCCCAGTCACACGACCGGGGTTCTTTTCTTGCCGCGACACGAAGTTGTCTCAGGTTGCCTCGCCGCAGATAGGCCTTCGAGCAATGCGAGCGGCCGAAACGGGGGTCGTAAAGCGCCCTTCATCGAGGTTCAACATGAGGTTCCTTTCGCTAAACAGAGGAGCGGCTCATGGGAGTCTTTACGAAGCCCGAACGCTGTACGGCACCGTGGAACAAGGGCAATCTGTTTGGCCAGAAGCCCCCCGCTGGACACTCGAAGCTCGAAAGCACGACCAAACCATCACCGTCACCGAATGCGGCCGCATCTGCTTCGGGCGCCGCAAGATGAATCTCAGCGGCGTCTCAGCTGGGCGCGCCGCGCGAACCCGGAGCGCTGGGAGTGGCTCGACGCGCAATTGGTTGTCCATCGGACTCGTCGTGCTCAACCCCGAACGCGCACCGGATCAGGCTGTGGCATATCAGGCAGCGGCATGACTGACGCGACAACAACCTTGACACACTCACCGCCGGTATAAAACGTTACCTACGTGACCGGAGTAGACCCGCGATGAATGGTGCTGTTGAGTAGATTCGAACCACCGACCTACTGATTACGAATCAGTAACTCCCTAGTCCAGGGCCGTCCGGCTACTGATTATTTGCTAGCCATGTAGCGATCCAATTACTTGATATAACGCAATAGTTTGTCTATGATTGTCCTTATAACGTTCAACTGAAGCTAGCCGCAATCTGCTAGCCACAGCGCTAGCCATGGCGTGGCTAGCAGAAAGAGGGGCAACTTGGGGCAAGGTCGCACTAGGGGCTTCACCGTCAAAGAACTCGTTGCACTGGAGCCCGCCAACGAGCGTTACATCGCATGGGACCCGAGCAGGGCGGGCTTCGGTGTTCGTGTGAGTCCGCACAACCACAAAGCGTTTGTGTACGCATATCGGTTCGATGGGCGGCCTCGCATGAAAACTCTTGGCACCTTTGATCCGGGCGGTACCGACGGCGGCTTGACACTCAAGGCTGCGATCATGCGATACCACGCTGACGCAGCCAAGGTCAACGAAGCCGCTGAGGCTCGCGCTCGCGGGGAAGCGCCGGCAGTGGAACTCGACCCCGCCGCTGAGAGAGTCGTCAAGGCGCGCGCCCATCGTGCCGCCGACTCGCTGTCGCAGGCCACGGAGAAATACCTGACTGCAATGGCGGGCAAGTTGCGCCCACGCACGGTCAAGGAGTATCGGCGGGTGCTGGATACCTACCTACTACCTACCTATGGGTACGCGAAGCCGGGCAGCGTGCGTAAGCGCGACCTAGCTACAATTCTCGACGCCATTGCAGCGGGTGAGTTTCGTGGCGGGGACAGCAAGCGCAAACCTTCGAAGACGATGGCCGAGCGGGCAAAGCGAGTGTTTGCTGCATTCTTCGGGTGGCTCGCGGAACGCGATTTAATTGAGGCGCTCCCGACGGTACACCTACCGGAGTATCAAAAGCCCCAGCGGCGTGAACGCTATCTGTCCGACACCGAGGCGGGGAGGTTCTTTGCTGCCGTGGATGCGATGAAGGCCAGCGACCCGGTCAAGGGGGCGCTCAAGCTAGCGCTGCTAACGGGTCAGCGTATTGGGGAAGTCCAGCAGATCCGCTGGTCTGACATCGCCGGCGAATGGTGGACCATCCCGGGCGATGTCGCGAAAAACGAGCGAATGCACCGTGTCTATCTGACAGGAACCGCGCGCCACATCGTGGCCGCGATGCCCAGGGTCGATGAAATGCCGTATGTGTTCCCGGGCGTCAGTGTCGATGGCCCGATGTCGTTGCAAGCGTGTGGCAAAGCGGTAGCACGCAATCTTGCTACCTTCCGAAAGCATGGTGTGGAGGCATTCTCGCCGCACGCCTTGCGGCATACGGTGCGCACCGGGCTGTCCGCGTTACGTGTTAGTCCCGAGGTCAAGAACGCGGTGCTGAATCACGCGGACGGGTCTGTGGGCGGAAGGTACGATCACCACAAGTACGACGACGAGAAACGCGAGGCCCTAGCTGCATGGGAGCGGCACCTGCTATCGCTAATGGGGCAGGGCCAAGCTAACGCAGGGTCGCTACTGGCGTTACACCCCTACCTAGCGCGCAAACGGGTGCAGGCGCACGGCGTACGCCAGCGCAACGGAGTCTTGGTAAGCGAGGAAGACTCTGGCCGCCGCACAGGTCGAGCCGGGGCGAATCTGGCCCACCCAAGGGGAACCTGACGGTGCCCCGGGCAACGCCTGCCACTGCCCCGAACCTCAAGCCCTGCTTGACGAGCTGGCGCCATTCGCGTGGCCCCGGGTCCGTGACTGCCACGATCACCGAAGTTAGCCGAAGTGGGAAATGGCACCGTCCGGCTTCGCAAAACAGGCACACAAATGGGGCAAATCGCAGGCTGGTGGCTCGGAATGGAGTCAAGATGTGAGTTATCACGTGATACTGAGCAGGTTTGAGGCTGTTTGATCACGTAAAAGTGAGCAGCCTGACAGACTCCGCAGTTTGCGGAGTGACCTGGAGTGATCTGCGTGGAAACGATCGGCAAGATTCGGCGCTGGCACCGAGTAGACAAGCTCAGCATCAGCAAGATTGCGCGGCGGCTATCGGCCTCGCGCAACACGATAGCGAAGTATCTGGAGGGCGAGGTCACCAAACCGAGATACAAGACGCGCCCGAAGCGCGCCCCGGTGATGGGAGCGTGGGTGGTGAAGCTGGAGGCGATGCTGGCCGAGGATGCGCAACGCCCGAGGAAGGAGCAACGCACCGCCCAGCGGCTGCATGATGGGCTGGTAGAGGAGGGTTTCAGCGGCTCGTATCCGACGGTGCAACGGTTCGTCAAGGCGTGGCACGAGGAACGCCGGCACAGTCCTGGCGCCGTATTCATCCCGCAGAGCTTCGCGCCGGGGGAGGCGTATCAGTTCGACTGGAGCTACGAGACGGTCGATCTGGGCGGTCGGCCGACGCCGGTGAAGGTGGCGCATCTGCGCTTGTGCCACTCGCGGGTGTTCCTGGCGGTGGCGTATCTGCGCGAAGCACAGGAGATGGTGTTCGATGCGCACTGGCGGGCGTTCAGTCTGTGGGGTGGCAGCTGCCGGCGCGGGATCTACGACAACCTCAAGACGGCGGTCGAACTGATCTTCACCGGCAAGGCGCGGCAATACAACCGCAGGTTTCTGCAGATGGCCAGCCACTATCTGATCGAACCGGTGGCCTGCACGCCCGGTGCGGGCTGGGAGAAGGGGCAGATCGAGAACCAGGTCGGACACGTGCGGGAGAACATCTTCACGCCGCGGCTGCGCTGTAAGGATCTGACCGAACTCAACGCGCTGCTGGCGCGACGCTGCGTCCAGGTAGCCCAGGCGATCCCGCACCCCGAGCAGCGCGAGCGGACCCGCTGGGAAGTGTTCGAAGCATCGGAGCGCGCTCTGCTGGTGCCGCTGGCGGCGAAGTTCGAGGGCTGCGCCGAACGCGAGGTGCGGGTCAGCTCGACCTCTCTTGTGCACGCTGATCGCAACCGCTACAGCGTGGATTGCCGGTATGCCGGCAAGACGGTGTCGCTACGCACCTACGCTGATCGGATCGTGGCCGTGGCCGCGGGCAAGATCGTCGGCGAGCATGGGCGCAGTTTCGAGCGTGATCGCACCTTCTTCGATCCCTGGCACTACGTGGCGGCGCTGGAGAAGAAGCCAGGCGCGCTGCGCAACGGCGCGCCGTTCAAGGACTGGGCGTTGCCGCCGGCGCTGCAGGAGATGAAGGATCGGCTGGGCGCCAAAGCCGGCGGCGATCGCCAGTTCGTAACCATTCTCGCCAGCATTGCCGAGGACGGCATCGAGGCGGTCAGTGTGGCGTGCGAACTGGCCTTGGAGGCCAACGCCATCAGCGACAGCTACGTGCTCAATGCGCTGAACCGGTTCAAGCCGCAGCCGCCGGCCGAAGTTGTCGCCGCGCCCAAGCGCCTGCAGCTCAAGGTCGAGCCCACGGCCGACGTAGGGCGCTACGACGTGCTGCTGAAGAAACTGGCGGTGGCGGCGATCGCGGCGCTGCCAATGTTGCTGGCGGCGGCCTCGCATCGCGGGGTGGAGGTGCCTTATGGAACGTCATGACATGCTGCTCAAGCTGAAGGCGCTGAAGCTGCACGGGATGGCGGCGGCCTTCGATGAGGTGATCGACGAGGGCATCAAACGCAGCCGCACCCCGTTCGACGTGCTGGGGCGCTTGCTGGCGGCGGAGGATAGCGAGCGCCACGCGCGCTCGATTCGCTATCAGATGACGGTGGCCAAGTTCCCCGAGTATCGCGAACTGGCCACCTTCGAGTTTGCCGAGTCGCCGGTCAACGAGCAGCAGATTCGCACGCTGCACGAGGGTGGCTTCATCGAGGAAACACGCAACATCGTCCTGGTCGGCGGGCCCGGCACCGGTAAAAGCCATCTCGGGCTGGCGCTGGCCATTCAAGCGGTCAAGACCAATCGGCGCGTGCGCTTCTTCAGCGTCGTCGATCTGGTCAACCGGCTCGAGCAGGAGAAAGCAGCCGGCAAGCAGGGGCGTCTCGCCCAGCGCCTCACCCTCATGGCTGCCGTCGTCCTGGACGAGCTCGGGTATCTGCCGGTCAGCGCCAACGGCGGCGCCTTGTTGTTCCACCTGATCTCGAAACTCTACGAGAAGACCAGTCTGATCATCACCACCAACCTGTCGTTCTCGGAATGGGTCAAGGTGTTTGGCGATGCCAAGATGACCACCGCACTGCTCGACCGGGTCACCCACCGCTGCGACATCATCGAGACCGGCAATGACAGCTATCGACTGAAGAAACGCAACCAACCCGCGCCCGCCAACCGTAAAACCAAGGAGAGAACCTTCAAAACCAACCCCTAAAACCGCATCCGGCCCTGCTCAGTTTTACGTGATCACACCTGCTCTGGTTTCGATGATCATTGACAGTCAAGATAGGGTTGGGGTAGCCAAAATCGCGCCGCGAGGCTTCTAGGGCCGTTTCTTGACCCTACGCGGAGTGTGGACGTTGCTGGACGGTCAACCGCCCGGCGGGCCTGCGGATCGCGCGCAGGTCGGCGCTTGTCAGGGGCGGGGTGCGAGGGGACGGGAAAACCAGCCCGAGGCGGGGTCAACGCTCCAAAAGTATTAACGCAAAGCCCCGCGTATCGCAGGGCTTCGCAGGATCGCCACATCGCTGTGGCCTCATCCCGTCGTCGATTCCTACAACATCGGCAATTCCTCGCGGCCACGAACTCATGGAGCACCCGGCTGCACGACGTTTCTTCATGCGATACCGGATACGGCCCGCGATGTCGGACCTACGAGAGCCGATCTACGAATCACTTGCATTTCCAGCGTACGCTGACCCGGAAAGAGCTGCAAGCATAGACGCTGCCATGAGACTGTTTCTTTGACGCACGTCAATAGCCCGAAATAGCGGGGTGCGAGGGGCGGGCTCGCCGTGTCGAAGCCGCTGGCAATATCCCCCGGTCGGCGTGCCCGGTACACTGGCGGGGGTCAAGCCCAAACCAGCCTTAGACGACGGTTGGCACCGAAATGACCGACTCCGCCCCGCCGGAAGATACATCTGTCCGCGATCCGATAGCGAAACTCGCTGCCAGTCGAAGGGCGAAGCTTTGGGGACAGCTCAAACGCTTTCGCGGGCCTATCGCTGCTATTGCCGCGTTCGGTGCGGTCCTGAGCGGCTTTCTCGGCTATTGGAGCGCCTACCAGACAGTCGAGAAGGTAGTTGTTCCAAAGTCAGCCCCGTCAGCGGTTACAGCGGACGCCGGCCCCCTCTCGATTGTTGTGCTGCCGTTCACGAACCTCACCGGCGACGTGAACGAGGAATACGTTGCCGACGGGTTGACCGCCAGTCTGACATCCGATTTATCTCGTATACGCGACGCCTTCATCGTCGATGCCAAGACCGCGTTCGCCTATAAGGACAAGCCGTTAACAGCGCAGCAGGTCGGCAAAGACCTCGGCGTGCATTTCGTGTTGCAGGGCAGTGTCCAGCGCAACGGCACCAAGATTCGCATCAATGCCCAACTCGCGGACGCCAACTCGAATGGGCAACTGTGGTCCGAGACTTTTGAGGGCGACCAGTCCGATCTATTCGCGCTGCAAGACCGCGTCACCACGCTTGTTGGCAACAGTATCGGACGCGAGATGGTCATCGCGGCGGCTCGCGAGAGCGAGAGCCGCAAGAGCAGCCCGAAGGTAGCCGACCTGATGTTACGAGCCCAGGCCTTGGACCTGAAGCCTGCGTCGCTGAAGAACTTGCAGCAGATGGAGGACTTGTACCGCCAGGCGCTGGCGCTGGAGCCGAACAACTCCAGCGCGATGGACGGCTTGGCTAATAGCCTAACGGCGGAGGCGGCGGTCTTCGGTGATGGAATGGATGAAAGCGTCCGAGAAAAGAAAATGGTCGAAGGCCACGATCTTGCCTTGAAGGCCAAGGAACTCGACCCATACGACCCCCGCGTCTACACGCCTATCGCCCAGTATCTCTGGTTTCGTCGTGACTGGGAGGGTACTCGGCGTGCGAACGAAATGCGGCTTTCGCTTGAGCCAAGAAACCCCTTCGCGTACAACAATCTGGGGTTCACGTTTAGCGTTAACGGGGAACCCAAAAGGGCAATCGAACTTCTGACTCAGGCCATAAATTTGGACCCAAAGCATCCACACGAAATAGTTTTGTCGAATATGGGTTGGGCCTATTTCATGCTTGGGGACAACGATGCTGCGATAGAGTGGCTTCAGAAGTCGCTGGAAGTCAACCCGGAACTTAACTACACGTACCCTTTTCTGGCGATGGCATACGCGCTCAAAGGGCAGGATGCCAACGCGCGTGCCGTGGCGGCGGATTACCGTCGATTGGACCCCACCGGGACATTATCCACTTGGCGGAAAGACGCTTCGACGTACCCTGGCGCATACACGGAATGGTTTGAGAATAAGTTCGTGCCCGCGTGGCGCAAGGCAGGGTTGCCGGAGTAGGTCAGGAGGGCAGTGCGACCGCCAGCTACAATGGCCCGTTCAAGGCCGGGGCGAGCACCGCGTCACCGAACCCGGCCGATCCACCGCGCGACGCTTCGTCGGTACGAAAGATACTGCTCCCCGAAGCGTCGACCGAGCGCCTGTTCCTCGGGAATGATCTGCACCACGGTGAGAACGATCACGAACAGCGGCGGAACGAGCCACGGGCTGGCACTGCCGAGCCAGATGGCCCACCCGATCAGCAGCAGCACCTGAACCGCCCCGGGATTCCAGGAGACTCCATTATTTGAGAGGATGGAGTCATGAACACATCGACGAGGTACTCGCCGGAGATCCGCGAGCGGGCGGTTCGGCTGGTTTTTGAACACCAGGGGGAGCACGACTCGCAGTGGGCGGCGATCAGCTCGATTGCGGGCAAGATTGGCTGCACTGCGGAGACGCTACGCAGGTGGGTGCGCCAGGCTGAGCGTGACCAAGGTCGGCGCGCGGGGGTGACCAGCACGGAGCGGGACCGGCTCAAGGAGCTGGAACGTGAGAATCGGGAGCTGAAGCGGGCGAACGAGATCTTGCGCAAGGCATCGGCTTTTTTCGCCCAGGCGGAGCTCGACCGCCGACCGAAGTGATGGTGTCGTTCATCGATGCCCATCGTGCCGTTTACGGGGTTGAGTCGATCTGCGCGGAGTTGCAGATCGCCCCATCGCAATATTACGCGCACAAGGCGCGCGAGGCAGAACCGGCGCGCCTGCCGCCGCGGCTGCAGCGCGACCGGACATTGGTACCGGAGATTCGTCGCGTGCACGAGGAGAATTTTGGTGTCTACGGTGCGCGCAAAGTCTGGCGGCAACTTGGCCGCGAGGGCAACGAGGTTGCCCGCTGTACGGTCGAGCGGCTGATGCGCTCGCTCGGTCTGCAGGGGGTGGTGCGCGGTCGCAAGCGCCGCACCACCATCGCCGACGACAGTGCGCAACGACCGCTCGATCGAGTCAACCGGCAATTCCAGGCAAGCCGTCCCAATCAGCTGTGGGTGGCGGACTTTACTTTCGTCGCGACGTGGACCGGCTTCGTATACGTCGCGTTCGTGGTCGATGTATTCGCCCGGCGCATCATCGGCTGGCGCGTGGCGCGCTCGATGCATGCCGAACTGGTCCTGGACGCGTTGGAGCAAGCGCTGTGGTCGCGTTCCGGAATCAAGGGGGTCGTGCATCACAGCGACCGGGGTAGCCAGTATCTGTCGATTCGCTACTCCGAGCGATTGGCCGAAGCGGGAGCCGAGCCATCCGTGGGTAGCGTGGGCGATTCGTACGACAACGCGCTGGCCGAAACGATCATCGGGTTGTACAAGACGGAGGTCATTCACCGCCGCGGCCCCTGGCGACATCTGGAGGCCGTGGAGTACGCAACGCTGGAGTGGGTCGACTGGTTCAATCACCGTCGGTTGCTCGAGCCAATCGGCAATGTACCGCCGGCAGAACTCGAAGCGAAGTACTATCATTCAACGAGTCAGCTGCCGTTGGCGGCCTGACTCAAACCCGGACGTCTCCAGAAAACCCAGGCGGTTCACATCAACTCTCGCCGTGTTCTTGGCAGAAACGCACAATGCGCGGCGGAGGTGAAACGGCTTGGTCTAGTTCCGATCTGCTGGTGGACGCTCAGAGGGGGGGGATGATCAAAAGTCAGGCAAAATAGACCAAGCTCGCTGCCCCAAATTGCGCGTCAGTGATACGTCTGCAGCCCGATACGCGCTACGGACCGTTAGTCCGACGCTCTTCCGGGTCTCAACGAGTCGCGCGCGACGCCATTGTCCCAACTCTCCCAACTCTCGCGAGCGCCTACGATGTCGCAAATCCCAAGTGCCTGCTCCGGTGCATTGGTCGTCAACGCTGGTGCGCTCTCTGCGCACCTTTCGCCCGCATCCGCAGCAAACGCGCTTCACCTACTCTCTTGCTGATGCCCGAAGCGCCACAATCGCTCTGAGTTGCTCCTCGCGGGATTTGGTATGGCCTTGTTGTTCCCAGTTGTAGATCGACTTACGCCCCACCAATCTTCCGTAATCGCTTCGGCGAGTGGAGCGTTATTCGCAACGTGCGCGAGGCGAAGCTTTATCAGCTCGCGAAATCGCTCGCCGGCAGTGGAATTGTCAGAGTGAGGGCGGAATTGTCAGAGTAGTTAGCGGGCGCTATCACGGAGAACAAAGCTGGATGGTGCTGTTGAGTGGATTCGAACCACCGACCTACTGATTACGAATCAGTTGCTCTACCAGCTGAGCTACAACAGCCCGAATGACGATCTGCAAGAAAACGCGTCTAATGGACGCGACAGACGATAAGATTATACCGACGGGCGTCCGCATGCGCTAGGCGCATTCTGCGCCGTATCAGCATCGCGAAGCATCGCTGCCATGACCGCAACGCGCCACCTGTTCGGCTTCCATGCCGTCACCACACGGTTGCGCATGCGGCCGGAAAGCGTTAGCACCGTCTACGTGGCGGATGTGCGCCACGACCGACGCGCGCGCGAACTCATCGAGCGCGCCGCCGTCGCGGGCGTGGCAGTGCATGCGATCGACGAACAGCGCCTTTCCGCGCTGGCGGGCAGCACGAAGCACCAGGGCGTCGTTGCCCTCGTCGCCGCGGACGCGCCTTACAAGACGCTCGACGACGTGCTCGACGGTCTTCAGGAGCCGCCGTTGCTCCTCATCCTGGACGGTGTCACTGACCCGCACAATCTTGGCGCGTGCCTGCGTAGCGCAGACGCATTTGGGGCGCAAGCCGTCATCGTGCCCAAGGATCGCGCAGTCGGAGTCAACGCGACCGTCGCCAAGGCGGCGTCCGGTGCCGCCGATACGGTGCCGGTAATCACCGTGACCAACCTGGCGCGGAGCTTGCGCGACCTCAAGAGCCGCGGTATTTGGCTGCTGGGGACCGATGCGGGTGGCGAGGAGAGCCTTTTTGACGCCGACCTATCCGGCCCGATCGCATGGGTGCTGGGTGCGGAGGGGACGGGTCTGCGCCGGCTCACGCGCGAGCTGTGCGATCGCATCGTCAGCATCCCCCTCTCCGGCAGCGTCGAATCGCTCAATGTCTCGGTGGCCGCTGGCGTGTGCCTGTTTGCCACGCGGCAGCAACGGGTGGCAGCGAAGCAGGCCTAGTTGGTGTGGTGGGACGAGTGTACTAAACTGGCCGGGAAGGTATCTGCGCCCCATAGCAATTCCATCGCCGCTCTACACTCGGAGAACGAATCCGCGGGTCACCGCCGCAGCGGAGCCACCAGGGAAGAGCGCCATGACGACTGACAAACACCGCGTCGAGCACGATCTGCTCGGAGACCGGCAGGTTCCCGCGGGTGCGTATTTCGGCGTGCACACGCTGCGCGCCTTCGAAAACTTTCCGATCACCGGCAACCCGATCTCGATCTATCCCGACCTGATCCGCGCGCTGGCGTGCATCAAGCAGGCAGCCGCACTCGCCAATCACGAGCTGGGCCTCCTCGACCAGGAACGGACCGATGCCATCGTCAAGGCGTGCGAGGAAATCCGCGCCGGCGAACTGCACGAGCACTTCGTTGTCGACGTGATCCAGGGCGGCGCCGGCACCTCAACCAACATGAACGCCAACGAGGTGATCGCCAACCGCGCCCTCGAGCTTCTCGGCCACCAGCGGGGGGAGTACACCTACCTGCATCCCAACGAGCACGTCAACATGAGCCAGAGCACCAACGACGTGTATCCGACTTCACTCAAGGTGGCGGGGTGGTTCGGCATCTTCAGGCTCGTCGACGCGATGGCGGTCCTTCGCCGCGCGTTCGAGCACAAAGCCGAAGAGTTCAGCGACGTGCTGAAGATGGGCCGTACGCAATTGCAGGACGCCGTTCCGATGACGCTGGGCCAGGAGTTCTCGACCTATGCGGTGATGCTGGGCGAGGACGAGGAGCGGCTCAAGGAGGCGGCGCTTCTGATTCGGGAGATCAACCTGGGCGCGACGGCAATCGGCACCGGCATCAACGCGCATCCGGAGTACGCGGACCTGGTATGCCTGAAGCTGAGCGAGATCACCGGCATCCCGGTCATCACCGCGCCCAATCTGATCGAGGCGACGCAGGATTGCGGCGGATTCGTGCAGCTTTCCGGCGTGCTCAAGCGCGTTGCGGTCAAGCTGTCCAAGACCTGCAATGACCTGCGCCTGCTTTCGAGCGGCCCGCGCGCCGGGCTGGGTGAGATCAACCTGCCGCCGATGCAGGCGGGCTCCTCCATCATGCCCGGCAAGGTCAATCCGGTGATTCCGGAGGTCGTCAACCAGATCGCGTTCGAAGTGATCGGCAACGACGTAACGGTAAGCTTCGCGGCGGAAGCCGGCCAGCTGCAGTTGAACGCCTTTGAGCCGATCATCGCCCACAGCCTGTTCAAGAGCATCACCCACCTGCGCAACGGCTGCCTGACGCTGGCCGAGCGCTGTGTCAAGGGCATCACGGCCAACCGCCAGCGACTGCGCGACTCGGTCGAGCACTCCATCGGTATCGTCACCGCGCTCAATCCCTACATCGGCTATGCCAATGCCACCGACGTCGCGCAAGAGGCGCTGGCGACCGGCGAGAGCGTGTACAACCTGGTGCTGGCGAAGAAGCTGCTGTCGAAAGAAGAGCTCGACGCCATCCTGCTGCCCGACGTGTTGACCAAGCCACGGCCGCTGCACACCGCACGCGAATAGCCTGCAACAACACGGTTCAGTGCCCCGCGGCGGCGCGGCTTGCCGGGGATTGCCTGCGGGTGCGTCGATTGCCTTCGACAGCGCGGGCGGCTAGCATTGCCTCATCCGCGTGGCGGGGCCCAGTCCGCGGCCCCGCGCATTGACGCTCCGGAGCGCTTTGGGCATCATCGCAACGCGGCGCGAAATCGTCATCGCGCTGCGGATCGAAGCTGGCATTAACCCTTGCTCGCGTTCATTATTCGCCGCATCCTGCAATCCGTCGTCGTCATGACGGTCGTCGCGCTGATCGCCTTCGGGCTGTTCACGTTTACCGGCGATCCGGTAACGTTCATGGTCGGTCAGGACGCAACCCAGGAGCAGCGCGCGCAGCTGCGCGCCGAGCTGGGGTTAGACCAGCCGTTCTACCTGCAGTTCGCGCGCTTCGTCGCGCGCTCGGTACGGGGCGAATTCGGCCTTTCGCTGCGGCAGGGGCGACCCGTGGCGACGCTGCTCAAGGAGCGGCTGCCCGCGACGCTGGAGCTGGCGACGGTGTCGGCACTCCTTGCGCTGGCACTGGGCATCCCGGCAGGGGTGTATACCGCGCTGAAGCGCCATTCCTGGTTTGCACAGGTGCTGCTGACCGCCTCGCTCATCGGCGTGTCGCTGCCGACGTTCCTGATCGGGATCCTGCTCATCCTGGTCTTCGCTGTGATCCTGGGATGGCTGCCGTCGTTCGGCCGCGGCGAAACGGTGGCCCTGGGCTGGTGGACCACCGGGCTGTTGACCTGGAGCGGGATCAAGGCGCTAATCCTGCCGGCGATCACGCTGTCGCTGTTTCAGATGACGTTGATCATGCGCCTGGTGCGCGCCGAGATGCTCGAAGTGCTGCGCACCGACTACATCAAGTTCGCGCGAGCACGGGGACTTACCGATCGCACGATTCACTTCGGACACGCGCTCAAGAACACGCTCGTGCCGGTCATCACGATCACCGGACTGCAGCTGGGCGCGATCATCGGTTTCGCCATCATCACCGAGACCGTGTTCCAGTGGCCCGGGATGGGGCTGCTCTTCATCCAGGCGGTAAGCTTTGCCGACGTGCCCGTAATGGCTGCCTACCTGTGCTTCATCGCGCTCGTTTTCGTGGTCATCAATCTCGTCGTCGACCTGCTCTACTACGCCGTCGATCCGCGCCTGCGCGTCGAACGGCTGGCGCCGGCGCACTGAACGGCGACTGCGCATGGGACCGGTCGATTTTCTGCGCCATCAGCACGCCGAACTCACCGCGCTGCGGCGCGACCTGCACGCCCATCCGGAGCTCGGCTTCGAGGAGCATCGCACCGCCCAGGTGGTAACCGGGGAGCTCGACAAGCTCGGGGTCGAATACCATACCGGCGTGGGCAGAACCGGCGTGGTCGCCGTCGTTCGCGGCGACCGTCAGGACAGCAGACGCGCGATCGGCCTGCGCGCCGATATGGACGCCCTGCCGATGCATGAGGAAAACGATTTTGCCCACGCCTCGCGCTTCAAGGGT
This sequence comes from uncultured beta proteobacterium, assembly GCA_963750215.1. GTDB lineage: Bacteria > Pseudomonadota > Gammaproteobacteria > Burkholderiales > Casimicrobiaceae > PALSA-1003. The sequence continues at coordinate 797,982 of CAVVQK010000006.1, forward strand.
CGCATGCACGGGTGCGGCCACGACGGCCACACCACCATGCTCCTCGGCGCGGCGCGCTACCTCGCGGGCACCCGCCGCTTCGACGGCACGGTGTACCTCATCTTCCAGCCGGGCGAGGAAGGTTTCGCCGGCGGCAAGGCGATGGTCGACGACGGCCTGTTCGAGCGCTTCCCGGCCGACGCCATCTACGCGCTGCACAACTGGCCGGCGCTGCCGCCGGGCAAGATCGGCATACGCCCGGGGCCGATGATGGCGGCCGCAGATCGCATCGAGATCCACATCGAAGGGCGCGGCGGCCACGGCGCACATCCGCATCTCGCGGTCGACCCGGTGCTCGTCGCCGGGCATATCATCACCGCGGCGCAGTCCATTGTCGCACGCAACGTGAGCCCGCTCGATACCGCAGTGGTGAGCCTGTGCGCGCTGCATGCCGGCAATCTCGCGGCAATGAGCGTGATCCCGCGCGAGGCGCGGCTGGTCGGCACGGTGCGCAGCTTCCGCCCCCAGACGGCGGACGCGATCGAACGCCGCTTGAACGAGCTTGTGCATTCCATCGCCGCCGCCTTCGGCGCCTCGGCCACGCTGCGCTACGAACGCCTGTATCCGGCGACCATCAACAGCGGGCGCGAGGCGGAATTCGCTGCCGACGTCGCGGCTGCCCTGATCGGGGAACACAACGTCGTGCGCGACCTTGAGCCCAGCATGGGCTCGGAAGATTTTTCGTTCATGCTGCAGCGCTGCCCGGGTGCCTACGCGCGCCTCGGCCAGGGAGGGGCCGAGGGCGGCGGCTTCCTGCACAACAGCCGCTACGATTTCAACGACGACGTCATCCCGCTCGGGGCGGGCTACCTTGCCGCGCTGGCCGAGCACGCGCTGCCGCTTGGCCCCTAGGCACGGCCACGATGAACGCGGTCCCGCATTTTGCGCAAACCTACAGCGAGGCGCGCGACAAGTTTTTCGCCGCCGCGCGCGCATGTGGGGCGCGGATATTCCGGCATGTGCATCCGAGCGAGCGTGGTGCGCTGGGGGAGGAGCTGTCGATCGATGTAGCGCAAGTGGGCGACGAGCGCGCGCCGGGACTTCTGTTCCTGACCTCGGGTACCCACGGCGTCGAAGGCTTCTGCGGCTCGGGCTGCCAGGTCGCACTGCTGCACGACGAGACGTTTCTGGCCGCGACCGCACGCGCCGGGGTGAGCGTGCTGATGCTGCACGCCCTCAATCCGTATGGCTTCTCGCACCTGCGCCGGGCCAACGAGGACAACGCCGACCTGAATCGCAACTTCGTCGATTTCGCGGGCCCGCTGCCCAGCAGCGACGCCTACACCCCAATTCACGCCTTGCTGCTTCCGCCGAGCTGGCCGCCGCCGGAGGACAACGAAGCGCAGCTGTGGGCGTTCATCGAGCAACACGGCCTGCAGGCGTTCCAGGCCGCGGTGACCGGCGGCCAGTACGCCTTCGCCGACGGCATGTTCTACGGCGGCAACCGGCCGTCGTGGAGCAACGCCTGCCTGCGCGCCGTCCTGCGCGGGGAGGCGTCGGCGTGCACGCGCCTGGGCTGGATCGACCTGCATACGGGGCTCGGACCGCGCGGCCACGGCGAGAAAATCTGGGCCGGTCGCGACGATCCGGGCGCGATCGCCCGGGCCAGGACGTGGTGGGGGCCCGAGGTCACATCGGCCTTCGAAGGCTCCTCGACCGCGGCGCGCGTCACCGGCCTCGTCTGCAGCGCCGCGTACCTCGAATGCCCGCGCGCCGAACTCACGCCCATGGTGCTCGAATACGGCACCTATTCGCTCGAGCAGACGCTGCAGGCGCTGCGCGCTGAACACTGGCTGCATCAGCACCCGGATGCGCCGGAGGCGCAGCGCGCCGAGATCAAGCGTGGCCTGCGCGAGGCGTTCTATATCGATGACGACGAGTGGAAGACAACGGTATTCGCGCAGGCGCAGGCGGCATGCCTGCAGGCGGTTGCCGCTCTGGCACCGACGCCGGTGCGGAGCTAATTTCGAGCAGTAAACCCGAGGAGACGAACGACCATGACCCCCTTAAAGGCCCTGTTGACTTCCGCGATCGTCGCCGGCGCATTCGCTGCGGCCTGCGCGCACGCCGCGACCTTCCGCTTCGCCGATCAGGGCGACGCCATTTCAATGGATCCGTATGCGCTCAACGAGTCGCTGCAGCTGAGCCTCATGGGCAATGTCTACGAGCCGCTGGCCGGTCGCGGCAAGCAGCTCGAGCTCATCCCGATACTGGCAACGTCCTGGAAGCAGACCGCGCCCACGGTGTGGCGCTTCACGCTGCGCAAGGATGTGAAGTTCCACGACGGAACGCCGTTCACGGCCGACGACGTGATCTTCAGCTACGAACGGGCCAAGAGCGACGGCTCCGACATGAAGACCTACGTGGCGCCGATCAAGGAAATCAGGAAGATCGACGATCTGACCGTCGACATGGTCACCACCGAACCATTTCCGATCCTGCCCGACACGCTCAGCGTCTGGTACATCATGAGCAAGTCCTGGTGCGAGAAGAACAACGCGACCGCGCCGGTCGACGTGCGCAAAGGCAAGGAGAACGCGGCGACGCTCAGGGCCAACGGCACCGGGTCGTTCATGATCAAATCGCGGGAGCCCGGTGTGCGGACGGTGTTCGTCTCCAACCCGAACTACTGGACGAAGGTCGAGAGCAACGTCACCGAGGCCGTATTCACGCCGATCGGCAACGCCGCCACGCGCGTCGCGGCGCTGATCTCGGGCGACATCGACATGATGGAGCCCGCCCCCCTGCAGGACATCGACCGGCTGTCGGCCAACCCGGCGCTCAAGGTTATGCAGGGACCGGAGCTGCGCACGATCTTCCTCGGCATGGATCAATCGCGCGACGAGTTACTGTACTCGAACGTAAAGGGCAAGAACCCGTTCAAGGACCGGCGCGTGCGCCAGGCGTTCTATCAGGCGATCGACGAGAACGCCATCGTGCGCTCCGTCATGCGCGGCGCGGCCACGGCTTCCGGCCTCATGGTGGCGCCGGGCATCCGCGGCTACGCCAAGGATCTCAATGTCCGCCTGCCGTTCGACCCGGTCGCGGCCAAGCAGCTTCTGACCGCAGCGGGCTATCCCAACGGCTTCGAGGTCGGCATGAACTGCCCGAACGACCGCTACGTCAACGACGCGGCGATCTGCCAGGCGGTGGCCGCGATGCTGGCCAAGATCGACGTCAAGGTCAACCTGATGGTAGAGACCAAGGTGACCTATTTTCCCAAGATCCTGTCGCGCGACACGTCGTTCTATCTGCTGGGATGGACACCGTCCTCGTACGACTCCCACAACCCGATCTTCGCCATTCTCATGTCGCCCGGTCCCTCCGGCCAGGGCCAGTTCAACCTGGGGAGCTACTCCAACAAGCGCATCGACGAACTGGGGCCGCAGATCGCCAGCGAGCTCGATCAGCAGAAGCGCGAGGCGATGATCCACGAGGTGTTCAAGCTGCATGCCGACGACATCGGCCACATACCGCTGCACCAGCAGGCGCTGGCGTGGGCGATGAAGAAGAACGTTGACATGGTGCAGCTGCCCGACAACGTGAACTTCCTGAAGTGGGTCGTGGTGCGGTGAAATCGCCGCTGCTTGCGCCGCGACGGCAACCGGCTACCTAGGGACCGTGACCACCGCGGCCATACCGGGTCGACTCGGGCGCTGGTGGGACGGCGACCTGGCATACGGGTTTCGTCATTCGCCGGTCGCGGTGGTCTCGGCGCTGGTGCTCCTGGTCTGCCTCGCCGCGGCGCTGTTCGCGCCGTGGGTCGCGCCGCACAATCCGTTCGATCTCGCCACGCTCAATCTGAGCGACGCGTTGACGCCGCCGCGGTGGCTGGCCGGGTCCAAGCCGGAATACCTGCTGGGCACCGACGACCAGGGTCGCGACGTGCTGTCGGCGATCATGTTCGGCACCCGGATATCGGTCCTCGTTGGCGTGGCGGCCGTTGCACTGGCCATGGCGATCGGTGTCGCCCTGGGGCTGGTTTCCGGCTATGCCGGCGGCCGGCTCGACGCCTTCATCATGCGCGGCGCCGATGTGCAGCTGTCATTCCCGGCGATTCTGATCGCGCTGCTGATCGACGGCATCGCCCGCGCGGTGCTGCCGCGCGAGGCGCATGCCGAGGTTGCGCTGGTGGTACTGGTCGTCGCCATCGGCGTTTCCAACTGGCCGCAGTACGCGCGCACGGTGCGCGGCTCGACCCTGGTGGAGAAGAACAAGGAGTACGTGCAGGCGGCGCGCGTCATCGGCATCACGCCCGCCGCGATCGTGTTCCGGCACCTGCTGCCCAACGTCCTCGGGCCAGTGCTCGTGCTCGCCACCATCAACATCGCCACGGCGATCGTGCTCGAGGCGACGCTGTCCTTTCTCGGCGTCGGCGTGCCGCCGACGCGTCCGTCGCTGGGCACGCTGATTCGAGTCGGCAACGATTTTCTGTTCTCCGGCGAATGGTGGATCACGATCTTTCCCGGCGCCGCATTGGTGATCCTGGTGCTGGCAATCAATCTGCTCGGCGACTGGCTGCGCGACGCGCTCAACCCCAGGCTGCAATGAGCGCGGTGCCATCGTGACCGCGGAGGCCCTGCTCGCCGTCGAGGGGTTGCGAGTCGAGTTCCCGACCCGGCACGGCACCCTGGTCGCGGTCGACGACGTATCGCTGACGATCGCACCCGGCGAGGTGCTGGGGGTGGTCGGCGAATCCGGCGCGGGCAAGTCGCTTACCGGCGCGGCGGTGATCGGGCTGATCGATCCGCCGGGCCGCATCGGTGCGGGCGAAGTCCGCCTTGCGGGGCGCCGGATCGACAACCTGCCGGCCGACGCGTTGCGCCGCATCCGCGGCCGCGAGATCGGCGCCGTGTTCCAGGATCCGCTGACTTCTCTCGACCCCCTCTATACCGTGGGGCGGCAGCTGGTCGAGACCATTGCCACGCATCTGGACCTGACTGCGGGCGAGGCGCGGGCGCGGGCGCTCGGGCTGCTGGCCGAAGTGGGAATTCCCGCGCCCGAGCAGCGCTTTGAGCATTACCCCCACCAGTTCTCCGGCGGCATGCGCCAGCGCGTGGTGATCGCCCTGGCGCTGGCGGCGAAGCCGAGGCTCATCATCGCCGATGAACCAACCACCGCGCTCGACGTGTCGATCCAGGCGCAGATCATTGCCCTGCTCAAGCGCCTGTGCCGTGACCACGGTACCGCCGTGATGTTGATTACCCACGACATGGGCGTGATCGCGGAAACCGCCGATCGGGTGGCGGTGATGTACGCGGGGCGAATCGTCGAAATCGGCCCGGTCGCCGAAGTCATTCATCGTTCCCGGCATCCGTATACCCTTGGCCTCATGGGCTCGATTCCCTCGATCGTCGCGGAGCGGGAAGAGCTGGCGCAGATCGACGGAGCGATGCCGCGCCTGACGGCCATTCCGGCTGGCTGCGCGTTTCATCCGCGCTGTCCGCAGGCATTCGACCGCTGTCACCGCGAGCGGCCGGAGCTTATGCCGGCGGGCGCCACGCGCGCCGCGTGCTGGCTCATCACCGCATGAGCGCCGCCCCGCCGGCGCTGCTCGAGCTCATCGACGTGGCGCGTTATTTCGACGTTTCGCCGCCATGGCTCAACCGGGTGCTCGAACACCGGCCGCGCACACGCCTCAAGGCCGTCGACGGGGTGAGCTTTGCCATCGCCCGAGGCGAGACGCTCGGACTCGTGGGCGAATCGGGCTGCGGCAAATCGACCGTGGCACGGCTCATCGTCGGGCTGTACCGGCCGACGCGGGGCGAAATACGCTTTGCCGGGCGCCGCATCGACGCGCAAGGCGCCGACCCCGCCGAGCGCCGCAACATGCAGATGATCTTTCAGGACCCGTACGCGAGCCTCAATCCGCGCTGGCGCGTCGCGGACATCGTCGCCGAGCCGCTGCGCGCGCGCCGCGACGGCCTTGACGGCTCCGCGATCGACGCGCGCGTGGCGAGTCTTCTCGAGCAGGTCGGTCTCGCCCGCGCCGACGGCGTCAGATTCCCGCATCAGTTCTCCGGCGGACAACGCCAGCGCGTCTCGATCGCGCGCGCATTGGCCGGGAATCCGGCCTTCCTGGTCTGTGACGAACCGACTTCGGCACTCGACGTGTCGGTGCAGGCGCAGGTGCTGAACTTGATGCGGCGCCTGCAGCAGGACCTCGGCCTGACATTCCTGTTCATTTCCCACAACCTGGCAGTTGTGCATCACATCGCCGACCGCGTCGGCGTGATGTATCTCGGCCGCATCGTCGAGCTGGCGCGTACGCGGCGGCTTTTTGCGCAGCCGCTGCATCCCTATACGCGCATGCTGCTCGATGCCGTGCCCGACCTGGAACTCACCGGCAAGCCGCGCACCGCGGTTGCCGGCGAGGTGCCCAATGCGCTCGACCCGCCGTCGGGCTGCGCCTTTCATCCGCGCTGCCCGTTTGCGAACGAGCGTTGCCGGCGGGAGGTGCCGTTGCTCGTGCCGGTGCCCGGCGCCGGATCGGTGCCGGCGGTCGCCGCGTGCCATGCTGTAGCGGAGGGACGGCTGCCGCCGCCGGCGCCCAGGGAATGAGGCGGCGCGGCCCGGAGAAAGGGCGCCTTCGCCTCGGTCGCAGCGCCGGATCGGCTATAATTATCACTTTGAGCGGCGCGCCTCGCCGTGACGAGGCCGTACCTGCGCCGATCCGCGCGTCCCCCGAAGAAACCGAATTGCGCCTCACACAGATCAAGCTGGCCGGTTTCAAGTCGTTCGTCGATCCGACCACCATCGCCACCCCCGGACAGCTCGTCGGCATTGTCGGCCCGAACGGTTGCGGCAAGTCGAATGTCATCGACGCGGTGCGCTGGGTGCTCGGCGAGTCGAAGGCCTCCGCGCTTCGCGGCGAGTCGATGCAGGACGTCATTTTCAACGGCGCCGGCGAGCGGGCGCCCGTCGGCCGGGCCTCGGTCGAACTGTTCTTCGACAACAGCCAGGGCCGCATCGGCGGCCAGTGGGGCAGCTATACCGAATTGTCGATCAAGCGCGTGCTGACCCGCGACGGCGATTCGACCTATTACATCAACAACATCCCCGTCCGTCGCCGCGACATCCACGATCTGTTTCTGGGCACCGGGCTGGGTCCGCGCGCCTACGCCATCATCGAGCAGGGCATGATCGGCAGGGTGATCGAGGCCAAGCCGGAAGAGCTGCGGGTGTTCCTCGAAGAAGCGGCCGGTGTATCGAAATACCGGGAACGGCGCAAGGAAACGGAGGGCCGCATCGCCGACACACGCGCCAATCTGGCGCGCGTTGAGGATATCCGCGGTGAGCTTGCCGCGCAGATCGAGAAGCTCACCGCGCAGGCCGAGATCGCGACCCGATATCGCGAGCACGAGGGGCAGCTCAAGCAGGCCCAGCATCTGCTGTGGTTCGCCAAGCAGCAGGATGCCGCCCGTCAGCGCGAGCGACATGCCACCGAAACGGCGAACCTCGCCTCGGCGCTGGAGGCCCTGCTCGCGGAACTGCGCGCGGCCGAGAACCGGGTCGAGACCCTGCGCGCCGAGCAATATCGCGCCGGCGACGATCTGCACGAGAAGCAGGGGGCGTTCTACGCCGCCAATGCCGAAGTGACGCGGCTGGAGCAACAGCTGCAATTCGCCCGCGACAGCGAAGGTCGGCTGTCGCAGCAGGCCGAACAACTCGCGGCGCTGCTCGCCGGCCTGGCAGCACAGCTCGCGGCGCTCGGTGAAGAATCGCGCCAGGGCGAACGCGAGCTGGCCGTGGCGGTGACGCTTCGCGAGGCGGCCGCCGCGGACGAGCAGGCGGCGCAGGCGGCGCCGCCCCGTTTCGAGGCCGATCTGGCCACCGCGGCGCAGGCCCTGGCGGCCGCGCAGCAGCGCAGCGGCGAGAGCGAACAGGCCTTGCGCGTCGCCGAAACGCAACGCGCGAATGCCGGCAAAACCCTCGGCGCGCTCACGCAGCGACGCGAGCGGCTCGACGCCGAGGCAGGCGCGCTTGGAGCGCCGCTGGCGGCGCAGATCGCGCTGGTGGCCGAGCAACTCGAGCAGGAGAGCGCCGATCTCGCCGGCCGGGAGACAGGTCTCAACGGCTTGCGCGCCGCGGTACAAGGCTTGCAGGAGCGCCAACGCGCGGCCAGCGACGCCTGGCAGCAGGCGAGCCGCGCCTTGGCCGAGCGCGAGGCGCGCTCGGAAGCGCTCGCGGCGCTACAGGCGAAGATCGGTCGCAGCAAGGACGCCGATGCCTGGCTCGAAGCGCGCCGCCTTGAACAGGCGCGGCGCCTGTGGCAGCAGCTTGATATCGAGCGCGGATGGGAAGACGCGCTCGAAGCGGTGCTGCGGGAGCGCCTGAACGCCCTTGAGCTGCCCTCGCTCGAGGCGGCCCTGGCCTGGGCTGACGGGAGCCCGCTGCCGGGCCGCATCGCCGCCTATGCCGCCGACGAATCCGCGCAGTTCGCGAGGGGCCACGGAGATTGGCTTCTGGCCAAGGTCAAGCCGGCGCGGCCAGGGCTCGCGCGCCTGCTCGGCGACTGGCTGGCAGGCGTGCGCTGTCGTGCCGACGTCGCCACCGCACTGGGCGAGCGCGCTGCCCTCGGCCCCGGCGAGGCTTTCGTGACGCCGGAAGGCCATGTCGTCAGCGCCCAGGGCGTTGCCTTCTTCGCTCCGGACAGCGAGCTGCACGGCGTGCTGGCGCGGCAACGCGAGCTGGCCGCGCTGCAGATTGCCATCGCCGCGGCGCGCACGGAAACCGCTGCCGCGGCCGCCGCGCGCGACCACGTCGAAGCCGAGCTCAACACCCAGCAGCAGGCCTACCACGGCGAGAGCCTCGCACTGGCGTCGCAGCAACGGCGTTGCCACGAACTCGAACTCGAGCTCCTGCAGCTGCGGCAAACCGCCGAGGCCGCCGAAAAGCGACGCGCCGGCATTGCCGACGAGCTGGCGGCGCTTGCCGCCGAGGAAGCGGCGGAGCTGGAAGCGCAGGCCGCAATCGATGCACAGATCGCGCTCGCGCGCGAGCGCCTTGGCACGGCCACGCGCGAACGCGCGGCGGCAGAGCAGGCGCGCGACCGGGCCGAAGCGGCCCTGGCCAGCGCCCGGGAACGCCTGCACGCCGCGGAACGCGCCACGCAGGAAGCGGGATTCAGCGAGCGGTCCTGCCGCGAACGCATCGCCGAATTCGGCCGCCGCCGCGAAGGGCTGGAGGCACAAGTCGTGCAGCAGCAGGAGCTCTCGGGCAAGCTCTCCGCGGAACGCGCGCAGATCGACTGGACACCGGTCGAGACCGCGCTGCAGGCGCAGCTTGCCGGGCGCGCCAGCGCCGAGGAGGCCCTGGCGGCGGCGCGCGACCGCCAGGAAGCGGTCGGCGCCGAGCTCCGCGCCGGCGAGGAGGCACGCCTGCTCTCCGAGCAGAGGCTCGAGCCCGCGCGCTCGAAGATCGAGGAGATGCGCCTGAAGCAGCAGGCCGCCGCGCTCGCGGAGCAGCAATACGTCGAGCAGCTTGCCGCCGCCCACGCCGAGCTCGAGGCATTGCCGGCGGCGCTCAAGGCGTGGGGCCGCGCCAATACGCTGCCGGGCGAGATCGAACGGCTGACCCAGGCGATCGCCGATTTTGGCGCGGTCAACCTCGCCGCGCTCGAAGAGCTAAAGCAGGCCTCCGAACGCAAACAGTATCTCCATGCGCAGGCGCAGGACCTCACCGAAGCGATGGCGACGCTGGAGTCCGCCATTCGCCAGATCGACCGCGAATCGCGCGAGCTCCTGCAGCAGACTTTCGACAGCGTCAACACCAATTTCGGCAAGCTGTTCCCGGCGCTTTTCGGCGGCGGCCAGGCGCGCCTGGTGCTCACCGGCGAGGAAATTCTCGACTCGGGCGTGCAGGTGATCGCGCAGCCGCCGGGCAAGCGCAACACCTCGATCCATCTTCTGTCAGGCGGCGAGAAGGCGATGACCGCGATTGCGCTCGTGTTCGCGCTGTTCCAGCTCAATCCGGCGCCGTTCTGCCTGCTCGACGAGGTCGATGCGCCGCTTGATGACCCGAACACCGATCGTTTTTGCGCCATGGTGCGCACGATGGCCGACGTGACGCAGTTTCTGTTCATCAGCCACAACAAGATCACGATGGAGATGGCGGCGCAGCTCGTCGGCATCACCATGCCCGATCCGGGCGTTTCGCGCGTGGTCGCGGTCGATATCGCGGAAGCGCTCGAGCTCGCCGAGAGCCTGCCCCGGCAGGCCGCGGCCGCGGGGCGATGAACCCGCTGTTCCTGGGCCTGGTGATCGCGGGCGTTGCGCTCGTCGTCGCCGTGCTCGCCTACAACTGGATGCAGGAACGGCGGGCGCGGCGGCGCATCGCCGCGGCATTCACCCGTCCCGGCGGCGTACGCGAGGGCTCGGAACCAAGCCTGCGCGGCGATGCAGCGATCGCGCCGGGGCAGAGCGTATCCATCGAGCAGGCGCCCGGGGTCGAAGACGAGGGTCTGGCCGGAGAACCCCTTACCCAGGACGAGGCGGTGCCGCGGCCGCTCGCGCCTGCGCACAGAGAGCGCGACGGCGTCGCGCCGGATCCGGATATCGAGTGCGTCGTGCTGTTGCAACCGCCCGCGCCGGCGCCGTCTGCGGCGATGGCAAGCGCCACGACGCAGCGCCAGCCCAAGCCCGTGCGCTGGCTGGGGCGACGCGGCGCCGGCCTGCCCTGGCAGGCGCTCAACACCGCCGCCGGACCCTGGCAGGCGATCGCCGCGTGCCTGCTCCTGGCCGACCGCTCCGGCGCGGCCAGCCGCAGCGACATCGAGGCCTTTCTGCACACCGTCGCCGGCGCCGCAGAGAACCTGTCCATCGACTGCGCTCTGCCCGATGCCGGCGACGAGGCGGCGCGCGCCGACGAACTCGACCGCTTTTGTGCCGACCTCGATGTGCAGATCGGACTTACGATCCTTAAAGGGGAGCTCGGCCAGATCGCCGGCACGCGCCTGCGGGGAGTGGCCGAAGCGGCCGGATTCCGCCTCGACTCCGCCGGCCAATTTGAATACCTCGATGAAACCGGCAACGTGCTGTGGCGGCTGCAGAACTACAAGCAGGAGCCACTGACCGCCGAGAGCTTGCGCATGCTGACCACGCCCGGCATCGTGCTGCTCATCGACGTGCCACGCGTTGCCGACCCGGCCCGGGTGTTCGACCAGATGCGGCTGATTGCCAAACGCCTGGCGCAGACGCTTGAAGGCGTGCTGGTCGACGACAACCGCCGGCCCCTCGATGACGCCGCGCTGGTGGCCATTCGCGACCAGGTGCAGGCGACGGCGGCGGCGCTGCGCGCCGCGCACATCGAGCCGGGCGGGACAAGGGCCTTGCGGCTGTTCGGGTAGCCGGAAAGCCGAGCCTTGCGCCCATGAAAGCCGGCGGCGTTCCGCGCAAGGCGTCCGAGCGCGCGGCGCAGCTGCGCGCCGCGCTCGATGAGCACAATTACCGCTACTACGTGCTCGACGCGCCGACGATCGAAGACGCGGAGTACGACGCGCTCTTCCGCGAGTTGCAGGCGCTCGAGCGCGAGTATCCGGCGCTGGCGACCGCGGACTCCCCCACGCAGCGCGTCGGCGCCGAGCCGGCGGCGGAATTCGACGCCGTCACCCACCGCGTGCCGATGCTCTCGCTGAGCAATGCCTTTACCCCTGAGGAGGCGAGCGCGTTCGACCGCCGCGTCCGCGAAACACTGGGCATCGATGAGGTGGTGTACGAGGTCGAGCCGAAATTCGATGGCCTCGCGGTCAATCTCGTATACGAACATGGCCTGTTCACACTGGGCGCGACGCGGGGCGACGGTTACGTCGGCGAAAACGTTACCGCCAACGTGAGAACGGTGAACGTCATCCCGCTCAAGCTCTCCGCCGCCGGGGAGCCTCCTCCCCGGTATCTCGAGGTGCGCGGCGAGGTGCTGATGCTCAAGCGCGACTTTGCCCGCCTCAACGCGGCGCAGGCCGCGCGGGGCGAGAAAACCTTTGTCAACCCGCGCAATGCCGCGGCCGGAGCCCTGCGCCAGCTCGATCCGAAGATGACGGCGGCTCGCCGCCTTACCTTCTTCGCCTACGGCGTCGGCGAGGTCGAATGGACCGCGCCCCGGCGCGCGCCGCGGACCCAATCGGCCTTGCTCGATTTTCTCGCGGCGCTGCGCCTGCCGGTGGCGCGCGAGCGCGGCGTGGTGCGTGGCTTCGATGGCCTGCTCGCCTACTACCGGAAGATCGGCGCGACGCGCGAGTCGCTGCCGTTCCAGATCGACGGCGTCGTGTACAAGGTCGACGACCTCGACCAGCAGGTCGCGCTCGGCTACGTATCGCGGGCACCGCGCTTCGCCCTGGCGCACAAGTTCCCGGCCGAGGAAATGGCCACCGAGGTCCTGGGCATCGACGTCCAGGTGGGGCGGACCGGGGCCCTCACCCCGGTGGCCCGGCTCAAGCCGGTCTTCGTCGGCGGCGTTACGGTCACCAACGCCACGCTGCACAACGAGGACGAGGTGCGGCGCAAGGACGTGCGCGTCGGCGACACGGTGCTGGTGCGGCGCGCGGGCGACGTGATTCCGGAGGTCGTGCGCGTTCTCATGGAAAAGCGCCGCCCCGGCGCACGCGAATTCCTCATGCCGGGGAAGTGCCCCGAATGCGGATCGGCGGTGGTGCGGCTGCCCGACGAGGCGGTGGCGCGCTGCTCCGGCGGCCTGGTCTGCCCGGCCCAGGTGAAGCAGGCGCTGCTGCACTTCGCCAGCCGCCGTGCCATGGACATCGAGGGCATGGGCGAAAAGCTCGTCGACCAGCTCGTCGACGCACATATCGTGCGCACGCCGGCCGACCTGTACAAGCTCGGTGTCGCCGCGCTCGCCGAGCTCGAGCGCATGGCGGAGAAATCGGCGGCCAATGTCGTCGCCGCGATCGACAAGAGCCGGCGCACGACGCTTGCGCGGTTCATCTTCGCGCTGGGCATCCGCCACGTCGGCGAGGCGACCGCGAAGGAGCTGGCGCGGCACTTCGGCAAGTTCGCTGCGCTCATGGCCGCCGATGAAGCCGCGCTGCTCGAAGTGGCCGACGTCGGGCCGGTGCTGGCGCAGAGCATCCGGCAGTTCTTCGCCGAAGCGCACAACCGCGCGGTCATTGCCCAGTTGCGCGCCGCCGGGGTAGAGTGGGCGGAGAGCGCGCCGGAGCGGGCGACGAAGGGCAGGTTCGCCGGGCTGACGTTCGTCTTGACCGGCGCCCTGCCGACGCTCTCCCGCGACGAAGCGAAGGAATTGATCGAGCAGCATGGCGGCAAGGTCGCAGGCAGCGTGTCGAAAAAAACCCACTACGTCGTCGCCGGCGCCGAGGCGGGGAGCAAGCTCGACCGCGCCGGCGAGCTCGGCGTGCCGGTGCTCGACGAAAAGCAACTCAGGCGACTGCTCCATGGCGCCGGCTAGGATCAGCAGGGCCTGAGCGGAGTCTACGTGCCCAGCCGCGCCGCGACCCGCCAATGCCTGACTAGCGTGCCGGCTCGAGGTGGCGGCTGTAGCGATCGTCCAGGCGCACGATGTCGTCCTCGCCGAGGTATTCCCCGCATTGCACCTCGATGACCAGCAGCGGCTTGGAGCCGGGATTCTCCAGCCGGTGTCGCGATCCTACCGGGATGAAGGTGGACTCGTTGTCACGCAAGGCGTAGACGCGATCACCGTTGGTGACGCGAGCCTCGCCGCTAACAACGACCCAGTGCTCGCTCCGGTGCGCATGCATCTGCAGCGACAGCGCCGCACCTGGCCTGACCTCGATGCGCTTGATCTTGAAGCCGGGCCCCTGCTGGAGCACCGTGAATGCGCCCCAGGGCCGCAGCACCGTCCTGTGGAACCGGTACGCCTCGTGTCCGCGGGCCTTCAACGCGCCGACGACTTCCTTCACCTCTTGCAAATGGTCGCGATGCGCGATGAGCACGGCGTCGGGCGTGTCGACGATGAACAATCCATCGACACCGACGGTCGCGACGATGCGGTCCTCGGCGTGCACGTACGTGTTGCTTGTGGCGATCGCCACGCGCTCGCCCTTGCCGCGATTGCCGGCCGCATCGGGCGCTGCAAGGTCCGCCATGGCGCGCCACGAGCCCACGTCGGTCCAGTCGAACGCTCCGCGGACGACCGCGACCTGCGTTGCCTGCTCCATCACGGCGACGTCGAAGGACACGTCGGGCGCCGCCGCGAACAACGCCGGGTCGATCTCGAGCATGGCGTCGGCACGGTGGTCGACGAGCGGCTGCCAGACTGCGCGCGCCGCATCGAGGACCCGCGGGGCGTGGCCAGCGAATGCCGCGAGCGCGCGGGCCGCAGTGAAGCAGAATATGCCGGAATTCCAGACATGGCGGGCGTCGCGGGCATATCGCGTCGCGTCGGCGAGTGGCGGCTTCTCGATGAAACGGCGGGCGCGGAAGGCGCCCGGCTCCGCCAGCGCTTCACCCAGTTCAAGATATCCGTAGCCAGTCTCCGCGCTGGTCGGCGTGATGCCGAACGTCGTGAGCCAGCCCTCGCGCGCCAGCGCAACCGCGCGCAAAACGGCGCCCGCAAACGCAGCCGTATCGCGGATCAGATGGTCTGCAGGAAGTACCAGCAGGATCGCATCGCCACCGAATACCGCCTCGACGTAGAGTGCCGCCAGCGCGACTGCCGGCGCTGTGTTGCGCGGGAACGGCTCCAGCAGGTACGCAACGCGCGGTGCGGACAGGGCCCCGGCGCCCGCATACGCATCGCGCGTTTGGAAGTAATAGTCACGATTCGTGATCGTCACGAGCCCGGCGACGTCGGGCAGCCCGGCGGCGCGCAAGAACGTGCGCGCGAGCAACGTGTCGCCGGCGGCGCCATCGGCAGGGAGCGGCAGGAAGGGCTTCGGCGCGGCCTCGCGCGATAGTGGCCACAGCCGTGCACCGGCGCCGCCGGAGAGGATGATCGGGACCAGCGGCATTGGGAAGAATCGGATCGAACTGGAGCGGGCACGCGGATTGTACCCGATTGGCGATGCTTTGAAGGCTGACGACAGCGGCGAGGCGTCCGGCGCTCAGTGCCGCGGGTCAGAATCCACGCCGGTACTCCGATCGAGCCGCGCGGCACGGTTATGCCGAGCGATACGTTTGCCCCATCAGTCGAATTCGAATGCCTGAATCACGCATTGCCGCCGACAATTGGCAACCACGAGCCTTGGGATCCGGCGGTTCTCCAAGTTGGCATTCGAGCCGAGCCGCCAGCATGTACAAACGTCTGGTCGCACGCACGCCAACCGGCCGCCAACCTCCGGCGGCATGGTGCTGCCCAGCATTTCCCCGCGGGCTCATGGTTAGGAGCAGACCCCGGTGGACAGTCCGCAATGCCTGCGCCGAAGCTCACGAGCCTCGGGCGTCCGCCATGCTCGTCAAAGCTCCCCGTTTGCGCAGCTCTCAGGAAGTGACGAAAAATTTTACGGTTGGCCGTCGCCGCCTGCACCTCCATCGCCAAGGCAGCAGATATTTATGCACAAATCCAATGTGTTGGAAAATAATGGCGCGTCTTTTGCTTGCGCTGGCAGGTCGCGGCTAGTCCCCGCATGACGGGGTACAGGCCCCGTGCACGCAGCATGATTGCTCCACCATATCGGAGATCGACCATGTCAGCCAAGCCGAGTCGAGTCATTGTGTGCATTGCCACGGCGGCGCTCTTCGCTGTGGCTGGCCCGCCCGTCTGGGCGGGCACCTGGGGGGGGGCGTTCGACCCCGCTGGCGGCGGGGCGGTGACAGGCTTTAACGGCACGGATCTCATCAATATCGCCGGCTCGGACTGCCTCCCCGGCGGCTCGCTGCCGGACTCGGTCAACTTTTTCTACGTGAACGGCTTCGGGGACAACAATTGCGATGCGACCTTGCTCAACGCCAACGTGACCTTGCAGTCCGACGTGGGCGACACCGCGCAACTTTTCTTCGGACCCTCGCAAGCGATCTGGGGCATCGATGTCGGCCTGGACGGAACCCTGCTTGGCGTCGACTCGTTCCTGATTGGGCCTGCATTCCCACCCGAGGGTTCCAATTCCATTTTCGACGGTCCGTGGTTTATACAGTTGAGCGCACAGGATGGCGAGCCTCCGCCGTGCGACGGCAATTGCATCGATCCGCCCCCGAACACGCCCAGCAACGTCGTTATCCTAAGCGACGGCACCACCTTTACGTCTAATCCCTATACCTTCTTTGCAGTGCCCGAGCCCGGTTCGATCTGGCTGCTCCTTGGCGCGCTCGGCGCCGGCTGGCTGACCACCAGACGGCGCAAAGCCGGGGCCTGATCCGGTCGTCAGCCGCCAGCGGGATCGACAGAGGGTTTGCAGGGTTCCGCGGGTGGCCCTGACGCCACCTTTCACACCGTAGCCGGAGCCGCAACGACCGACGCCAAGGCGTGCTTGATCGCGTCGTCAAGCGCCCACGAGCGGGCCGCCGCACGCGCCGTGTCAAACGCAGCCTCGCCGAGCGCTGCGTGTGCCGCTTCCACGCGCGATTGCCACTTCGCTTCGCAGCGCTTGTGGCGGGAGACCGCAAGCCGTTCCCGGATCGTGGAGACGGCGGCCAGCAGCTGCACCGAATCGGCCCAACGGCTAGCGGCCTGCAAGAGCCCGGCATAGTCCTCCAGGCAATCGAGCGCTTCGGAATTCATCTGGAAGGTTTCGAAAGCGCGTAGCGCGTCGGCGAGCCTCCCGCGTGCCGATTCGAGGTCGCCGCCTGCCTTGTCGTGCTTCCCAAGGCACCATAGGACAATCGCCTCGTTGCGTTTGTCTTCCGCATCCCGGCAAACCTCGAGCGAGCGGGTAAACCTTGCCTGTGCGGCCCGCAGGTCGCCTGCGTCGAGCGCGATCTCCCCTATGTAGCGTTCGCACTCGCCTTCCAGCTCGTGGTGCTTGATGCTGCGCGCAATCGCCAGGCACTGTTCGAACAAGTCTCGGGCACGGGCATCCTCGCCCAGCTGCATCGCGATTTCGCCCAGATGACCAAGGGCGAGGGCCTCACCGATCCGGTTTCCAAGCTGACGAAAGATCGTGAGGCATTGCTCCTCGCACTCTTGCGCCTTCGCCGGGTCCCCAGCCTGGAGGTGGACAACCCCCAGCGTCGACAGGGTTCCGGCCGCCTCCAGCATGTCCCCCAGATCCTGGCGAATGGCGAGGCATTCTGTGAGCAGCCTCGTCGCCTCGACGTGGTCGCTCTGATTGGCGGCCAGCGTACCAGCGACGTAGAGCGCGTGGCCGCGCGCCAGGTTCGGCTCGCGCATCCCCGCAAGCTCGAGCGCGGCGCGTATGTTTTTGCGCCCTTCGGTCAGATAGCCGCGAAGGATGCGGAAGCGCATCAACGCGACCTCGAGCTTGACCGCGAGCACGGGGTCGACGCCGCCCGCAAGTGCCAACGCGATCGCGGCACGCAGGTTGTCGAGGTCGACCTCCAGGCGTCGCGTCCATTCCGCCTGCTCGGGCCCTTCGAGCTTCGCCCGCGCGGTCTTGGCGACACCGAGGTAGTAGTTGCAGTGCCGCGCAGCGGTCGCAGCGACATCGTCTCGCTCCTTCAGCCGCTCGCTGGCAAACTCCTTGATCGTCCCCGAAAGCCCATAGTGGCTGGCGAGATGCTCACGCGCGAATTCCTTGATCGTCTCCAGCAATCCGTAACGCGATCCGTCGATCTCCTGCTCGACCATGACCAGCGATTTCGCCACCAGCGAGCTCACCAAATCGAGGACGTCCTCGGGCGCGATCGGGTCGGCGCCGCAGACCGCTTCCGCCGCCGCGAGGTCGAAACCACCGGAAAAGACGCTTAGCCGATCGAGGACGATCTGCTCGTTCTCTTGCAGCAGGTCATACGACCAGCTAACCAGCGCGCGCAGCGTCTGCTGGCGCTGCAAGGCGACGCGACTTCCGGCCGTAAGCAGCTTGAAGCGATCATTCAGACGGGCATTGATGTCGGCGACCGAGAGGGAGCTCAGCCGCGCGGCCGCCAGTTCCAGCGCGAGCGGTATGCCGTCGAGCCGGGCACAAATCTCGGCAACGGCCGGAGCGTCGCGTTCGGTCACGGAGAAAGTCGGCTTCTGCAGCCGCGCCCGCTCCACGAAGAGCTGCACGGCTTCCGAGCGGAGGAGCGTTTCGGCGTCCGCTTTGCGATCGGGTACGCGCAGTGGCAGGACCGGATAGGTCTGCTCGCCAGGGATGTGCAGGGCTTCGCGACTCGTCGCAAGGATCCGGACGTCGGGCGCGGCCTGAAGTAGCATATCGGCCAGGTTCGCGCAGGCGCCCACGAGGTGCTCGCAATTGTCGAGAATGAGGAGCAACTTGAGCTCACGCACGTGCGCACAGAGCGTCTGAATGAGCGGCGTGCCGGGCACTTCGCGCACCCCCAGAACCTGCGCCGTCACATTCGGAACGAGAGCGGAATCCTTGATCGGAGACAGGTCGACGAACCAGATTCCATCGGAATGCTTCTCCAGCACATCGGCGCCGATCTGCAGCGACAGTCGCGTCTTCCCCAGCCCGCCCATGCCGAGCAGCGTCAGCAACCGCGTGCTCTCCAGCAGGCGCTTCGCATCGGCCAGCTCGCGCTCACGCCCGATGAACGAAGTGACCTGCTGCGGCAGGTTGTTGGGCGTCGCTTCGAGCGAGCGGAGCGCGGGGAATTCCTGGCGCAGCTGCGGATGCACGAGCTGGTAGACGTGCTCGCTGGTTGCGAGATCGCGCAGGCGAACGGCGCCAAGGTCGCGCAACGAGATCGACGGCGGCAGCCGCCCCTGGAGGCGATCCACTACCGCCTGTGATACCAGCACCTGGCCCCCGTGGGCGGCCTTCGTGATGCGCGCTGCCCGGTTTACGGGGCTGCCGAAGACATCGTCGTTGCGTCGCTCCACGAGGCCGAGATGCAGGCCGGCGCGCACACGCAGCGCGACGTGGTTTTCCGCCGTTAGATCGTCCAGCGCCTGCTGCAGCTCGGCGGTGGCTATGAGGGCATCCAGCGGGTCATCGAACGCAGCATACATGCCGTCGCCGGTCATCTTTACCACGAGGCCGCGGTGCCCTTCGACTGCCTTTCGCGACAGAGCGTCGTGCCGCGCTAGCGCGCGCGACATTCGCTCCCCCTCTACTTCCCAGAGGCGGCTGCTACCCTCGATGTCGGTGAACAAAAGGGTGATAACGCCGGACGATGCATGCACTCGACAAATCTCCCGCGGCTAACGCCACTCAAGGTAAACTTTAACGCTGCGCGGGGCGGTTGCCAATCGGGGAAAGTCGTGTCCCGGAGTGTGAATATTCTAGGGCCATGGAGGCCGGCGGCCCCGGGAAACCCGTCGCCTTCCAGGTCGGATGCGCGTATCAACGGCGGTACCATGCTCAGGAAATCGGCTACGATCCGGAGCGGGCGCGGCATCACGTCGGAATCTTCCTTTACATCGAGATCATCACCGATCTTGCCGCTTCGAACGGTGACATAACAGAGTTCGACTTTGGCAATGGCGACAACCTGCATAAGCAGCGGTTGAGCACGGGCTCGCGGCTCCAAGGCTGTTTCTATCTCATACCCACCGGCTTCAAGAACTACCTCATGGTCAATTCGACGCGCGCCACGCACAAGATCTCTTCGGTGCTCGGGGCCATTCTCGGACGTTTCGGCATCCGTCGGGAGGTACGGGACCTAGTGCGTCAACTGGGCGTCAAGAGGTAGGTGGCATTGATCACTTCATGGAGTGATACACCCATGAGGTCATGCATCATTCATTGTAGAACCCTTCAGTGGCTGGCTTGCTGGCGAAACGCGAGCTTGGCTGCGGCGAGGGCGATGATCTCAGCCGGAATGGCCGCCGTCTCCGTTCCCGTGCGGATTCAAGCGACTTGCAAATGGCACCCGACTCGGGCAATACCTTCGCAAACCTAGGATTCTTCGCCACCGAATCGGCAAAGGCACAGCTGTCGACAAATTTGACAACGGCGGACGAGGAGATGAAGAAAATATCGTCATCTTATTGTTTAACATGACGTTTAGCATTTGGCGCACAAATTGCTTCCCATTGCGCGGGTCTTACATTCTGCAGAGGAGCCCGCCATCATGCTGATGCGGCTAAGAAACAAACTTCTCGTTCCGGTGCTGATCGGCGCTGGGCTGGCGTCCATGATGACGGCGCCTGCACTGGCCGACGTCACAGGCTATATCTGGGAGAACGACCCGACGGGTGCGGCGGACGCGACGCCAGCGAATGTGCCGGGTACGCCGCCGAATGTAGTCTTTACCGCGCCGTCTCCGCTCAATTTCGCAGCAAGTGGGCCGGCATACACAATCGGCCAATTTCTCACAAGCGGCGGTGCCACGGTCTCCAGCGGCTCCTCCGAGCTTGGGAACACCGCGGATAACACTCTATTCGAATTCCTCGGTATGGTCACAGTGACCAATGGCGAAACCTTCACGGCAGGACACGATGATGGGCTCACGCTGCTGATAGATGGGCTTACCGTAATCGACGCCCCCGGCCCAACCTCATTTGTAAATACGACGGAAACCTACACTGGGCCGACAGGCACTTTCGCATTCGAGTTGGTATACGGCGAGTGCTGCGGTCCGCCGGCTGACCTGTCCATCTCCCTGCCGTTGGCTTCCGGCCAGGCGCCAGAACCCGCTACCCTTGCCCTTCTCGGCGTTGGCCTGGCTGGTCTTGGTTTCTCGCGGCGTCGCAAGTTAGACTGATTGTTGCGCTGGTGCTGATTACTGACCCCGCCCGCATGGCGGGGTTTTTGTTGGGTAGCATGTCCGCGCTCAGGTTGGATTGTGGCGATCGTAGCGGTCGTCGACCCGCACGATGTCATCCTCGCCAAGATAATCCCCGCACTGCACCTCGATCACCGGCAGCGGCTCTGAGCCGGGATTTGTCGAGGCGGTGCCGCGATCCAAGTGGTATGAATGTCGATTCGTTGGCGCACATGGCGTAGATGCGATCGCCGTTAGTGACGCGAGCCTCGCCGCTGAACCAACGACCTAGTGCTCGCTGCGGTGCGCGTGCGTCTGCAACGACAGCGCCGCACCAGGTTTCACCTCGACCGCTTAATCTGGAATCCCGGCCCCTGCGGCAGCACGGTGATGTATCCGCGGGCCTTTAACTCGCGGACCACCTCCTTGACGCGCTGCAGATGGTCGCAGTGGGCGACCGACACGGCGTCGGGCGTATCGACGATGAAAAGCCCATCGACGCCCACGGTCGCGACGATGCGGTCCTCAGTGCGCACATACGTGTCGCTGGTAGCAATCGCTGCTGGTTCCGATCATCCTCTCCGGCGGCCGCGGAGAGTTCGACTGGAGCGATGTGGGCCCGTGGCGTGCATCGGGAAGAATCGGAATCCAGCTGGAGCGCGCACGCGGGGTGTATCCGATCGGCGCGGTGGTTTTGACCGATTGCGGCGGCGGCCTGGCGGATGCTGCGGTCACGCGCCACTACGCCCTCATGCGTAAAGGGCTCCAGGGGAGGCGGTAATGTGGGCGCGCGTACGGCCCGCAGCCCAGAGGGCGTAGGTACGCAAGCCGGACAGGCAGCAGAGGCCGCCGGACAGCGCCGCCGTGGAGGACAAGATCCCCAACGCGCAGTTGTGGCGGCGCTGGACCTTCTTTCGCAGTCGGGCAGCGCGCGTCAGGTGCGACGTTGCCAGCCCCGTCGCCGCAGAGTGACAAAGATCATAGCGGCCAACCCGATGCCGACCAGGGGCAGAGGGGAGGGCTCGGGCGCCTGGCGCAAGGTAGACGTCCCGTAAATGAAGTCCTGATAATCCGGGCTGTGCAGCAGCGTGATCGAATACAAGCCCGTGCTTGGGAGATGCGTCAGCAGGTAATTCGCCGCATTGACCGTTGCAGTGTGGCCATTGTCGCTTAGCACGTGAAAACTGCCGGCGCGCAGATCGGTAGGTGACCCGGTCTCGTACTCGATCTCCCAAACGGCCAGCTGGAACGCCGCCGAGTTCTGCGTCGAGTCGAGTGCGTGCGCAAACCCTTCGGTGAACAGCCTGCTGAGCAAGGTGAACGTCGCGCCGCTCGGGTTCGATGCCGTGTAATCGGTATACGTGTTGCCGAAGCTGAAATACTGCGTCAGCTCGAAACAGAAGAAAACGATCGGTGTGCCGTTCCAAGTCCCCTTGAAGGCGCCCGTTGGGACATTGTTTGCCGACGGAGCCGTTACGCTGAAAACTTGATCGCCATTCGCAAAGCCGGTCGGATGGAGCATAGTCGCCCGGGCAAGAGGCATGACGCATAATGCCGCGCCGGCTGCCGCAGCCCATAGCGCACGGCGCGCACGCAGTGAAGTTCTCATTCTGGCCTCCCCAATGAATTCATGCATAATGAAGCAATCATTATGCCCAAGAGCGCGTCACAAATTCATCCCAAAACTCAATGTCTTAGCATGGGTGGTGGGGCGCCAGAGTCGTGGTACACAACTATCGTAAGATAATTCGACATAAAGGAAGCTCATTGGGCCTCTCGTCCGCACTTTCTCCGGCCCGTTCATGAATCTGGCATAAGATGTCTCGCGCGCTGGTGATCGGGCCGGCGACCAGATGTTATGATCTCTTTCCTCGCGAACGCAGAGGAGAACGATATGCAGCCGACTTCAAAAAGCCTCGAAATCTCGGCGGCGCCAAATGTTCGCCGTGCAACATGGTTCGCGACCGTTGTTCTGGCCTTGGTTGTTGCCGGCTGCGCGACGCCCTACCCGCCTGCGCCGCGCGAGGCGTCGAGCTCCGACTATGAATACATCATCGGGCCGCTCGACACCATCCATATCATCGTCTGGCACAACCAGGAACTGTCGATGGACGTTCCCGTGCGCCCGGACGGGCAAGTTACGGCCCCTCTCGTCGACGATATGCCGGCACTCGGAAAAACGCCGACCGCCCTCGGAAAGGATATCGAAAAAGCACTGAGCAGGTATATCCGCGATCCCGTGGTAACGGTGATTGTCACTCGCTTCGTCGGACCGGCAAGCGACCAGATCCGGGTCATCGGCGAGGCGACCAAGCCGCAGATCCTGCCCTTTCGCAAGAACATGACGCTGCTCGACGTCATGATCGAGGTCGGCGGCCTCACCGACTTCGCAGACGGCAACAAGGCCAGTATCTACCGCGCTGCTGACGGCGGCAAGTCGTACAGTGTGCGGCTCCAGGATCTCGTGAAGCGCGGCGACATCACGGCGAACGTCGACATGCGCCCCGGCGACATCGTCGTCATTCCGCAGAGTTGGTTCTAGCCCCGGTGGCAATGGCTGGCCGGGAATTCCCTTCTACAGACGAGCCTTGACATGGATGAGCTGATTCAGCAGTCGTTGCGGCGCCTGCGCGGCATGTGGCACCGGCGATGGATCGGACTGGCGGCGGCGTGGATCGTCGCCATCGTGGGCGTGGGACTTGTGTATCGCATCCCCGAACGATATGAAGCGAGCGCACGGGTCTATGTCGACACGCAGTCGGTTCTACGGCCCCTGCTGGCGGGACTTTCGATCCAGCCGAACCTCGATGAGCAGGTGGCCTTGGTCAGCCGCACGCTGATCAACCGGCCCAACGTTGACAAACTGGTGCGCATGGCCGACCTCGATCTCGCGGTCAAGTCCGGACCCGATCGCGAGGAGCTGATCGACAGGGTAATGAAGTCAGTGCACCTCAACGGCGACGTAAAGACGAATCTCTATGTCATTTCGTACCGGGATGCAAATCCGGAGCAGGCCACAAAGGTCGTTCAGTCCCTTGTCTCAATCTTCGTCGAGTCGAGTCTGGGCAACAAGCGTCAGGACACGCGCGACGCGGTCAAATTCATCGACGAGCAAATACGACAGTACCAGGTGACCCTCAAGAACGCGGAGGATCGCCTCAAGGATTTCAGGCTGAAGTATCTGGGTGTTGCGGGTCAGGGCAATAACCTGGACTACTTTAGCCGGCTGTCCAGTCTGAGCAACGACATCGACAACGCACGGATCGAGTTGCGCGCCGCCGAGGAGGCGCGTGATTCGTACAAGCGTGAACTCGCCGGCGAGACGCCGGTTCTATTGCCGGAAGGTCCGGCCGCGAATTCGACGGCCATCGCCGACATCGACGCGCGGCTCGCGGCGCAGAAAGCTCAGCTCGATACCCTGTTGCAGCGGTATACCGACGAGCACCCCGATGTCGTGGGCACCAGGCGGGTGATCAAGCAACTCGAGGAGCAGCGGGCCAAGGAGGTGCAGGCGGAGCAGGCTGCCGCAGTTGCATCCGGCAATGCACGCGAACCGGCGGCGGAGACCAGTCCGGTATACCAGCAGATGAAGGTTTCGCTTGCCGATGCCGAAGCTAATGTCGCCTCGTTGCGGGCGAAGCTCACGTCTTACGAGAGTCAGTATGCGCAATTGAAGAGTGCCGCGCGGCTCGTGCCGCAGGCCGAAGCGGAGTTTGCCCAGCTCAACCGCGACTACGACGTGCAGAAGAAGACCTACGAGACATTGCTCGCCCGACGGGAGTCGGCGGCGATCGGCGAGGGCGTGCAGGATGCGGGGGGCACACAGTTTCGTGTCATCGATCCCCCGCGCGTTTCTCCGACACCGGTTCCGCCTAGCCGCATGGCGCTGCTGGGGATCGTGCTCCTCGCCGCCATCGGCGCGGGCCTTGCGGCGGCCTTCGCCGCGAACGAGATCATGCCCACCTTTCACGACTTGCCCTCGCTGCGCGAGGCAACGCAGCGTCCGATCCTCGGCATGGTGACCGTACTTCCGAACGAAGCATCAGGCCGGAGAAAGCGCCGAGAGAGGGTCTTGTTTGCGGGAGGTATCGGCGGGTTGGCGGCCTCCTTTGCAGTCGTGTTTGCACTGGTATTCTGGTTTGGAGGCATTGCCTGAGGAGTGACCGATGAGTCTGATCGAACAGGCGGCCAAGCGCCTCGAGGAATTGCGTCGCGCAGGCGCCGCCACCGCGGATGGCGCCCCGGGGCCGACCGCCGACCGACCGCATAGCGAACGCGTCCCCACGCCGGAAGCGGTCGTGCGGGGACTAGAAGCGCGCGCGACCGCGGCCGCAACGAGTGCTGCGGCGGCGCCAGTGCCCGTGCCGGCGCCCACCGGGGGTTCGAGCGCGCCGCTGCGGCGCGACGTAGCGAGCGAACAACGCCGGCAGACCGACATCGACCTGGAAGCATTGAAGGCGCGCGGCTTCCTGACGCCCGATGGCCAGAAATCCCAGATCGCCGAGGAGTTCCGGATCATCAAGCGCCCGATCCTCCGCAATGCACGCGGCGAGCCTGGTTCGAGGATCCGGAATGGCAACCTGATCATGGTGACGAGCGCCTTGCCGCACGAAGGAAAGACGTTCACTGCGATCAACCTGGCCATGAGCGTGGCGATGGAGTTGGACACAACGGTCCTCCTCGTCGACGGCGATGTCGCTCATCCGGACCTCCCCAACGTCCTGGGGGTCCCGGCGTCTCCCGGCCTGCTCGAGCTGCTGACCGGCAATGATCTCGGCGTGGCTGACGTGCTCGTGCGGACGAACGTTGAAAACCTCCTCGTCCTGCCGGGTGGCGCGCCGCAGCGGCGCGCCACCGAGCTGCTGGCAAGCGAACAGATGGCGAGCATCCTGCGCGAGCTTGCGTCGCGCTACTCGGACCGAATCATCATCTTTGATTCGCCGCCACTGCTGGCGGCGACCGAGGCCCGGGTCCTCGCCACGCAGATGGGCCAGATCGTCATGGTCGTCGCCTCCGGCAGCACAGGACAGCAGGCGGTCAAGCTCGCGCTGTCGACCATCGAGAGCTGCGAGAATGTAATGATGATGTTGAACAAGGCGAGTCAAACCGACGTTGGAGCCTATCGTGGCTACTACGCGGACGACGCCGCCCGCTGACCATCGTGGCTGGCGCCCGGAACGCCCGCTACACGCTGCCCCGCGGCGACCGAAGTCGCGAGCAACGCAGTCACGCCGGCATTCGTCTGCCGCCCTGATCGTCGGAGCCCTTACGCTCATAAGCGCGCCTGTCGCAGCCCAGACGTGGCGCTTACAACCAGCCCTCGCCGGCGAGAACGCGGCGACGGACAGTGCCAGCCTCCCGACGGGTTACGCGGCGGCGGGCGGGCTGCTTGCCGAGTTGTTCCCGTGGCCGAGCGATGACGAAGCGGATCGCCCAGGCGACCAGGTCTATTTGGCCCAGGCCGGCATCGCTTACCCCGGCACGGGCCCGCAGAACGCCGGCGGTTATCCATCGGCAACTCCAACCACACCCAGCGCGGTGTCGCCGCTTCCACGAGTCGCGGTCGGGCAGCCGCCCTTCGTGGCTTCCATCGCGCTGACCGAAACGCTTACCAACAATGTTAATCTGTCAAGCACTGCAACAAGGCAAGGCGATCTCGTCACGGAGATCGTGCCTCAACTCGCAGTGACCGAGACAGGGGCTCATTCGAGCTTCCACGGCTTTTTCGCCGCCCCCATTCTGCTCTATGCGCGGACAGGGGCCCAGAACGACACCGTCTACCCCAATGTGGGGCTCCTCGGAGACGTCGAGGCATTGCAACATTTTCTTTTCGTCGAGGGAGCGGTTTCGGTGACGCAGCAATATCTCTCGCCGTTCGGGGGACTGCCGCCGGATCTCACCAATGCGACAGCCAACCGTTACACCTCCGAGGTGTATCGCGTGTCGCCCTATATCCAGCACACGACTCCGGGAGACGTCAGCTACGAGCTGCGCAACGATAATGTCTGGACGAACTTCAGCGGCGCGCCCATCACGACCAGCAATGCCTACTACGATCAGTGGCTCGGGAACATCGCCAGCCCGGTTGCTACTTATGGCTGGGCGGCCGATTACGAATGGGATTCGGTGAAATTCGAGGGCCAGGGTCCCTTGGTGATGCAGATTGGTCGCGCGCGCCTGCCTGTGCAGGTGGACCCGCAGCTCCAGGTCTCGCCGATCGGCGGCTACGAGGATAACCGCTTTGCGCTGACCGACTATCGGGGTGCCGTCTATGGAGCGGGCGTTCGGTGGACTCCGACACCGCGCGCTAATCTCGTTGCCACCTGGGAACACCGCTTCTTCGGCTCATCTTATCTCTTCGCGTTCCAGAATCACGGGCCCCGGTCCGTTGTCGACATGCGATTTTCGCGCAACATCACGACCTATCCTCAACAGTTCCTGACGCTGCCGGCCACCGCGAACGTACCTTTGCTGCTGGATGCCATATTCAGCTCGAGCATTCCCGACCCTGCGCAGCGCCAGGCGTTCATCGCGAGCCTGATCCAGGATCAGGGGCTGCCGACCAGCCTGACCAGCCCGATCAACCTGTACAACGAGCAGATCAGTCTGGTGGAGGACGCGCGCGTGACCGTGGGCGCGCTCGGAGCCCGTAACGCCGTCCTCGCGACCGGCTTCTACGTTCGCTACCAGCCCATCACGGCCGCGGGCACGGCGCTGCCGCCATCGCTACTTGCTGCAGGGAACAACAGCACACAGAAAGGCGTTGCGGTCACCTGGACCCACAACCTCACGCCAATCGTCACGCTGGGCGCGACCGCCACCTTGCTGCGGACAACGCTCGATGCGCCACCCTTCGGAACGACAACGCAGGGCTATATCACGCTCAAGGTAGCGGAGCTGTTATCGGCAAGCACCACCGTATTCGCCGGCGCTCGCTACCAGAAGGCCAATTCCGATCTAGGGGTCAACTATGATGAAGCGGCCATCTTCGCTGGCCTGAACTACATATTCAGGTGATCCGCACGATGTACGAATCCTTCTTCGGTTTGACCGGCAAGCCTTTCCAGCTGAACCCCGATCCGTCGTTCTTCTACGGCAGTCGTGGCCACAAGCGTGCCTTCGCGTACCTGGAGTACGGTCTCTATCAGAGCGAGGGCTTCATCGTCATCACCGGTGATATCGGCGCCGGCAAGACCACGATCGTGCGCAGTCTTCTCGAACAGCTGGACAGCGCGAAGGTGGTCGCGGCGCAAATCGTCAGCACCCAGCTCGAGGCCGACGACATGCTGCGGGCGGTCGGTGTGGCCTTCGGACTGCCGGTCAAGTCGGTCGACAAGGCCATTCTGCTCGCGTCGCTGGAGGCGTTTCTGTGCCAACTCGCGCTGGACAAAAGGCGCGCGCTGCTGATCATCGACGAGGCGCAGAATCTGGCGCCCCGAGCCATGGAGGAGCTGCGAATGCTCTCGAACTTCCAGCTCGGCGACCAGGCGCTCCTGCAGAGCTTTCTCATCGGTCAGCCCGAGCTTCGTGCCATGATGCAAAGCCCCAACATGCAACAGTTGCGGCAACGCGTGATCGCCTCGTATCACCTGGGGCCGCTCGATCGGTCCGAAACGCAGGCATACGTCGAGCACCGGCTGCATCACGTAGGCTGGAAGAACGATCCGCAGTTCGAGACCGCCTGCTTCGATCTTATCCACGAGGCCACGGGCGGTGTCCCGAGGCGCATCAATACGCTCTGCAACCGCCTGCTGCTCTCGGCGTTTCTGGCCGAAAAGCACGCTCTCGAGACGACCGACGTGCAAGCGATCGCCAAGGAGATCCGCGAGGAACTCGGACCGGAGTCCGCGCTGAGCATGGTCCCGGCCGCCGGAAACGCCGATCCGGCGGATAGCGGCCCGCGTCCGGCGAATGTCGACGTGTCGACCTGGCATATGCGCTTCGATCAGGTCGACGAGCGCATCGATCGCCTCGAGCGCACGGTGGGTGCGGCGGTCGATCTCCTGCACAGGCTTCTGCACCCGGACAAGGCCACGAAGCCGGGCACCCCAGGGGGTCGTTGATGGGCGCTGCGCTGCGCACGACGGGGCCGCTGGCTTGCGTTGTCGGCGCACGCCCGAATTACATGAAGATGGCGCCGCTGGTGCGCGCCTTCGGCGCTCGCCCGGAGCTGCCCCGCGCGGTCCTGATTCATACCGGACAGCACTACGACGAAGCCATGAACGAGCGGTTGTTCGCCGATCTTGCTTTGCCCCCGCCCGACCTCAACCTAGAGGTCGGATCGGGAACGCAGGCGGTGCAGACGGCCGAGATCATGCGCCGCTTCGAGCCGGTGCTCGACGAGCTCGCGCCGAGCTGCGTGATCGTCGTAGGCGATGTCAACTCGACGCTCGCGTGCAGTCTGGTTGCCGCGAAAAAGCGGACGCCGGTTATCCACGTGGAAGCGGGCCTGCGGAGCTTCGACCGTACGATGCCCGAAGAGATCAATCGCATTTTGACCGATCAGATTGCCGACCTCCTGTTTATCACGGAGCGGGCGGCTGCTGATAATCTCGCGCGGGAAGGAATCCCACCGGCGCGCATCCGATTCGTTGGCAATGTCATGATCGACTCGCTGCTGCGGCACCGGCAGCGAGCCGTGTCACCGGTCGAGACGCTGGCGCGCACGCCGGGTTGCACGCATTTTCTCGCCGGCAATCCCGCCTTCGGCGTGGTCACGCTGCACCGGCCGTCCAATGTCGATGAAGCGGGTGCCCTGCGCGAAGCGCTCGCGATCCTGCGCGAGGTCTCGCAGCGTCTGCCTCTGATCTGGCCTGTGCATCCGCGTGCGAAGGGCAACATCGACCAATTCGGATTGGCGGCGCAGCTGGACGGGACGAGACTTGCGCTGTTGCCGCCGCAGGGATACCTCGAGATGCTGGGGCTGCTCGCCAACGCGACGCTGGTCCTAACCGACTCCGGCGGCGTTCAGGAAGAGACGACCGCGCTGGGCGTGCCATGCCTCACCATGCGGGAGAACACCGAGCGCCCGGTCACGGTCGAGCAGGGCACGAATACCCTGGTCGGGCGGAATCGCCGGCAGACGCTCGATTGCGTCGACGCGATTCTCCGCGGCGGCGGCAAGCGCGGCCGGATGCCAGAGTTCTGGGATGGGCGCGCAGCCGAGCGCATCGCGGACGAACTGTGCGCGTGGCTCGGCGTCGCCGACAGCAGGCGCGAGGCGGTGCACGCATGAGTGCCCGCGACGAAGCCGAGGCTGCGATCGTCAATGCGCTCACCATCGACGTCGAGGACTACTTTCAGGTTTCCGCCTTCTCAGGGCATATCGAGCGTTCTGCCTGGGAGAGTCTTCCGTCTCGAATCGAGTCGAATATTGGACGCGTTCTGTCAATACTTTCCGACGCGAACGTGCATGCGACCTTCTTCGCGCTCGGCTGGATTGCGGAACGTTATCCCCAAACGATCCGCCAGATCGTCGACGGAGGCCACGAGCTCGCGAGCCATGGTTACGACCACCGCCGGGCGACCGAGCAAGGATATGGCGAATTCCTGGCCGACATCCGCCTCGCGAAGGCCGTTCTCGAGGATGTCGCTGGAATCGAAGTCAGGGGCTATCGCGCGCCCAGCTTTTCCATCGGACTGAGGAATACGTGGACATTCGATTGCATCGCCGACGCCGGATATCGCTATAGCTCGAGCATCTATCCGATTCGGCACGACCATTACGGAATGCTGCAAGGGCCGCGCTTCGCCCATGAGGTGCGGACAGGGTTGCTGGAGATACCCGTGAGCACCGTGCGCGTGCTCCGTTCGACATGGCCTGCGGGCGGCGGTGGCTACTTTCGGCTGCTGCCGTACTGTCTGTCGCGATGGTCAATCCAGCGTGTCAACGCCATCGATCGACAACCCGCCATGTTCTACTTCCACCCTTGGGAGGTCGACCCGGAGCAGCCGCGCATCGATGGGCTCAGCATGAAAACGCGCTTCCGTCACTATCTCAATCTGCAGCGCATGGCTCCGCGGCTGCGCCGGCTGTTGGCTGACTTCCGGTGGGATCGCGTTGACCGGGTATTCGTCAGGGGCAGTGGCTGATGGAAGTCGGGGCAATGCCTGTCGCCATCCATGCACGGGTGACCGAGCGCGCGACCGTGCGCCCTTTCGAGCGCGAGGACGCAGAACGCTGGGAGGCGTTTGTCGCGCGCTCTCCCCAGGCGACCTTCTTTCATCGCATCGGGTGGCGGGACATCAACGAGAGCGTCTTCCGGCACCAGCCACACTATCTGCTTGCCGAGCGGGGCACGGAAATCGTAGGCGTCCTGCCGCTGGTCGAAGTGCGCAGCTGGCTGTTCGGGCACGCACTGATCTCGCTGCCGTTCTGCGTCTACGGCGGACCCGCGGCGGACGATGCCGATGTCGAGCGTGCGCTCATCGATGCCGCCGCACAGCTTGCCCGATCGCTCGACGTCGACTATCTCGAGCTCCGCCATCGGGCGGCGAAATGCCCGGGCTGGCCGCGCCAGGACCTGTACGTGACATTTTGCCATGAGCTTGCGCCCGACGCGGAAGCCAATCTGCGTGCGATTCCGCGCAAGCAGCGCGCGATGGTCCGCAAGGGCATCAAGCACGGTCTGAAGAGCGAGATCGATCAAACCGTGGATCGCTTTTTCGAGTTGTACGCCGACAACGTCCACCGTCACGGAACGCCCGCGCTTCCCAAGAGTTACTTCGCTCGCCTGCGCGCCCTGTTCGGCGATTGCTGCGAGGTGTTGACGGTGACAGGTCCGGGCGATCGGCCGGTGAGCGGCGTGCTGAGCTTCTACTTCAGGGACGAGGTGCTGCCTTACTACGCCGGAGACACGATGGCGGCGCGCGACCTTGCGGCCAATGACTTCAAGTACTGGGAGCTGATGCGCCGCGCCTGCGAAAGGGGCATACGCGTCTTCGACTTTGGCCGGAGCAAACGCGATACCGGCTCCTTCGCGTTCAAGAAGAACTGGGGATTCGAGCCTTCCCCGTTGTGCTACGAGTTTCACCTGCTCAAGCGGAAATCGGTCCCGGAAAACAATCCGCTCAACCCGAAGTACCGCGCATTTATCGGACTATGGCGACACCTTCCGCTTGGCGTTGCCAATGCGCTCGGACCGCACATCGTGCGCAGTCTCGGCTAAGCGTAGAGATCGCGGCGATGGACTGCACGGGTCGGCGAAGCCTTATCGACCGGTGGAGAGATTGGTGACTCCAGACGCCCGGGCCATCGCCGGACCGTTCTCCATGCGAGCCGTACTGCGGCACGCGCCGATCTTCGCCGTTGCGTTGGCCGTCCTCGGGTTGCTGGCGCTTTACTGGCAGACGGCGGCCTCGATCGTCGCCATCTGGTGGCGCTCCGAAACTTTCGCCCACGGCTTCGTCGTGGTGCCGATTTGTTTCTGGCTGGCGTGGCGGCGCCGTGACGAGCTTGCGCAGATTCCAGCTCAACCCTGGTGGCCCGGCCTCGGCGCCGTGTTCGTCTCGGGTGCGCTGTGGTTCGTCATGTCCAAAGCCGATGTGCTCGGTGTAAAGCAATTTGCCCTCGCATTCATGGTTCAGGCATCGATCGTCACGGTGCTCGGACTCAGCGTCAGCCGCGCCCTGCTGTTCCCGCTCGCGTTCCTGCTGTTCGCGATCCCCGCTGGGGAATTCCTCGTGCCGACGCTGATGGACTGGACGGCCGACTTCACGGTGGCTGCCATCCGCTGGTCCGGTGTTCCGGTGTACCGTGAGGCGAATCATTTCACGCTGCCCACGGGCAGCTGGTCGATCGTCGACGCCTGCAGCGGGGTCAGGTATTTGATCGCCTCCGTGATGGTGGGAACGATCTATGCCGCGCTCGCCTATCGTAGCGCACGCCGCCGCGCGGCCTTCCTGGCGGCGTCGATCCTGGTGCCGATTCTCGCCAATTGGCTGCGGGCATATGGAATCGTGATGCTCGGGCATCTCTCGAATAACCGGCTCGCCGTCGGCGTGGACCATATCATCTACGGCTGGCTCTTCTTCGGCGTTGTGATGCTGATTCTGTTCTGGGTCGGATCGTTCTGGCAGGAGGCCCCGTTGCCGTCGGAGGCTCGGCGCATCGGCTCGGCGGCTGGGCCCCGTGTCCCGTCGGACCGGCGCGGTGCGCTGTTTGGCGCGGCGCTCGCCGCGATCTTCGCGGCCGGGATCTGGAGGCTCGCTGACGCCGCGCTCGAGCGGCCGGTAATAGCTGCCGTACCGGTTATTCCCGCCATCGCCGGCGAGAACGGCTGGGTCGCCCAGCCCATCCCCTTCACCGACTTCAAGCCGCATTATCTTGGCGCCGCCTCGGAACAGCAGCAGGATTTCCGTAAGGAGGGGCGGGATGTCGGGCTGTACCTCGCGTTCTACCGGGGTCAGAAAAAGGGCCGGGAACTGGTAACCTCCGGCAACGTGCTGGTTACCGCTGGGAATCCCACATGGATCCAGCTCACTGGCGGGACCGATACCGTTCCATGGGTCGGCAAACCCGTGTCCGTGTACACGGCCGAGCTTTCCGGGCCGGGGGAGCTGCGGCTGGAAGTGTTCCGCCTTTATTGGGTGAACGGCTCGCTAACCGCCAGCGACTACGTCGCGAAAGCGTTGCTGGCCTGGTCGAATATCTCCGGTCAGGGCGATGATTCGGCCCTCATCGTTATCTACGGGCCGGAAACACTGCGTGGCAATGGGGCGAGCGATGCGTTGAGGGACTTTGCCACGGACAACGCGGCTTCGATCGAGCAGGCGCTTGCAGCCGCTCATCGTGGCGCGAGGTGAACCGGTGGACACCCCCCTGATCGTGCACGTCGTCTATCGCTTCGCCGTGGGCGGGCTGGAAAACGGCGTGGTCAACCTCATCAACCAGCTCCCGACCAGGTCGTGGCGGCACGTGGTCGTCTCGCTGACCGAGAACGACGCGAACTTCGTGGCGCGGATCACGCGCCGAGACGTGGCGTGCGTGGCGCTGCACAAGGGCCGCGGCCACGCGTGGCCGCTGTACCCGAAGCTCTACGGGCTGTTCCGCAAGTTGCGCCCGGCAATCGTCCACACGCGCAATCTTGCCGCGCTGGAGGCCTCACTGCCCGCCTGGGCGGCAAGGGTTCCGGTGCGCATCCACGGGGAACATGGCCGCGACATGAACGATCTCGATGGCTCCAACGTCCGCTACCAGCATGTGCGACGCATGTTCAGTCCATTCGTGACCGGGTATGTTGCATTGTCGCCAGATCTCGGGCGTTATTTGTGCGGCCAAGTCGGGATTCGAAGCGAGCGCATCGCGCAGATCTACAACGGCGTTGATGTCGCGCATTTTCAGCCGTCGCCGAACGGACGTGCTCCCATCGATGGCTGCCCGTTTGGCGATGCCGGTTACTGGCTGGTCGGGACAGTCGGGCGCATGGAGGCGGTCAAGGACCAGACCAACCTTGCGCGCGCCTTCGTGAGGGCAATGCGCCTGCACCCCGGAGCGCGGGATCGCATGCGACTCGTGCTCGTCGGCGAGGGGACCCTGCGGCCACAGGCGGAGACGATCCTGCAGGAGGCAGGGATGCGCGACTTGGCATGGCTCCCAGGCGAGCGCGCGGACGTCCCGGACGTGCTGCGAGGGCTGAATTGCTTCGTTCTGCCATCGCTCGCCGAGGGCGTCTCCAACACCGTCCTCGAGGCCATGGCGTCCGCCTTGCCCGTGGTCGCCACGCGAGTCGGGGCCAACGCCGAGCTCATCGAGGACGGCGTGACCGGTTGCCTTGTGCCGGCGGCGGACAGCGACGCGCTTGCGCGCGGCATCGTCGCCTACTTTGGCGATCCGATGCTGGCCGAGAGGCATGGCCGTGCGGGTCGGCAGCGCGTCGAGCGCAAGTTCAGCCTCGAGCGCATGGTCGAGCAGTACCACGGTCTGTACACTGAACTCCTCCATCGCCCGGCGGCCCGTGCTCCGGCGGCGCATGCCGAATCGCCCGGCGGGCGAGGCGACGGCTGAATTAGGGAGAATACGCAGTGTGCGGCATCGTTGGGGTCCTGGACATTGGCGGGCGGCGGGAAGTGAGCCGGGAGCTGCTCGACCGGATGAACGAAACGCAGCATCATCGCGGGCCCGACGAGGGGGCCGTGCACGTCGAGCCGGGCCTGGGCTTAGGGCATCGGCGGCTGTCGATCATCGACCTGTCGACGGGCCAGCAGCCCATGTTCAACGAAGACGGCAGCGTGATCGTCATCTACAACGGCGAGATCTACAACTATCAAGAGCTGATCCCCGAGCTGACCCGGCTCGGCCACACTTTCAAGACGCGAAGCGATACCGAGGTGATCGTTCACGGCTGGGAGGCGTGGGGCACCGAGTGCGTGGAGCGCTTCCGGGGCATGTTCGCGTTCGCGCTCTGGGATCGGAACCGCTCGACGCTGTTCCTCGCCCGCGACCGACTCGGCGTCAAGCCGCTGCACTACGCGCTTCTGCCTGACGGGACGTTTCTCTTCGGATCGGAGCTCAAGGCGCTGCTCGCCCATCCCGGCATGTCACGTGAGATCGACCCGTGCGCGGTCGAGGACTATTTCGCGCTCGGCTACATTCCCGAGCCGCGCACGATCTTCACGAATGCGAAGAAGCTGCCGTCCGGACACACGCTGGCCATTCGCCGCGGCGCGCCGCCCCCGGAACCGGTCGAGTACTGGAGTCCCCGGTTCACCCTCGAGCGGTGGCTCCCGCTCGCCGATGCGACGGCGGAACTCTCGCTGCGCCTGGACGAGTCGGTCCGCCTGCGCATGATCTCGGAGGTCCCGCTCGGCGCCTTTCTGTCCGGCGGTGTCGACTCGAGCGCAGTGGTGGCCGCGATGGCCAACGCCTGTACCGAGCCGGTCAACACCTGCTCGATCGCGTTTGCCGATCCCGCCTTCGACGAATCGCGCTACGCATTGCAGGTGGCCGAGCGCTATCGGACGCGTCATTTCGTCGATCGTGTCGAAAGCGACGATTTCGACCTCGTCGATGCGCTCGCCTGCCTTTACGACGAGCCATTCGCGGACAGTTCCGCCATTCCGACCTACCGCGTCTGCCAGCTCGCGCGCCGGCACGTGACCGTCGCGCTCTCCGGCGATGGCGGCGACGAGAGCTTTGCCGGCTACCGGCGCTATAGGCTCCATCTTTCCGAAGAGCGGATGCGCCGCGCGCTGCCGCTTGCGCTGCGTGGCCCCGTATTCGGGCTGCTCGGAGACCTCTATCCCAAGGCGGACTGGGCGCCGCGAATGCTGCGCGCGAAGTCGACCTTCGAGTCGCTCGGGCGCGACTCGGTCGAAGCGTACTTTCACGGCGTGTCGATCCTGCGCGACGGCATGCGCAGTAGGCTCTTCACCGATGCGTTCAAGGCGCGGCTCGGCGGCTACAATGCGGTCGAGACCTTCCGGCGCCACGCGCGCCGGGCGGAGACCGACGACCCGCTCGCACTGGTCCAATACCTCGATCTCAAGACCTATCTGGTCGGGGACATCAATACCAAGGTCGATCGCGCGAGCATGGCGCACTCGCTCGAAGTGCGCGAGCCGCTCATGGATCACCCGCTGGTCGAATGGCTGGCGAGCTTGCCATCCTCACTGAAGGTTCACGGAAAGGAAGGCAAGTGGCTGCTCAAGAAGGCGATGGAGCCGCGACTGCCGCGCGAGATCCTGTATCGGCCGAAAATGGGCTTCGCGGTTCCGCTGGCGCGCTGGTTTCGCGGGCCGCTGCGCAGACGCGTCCATGACTCGCTGCTGGGAGAGCGGCTCGCCGCCACGGGCTTCTTTAACCGAGCGTACCTCCAGGAGCTGCTTGCCCACCACCAGTCCGGACGCCGCGATTACAGCTCATCTCTCTGGACCCTGCTCATGTTCGACGCGTTCCTGCGCAACGTCGTGGACAAGCCAGCGAACATATCTTCGCTGCATGAAGCGGCGTGAAGGAAGTCATGCGCATCCTTCACGTGCTCGATCACTCGCTGCCGCTGCACAGCGGTTACTCGTTCCGGACGGTTGGCATCTTGCGCGAGCAGCGCGAGCGCGGTTGGCAAACGCTGCAGGTCACGACGCCACGGCAAGGCAGAGTCTCCGCGGAGATCGAGGAAGCGGACGGCTGGCGCTTCCACAGGACACCGATGCGGCGAAGCTCCCTCTCCGGCCTGCCGGGCGGCATATTCCTCCAGGAGATGCTGGCGACGGCCCGCCGTGTTGACGAGCTCTCGGAGACGTTCCGTCCGGACATCCTGCACGTACATTCGCCGGTTCTGAATGCGTTGCCGGCGCTGTGGATCGGGCGCAAACGCGGAATTCCGGTCGTGTACGAGGTTCGTGCGCTCTGGGAGGACGCCGCGGTCGATCATGGCACGACCACCGAGGGAAGCCTCCGCTACCGCACCTCCCGGGCGCTCGAGACGTTCGCGCTCCGGCGCGCGGACCATGTCACGACGATCTGCGAGGGTCTTCGCCTCGAGATCGCCGCACGCGGCGTGGCTTCGGAGCGGATCACGGTCGTCGCCAACGCGGTCGACACGATGGAGTTCCCGTTTGGCACCGAGCCCGACCCCGCCCTTCGAGCCAGCCTCGGACTCGACGGCAAGACGGTGATCGGTTTCGTCGGATCGTTCTTCGCCTACGAAGGACTCGACCTGCTGATCGAGGCAGCCGCGATCCTTGCGCCTCGCTATCCCGAAGTGCGCCTCCTGCTCGTCGGGGGCGGCCCGCAGGAGTCGGCATTGAAAAAACTCGCCAGCGAACGCGGCATTGCGGATCGAGTGATCTTCGCCGGGCGGGTTCCGCATGCGAAGGTGGCGCGGTATTATGATCTCGTCGACGTGCTTGCCTATCCGCGTCGCCGCATAAGGCTCACCGAGATCGTCACACCTTTGAAGCCGCTCGAGGCGATGGCGTACGGGCGCATGCTCGTTGCCTCCGATGTCGGTGGTCACCGCGAATTGATCCGGGACGGAGAAACCGGTGTCCTGTTTCCGGCTGGCGACGCGCGTGCGCTCGCGCACGCGATCGAAGCAATCCTGGCGAAGCGGAGCGAATGGCCACGATTTCTCGAGCAAGCGCGGCGGTTCGTCGAGACCGAGCGCACGTGGGCTCGCAGCGTTGCGCGCTGCGAGGAAGTGTACTCATCGTTGTGCCGGCGCGGGAGGCGCGCGTGATGCCGGCCCGCGATCGGCGCTAGCCCCATGT
Source organism: uncultured beta proteobacterium (assembly GCA_963750215.1). GTDB lineage: Bacteria > Pseudomonadota > Gammaproteobacteria > Burkholderiales > Casimicrobiaceae > PALSA-1003. Next base: position 835,922 of record CAVVQK010000006.1, read on the forward strand.
GCGGCATTTACGGCCTCGTGCAGCTCGACGGAAGCGCGGCTCCCGTGGAGGCGCTCTCGCCCATGGGACAGGTCACGATCCACCGCGGCCCGGACGACGAAGGTATGCACGCCGATGGACCGCTGGCCTTCGGGATGCGGCGGCTTTCGATCATCGACATCGCGGGTGGACACCAGCCACTGTCGAACGAGGACGGCTCGCTGTGGCTGGTCGCGAACGGCGAGATCTACAACTACCGCGAGTTGCGGCAAGAGCTCTTAACGAAAGGTCACCGATTCAAGACCGCTTCCGATTGCGAGACCTTGCTCCATCTCTACGAGGAGGATGGAGACGATTTTGTCCAGAGGCTCAACGGAATGTATGCGTTTGCACTGTGGGACGCGCGGCGGCGACGGCTGCTGCTTGGACGCGATCGGTTGGGCATCAAGCCGATGTATCTGCTGCAGGACGGGAAGCGCCTCGTCTTCGCGAGCGAGGCCAAGGCGATCCTGGCCGCTCCCGGGGTTCGCGGCAAGATCGATCCTGCCGCGCTTTGCTCATATCTCGCCCTCGGCTACGTGCCTGCACCGCAGTCAATCTTCGAGGGCGTTACCAAGCTGCCGCCCGCAACGCTGCTCATCGCCGAAGGCGGGCGGGTCGAGCGCCGCCGGTACTGGCGATTGCCCACCCAGACCGACGGGACGCTCGCCGAGGCGGCGTGGGCCGAGCGCGTTCGCGAGCGCATCGAGGCGTCGGTACGCATGCAATTGGTGAGCGATGTGCCGATCGGCGCATTCCTTTCCGGCGGGATCGATTCGGCCAGCGTGGTCGCATTCATGTCCAGACACAGCGATCGCCCGGTCAAGACCTACGCGATCGGATTCGACGGTGGTGCCGCCGAGGCCTATTACAACGAGCTTCCATACGCACACGAGGTGGCCGAGCGTTTCGGTACGGACCATCACGAGATTCTCGTCCGTCCCGATGTGGTCTCGCTGCTCCCTCACCTGCTCTGGCACATGGACGAGCCGGTCGCCGACTCGGCCTTCGTCACGACGTATCTCGTCTCGGAATTCGCACGGCGCGACGTGACCGTCATTCTCTCGGGGGTTGGCGGAGACGAGCTGTTCGGCGGTTACCGCAGGTATCTCGGCGGTCACTATCAGTCGAAGTTCGACCGGCTGCCCGGAGGGTTGCGCCGGACGGCACTCGCGCTGGGCGAGGTGCTGCCGAGCGACCGGCATTCGCCGCTGCTCGATACGATGCGCCTCGCCAAGGGTTTCCTCGCGACCGCGGGTCTGCCGCTGGAGGAGCGCTATCGCTCCTATGTCGAGGTGTTCGGGGAAGAGGAGCTCGCGGGGCTGCTGTGCGATCCGGTCCGCGCCGCCATCGATCCGCTGGCGGCGGCGTTCGGCGAAGCAGCCAGCACGGACGATCTCAACCGGATGCTCGCCGTCGACGCGGCAACCCAGCTCCCGGACGACCTGCTGCTCCTGACCGACAGGATGAGCATGGCGGTTTCGCTCGAATGCCGGGTGCCGCTGCTCGATCACGAGTTGGTCGAGCTCGCAGCGCGGATTCCGGAGCGCATGAAAATTCGCGGGGGCAAGCTGAAGCATGTCATGAAGCTGGCATTGAAGGGCGTCCTGCCGCCGAAGATCCTGGCGCGCAAGAAGCGCGGCTTCGGAGCGCCAATGGGGGCCTGGCTGAAGGGCGAGCTTGCCCCGCTCCTGCGCGACCTGTTGTCCGAGGAATCGATCCGAGCGCGCGGGCTGTTCCGGCATGAGCGCGTTGCATCGCTGATCGCTGCCCACGAGGCGAACCGGGTTGACGGTACGGATCGGTTGCTCGCCCTTCTCAATTTCGAGATCTGGGCGCGGCTGTACCTTGATGCGCGGACGCCGGCCGATGTGGCGGACGAGCTCAAGGTTGCGGTGGAATGAAGATTCTCTATGTCTGCCACCGCTTTCCGTTTCCTCCGAACCGTGGCGGGAAAATACGCCCATTCAACATGATCCAGCATCTGTCCGCCAGCCACGAGGTAACCGTGGCCTCGATGGCGCGCTCCGCGCGGGAAGCCCGGGAAGGGGAGGGCTTGGCGGCCCACTGCGCGCGCTACGAGATGGTCCGCGTGCGCGACTCGATCCAGGCGCTGCGCATGGCGGCCCGACTGCCGACACCGACTCCGTCGTCGATGGGCTATTTCTATTCGCCACAGCTTGCGCGACGCATCGATGAGCTGCTCGAGCGGCAGCGCTTCGACCTCATCTTCGTCCACGCGTCCTCCGTGGCGCAATACGTCGAGGACGTTCGCGGCATCCCCAAGATTCTCGACTTCGGCGACATGGACTCGCAGAAATGGCTCGAGTACGCCCGCTACAAGCCGTTCCCGCTCTCGCTGGGTTATCGGCTCGAAGGGATCAAGCTCGAGCGCGCGGAGAAGCGGCTCGCCGCCCATTTCGACCTGTGCACCGCCACGACTCGCGCCGAGTGGCAGACGCTCGCGAGCTACGGCACGGGAGTTCCATCCGACTGGTTTCCGAACGGGGTCGACAGTGCCTACTTCGCGCCCAGCGACCTGCCTTACGATCCGGACACGATAGCCTTTGTCGGGCGCATGGACTATTACCCAAACCAGCAATGCATGTTCGAATTCTGTGCCAAGACCCTGCCGCTGCTCCACGCGAGGCGACGTGGACTCAAGCTCATCATCGTCGGCGCCGATCCGTCGCCTGCAGTGCGCCGACTGGGCGAGATTCCGGGAGTGACAGTCACCGGCTCCGTCACGGACGTCCGGCCGTACCTTCGCCGCGCAGCACTCATGATCGCGCCGCTCAACATCGCGCGCGGCACGCAGAACAAGATCCTCGAGGCCATGGCGAGCGGGATTCCGGTGGTCACGAGCCGCGTTGCCGCGGGCGGCGTGGACGCTTCGGCCCCCGAGCACTTCCTGGTTGCGTCGACCCCCGAGGACTACGCGAGCGCGATACTGCGCATCGTCGAGGATCCGGCGGAGCGCCGGCGTCTTGCGCTGTCGGGCCGCGCGCGCGTGCTCTCGCACCACGCCTGGCCGAGATCGATGCGACGCCTCGATGGGATCATCGATCGGCTGCTCACCGAAACGCGTCGCGTGGCGCCCGAGCGCCGCACGACGGTTGCGGGGTAGGCGTGGACATCAGCATTTTCGGGCTGGGCTATGTCGGTGCAGTCTCGCTCGCCTGCCTCGCGCGGGACGGCCATCGCGTCGTCGGAGTCGATGTCGATCATGTCAAGCTCGACCTCATTGCCTCAGGTCGGACGCCCGTGGTCGAGGAGGGCATGGTGGAGCTCATGGCCGAGGTCGCCGCCAGCGGCATGGTTTCGGTAACCGCCGATGCGCGCGAGGCGGTCATGAAGACCGAGCTGTCGTTTATCTGTGTCGGGACCCCATCCGCGCCGAACGGCAACCAGGACCAGTCGGCGATCCTTCGCGTGGCCGCCGATCTGGGCGCAGCGATGCGCCAGAAGGCGACCCCGCATATCGTCGCTTTCCGGTCGACGCTTGTGCCGGGAACGGTCGAGGATGTGCTGCGCCCGATCATGGAAAGGGAGTCAGGCAAGAAGGAAGGCGCCGAATTTCACGTGTGCTATCAACCCGAATTCCTGCGCGAAGGCTCTTCGATCAAGGACTACGCGCAGCCGCCGTTCACGATCGTTGGCGCAAACGGAGAGGTGCCGGTAGCCAAGCTGCGGGCGCTCTTCGGCGGTTTGCCGTGCGAGTTCCGGGTCACCTCCATCCGCACGGCGGAGATGGTCAAGTATTGCTGCAACAACTTCCATGCGCTCAAGATCACCTTCGCCAACGAGACGGCGCGGCTATGCGAGCCGCTCGGTGTCGATCCGTTCGAGGTGATGGACTTGATCTGCAAGGATCGCCAGCTCAACATCTCTCCTGCATATCTTAGGCCCGGGTTCGCCTTCGGTGGCTCGTGCCTGCCCAAGGACCTGCGCGCCACGATGTATCTGGCCAAGGCACGCGACGTCGAACTGCCGATGCACGGCGCGATCATCGCGTCCAACCGGCTGCATATCGACCACGCCATCGCCAAGGTGATGGCGACGGGCAAGCGCCGCATCGGCATGATCGGCCTGTCGTTCAAGGGCGGCACCGACGACCTGCGCGAGAGCCCGCTCGTGGCGCTTGCCGAGCATCTGATCGGCAAGGGGCTGAGCCTGCTCGTCTACGACCCGGACGTCCAACTCTCCACCCTGCTCGGCGCGAACCGGCGCTTCATCGAACAGCATCTGCCGCACATCGGTTCGCTGATCCGTGACGACATCGGTGCCGTGATCGCCCAGTCGGACGTGCTGATCGTAGGGTTAGGCGATGAGCAAACGGCACGAGCACTTGCCGCCCATGCGCGGCCGGCTCAGGTCATCATCGATCTGGTGCGTCTGGGAAACCGTCATGAGTTGCCGGGGCGGTACCGGGGATTGTGCTGGGAATGAGCGGCCCGCTGTTCATTGCCAACGTGCTGGCGCTGGCGATTGCAATGATATGGCTGGCGATGCTGACGCTCCCGTCGCACAAGGCCCTGCGCGTGCGCAATGCGTTCCTGCTCCGCCGCGGCCGAACCGAGGACTTCGCGTGGACACCCCCAACGGCTCCGCCGGACTTCAGGGCCGAGCACGGTGAGGCACCTCCCGCCATCGAAGCCGCGGTACGCGCAGCCGGTATGCGCGAGACGGACAGCGACTGGCAACGCGCGCGAGCGCTGGTCGGGATGCTGGTCGCCCACGCGCAGCACGATGGGGGAATCCAGGCCGATCTCGCGACCACCTTCCAGGAGATCGCCGCCGGCTACGGCTATTGCGCGGACTACGTTCGCGTCTACCTCGCCGCGGCTCGCAGCGCCGGACTCTTCTGCAGGCAGTGGGCGTTTTCCTTCGACGGGTTCGGTGGGCACGGCCACACGTTCGTGGAGATCTACGACCGGCAGCGCTCGGCGTGGACGTTCGTCGATGTGCACAACAACGTCTACGCCGTGCTTGCCGGTGCCGATGTCCCGGCCGATGCACTCGCGTTGCGGCGGGCACTGCTCGCCTCGCCTTCCGCCATCGAATTCCGGCCTGCCGCGCCGGGCCGGCTGGGATTTCCCCATTTCGACAAACTGCTCGACTATTACCGGCGCGGCGCCGCGCAGTGGTATCTGTGGTGGGGCAACGACGTTATCAGCCGGGAGCAGACCGGCATCGTGCAGACGGTGGGGAGGTTCTCGGGGCGCCTCGCCTACCGCGTCGGCGCCGCCCTTGGGCAGCTTCCGCCGCTCGTGGTGCTCGCCGCGCCGGACAACGAGCCGGAGATCGTGCGCATGGAACAGTTGCGCCGCCACGTGCTTTGGGCAGCGCTCGCTTGCGGGATACTTTTTGCCTTGCTCTGCGTGCAGGGTGCAGCGCAGGTCTTCGCGCCCCGCGATGCCTGATCGCGGCGATGAGGCGGCGATCGTAACCGCCGCGGAAGCGTCGGCGGACACGGCCGTATGGCTGCGCCCCGTATTCGGCGCGCTGTCGCCGGCGGGGCGGCGGGGGCGGCTGACCATCCTCATCTTCCACCATGTGCACGCGCGGCGTGACGATTTGTTCCCCAACGACATGCACGCCGACGCGTTTCGCGAGCGCATGCGCTGGATCCGCGCCTGGTTCAACGTGCTGCCGCTCGAGGAGGCAGCGGCCGCCTTGCAGCGTCGCGCGCTTCCCGGACGCGCGCTCGCGATCACCTTCGATGACGGCTATGCCGACAACTGCACGGTGGCGCTGCCCATCCTGCGTGAAATGAGCCTGCATGCGACGTTCTTCATCGCGAGCCGGTTTCTCGAGGGTGGACGGATGTGGAACGACACCGTGATCGAAACCGTTCGTCGGGCACGCGGCAGCGAGCTGGATCTGGCCACGCTCGGGCTGGGTCGGCATGGAATCCAATCGCTGGAGGAACGGCGTGCCGCGATTCGCGCCGTGCTCGCGCGACTCAAGTACCGGCCTTCGGCCGAGCGGCAAGCGCTGGCCGACGCAATCGGGCAGCTCGCGGGCGGCGCACTTCCCGATAGCCTGATGCTCACCCGCAGCCAGCTGCGCGACCTCGCGGCCGCCGGCATGGGCATCGGCGGGCACACCGCGAGCCACCCGATTCTCGCCGGGCTCGACGAAGCAGCAGCGCGGCGCGAGATCGCGGAAGGGCGCGAAGCGCTCGTGGAAATCGTGCGGCAGCCCGTCAGGCTGTTCGCCTATCCAAACGGCAGGCCGAACATCGATTACACGGCGGCGCACGTGCGAATCGTCGGGGAGTTGGGATTCACCGCTGCGGTCTCGACCGCTACGGGCGCCGCGCACGCCGGCGACACGGTGTACGAGTTGCCCCGGTTTACTCCGTGGGACCAAACCCCGGCACGCTGGGGGCTTCGGCTCGCGCGCAATCTGCTCGCGCGGGTCGCAACGGTCGCGGCGTGAGCCTCGCTACTGTCGGCGCAGGGAGCTCGGGCGAGGAAGCAACGCGCACCCCACCGCACGCGATCGTCCTCGTCGGCCCCCAGGCCCCGCCCTCCGGGGGCATGGCCAACCAGACCCGACAACTGGCGCAGCTTCTATCCGAAGAGGGGTGTCGGGTAACGCTCGTCACGACCAATGCGCCCTATCGTCCTGCCATGATCGGGCGAATTCGTGGGGTGCGTGCGCTTTTCCGGCTGCTGCCCTACGTTCGGCAACTGTGGATCGCGATGCGCGAGACCGGGTTGGTCCACGTGATGGCCAACTCCGGTTGGGCCTGGCATCTGTTCGCCTCGCCCGCGGTCTGGATCGCGTGGCTGCGCGGCGTCCCGACTGTCGTCAATTATCGCGGCGGCGACGCTGACGCATTCCTTGCGCGGCAAGCGCGTCTCGTGCGGCCGACGCTCGCGCGCGCAGCGGCGGTCGCGGTGCCGTCCGGGTTCCTCAACGGCGTATTCGCGAAATACGGCATCGCGACCTGCATCGTGCCGAACATCGTTAATCTCGACGCTTTCCACCCGGCGGAAGCGCTACCGGCGAAGCCGCATCTGCTCGTGGCGCGAAACCTCGAGCCGATCTACGACATCGCTACAGCCATTCACGCCTTTGCCATCGTGGTCGCGCGGCAGACCGAGTCCCGTTTGACGATCGCCGGGTCGGGGCCGGAGCGCGAGAGGCTCGAGCGGCTGGCCCTTGAGCTCGGCGTTGCCGCGAAGGTTCGCTTCACGGGCCGGCTCGATAACGCCGCACTGCCGCCTCTCTACCGCACGGCAAGCGTCGTGGTGAACCCTTCGCGGACGGACAACCTGCCAATCTCGCTGCTGGAGGCGCTGGCCGCTGGCGTGCCGATCGTGAGCACCGATGTCGGGGGAATCCCCTATGTCGTCGAGCACGGAGCGACCGCGCTGCTCGTAGCTCCCGGGGATGCTGACGCGATGGCTGCCGCCATCCTGCGCCTGCTCGAGGATCGGGCGCTCGCCAGCCAGCTTCGCGCCGCCGGCATCGACGCCGCGCGGCGCTACGCCTGGCCCAGGGTGCGCGGAGAGCTATTCGCGGTGTATGCGCGCGCGCTCGGGCGCGCCCGGACACCTCGCGGCGACGCCGACGCGGCAGCTCCGCGATGAATCGCGTCGATCTCTCGGCGCAGGATTGGGCGCAGTCGCAAGGATCGCATGCGCGCGGTTGCGCGTACCTCGACGACCGGTTCCTGAGCGCAAAGGACCTCGCGGCGACACTCGACGCTTGTGCTACCGACGCGACCTGGATTGCTGCCGTGAGCCGGCTGAACGGCTGTTTTGCCGCTGCGACCGTGCGCGACGGCCGATTGCTCGCGGCGGTGGACCGGATACGCAGCATCCCGTTGTTCTACGCGATCGGGAGCGATGACGTTCGGCTGAGCGACAGTGCCTACCGGGTCATCCCGCAGACATACAGCAGCAATACCGACGACATCGTCGACGCCGAATTCCGCCTAACCGGATATGTCACGGGAATGCAGACGCTGCACCCTGGCGTGCTGCAGGTCGAAGCCGGGCAGGCGGTCATTTTCGAGGCCTTGCGCGCCGGCGTGCCGAAACGGCTGCAGTATCATGAATTCAGACATGGGAATTTCCTTCCGGCGAGCACCGATTTGATCGCCACATTGGAAAGCGTGCACGCAGGAGTGTTCCGGCGGCTGCTGCAATCCACCGACGGCCGCACGCTCGCGGTGCCGCTGAGCGGCGGTTACGACTCGCGCCTCATCGCCGTGTCGCTGCGCGAGCTGGGCGCGCGCAGCGTCGTTTGCTACAGCTATGGCATCCCCGGTAACTGGGAATCGCGGATCTCGCAGGAGCTGGCGAGCTATCTCGGGTTCCGCTGGGAATTCGTGGCGTACTCGGCGGAACGCTGGCGCGCCTGGGCGGCGAGCGATCGCTTTGCGACTTATTTCCATGCCGCCGGCAATCTCACGTCTGTCCCGCACATCCAGGACTGGCCGGCGGTGCTCGAGCTGCAACGCGACGGGCGCGTTCCTCCGCACAGCGTATTCGTTCCGGGCCATTCGGGCGATTTCCTCGCCGGCAGTCATATCCCGAAATCGTATGCCGGCCGGTTGCTGATAACGCGCCGGGACCTGCTCGACTCGCTGCTGAGCACGCATTATTCACTGTGGGATTGGCCGAGTGGAAGACAGCGCGAGCTTCGCGAGCAGTTCGACCGGAGAATCGAGGCGGTCGTCGGACCGACCGCCGATGCCACAGCCGAGCAAGCCGCAGACGTCTTCGAGCGGTGGGATCTTCAGGAGCGCCAGGCCAAGTTCATCGCCAATTCGGTCCGCGCGTATGAAGATTTCGGCTTCGAGTGGAGGCTGCCCCTGTTCGACCATGAGCTGATGGATTTCTGGGCGCGGGTGCCGCTCGATCTGCGCGTCGGCAGGAAGCTCTACTTCGAATTCGTACGTCGACGGCAAGCACTGCCGGTCACCGAGCCCAATACCGATCGCGGCGCAGTCGCGAGCTGGCTCATCCGGGCGATCGATCGCCCCTGTTTGCGGACTCCGGCGAAGCGCATGCAGCGCGTTCTCCGCCGATTGCGCTGGCGGGATGCATACGCCGGTTCTCCGCTCGCGTGGCTAGCGCTCGTCGATCGCGATGAGTTCCGGCGCAGCTATACGGGGAAGGAATTGCTGCACTCGTATCTGGCGCTGAGGTACGCCGACTACGCCATCCAGATACGCGCCCTCACCGCGGACGCAGCAACTCAATGATTACGTACGAAACAAAATATTCGCAGATAAGCGGTGTGTTCATAAGCATGCGCCCAACCATTCGTCGTACGCTGGCGCCGCCAAAGCTATGTAGCTCACAGCGGGCAAGCTGAAACCCGCCCTCACGCGCCAGGCGCCGAAACGTCGGAATATCGAGCTGGTTAATATAACCCTGCTCCTTGAAGGTCGACCATGCGCGCCACTTGTTGGGCTTCTTACGCCCCTCATTGTCCCGATCCCAGTGGCGAGGAAAAAATTCGGATAGGTCGTATATCTTCTCTGCCGCCCGGAACATCGCACGTTCACCGAAAATCACGTGAGCCCAGGGAATGGGAATTAGGGCTTCCATGTGCGGACCCCATGGACCCTTGTAGGGAAACCATTGTATGAGGCATCGACCACCGGGGCGAAGAATGCGATACCAGTCGCCCAGGATCGGAGCCGGCGACATCACATGTTCAAGGCAGTCGAATGCAAGTAAGGTATCAAAGGATTGATCAGGTACTGGTAGTTCATCCGTCGAGCCCAATAGGAATTCGACATCGATACCAGGCGCAAGCGAAACCTGAGAGACCGCTTCCTTTGCTCGTGCAATAGCCTCGGCGTTAAGGTCTACGCCCACGATTCGCCGTGGACGCTTCTCCTTTGCGAGATAAAGACTTAATGGGCCGTCGCCACATCCAAAATCTAGTACGTCTTTGTTGATGATGTGCTCATCAGAAAAGGCTGCCCAACTTCTTGAAAGCGAGTCATCACGCCAACTACCGTAGGCTTCGTAGTCGACCGTACGTTTAGCAGGCGGACGCAGGAGCCTGCGACTGAGGGCATAGCATGCTTGAGCACGAAGATCCACACCGATTCTCTAGCCCAAGACATTGGACGGCAGGCGCGAGGACCACCGATGTTACCAAAACGGAACCCCGTCGGTAGGCCTCTGTCCGATCAGTTGGCCTGGTAAAACCAGATATGCGTCTGCTGCCTACCGAAGACGCCGCCCGACCAGGCGACCCGGCCATCCGGCAGAGACGTCAAGACGTTGCCGATGAAGTTTCCGTACGCCGGCACCTGGTTGTCGACCGCCCACCCATTGGTCGCCGGATCGTAGACGTAGATGCCGTGGATCTCGCCATCGGGACCATTGCCGAACGGCCAGACGACCTTGCCGTTCGACGTGCCGATACGGATTTCGAGATCACGGATCAGCGTCCCGTCGACGGGCGGGGCCGCGAGTTCCTGCATGACCTGATTGTCGAGATCCCAGCGTAACATGAGAGGGGTCTGGGATGAGACGTTTCCATTGGTGCGATACCCGATGATGTAGACGGAGCGCCCGATCTTAACGTGCATTCCGCGGGTAAAGTAGGCAGCAGTTCCGGCCGCTAGCGGCACTCTGAACGGGATGTCCGGCAGCCGGACCAGATTCGTGAGGTCCCAGCGACGGACCGCAAACGCTTTCGCCGAATCCCCGAACTCGACGATCTGGTCGTTTACATCGTCGTAGATGCCGCCGTGCGGGCTTCCGGTCCCCGTGTCGCCCACGAGATAGTCCGGGAAGAGCTGAGTGTATTGAGTGTAGGTTTTCGTGGCCGGGTCAAAGAACCAGACGCCTCTTGAGTAGTTCAGCAGCGGATACACTGCCGGATCCGGTGGATTGTTGCCGTTATCGTAGGCGAAGTACGAACCCGGCCACAGGACAAATTGCTGACGCTTGGGCATCCAGGCGATGCCGAAGTCGTCCTGCAGCGCGTGCGGCGCCGGCATCGTGGGATACACCGGCTGCCCGACGTCAAGCCGCCAGCTTCCATCCACCAGCGACATCGACCAGGTGCCGTCGGTCGCCGAATGAATCGTGTCTCCACCCTGGGCATACAAGCGATTGTTGGCTGGGCAATACGCTATGTCACTTTGCTTTGAGATGCCATTCGACACGAACGGGAAGCCGTAGTAGTTGACGCCGTAGGTCGACCCGCTCTGGGCCGGAAGGGGAAAGCTGGTGATCCGGCCGGTGGTGGTCGAAACCCCTGGTGGTGGCGGAGGCGGGGGCGGGGGAGCCGTCGTCGTCACAGGGTACCGATAGGCCCACGTCGTCGGGCTAAAGTTCGACTCGCCAGTGAGCGTATGCAGGATCGTAAGTTGCCGTGCGGGATCGTAGCCCATCGCATACCCGACATAGATGCTCGCGGCGGGAACCGTATTTCCCGCTGCGGCATTCGCGCCCTTGGTCCAGACAAGCGAGGATAGCGGCAGCAGCCATGTCTCGCGCGTCGTTCCCGGTGTCGTGTCGCCGCCTGCGATGCGCGGCGATGACGCCCATCCAACCAGCGCGTCATCGGCCCGGTCGTAGACATACTGGGTCAACGCCGGAGGCGGGCCCCCGGTGGTACTCAGGTGCACCCAACCCGAGAGATTCAGCGGCAGTGCCCACAACGATCCGTCGGTGTCCACGTAGACGATTCGATTGCGTTTTGTGTCGAGATCGCTGCGCCAGGCGGTCATCTTCTTCGCATCCGGCACGATCCCCCCATCCCAGGTCGGGCCATCCGGCACATTGGCAGAGGTCAGCGAGGAGCCAGGAGGGGAGAGCGGAAAAGTGTAGACGCCCAATCTTCCCCATCCGCCGAACACCACGAAGCGCTTGCCGGCGGGGTCGAAGATCATCGCGGACTCGCCTCCGGGCAACGGGCGGGGCATCGGGTAGTTCACCCAGTTCGCGGCCACCGGGTCGTAGTAGTTCATCCCCACCAGTTGCGACCCGGTGCCCCCCGCCAGCCATACCCGGTCGTTGATCGGATCGTAGGTGAGGGTCCGATTGTGAACAGCTGGGCTGAAACTGGAAGTGGGCGTGAGTTTCTGCCAGGTCCCCGTCCCCGGATTGAACGCAGCGATATCGCCGCCCCAATCGACGCCATAGAACACGTCGCGCTTGCTGTCGCAGGCCAGGTTGTACCACGACTGGTATTCGGCCTCGGTCCCAGCGGTGTAACTTGACCCGTACTGGCCCCAGGAACCAGGCGTGACCGTCGGGACAAGCGGAGGAGGCGGCGCAGCAGCTGTTACGACGGCATCGACCGTCTTGATCGCGCCTTCTTCATTGCCCACGCTGTCCGTCACTATAAGCACGACGGGGTAGGTCCCCGAGGTCGTGTAGCGGTGCGAGGCAGTGGCGCCGGAAGCCGTGCTTCCGTCACCGAAACTCCACAAATAGGAAACACCAGTAATGCTGCTCATCGCGAGCACCATGCTACCGAAACCGAAAGTGTCCGGCGCAATCTCGGTCACGACAATGCTCGCGATAGGCGGCGTTGCAATGGGCGTCGCCGCAGAAGCAGCGTTGAGTGCAACACCGACGGTGCCATCGCCCTCCGGGTTGTACCCGGCGGCCATCATGCTCGCCAGAACCTGAGTGTTGCTAGTATAGCGGTAGTTCGCATCTGCGCGATTGGTGAACAGGCCATCATTGAGCACCGTCCCGTCGGGGCGCGCGCTGGTATCTGAGTCCGGGACCTGCACATGAACCACGTCATTGGATTCGAGTTGCCCGCTGGCCGCCAACGACGCGTGCCCGAAGGCGATTGCAAGGTCGGACGCCGACACGGGCCCGATACTCACGAGGAGTGACGACAGCATCCACAGTCGTTTCAACATCGAAACTCCCGCAACTAGAAATTGACTACGACGGGGCGCCGGTCCCAACTTCGCATTCGTGGGTGATCTGGCCCAGCGGCAATCGATGGGCGGGTCGGTGCTCGTTGCTGATGCTTAGTACCAAAGCGAAGAGTCTCTGAGCGCGGCGACCCGGCGGCGTACGTTTAATGACGATGGCATATTAAATGCCAATATCATCTGGCTGTCAACATTAAATCAAGACTAAATTAAGCCTTTATTACAATTAGTTACTACTATGAGCAGCGGCTGAGACCGGTACGATTTTTGAGGCGAGCGGATCGCCATCTCTCCGCAACGCAGACCGCGCGCTCTTATCCCTGGCGGCAGTTTCTGAAGAGGCAGGTAACCCTGTCGCAGTACACATCGACGAGCCTGAAATTCCTGGCGAGAAGAAAATTGATCGCCGGTGCAGCCGTTGACTCCTGCTTGAATCCCCGCTCGGGGCCAAGGTCTGCGGCTATGTACTCAATCCTATCCAAGTACTTTTCCGCGCCGGCCAGTATTTCCGGCTCGGCGCCCTCCGCCTCTAGCTTGAGCAACTTCACCTTCGAGAAATTTGCTTCCTCGATCAGCATAGCCAAAGTCATCGTCGGTACCCCTGTCGATGACACGTACCCGTTCATCTCGAACAATGAGCTATCGCCGCTTTCGTTCTTGGAGTACAGGGTTCGTTCTCCGACTTCGGACCAGAGCGCCTTGCGGATGGTTCTCTTCTCGCCACCGTAGACATTGAGGTCACAGCACTCCGCTTCCTCCTGCTCGGGTTCAACGCAGACAATCCTCAGTCTCCCGTTGATCGCTTTCAGCACCACCCCGACCTCGCCGATGTTTGCCCCGCAATCTATAACGCAATCGCCATCGTCAAAGTCTATAAGTCTCACCAGGTATTCCCCAGCCAGTGCGTCAAGCTTGGCTGTTATTCCCTTTTCATAGCGCCGCACGCGCCTGGGACGGGCGATGAAGAGCCGCTTTCCGCCGCGTTCCTCGACGAGTATTTTTCGATGCTGATTGTCCCAGGTTAGAGTGACTGGGTACTTCCAGTAGAGGCCATTTAGAAGATTGAAATAGAAACAAAACTCCTCGTCCTTTTTCGAGAAGAGCCAGGAATCGATCCGCTTCTTGAGTTTTCTGATCATCGATGATCGCGCTCCGGTGTGTTTCAGCATCCTCGGAGGTCAGGACACATGAGGGCACGTTCGACGAACTCCTGGATCACCAGCGCCGGCTTTTCGCGCTCGATCAGCGCATGGTTCAACCTGCTGCCGTCGACGCGCACGAGCCGACTGAAATGGTCGGCGAGGAATGGCGCGAGATTCGTGTTGAAGGAATCCTGATTCATCACCACGCGCGGTCCGCGGCAGTCGGTGCACCCCATTACCGTGATGTCAGGCGAGTCGACGGGGTCGTCAGCAATGACGTGCGCACGCTTGGGCGACGACGGCACCCATTCGATGCGCATTTCCGGAAGTCGATCCTCCAGGGCGAGCATGCGGGCCAGATCGCCCCCTGCGGCCATACGCGTCTGCAGCGACCCCGGCGGCGGCTCGGTGCCGATCTCCGGGAACCAGCGCCTCAGCCAGTTGAGGATCTCGCGGGAAGCAACCAGCGCCCCGGCGTCGTTCCAGTGTGTGTCGGTCTTGTGGTAGACCCGCTCGTCGGCCTTCGCACGCAGCAGGGCGGAGCGCAGGTCGACGACCTCGACCTTGGAGTGCAAGCGCAGATCGGTGAGGAGTTGATCGAGGCGGGACTCGGCCCGCACCGGGCGCAGCGCGGGCGGCATGAACTCCGGATATATCGTCTCCTTGTCCGGGGCCACCACCACCAGATAGCGAATGCCGCGCTCGGCCAACCAGCGACGACGATTTTCGAGATCCTCCCGCCAGCGCGCGACGCCGGCTGCATCGAATGGCTTCACGCCGCGAAAATAGTCGACCGACTGCTCCGCGGCGTAGAACAAGTACCCATCCTGCCCGACGAGGGCCTTGGGCGAAGGCGACATGCCCAGCGCAAGCATGGCAAGGCTGTGTGCGCGGATCAGGTACCAGCGGAATGCGAAGGAATCGTTCCAGTAGCGCTCGAAGCGGCGCGGAAAACTCACGATTGAATAACCCCAGCCGGGGCCGCTGACCTTGATGGTGGGAAGCGGGGCGGGCCGACGGTTTTCGGTCAGCGCAAACGAGCCCTCGCTAGGAAGCAGCTTTCCGACCAGCGGGAGACTGATCACGCCGAGAAACATCACGATCGTGATGTATTCGGCCACTTGGCGTACGGTCGGCGATCCCATTGCTCAGAACCGGAAGTAAATAAACGGATTGTAGGTTCCGGCCGCAAGTAGCATCGCCGAGGCCATCAGAATAGACGCCATCGCTGCGAGTCTGATGCCGCTCGCGCCGATGTCGATGACAGGGCCGGGGAAGCCTTCGAGCCATCGCCGGACCATAGGCATTACCGGGGCGGAACCGATCGCGCCGGTCGTCAGCGCGAGGAGCGTCTGCGCGTCGGCGTACAGGGCAAGTGGGTGTTCGAGCCCCGAGGCCGGGGACATGCCCGTCATCGCCGCGAGGAAGCCCCAGGCGTCCGAGAGGGTAGTGGAGCGGAAGAACACCCAGCTCACCATCACCACGAGTATCAGGTAGGCGTGACGTAATGGCGCTCTCCACGCGGCCATTCGGCGGGTTAGGCCCATGCGCTCGCTCACCAGAAAAGCGCCGTGAAAAAGACCCCAGAAGACGAAAGTCCAGCTTGCGCCATGCCACAGCCCGCACAGGAAAAACACGATCACCAGATTGAGATACACCCGCCACGGCGCGACGCGATTGCCTCCCAGCGGTATGTACAGGTAGTCGCGGAACCAGTTCGAGAGCGAGATGTGCCAGCGCCGCCAGAATTCCGTCATGCTCTGGGCGATATAGGGATAGTTGAAATTTTCCAGAAAATGAAATCCGAACATGCGGCCAAGGCCGATCGCCATGTCCGAGTAGCCCGAGAAGTCGAAATAGATCTGCAGCGTGTAGCAGGCAAGCCCCAGCCAGGCAACGGGTAGGGTGAGCTGGTCACCAGGAATGGAGAAGATCAAATCCGCCGGACCCGCCAGCGAATTGGCGATGAGCACCTTCTTGCCAAGACCAATGATGAAGCGTTCGACGCCATAGGCGAAGTCGGCGCGGGTGATGCTGCGTTCCTCGAGCTGTCGCGCGACGTCGTGGTAACGGATGATCGGACCGGCGATGAGCTGCGAAAACAGTGCGATATAGAGTCCGATGTTGAACGGATTTCGTTGTACCGGCACCTTGCGCCGGTAGACGTCGATGACATACGACAGCGCGTGAAAGGTGAAAAACGAGATGCCGATCGGCAGGGCGATGTCGGGAAGGCGCAGCGGCTGCAGGTGCAGTTCGGCGAGAACCGAGTTAAGGTTCCCCACGACAAAGTCGGCGTACTTGAAGGTTGCTAGGAGGCCGATGTTGACGATCACCGCCGCTGCCAGTGGCAGCCGCCTGCGCCTCGGGTCGGGGAAGCAGTCGATCCAGAGCGCCAGCAGGAAGTTGGTGACGATCGAGGCGAGCATGACCGCCACGAACTTCGGCTCGCCCCAACCATAAAAGACGAGGCTCGTCCCCAGCAGCCAGGTGTTCCGCCACCGCCACGGCAACGCGAAATACACGGCGAGCGTGACCGGTAGGAACAGAAAAAGAAAGATCGGCGAACTGAATACCAAGTGGCGGGCTCGTGCTGAAAATGGTCGTCAGCAGAAAACTTGGTTACTCTCACTCGACGCGCGTCGACCAGCGAATACCGGTCGCGCGCTTGAGCCACAGGAATGCCTTGCGCACCCGAACGGGCAGCATGGTTGCCCCGGCAGCGAGGGCTGTCGAAACTCTCCAGCGCTCATGCAGGCTTTTCAAGAGATAATCGCGTGCCGTTGTCGTCTCACCGGCGTGGAGCGAGATGATGCCAAGGCGGTAATGCGAAACCGGACGCTCCTTGCGGAAGTAATCTGCGGCGCCAGCGGGGAAGAGGTCCGGGTGCGCCGCGGTTTTCTCGCCGATGCGCAGGCGCTCGAGAATGAGCTCGTCCCGCTTCAAAGAAGCGTTTCCCTCCCATACGAGCGAAGTCACCAGCCGCTCCTCGATGGCGATGCCGCGCCACCGCTGCAGGAGACGCATCCAGCAATCGGCGTCGTCACACAGGCGGAGGGATTCGTCGAAGCCCCCGATTTCCTGAACCGCCTGCCGGCGCAGCAGCACCGTGGAGGGCGAGATGAAATTGAAGCGCAGGACGGCCTGCCCGAGCGATTCGGGCAGGAGATAGGCGTTGTCACCGAGCGGCTTGCGCTCGAGGCTCGCGTACGGCGGAGTCGTCCGCAGGAAGCCGTCCTCCACGATGCTGCCGTCACGCCTCACCAGCCGCATGTCGGTGAAAACCAGGCCCACATCGGGGTGCGCCTCGATCAGGTCGAGCTGGCGGGATAGCTTCCCTGGCTGCCATGAGTCATCCTGATCGAGCAGCGCGACATAAGGCGCCTGCGCCGCGGCAAGCGCGGTGTTGCGCGCACCCGACACGCCCCGGTTCGCTTGGGTGATCACAGTAACCCGCGAGCCGTAGGATCGCGCAATGGCGGCCGAGTCGTCGCGCGAGCCATCGTCCACCACAATGACCCGAACGGGGACCTCCTGAGCGAGGGCGCTTTCCAGCGCCCCGCGAATGACCTGGCTGCCGTTATACGCGGGAAGGATGACATCGACGAGGTGAGCGGCTTCCGCAGCTGCGGTTCGCGCGCTCATCGCCGCTCTCCCGCGCCTCGGCCTGACCCCGAATGGTACCGCTCGATCGCCTCGCGGTAGACCTCGACAGCTTGGGCGGCGATGATCGACGGCGCGCACACCCTTTCGACGATGCGGCGGCCGCGGGCGCCCATTTCCTCGCGCGCGGCGCCGGGCAGCGCCAGGATCTCCGAGATGGCCGAAGCCAAAGCCTGCGGGTCGCGGGGTGGCACGACAATTCCACAGCCGGCCTCGGCCACGAGCTCGGCGTTTCCTATCGTGCTGGTGACCACACAGGGCCGGCCGCAGCCCATCGCCTCCAGGACCGCGTTCGGATACACGTCATTGTGCGCGGGGAGAACGAACACCGAGCAATTCTGATAGAGCGGTACCAGCTCCGGCTGCGGCAACGGATCCAAGAATGTTACGCGCTCGAGCGCGCCGTGCTCGCGCAGTTTCTCCTCGAGGACTTTCCGAAGCGAGGTCCTCCCTGGCCCGGTCCTGGTGTCGTTGCCGACCAGCCGGAACTCGACCCCCGGGTGCTGCTTCGCGACGAGTGGTATGGCGGCCACGAGATCGTACGGGCCTTTCAGTGGCTGAAGATGACCGACGAACAGCACTTGCTGCCCGGTTTGCCGGGAATGTGCATCCGCCGGGCGAAAACGGTCGACGTTGAGCGGGTTGCGAACGATGCGGAATCGCGACGCATCCAGCGACCATTCTCGCGAGATCAGGTCCACAAAGGCACGACTGGCACACAGCAGCAGCGGCGCTCGCGCGGCGGGCACGCGTTCGATCCAGCTCTCGATCCGCGCCCGCGTGGGCGGGACGGCCCGACCATCCCAACGCTGATAAATACTTGCGGGTCCTCCAAATCGCACGACGAACGGAATGAACGGCGACAGTGAAAAGCGGAAGCCCTCTCCATAGCCATCCGGGAACACGACCAGATCGAACGCATGCGCGGCGTGCAGCCGACGAAGCGTTCGCTCAACGGCGAACGACCACCGCAGCCAGGATACCGGCAGCCAGCGTCCCAGCTTCCACTGGCGCTGCGAACCTCGCGAGATCGGATGGACCTGAACGGCGCCGTCCGACCGCGGGTCAGAGCCGCCGGCGGCCTGCGCCAGGACCGAAACGTCGTGCCCGAGGTCAGCGACGGCATGCGCCAAGTTGTACGAGTGCGCGCCGATGCCGCCACTGACGCCGTCTGGCGACACTGTCGGGTAGTCGCGCGAGACGAAACAAAGCCTGAGCGGATCCCTTCGATCGGGCTTCATGTGCCGCGAAGCGATTCCCCCAGGGCGGCGATCGCGTCCCGTGGCTGCAACTCCCATCGGTGCGGAAGGACGAGATGCCCGCTGATCTCGCGCGATGCCACGCTCGGCCCATCGACCATGAAGGTGGCCGCGCGCGGCCGCATGTCCAGATAGCGTTGAATGCGGCTGTCCTGGATGGCCACCGTGACGCCGTAACTCCCGCGAGTAAAAAGGACTGGCGCGAGGACCAGGCGGACCTTGCTGGTTCCGTGAGAGCTATCGAGTCTGATCCCGTCAAAGCGCGATGTGAGCCCTCCCAGCGGATAATCGCGCACGTCTTGGAAGGTCAGCGACATCACGGGGTCTTCGACCGGGCCCGTCACCGTGTACGCGACGTCGACGAAGCCCGGCTCGCCGTAGCTCAGCGACCCGTTCGCGTGGCCGTGGGCGTTGCGAACGGTGACGCGGGTAATGTGTATCGGGCTGTCCGAAACGACGGATGGACTTTGTTTCGATGCATCAGCGCCGTGGCTATGAACCGTGCGCAAGTAACTCTCCACGGTTTCTTCGGGATCTCCGAACGCCTGAATCGTTCCATGGTCGATCCATAGGACGCGCGACGAATGCTGCAGGATGCTCGGCATCGCGTGCGAGACCAGAATGATGGTCTTGTCCTGTTCCTTCAGCTCCGCGATCTTGTTGAGGCATTTGGCCTGAAACGCCGTGTCGCCCACCGCGAGCACCTCGTCGATGAGCAAAATCTCCGGGTCGATGTGCGCAGCCACGGCGAACCCGAGGCGCACCATCATGCCCTGCGAGTAGAACTTCAGCGGGGTGTCGAGGAACTTCTCGACCTCGGAGAAGGCGATGATCCGGTCGAACTTGGCGTCGATTTCCCGTTTTCGCATCCCCAGGATCGCACCGTTGAGGTAGACATTTTCCCGGCCTGTGAGATCGGGATGAAACCCCGCACCTACCTCGATCAGCGCGCCTACCCGTCCGCTGACCGCGAAGGAGCCGTGCGTCGGCACAGTGACGCGCGAGAGGATCTTCAGGATCGTACTTTTGCCTGCACCATTGGGACCGATGAGACCGATGCTCTCCCCACGCTCGATCTCGAAAGCGACGTCGTGCAGCGCCCAAAAAACATCATCCCGCTTCGCATCGTTGAGCAGCGCGTCGCGGGCAAGCTTGCGACGCAGGTGGTATCGCTTCGAGACGTGGTCGAACCTGATGGCGATATCGGACATGGATCAGATGACGTCGGCGAAGGTGCGCTCGGCGCGTTTGAAGAGCAGATAGGCGCAGCCCAGCGCCAGAACGGTCGCCGGGTAGGCAACCGCAAGGTAGGTGAGGTCAGGGTGCGTCCCGTGAAGCAGTGCGCGTCGGTAGCCGTCGATGATGCCAGCCATGGGATTGAGCAGATAGATCGGTCTCAGCCACTCCGGAACGCTGGTGAGTGGATAGGCGATCGGCGAAGCGTACATCCACAACTGGAGCAGCAGCGGAAGCGCATGGCCGGCGTCTCGATAGGAAACCTGCACCGACGACGTGACCAAAATTACGGTCAGCACGAACAACAGTTGCAGTCCCAGCAAGGGGATCACCCACAGCGCAGTCCAGGATAGAGCAACCTTGTAGTAGAGGAACATCGCGGCAAGAATGAGCGCCGCAATCGCGAGATCGACCAGCGCGGACAGCATCACCGCGAGCAGCAGCGTTTCCCGTGGGAAATAGATCTTGCGCACCAGGGTTGCATTCGCGGTCATCGCCACCGTCCCCTGGGTGAGGCACGACGCGAAGAACGTCCAGAAGATGAGAACGCTGTAGGAAAAGATCGGGTAGGGAAGCCCCTCGCTCGGAATGCGCGCGAACAGGGAAAAGACGAACGTGAAGACGACCATCAGCGACAACGGCTGGATCACCGCCCATGCGACCCCGAAGATCGTCTGCTTGTATTTTGCCCGGATGTCGCGCCTGGCAAAGCTCAGCACCAGGTGCGCGTTCTCGGCGAGTTCCCGCAGGTAGCTCATTGGGAATGCGGTTTCAACGTTAATCGGTTCTCGGCCGGGGGTCGCTGCCGCTCGAGTCAAGCTGACGGCGAGATATTATCGCAGACTTCCGCGACGACGATCCTTCGCGCCATCCGTCGCTTCGACCGCTCAACCGCCGTCGCTATCGGTCGTGGCTCAGCCCTGTTCAACTCTGCTAAGATGGAAGCGCGCGTTGGGTGGAAAGCAGAAACATGCCCGCACTCCGAGATCTAGCACTTACCGCCTTGATTTTCGCCCTGCTTCCGGCCGTGCTTGTGCACCCGGATTGGGGGATCCTGCTATGGACGTGGGTCGGCTTGATGAACCCTCACAAGCTGACCTGGGGGTTCGCCTATGATTTCCCCTTCGCGATGATCATCGCCATCGTGACCATCGTGTCCATCGTGATCTCCAAGGAACCCAAGAAACTGCCGCTTACTCCGCCCGTCGTAGTGCTTCTTCTCCTCGTCATTTGGGTGACCGTCACGACAGCGGTCTTCAGCCTTTATCCGGATCTGGCTTGGCCCAAGTGGGAGAAGGTGATGAAGATTCAGTTGTTCATCTTCTTGACCTTGATGGTTATGCAGTCGGAACAGCGCATCCGTGCACTGGTGCTTGTCGCCACGCTCTCCATCGCTTTTTTTGGAATCAAGGGGGGCATTTACACGATTATGCATGGCGGGGGCGGGAAGGTGCTGGGCCCGGATGGCGGCTTCATCTCGGGGAACACAGAGATTGCGCTCGCGCTTACCGTGACCTTGCCGCTGATGCGCTGGTTGCAACTTCAGACGCGGAACCGCTGGCTCAAGCACGCGGCCACCGCGGCGATGGTGCTCATCGCCATATCGATCCTGGGATCCTACTCGCGCGGGGGCTTTCTCGCACTGACCGCTATGGTGGCATTTCTCTGGATCAAAAGCCGCAAGCGACTCGTGCTCGGCGTTGTGCTATCGACGCTTGCTTTTGCGTTATTGGCGTTCATGCCGGAGGCGTGGCACGCGAAGATCAGCACGATCGAAACCTACCAGCAGGACGTCTCGGCGATGGGTCGAATCGGCGCCTGGCGCTTTGCGACCAATCTTGCACTGCACCGGCCGATTGGCGGCGGCGGCTTCGAGACCTTCCAGGATGAAGCATACAAGCAGTACGCGCCAGAAGAGCGACCGCTCGACGCTCATAGCATCTGGTTCGAGATTCTGGCCGAGCAGGGATTCGTTGGACTTGGACTGTACGTGCTGCTGTGGATTCTCACTTGGCGCACTGGATCGCAGATCATAAGGTTGTGCAGGGACCGCCCAGAGTTCACATGGGCGAGAGATCTTGCGGGGATGACTCAGGCCGGGTTGATAGGATTCATGGTCGGCGGCAGTTTCCTTGGACTGGCCTACTGGGACTATCCCTATATTCTGGTGACCGTCATGGTGCTCACCAAAGTTGTCGTCGAACGGCGGTTGCAGCAGAGCGACCTCAAGCCAACGCCTCGGGCAATTCCCGCGCAGTCCCGCCTGCGGACGCAGGGCTGATCGAACCTCGTCTTGTCCGGAGATCCCACCCTTGGGCCCTCGCTTCGAGGAGCAATGGCGGACCAGGTTCGAAGAATTTGCCGGTCTGTGCGATGACGATGCGGGGATCGCCGGTTGGACTCCAACTGGGCTCGATGCGCGGCTAAGACGGTTTCTTGGTCTCTGGAGGCCCGGCGAGCCTGGAGGGCGATGGCTGGACGCGGGCTGCGGCGCGGGAACGTATACGCGGGTCCTGCTGCGCCACGGCCACGATGTTGTCGGCGTGGACTATTCGTTGCCGACGCTCCGCAAGGCTATCGCCCGTGGCTTGGAGGGGGCTGTTTTCGCAGTTGCCGATGTTCGAGAGCTGCCGTTCCGTCAGGAGCAGTTCGAGGGCGCTCTCTGCCTCGGGGTGACGCAGGCGCTTGCCGCCAGCGAACCGGCGCTGCGGGAACTCGCTCGCCTGCTGAAGCCGGGTGGGCAGTTGTGGATCGACGCGCTGAACGGCCGGTGCCTGATTCACGCCATTGGCGGACTGCGGCGTCGGATACTCGGTCAGCCGTTGCGCTTACGGTATGAGTCGCCCCTGCGACTCAGGCGGCTGGTCGAGGAATGCGGTTTCACCGATGTCCGACTGCATTGGCTGCCGATTATGCCGGCGCGTAGCCGTCATTTGCAGCAGTTTGTCGAGTCGCACCGCGTTGCCTGGGTCCTCCACCACATCCCGCTGATCGGATTGTTGATCTCTCACGGCTTCATCGTTCATGCGCGAAAGCCCGCATGAGAATTGCGAGCGAAGCGCGCCCGTCAAGCCTGCACGGACGCAGATCATATCCGAGTACTCACGCGCTCCTGCTCTGTGAATCGCCGTATTTCGCCACAAAGGCCCTCAGCGTCGAGTCGAACAATCCCTGATCATGCGCGAACTGCAGGAAATCGATTGCGCCTTCGGAGTTCATCTCCAGCAGAACCGGGCCGTGATCGCTTAAGGCTACATCCCAATGCTGAATCCTTATCGCGGGGAAAACGAGCGCTGCTTGCCGGCACACGCCGACGAGGTCGTTCCATTGCGGCAACTGAAATCCCGCAAACGCGAGGCCACTGTCCGGGTGCCGCTCAATCAGGCGACGACTCAATCCGTATCCCGATATGACGCGAAATACTTTGCCTGACTCGATGTCAACGGCCGCCAGAAGATTGCCTATTGTTCCGCGACGGTAATGGTCGATCACGTTGTTCGCTGCAACGACCTTCCACAGCGCCCTGAATGGCACCGCGCCTTCGTCATGAACGAGCAACACCAGGCGGACGCTCGCAATTCCGATGCCACACATCTCGCGTAGCACCTCGTGCTGTCGAAGCTGCTCGGCGAAAACATACCCGCTGCCAGGCTCAACGCCGACCTTTGGGTCGTGCATACGCGCGGCAAACTCTGAAAAGGGGACCGATCGCCCCCCGTGGTCGATGAGCTGATCGTTCACCCTGTCGTAGCTTCGTATGGCGAACGCGCCGTATCCCTGGTCGCCGCACGAGGGTTTGGCGAAGAATGGGTACGGCATCTCGGTCCGAATGTATTCGAGCAAGGCGTCGAGCGTCCGAAAGCTGGGGACCCCCGGAAATCGCTGTCCCGCCCGCTGGTAGACCGCGTGCACCCTTGGAAAGGGCAAACCATGAGCCTGAAGAAGCGTATAGAAGATGACTTTGTCCTTGACCAGGGCATGCCAGGGTCCGTTGAGGACATTGGCAAGCCACTCCTCTATCCGCCATCCTGCAACGTCGGCCTTGTTGCGGCCCGAATAGGCGGCGTCATCGAACAGCCGATAGTCGAAGTAGTCCGTGAGCCCGAACATCCTCGCCCGCCTGCGCACTTCCCGGATCTCCAGGAGTTGATCGAGCACGCCTTTGCCGGTTTGTCTCTTGGCCTCCCGCAGCGATGCTGCGAGGTCGCTCAAGGTGGTCGCTATGCTTGCCATCAAACGGCCCGATCACGCGCTGTGGGGACTGTCTTGGCGGCGAACCAGCGAACCGCTTTCTCATGGACGCGACGGACCGCCGGGTCTGTTGAGTATTGCGCAAGGAATGCGCGCAACCTATCGTCATAGAGGCCAGAGGGCGCAGGAAGCTGCACGAGATCGAAGCTGCCCTGGACATTGATCTCGAGTATGACCGGACCTCGATCAGTCATTGCGATGTCGAAATGCAGAAATCGAAGGCGAGGCAATGCGGCCGAGGCTGTCAAGCCAAGCTTAACCAAAGCCTCCCAATCTGGCAGATGAAGCCCCAACAGCCGTTCCCCAGTATCCGGGTGGGACGTGACATCTTCCTGCTCGCCTGCGAGGCGCCGGATCACACGTTGCACCGAGCCGCTGCCGATGTCGACCCACGCGAGCATATTTCCGCTGGCGCCATGGTAGAAATTATCGGTCATGCTCCCACTGCGCGGGACCTTCCAGACCGCCCGCAAGACCCGCGGTCCGTCGTCGTAGAGAAGAACAAGCAGGCGAACACTTGATATTGTTCCACACACTTGACGGATCACCGGATGGGGAACGAGAAGCTCCTGAAGCATATATCCGAGCTCGGTGGTATCGCGCCCCTGCACGCAATCAAGATTGTCAACGAAGTCACGAACAGGCGTACTGGTTCCGTCAATCATGTTCAGCCGGTCGTTGGCCTTGTCCAAAGACGCAACGGCCAAGCCGCCCAGTCCGAAGCTGCTGTGCACGGGCTTGGCGAAAAATGGGTAGGGTGCTCCATTGCGGACATAGTCAGCAAGGCGCTCGGCGGTCTCCAACGTCGTCGCGGGGGCGAAATAGCGCCCCCTTCGATGATAGACCGCGAAGGTTTGGGGGATCGGCAGGGATAGACCGCTCAGCGCTGCATAGGTCATGAGCTTGTCTTCTTCGATCATATCCCACATGGGACTGTTCACAGCCTCACTCACCTTGGTTTCCGCTCGTGTGCCCAGAAACTCCTTCTTCTTCGCCCACGTAAACTTCCGGTCATCGTAGAGCTTGAAGTCATAGTACTCGTACGCAAACAGCTCCCCGTACCCTCGTCGAAGCGCCAGGATCTCCAATAACTGCGTCAGAACGGACTTGCCGGCCGTCCGCCTGGCGGAGCGCGCTTGATCCAGGAGCTGCTTTTTCGAGGTTAGGGTTTTCAACATAAAGAAATCATGCATCCGGCTCAGTGGTGGTTTTGCCGCTGCTGGAACCACAGTTCGAGCATCATCAGTACCCAAACCATCGTCCCGTAGTAGCCGGAGTGCTGGTGTAGCTGCGTCCCGACGAGTTCATCGAGAAACTTGCGGTTAAAGATTCGCCTCGCGCGCAGGCTCGCCAATGCATCCTGGGACAACTTGCGAAGCGGCTCGTGACTCGCAAGCCACGGTCCCGCCGGCAAGCCGAAGCCGTGCTTGCGCTTGGCGAGCGTCTCCCGCGGGAGGAAATCGCGTAGTGCCTGTTTGAAGAAATAGCGCAGGCGCGTTCCGCGCACCTTCATCTGGGCCGGTAGAGTCGTGGAAAAGGCTACCACGGCATCGTCGAGCAGGGGAAAGGCGACGTCGACCCCGGCGCGATCGCACATGCGCGTGACCTTTGGCAGATCATTGTCGGCGAGCGTGAATTTCAGATCGAGAGCCAGCAGCCGGTTTATTAGACTCGATGCATGCGCCGATTCGTAGGCCCGCGACAGCATGGCGATCGGTTGCGATGGGTCGACTCCGGCCAGAAACTCCGGGTCGAAGACGTTGCGAGGGCCGAGGCGCTCGAGCAGGTTGTAGGACTCGTAACGCGCAGGCATGGGCAACCGCGCCTGCTCCACGTAGCTCCTGCCCGTGCGCAGGATCGGGATCGCCGCCGCGAACCCCGTCTCCACGAGCGGCTCGACCACGCCCGTGCGCAGCCACGCCGGAAGCCGTTCGTAGAGAGAAAACTGATACTGCCTCGCGTAGCGTGCGTTTCCCCCGAACAGCTCGTCGCCGCCGTCCCCGGCCAGCATGCGCTCGACCCCCGCGTCACGCGCAAGCTTTGCGCAGTAGTACGTCGGGACGGCCGACGCGTTGCCGAATGGCTGGTCGTACTCGGCCGCCACCACGGGAATCGCGGCCACAACATCGTCCGGCGTCACATAGTATTCGTGGTGATCGGTGCGAAAGTGTCGCGCGGTGATGCGCGCGTAAGCCATCTCATCATACCCGGTCGCTTCGAAGCCGATCGAATACGTACCGACATGGCCCCCGGAAAGCTCGGAGAGCAACCCGGTCACCGTGGAGCTGTCGGTTCCGCCGCTGAGGAAAGCGCCGCAGGTTTCTCCTGTCGCGCGGGCCGCGACGCCCGCGCGTAGCGCATCCCGGAATTGGCGTTCCAGCTCCCGCCCGGCGGGGACTCCGGCTTCGTCGAAGCGCATTTCCCAGTACGACGCCACAGCGGCTTTTCCGCCCCGGGCTAACACGTATTGACCGGGTAGCAGCCGGCGGGAGTCCTGGAAGATGGTGCGCGGCCCGGGAACCATGTGGAAATAGACGTAGTCGTACAGCGCTTGCGAGTCGAGCCGGTGGGTGACGAGCGGGTGGGCAGACAGCGCATCGAGGTTCGGCGCAAAAATTAGCACGCCCTGCTCGATGCGGTAGACCAGGTTGCGCACGCCCATGCGGTCGATCGCCAGGAGCGCTTGACCCCTTTCCAGATCGAGGAGCGCGAGCGAGAAATCACCGGCGAGGCGGGTCAGCGCGTCCGCGCCGCGCTCGCGATAAGCCGTCGCAAGGCGCTCGCATAGCTCGATCGGGGGCAGAGCGCGGTCGGTGCCGTCGCGCCAAAAGCCATGGCCGTGAAACGCGATACGCAGTGCGTCGAAGGCGAACACGCCGATCGTGTCCGGGTGCCCTACCGCCAGGAGTCCGAAAGCATCGCTGGTTTCGCTGCGCTCGCCCGGGGCCCCCGTCCAGGAGATGTGCTGGCGCATTGCCTCGATCAGCGCGGGTCGATCCAGGCCCAGCTCACCGAACCAGCCGCAGACACCCGTCACGGCTGGTACCCGGAAGATCTCAGCAGCCGATCGCGAACGCTGACTGCCATGGGCTTGATCGTCGTCTCCCACGCGGCTGCGGCACGTCCCGCGAGCGAGTGCCCATAGACAGTGAGCTCCTGCAAGGGCTCCACCTCGTCGGCCCACCGGTGCTTGTAGGCGTTGTTGCCCGGACCCATGTAATAGCGGCGCAGCCCTCGCCCGAACAGTCCCTCCAGCATGCACACGTTGAGATGCGTTCCCGGGGAGACGTCCTCGAACTCCGCATCGAAGTCGGAGCGCAAGGCAAAGACGTTACCGCCGGCGACGAGCTGATACTCCATGGCCAGAGGTCGTCCCCTCACGCTCATGATCCAGAGCGACAGCCAACCCTCTCGGGCGGCAAGCTCGGAAAGCCGCCGGATGAACGATTGCGGTCCCTGCTGATCGAGCGAGTTGCCCGTGCGCCGCTTCCAGCTCCGGGCGGAAATCGCAATCGCGCGCTCAAGAAAGCGGTTGACCTCGGTAGGGTCACGAGATTCCGAGGCGAGGCACTCTACCCGTATCTCTCCCATTCTCTTCAGCCGGTTCGCAGCCAGGTTGTTCGCCTTCTTGAGCCGGCGACTGCGGGTTGCATAGTACGCTGCCCAGCTCGAGTCCAGGCGAACGAAGGGATTCCCAGGGAGCGTTGTGACGCGGGTCGTGAACCCTGATTGCTTGAGAGCCGTGCAAAGCCCAAAAACCGCGACCGCGTCCGTGGCGAGATACTTGAGTCGCATCACGTCCCATTCGGCGGCTCTTCGGGCCAGCTCGGTTGCGAACGCCACGGTTGCAGACGCTCGATACGCCTCGGCGGTGATGATGTCGCAGAACTGCGTGTCGGGGACGGTCAGGAACGTGAGTTCACGTACACGCAAGCCCCGGACGCGGCCCTCCCGCAGAGCGAGCGGGAGCACTGCGCCAAGGCGTCCGCTGGCGTAGAAACACAGCACGTACAGGCTCGCGGTGTGCCGTCCCCACTGCCATGCCGCGTCGAACCATTCGTGGCGGCCGAATGCCGACAAAGGCTCCGGCAATGCGGCCATGGCATTCCACGCAGTCTCGAGCGCCGTGAAATCGGCTGCGACGGAAACCATCCGCACGGATCCGCTGGAGCTGTCCGCGACGACCGGCGCGGCCGCGCGGTTCGTGTCGGCCGGCATTTTTTCTGGCGCAAGGCGGCGGGGCTACTTCGCGGCCGCGTCGTCGGAGGGAACAGGCGTAGCCGCAGCCCCAGGGGGCTTTTCCGCTGCGGGCGCTGGGTTGTTGTCCTGCGCGGTCGGGTCCCAGTGCCCCGCCTCCTCGAGCATGTTGCGCAGGCCCGGCAGGGAGGCGCCAAGCGCGTAGGCGCGCTTGGCGTGCGCGTTCGCGAGGTCGAATTGTTTGGTCTTCAAATACGCGAGCGCGAGATTGTAGTGGGCATTGGCTAGGTTCGGATCGAGCTGCAGCGCATGCTGGTAGCTTTCGATGGCTTTCGAATACTGATGCACGTGATGAAGATGAATGCCCAGAATTACGTACGTGTCGGCGGCCTTGGGATTGATCGCGACCGCGTTCTGGAAATACTCGTCCAGCATGCACGCCGGGGACTTCCATTGCTCGCAGATCTGGGACATCAAGAACAACGCGGTCGGGTGGTTGGGGAATATCCTGAGGATGAAATTGCACTCGCCCATGGCCCTCGGATAATCGCGAGCGCTCAGCCGCTGCTCGCATGGTCCAAGGTGGTACATGTCAACGACCTTGATCCCTCCGGTGACGAGTGCCGCGTAATAGTCGTTGGCCTTGTTGTAGTTCACCGCGGCACTCGCCGCGCCGGCAGCGAATGCTGCAACGAGGGGAGCGAGCAGTCCGATGAGCGCCCGTGGACTCGGACAGCACCGGCGCGAGCAAGACAATGGCCAGGAATTCATGAGCATGGAGACGTAATTGTTGTGATTACTCAACGCGCCGGCGCCTGCCTTCGGAGTATCTGTTCCGCTAGGCTTGCGCCGCGCTTTGCTGACGGACGGTCGCAGCTTGGTCCGCCGGGCTTCCGCCCGCCGTGCGCCGGAACCATTGACGAATGCGCGGTCCGGCCGACCATCGGAGCCACGCCAGTGCACCACTCAGCGTCGGCCGGAACACATACAAAGTATATAGCTCCTCGACGCGGGTCGCCCATGCCAACTTGTTTGCGGTTGCGGGTCCGAGGAAGTCAAATATGTCGACGTCAGGCTGTTCAAAACACCACTTGGAAACCCATAGCTGCAATACCACACCGGGCGAGTATTTCGCAAATTCCTCCGAATAGCCTGCCTTGAGGCTGGACAGGCGACCGGCGTGGAGCGTGCAGATCTTGAATGCGATGACCCGGGATTCGAACCGCAGCAAGAATACCCGGAGTTTCCTGGCGGAGGCGAGATCGCGACAGATTCCCTCGAAGAAGGTCCTGGCTTGGGGCACCTGACGAATCGATGTTCCGTTGCGACCTTTCCACCCTGACGCCTCAACGCTCAGGAGGTCGTCGAATACGGAGGAGGCATCTTCCCACGACGACAAGACTTCCAGCCGGCCTCCTGCTTTCAATAGACGACGCTCCTTGTCGCGCCACTCGCTACGTTGCGACGGGCGGCGCGTCGCGAGATACGCGTCCCAGCTCCCGGTACAATCGATAAGCGGAGCCGCTTCGCAGTCGTCCAGAAATGTCCCCATACGGAAGGCGCTCGAGTCCAGCGCTCGGAGCAGCCTCGAGTTCCGGGCGACCAATGGCAACACCAGGACTGAAGCGCCAAGCTCCTTCATCATCTGGGTGAGATCTGACCGACTCGGCGCACCCGATCCGAGGACGTCGAACTGCGGCGTGTACGAATTGACTGCGCCGCTGACGACGCGCAAGGTGAGGGGTCCGACTCGCCGTCGCTCTATCTGGTAGGCGATTCCGTACGGCGAAACACCATCCGGCGAATCCCACTGGCCGTGCTCGGCAGGACCGAACGCTTCGAACCAACGCTCGAACCAGACTCGCGACGCGAATAAAGTGGAGCTGTCGTCGGCCCAGGCTGGGCGCGCGCTCATCAGCTCTGCGTTGGGCATTGCGCGGACCCCTGTCATTTGCCACGCGGTGACCGTGTGCCGATTCTGCACCGGGCGCCGGCGAACGACAAGAACGGTTGGGCGGTCGCCGAAGACGACGACCGCAGGTTCCTCGAACGCGGGTTCCTCCTCAGGCACCGCCGGCTCAACCTGTGCCGATACATCCGATCGGCTTCCTCGCGACCACCACGTTGTCGATATAGAGATGCAGGTCGTGAGCAGCCGTCGCGGTTCCGCCGTGGTAGACGTCCATCCATACCCTTTCGATCTTCAGAGAGTTCACGTCCCGCACATAGACGTCGGTCTTTTCGAAGGCGAGCGCCCCGTCGATCCAGGCCCGGAGGATGCCGTCCCTCGAACCAAGTGTGTTGACCCTGAAATACTGCTCGAGACAATACCAGCGGTTGCGTTGCAGCAGTCCGAGGCCATGCCGGGTCCAGTACCATTGATCGCCAAATTTGTCCTCCATCTCCGCGTGGTACGCGTAAGTGCCGATGGTGGTTACGCCGTAGAGTGGATTCGCCGGGGAGGGCGCTCGATTGAAGCTTCCGCGCATCGACCAACCCCTCAGCGGGTCCGCCCGGCGCCCTCCCCACCCGGCCTTGCCATAGGTGCCGGCGAGTCCAGGCAGCTTGCCGCCGTCTACGGTCGGAATCCAGTCGTCGGCAAGACGAAGGTAATAGCGAAAGTAGATTTCCTCGGGTTCATAGCCGAGCTTGTCCTTGAAGTCGAAGCCCATGTCGAGACCAAAATTGTCTCCTCTGGGAATTGCAATGCGCAGCGCCTTGCCGAGCAATGGCTCGAAGCGCAGCTTCCTGTCGCGGTCGACGACGTCGACGTGGCTGACTGGGCTCACGTAGGTCCAGTCGGTGCGCCAGAACGGCGACTCGAAGCCGGTCGCCATGAGAACGTCGGGATCCTGCCCGATACCGCGATCGCCCGGGTATTTGCTTGCGATGCCGGTGTGTGAGCGCGCCGCAGGCGCCGGCAAGGGCGGATCCAGCCTGAAGACGCCGACGCTCACGCGCCCGGACTGCTTCGTCAGTGTGGTGAGCTCCAGGCTGGCCCGGAGGATTGAGCGTCCGGCCAAGGCGGCGAGATCGAACTGCATCGCCGTATGCGAAGCTGGGCCGACGTGCAGCTCAGGTTGCGCGCCCAGCGAGCGCCGCGTGGAGCAATCGAGCCAGGTGTCCGCGGCGGGAACCAAAGTCTTCGGCTGCGCTGCCCCGGCGAGACGAACGGTCAGCCGCGGGCCCAGCCGCTCCGAGTTCGCATCGCGACTGAAGAATGCGGCGGCGCCGGACGGCGCTCCGGACGCTGCGAGCAGGATGCCGGTATTCGGATAGGTGCCCGCCAGCCATCCGCGTACCAGACGTGTCAGGTCCCATTGGATGACGCGACGCTCGGGGCCGGCCTCGACGACGGCTTCAGCAAATGGCTTCTCCCCCTGCAATTGGCCATCGGCGTCGATCCAGTCCCCGAGCGCGTGCCGCCACGCGATCCGCCCGCCGGCGTTGAAATAGGTGCAGGTGGCGCCGTCGTTCCCGTCGTAGAGCAGCAACCGCGGGGCGGACGCTGCGGCGGCGGCGCCCGGTACGGGCCGCAGAGCCGAGAGCAGCGCCCAGAACAGCGCCCAGAACAGCACTCCACGGGCGCCGCGCGCGTCGAGGAGGCCATAGCGGGATGATCGACCCCCTGCAGCGGACGCCAGCAGGCCCTTCGTTGAGGGTTTCATTACTATCGGACACGCAGGTCTGGTCAATTCGCAGGGAGGAGCCCACCTATTGCAGCGACTGTCGGCTACGAATTGTGTCGACTTATCTTACAACTCCGTTCCTCGGGAATATCCAAATCATTGATTCATAGACATAGTATTTCTTGGCGCACGACTTGCTTCCCTGTTCACTGATTCATTTTCGGACAGGAAGAGGTGTCAGACATGAGCCAATTCAAACAGTTTGCGTCGGCGGTGCTCCTCGCAGCCGCGGGGTTGTTCGCGACGATGCCGGCGGGCGCCGCGACGATCTTGACCTTCGGGCAGAGCGTCAATGGTACTGACCCGATCACCGGGACGAATAGCGGCGGCATTTCGACGACGATCACCGGGGTCGATATCCCCGTGACCATCACCCAGTTTATCTTGGGGGGTACGCCCTTTAGCGGTTTTCTTGACCTTACGGCGACCAGTATGGGCGCTGCCATAAATGTCGCAGGAACGATCATCCAGGCATTCACCGGCACCTTTAGCATCACCAGCATGTCTGGCGGGGGCGGCACCAATTTCCTCTCCGGCACGTTCACGGACGCGGTATTTGGCCTTGCAGGTGGCGCATCGTTGACGTTGAGCGTGGCGCAGCCGCCGACAACGGTTTCCTTTACGTCAAGCGTCATTCCGGTCGGTGACTTGGGCCTCGCCCGAGGCATGTCTCTTTCGTTTGCCGACGTTGTCCCGGGCGTCAAGATCACGGGCAGCTCTTTGGGTTCCTTCACTTCGTCCGTGTCCGGTGACTACTCTGCGAACGTCGGGCGCCAGGTCCCTGAGCCAGGCAGTCTCGCGCTCGTGGGACTGGCGATGCTCGGTGTCGTGGGCTTGCTTCGGCGCAAGTCGATGCGGTAAGTCGACCGCCGCCAAAGGCGGCAGCGCCAAAAGGGAAGCGGACGGGCCCGAGCGATCGGGCCCGTTTCATTTGCAGCCCGATGGGCGCGCGGTTGTCGAAGATATTTACAGAAGAGCCAAGAGAGGGTGTTTAGTACACTAATTTCATTGTTGAATCAGTGGCTTGACCATATGGAATGCCAATTGCTTCGGGGGTTGGGTAGAAGAACGCAAGAAGGCCCGAGTAGCGAATCCAAAGAGAAGTGGACGGACGACATGAAGCAGTTCGCATCAGTACTGATCATCGCGGCGGCGGCCGTACTCGCCCCTGCACCCGCAAGCGCGACAACCATTTTGACTTTCGGCCAGGCGGGCAGCAGCGATACGATCGCCGGAATAAACAATGGCGCGGGTTCAACGACCATCGGCGGTAGCAACGTCCCAATCGACATCACGCAAATCGATGCTTTGCTGGGCACGCCAATCGCGGCTTACCTTACCTTGATCGCCACCAGCACAGGCCCTGCTAGTTCGCCACTTCCCGGGTTCGTGACCCAGCCATTCTCGGGGTCGTTTACTATCACCAGCGGCATGGGCGGGACGGGCACCAACTACCTCTCGGCCACGTTCATTGATGCCATATTCGGTGGCGGATCTTCGCTGACATTGAGTGTCGCGAACCCGCCGGACACAGCCTCCTTTACCTCGGATGTTATTACCGATTTGGGCTTGCCGACCGGCATCTCCTTTTCGTTTGCCGATGTGAACCCGGGCGCCGGCATCCACAACGGCTCTCTGAGCTCGTTCACTTCCTCCGTATCCGGCACGTTCTCGGGGTCGCGGACGCTGCGCCAGGCACCTGAGCCGGGCAGTCTGGTGCTGGTCGGACTGGCTATACTCGGCTTGGCGGGCTCCCTTCGCCGCAAGTCCCAGCGCTAGGAGTCAGGGCACGAGTTGGCGTTGAAGGTCGCTGCGGCGGTGCGTCCGCCGCCCTCCCAAGCGCGGCGAGGCTTTGCAGGCTCGACAAGGCTCAGGATCCGCGCGCCCGTAGTAGCCCCCAGGGAACCTGGCCCGACCTGAGGCATCGCCACGTGTTCTCCGGGTAATCTTCAGCCTTCATGCGAGTCGCGCGGCCTGACTAGGGTGCCTGGGCCCGGACTGCTTTCGGCGGTCCGCTGCAAGCCTGCCCGCGCACCGATCAAGTGCGCGGGCGTCGTCAACAGCACCATGAGAGCAGCGAGCAAACGAAATGCACCCGACCGGTGTCTATCGGGCGACGTCGCTATGGCGCGCCTCTTAAGTACACCACAGAGTCTGACGCTCGGCAGGTCTACGCGACCGTTCGTCGGCGCATGAATATTCGCGTAGACGCTGGAATAGGAAGCCGCGTACCCTCATCATCCCGTCGTGACAACGAGCGTTGGAGCGAGTAACAGGGCGTGTCATACCCGTGTCGCGTGCAGGCGCTACAAGAGTCGATCGACGAGCGCATATTGCGTTGGGAGCCGGCGCGATGAAGGATTTTCTGCTTTACCCCGCTCCGCGCGTGCGCGTGCTGCAACTCGCGGCGGAACTCTTCTGGGTGTTCATCGCTGGCATCGCGGTGATCCTGTTCCTGGAACGCCTGCCGATGCCGGCTTCCCCGGCCGACGCGACCCCGGAGATCGTCTATGCCATCCTGATCTTGGCCTTCAATATCGGGTTCGGGGTATATCGCAGACGCGAAAGCCTCGCGCGCAGCACCTATATCACACGGGTGTGGATTGCCTCTGCGGTGGCAACGGCGATCGCCTATGTCATCGCCGATGCCTTACCCGGCGGGGCGGCGTTCCGGCAGTGTATCGGCGTTGCCGCCCTATTGGCGATCAGCGGCCTGTTGCTGGTGCGTCACGCGGTCGTATTGCCGTTGATCAATAGCCTTCATCCCTACCGGCTCCTGGTGCTTGGAACCGGCGCGGAGGCCAAGCAAGTCGAAGCTTCTCTCGCCGGCGAGGATACCGGTCTGCGCCTCGTGGGCTTTTACCCGTTCGGGAAACGCGAGGAACCGGCGGTACCCGCGCAACGTATCATTGCCAACGACCAACCGCTTGCGCAGGCAGTCAAGAAGCTGCGGGTCAATGAGATCGTCGTGGCAGCCCGGGAGCGGCGGGGTGGCGTGCTGCCGTTGCGAGAGCTGCTCGCCTGCCGCCTCAATGGCGTAAAGATCACTGAGCTCGCGCGATTCTTCGAGAGGGTGCACGGCCACGTCCCACTCGACATGAGCAGGGCGAGCTGGTTCATCTACGGCGAAGGCTACCGCCAGAGCTGGCTGCGCGGCCTCACAAAACGCGGCTTCGATCTGGTGGGGGTGGCCATGCTGATGCTCGTTGCATTGCCCGTCATGGTGATCGCCGCGATTGCGATCGCGGTCGAAAGCGGCAGGCCGATCATCTATCGTCAGACCCGCGTCGGCCTTCGGGGTAGGAAATTTACGATGCTTAAGTTTCGCAGCATGGCGCGCGATGCCGAAAAAGACGGCACGCCCACCTGGGCCAGCGTCAACGACGCGCGGGTAACTCGCGTGGGCCGCTTCATGCGACAGACGCGCATCGACGAATTGCCGCAGCTGATCAATGTCCTCCGGGGTCAAATGAGCTTGGTCGGACCAAGGCCTGAGCGTCCAGAATTTGTGGCAATGCTCTCGGAAAGAATCCCTTTTTACTCCATCCGGCATAACGTCAAGCCGGGCATCACGGGCTGGGCGCAAGTCAGATA
This sequence comes from uncultured beta proteobacterium, assembly GCA_963750215.1. Taxonomy (GTDB): domain Bacteria; phylum Pseudomonadota; class Gammaproteobacteria; order Burkholderiales; family Casimicrobiaceae; genus PALSA-1003. The sequence goes on from CAVVQK010000006.1 coordinate 871,860, forward strand.
TTCCTACGTGGCCACGGTCGAGGACACGGCGAGGAAGCTGGAGTACGACATCTACTACGTCAAGAACCACTCGCTCCTTCTGGATGTCCTCATCCTGCTCGAAACGGTGAGAGTTGTGTTGCTGGGCGAAGGCGCCCGATAGGCCAGGTCACACCTGTCGGACGGCGGTAGCGTTCCCCCGGGACCGCCGCACCTGCCTGCCGAGGCGGCGAGCGATCTGGCCGTGCTTCGGCAACGGGCTCTTGCCGGGGCTTCCTGCCGTCGCGAACCCGCGCTAGAGTCCCCTCCTTGTCGTCGAGCAACCAGGCGTTCCCGTGACCGGAACCACCCTCGTCGCCCTCGCCAGCTGGAGCTATGGCCTTGCTCTGGTGGCGTATCTGGCATTTGCCGTGCGCATGGCTCTAGGCTGGCGCCGCAGCGTTCGGGCGGCGCTGCTCCTTGCGGCCATCATGGCCACGGTGCTTTGGTCAGCCGCCGCAATGGCGCTCGCGTGGTCCGATTCAACCAGCCTGTGGCTGATGGCCAATGCGTCGGACACCCTCAGGTATGCCATCTGGTTCGCGTTCCTCGGCAATCTGCTCCGTGGAGAGCGCAGCCCCGGTATGGCGCCACCATTCCCGCGATGGGTCATCGCGTTGGTTGCCCTCGGCCTGATGGCCAGTGTTCCCCTCTCCAATGATCTGCCGCTCTCGCGACTGCTCGGCGCAGAGGGGCCGCGGCTGCAGTTCGGGCTCCGGCTTGGCTTTGCCGTGATCGGCCTGATGCTCGTCGAGCAACTGATCAGCGGTGCGCACCCCCAGGCGCGATGGGCGATCAAACCGCTGTGCGTAGCGCTTGGCGGCATCTTCGGTTTGGACCTGCTGCTCTATGCCGACGCCACGCTTTTTGCTCGGCTCGACCTCGACATCTGGACGGCACGGGGCGTGGCCAATGCGCTGGTCGTCCCGTTCATTGCAATTGCGACAGCACGCAACCCGCGCTGGACGGTCGAGATGCACGTCTCGCGCGAGGTGGTGTATCGATCCACTGCGCTGCTCGTTTCGGCTGCGTTCCTGCTCACGGTCGCCGCTGCCGGCTACGTCGTGCTCTACCTTGGGGGCGACTGGGGCCGCACGCTGCAGATCGAGCTGCTCTTTGCCGCGCTGCTGGGCTTCGCGGTCGTGGCCACGTCCGGACGCTTCCGCTCCAAGCTCAAGGTGTTCGTCAGCAAGCATTTCTTTTCCTATAGCTACGACTATCGCGAGGAGTGGCTGCGCTTCACTCGCACTCTCTCGACCGAGAGCTCGGGTCAGGGGTTGCAGGAGCGGGTCATCGTCGCGCTCGCTGACCTCGTCGAAAGCCCGGCGGGGATGCTCTGGCTCAGCGATGGTCGCGGTAGCTTCCGGCCGGCCGCCCGCTGGAACACGCCCGCGGTCGATGCGGTCGAGCCGACGGAGGGAGCGCTTGGCGGGTTTCTCGCGCGTACGGGGTGGGTGGTTAGCGTGAGCGAAATCGGTTCGGCCCCGAGGGGGTACCCCGAGCTGGAGCGGCCGGCCTGGCTTGCGGCAATTCGCGACGCATGGCTGATCGTGCCGCTCCCCTCCGGGGCGGCGGAGATCCTGGGCTTCATCATCCTTGCAACCCCTCGCGCCGCCATCGATGTCGACTGGGAGGTGCGTGATTTGCTCAAGACGGCAAGTCGGCAGGCAGCAAGCTACCTCGGCCAGCTCCAGGCGACCGAAGCGCTGCTCGAGGCGCGCAAATTCGACGCCTTCAATCGCATGTCGGCATTTGTAGTGCACGACCTGAAGAATCTGGTGGCGCAGCTTTCGCTGATGCTCCGCAACGCCGAGCGACACCATGGAAATCCCGAGTTCGAACAGGATATGCTGACGACCGTGGAACACGTCGTCGAAAGGATGAATCGGTTGATGCTGCAGTTGCGCGCGGGCACCACACCAGTGGAGAATGCACGACCGGTCGACCTCGAGGTCGTGGCGAAGCGAGTTTGCGCCGCAAAGGCCAGGGATCAGTCGCCCATCGAGCTCGATCTCATGGCCGGGGTGACGACCCTTGGGCACGAGGACCGACTCGAGCACGTCATCGGACACCTGGTGCAGAATGCCATCGACGCGACCGTCGGCGGGGGTCGTGTCTCGGTTCGCGTGCACCGCGAGAGCGGCGCCGCAGTCATCGAGGTCGTCGACACGGGGATCGGGATGAGCCCCGAATTCGTCCGCGAACGGCTTTTCAAGCCATTCCAGACGACCAAGGCGGAGGGGATGGGCATTGGTGTTTATGAGAGCTCCCAGTACATTGCCGGACTCGGTGGACAGATGACGGTCGACAGCGAGCCGGGTCGCGGCACGCGCGTCAGCGTACTGTTGCCGCCAAGCGACAGCAACGCCGTGCCAACGGCCCCTGTCACGAGAGTTGCATGACGGAAACGCGCAAGCCGCTGCTCATCGTCGAGGACGATCTCGAGCTGCAGAAGCAGATGCGCTGGGCATTCGACCGCTACGAGATAGTCGTCGCGAGCGATCGCGAGTCGGCGATCGCGCAGCTGCGTCGCTTCGAGCCGGCGGTCGTAACCATGGACCTCGGCCTGCCTCCGAATCCGGACGATCCGGCCGAAGGCCTGCAGCTGCTCGAGGAAATTCACGTGCTCGCCCCGGACACGAAGGTCATCGTGCTCACCGGACAGAACGATCGCGCCAATGCGCTCAAGACGATCGCCTTGGGAGCGCACGATTTCTGCACCAAGCCGTTCGAACCCGAGATTCTCGCCTGGACGATAGACAGGGCGTTTCGCGTCCATGAGCTCCAGGAGGAAAACCGGCGTCTTCAATCCGCGCAGGCAACCCCGGCGACGTCGGGAATCATCACGCGCGATCCGGAGATGCTGCGGATATGCCGCACGATCGAGAAGCTGGCCCCCGCGTTGGCAACGGTGCTGATCTGGGGCGAATCGGGCACAGGCAAGGAGTTGTTGGCAAGGGCCTTGCACCAGCTATCGCCGCGCCGTGGCGAACGGTTCGTGGCGATCAACTGTGCGGCGATACCGGAGACGCTGCTCGAGGCGGAGTTGTTCGGTTATGAAAGAGGCGCCTACACCGGGGCCGCCAAACGGACCCTCGGCAAGATCGAGACCGCCAGCGGCGGCACGCTCTTTCTTGATGAGGTCGGTGACCTCCCGGTCGCGCTTCAAGTCAAGCTGCTGCGTTTCCTTCAGGAACGGGTGATCGAGCGCGTCGGCGGCCGCGAGGAGATTCCCATCGACGTCCGCGTGGTCTGCGCGACTCATCAGAGCCTGAAGGACCATATCGCCACGGGCGAGTTTCGCGAGGACCTGTATTACCGTATTGCCGAAATCGTAGTCGAAATCCCGCCGTTGCGCGCGCGAACGGGCGACGCGGCGCTGCTCGCGCACGACTTCGTGCGCCGGTTCGCGGCGGAGCAACGGCGCGGACCCATGACACTGCTGGGCGATGCGATCGAGGCGATCGAGTCGCATCCGTGGCCGGGGAATGTACGCGAACTTGAGAACGTGATAAAGCGTGCGGTGATCATGGCCGAAGGCCTGACGATCAGCGCTGCTGATCTCGGCCTGCCAAGCCACGACACGCAGATCGCGGTGCTGAACCTGCGCCAGGTTCGCGAGGAAGCGGAGAAAAGCGCGGTATTGCGGGTCCTTGGAAGGGTCAACGGCAACCTCAGCAAGGCCGCAGAGTTGCTCGGAGTGAGCCGCCCGACGCTGTACGATCTCATGCACCGCTGCGGTCTGAAGTAGACCGCCCTGGCGCTCGACAACCGGCTGCTCAAATAACATGGCGATGAATCTTCGGATCCTTATCTGGGTCGCAGCGGCCGCGCTCGTCGCGCCCACGCTCTGGGGTTGCGGCAACGAGGACGCCCCCAAGCTCGTCGCATCGGCGAAATCGTACCTCGCGAAAGGCGAATACGATGCCGGGATCATCCAGCTCAAGAGCGCGCTGCAGAAAGCGCCGGACAATGCCGAGGCGAGGTTTTTGCTGGGCAAGTCCTTCCTCCAGACCGGATTGCCAGCCGCTGCCGAGACCGAGATTCGCAAGGCGCTCGACCTGAACTATCCGGCCGATGAGGCTTATCCCGCGCTCGCACAGACGCTGCTCGCCCAAGGTGCGTTCACTAAGCTGACCACCGAGTTGGCAACCCGCAGGCTCGACAGCCCGCGCGCCCAGGCAGACCTCATGGCGTCGGTGACCGCGGCGTACTTGGCCCTGGGCGACACGAAGAAGGCCAGCGAAACGATCGCCGCCGCGGCAGCAATCGCGCCGGGCGATGCCCGGATTCTCGTGCTCGAAGCCCAGATCGCCGCACTGTCCAACGATCTTCCCAGGGCGCTCACGCTGATCGACTCGGCGCTGGCCGCGGCTCCGAACTATCCCGAGGCCATGATTCTCAAAGCTCAGTTGCAGAGCGGCCAGGGCCGTCGCGATGATGCCGTCAAGACGCTGCAACAAGCGGTCGAGGCGAATGCCAACGCGATCGATGCGCGCTTCGCTCTGGTCTCGATGCTGGTCGCAAGCGGGCAGGCGGACAAGGCTGTCGCCCAGATCGACGCCATGAAGAAGCTCGCGCCGCATGACTTCCGCACGCTCTACGCGGACGCTCTTGTTGCCTTCTCGCGTGGCGACGCGGCACACGCGCGCGACGTGATCCAGCAAGTGCTCGCCGCGAAGCCGGACAATCTGCAGAGCCTTTACCTCTCTGCCCTGATCGACTTCAAGCTCGGCTCGTATGCTACCGCCGAGGACGCACTCCGCAAGGTCGCGGCGCAGGCGCCCGAACAGGAAGGCCCGAAGCAGGCACTGGCCGCGATCTATCTGCGCACGGGTCGGTCTGCGCAAGCGGCCGACGTCCTCGAGTCCGCGCTCCAGAGCGCGCCGAATGACGCCGTCCTCCTGAGAATGGCAGGCGAGGCCGATCTCGCGCTGGGCAATACGGCCAAGGCCGCGCAATATTACGAACGGGCGAACGCGGTGGACCAGGACAACATGGCAAGCAAAATCAGGCTTGCCCAAATCCGCGCCGCGACCGGCGATACCAACCAGGCGTTCAAGGATCTCGAGGCCCTTTCGGCGGCGGATTCGTCTCAGTACCAGGCCGATCTCGCGCTGATCGCGGCGCATCTGCTCAGAGGCGAGTTCGACCAGGCGCTCGCCGCGATTGCGACACTCGAAAGGAAGCAGCCTGCTAACCCGCTCACCTACAACGTCAAGGGCTTGGCCTACGTAGGCATGCGTGACCTCAAGAATGCACGCGCGAGCTTCGAGAAGGCGCTGGAGGTCCAGCCGACCAACCCTGTTGCGGCACGAAGCCTCGCGCTGCTCGATGTGCAGGAGCAGAAACCCGACGACGCACGCAAGCGCTACGAGCAGCTGCTGGCCAAGGACCCGAAGAACGAACAACTGCTGCTCGGCTCCGCGGAGCTGCTCGCCATGACCGGGCACGGCGCCGACGAAGTCAGGGCTGTAATCGAGCGGGCGATTGCCGCCGCTCCAGGATCACCTCGCTCCCGCTTGGTACTGGTCAACTACTACGCGGGCATCGGAGACCCCAGGTCCGCCCTCGCCGCCGCGCAATCTGCCGAGGCCGCCTTCCCGAACAACGCGCAGGTCTTGCAGACCTTTGGCGCGGCGCAGCGCGCGGTAGGCGAGACGGACCAAGCGGTGCAGACGTTTGCACGAGTCGTGCAGCTGCAGCCGCACAACGTGACAGCACTGCTGCGGCTCGCTGACGCACAGGCCGCAGGCAAGCACTATGACGCTGCAATCGCCACGCTGCACGATGCCATCTCCAGCGACCCGAATCAGGTGCAGCCGTGGGTGGCGCTGGCCAACGCCTACTTCATGTCGGGTCATCCCGAAGCGGCGATCGCTGAAGCGCGCAAGCTGCAGAAGGACTATCCTGATCGCGCGTTCGGCTTCGCTCTCGAGGGCGAAGTGCGGGCGGCAGAGAAGAAATGGCCGGAGGCGGCCACTGCCTACCAGGATGGCATCGCGCGCCAGCCGATCCCGCTGCTTGCCGCGCGGCGCTACCAGGCGCTGGAAAACGCCGGCAAAATGGCCGAGGCGACCCAGTTTGCCGGGCAATGGATGAAGCAGCATCCCAAGGACATAACCTTGTACTCCTTCCTCGGTGAGCAGAGTCTGTCGAGGAAGGACTACCGCGGCGCAATCACCCAATATCAGGCGGCGTTGAAGATCGAGCCGGAGAACCCGGTCTTGCTCAACAATCTGGCGTTTCTGCTGGCGAACTCGGGCGATCCGGCGGCGCGCGAGTACGCTGAGCGTGCTTACCGGCAAGCGCCATTCAACCCCGACGTGATCGATACCCTTGGCTGGGCATTGGTTCAGAGCGGCGAAGCCGCCAAGGGCTTGGAGCTGCTCCGCGCCGCCTCGAATCTCGCTCCCGGGAACGCCGAGATCCGTCTGCATTTCGGGAAAGCGCTGCTCGAGACAGGTGACAAGGCGGGCGCGCGCCGCGCACTCGAGCCTCTGACCCAGCTCGATAAGACGTCGCCCGTACGCGGCGATGCCGAGAAGCTGCTGAGCGGGCTTTGAGCGCTTCCAGAACCGCAGCCGGGCCACGCCGACAGATCGCGTCGCCTGACTCGACAGCGGGGACCTCCCCATGAGCAAGACCGAAGCCACGACCGTTGCTGTTGTCGGACTGGGCTATGTGGGCCTGCCGCTCGCCGTCGAGTTCGGCAAGCGATACGCAACGGTCGGGTTCGATCTTTCCGAGAGCAAAGTGCAGGCATACCGAAAGTGCGTCGATCCGACCGGAGAGGTGGGCCCCGCCGACCTCGCGGCGGCAAAGGGTCTGCATTGCACGACCGACGCAGCGGAGTTGCGTCGGGCCGATTTCATCGTCGTGGCCGTCCCCACGCCCATCGACAACGCTCATCAGCCCAACTTCGGGCCGCTTCTTGCCGCAAGCGAGTCGGTGGGTCGCAACCTCAAGCCTGGGGCGACCGTCGTCTTCGAGTCGACCGTGTATCCGGGCGCGACCGAGGAGATGTGTGTCCCCGTCATCGAAACATGCTCGGGGATGAAGTGGATGCGCGACTTCTTCGTTGGCTACTCCCCCGAGCGGATCAATCCGGGCGACAAGGAGCATACGTTGCCGCGGATCACGAAGCTCGTTTCGGGAGATACGCCGAGCACTCTCGAGCGTGTCGCCGCCATCTACGCGAGCATCGTCCCGGCGGGCGTGCACCGCACTACCAGCATCAGGGTCGCCGAAGCCGCCAAGGTGATCGAAAATACGCAGCGCGACCTCAACATCGCGCTGATGAACGAGCTGGCGCTGATCTTCCACAAGCTCGGAATCGATACGATGGAGGTGCTCGAGGCGGCCGGAACCAAGTGGAATTTCCTGTCGTTCCGCCCCGGCCTCGTCGGCGGGCATTGCATCGGCGTCGACCCCTACTACCTGACGCACAAGGCCGACAAGATTGGCTATCATCCCCAAGTCATTCTTGCCGGCCGTCGAATAAACGACGGCATGGGCAAATATGTTGCCGAGCAGACGGTGAAGCAGCTGATCCAGGCCGGTTCCCGGGTCAAGGGTGCGCATATAAACGTGCTCGGTCTCACCTTCAAGGAGAATTGCCCGGACATTCGCAACTCGCGTGTGATCGATGTCGTGCACGAGCTTTCCTCCTACGGCGTCACGATACACGTGCATGATCCCGTCGCGGACCCCTCCGAAGCACGCCGCGAGTACCAGATCGAGTTGGAGCCATGGGAGAAGTTGCCACCCGCCCGCGCCATCGTCGCAGCCGTCGCGCATCGGGAGTTCAAGCAGCGTCCTGTCGACGATTTCATCGAAAAGCTCGAACCGGGAGGGCTTTACGTGGACGTAAAGTGCGCAGCCGACGCTGCGCTGCTGCGCGCGCGGGGCATCAGCGTTTGGAGGCTGTAATGGCATGCGCCCCCGTGCGAGACGCATTCGAGGTGGCCTGCACCGAGCTGCAGGCCCGGCCGCTGCGCTGGCTCGTCACCGGCAGCGCCGGCTTCATCGGTTCGCACCTGCTCGAGAGCCTGCTAGGGCTTGGGCAGGACGTGGTGAGCATGGACAATTTTGCCACGGGTCACCGCAGCAATCTCGATGCGGTACGGCGCGCCGTCGGCGAAACGGCCTGGAGCAGGCACACTTTCCACGACAGCGACATCGTTGACCTCGAGGCCTGCCGCAGCGCTTGCAAATCCGTCGACATCGTGCTGCACGAGGCTGCGCTAGGGTCAGTGCCGCGATCGATCGAGGATCCACTGCGAACCCATGCTGCCAATGCAACGGGGTTCATCAACCTGCTGGTGGCAGCCCGAGATGCCGGCGCGAAACGATTCATCTACGCCGGGTCGAGCTCATCCTACGGCGACCACCCGGCGCTGCCGAAGGTCGAGGCCACGATCGGGAATCTGCTTTCGCCGTACGCGGTGACCAAGTATCTGGACGAGCTTTACGCGCAGGTCTTCACCCGTTGCTATGGAATGGCTACCGTAGGGCTACGCTATTTCAACGTGTTCGGCGCGCGGCAGGATCCGGAAGGCGCCTATGCGGCCGTGATCCCGCGCTGGGTGGCAAGCATGTTGTCCGGCATGCCGATCGTGATCTACGGCGATGGAGCAACAAGCCGCGATTTCTGCTATGTCGCCAACGTTGTGCAGGCGAACCTTCGCGCCGCAACGACGCACGACGCCGCCGTCAGCGGTCAGGTCTACAACGTGGCCGTAGGCAGCCGGACGCCGCTGAGCGAGCTCTATGCGATGCTGCGCGACTTGCTCGCAGAACGGCATCCCGGCCTGGTCATCCCGCCGCCGAAGCACGCGGATTTTCGCCTTGGCGACGTGCGGCACTCGCAGGCCGACCTCGACAAGGCGCGCCGCTCCTTGGGCTACGCACCGACGCACGACGTGCGGTCGGGGCTGACCGAAGCGCTGCCCTGGTACGAGGATCGCGCCGCGCTGGAACTCCGCAGCGGCCGCGTGACCCGGCCGGCGCACGGCGCCGCATGACCGATGGGATCGTCCTGGCGTCGACGCTCGACACCGCGCGACTGCAAGTCGATCCGATCTGGATCAAGGCGGTGCTGAAGGCGCTGTTGCTTCCTCCGACCGGGCAGCTGCTTCTCTCGGTTCTCGGACTGGGTCTTCGGCCCCGGTTTCCGCGTCTGGGCAGCGGGCTCGCGTGGGCCGGGGTCCTATCCCTGCTGCTCTTGGCGATGCCGGCGGTCTCGGAGCTTCTGCTTCGTTGCCTGGACAGTTCGCCCCCTTTCACCGTCGAGCGCGCGACCGGCGCACAGGCGATCGTGATTCTTGGCGGCGGCACGCGGCGCGATGCACAAGAGTACGGGGGCGACACGCTTGGCCACCTGACCCTCGAGCGCGTTCGTTACGGCGCCCGAGTCGCCCGTCTGACCGGATTGCCGATTCTCGTGACGGGCGGCTCGGTGTACGGCGGCGAGGCGGAAGCCAAGCTGATGCAGCAGTCGCTACGGAGCGAGTTCGGGACCGATGTACGCTGGGTGGAGGACCGTTCGCGCACGACGCACGAGAACGCCGTACTGTCGGCCGCGATCCTGCGCCGCGCGGGAATCCAGCGCGTCGTCCTGGTCGCGCACAGCTTCGACATGCTGCGCGCCCGTGCAGAGTTCGCGGCAGCGGGCGTAGCTACCGTGCCCGCGCCGATTGAAATTCCTTCGTCGAAGCCCAACACGGCATTTGACTTTCTGCCAAGCATGAGTGGGCTGCAAACGAGCTACTATGCGGTCTATGAGATCCTCGCCAATCTGGTCCGGCTGGTGACGCCGTAAGGAGAGATTGCCTATCGGGCGGCCCGGCGACGAAACCGGCGGAGGGCCGAGCGAGCGCTATTTGGCGCGCCTGCCTGCGAGGCGTCGGCAGGTCAAATTGCGGAAGAAGGGAGAGCAGGGTGGGAGCGGGGGCAAGGCGATCGCCTTCGCGATGCGCCAACACTGATCCGTGCGCGCGGGTGGCGGGCGATTTCGCGCGCGCCTGCGAGTCTTTAGGCCTCGCCGCGGGTCAATGTTTCTTCTGTGGCTTCGGGTCGCGGGCCGCCGCGACGGTGCACAATCAGCCGATGCGCATCGTCGCCGGTGTCCCGCGAGACCTTAAGCAGTGCGTACAAGAGAAGGCCGGCGTAACCGCCGACCAGGAACGACACCAGCAACCACCAGGTCGAGACCATTTTGGACTCCTACTCCGGTTCCTCACCGGATAATCAACGTATAGCCCAGCTTCTGAAATAATCAAGCAATTCATGTGCCATGGATCGTAACTTCATGATCCGCATGGTATCCGCTCGCGGTGAATCGGGCCACGAACCGCGTTATCCCGGCGAAAACTGCCGTCCAACACCACGCTTTCGGCCTTGGTGGCGGGCTGTGGCAGTGTCGCTGACTGGCGGTTCGGGCCCGTCGGTGTAATTGCCGCACTCGACCCTTCGCGTGAGTCCACACCCAAGCGCGATCCACGAACGCCATCGTTCCCGTTTGGGCTGGCAGCGTGTGGTCGCGCCGGCCGCCGTGCGCTCATGGCCGCCGGCGAAGCCGCGCTGCTCGAAGTGGCCGACGTCGGGCCGGTGCTGGCGCAGAGCATCCGGCAGTTCTTCGCCGAAGCGCACAACCGCGCGGTCATTGCCCAGTTGCGCGCCGCCGGGGTACAGTGGGCGGAGAGCACGCCGCAGCGGGCGACGAAGGGCAGGTTCGCCGGCCTGACGTTCGTGCTCACCGGGACGCTGCCAACGCTGTCGCGCGACGAAGCGAAGGAATTGATCGAGCAGCATGGCGGCAAGGTCGCAGGCAGCGTGTCGAAAAAAACCCACTACGTCGTCGCCGGCGCCGAGCCGGGGGGCGGGCTCGACCGCGCCGGCGAGCCGTTGATCGACCAAAGACAACTCAAGGGGCTCCTTCATGGCGTTCGGTAGGCTCACCAAGGCCGTGTTTCCCGTCGCCGGGCTCGGCAGTCGTTTCCTTCCGGCGACCAAGGCAAGTCCGAAGGAAATGCTGCCCATCGTCGACAAGCCGCTGATCCAGTTCGCCGTCGAGGAGGCGGCTGCGGCCGGCATCACCGACATGATCTTCATCAACGGCCGCAACAAGCGAGCGATCGAGGATCATTTTGACAAGGCCTACGAGCTGGAGACCGAGCTCGCCACGCGCAACAAGACCAAGCTGCTGGAAATCGTGCAGGGCGTCCTGCCGCGCGGCATCAATTGCATCTATATCCGCCAGGCCGAGGCGCTCGGCCTGGGACACGCCGTCCTCTGTGCCGAACCGGTTATCGGCAACGATCCGTTCGCCATCCTGCTCGCCGATGACCTCATCGACGCGGCCGTGCCGGTGATGCGGCAGATGGCCGAAGTCGCCGAGCGCGAGCGCTACTCGGTGATCGGCGTGATGCCGGTGGCGCAAGAGGATGTGGGCAACTACGGCATCGTCGAGACCGACCCGCTCCAGGGGAGGGTCGGGCGCATCTCGCGCATCATCGAAAAGCCCAAGGCTGGATCCACGCCATCGACGCTCGGCGTGGTCGGCCGTTACATCCTGACGCCGCGCATCTTCCATCACCTGCGCTCTATGCCGCCCGGGGCGGGCGGCGAGGTTCAGCTCACCGACGGCATCGCGCGCCTGCTGACCGACGAAAAGGTCATCGCCTACCAGTTCGAGGGCCGCCGCTACGATTGCGGCACCAAGCTCGGATACCTCGAGGCGATGGTCGACTACGGGCTCAAGCACCCGGAGACCGGGACGGGGTTTGCGCGCTTCCTTGCCGGCAAAGGGCGATGACGTTCAACGAGCTGCGCTACCTGGTCGCCGTTGCACAGGAGAGGAGCTTTGGCCGCGCCGCGCAGCGCTGCTTCGTGAGCCAGCCCGCGCTGTCGGTCGCCATCCACAAGCTCGAGGAGGAGCTCGGCACGCAGCTCTTCGAGCGCGGCAAGTCCGAGATCAGCGTCACGCCGGTTGGAGAACGCATCGTCGAACAGGCGCACAAGGTGCTCGAGGAGGCCGCGCGGATTCGCGATATCGCCCAGGCGGGGCGCAACCAGCTCGCCGGCGTGTTTCGGCTGGGCGTCATCTACACCGTGGCGCCGTATCTGCTGCCCGATCTGGTTCCTGCGCTCAACGAGCGCGCGCCGCAAATGCCGCTGGAGATCGAGGAAAACCTCACCGAGCATCTCGAGGCGGCGCTGCGCACCGGGCGCATCGACGCGGCGATCGTCGCGCTGCCGTTCCAGCCACCCGGCGTAGTGACCGATTTTCTCTACGAAGAGCCGTTCCAGGTGGTCGTGCCGCAGCAGCATCGGTGGGCGCGACGCAAGTCGATCCAGCCCTCCGAGCTCGCCACCGAGCACACGATCCTGCTCAACGTGGGGCATTGCTTCCGCGATCAGGTGCTCGATTCCTGTCCGGAGCTCAATCGCAGCGACGCGCCGATAACCCGCACCAATTCCCTGGAGACGGTGCGCAACATGGTCGCGTCCGGACTGGGCATTTCCGTGCTCCCCCGCGACGCGCTCACTCCCAAGTATCACAGCCGGCTGGTGGTGGCGGTGCCGTTCGCCAAGCCGGCGCCGGCGCGCCGCATCGCGCTCGCGCATCGCAAGAGTTTTCCGCGCCCGCTCGCCATTGCGGCGCTGCGCGACGCGGTCGCGGCCTGCCGGGCGAAAAAGGCGGCCTGAGGCTTCAGAAGCCGTACAGCGCGGCCGGATTGTCGACCAGGATCCGGCGTCGCGTCGCCTCGTCGGCGGCCCATTCGAGCAGCAGGTCGAGCAGCGCCGCACTGTCGGGTCGCGGGTCGCGCCCCGGGTGCGGCCAGTTGCTCGCCCACACGCAGCGCTCGGCACGGGCCCGCACCAGAGCCGTCGCCAGCACACCCACATCCGCGTAATGCGGCGGCCCCGGGCGGGAGGTTTCATAGGGCGCGCTCAACTTCACCCAGGTGTTGCCGCCGGCGAGCAGGCGGAGCAGCGTCTTGAACCCCGGATGATCGACGCCCACCGGCTCGAGGAATTTGCCGTTGTGATCGATGACCAGCGGCACCGGCAGGCGCGCAAGGGCGGCCTCGTGCTGCGGCAACTCCCGGCCATCGAGTTGCAGCTGGATGTGCCAGCCGAAGGCGGCAATGCGCGCCGCCAGCGGGGCGAGCGCATCCCAGCCGAGCATGCCGCCGGGCAGCATGTGCAGGCGCGCCCCGCGCACGCCGGCACGCGTAAGGCGCTCCAGTTCGTCCTCGGCGGCATCGGCCGGCACGGTGGCCACAGCGCGCGCGGTCGCGCCCAGGGCGGCGAGCGCGTCGAGCATGCAGCGGTTGTCGAAGCCGTAGCCGTTGGGCTGCACCAGGACGGCGCGCGCAAGGCCGAGCACACGCCGCACCGGCAGGTAATCGGCCAGCGGAGCGTGCGGCGGTCTGAACGTCGCCTGCGGCACCAGCGGGAAGCGGTCCTCGTACACGTGCATGTGGCAATCGCAGGCGCCCGGCGGAGCGAGGAGCTGGGGTCGATGCATGGCGGGGCCTCTCAGGTCGCGCGGCGATGCGCTGCGCTCGGCGTGCGTGCTGGGCCATCGAGCCCGCGCAAGCGGGCCCGAAAGCCACCGGCAAAGCGGTAGGCAGCTGGCGAATCGCGCATGCTGTCGCGGCGAAGGGTCGACCGGTTCAGACGCAAGGGAATGCGCACAAGTATACTTGGCGGCACAGCGCAGCGCCGCAACGGCGCGACGCATCGGGCGCAATCGACAGCGAAGGCGATCGCATGATTTCCGACCTCAAGGGCAAGGCGGTGCTCATCACCGGCGCATCGACGGGCATCGGTGCAGCGGCGGCGCGCGCGTTCGGATCCCAGGGCGCACGCCTGGCCATCCACTACAACGCCAGCCGGGATGCCGCCGAGCAGGTCGCCGCCGACGTGCGCGCTGCCGGCGGCAAGGCGGTGCTCGTCGCCGGCGACCTGACCGAGAGCGTCAACGTCAAGCGGATCGTCGCGGAGACGTTCGCCGCGCTCGGCCGCATCGACGTGCTGATCAACAACGCCGGCGGGCTGGTGGCGCGCACGCGCATCGAGGATTACAGCGAACCGTTCCTGCAGCGCGTGCTGGCGCTCAATGTCATCCAGGTCGCCCTGTTCATGCGCGAGACGATCCCCATCATGCGGCAGCAGAAGAAGGGCAACGTGATCAACGTCAGTTCGATCGCGGCACGGCACGGTGGCGGAGCCGGCGCGATCATCTACGCCGGTGCCAAGGGTTTCATTGCCACGGCGACCCACGGCTGGGCCAAGGAGGTCGTCGGCGACGGGATCCGCGTCAACGCCGTCTCGCCGGGCGTGATCGCGACGCCGTTTCATCAACGCTACAGCACGCCCGAACAGCTCAAGGCCATGCAGGCCACCATTCCCATGAACCGGATCGGGGAGCCGGACGAGTGCGCCGGAACGTTTCTCTATCTTGCCTCTGACGAACTGTCCGGCTACGTCACCGGGCAGGTGATCGAAGTCAACGGCGGACAGTACATGCCCTAGCAGGCTGTTGAATTTCGCCTAGAAGATGACACGAGTCGGATCATCGAAAGTGCCACTGTCTATACAAACTGCAGCGTTTGCGATTTGCGTCGACCGCACCGGACATGAATTTGCCCGTGAAGCGTTTGTCGGTGACTCACGGCACCGCTCCGGGGGGCACCGCCATCGGTATTCGGGCGAGGCGCATCAAGTTGCTGGCAGTCATAGTGAGCTTGAACTGCTGATCGACGCGATGCAATCCGCGAAACACGGTTTGTCGAATGCGGCCGATGGTCTTGCCCCACCCGAAGTGCTCCTCGATCCGTTTGCGGATGATCTGGCTGATGCGGTAACTCAGATGGCGGGTCGTACGGCCGTCGATGGCGCTGCCGCCGCGACGGGTATCGTGAGCAGCGACGTGGGGCGTGACGTTGCGCTGGCGACACCCGGTCACGAAATCGCGTGTGTCGTAGGCTTTGTCGGCGCCGAGGCTGCGGCGACGGGCCGTGGTCGGCATCGCGTCGAGCATGGCCAAAGCCGCTCTGCGTTCGCCGAAGCCATCGGCATAGGAGACCACGGCGCTAACCACCAAGCCATTCCGGTTCTCCATCAGTACATGACCTTGGTAGCAGAGGATCGATGCCGTGTTATGGCTCTTGCGATAGCTCCTGGCGTCGGGATCGGTGGTGCTGGCATGGGTGTCATTGCTCCGCGGCTGCCCTTTCCAGTCCGCTTGAGCATTGCGCCCGCCGCCGCCAGGGGGCTGGTCATCGGTGCCGTCCTTCGGCCGAAAGCTCTTCTGGCTCGCCCACGCCTGAATCAACGTGCCATCGACCGAGAAGTGTTCCTTAGACAGCAAGCCACGGCTATCGGCCAGGCGCAGGACCTCAGCAAAGAGGCCTTCCACTACCTGATGCGCCAGCAACCGGTCGCGATTCTTCGTGAACGTCGAGTGATCCCAGATCGGATCATCGAGCGCCAGACCGACGAACCAGCGAAACAGCAGGTTGTAGTGCAACTGCTCGCACAGCTGCCGCTCGCTGCGGATCGAATAGAACACCTGCAGCAGCAGGGCGCGAATGAGCTTCTCCGGCGCAATAGAGTCCCGCCCGCTAGCGGCGTAGATCGCGTTGAACTGCGCATTCATCGCCGTCAGCGCATCGTTCACCAACACGCGAATCAGCCGCAATGGATGATCGGCCGGCACGAAGGAATCCAGCTTCGCCACCGTGAACAGGCCTTCCTGCATCGAATCGGCACCACGCATCGCTCGAACCTCGAAGGACAAACAATGAAAACCCTTAATCGAACGATAGCCGCAATTACTGGACTTACAAGCCGAATTTCAACAACCTGCTAGGCCCCCGGAGGCGACTACCGGCCGATGCGTGCGGGCAGTTCGGCGAGCGAGGCGATGATCGCGTCGGGCTTCGGGCCGTGGCGCTCGAGCGGCGCGCCGGCGCGGCTGACCCAGAACGCGGTCAAGCCGAAGGCCTTGGCGCCGACCGCGTCCCAGCCGTTGGACGAGACGAAGCCGATGCGCGCCGGTGAGAGCTTGAGGTGGTCGACCGCGAGCTGATAGACCCGCGGGCTGGGCTTGTAGATGCCTGCGGCGTCAACCGAAAGAATGCCGTCGAGATGGGGCGCAATGCCGGTCGACGCCACCAGCAGTTCGAGCATCTGCCGGGTGCCGTTGGACAGGATCAGACGTGGCATCGGCGCCAGGGCGGCCAGGGCCGGCGCGACGTCGGGAAACGGAGACAGGTCGAGGTAGGCGTCAAGCAGCCGATGCCGCACCGGGGCCTGCAGGAACAGCGCAAGGGCTTCGGCCGCATAATCGAGCGCGTGCGCGGTGAGCGCGGCGAAGTCCTCGCGCCGCTGCGTGGGACTGAGCATCAGGCTTTGCAGCCAGCTGTATTCGAGCTGCTTGGTTCGCCACAACTGCGACAGGGCGGCGCCGTGGCCGGGGAACAGCCGCTCGGCCAAGGTGACCACCGACTGCACATCGAACAAGGTGCCGTACGCGTCGAAGACCAGCGCGTCGACCGGAAACCCCGTCGAGGAGTTGGCAATCATCATGGTGTCTCGCGACCGAAATTTTCCGTCATCGTATGCAAAAATTGCGCGGATGTCGCAGGTTGCGGCGAACGCGGCCAAAAAAATAGGGGTTACACTTGCGTGCAACCCCTTGGTTCCATGGTGGGCGATACTGGGATCGAACCAGTGGCCCCTGCCGTGTGAAGGCAATGCTCTACCGCTGAGCTAACCGCCCGCGCGAACCCAGACAGGAGCGGGTATTTAACCATAGCGCCAAAACCAGGGTCAAACCGAGCGGGAACGATGTCCATGGCTGTCCTGGACAAAAATGGCACTATTTAGGTGCGTCTTCGGCGTGCGAGGCGGTTCCGGGAGCGCCTTGGGCGGGGGTTTATTTCGGTAAGCTTATAGGCGGAAAAGCAAAAACGTTTTTGGCTCGAGTCTTGCTAAAACTGCGTGGAATTCTCATTTAGGCCACTGTGTCCCGCCCCATTTACGATGAGATGTGTGCCGCCGATGGCGCCCTGCGGCCCCACTACCAGGGCTTCTCCGACTGGCTCAAGCGCACCCCGCCGGAACGGATCGCGCAGAAGCGCGAAGAGGCTGAACGCGCCTTCCACCGCATCGGCATCACCTTTGCCGTCTACGGCGAGGACGCGGGCACCGAACGTCTGATCCCGTTCGACATCGTGCCGCGGATCATTCCGGCCGACGAGTGGCGCATGCTGGAGCGGGGGCTCAAGCAGCGGGTGCAGGCGCTCAACCTGTTCCTGCACGACATCTACCACGAGCAGAACATCGTCAAGTCGGGGACCATTCCGGCCGAGCGCGTGCTGGCCAACGCGCAGTACCGGCGCGAGATGCAGGGCATGGACGTGCCCGGCGGCATCTACGCCCACGTCGCCGGCGTCGACATCGTGCGTGCCGACCAAGGGGCCTACTATGTGCTCGAGGACAACCTGCGCGTGCCCTCCGGCGTGTCGTACATGCTCGAGAACCGGCGCATGATGATGCGCCTGTTCCCCGAGCTCTTTGCCACCCAGTCGATCAAGCCGGTTGAGCATTATCCCGACCTGTTGCTCGAGAACCTGCGCGGCGTGGCGCCGGCCGGGGAGGAGGAGCCCGAGGTCGCGGTGCTCACGCCCGGCGCCTACAACTCGGCCTATTTCGAGCACGCCTTCCTCGCCCAGCAAATGGGCGTGGAACTCGTCGAGGGCCAGGACCTGTTCGTGCAGAACGACACGCTGTACATGCGCACCACGCGCGGACCGCGGCGCATCCACGTTCTCTACCGCCGGGTCGACGACGATTTCCTCGATCCGCAAGCCTTTCGGGCCGATTCGATGCTGGGCGTGCCGGGACTGTTCGCCGCCTTCCGCGCCGGGCGGGTGACGCTCGCCAACGCTATTGGCACCGGGGTGGCCGACGACAAGTCGATCTATCCGTTCGTGCCGGACATGATCCGCTTCTACCTGACCGAGGAACCGATCCTCAACAACGTGCCGACCTGGCAGCTGCGACGGGAGGATGACCTGCGCTACTGCCTCGACCATCTGGCCGAGCTGGTGGTCAAGGAGGTTCACGGCGCGGGGGGCTACGGTATGCTTATCGGGCCCGCGGCCAGCCACGCCGAGCGCGAATCGTTCCGCGGCCGCATCGTCGCCCAGCCCGACAAGTACATCGCCCAGCCGACCCTGGCGCTGTCGACCTGTCCGACCTTTACCGCGGCCGGACTCGCTCCGCGCCATATCGACCTGCGGCCGTACGTGCTGTCGGGCAAGGCGGTGAACCTGGTTCCGGGCGGCCTCACGCGCGTGGCGCTGCGTGAAGGCTCGCTGGTGGTGAACTCCTCGCAGGGCGGCGGCACCAAAGATACCTGGGTGATGGCGCACTGATGCTCTGTCGCACCGCCAACGAGCTCTACTGGATGGCCCGCCACATCGAGCGCGCGGAGAATACGGCGCGCCTGCTCGACGTGACCTATCGCATGGCGCTCTTGCCCTACGAGGCGATCGCGCCCGGCCTGGCGTGGGCCGAGCCCTGGGCGGTGCCGCTGATCACCTCCGGCCTGGCCACCGCCTTCTACGAGCGCTTCCGCGAGCTCTCGGCCGAGAACGTGCTCCGCTTCATGATCCTCGATGCGAGCAACTCGTCATCGATCTATTGCTGCCTGCGCTCGGCGCGCGAGTCGGCGCGCTCGGTACGCGGCGCGATCACCTCCGAGATGTACGAGGACCTGAACTCGGCCTGGCTCGAAATGCGCGGCTACGACTACGACCGCATCCGCGCCACCGGCGTGTCCGAGTTCCTCGACTGGGTCAAGATGCGCTCGCACCTGTTCCGCGGCGTGACCTTCGGCACCATGTTGCGCGACGAGGCGTATCACTTCAACCGCCTCGGCACGCACATCGAGCGCGCCGACAACACCGCGCGCATCCTCGACGTCAAGTACCATACGCTGCTGCCCTCGGCGGCCGAGGTGGGGGGCGCGGTCGACTACTACCAGTGGAGCGCGCTGTTGCGCTCGGTGTCGGGTTTCGAGTCGTATCGCAAGATCTACAGCGACGTGATCACGCCGCGACGGGTGGCCGAACTGCTCATCCTGCGCCGCGACATGCCGCGTTCGCTGCACTCGTGCATGAATTTCATTCATCAGACGCTCGAGGTCCTGTGCGATGACAGCAGCCGCGAGATCGAGCGCGCGTCGGGCGAGCTGTACGCGCGCCTGCACTACGGCAAGACCGACGACATCATCAAGTTCGGACTGCATGAGTACCTGATGGAGTTCCTCGACCGCATCTCCGCACTCGGCGTGGAGATCAACCGCTATTTCCTCGTGCCGACCTATTGAACTCCGATCCAGTAGAATCGCGGAATCGCTTGCGCCGCGGCCTCCATCCATGACCTATTGCGTCGCCATGTCGCTCGACGCGGGGATGATCTTCGCGTCGGACTCGCGCACCAACGCCGGTGTCGATCAGATCGCCCGCTTCTCCAAGATGCGCGTGTTCGCCCGCGACGGCGACCGCGTGATCGTCACGCTGTCGTCCGGCAATCTGTCGATCACCCAGAATGCGCTTTCGGTGCTCGAGCAGCGGGCGCGCAACGCGGAAAGCGAAGCCACGCTGTGGAACGCCACCTCGCTGTTCGACATCGCGCGCCTGACCGGCGACGCGCTGCGCGAGGTCAAGACCCGCGACGGCCCCTATCTGCAGCAGAACAACATCGACTCCCACGCCAATTTCATCGTTGGCGGCCAGGTGAAAGGCGAGATGCCGCGTCTGTTCGAGGTCTACAGCGAGGGCAATTTCATCGAGGCCACGCCCGACACCTGTTACTTCCAGATCGGGGAGAGCAAATACGGCAAACCGGTCATCGACCGCGTGGTGAAACGCTCGACCGGGCTGCTGGAGGCAACCAAGTGCACCATCGTGTCGTTCGACTCCACCATGCGCTCGAACATCTCCGTGGGCTTGCCCATCGACCTGGTGGTCTATGAGACCGACGCCCTGAAAATCCGCCTGCAGCGGCGCATCGAGGAATCCGACCCGTATTTCCAGATGATCCACTCGCAGTGGGGCGAGGGACTGCGCCGCGTGTTCGCGCAGCTGCCGAACCCCGACTGGTGATTCGCACCCGAACATGGCTACCCGAGTCGCGCTGCAGCACCGCACGACCTACCAGTTCGACCGTCTGGTCAATGTGGGCCCGCACGAGATCCGGCTGCGGCCGGCGCCGCATTGCCGCACGCCGATCCTTGGCTACTCGTTCTCGGTCTCGCCCTCAGAGCACTTCCTGAACTGGCAGCAGGATCCGTACGGCAACTGGGTGGCGCGCCTGGTGTTCACGCAACGCACCAACCGGCTCGAGGTCACGGTGGCCCTCACGGCCGACATGACGGTGATCAATCCCTTCGATTTCTTCGTCGAGCCCTACGCCGAGACCTTTCCATTCGTCTACGCACCCTCCCTGGCGAAGGAACTCATTCCCTTCCTCGAGACCGCGCCGGTGGGACCGCGCCTTGCTGCCTGGCTAGACGCGTTCCGGGCCACGATCAAGCCCGGAGACAACACCGTCACCATGCTGGTGCGGCTCAACCATCAATTGCAGGGGGAGATCCGCTATCTGGTGCGGATGGAGCCGGGGGTGCAGGAACCGGAGCGAACGCTCGAGCAGGCATGCGGCTCCTGCCGCGATACGGGCTGGCTGCTGGTGCAGGTGTTACGCAACCTGGGACTCGCCGCGCGCTTCGCCTCGGGCTATCTGATCCAGCTCGCGGCCGATCAGAAACCGCTCGAGGGTCCACCCGGGCCCGAGCGCGACTTCACCGATCTGCACGCGTGGGCCGAGGTCTATCTTCCCGGCGCGGGCTGGATCGGGCTCGACGCAACTTCCGGGCTGCTCGCCGGCGAAGGGCACATTCCGCTGGCGTGCACCGCCGATCCGGGCAATGCCGCGCCGGTCATCGGCTACACCGACGTGTGCAAGGTCGATTTCGACTTTGCCATGCAACTCACGCGCGTGCACGAGGACCCGCGGGTGACCAAGCCCTACAGTGACGCGCAATGGGCGGCGATCGATGCGCTGGGCGAGGCCGTCGACGTCGATCTCGCCGTCCACGACGTGCGCCTGACGCAGGGTGGCGAGCCGACCTTCGTGTCCATCGACGATATGGATGGGGCGGAATGGAACTACGCCGCCATGGGCCCGAAAAAGCGCCAACTGGCCGAAGCGCTGCTCAAGCGCCTCCAGGCGCGCTTCGCCCGCGGCGGGTTGCTGCATTACGGGCAGGGCAAATGGTATCCGGGCGAGCCGCTGCCGCGCTGGGCGCTGGGCGTGTACTGGCGCGGCGACGGCGAGCCGCTGTGGCGCGACGCGGCGCTGCTCGCCGACACGCGCCAACCCGGCCACTCCGGCCTGGCCGAGGCGCGCGCCTTTGCCACCGGGCTCGCCGCGGCGCTCGGGCTGCCGGAGACGCTGCTCATCACCGCCTACGAGGACGTGCCCAAGCTGCTCAAGGAAGAAGCCGCGCTGCCGGTGAATGCCGACCCGCTGCGCGCCGATCTGGCCGACGGCAGCGAGCGCGCCCGGCTGGCGCGACTGCTGCTCGCGGGGCTCGAGCAGCCCTGCGGCTACGTCCTGCCGCTCAAGGCCGCAGCCGTGCGCCACGCCGGTCAGGACGGCACGGTCTGGGAGTCGAGCCCATGGCCCTTGCGCCGCGAGCGGCTCTACGCCATCGGCGGCGATTCGTCGCTCGGGTTGCGCCTGCCGCTCGCGTCGCTGCCGGACGTGCTGCCCAACGAGGTCGAGCACGACCCGCCGGTCGACCCTTTCGCGCCCAAGGAGGCCCTGCCGCGGCGCGACGACCTGCGCCGGGCGCGCAGCGGACGCGCGCGCGGCGCCAAGCCGCGCGAGGTGGTCAAGACCGCGCTCACGGTGCAGGTGCGCGACGGCCACGTCCACGTCTTCATGCCGCCGCTCACGCGCCTGGAGGACTACGCCGCACTGCTCGTCGCCATCGAGGACAGCGCGCAGGCGAGCGGGCTCGCGCTGGTGATCGAGGGCTATGCGCCACCGCGCGACGCGCGGCTGCAGGTGCTCAACGTCACGCCCGATCCGGGCGTCATCGAGGTCAACATCCATCCGGCAGCGTCATGGCGCGAACTGACCGCGACGATGACGACCCTGTACGAGGAAGCCCGGCAAGCGCGGCTCGGCACCGAGAAATTCATGCTCGACGGCCGCCATACGGGCACCGGCGGCGGCAACCACGTGACCCTCGGCGGAGCCACGCCGGCGGACAGCCCGCTGCTGCGCCGCCCCGACTTGCTGCAAAGCCTGATCGCCTACTGGCAGAACCACCCTGCGCTCTCGTACCTGTTTTCCGGGCTGTTCATCGGGCCGACCAGCCAGGCGCCGCGCGTCGACGAGGCGCGCGACGATCGGTTGTACGAACTCGAGATCGCGTTTCAGCAGCTCGAGCGCAGGCATCGCGCCGGCGACGAATCGGCGCAGCCGTGGCTCGTCGATCGGCTGTTGCGCCATCTGCTCACCGACCTGACCGGCAATACGCATCGCGCCGAGTTTTCGATCGACAAGCTGTATTCGCCCGATGGCCCGACCGGCCGCTTGGGCTTGCTCGAATTCCGCGCCTTCGAAATGCCGCCGCACGCGCGCATGAGCGCGGTGCAGATGCTGCTGTTGCGGGCGCTGGTGGCACGCTTCTGGCAGCAGCCGTATCGCGGCAAGCTGGTGCGCTGGGGCACGGCACTGCACGATCGCTGGCTGTTGCCGCATTTCGTCGCCGCCGACATGCGCGACGTGATCGCCGATGTCAATGCCTTCGGCTACCCCTTCGACACGGCGTGGTTCGACCCGTTCCTCGAGTTCCGCTTTCCGCGCTTCGGTACCGTAAGCTACGACGGCGTGACCATCGAGCTGCGGCAGGCGATCGAGCCATGGCACGTGCTCGGCGAGCAGATCAGCACCGCGGGGACCGCGCGCTTTGTCGATTCGTCGGTCGAGCGCCTGCAGGTCAAGGTCAACGGCGTGGTTCCAGGCCGCCACACGGTGACCTGCAACCGCCGCGCCCTGCCGCTTGCCGCAACGGGAGTGCCCGGAGAGTTTGTCGCCGGCGTACGCTTCCGCGCCTGGAACCAGCCCAGCGCGCTGCACCCGACCATCGAAGTGCAGGCGCCGCTCACCTTCGATCTGGTCGATACGTGGGCGAGCCGCGCCCTCGGCGGCTGCACCTACCACGTGGCGCACCCGGGCGGGCGCAACTACGGGACCTTTCCGGTCAATGCCAACGAGGCCGAGGCCCGCCGCATCGCCCGTTTCTGGACGCACGGGCACACGCCCGGGCCGATGCTGGTGCGCCCCGAATCGCCCAATCCCGCGCTGCCGACCACGCTCGATCTGCGCTGGCAGCCGCTGCGAGCGCGGCGCTGACCGCGCGCCGCGTCGCCTCCCTTGCGCGCCATGGCTCCCGTCCGCACCCGCTTCGCACCGAGCCCGACGGGTTTCCTGCATCTGGGCAGCGCGCGCACGGCGCTGTTCGCGTGGGCATTCGCCCGGCGGCACGGCGGGCAGTTCATCCTGCGCATCGAGGACACCGACGTGGAACGTTCCACCGCCGAGGCAATCCAGGCGATCCTCGACGCCATGACCTGGCTGGCCCTCGATTACGACGAAGGCCCCTACTATCAGATGCAACGGCTGCCACGCTACCGGGCGGTCCTCGACGACCTGCTCGCGCGCGGGCTCGCCTACCACTGCTACACGACCCCGCAGGAACTCGAGGCGCTGCGCGCAGAGCAGATGGCGCGGGGCGAAAAGCCGCGCTACGACGGCCGCTGGCGGCCGGAGAAGCTGCGCCCCGGCCAGACCCCGCCTCCTGGCGTGGCGCCGGTGTTTCGCTTCAAGAACCCCACCGCGGGGGGCGTCGCCTGGGACGATCAAGTCAAGGGGCCCATCGAGATCAGCAACGCCGAACTCGACGACCTGGTGCTCGCGCGCGCCGACGGCACGCCGACCTACAACTTCGGCGTGGTGGTCGACGATATCGACATGCGCATCACGCACGTGATCCGGGGCGACGATCACGTCAACAATACGCCGCGCCAGATCAATCTGATCCGGGCGCTCGGCGCCGAGGTCCCCGTTTATGCGCACCTGCCGACGGTGCTTGGCGACGACGGGCACAAGCTGTCCAAGCGCCACGGCGCGGTCAGCGTGATGCAGTACGCCGAGGAGGGCTTCCTCCCCGAGGCGATGGTCAACTTTCTCGCCCGTCTGGGCTGGGCGCACGGCGACGACGAAGTGTTCGTGCGCGAGCAACTCGTCGCGTGGTTCGATCTCAGGCATATTCATCCGGCGCCGGCGCGCTTCGACGCCGCGAAGCTGCGCTGGGTCAATCACGAGCACATCAAGCGCGCGCCGGCGGATGCGCTCGGCGCGGCGTTGCGACCCTTTCTGCTGCGCGACGGCAGCGAGATCGCGCAGGGTCCGTCGCCGGCGGCGGTCGCCGACCTGCTGCGTGATCGGGCGACCACGCTCGCGGAGATGGCCGAGATGGCGCGCTACTTCTATGCCGAGGTGAGCGTGCCCGAAGCGCTCAAGGCGGCCTATCTCGATGCGCGCAGCCGCGACGCGCTCTCCAGCCTGCAGCGCGAGCTCGCGGCGGTGGCGTGGGAGCGGGCGAGTATCGCGGCGACCATCAAGGCCGCCGCCGCCAGCCACCAGCTCAAGCCGCCACAGGTCATGATGCCGCTGCGCGTGCTCGTCGCCGGCACGCAGAGCACGCCGGCCATCGACGCGGTCCTCGCGCTCGTCGGCAGGGAGCGCACCCTCGAACGCCTGCGGCGGGGATTGGCCGCATAGCTTGCTTTCGATTTGTGCCCGGAGGGCGGTTCGGGTAGACTTGGAATTTCCTGAACTTGTCGCCCATGACCAAGTTCGTGTTTGTGACGGGTGGCGTCGTCTCCTCGCTGGGGAAGGGCATCGCCGCCGCGTCTCTCGCCGCAATTCTCGCTTCCCGCGGCATCCGCGTCACCAATCTGAAGCTCGACCCGTACATCAACGTCGATCCGGGCACGATGAGCCCGTTCCAGCACGGCGAGGTGTTCGTCACCGAGGACGGGGCGGAGACCGACCTCGACCTGGGGCACTACGAGCGCTTCGTCGACGTGAGAATGGGCAAGCGCAACAACTTCACCACCGGCCAGATCTACGAAAGCGTGATCCGCAAGGAGCGCCGTGGCGACTACCTCGGCGGCACCGTGCAGGTCATTCCGCACATAACCGACGAGATCAAGAGCTGGATCATGAACGGCACGGTGGCCAACGGCAGCGAGGCCGAGGTCGCGGTGGTCGAAGTCGGTGGCACGGTGGGCGACATCGAATCGCTGCCGTTCCTGGAAGCGATCCGGCAGATGGGCATCACGCTCGGGCGCGACAACGTCTGCTACATCCATCTGACGCTCGTGCCGTTCATCGCCACCGCGGGCGAAATGAAGACCAAGCCGACGCAGCATTCGGTCAAGGAGCTGCGCGAGATCGGGATCCAGCCCGACATCGTCATGTGCCGTGCCGACCGTCCGCTGCCCGACGGCGACCGGCGCAAGATCGCCCTGTTCACCAACGTCACGCCCGAGGCGGTGATCCCGGCGCTCGACACCGATTCGATCTACAAGATTCCCGCCGCCCTGCATGCCGAGGGGCTCGACGAGATAGTCTGCCGCAAGCTGAACCTCAGTCCGAAGCCGGCCGACCTGTCGGTATGGAACCGACTCGTCGACGCGCTCATGCACCCTGAGCACGAGGTCCATATCGCGATGGTCGGCAAGTACGTCGACCTCACCGAATCGTACAAGTCCCTGTCCGAGGCGCTGACGCATGCCGGCATCCACAGCCGGAGCAAGGTGCACATTCAGTACGTCGACTCGGAGGCCATCGAGCGCGACGGCATCGACGCCCTCAGGGGCGTGGACGGCATCCTCGTGCCAGGCGGCTTCGGCCAGCGCGGGGTCGAGGGCAAGATTCAGGCCGTCCGCTACGCGCGCGAGAACCGGATTCCGTACCTGGGCATTTGCCTGGGAATGCAGCTCGCGGTGATCGAGTACGCGCGGCACAAGGCCGGACTCGCCGACGCCAACAGCACCGAATTCGATCCCAACACGCCGCACCCGGTGGTCGCCCTGGTCACGGAATGGCAGAACCGCGACGGCAGCGTCGAAAAGCGCAGCGCACAGTCCGATCTCGGCGGCACCATGCGTCTGGGCGCGCAGCCCTGCGAGGTCGTGCCGGGGACGCTGGCACAGCGCATCTACGCTTCGCCGACCGTTGCCGAGCGCCACCGTCACCGCTACGAGGTCAACAACCATTACCTGCCGCGGCTCCAGGCCGCGGGCCTGGTTGTCGGCGCGTGGGCCAAGAGCGCGGTGGCTGGCGATCTGTGCGAGATGGTCGAACTCGCCGATCACCCGTGGTTCTTCGGCTGCCAGTTTCACCCCGAGTTCACGTCCAACCCGCGCCGCGGCCATCCGCTTTTCATCGCCTACATTCATGCCGCTCTGGCGCGGGCGCGCGAGACGCACGACGAGCCGGCGCGCGCGCGGCCGCAGCTCGTAGCCTAGCTGCCGGTATGAATCGATGCGGATCCGGGGCCGGTCGTCAGCGGCCGCCGCGCTGCATTCTGCCGGCGCTCGAGCGCCACGATGCAGCGCCCGACGCGAACGAGGCGAAGACGGCCGTGCCGACCGGGAGTCGGGCATGAGGCTGTGCGACTTCGAGGTCGGTCTCGATCAGCCGCTGTTCCTCATTGCCGGGCCGTGCGTGGTGGAGTCCGAACAGCTGCAAGTCGACGTAGCGGGGCAATTGAAGGAAATCTGCGCGGCGCTGCGCGTCCCGTTCATCTTCAAGTCATCGTACGACAAGGCCAATCGCAGCTCGTCAGGTTCGTTTCGCGGCCTCGGCATGGAGGAGGGCCTGCGCATCCTCGCCCAGGTCAAGCGCCAAGTTGGGGTACCGGTGCTGACCGATGTGCACACCGAAGAGGATGTCGCCGCCGTCGCTGCCGTCGTCGACGTGCTGCAGACGCCGGCCTTTCTCTGCCGCCAGACCGATTTCATCCGCGCCGTGGCCGCGGCGGGCAAGCCCGTGAACATCAAGAAAGGCCAGTTTCTGGCACCGGAAGACATGGCGAACGTCGTGGCCAAGGCGCGCGAGGCAAGCGGCCGCGACAACATCCTGGTGTGCGAGCGTGGGGCGAGCTTCGGCTACCACAACCTGGTCTCCGACATGCGATCGCTGGCGATCATGCGCGCGACCGGCTGCCCGGTCGTGTTCGATGCAACCCATTCGGTGCAGCTGCCGGGAGGGCAGGGAACCTCCAGCGGCGGCCAGCGCGAGTTCGTTCCCGTGCTGGCGCGGGCCGCCGTCGCGGCCGGGGTCGCCGGGGTGTTCATGGAAACGCATCCCGATCCGTCCCAGGCCCTTTCCGACGGCCCGAATGCCTGGCCGCTCGAGCGCATGCGCGAGCTGCTGGAAACGCTCGCCGCAATCGACGCGACGGTCAAGCGCGCCGGATTCCCGGAAACCGATTTGCTGTGCGCGCACTAGGGTCGCGCCCAGGAGGAGAGCGCCGATGTTCGTGCACCTGGTCCTGATCAAGTTGAAACCGGGAAGCACGCGCGGCGATCCGCGTGTGCGGGCCTGGGAGGCGTTGTTCGAGGCGCTTCCGCAGCACTGCCGCGGGATCGTTCGCTTCGAGCACGGCTGGAATATCACCGACCGCCCGATCGCCTACGACTACGGCGTCAACATGGCCTTTGCGACCCGTGCCGACCTCGACGCCTACGGCCCGAATCCGAAGCACCAGCAGGTGGTGGCCGCGTTACGTGAGTTCGCCGATTGGATCATCTGCGACTACGAGGCTGCCGAGTGAGCATCCGCCGCAACGACTCTGCAGGGGGACCCATGAGCGCCATTGTCGACGTCATCGCCCGCGAGATTCTCGATTCGCGCGGCAATCCCACCATCGAAGCCGATGTCGTGCTCGAGTCGGGCATCAGCGGCCGCGCCGCGGTTCCTTCCGGCGCGTCCACGGGGTCAAAGGAAGCAATCGAGCTGCGCGACGGTGACCCTGCACGCTATGGCGGCAAGGGCATGCAAAAGGCGGTCGAACACGTCAATACCGAAATCTGCGAGGCGATCATCGGCCTGGACGCCACCGAGCAGGCATTCATCGACCGAACGATGATCGAACTCGATGGGAGCGCGAACAAGGAACGCCTCGGCGCCAATGCGATCCTCGCGGTCTCGTGCGCGGTCGCCAAGGCGGCGGCGGAAGAGTCCACCTTGCCGCTCTATCGCTATCTCGGCGGCGCCGGCGAGATGGTGCTGCCGGTGCCGTTGATGAACGTCATCAACGGCGGCGAGCACGCCAACAACAGCATCGACATGCAGGAGTTCATGCTGGTGCCGATCGGCGCGCCGACCTTCCGCGAGGCGTTGCGCTACGGCGCGGAGGTCTTCCAGACGCTCAAGCGCCTCATCGACGGCAAGGGCATGGCGACTACCGTCGGCGACGAGGGCGGCTTCGCTCCCAATCTGGCGTCCAACGAGGCGGCGCTGCAACTGCTGCTCGAGGCGATCGACAAGGCGGGTTATACGGCGGGCAGCGACATCGCCCTGGCTGTCGATTGCGCCGCCTCGGGATACTACAGGGAGGGCATGTACGAACTCGACGGCGAAGGCGCCAAGCTCACCCGCTCGCAGATGGTCGATTACCTCGCGGCATGGACCGACAAGTACCCGATCATCTCCATCGAGGACGGCATGTCCGAGCACGACTGGGAAGGATGGAAGCTCCTGACCGATCGCCTGGGCAAGAAAGTGCAGGTGGTCGGGGACGACATTTTCGTGACCAGCACGAAGTTGTTGAAGCAGGGCATCGCCAAAGGCGTGGCCAACTCGATCCTCATCAAGATCAACCAGATCGGAACCCTGACCGAAACCTTTGCCGCCATCAGCATGGCCATTCGTGCCGGCTACACGACGATCATCTCCCATCGCTCCGGCGAAACCGAGGACAGCCTGATCGCCGATATCGCCGTCGGCGCCAATGCCGGACAGATCAAGACCGGGTCGCTGTCGCGTTCGGACCGTATCGCGAAGTACAACCAGCTCCTGCGCATCGAGGAAGATCTGGGCGACGTGGCGAGCTACCCCGGCCGCGGCGCCTTTTACCAGCTGAAGTGAGCCGCAGAGGCGTCGACCTTGCGCACCGTCGCGATCATCTTTGTGCTGTTGATCCTCGCGCTGCAGTACCCGATGTGGTTCGGCAAGGGAGGCTGGCTGCAGCTGCGCGAACTCAACGCCCAGGTGGCGGCGCAGCGGCGTACCAATGCCGAGCTCAAGGCCCGCAATCAGGCCCTCGACGCCGAGGTACGCGACTTGAAGACGGGCTACGAGGCGATCGAGGAGCGCGCCCGCTCGGAGCTCGGCATGATTCGCCAGGACGAAATCTTCTTCCAGCTGCCGGCGGACGCGGCGCCGCCCGTCACGCCGCAACGGCAGAGCGGGCGCTAGCGCGCGAGGTCTCGCCGCTCCATGCCGCGCATTACCTCGCGCGACAACCCGCGCCTGAAGGCGGCCGCGCAGCTGATCGCCTCATCGCGCGCGCGACGCAAGGCGGCGCGCTGCGTGCTCGAAGGCGAGCATATCGTCGCGGCATACTGTCGCCGCCACGGCGCGCCGGAGACCTTGATCCTTGCCGAGAGCGCGCTCGACCGGCCGGCGGTCGCCACGCTGCGGGCGGGCGTTCCCGCTGCGCAGACGCTCGTGGTCACCGAGGCGGCATGGCCCGAATTCGCGCAGCTTCCCGCTGCGGTGGGCACGCTGGCGGTGGTGGACACGCCGAAGCCACGCTTCGAGCGAGCGGCCGACTTCTGCCTGCTGCTCGAAGATGTGCAGGATCCCGGCAACGTCGGGTCGATCCTGCGCAGCGCCGCCGCCGCGGGCGTGGCGCAAGTGTTCCTTTCGCCTCAATGCGCGTTCGCATGGTCGCCCAAGGTGCTGCGCGCCGGTCAGGGAGCGCATTTCCACCTCGAGATTTACGAGGGCGTCGATCTCGCGGCATGGGCCCGCGGCTACCGCGGCCGCACCATCGCCACCGTCGCGGCAGGGGCGGCCGCGCTCTATGCGGCCGATCTGAACGGCCCGGTTGCGCTGGCCATCG
This sequence comes from uncultured beta proteobacterium, assembly GCA_963750215.1. Classification (GTDB taxonomy): domain Bacteria; phylum Pseudomonadota; class Gammaproteobacteria; order Burkholderiales; family Casimicrobiaceae; genus PALSA-1003. The sequence goes on from CAVVQK010000006.1 coordinate 902,182, forward strand.
GCAACGAAGGCGCAGGGCTTTCCACGGCGCTGCGCCGGGCGGCAAGCCTGGCGGTGACCATTCCGATGCCCGGCCGCTTCGAGTCGCTCAACGCCGCCGCGGCCGCTGCGATCTGTCTGTTCGAGTGCGTCCGCCAGCGGCGGTCCGTGCTAGAGCAGGGCGCCTGAGAAGGAGGCGGCCTCGCTGCAGCTGGAGCTGCCCTGGCTGCCCGACGGCGCGGAGAAAATCGCCTCGATACCGTGCGCCGTGGCTTTGATCTCATTGATGCTCGCGGTCGAATTGGTCCCGTCGGAACATTGGTACGTTGCGTTGGGCATCGAGTAGAGCTGGCCCGACTGAACGAGCGTGCCCGACCAGGTGCAGCTAATGTTGCTTTGCAGGTAGGTAAAGGCGAAGGTTGCCGCGCTGCCGTCGCTGGGCTGCGTGACCGTGAGGTCGAAGGTGTCCGAGTACGCGCCTTGAAAGCTGCAGCCGTTTCCCGAGTAAGCCCCCGATTGACCGCCGATGTAGTTGCCCCCAATGATGATCGCCGTCAGACTCTGGCGCTGAATCAGCTTGGTCACCGTCGGACCGGCGGGGGAAAGGGTGTAGGTGAGCGTGCCCTGGTAGGCGCTGGAAGGAACGAACGAGGCCGTGCCGGCCAAGGTTGTGACAAGGTTTCCCGCCTTCCAGGGATTGCCGAAGTAGGTGCCGACAAACGAGTACAGATTGCCGGAGAAGTTGCCGTTGCTGTCGCTCGACATCTGCGCCGTGTACCAGGTCGGCACGTTGTTGGGCCCATAGACGAAGAATGTCGCAAAGATGAAGTTCTCGGACTGTACTAGATTGACGCCCCAGCCGGATTCGCTCGGCAGGTACCAGATGTCGGTATAGTCTCTTGCAGCAGCGGGTAGCGGAAGGGCGAGCAGGGCGAGCGTCAAGGCTGCCAAGAGTCGCTTGAGCATGGTCAGCACTCCGGGTCGGAAGATTTCAGTGTAGCAGCAGGCGCGGATTTCGCTGTAACAGAACGTTACTTCGTGCGCACGCCCGGTTGGCCGCGCCGCGGCTAGAAGGTGTGCCGCTGCAATCCGGCACTGTGCAGGATGGTCGTCGCGATTTCCTCGATCGAGCGACTGGTCGTATCGATCATCGAGATGCCTTCGCGCTGCATGAGCTGCTCGGCCTCGCGCACCTCGTAGCGGCAGTTGTCGAGCTGCGCATAGCGGCTGCCGGGCCGCCGCGCCTGCCGGATGTGCTGCAGCCGCTCCGGATCGATGGTGAGCCCGAACAGTCGGTCGCGAAACGGCAGGATCGACGCCGGCAGCTTGTGGTCGACGAAATCGTCGGGGGTCAGCGGGAAATTGGCGGAGAGGACGGCGAACTGCAACGCCAGATACAGCGAGGTCGGCGTCTTACCGCAGCGCGAGACCCCGACCAGGATCACCTGCGCCTTGCCCAAGTCGCGGGTCGCCGCACCGTCGTCGTGACGCTGGGCGAAGTTGATGGCCTCCATGCGCGCGAAGTAATCGGAACTGTTGGCGATGCCGTGCGAACGACCTGCGGCATGCGATGACTTGGCCGTAAGCTCCGCCTCGAGCGGGGCGATGAAGACCTGGAACAGGTCGAGGAACAGCGCATTGGCCTGGCCGAGCTGGGCACTCATCGCCTCGTCGACAATGGAGCTGAACACCAGCGGACGGGCGCCGGTTTCTTCGCCGGTGCGATCGATCGTACGCACCACCTCGGCGATCTTTTCCGGCGTATCGACGAACGGGATCGTGCGCCGCTGGAAATCGAAAGCCTCGAATTGCGACAGCAGGCTGTTGCCGAGCATCTCGGCGGTGATGCCGGTGCGGTCGGAGACAAAAAAAACCGTGCGCCGGTTCGACGCCCGCTCGGCATCCGTCGTATAGCCGTTCACCAGTCCTGCCAGATGGCAACGACACCCGCGGGCAGCGCAGGCATGTCGCCCAGATCCACGCTGCTCTCTCCCGGGCCATGATAATCGGAACCCGACGAGGCGCGCAGGCCAAATATCCGCGCCTGGCGCGCGAACTCGACCACCTGCGCCGCGCTATGGCTGGGCGACAGCACTTCGATACCCTCGCCGCCAGCGGCGCGGAATTCGGCCAGCAGCTCGTTCCGGTCGGCCGCACCCAGCGGGTAGCGCCCCGGGTGCGCCAGGACCGCTTGTCCCCCCGCGGCGTGGATCCACGCGATCGCCTGCGGCAGCGTCGCCCACGCGTGCGCGACATAGCCGGGTTTTCCCGGCGTCAGGTAGCGCTGAAAGACCTCCTTCGTGCTGCGCACGTGCCCTGCCTCGACCAGGAAGCGCGCGAAGTGGGTGCGACTGATCAGGCGCTCGCTGGTGACGAACCGGAGCGCTCCGTCGTAGGCGCCCTCGATGCCCGCTGTGGCGAGCGCGTCGCCGATGCGGCGGGCCCGCGCCGAGCGGCCGGCGCGCATCGCCGCCAGACCGGCGCAAAGGGCAGGGCAGTCGGGATCGACGCCCAAGCCCAGGACATGCAAGGTGAGGCTGCGCCAGCTCACCGACAACTCGGCACCGGCGATGAGGTGCACCCCCGTCGCGGCAGCCTCGTCCCTGGCCCCGGACAGACCCGAGAGCTCGTCGTGGTCAGTGAGGGCGAGCACGTCGACTCCGCGCTGCGCGGAGCGCCGCACCAGCTCCTGCGGCGTGAGCAACCCATCGGAATGGGTCGAATGGCAGTGAAGATCGTAGCGACGCATCGAGGCGCACGAAATCCCTTCCCGCCCCGGTCGCGGCGAGCCCATCGCAGATCCGTGCCGCGGCATTCTAGCAAACGTGTTTTTTTCGGCCTGGCGCCCCCCGCGCCGACAATCGAGGGGTTCCTGGCGCCGGACGGCGCCCTGCCCGGAGCGCCGCTCTTGCGCGAAGCGGCGCTTTGGTCAACAATTATGCCAATGGTATTGGGCGGCGCAGGCTAGTTGCGCCCGCCCGGACTAGTGCCAGCGCGCTTACGGGCCACGATGAAACCGAGTGCACCGTGAAACTTTTCGAACGCGTCCTCAATCCGCGCGAGATCCGGCGCCGGCTCGGGCTCAATCAGGAGCAGTTCTGGACCCAGATCGGGGTCACCCAGAGCGGCGGGTCGCGCTATGAAAGCGGACGCGAAATGCCCAAGCCGGTGCGCGAACTGCTCCGGCTGGTCCACGTCGAGCAGGTCGATTTGTCACAGGTGAAGCGGGTCGACTTCGAAATCATCAGCTATCTCAAGGAGTCGCATCCGGATCTGTATCGGAACCTGCGTCGCGCCGCACGCAGCAAACACAAGCAACCCGATGGCGACGGAGCCGCCGCCGATGAGGGCGGCGTGCCGTTGCCGGAAACCATCGACGACACCGATTGAGCTTCCCCCGGGCGGCGAGGGCTTGCGCGGCCCGGCGCCGGCCCGGTGCGCGCGCCCGGCGCCCTAGCGTGCGATTTTTCCCTGAGTGAAGGTTCGACCGGCTAAAATTCGCCGCGCCAAGGGAGCACGGCGACGACGCATGCGCGGCGCCGCACCGCACGCGGGGAATTGCCATGGGTGAGCAGCAACGGGTGATCTGGTTCGATCACCTGCGTAATTCCGACGTCGATCGCGTCGGGGGAAAGAACGCCTCGCTGGGCGAAATGATCACCCAGCTCAGCAGCAGCGGAATCCGCGTGCCGGGCGGCTTCGCCACGACCGCCTTCGCATTTCGCGAATTTCTGCGCGAGAACGGGCTCAAGGAGCGGATCGATCGCGCACTCGATGCGCTCGACGTCGCCGACGTAGTCGCGCTCTCCCGCACCGGGGCTTCGATCCGCGGCTGGATCGCAGCGGCGCCGCTGGCGCGCGCATTCGAGGCCGAGATCGGCGCCGCTTATGCCGAGCTGTGCAAGCCATCAAGCGCGACCAGCGTGGCCGTCCGCTCGTCCGCGACGGCCGAGGACCTGCCTGCCGCTTCGTTTGCCGGCCAACAGGACACTTTCCTTAATATCAATGGCTTAGATAATGTACTTCATGCCGTAAAAGAGGTGTTTGGCTCGCTCTACAATGACCGCGCCATCGCCTATCGCGTGCACCAAGGCTACGCGCACGCCGATGTCGCGTTATCGGCCGGCGTGCAGCGGATGGTCCGCAGCGACACCGGCGCCGCAGGCGTGATGTTTTCGATCGACACTGAATCCGGCTTCGACCAGGTCGTGTTCATTACCGCGGCATACGGCTTGGGCGAGACGGTCGTCCAGGGCGCGGTGAATCCGGATGAGTTCTACGTCTACAAGCCCAACGTTCTTGCCGGCCGCCCGGCGATTCTGTCCCGGACGCTTGGCACCAAGGCGACCAAGATGGTCTACACCGGCCACGCATCCGCGGGGCGCTCGGTCGAAACCGTCGACGTGCCAATGGCAGAGCGGCAGCGCTTCGCCCTCAGCAACGCGGAGGCCGAGGAGCTGGCGCGCTATGCAATTGCAATCGAGCGCCATTACAACCGGCCAATGGATATCGAGTGGGGCCGTGATGGCGTTGACGGCAAGCTCTACATCCTGCAGGCGCGGCCGGAGACGGTGAAATCACGGGAAGGTGCCGAGCACCTGCGCCGCTACCGGCTCGGCGAGCGCTCCGAGGTGCTGGCGAGCGGACGCGCGATCGGGCAGAAGATCGGCCAGGGAAGGGTACGATTGATCCAGTCGGCACACGAAATGGAGCGCGTGGGCGAGGGCGATGTGCTCGTCACCGACATGACCGACCCGGATTGGGAACCGATCATGAAACGGGCCGCCGCCATTGTCACCAACCGCGGCGGCCGAACCTGTCACGCGGCAATCATCGCGCGCGAGCTCGGCATTCCCGCGGTCGTCGGTTGCGGCGACGCGACCCATGTATTGACCGAGGGTGACCCGGTCACCGTTTCCTGCGCCGATGGTGACACCGGCCACGTCTACCGGGGCCTGCTCAAGATCGAGGTGATCGACGTCGCGCTCGATCGGATGCCGCCGGCACCGACCAAGATCATGATGAATGTCGGCAATCCCGAGCTCGCATTCGGGTTCAGCCGGTTGCCCAACGAAGGCGTCGGCCTGGCGCGTCTGGAGTTCATTATCGCCCGCAATGTCGGCGTGCATCCCAAGGCGTTGCTCGAATTCGACGCTCAGCCTCCGGCGCTCAAGGCCGAAATCGCGGCGCGCATCGCCGGCTATGCGGGTCCGGTCGAATTCTACGTTTCCAAGATCGCCGAGGGCGTGGCGACCATCGCCGCGGCGTTCTGGCCGAAGAAAGTGATCGTGCGCCTGTCGGACTTCAAGTCGAACGAATACTCGAACCTCCTCGGTGGCGAGCGCTATGAGCCGCACGAGGAGAATCCAATGCTCGGTTTCCGCGGCGCCTCGCGCTACGTCGCGCCGGAGTTCTACGACTGCTTCGAGCTCGAGTGTCGTGCGCTCAAGCGCGTTCGCGACGACATGGGGTTGACCAATGTCGAGGTCATGATTCCATTCGTGCGCACGCTCCGCGAAGCGGAAGGCGTGGTTGCGCTCCTCGCCAAGAACGGATTGAAACGCGGCGGCAACGGGCTCAAGCTCATCATGATGTGTGAAATCCCGTCGAATGCGTTGCTGGCCGAGCGCTTCCTCGAGCACTTCGACGGCTTCTCGATCGGCTCGAACGACATGACCCAGCTCACGCTGGCGCTGGATCGGGATGCCGGCGGCGCGATTGCTGCAACGTTCGACGAGCGCGACGACGCGGTCAAGGCAATGCTGACGATGGCGATCGCGGCCTGCCGCAAGGCGGGCAAGTATGCGGGCATCTGCGGGCAGGGGCCGTCCGATCACCCCGACCTCGCGCAGTGGCTCGTCGAGCAGAAGATCGAGAGCATTTCGCTCAATCCCGATACGGTTGTCGAAACGTGGCTGGCATTGGCGAAGGCCGCGCCGGCGCGATAGACGAGCACCAACCGAAACGAATGGACCCGCAAGCATGATAAAGACGGCGAGGAAGAGAGTGCTGGTCACGGGCGGCGCGGGATTTCTCGGCTCGCACCTGTGCGAACGCCTGGTCCGCGACGGCCATGACGTGATATGCGCCGACAATTTCTTCACCGGCGTGAAGGAAAACATAATCGACCTGATGGATAGCCCGTTCTTCGAGCTGGCGAGGCATGACATCGCCTTCCCCCTGCACGTCGAAGTCGACGAGATCTATAACCTCGCCTGCCCGGCATCACCGATCCACTACCAGTTCGATCCGGTGCAGACGACCAAGACTTGCGTCCACGGCTCGATCAACATGCTCGGCTTGGCCAAGCGGCTGCAGGCCAGGATATTCCAGGCATCGACGAGCGAAGTGTATGGGGATCCTGAGGTTCATCCCCAGACGGAGAGCTATGTCGGGCGCGTCAATCCAATCGGGGTGCGCGCCTGCTACGACGAGGGGAAGCGTTGTGCCGAGACCCTGTTCTTCGACTATCGGCGCCAGCATCGCCTCGAGATCAAGGTCGCGCGAATTTTCAACACCTACGGGCCGCGCATGCACCCGGGCGACGGACGCGTCGTCTCGACCTTCATCGTCAGGGCGCTGCGGGGAGACCCGATAACGCTGTATGGCAAGGGAACACAGACGCGCTCATTCTGCTACGTCGACGACATGATCGAAGGCTGCATCCGAATGATGGCCAGTGCGCCGGGCTTCACCGGCCCGGTCAACTTGGGCAGCCCCGACGAAATATCGATGCTCGAGTTGGCGGAGAAGGTCAGGCAGCTGACCGGTTCGCGCTCGGCGATCGAATTCGGCCCCTTGCCGGAGGACGACCCGACGCGGCGCCAACCCGATATCCGGCTCGCCGGAGAGATCCTGAGCTGGAGACCGACGATCGGGCTCGAGGAGGGCTTGAAAAGGACGATCTCGTTCTTCGACCGTCTGCTGGGCACGTCGTAGACTTCCAGTGCGTCACCGCGCGCCCGAGTGCGCGTCCGCGCCTCCATGCAGCCAATGCTGGGCGTCGATCACGCCGCCGCTCTCGCCCTTTGTTTGCCCGTTTAGCAGATGGAGATAGAGCGGAGCGAATAGCTCCGGCGCCGGCAGCTTGGTCACATCCGCACCCGGATGCGTCTGCGCGCGCAGCGGTGAGCGCATTGGCCCCGGGACGATGCCATTCACGCGCAGGTTCGGCACGCTTTCCCACTCGTCGGCAAGGATCGCGAGCAGCGCTGACAATCCGGCCTTGGCCACCGCATAGGCACCCCAGTATGCTTTGGGCGCCTGGCCGCGCGTATCGAGTGTAAAGACGACGCTTGCGTCGGCGGCGGCGCGCAACAGCGGCAGCAGCGCACGCGTCAGGCCGAAAGGAGCGAGCAGGTCGACGCGCAAGGTTGCCAGCCATTGATCGAAGGCCTGGTACTCGATGGGGCCCAGCGCGCCCAACATGACCGCGGTATGAATGACCGCGTCGACGCGACCGTACTGAGTCTGCAGCGCGCTCGCGACGTTGGCAAAGTCTTCCGTTTTTGCCGCGGCCAGGTCAAGCGGCAGAATCGAAGGCTCCGGGTAGTCGCGGGCAACGATCTCGTCGTAGAGTGCCTCGAGCTTGCGCATCACGCGGCCGTGCAGTACGACCGTCGCCCCTGCCTCTGCGCACGCGATGGCGAGCGCCCGGCCCAGGCCGCCGGTGGCGCCAGTTATGATGACCACGCGTGATTCGAGCCGCATGTACGGCATGGAATCGGGAGAAGGTAGCGGCATCGGCGAGCCGTGCAGTGGCGCATGATGATAGCCGAACCACCGTGCGCGAATCACGATCGGGGTACCGGGTAGCCTGCACGCTGGTTTGCCAGAGCTGGGACGGGGTCCTATAATCCGCGATTCGCTGTGGGGCTATAGCTCAGCTGGGAGAGCGCTTGCATGGCATGCAAGAGGTCAGCGGTTCGATCCCGCTTAGCTCCACCACCGACCCTTCAAGTATTCCGCCTCGTCCCCATCGTCTAGAGGCCTAGGACATCGCCCTTTCACGGCGGTAACAGCGGTTCGAATCCGCTTGGGGACGCCACACTATTCCCACCACGCAATGGGATGTGGTAGCAGACCTGGAGGGTCGCTTGCTCGGGGTCGAGCTCGACCCGGTCCAGGATCGACACCAGGAAGTCCTTGAGGGCGCGGCGCTCGTAGAGACGCATCTCGTCGGCCATGTGGGAGAGCATCGTGCGCACCTGGGCGTCGGTGACCTTGGCCAAGGCATGGGCGGCCTCATCCTCTTTGTCAGGAGAAGCCGCCGTCCATCCTCGATGGCAGCTGGAAGATTCCGCCAGTCAAAGAGGTAAGCTGAACCAGACGACTGGACGAGGAATAGCGCCCGCGTTTCGATCGGTTTAGCGGCGGCCCGGGAGACCGGAGCAACGTCCGCTTCTCCGCCAACGGACGTCTGCTTCCCGGAAGGGCGAGGGGCTGCAAGGCGATCTGAGCCGTCCGCGATGCTCTCGTCGCCTCGAGCGGAACGATCGTTACGCTACCTTGGCCAACGTGTGGGCGACGATGGTGGGAAAAGTGACTGATCGCCTTGGGGACCCCAAGGGCGGATCTTCGCGCGTCACGGCGACAGCGGCGCCCAGCATTTTGAACTAGGAATAACGTTTGACATTACTAATGCATTGCATTAGTATCAGCGTGTGATCCGCTCGTTCGCCGACAAGCTCACCGCGGCGGTATTCGATGGCCACCGGGTCAGGGCCGTTGCCCCGCATGTGCAGGACGTGGCCCGACGCAAGCTTAAGGCGATCGATGCGGCAAAGGTAATCGATGATCTGCGCATTCCGCCCGGCAACCGATTGGAGAGGCTGTCTGGAGACCGAAAGGGGCAGTGGAGCATCCGCATTAACGATCAATGGCGGCTGTGTTTTCGCTGGGAAGCCGGCGACGCGCATGATGTGGGAATCACGGATTATCACTGAGGCGAGTGAAACATGACTATTCGACGCGACCAACTCAGAACGACCGACTTTTCCGATATCTCCAGCGGCAAGCGGCTCGCTCCAGTGCATCCCGGCAACGTGTTGCTCAATGACTTTATTAAGCCGATGGGGATTTCCCGCTATCGCGTGGCCAAGAACATCCATGTTCCGCAGCGTCGAATCGACTTGATATGTCGCGGCGATGCGGCGGTGTCGGCGGACATGGCATTGCGTCTCAGCCGTCTGTTCGGGACGACACCAGAATTCTGGGTCAACCTGCAGGCGCAATATGATTTGGAAGTAGCTGCACGCGCGACTGGGAAAGAGATTGCCAGGGCTGTGGTGCCGCTGGCGGCGTGACGTCGTCGATTAGGGCGGGACGTCGTAACGCTTCTTTGGCGCGCATGAGTATCGGAGAAAGTAAATGGATCAATATCGGCCTGCAAAGAAACGCATTGAGGTTCCGGTTGGCGGGTCAGTGCGGATCATCCGCGAGCTGCAAGGGCTTAGTCAAAATCACCTCGCCGAGCTGAGCGGCATCCCGCGGGCGACCCTTTCGGCAATCGAAAACAACCGCGTGCACTTAGGTGTCGAGCGGTCAAAGCTATTGGCACGTGCGCTGCGGTGCCATCCAGCCGTTCTGGTTTCTTCCAGGCTGGGAGCAGCCCGTTGAAACGGCGGCCTGACCAAGAGGCTTTTGAACCGGCGTTCGCAACTGACGGGGCATAGGCGGAGATCGCGCCCAAACTATGCCACCTTGGCCAAAGTGTGGGCGACGATGCAGGAAATAGTGACTGATCCCCTTGGGGACGCCAATAAAAACAATAGGCTGGCCGACATATCGGCTTGCCTAGTCTGCGCTGACCTAGCGCCTACCAAACGAGCCGGGTCAAAACAACTCCGTTAAGGAAGTGCATCGTATTGGGAAGGAGTCCGACCAGGCGATCACCGGTGATCGTCGTTACTGAAGATATTTCTTCAGGAATGCGTCGACTCGGCGATAAAAGTCGAAGCGGTTCTCGTCCTTGTTAAAGCCGTGGCCCTCGTTGCCATAAACGACCCACTCGTAGGTCTTGCCGTACTTGTCGAGGGCCGCACGGAACACTTGCCCATGCCTTAGGGGAACGCGTTGATCGGCGGCTCCGTAGGCCAACAGCACGGGGGCCTTGAGTTTCTCCGCGTTAAATAGTGGCGACACCGATTTGAACTTCTCTGCGTCGTTGTCCGGATCGCCGATCAGATCCCTGGCGCCATAGTCAAGAAATCCGTAAGACGAGCGCGCCGTGTCCGACCAGGCGATGTCGAACATGAGGCTGATGTCGGTTACGGCAACAACCGCCACACCGCACTTATAGAGCTCCGGCGTCTTCATCAATCCCCATAGGGTTGCATAACCTCCGTAGCTCGCTCCGTAAAGACAAATCCTGTCCTTGTCGACCAAGCCCTGCCTGATCAGCCACTCGACGCCGTCGGTGATATCGTCCTGCATGGCCAGCCCCCACTGCTTGATGCCGGCGGAGAACAGCTTCCATCCATACCCATCTGAACCCCGAAACTCCGGCTCCAGCACTGCATAGCCTCGGGATGCAAAAAACTCCGCAAGCGTGTCGAAGCCCCAGAAGAAACCCCGCACCCACGGGCCGCCGTGGATGATCACGACAAGGGGCGGTTTCTTGTCACTCGAATTTCTCGGCAGCGTGAGATAAGCCGGAATTTCAAGCCCGTCCCTCGCGTCATAGGTGACCGGCTTCCTTGCCGCCATCTGCTTGGGGTCGATCCACGGGCGGGGTCTCGCGATTTCCTCCAGCTTTAGTTGGTCGATGTCGAGCAGATAGTTTGTTCCGGGGTCTACGTCGGAATAGGCGAAGACCACGGCGCGGTGCGGGTTCTCGTCGGCCACTTGGAGGACGTTGTACGTATCGGGTAACGCCTTATCGATACTTTGTTGCAGCCGAACCATGTCGGCGTCAAGCCACACCACGCCGGGCTCGTAAGCCTGGTAGCTGACGCCCACCAGCGCCCGCTTGGCGCGACTAAAAATTGGCGTATCAATGTTCGCTTGACGGCTTCCGGCGATGAGTTTGCCTAGTTTTTTCGATTGGACATCGTAGGTGTAGATCGCCCTCTTGTCGCCATCGCGGGTGGCAGCTACATATAATGTTTTGTTGTCATAATCGAAAGCCAATGGAATGATATGCAAACGAAACTCCGTGCCCTCGTCGATCCTGACCCAGGGGGATTTGTCCGACTCGCGGAACCAAAGGGTGTGTATCCCTTTGTCGTAGGAATGGGCCGCACGCGGGACACCCTCGCGATCCACCACCCAGGTCAATACATTGCTAGAAGGGCTGTCGAAGCTAAGCAGTTCGGAACGTTGGGTCCAGGTGTTAAGGCGGTAAACGTCGTTAATCGTGACACCCCGTTTCCTGGCCGCAACGATTATGTCATCGCCTCCGTCTGGACTGAGCCCGAGGAACGTGAATCCACCCAGACGCCTCCACCGGGACCCGTCCCGATCAACTGCGAACCAGCCGTCGGAACGCGCTGTCCCACTTGCATCTTCGGCGTCCCCGGCAGCAAACAGAAGTCGGTTGTTGTTAATCCAGGCGAATTGCAGGACGTCGCTATTGTCGAACTTGGTGACAAGCGTCGCCTGGCGTTTCTCTAAGTCGATGACATTGAGATTGCTGCGGCCCTTGAACCGGGCGATGCCGGCAAGGTACATCCCGTCCGGCGAAAGTTGCATTTGTCCGTATGCCGCTCGCTGGAAAAGGACCTCCACAGGCATTTCATCGGCATGGCCGTAAGGAATCCCTCCGATCACCGCGTAGAGGGACGCCAAAAGGAGAGGCCGGATTTGCATTTGCCAGTTCAGTCGACGACTTACCAACGGAGCGAAATCTCCCGACGAAACAGGCCGCGAGTACCGATCTCGTCAACGTCCTGATTCTCCAGCGTCAATGGCAGCAATGGAACGGGAAACGCTACGCCACAATTCGACGCAGTGCAAATCAGCAAACAAATCGGGACGCACCGGTATCTGCGTGCCTATCCCATCGTGCGTCGAGCGACGCCAGCTCTTTCCAGTACCTTCTGCTCATCGAGACCCGCGCAAGGTCTAGCAGGTTGTTGAAATTCGGCTTGTAAGTCCAGTAATTGCGGCTATCGTTCGATTAAGGGTTTTCATTGTTTGTCCTTCGAGGTTCGAGCGATGCGTGGTGCCGATTCGATGCAGGAAGGCCTGTTCACGGTGGCGAAGCTGGATTCCTTCGTGCCGGCCGATCATCCATTGCGGCTGATTCGCGTGTTGGTGAACGATGCGCTGACGGCGATGAATGCGCAGTTCAACGCGATCTACGCCGCTAGCGGGCGGGACTCTATTGCGCCGGAGAAGCTCATTCGCGCCCTGCTGCTGCAGGTGTTCTATTCGATCCGCAGCGAGCGGCAGCTGTGCGAGCAGTTGCACTACAACCTGCTGTTTCGCTGGTTCGTCGGTCTGGCGCTCGATGATCCGATCTGGGATCACTCGACGTTCACGAAGAATCGCGACCGGTTGCTGGCGCATCAGGTAGTGGAAGGCCTCTTTGCTGAGGTCCTGCGCCTGGCCGATAGCCGTGGCTTGCTGTCTAAGGAACACTTCTCGGTCGATGGCACGTTGATTCAGGCGTGGGCGAGCCAGAAGAGCTTTCGGCCGAAGGACGGCACCGATGACCAGCCCCCTGGCGGCGGCGGGCGCAATGCTCAAGCGGACTGGAAAGGGCAGCCGCGGAGCAATGACACCCATGCCAGCACCACCGATCCCGACGCCAGGAGCTATCGCAAGAGCCATAACACGGCATCGATCCTCTGCTACCAAGGTCATGTACTGATGGAGAACCGGAATGGCTTGGTGGTTAGCGCCGTGGTCTCCTATGCCGATGGCTTCGGCGAACGCAGAGCGGCTTTGGCCATGCTCGACGCGATGCCGACCACGGCCCGTCGCCGCAGCCTCGGCGCCGACAAAGCCTACGACACACGCGATTTCGTGACCGGGTGTCGCCAGCGCAACGTCACGCCCCACGTCGCTGCTCACGATACCCGTCGCGGCGGCAGCGCCATCGACGGCCGTACGACCCGCCATCTGAGTTACCGCATCAGCCAGATCATCCGCAAACGGATCGAGGAGCACTTCGGGTGGGGCAAGACCATCGGCCGCATTCGACAAACCGTGTTTCGCGGATTGCATCGCGTCGATCAGCAGTTCAAGCTCACTATGACTGCCAGCAACTTGATGCGCCTCGCCCGAATACCGATGGCGGTGCCCCCCGGAGCGGTGCCGTGAGTCACCGACAAACGCTTCACGGGCAAATTCATGTCCGGTGCGGTCGACGCAAATCGCAAACGCTGCAGTTTGTATAGACAGTGGCACTTTCGATGATCCGACTCGTGTCATCTTCTAGGCGAAATTCAACAGCCTGTTAGGGATTCGGCAACGCTCTCGATGACCTGCATGACAGGGCTTTCGCCCAGACCGAAAGCCTTGGCCGCAAAGAGCGCGAACATCGATCGTTCATTGAAGACGAAGGGTGGCCCCCGAAGCAGTGCGTAGAGCCCTATGAAACATTTCACGAGATTTCCGCCGATCTGCAATGGCAGCCATCGCGTAACGCCCCTAACGCCACCCCTGATCAACTGGAACACGGCGCCGTCCTCAATCCAGGGACCCGAGTCAAGAATCAACTCGGGCTTGGGGTCCTGAGGCAATGAGCCGCGCGCTATCTCCCTGTTGGCGGGCGCTTAAAGTTGGCCACTTCGTCGTACCACTTGGCAAGCCTTCGCGTCGAGGATGATCCCCATGGCGAGGCGATGGGGTGTTCTTGAACTCCAATACCGCGACGAGGTCTGAGTGACTTTGGCTGCTGTTGTTGTCCTTGTAAGACTTGGTCCGACGATGCGCTTTCGACTGCGCTTACGCGACAAGAGAACGGGCCGTGCGTCGGGGCCTCTGGTGAGATCAAAGTCATAAAGATTAGTTACCTCGCTTCGCGAGGAATTCAAAATGCAGATCGGTATGATTGGATTGGGACGCATGGGAACGAACATGGTGCGGCGCCTGATCGAAGAAGGCCATCAATGCGTTGTGTACGACGTACAGTCAGAAGCTACCATGCGACTCGTGCGTCAAGGTGCCATTGGTGCATCTTCACTCGAAGAGCTGGCTGCTCGGCTGGTGAAGCCACGGATGACATGGTTGATGGTGCCCGCAGCCCTGGTTGATGAGGCGCTGGGGCGACTTGCACCGCTGCTCGAAGTGGGCGACGTGGTGATTGATGGCGGGAACTCCTATTATCGCGACGATATCCGCCGGGCAGCGGAATTGGGGCCGCGAGGGATCCACTACGTTGATGTCGGCACAAGTGGTGGCATTGAAGGACTTGAACGCGGCTATTGCCTGATGATCGGGGGCGAGAAGCATATCGTGGACCGCCTTGCTCCGATCTTTGCCACGTTGGCTCCTGGGGTCCACGCGGCTCCGACCACGCCAGGACGGCAGATGCACGATAGCACTGCTGAGCTGGGCTATCTGCACTGCGGGCCGCAAGGTGCGGGCCACTTTGTCAAAATGGTCCATAACGGCATCGAATACGGGATGATGGCTGCTTATGCCGAGGGCCTGAACATCCTGCGCAATGCCGATGTTGGCATGCGGGTGCGCGATGCAAGCGCCGAGACCGCGCCGATGCGGAACCCGGAGTATTACCAGTACGAACTGAACTTGCCCGAGATTGCGGAGGTATGGCGCCGCGGCAGCGTGATCAGTTCCTGGCTTCTAGACCTTACCGCGGCCGCACTACTGAATGACCCCGACCTCCATAGCTACGCGGGTCGCGTGTCGGACTCCGGCGAAGGGCGCTGGACGCTCTCGGCCGCCATCGACGAAGCGGTCCCGGCTCCGATTCTCAGCGCCGCTCTCTACGAGCGCTTCGGCTCGCGCGGCGACGCGGATTTTGCCAATCGCGTCTTGTCGGCGATGCGTAAGGAGTTTGGTGGGCATGACGAAGAGAAGAACGGCAAAAAGCAAGAATGAAAAAAGCCAACGGCGACACGCTACGCTCTGACGCTCTGGTGCTGTTCGGCGTGACGGGAGATCTCGTCCACAAGAAGATCTTCTCTGCGCTTTATGCGATGGCGAAGCGGGGTGCTCTTAACGTGCCCCTAGTCGGCGTCGCTTCCTCGAAATGGAATCTGACGCAGTTGCGCAAGCATGCCACGGACGGCATAGGAGCGTCGGGAAGTATTGATGACCGGCCGGCACTGCGGCGTCTACTCTCGCTGCTACGCTACGTCAGTGGAGACTACAACGACCCAGGGACCTTCATAGCGCTCAAGACTGCACTGGGCGGCGCGCGGCACCCCGCCTTCTACCTCGCCATTCCGCCATCGCTGTTTGCGACAGTCATCAAAGGGCTCGCTGTCGCGCGCTTGACTGATCGCGCGCGCATCATCGTCGAAAAGCCCTTCGGTCGCGACCTGGCCTCTGCTCGGGAACTCAATCGTATCGCCCAATCGGCCTTCCCGGAAGATTCGATCTTTCGCATTGATCACTTCCTCGGGAAGGAGGCGATCATGAATATCCTGTATTTTCGCTTCGCGAATTCCTTCCTGGAACCGATCTGGAACCGCAACTTCGTGGCCAGCGTTCAGATCACGCTGGCTGAGGATTTCGGCGTAGAGGGTCGCGGCGCATTTTACGAAACCGCCGGCTGCCTGCGTGACGTCGTCCAGAACCATCTGTTGCAAGTCGTCGCGCTGCTTGCCATGGAGCCGCCTACCTATAGGAGTTTTGGAGCCGTGCACGGTGAGACAGCCGATGTTTTCCAGGCGATGCGACCTCTGAAGGTCGGGGACGTCGTGCGCGGTCAGTACACCGGATACCGCAAAGAACCGGGGGTGGCGAAGAATTCTGACGTCGAGACGTTCTGCGCGTTGCGTCTTTTCATCGACTCATGGCGCTGGGGAGAGGTGCCCTGGTACCTGCGCTCAGGCAAGTTTCTGCCCGAGACGGTAGCCGAAGTACGGGTTCAGTTGAAAGCGCCTCCGCAGCAGCTGTTCGCCGATTCAGCCCCCGCCGCCGGCGCGGCCAACTACCTTCGCTTCCGCCTTTCCCCCAATTCTGCAATCGCCCTCGCCGCGCGCGTCAAGCGCGCCGGCAAGGAATTTGTGGGCGATCAGCGGGAGCTTTATTTGTTTGATGAACAACCTGGGGAGGAAACGCCCTACGAGCGGCTTCTTGGCGACGCCATGGCGGGCAACGGTGCCCTTTTCACGCGTGAGGATGCGGTTGAGGCCGCCTGGGCAGTAGTCGACCCCGTTCTCAGGCACCACCATCGGGTTCATCCATACCGGCGGCATAGCTGGGGACCAAAAGAGGCTAGTGCGCTTATCAAAGGCGACGGCGGTTGGCACAACCCGAAACTTGGTCGGGCGTAGACATGGCAACGACCGGTGACGTCGTATTCCTGCTCGACGTGGACAATACGCTGCTCGACAACGACCGTGTGCAAGACGACCTCAGGAGCCATCTCGAGCGCGAATTTGGAGTAGCGAGCAGGGATCGGTACTGGGCCATTTTCGAGGCTCTGCGCACCGAGCTTGGCTACGCCGACTACCTGGGTGCATTGCAGCGCTATCGGACCGAGGATCTGAGCGACACGCGGTTGCTGCTAATATCTTCATTCCTGGTCGACTATCCGTTTGCAAACCGGTTGTACCCCGGAGCACTCGACGCCATCCGCCGCCTTCGGGTCCTTGGATTGACGGTCATTCTTTCGGACGGGGACGTGGTGTTTCAGCCGCGCAAGATCGAGCGCTCGGGGCTGTGGACAGCCGTCGAGGGACGCGTGCTGATCTTTATTCACAAGGAAGAGATGCTCGACGCGGTCGTCAAGCGCTATCCGGCCCGGCACTACGTGATGATAGACGACAAGTTACGCATCCTGACGGCGATGAAGGAGACGTGGAAAGAACAATTGACGACCATTTTCCCGCGACAGGGACACTACGCAATGGATCCCGGAAATATTGTCGCATATCCACCGGCTGACATAAGCATTGAGCGCATCGGCGATCTGGTCAATGCGGATTTGGCAATGCTGCGTTGCACCAGGCAGGCGGGTCATGCGCGATAGAAGGTATCGTGAAACTCACTCAAACATTGCATGATCTCGGTCAAAGCCTTTGGCTCGATAACATCACACGCGCGCTATTGACCGACGGCACGCTGCGGCGCTACATCACGGATTTTTCAGTGACAGGGCTGACTTCTAACCCCACCATCTTCGACAAGGCAATCAAGGAGGAAAGCTTCTACGACGCCACGATCCGGAAGAAATGGGCCGCAGGCAAATCAGCTGAGGCCCTGTTTATCGAGCTAGCGATCGCGGATCTGGTTGACGCCGCCGACCTGTTCCGCCCCGTGCACCACAGTTCCGGCGGCGTTGACGGCTGGGTGTCGTTGGAAGTCTCTCCCTTATTGGCAAACGACACGGCGGGGACCATCAACGCGGCGGTGGAACTGCATCGGCGCGCGCAGCGCCCTAATCTGTTTATCAAGATTCCCGGAGCGCGCGCAGGAGTTCCAGCGATCGAGGAGTCGATTTTCCGCGGTGTGCCGGTAAATGTGACGCTGCTGTTTTCACGCGAACAATACATCGCAGCGGCACAGGCGTATATGCGCGGCATCACGCGGCGGCTTGCGGCGGGGCTCGATCCGCATGTCGCTTCGGTTGCATCGCTCTTCGTCAGCCGCTGGGACGTGGCAGTGCAAGACAGGGTTCCGCGGCAGCTGCGCAATCGTCTCGGCATCGCCATCGCCAAGCGCACGTACAAGGCCTACCGCGAGCTGCTGGCTTTGCCTAGCTGGAAAAAGCTTGAGACTGCAGGCGCTCGGCCGCAGCGGCTCCTCTGGGCCAGCACCGGTACCAAGGATCCCGATGCCTCGGATACGCTCTACGTCGAAGCATTGGTGGCACCGGACACCATCAACACGATGCCCGATAAGACCTTGCACGCTTTCGCCGATCATGGTGAATTGAACGGCGTATTAGCGGTTGATGGGGGCGATGCCGAGGAAACGCTCGCCAGATTCACGCGGGTTGGAATCGACGCCGCCGCTCTTGCCACTCAGCTCCAGCGCGAAGGAGTTAAATCCTTCATCGAGTCGTGGCGGAATCTCATGGGTCGCATTGCGTCGAAGAGCGCGCCGTCGGGAGCGGCTGATCAAACGCCCGCGGAACAAGCGGCGGCACTAACGCAGCGGAGCTGACGCAGCGGTTGACGAAGGGGCTGCGGTCGAGCATTCGTCCAAAATGCGTAGCCTGCTTCTGTACAACCTCCCCACCAGCAAGCGCGCGCGAATGCTGGCGGTTCGCATCCGTGACTTTCAATGTCTAACGCAATATCGCCAACGCCCGCATGCAGACGTTATCGACGGTGAAGCCATATTGGCGCAACATGATACTGCTCGGGGCCGAAGCGCCGAAGCGCTCCACGCCAAGTACCTCGCCACGATCGCCGACGTAGCGATGCCAGCCTAGCGGCACGCCGGCTTCGACCGCAAGTCGCGCGCCGATTGATGGCGGAAGCACTGTGTCGCGGTACTCTCTCGGTTGGGCGTCGAACAAGTCCCAACTCGGCAGCGAGACAAGGCGCACCGCGATCTTCCGCGCCAGCAATTGCTCGCGCGCGGCCACGATTAGCCCCACCTCGGACCCCGTTGCCATAAGGATTAACTCCGGCTTGGCATCGGGAGCGTCCGCGAGAATGTACCCACCGCGCCGCAGCCCGGTGGCGCTGGCGAAGCGTGTGCGATCGAGCGTTGGCACGTCTTGCCGTGTCAATATCAGCGCCACTGGGCGGTCACGAGTTTCCAACGCGACCTTCCAGGCGATCGCGGTTTCGTTAGCATCACCCGGACGGACGACATTGAGTCGGGGAATCGAACGCAGGCTGGCCAGATGCTCAACCGGCTGATGCGTCGAGCCGTCCTCGCCAATTGCAATACTGTCGTGCGTGAACACGTAGATCACGTGTAGGCCCATCAACGCGGCAAGACGAATCGGGGGCCGCATGTAATCGGAAAAAATCAGGAACGTCGCGCCGAATGGGATGGTCCCACCGTGCGCCGCCAGTCCGTTTAGGATCGCCCCCATCGCATGTTCACGCACGCCGAAGTGCAGATTGCGGCCGGCATAGCTCCAGCCGCCGCCCTCGGACCCCTGTCGATCGCGAGGGCTCATGCCTGACCGCTCGAAATCTCCCAGCCCTTGCAGCCCGGTGTAGGTCGAGGGATCGAGATCCGCCGAACCCCCGATCAAGGTCGGCACGCGCGGGGCGATGGCGTTCATCACCCGGCCCGACGCGACGCGCGTAGAGAGGCCTTGGGCATCTACGGGAAAGGCGGGAATGTCCTTATCCCAGCCAACGGGCAAATCGCCGCGCGTGACTTGTTGGAGCTCCTCCGCGAGTTGGGGAAACGCTCGCGCGTAGCCGGATAGCTTGGCGTCCCACGAATCCTCCTCCCGCTGACCCTTGACGATCGCTTCGCGGAAATGCGCGCGCGCCTCCTCGGGGATGCAAAAGGTCGGCTCGATCGGCCAGCCGAGGTTCAGCTTGGTCAAACGCACTTCTTCTTCGCCCAGCGGGGAGCCGTGCGCCTTGTAGGTGTCCTGCTTGTTTGGCGAGCCGTAGCCAAGATGCGTACGCACCAGGATCAGAGATGGACGCTTGGTTTCGGCGCGCGCGCTGGAAAGCGCCCGCTCGAGCGCGTTGAGGTCGTTTCCGTCGTTGATCGATTGAGTGTGCCAATCATAAGCCTCGAAGCGTCGCGCCCGGTCTTCAGTAAACGTGATGTCAGTGCCGGCGGAAAGCGTCACCCGATTGTCGTCGTAGAGATAGATCAGCTTGCCAAGCTGTAAGTGCCCGGCTAGCGAAGCAGCTTCAGAGGCAATGCCTTCCATCAGGTCGCCGTCGCTCACGATGCCATAGGTGAAATGGTTGATGATTTCGAACCCGTCCCGGTTGTAATGTGCCGCGAGATACGCCTCGGCCATCGCCAGGCCGACCCCGTTGCCGAAGCCCTGGCCAAGCGGACCGGTCGTCATCTCGACACCGGGCGTGAGGCCGCGTTCGGGATGCCCTGGCGTGATGCTTCCCCATTGGCGAAACCGCTTAATTTGTTCCAGCGAAAGATCGTACCCAGTTAGATGGAGCAGGCTGTATAACAGCATCGACCCGTGGCCTGCGGACAGAACAAAGCGATCGCGATCGGGCCACGTCGGATTCAAAGGGTGATGTTTGAGAAAACGCGTCCAAAGCACATACGCCATCGGTGCGGCGCCCAGAGGAAGACCCGGATGGCCGCTGTTCGCCTTCTGCACGGCGTCGACCGAAAGAAAGCGCAGGGTATTTATGCACAGTTCGTCAAGTTCCGGGGCAGGATGCATGGGCGAGGGTGGACGCTCGATCGGACTGCTCCTAGGCTCCCCGCGGACAGCATACGCGTTGGGCGTAAGGTACGTCGGTCCCGGCGCATGGATCGGGATGCAAACCGGATTCGCGGCTCATCATCGATATGTTCTTTCGGGTGGCATGTTTAGGACAACCTGCGTCCGACGCTGTTCCTCCCCGGGGTACGGCCCGGCACCTATGGTCGATCAAGCGGATAGCCACGTAAGTCGGACGCTCCGCCCGGAGCTGTCTGGGCCGACAGCACGCGTTGGCCCACTTCCGGCCCGCTAAGTTTGCAGGAGGCAAGCCGACATACGCAACTCCTAGGCCGGGGCAATGTCGTATCGTTTAGCGATCGCCTAGAATAGAAAGTACGACACACCGCCAAAGTTTCATTGTGCGCTTGCGGCGTAACGATAAAGAGGGCGCGGAGGTAGGTGGATAGACCGGCGAGTATTTTCACCAGACGGGAAATGCCTCATGAAAGTGCTGGTTGTCGATGTGGGCGGGACCCATGTCAAGATACTGGCCACTGGGCAGAAGGCGCATCGGGAATTCTCTTCCGGATGTACGCTGACCGCCGAACAGATGGTCGCCAGCGTCAAAGCCATGGTCGGGACCTGGACTTACGACGCCGTGTCAATCGGCTATCCGGGGCTGGTGCTCCACGGCCGGCCGGTAGCGGAGCCCCACAATCTGGGTCCGGGCTGGGTTGGGTTCGACTATCGCGCCGCATTCGGGTGTCCGGTTAGAATTGTCAACGATGCAGCCATGCAGGCTCTGGGCGCGTACAGGGGCGGCAAAATGCTCTTCCTCGGCCTGGGAACGGGTCTTGGTTCTGCCCTGATCGTAAACGGCATCGTCGAGCCCATGGAGCTGGGCCACCTTCCTTACCGGAAGGCAACCTACGAGGACTATGTCGGCAATCGCGGGCTGAAACTCCACGGCAAGAAGAGGTGGCGCAAGCATGTGACGGACGTAGTCGCACGCCTGGTCGCCGCCCTCGAGCCCGAGGATGTCGTGCTCGGGGGAGGCAACGTGCGCAAGCTCAAAAACCTTCCTCCGGGGTGTCGGCCAGGCGACGAGGCCAATGCTTTGGTCGGCGGATTTCGCCTCTGGCGAGATGCTGGCAGCCGTAAAGAGTTCGCGACCAATCGGGCAAGCCGCATGACAGGCCAAGCCGTGCGCCGATCCGACGCGATCGGGTCACGCACGCGTTCCATCAGGCGTCCACACGCTGGCCGCGCGGACAGCCCTTAAAGGCGGATTTTTCATACAACTGCTGAACTGTCTTAGCGCGTGGTTGTGCCCGACTCGCGCAAGGAGGGATCTGACATCGGGCACTATCCAGCGGTGCCGAACTCCCACGAGAGATTTCGAGCTCCGTCGTAGATTTGGAGACGCTTGATCTTGTAGCGCCACAGTGTAGGCGATCGTTAGAGTGGCCGCGCCAAAAAGAAATGACAACACCCATCGAAGGCTACGCAATGATTGGCGATACCCGCACCGCTGCGCTGGTCGGGCGCGATGGGTCGATCGACTGGCTGTGCGCGCCGCGCTTCGATTCCCGAGCTTGTTTTGCCGCGCTGCTCGGCACGCACGAGCACGGTCGTTGGCTGCTGGCACCGTCGGCAAAGGCGCGCACCGTGCGGCGCATCTATCGCCGCGATACGCTCGTGCTGGAGACCGAGTTCGAGACTGCGAGCGGCACGGTGCGACTCATCGATTGCATGCCACCATGGCCGGATCGGACCGATGTGGTACGCGTCGTCGAAGGCGTGCGCGGCCGGGTACCCATGCAGATGGAACTCATCATCCGCTGCGGCTACGGTGTGGTCGTACCTTGGGTGCGCCGTGTCGAGAGCGCGCTGCTTGCGACAGCTGGCCCGGACTCCCTTGAGTTGCGCGCGGGAGTCGAGACCAGGGGCAGAGGATTCACAACCATCGCGGAATTCACGGTGCGACGTGGGCAGCGCATCCCGTTCGTCCTCAGCTATTTCCCTTCGCATCAGGCGCGGCCGCTGCCGATCGATGCCGACGCAGCGATCGCAGCGACCGAACTGGCCTGGCGCAATTGGAGCGCGCGCTGCACCTACGATGGGCGTTGGCCCGACGCCGTCAAGCGCTCGCTGATTACGCTAAAAGCCCTCACCTATGCGCCAACGGGCGGCATCGTCGCTGCGCCGACGACATCGCTACCGGAGCGCATCGGCGGCGTACGCAACTGGGATTATCGGTTCTGCTGGCCGCGCGACGCAACGTACACGCTATACGCGCTGTTGCTCGCCGGCTACTCCGACGAAGCGCGAGCGTGGCGGGAGTGGCTGCTGCGCGCGGCCGCCGGTAGGCCACAGGATCTGCAGACCGTTTATGGTCTTGCCGGCGAACGGCAACTGGCTGAGATCGAGTTGCCATGGCTGCCTGGCTACGCCGGCTCCGCGCCTGTGCGCATCGGCAATGCCGCGGCCGCGCAGCGACAACTAGATGTCTACGGTGAAGTGATCGACACGCTGCACTTGGCACGAGCCGCCGGCCTGGACGCCGCCGCCGATGCCTGGAGCTTCCAGCGGGCGCTACTCGAGTTTCTCGAATCGCACTGGACCGAGCCGGATAACGGCATTTGGGAAATGCGAGGCGAACGGCGGCATTTCACGCATTCAAAGGTAATGGCATGGGTGGCGCTCGATCGCGCGATCAAGGCGGTCGAGAGTCACGAACTCAAAGGTCCGGTCGAGCGCTGGCGACACACGCGTGAGCGGATTCATGCCGACGTCTGTCGCAAGGGCTACAACACGCGGCGCAGGACGTTCGTTCAGCATTACGGCTCGAGCAAGCTCGATGCAAGCCTCTTGCTGATGCCGCTCGTAGGATTCCTGCCACCTGATGATCCGCGGGTCCGAAGCACCGTCGACGCGATTGAGCGTGAGCTGGTGGTGGGAGGGTTTGTCACTCGCTACCTGACGACCCGACGAGTCGACGATTTGCCGGCAGGCGAGGGTGCGTTCCTGCCATGCTCGTTCTGGCTTGCCGACAATCTAGCCCTGCAGGGTCGCAACGCAGATGCCGAAGCGCTATTCGAAGCCCTGCTGGCCGTACGCAACGATGTCGGACTGCTCTCTGAAGAATACGACCCGCGAGCGCGAGTTCAACTCGGCAATTTTCCGCAGGCGTTGTCGCACGTTGCGTTGATCAACACGGCGCGCAACCTCTCGCATCGCGGTGGGCCAAGCGAGCATCGCAGCGGTAGAATGGAACAGCCGCCGCCCCGGGGGTCGAAGACGAAGCCACAGGCGCGAAACCCGATGCCAAAATAACGCGTCGAAGCAACCTACGTGTTTCTTGCCGACCAAGGGCTGCAGGTGACGCTTGAGAAAGTCCGCCGCATTCAGCACGATGGAGCGAGTCGCCGCGGGAACGATGAGTGAGTCCGAACGGGCCTTATTGCCGTACGAACTGCCATTTACTGACCACCTTCGCCCTGTCCGAAAGGTGACATTGAACGGATCCTGAAGGCCGTGTCGCGAACAAGCGATCATCTTATCCGGCCTTGCCTCGCCACTACCTGCCGGCAGCCGTCGTGGTGTTGACCGGGCGGTGCGACTAGCGCAATGGGTAACTCGTGCCTTGCCCTGTCGCGGGGCAGCGGGCGCGTACTTGTATACTTTTCTTTGTCACCAGCGAGGAGATCATTATGACAATGTGGCAAGGTGTCGGCGGCTTGACGACGATCGCCCCAGGGGCAACCCAGTATTGGGAATACAGCTATCCTCAAGCAGGGGGCGTTGGTGCCACGGTCGCAGCACCGAACTTTCTGCAGGAGCAAATCAATGTCGAATTGGTCACCTCACAGCCAGGTGTCGTGCAACGCGACCAGGGTGGGGACAATCCCCCACTGATCGTCTACACCGTCCGGGTGAGCAATCTGGGGGCGACGGTCGTGAGCTATGACCTCAACGTGGGAGACTGGCAATGAGCACGACGCGACGGGTCCGGGTGATCACGGAAGGAAATCGCCTCGTCGGAACTTTTGCGGCGTCGCCAGGGCAACCTGGGACTAAGTCGGCGGCACCTGTAGCCCAGCTTCGCGCGGGCCCCGGCCAGGAAGAACACGAGATCGAGATCGACTGGCCAGGGGGTGAAGGCACGGTTCTGGCCGAGGCGCTCCATGCCCGAGCAAAAAAGGCCCTGCGCTTGCTGTAATCCGGTGCGGATTGCGGCTGTCCCTGGTCGCCCGCCGACGTGTGAACGTTCGGACTAATGGTGCAGGGTAGCCGACTACAACGCGCCCCACGTCTCGATACAACTTCGGGAACCGACGGCGAGCGAACTACGGGCTATTCAGCTTGGGCTCCAGGCCTGACTGCGCAGTCCTTGCCAGAACTGCCCGACGAACCAGGCCGACATGCTCTCGCAGCGTATAAGCCTCACTGGCGAATCCGGCAGGGGTGTGGATTTGGGCCACGGCGCGTTCGATACGATCCAGGTCAGCTAACCAGTTCTCCGCGGGTAACGTGCCCTTGCGTGTAGCGACATCGCGCTCCAGCAGTGCCAGCTCGCCGTACCAGCGATAGACGCGCGACCTGACCCGCCAACGGAGGAACTGGGGCAGGTAGTTAAACAGCGGGAAAAGAACCGCTGCGATCGGGAGCAATATGATGATGGCCCGCTCAGCGATCGTCGCTACCCAGAATGGCAAGTATTGATGGAGAAAGCTCGGTCCAAAGTGCCTGTGGCGATCAGCTTCTAGGGAGACGGGGAGATCGATCTTGGTTGTGCCCGGAAACTCGCCGGCTTCCTCGAAGAATCCCTGTCCTCCGTGAATCTCTCGAGCCGCGTCCACCAACAGATCAACCAGCGCAGGATGTAAACCGTCGCGCGCGGCCAACATCTCCTTGGTACCGATCAGCGTGACTTCGTTTTCAGGAATGTTGTGCGCCACGTCGATCACCCCGGGCGGCAAAGTGAGCTTTACCACGTAGGGAAGACGTCGATGATAGGCTTCAGCGTGGCCGTAACTCAGCAGCTTCAATTTTGGGTCGTGAAGCGCAGCCCACACGGACTTGTTCTCCGCTCCATCTACAAAAATTGCTGCCCCGACTTCGCCCGATTGCAGCGCCCGCAGTGCAACACTGTTGCTCATCGGCAGCATCGTCACGTTGGCGCTCGTCAGGTCATTGATGGCTAACACGGGATCGGCGAAGGAGCGGGTGCCGCTGCCGGCAACACCGACGGCGATCCGCCGGTAACGCAGTTCGCTGACATGGCTGAGGGTGGTGGTACCGCTATAGAAAATCCACATCGGTGCGTAATAGAGGCTCGCGAGCATGACGACATTGTTGGCGTCCGGAAATGTCGCTGCACCGCCTTGGGCAAAAGCGACGTCGACACCGGAGTGCGGATCCTCGAGCAGCCGCAGGTTCTCGCCCGGGCCGTTGGTAAGTCGCTCCTCGACCGTAACCCCGGCTCGAGCCAGGATCTCGACGTAGCGCTGCGCATAGTGGTGGAGCAGGCCGTCCTCGAGCCCCGAGGCCAGCACGATGCTCCTTGGCGGAGCAGGTTGCAGGAAGTGCGCAGAGGCCCACACCACAGCAACGATCAGGGCAAAGACCAGCGCAGCCACGCGTAAGCGGCCGCGTCGAGACAGCAGGGCGAGATCTTCGAGGGTCATGATGAACCGCGATGTTATCGCAAAGGCCGACCAGCGGTGAGAGTAAGCATGCCCATGCGACCCGAGCCGACGGGGTGAGCGTTACAGGAAAGCCGCGCCGAGGCTCGCCAGCGGCTCGGCGCGTGGCCCTTATGACCGCCGCGCACACGGGAAACGGCTGCTCGCAGCTAGATTGGGGTGTCAAGCGAAACACCTTGTATGTTGGAAAGTGAGCGATTTGCAGTACGCGCTATGAGCGGTAGAGACTATGGTTTCTCCGGGGAGGCCGTCAGCGCCTTAACAGGCTGTTGAATTTCCCCTAGAAGATGACACGAGTCGGATCATCGAAAGTGCCACTGTCTATACAAACTGCAGCGTTTGCGATTTGCGTCGACCGCACCGGACATGAATTTGCCCGTGAAGCGTTTGTCGGTGACTCACGGCACCGCTCCGGGGGGCACCGCCATCGGTATTCGGGCGAGGCGCATCAAGTTGCTGGCAGTCATAGTGAGCTTGAACTGCTGATCGACGCGATGCAATCCGCGAAACACGGTTTGTCGAATGCGGCCGATGGTCTTGCCCCACCCGAAGTGCTCCTCGATCCGTTTGCGGATGATCTGGCTGATGCGGTAACTCAGATGGCGGGTCGTACGGCCGTCGATGGCGCTGCCGCCGCGACGGGTATCGTGAGCAGCGACGTGGGGCGTGACGTTGCGCTGGCGACACCCGGTCACGAAATCGCGTGTGTCGTAGGCTTTGTCGGCGCCGAGGCTGCGGCGACGGGCCGTGGTCGGCATCGCGTCGAGCATGGCCAAAGCCGCTCTGCGTTCGCCGAAGCCATCGGCATAGGAGACCACGGCGCTAACCACCAAGCCATTCCGGTTCTCCATCAGTACATGACCTTGGTAGCAGAGGATCGATGCCGTGTTATGGCTCTTGCGATAGCTCCTGGCGTCGGGATCGGTGGTGCTGGCATGGGTGTCATTGCTCCGCGGCTGCCCTTTCCAGTCCGCTTGAGCATTGCGCCCGCCGCCGCCAGGGGGCTGGTCATCGGTGCCGTCCTTCGGCCGAAAGCTCTTCTGGCTCGCCCACGCCTGAATCAACGTGCCATCGACCGAGAAGTGTTCCTTAGACAGCAAGCCACGGCTATCGGCCAGGCGCAGGACCTCAGCAAAGAGGCCTTCCACTACCTGATGCGCCAGCAACCGGTCGCGATTCTTCGTGAACGTCGAGTGATCCCAGATCGGATCATCGAGCGCCAGACCGACGAACCAGCGAAACAGCAGGTTGTAGTGCAACTGCTCGCACAGCTGCCGCTCGCTGCGGATCGAATAGAACACCTGCAGCAGCAGGGCGCGAATGAGCTTCTCCGGCGCAATAGAGTCCCGCCCGCTAGCGGCGTAGATCGCGTTGAACTGCGCATTCATCGCCGTCAGCGCATCGTTCACCAACACGCGAATCAGCCGCAATGGATGATCGGCCGGCACGAAGGAATCCAGCTTCGCCACCGTGAACAGGCCTTCCTGCATCGAATCGGCACCACGCATCGCTCGAACCTCGAAGGACAAACAATGAAAACCCTTAATCGAACGATAGCCGCAATTACTGGACTTACAAGCCGAATTTCAACAACCTGTTAAGGCTTGGACCTTGTGTCTTAGATCGGCCCCCCGCCTTCTTTGCCAATACCGTGGAGTATCACAGACCTGAGAGTCTGCATCACAAGGTCGGTTTAGCAAGGGTGCAAGGTCGGGGGAACCGGAGTTCAGCGTAGTCCGGGAGCCGCCATGAAGCAAGTCAACCAGATCGGGGTCGATGTAGATTCGGAAGAGTTGGTGTGCATGATGCAGCGTGCGGGACAACGGCTGCCGCTGGCGACGTTTGCGAACGCTGCGGCGGGGCACAAGAAATTCATACGTTGGGCGACCAAGGGTGGCCGCCCGGCGCGGGTCTGTCTGGAAGCGACCGGGATCTACAGCCTGGAGTTCGCGCTCGCCTTGCACCATGCCAAGAACGTGGAAGTAATGGTGGTCAACCCTCGGGCGATGAAGGATTTCGCCCGGGCGTGCATGCAACGGGCCAAGACCGACGCCGTGGACGCCGGCGGCATTCTGGACTATCTCGAACGCATGCCGTTTAGCGCGTGGCAACCTCCGGCCCCGGAGATCCTGGAGCTGCAGGCAATCAGCCGCCGCATCGACCAACTGCACACCGAGCTCGTGCGGGAGAAGAATCGCCGCCATGCCGCGGAGTTTAGCGGGGCGAGTGCGGATGCGATCGCCCACGACATCGAGGTCAATATTCATCACCTGGAACGGCGCCTCGAGCGCATGCAAGACAGTGGCCTGCAGCTGGTGCGTCGCGTACCCGCGCTGGCCGCCAAGCTCGCCCACCTGGTCTCGGCCAAGGGCATCGGCGAAGCCTCCGCGATGCGGATCTTGGCGGAAGTCTTGGTGCTCCCTGACGATCTGGCCGCCCCGCAGTGGGTGGCTCATGCCGGGCTTGATCCACGCCCCTACGAGTCGGGCACCTCGGTCCATCGCCCGCGGCGCATCAGCAAGGTCGGCAACCGCCACCTGCGTGCTGCCCTTTACATGCCCGCCCTGACGGCCATTCGACACGAGCCCCACGTCAAAGCGTTCTACGACAAGCTCGTTGCGGCCGGGAAGAAGCCGCTGCAAGCCATCGTCGCAGTAATGCGCAAACTGCTGCATGCCATTTGGGGCATGCTCAAGCACGACCAGGACTTCGACGGTAACAAATTCTTCAGGCTCACCGCGAAAACTGCTTGACAGGAAACAGAGTATCTAAGACGGCCACAGGGCAATATGAGTCCCGGCCGCAACCTAGGCTAACAATAGACAAGGTTGCGTTAGGTCCGAACGCGGGGCCTATGCTAGATTTCGTTCAAACGACATCTCATTGAGTTGGGGGGCAGCCGCACATGAACGCGCCCATAAACAGAAGGGCCGCGCGGCGGCTCGAAAGCTTCAAGCGCCTGCTCACCCATGTCCGCGAGCTCGCTTCGCTCGACTTCGGTTTCGTGCTGTGGGACGGCTCCACCGTCCCCGCGGGCCTGCCTTCGAGCGCCCTGGCCATCGTCTTTGCCGACGAGGGGGTCGTCGCGGCGCTGCTGCGCCGGCCGAACGCCGACACCTTCCTCAATCTCTGGGCCACCTCGCGGATCGATATCCGCGGCGGTGTCATTTTGGATTTCCTGGCGCGTCAGCCCAAGCTGCGCAGCAAGGAATTACGCAGTCGTCTCGACAAGCGCCTGGCGCTGAAGACAGGACTGCAATTTCTGTTCGTGCCGCGCGGTGGACCATGGCCGCTCGAGGTCATCCGCGGCCACGAGGCGCGCAAGGACGGAAGCGAAGAGACTAACAAGGAAAACGTCCACTACCATTACGATCTTTCCAACGCGTTCTACTCGCTCTTTCTCGATCCCGAGATGGTCTACAGCTGCGCCTATTTCCGCGACTGGAACAACGACCTGGCGACTGCGCAGCGTGACAAGCTGGACATGATCTGCCGCAAGCTGCGGCTGAAGCCGGGAGATCGCCTGCTCGACATCGGTTGCGGCTGGGGCGCGCTCGTCTGCCATGCCGCCCGACATTTTGACGTTAACGCAGTCGGAGTAACGCTCGCCGAGGAGCAATTCGCCTATGCGCAAGAGAAGGTCAGACGCCTCGGACTTGAGAACAAGATAACACTCGAGTTGCGCGACTATTCACTGATCGAGGGCGATTTCGACAAAGTCGCTTCGGTTGGCATGTTCGAGCATGTCGGAAGCACCAAGTACGGCGCGTATTTCCAGACCATCAACCGGCTGCTCAAGCCCGGCGGTCTGTATCTTCATCACTCGATCGCGCTTCGCTCGCCAACGTTCGAACGGCTGCAAAAGAAGAAATCGCAGACGAGTGTGGCGCTGGTTCGCTATATCTTTCCGGGTGGAGAACTCGATCATCTCGGCATGTCGATTGCCAATCTGGAGCGCTACGGTTTCGAGGTGCACGACGTCGAGGGGTGGCGCGAGCATTATGCGCGCACGACCCGGCTCTGGCACGATTGCCTCTGTGCCAATCGAGCGGCCGCGGAGCACGAGGTTGGTGCCGTGAAGACGCGGCTATGGATCGCCTATCTCGCCGGCGTCTCGAGCGGCTTCATGCTAAACAGTGTCGGCATTTTTCAGACGCTCGCCTCGAAGCGCACGCGTGGACCGTCCGGTTTGCCGCCGACGCGTGGAGACCTCTATCGCTGACCGTCCATCGAGGAACGAATAACGGCTTCTGCGTCGACAACCGTCGGCGCTGCCCGGGAGGGCGGGGGCGCGAAGCTTGCGAGGTCCCGGCCAGGGCGGGGCGGGCCCTGGCGGACTACCCGTGTTGGCCATGACTCTTCGAGAAATCGCGCCAAAGGTACGGTTCCATCGCGTTGAAATTCGGCATCCACAAACTGGCCATGAGCTTGCAATCCGTACGTGAATTTTTTTTGATCCGCAATTTGCACATTCCAATCATCGAGCTGGACGTTGGCACACCTACGGTCGCACTGGCCGCTGAGGCACATGGTGTTGAGGTGGGTCGAATTGCGAAGACTTTGTCATTTCGCTTGAGCGACGGCCGGGTAATCATCCTGGTGGCAAGCGGTGACGCCCGTGTTGATAACAGAAAGTTCAAGGAAGCCTTTGGCAAGGGCAAGATGCTGTCACCGGCAGAGGTTGTCGAATGGACCGGGCATCCTGTCGGTGGCGTTTGTCCATTTGGTTTGGCACAACCGCTGCCGATTTACCTGGATAAATCCTTGCAGAAGTTTGATGAGGTGTTGCCGGCTGCCGGGGCTATCAATAGTGCGGTGCGGATTAGCCCTGCGCAGTTGGCCAGCGTGACCAATGGCCGGTGGGTCGACGTTTGTTAGCCCCGGCGCCGGGAAGCGGTTTACCGCCCGGTACGAGAGTGCGCGCGCAAACGTTCGGGTTTGAGACCATGCGCAGCGCGGCATTAAGATACCGCGATGAACTGGCGGCTCAATCCGCAGGCTGGGCAACGGACGACCGATGGCCGGCGAACGCGGATGTGCGTGTTGGAACCCATGCGTTGCCGACGCCTCTAAGCTGCACCTATGGCCCCTGCAGAACTCCTGCACCGGTTCTGCCGTCGCGTTGGCGAGCTTGGCTTCGCGCTGCTCCTTGGCATCATGGTTCCGGACGCAACCGCGGCTGGGCAGATTTGCGCCAGCGCATATACGATTCAGTTCGGTAACCGCTCGGTCGGCAGCAGCACCTCGGCCAATGCGACGGTGACCAACTGCGGCGATGCGGCGTGGATGTTTAGCAACGTCTACTTGGATCCTGCAACGGGCCCCGAGTTTCAGGTGAACACTACCTGCAGGACCGGATTGACGCTCATGCCTGGAGCGACCTGCAGTGTTAACGTTGTCTTTGCGCCAACAACAACCGGACAGACGTCGGGGGGCTTGTGGCTGGATAACACGACGACCACACCCGATCAGCTGATTACGTTTTACGGTCGTGGCATCAACGGAGAAAGCGGCAGTGCGTCTCTGGCGTTCGTTCCCGCGAGCGCCGACTTTGGGCCTCAGCCGGTGGGGACTACCTCGGCCCCACTCACCATCGAGTTGCACAACCAAGGGCCAGCGGCATTAACGCTAAGCGCAATTGTTCTCAACGGCCCCGAGGTGTACGACTTTTTCGGCTTCGATGATACGTGCGCGATCGGAGCCACCGTCACGGCCGGAGGCTCGTGCAGCATGAATCTTGACTTCCGGCCCCAGGCGCCTGGACTACGTCTTGCGAATCTGGTCATCGACTCTCCGCAGCTCGCATCGTTGGCGATCATGCAGATTTCCGGCGTAGGGCAATCGGTGTCGGTTAATTCGCCTGCCAACTACGAGGGCTTGTGGTGGGCGGCGCCGGCCGGCTCCGAGTCGGGGTGGGGGATCAACTTCGCGCACCAAGGGCAGACCATGTTCGCGACCTGGTTCACGTATGATCTTGCGGGCAAGGGCTGGTGGCTGAGCATGACCGCGCCGGAGGTCGCGCCGGGGGTTTACTCGGGCGCGCTCCAGGTGACCACCGGCCCGGCGTTCAATGCGGTGCCGTTCAACCCGGCTGAGGTGACGACCACCCAGGTCGGTAGCGCAACGGTGAGTTTCAGCGACGCGAACGACGGCACATTTGCCTACACGGTCGATGGCATCACCCAGACGAAGAACATCACCCGTCAAGTATTCGGCCCGCTGCCGACGTGCGCCACCGCCACGACAAATCTGGCTGCGGCGACCAATTACCAGGACCTGTGGTGGGCGGCGCCGGCGGGATCGGAGTCCGGTTGGGGCGTCAACCTGACCCAGGAAGGCACCACGATCTTCGCTACTTGGTTCACCTACGACCTCGACGGCACGCCGATGTGGTTGTCGGCCACCGCGGTCAGCACCGGGCCGGGCGCGTATTCGGGCAGGCTCTACCGGACCACCGGGCCGCCATTCAACGCAGTGCCTTTCAATCCAGCCAGCGTCGTGCTAGCGCCCGTCGGGACGGCGACGCTCACCTTCAGCGATGGCAATGACGGCGTCTTTGCCTATGTCGTCTCCGGGATCGCGCAGAGCAAGAACATCACTCGCCAGGTGTTCCAGGGCCCCGGCACACTCTGCCAGTAACCTGTCTGGTTCAAGGGGAATCTTCAACGGGTCGTTTTAGCGATACGGCGGAGCGGGATCGTGGCGGCCGAAGGGGCTCAAGCAACTCAAAAGAAAAGGGGAGGAATCGGGCGATCCTCCCCTTTGGTCCAGCTCAGCCTTGCTAGGGCACAAATAGATTGCTGCAATGCCCCGGTTCTGCGGGGATTTCGGAGATCATTCCTCCTTTGGGTATGCATTGGCTGGGCGGCAGCGGCGCGTTTGACTCGACATGGCCCACCAGCAGGTCAAACGCCTGTTGCGCGTACGGCTGGATTGCCACCAATTCGGGGAAGGGAACCACGTAGGCCTCAATGTGATTCCCGTTCTGCACTTCGTACAGGCGGTACTGCGCGTTTCGCTCGTCGTTATTGCCCTTGCGCGACGCGTTTACAGCGGCCTCGTAGGCGCGTGCCTGACGCTTGATCGGCAGCAACGCATCCATCATGCCTGCAACGGTGACCAAAGGCTTCTTGATCTTACCGGTGGTCTGGGCCGCGGCGACGCTTTCGAATACCCCCGGCGTCAACCGTGCAAGATAGTTGTAGTTGCCCAGCCCGGATGCGTAGGTCGGATAGGTTGGATCAAAGCGGTGCCTGGAGCCAAATCGTCGCGTCGAAGTAGAACCGATAACTGTCGACAGACGACCCAGTTTGTCAAACGCGAACGACCCGCGGCGTGCGGACCGATGAACGTCGACCTGACAAGGAACTACGACCTCGCCGTATACGAAGCCTCGACGCGGCGGATAAGAGCGTCAATCAGGTCGGCTCCGTCCGGAGACTTCAGCCGATGCTCACGTAGCGACCGCGCGAGCTCGGGTCCGGCGATAATGCGATAGTCGGACCGAATCAGGACGCCGGCGATCGCGCGCTGGAGGCTGAGCGATTTGGCCAGTGAAAACAGGTGCGCAAGTCCTGCCAGGGCCTCGCTATCGGAGAGTTGATAGCCTGCAAGGGTATCGAGGGCGCGAACCTGCGCGGCAGACCCGCTCATGCCCAGCACTGCGGCCGTTACGCGCCGGATTTCCGTCGAGTCGGCGATCGGATGGTGGTGCAGGTAAACCTGCGCGATCTCGACTTCTTCGTCGTTCGGGCTCGCCAGCGCGCGAAGTACCCGGGCACGAGCCTCTGCACTCCCCAGGCAGGCCAGAACTGCGGCCTGCGGCACATTGTCAACTTGCGCCGGTGACAGCTGCAGGCGGTGTAGCTCCTGGTCCAGGTCGTGGTCCTTGTTCAGCCTGCAAGCCAGATCCACTTCAGCCGGACCGACCGCGTTCCTTGCCAGCCGGTCACCGATCATCCGCATCAGCTCAGCCCGCCTCTCCGAAGGCGATAGCCAGCCCAGACCGCCCGCCAAGTCGATCATGCGGGCGCGAACCGCGGGTTCGTCGGCATCGCGGGCGAATTCCAGAAAGCTGGCACGTGCACCCTGGTCGCGCGCGATCTCGCGCAGAGCTTGGGCAACCGCCGGAGTCTGCCGATCGCCCTCGCTCAGCGATGCCACGTATTTCTCGATGCGATCGAGGAACATGCGCACTTCAGCCATGTCGCGGCCGAGCAGGGCATGCACAAAATCAAGCTTCGCTGCCGCGGACAAGCGTTCGTCATAGAAGTGGCAGACGTCGCGCCGAAAGCCCGCGTCTGGATCGGCATCGCGCAGGCCCGCAGTCACGGTCATCGAACTTGGCGCAAATGAACTGAGCAACTTCGGGCTTGCGCGGCCGTTACCGATCGTCCCGGCGGCGCCGGATTGAAAGTAGCGATTGAGCATAGATGCGGCCACCGGGCCGAGGGGCGCCTTGGACGAGAAGCCATAGATCACCGGCACGTCCTTGAAGATATGACGCATGCGATCGCGATTGCTGTCGCCGTGCAGATCAACCAGCTTGCGCGCAAGCCGCGCGGCGTCGATTGGCGTGTAACCCGCGCGGATAAGGCTTCGATCGATTTCACCGGAAGCGCTAACGAGGGGTTGCGCTTCGAGCGTGTTGCAGCCAAACAGGTACACCTCCTTCAGCTGCGAAAGCAACGCAGGGCACGAGTCGCTGCACGAGACGCGTTCCAACTCATCGGTGGGCAGGGATTCACGCCTGCCCAGCCGATCCGAATAAAACTCGCTGCCATCGTCAAAATGACCGGAAATGACAAGGACGTCACAGCGAACGCCCTTGCGGCAGGCAGATGCCAACCAATCTGGGCGGCCGCGCTCCACCAATTCGACAAACTGATATTCGTCCTCAGGCAGGTTCCGGCGGAAGGTTTCCTTTTCGTCCGCTGAGTTGACCGTGATGGTGCATACCGTTTTCTTGTCGGCGCGCGCGGCAGGAGCAACTACGGCGACCAGTATGGCCGCCAACAGGACCCACTTGGTGACCGCTGGCATGGAAGGAGACCGTCCGGAGGGCTAAGGCCGAGCCCGGGCTAGTATGCCACAAGGCAGCCGGCCGCCCGTGGACGAACTGATCGGACGGACAGGCTGCCCCGTCGCCAGCAAGACCCGCCGGCCCGAGTCAACCGGCGCGGGGCAAGCCCGATAGGGAAGCGTGCGGAGCGTTCCGCTGGCAGCCGTGCCCGCCAGCGCCCGGCGAACTACCGCGAGTTCAGCACATCGGAGAGGAAGCTACCCTCCCTGCAGGTGGCGGAGGAGAACGTCGACCGGGCCCGAGCGGCCGGAGGGCGTGAGGCTGCTTTCGCGCAGTGCTGCGAGGTCCGGCGCGGCAATTGCCCGGTAATCGGATCGAATCAGAATACCAGCGATGGCGGCCTGGACATCGGCAGAACGGGTCACAACGAACATGCGCGCCAGCTCTTCAAGACTTGCTGGGTCGGAGAGATGCTGGCTTGCAAGTGTGTCCAGGGCGCGAACCTGAGCCGTGGACTGGTCCATGTGCGAGATCCTCGACGTGACCTCGCGAAGCTCACTGACATCGGTAATGGGCCGCCAGCGCAGGTAAACCTGTGCGATCTGGGCCTCCTGGTCATCGTCCTGGGTCAGTGCGAGCAGCACCTGCGAACGGGCCTCGGTGCTACCCAGGCAGGCGAGAACCGCTGCACGAGCGACCGTCTCCATCTGCCCGGCTGACGGTTGCAGGCGATCAAGCCATGGGTCCAGTTCGCCGTCATCGTTCAGCATGCAGACCAACCCTACCTCGGCCGGCCCGACAGCGTTCTTGGCAAGACGCTGGTCAATCATTCGCACGAACTCATAACGTTCCGTCTCTGGCGTGAGCCAGGCGAATTGCCGCGCGAGCTTGATCATGCGTACCTGAAGCGCGGCTTGGTCGGCTTCGCGCGCGAACGCCAGGTAACGGGATCGCGCATCCTCATCTTTGGCTATCTCGTCGAAAGCCCGCGCGACTTCGGGCAATTGCCGCTCGGCCTCACTGAGCGAAGCAACCAGTTTTTCGATACGATCGAGGAACAGCCGGACCTCGACCATGTCCCGGCCCATAAGCTGATGGACGAATCGGATCTTCTGTGCCGGGGTCAGGTTATCGTCGGAGAACTGGCAAACGTCTCGCCGAAAGGGCGCCAGCGCATCCGAGTCTGTCAACCCGCTGGTGAGGGTCATGGAACTGCCGCGGAAGTGGCCAAGCAGTCCGAGGCTGGCGCGACCGCTGCCGGTCTCGGCGCCTCCGCGGGATTGGAAATAACCACTCAGCATCGATGCGGCGGCGGAGCCGAGGGGAGCCTTGGCCGAAAAGCCATAGATCACGGGAACACGGTTAAAGATGAGGCGCATGCGATCGCGGCTGCTTTCGCCGTGACGCGCGCTCAACGATCGGGACAGCCGCTCTGCGTCCGCTCGGGAGAACCCGGAACGAAGCAGGCTTTGTTCGATTTCGGCGGATGGGTCCTTGAGCGCTTCGGGATTCAGTGTGTTGCAGCCGAAGAGATAGACCTCCTTGAGCTGCGAGAACAATCCCGAACACGATGGACTGCATGACGCGCGCTCCATTTCCTCGACAGGAAGGAATTCATCTGCACCCATTCGGTCCGAATAGAATTCGTCGCGCCCATCGTAGTGTCCGGAAATGATCAGAACATCGCAACGTATTCCCTGCTGACAGGCCGACGCAAGCCAATCAGGTCGTCCGCGCTCCACCAGTTCAACAAACCGGAATTTGTCGGACGGCAAGCTTCGCCGAAACGCTTGCTTCTCGTCGGAGGAGTTAACCGTGATGGTACATACCGTCTTCTGGTCGGCGTGCGCATCATGAGCGCAAATCGCAACCAGCAATGCCAGTGCCCATAGTGGCTGCAGAACGGGTTGCATGGTACGAACAGGGCTCACGATTCGATCGCCTGGCTGAGCTTGCTGGCGTCGACAATTCTATGGAGTCCCTGACGCGCAGTCCGCCGGACGGAGTCTTGATTTGTTGTCAGTCCGGGGTCCATCGGGAGTAGGACGTTGGCCGATAGGCGCTAGGCGCGTTGGGCGTCCAATGCGGGCGTCTGCCTTCGGCGCGTTGTTTCCTGCTTCACTACCGGGGTCTGCCGCCCGAGTGGCTTGCCGTGTCGCGGAACGGCGGTGAGCACGCGCGGCGTTTGTCCGGGCGGCATCGGGCTGGATATTTCCTTGGCGATGCGTTGCGGTACGCGGCGCGAGGCTGAGGTAGAATCAATACCGGGCGGTGATCTCACCCTGGCGCCAAACATCGGGAGCCGGAGTTCTCGCCGAAGGCCAGGTCAGCATTCGCTCGAGACGGTCGACCCTCTTGCCGATAGGTCGGTTGGCTCTTCCTCGGAGAAAGCGCATGACAATACCTGATGCCAGTCGCGAAGTATCCGCTGACGGGACATCCGGGGTCACGCGAGACGACCGCGTCGATGCCGTACGCTATGCCGTGCTGCGCAAGCTTGCTCCAGGGCTGCGCCACGCCCTGATGGGCGAACTGCAGGCCATCGCGTTGTCTTCCGAGCTTGCGGCCCGGATGCTGCGCGCGCACGCCGATCTCGCCGAGGTGCGCGACAACATCGACCACATTCCGCAGCAGTGCACGGCCGCGGGAAAGGCAGCACGGGCGGTGATCGAGTTGCTCGGGTCGGAGGAAGGCAATACCGTCCCGGTCGGCGATGGTGTCCGCCAATGCCTCAAGCTCGCCGGCGAAGACTGGTTCTTGCGCGGCATTGAGGCAACTACCCAGCTTCCAGATATGGACATTCAGCTTCCGAAGCGAGCTTTTCAGGAGCTGCTTGTCACCGCGCTCCTTGTACTTACCGACATGTACGATCGGCCCATTGACCTCCAGGTGATCGTCCGACTGGTCGGTGGTCGTGTGGACGTCGTGGTCCAGGCGCAGGAGAGCGAGCGCACTGCGACGCTGCCCCGGCTCGGGCGGTACCGGAAGTTGGTGTGGGCCGATCTTGAACTCCTCGCGCGTACGCACGGCATTCCTTGCGTTTGCGAGGGCGCCATCACCTCGCTCCGGTTTCAGCCGATCGACCAACCGCAGGGTGCCGTGTGACCGGCAATGGCGCTTGCGCGCCGAGCTGATTCGAGGCGGCCCGGGGGGTGCCGCTGGCACAGGCGCTCGAGACTATTGGCGCAGGCGCGGTCGAGACCCGATCGACTTCGGGCTGGCACCCGCCGTCGGCCATCCTGCTGCTTTTTTTTGTAATTTTTACAACGTGGTGTGCCGTCTTGCGCGCGGCCGCGGGGCGCGAGTATTCTGCGACCGGATGGCCGCAGCCAGCAAGTGCCAACGCGCACTTCATCGCGGAGGTGCATCATGCAGATCGTCGAACGTGCCGTGCTTCCCACAGATGAGATCAGCGTCATCCTCGGTGCGCTAAACGCATTGAAGCGGGGCGACGCCTCGGTACGGTTGCCAGCGCATTGGCAAGGCACGCTGGGACGCGTTGCCGACGTCTTCAATGACGTCGTCGAACGCAACGAGCACATGGCGCAGGAACTCGAGCGACTGTCGCGCGTCGTCGGCAAAGAGGGCAAGCTCGGGAAGCGGGGTTCACTGGGCGACGTCACGGGGATCTGGCGCGACTCAATCGACGCAGTCAATCTCCTCATCGACGATCTGGTCCACCCGACCAGCGAAACGGCCCGCGTAATTGGCGCAGTCGCTCAGGGCGATCTTTCACAGACGATGGCGCTGGAGGTCGATGGCCAGCAGCTACAGGGCGAATTCCTCCGCACCGCCAAGACGGTCAACAAGATGGTGGATCAACTTGGCTCGTTCGCTGCCGAAGTGACGCGCGTCGCGCGCGAGGTGGGGACCGAGGGCAAGCTGGGCGGCCAGGCAAAGGTGAAGGGCGTGGCCGGCATCTGGAAGGACCTGACCGAGAGCGTGAACTCGATGGCGAGCAACCTGACCGCGCAGGTGCGCAACATCGCCGACGTGACCACCGCGGTCGCGACCGGCGACCTGTCGAAGAAGATCACGGTCGACGTCAAGGGCGAGATCCTGGAGCTCAAGAACACGATCAATACGATGGTCGATCAACTGCGCTCGTTTGCCTCGGAGGTGACGCGGGTCGCGCGTGAAGTGGGAACCGAGGGCAAGCTGGGAGGGCAGGCGGATGTGCAGGGCGTGGCCGGTACGTGGAAGGACCTGACCGACAGCGTGAATTTCATGGCCAGCAACCTGACCGGTCAGGTGCGCAACATAGCCGACGTGACCAAGGCGGTGGCGAGCGGCGACCTGTCGAAGAAGATCACGGTCGACGTCAAGGGCGAGATCCTGGAGCTCAAGAACACGATCAACACGATGGTCGACCAGCTCTCTTCGTTCGCGTCCGAGGTGACGCGCGTCGCACGCGAGGTCGGGACCGACGGCCGCCTCGGCGGACAGGCCGATGTGCAGGGCGTGGCCGGTACGTGGAAGGACCTGACCGAGAGCGTGAACTCGATGGCGAGCAACCTGACCGCGCAGGTGCGCAACATCGCCGACGTGACCACCGCGGTCGCGACCGGCGACCTGTCGAAGAAGATCACGGTCGATGTCAAGGGCGAGATCCTGGAGCTCAAGAACACGATCAATACGATGGTGGATCAACTGCGCTCGTTCGCGGCGGAGGTGACGCGGGTTGCGCGTGAAGTGGGAACCGAGGGCAAGCTGGGAGGGCAGGCGGATGTGCAGGGCGTGGCCGGTACGTGGAAGGACCTGACCGATAGCGTGAACTCGATGGCCAGCAACCTGACCGCGCAGGTGCGCAACATAGCCGACGTGACCAAGGCGGTGGCGAGCGGCGACCTGTCGAAGAAGATCACGGTCGATGTCAAGGGCGAGATCCTGGAGCTCAAGAACACCGTCAACACGATGGTCGACCAACTGCGCTCGTTCGCGTCCGAGGTGACCCGGGTTGCGCGCGAGGTCGGCACCGAGGGCATGCTCGGTGGCCAGGCCGATGTGCGCGGGGTCGCGGGGACGTGGAAGGACCTGACCGAGAGCGTGAACTCGATGGCCAGCAACCTGACCGCACAGGTGCGCAATATCGCCAACGTGACCACTGCGGTCGCCCGCGGGGACCTGTCGAAGAAGATCACGGTCGACGTCAAGGGCGAGATCCTGGAGCTCAAGAACACGATCAACACGATGGTCGACCAGCTCTCTTCGTTCGCGTCCGAGGTGACGCGCGTTGCACGCGAGGTCGGGACCGACGGCCGCCTCGGCGGACAGGCCGATGTGCAGGGCGTGGCCGGTACGTGGAAGGACCTGACCGAGAGCGTGAACTCGATGGCGAGCAACCTGACCGCGCAGGTGCGCAACATCGCCGACGTGACCACCGCGGTCGCGACCGGCGACCTGTCGAAGAAGATCACGGTCGACGTCAAGGGCGAGATCCTGGAGCTCAAGAACACAATCAATACGATGGTGGATCAACTGCGCTCGTTTGCCTCGGAGGTGACGCGGGTCGCGCGTGAAGTGGGAACCGAGGGCAAGCTGGGAGGGCAGGCGGATGTGCAGGGCGTGGCCGGTACGTGGAAGGACCTGACCGATAGCGTGAACTCGATGGCCAGCAACCTGACCGCGCAGGTGCGCAACA
This sequence comes from uncultured beta proteobacterium, assembly GCA_963750215.1. Classification (GTDB taxonomy): domain Bacteria; phylum Pseudomonadota; class Gammaproteobacteria; order Burkholderiales; family Casimicrobiaceae; genus PALSA-1003. The sequence goes on from CAVVQK010000006.1 coordinate 942,941, forward strand.
TAGCCGACGTGACCAAGGCGGTGGCGAGCGGCGACCTGTCGAAGAAGATCACGGTCGATGTCAAGGGCGAGATCCTGGAGCTCAAGAACACCGATCAACACGATGGTCGACCAGCTCTCTTCGTTCGCGTCCGAGGTGACCCGGGTTGCGCGCGAGGTCGGCACAGAGGGCATGCTCGGTGGCCAGGCCGATGTGCGCGGGGTCGCGGGGACATGGAAGGATTTGACCGACAGTGTCAACTTCATGGCCGGCAATCTGACGAGCCAGGTGCGTGGTATCGCCAGGGTGGTCACCAGCGTGGCCAACGGGGATCTGCAGCAGAAACTGAGAGTGGAGGCCAAAGGCGAGATCGCCGCGCTGACCGACACGATCAACGGCATGATCGACACGCTTGCGACATTCGCGGATCAGGTGACGACGGTGGCACGCGAAGTCGGTGTAGAGGGGCAGCTCGGCGGACAGGCCAAGGTCCCCGGTGCAGCCGGCACCTGGAAGGGGCTGACCGAAAACGTCAATCAGCTCGCAGCCAACCTGACCACCCAGGTACGGGCAATTGCCGAGGTTGCCACGGCGGTGACACAAGGCGATCTCACGCGGTCGATTACGGTCGAGGCGCGCGGCGAAGTCGCGGCGCTCAAAGATACGATCAACGAAATGATCCGCAACTTGCGCGACACGACACGCAAGAATACTGACCAGGACTGGCTGAAGACCAACCTCGCCAAGTTCAGTCGGATGCTGCAGGGGCAGAAGGACCTGCATACCGTCTGCCGCCTGATCCTGACCGAGTTGGCACCGGTGGTGTCTGCCCAGCACGGCTTGTTCTATGTGCTCGACTCAAGCGGCGAGCCGCCGTGGTTGAGTCTGCTGGCGAGCTATGGTGCTCGGGGTCAGAGCGCGCTGGGCAATCGGCTCGAACTCGGGCAGGGACTGGTGGGTCAGTGCGCCGTCGACAAGGAGAAGATCCTGCTATCGAGCGTGCCGATCGATTACATCCAGATTTTCTCGGGCCTTGGCGCCGCGCCGCCGCAGAACATTCTCATCCTGCCGGTCATTTTCGAGGGTCAGGTCAAGGGTGTGCTTGAACTCGCCTCGTTCGAACGCTTCAGCCAGACGCACGAGGCGTTCCTCGATCAACTGACCGAGAGCATCGGCATCGTCATCAATACGATCGAGGCGAACACCAGGACCGAGGATCTGCTTACTCAGTCTCAATCACTGGCACAGGAGCTGCAAAGCCGGCAGGAGGAGCTGCAGCAGACCAATCAGGAGCTGGAGGAAAAAGCCGGGCTGCTCGCGCATCAGAACCAGGAGGTCGAGCGGAAGAATCAGGAGGTGGAGCAGGCACGCAAGGCCCTGGAGGAAAAGGCCGAGCAGCTGGCGCTTACGTCGAAGTACAAGTCTGAATTTCTCGCCAACATGTCGCACGAGTTGCGCACGCCGCTCAATAGCCTTCTGATCCTTTCCGATCAGCTGTGCAAGAACCCTGGCGGCAACCTCACGTCGAAGCAGGTTGAATTTGCGAAGACCATCCACGCTTCGGGCAATGACTTGCTCACGCTGATCAACGACATTCTGGATCTGTCAAAGATCGAGTCGGGAACCGTGGTCGTCGACCCGACCGACCTGCTGCTCGAGGATCTGCAGCAGTATGTCGAGCGTACGTTCCGGCACGTTGCCGAAGCCAAGAACGTCGATTTCTTCATCCGCCTGGACTCGCGTCTGGCGAAATCGATGTTTGCCGACGTGAAACGCCTGCAGCAGGTATTGAAGAACCTGCTTTCGAACGCTTTCAAGTTCACGCACCAGGGTCACGTCACCTTGACCATCGAGCCAGTGAAGACAGGCTGGAATCCCCAGAACGAGAGCCTCAATCGTGCAGGCGAGGTCATCGCCCTGTCGGTAATGGACACCGGGATCGGCATTTCGCCGGACAAGCAGCAAATCATCTTCGAGGCGTTCCAGCAGGCGGACGGCAGTACCAGCCGGAAGTACGGCGGCACTGGGCTCGGGCTGGCTATCAGCCGCGAACTTTCGCGGCTGCTCGGTGGCGAGCTGCGGCTGGTCAGCGCGCCCCGCGCCGGCAGCACGTTTACCCTTTACCTGCCGCTGGTCTACATGCCTCCGCGTTTTGCGCGCAAGAGCGCCGTCATCGCCTCTGCGATCGAGACCCCGGGACTCAAAGGCGCGACCGCAACGGCCGGCAATGCGGCGACGGAGGAAGCTGATGCGGTGGTCGATAGCGGCGAGGCGCGTGCGCGCGTCGCGGCCGGCAGCGGACCTGGCGATGCGGACGCGTCGCCGCAGGCGGCTGCTTCGCTGCTCGTCAACGAGGTCGGCGATGACCGCGACAGCCTGACTCTGGGTGCGCCGGTCCTTCTCATCGTCGAAAACGATCTCGGGTTTGCCCGTTTCGTTCTCGACACCGCGCGGGAGAGGGGCTTCAAGGGCATCGTAACCTCTTCTGGCGTGTCCGCGCTTGCGCTGGCTGCCGAATACAAGCCTTCCGCTGTGACGCTTGACATATTTCTGCCGGACATCGATGGGTGGCGGGTACTCGACCGGCTAAAACGCGACACCCAGACGCGACACATTCCTGTTTCAATCGTGTCCACCGACGAATCGCGGCAAAGGGCGCTAACCGCGGGCGCGTTCGCCTTCCTGGCCAAGCCGATCCAGAGCAAGGAGTCGATCGATACGCTGCTTGATCGCCTGATGAGATTTGTGCAGCGGCCCGAGAAGAGCCTGCTGGTCGTCGCGGCCGATGAGGAGAAGCGCAAGCAACTCCTCGAGTATCTCACCGCCGACGACGTGCGCACTGCCGGGGTACACGATCACAGCGGCGCCGCGACCATGATTGCGACCAGGCAGGTTGACTGCCTGGTGCTCGATTCGAACGCGTTGCAAGGCGAGATGCCGATAAGCGACGAATATGGCGAGCCCGCAGTAGACTCGTTGCCGATCGTCGTATACGGCGATGCGGGGGACATCACGCAGCTTCATCCCTGGGAGCGACTCGCGAAGACAACCGTCGTTCGCAAGGCGCGCTCACTCCAGGATCTGCTGGACCAGACAAGCCTTCTGCTGCACCGCTCGCCGGCCAAGATGCCGGAGGCGCATCGGGCAATATTGCGGCAACTGCAAGAGGCAACCGAAGTGCTGAGAAGCAAGAGAGCGATGATCGTCGACGATGACATGAGAAACATCTTCGCTCTATCCTCGCTGCTTGAAGACAAAGGGATGGAGGTTGTCGCGCACGACAACGGGCGAGACGCGGTCAGTGCCCTCCAAAGGGGTGATCATGTCGACATAATCCTGATGGATATCATGATGCCGGAAATGGATGGCATCGACACAATCCGCGAGATACGCCGGCTCCCGGCCTGTAAACACGTGCCTATCATCGCCGTGACCGCCAAGGCAATGAAGGGTGACCGCGACAAATGCATGGGGGCCGGAGCGTGGGACTATCTCTCCAAGCCTGTCGATCCAGACCTGATGGTCGGGGTCTTGCGCGCGTGGTTGGGCTGACTCCTGCCTGAAACGCGCTTTCGACATGGATCGGAATCCTGACCGGCCGGCGCACCCCGACCGGGCAGATATCCTGGTCGTCGACGATCGGCTAGACAAGCTGTTCGTCTATCAGACGATTCTCGAGGAGCTCGAACAGAATCTGTTCATTGCGACATCAGGCGAGCAGGCGCTCAAGCAGGTGCTCGAGCGCGACTTTGCGGTAATTCTGCTCGACGTCAACATGCCCGGGATGAGCGGCCTCGAAACAGCCGCCCTGATCCGCCGGCGGAAGCGTTCGGCACACGTCCCCATCATCTTCGTTACCTCCGATTATGGCGACGAGAGCCACTTGGCACGTGGCTACGCGCTTGGCGCGGTCGATTACATCGCGTCTCCCATCGTGCCGGAGATACTGCAGGCGAAGGTCAAGGTCTTCGTCAACTTGTATCTGCTTGCACAGCAGGCCAAGCAACAGGCCGAGGAGCATGCCGCGCTGGTGGAAGAGAAGGTGGCCCGTGCGGCCGCCGAGCATGCTACGTCCCGACAGACTTTTCTGGCGCAAGCGAGCGTCGTGCTCGCCGCTTCCCTGGATCCGATCGCGATTACGCGCGAGCTTGCGCGCCTCTGCGTCCCCTTCCTCGCGGATGTGTGCGCTCTCACGCTGACGGCAGATCACGACGAGACCGTGAGCACGGAAGTCGCATGGGTAAGCGACCATCCGCCACGAGAGCTCCGGCGACGCTCGGTCGCAGCGGGCGCTATCGACCTACTCGAAGACGCGATAGCGCGTGTCCTGAGGAGCGGCAGGCCGGCGGTTTTCGACGCCGGTTCGCTCGACGCGGCGACCGACGGTTTTCCGGAGGGGGGCCTGCGCGCGAGCCACGTCGGCGCCACTGCTGACTTTGGTGTTGACCACTTGGCCATCGTGCCGCTGGCCGCTCGTAGTCGAACCCTGGGTGCCTTGTTGCTCGGGGTAGGGCCCTCTTGCAGGGAGTTCGACCCCGATACGTTGTCCATGGCTACGGACCTTGCCGGTCGCGCCGCCGTCGCACTCGACAATGCCCGCCTTTACGCCAAGATTCGGGAAGAAGATCGCCGCAAAGACGAATTTCTGGCGATGCTAGCGCACGAGCTGCGCAACCCTCTTGCCCCAATCCGCAATGCCGTACACATCTTGCAGGCGAGCGACGACGACCCGGGCGGCCGGGCATGGGCGACCGAGGTGATCGGGCGCCAGCTCAATCAACTGGTGCGATTGGTTGACGATCTGCTCGATGTGTCGCGCATCACGCGTGGCAAGATCGAGCTCAAGATCGAAACGCTCGACGCGCGCAAGGTTGTCGCGGCGGCCGTGGAGACCAGCCGGCCGCTCGTCGATGCATTCGAGCATACGCTTGACGTCCGCTTGCCTCAGCAGCCGCTGCTGCTCCATGGAGATTTTGCGCGGGTCGCGCAGATCCTCGCCAACCTCATCAACAATGCGGCCAAATATACGGAAAAGGGTGGGCACATTTTCCTCGGCGCCACACGGGAGGGCGCAGATGTCGTGTTCCGGATCCGTGACACCGGTATGGGGATCCCGCCGGCACTGCTGGCGCACATTTTCGAACCTTTCATGCAGATCGATCGCACCCTGGATCGTGCGCGAGGCGGACTGGGGATCGGCCTCACGCTGGTAAGGCGGCTGGTGGAAATGCAAGCGGGCCGCGTCTTCGCGTCGAGCGAAGGCCCGGACCGTGGAAGCGAATTTACCGTTGCCCTGCCGGCCGCCGAGTTCACGCCCAGGGTGAACGCGGTCGAGGAATCGGTTCGCAGCAAGGAGCTACCCCCGGATCTATGCGTTCTCGTCGTAGATGATAACCATGACGTCGCGGAAAGCACGGCAAAGGTCCTGCGACTGGAGGGCTGCGAAGTGCACATCGCGCACGATGGAGAAGAGGCGCTGCGGATGGTACGCCGTTTGCATCCTGCCGCTATCCTGCTCGACATCGGCCTGCCGAGGATGAACGGCTTCGAGGTGGCCGAACGCATTCGCTCCGACCCGGAGCATTGTGACATCGTGATCGTGGGCGTCTCCGGGTACGGGCAGGAGGAGCATCGGCTGCGATCCAAGCAGGCCGGCTTCGATCACCATATCATCAAGCCGATTGAACTGAGTACGCTGACCGACTTGCTTGTATCTCTCCGTTCGCCGGGCACGCGGGCTGCGACGGAAAATGTCATCAGCTTTCCACAGCGGAGGACTGCGGACTGACGGCGTGGCGACGCGGACAGCCTGCACGGCAATTTCAGACAGGCGGCGAGACGGGCGGATCGGGACACCGGATGGAGTGGATGTCCAAGGCGGCGCTGTGCTTCGCGGTCAGGGCACACCCGGGCGAGCAGTTCTGCCCCCAAGACTGCCCGCCATCGCATTGATCAATGCCAGGACCTGCCAGGTGTCCGAAGCCTTATCGAAGAACTGATCGGCTCCCAGACGAAGGCAGAGGGCCCGGTACTCGGCGTTGGCATGATTCGTGAGCACCACTTTCTTGGCTGATCGGGAGATGCCTCGATCCTGCAGCACGCGGAGCACATCGAATCCGCTGCCAAGGTCCAGACTGATGTCAATGAGGATCAGGTCGGGCTGCAGAAGGGAAATCTCGTTGATCGCCCGCTGCGCGGTTGCGCTGTGACCGACCAGGTTCGCGCCGGCTGCCGCAACGGTGGAGGCGAGGAGCTGGAGAATGATGGGGGAGTCTTCGACAACGTAGACCTGCAGCCCATTTGTAAGTTCGACCATTACCTCTCCCGGGGATTTTCACCCCATGCAAGATCAATGCCGACGGCGAAACCACCCATGAATCTGACGATCATGGCGCAACCACCGGGCACGTAATTCTTACAAGAACGCCAGAGGTGCAGACGGTGGGACTGCCGTGGATGCCGGCCAGGGGCTGGCGGGCGGCGAGGCGGAGCGATCCTAAGACGCGAACCTACATCGCAATCAGCATTCCGCCGATACTGTGGCGCCGTGCGCTCGGATATGATTGTCATGATCTTCAACCTTGGCGCAGCGCCGATGCTGGGAGCTAATGCGGCAAAGCATGCTTGGTGCGCGAGCGTGCTGTTTGCCCTTTTTTTTGGCCTGTATGCTGCATGGGTTGCCGCGGATCCGACCCTTGTCGTCCCGCCGCTGCCGCTGCCGGGCCCCTATCCGGTCGCGTGTAGCGACGTCGCCCAGGATTTCACCCGGCTGCAACCTGGAGAAAATGCGCAGGACTACTGGGACGGCAATCCACGCAACGACGGCAGCGGCCGCTACATCACCGACCTGCTGGCCGACCCGAACGATACCCTCGCGGTAGCCCTCGCAGTCCCCCCCGACGGCAACTTGTACGGCTCATTTGCCGGACAGAGCTTCCCGTACGTCGTCATCGTCTGCTATCCCACGACCTCGGACAACCCGCGCCCGGACTATGCGCTGCCCAATGGCGTCGTTGTTCCGCATATGCAGACGGGGAACGACGCGCCGCTTCTGGCCGATCCGACCGTGCGCTATCCAGCGGTGCTGTTTTCCCACGGCCTGTCCGGCAGCCCGCTCGACGGTGAATATCTCAAGGCAATCATGGTGCCGGCCAGCTATGGCTACGTTGTCGCCGCGACCTTTCACGGCGATGCGCGCTTCTCTCCGCTGCAGATCGATGACCTGGGGGACGTTATCTATCTGCTGGCCAACCTGTCCAACGTGGTGGCGCTGCAGGCGCTACGACCGCTATCGCTGTCGGCGACGCTCGACGTGCTGCTGGCAAGCCCGCAATGGCGCGATCACGTAGATCCGGCCCGCATCGGCGGCTTCGGCGCCAGCCTTGGCGGCGAAGCATTGATGCTCATGGCGGGAGCAGGATTGACGACGTCTGCAGGCCTGTCATGGACTGAGGTCGTCAATGACCCGCGGCTCAAGGCCGCCGTCGGCTACGTTCCCTACTTTGGCCAACCCTTCTTCCCGGCATTCGGCCGCGACCAGCACGGGCTGGACCAGGTCACCTTGCCTTATCTAGCCATCAGCGGAACGGCAGACACCATCGCGCCCATCGCCTCGACCACGCAGGGGCTCGAGCAGCTTGCCGGTATCCGCGAGCTGGTCGAACTGGTAGGCGTCACGCATCAATTCGATGTGCCTTCGACCAACGACATCTTCACCTGGACGCTGACTTTCCTCGACGCCCAGGTTCGCGGTGACGCCGTAGCAAGCGCGCGGCTGGCCCAGATGGCGAGCGTGGCAGGCGGGGGCGATGACCGCGTTGTCATTCCCTACAACGGCCACCCTGCGACAAATTACGGCGGATTGTGGTGGAATGCTCCGGCGGGCTCGGAAGCGGGATGGGGCATCAACTTCGCGCACCAGGGCGACGTCATCTTCGCAACATGGCTCACCTATGACAGCACTGGCACTGCATGGTGGCTATCCATGACGGCCGCCCAGACGCCGGACGGGACCTACTCGGGAACAATCTATGAAACGACCGGCCCAGCGTTCAGCGCGGTTCCCTTCAATCCAGGCGGCGTAACCGCAACGGCGGTTGGCTCCGGAACTCTGACGTTCAGCGATGCGGACAACGGGACATTCAGTTACGTCGTCAACGGCGTTGCACAAACCAAGGCGATCACGCGCGAAGTATTCGGCCCGCTGCCAACTTGCGTGTTCGGCGCCCAGAGCAACCTTGCCGCCGCGACCAACTACCAGGACCTCTGGTGGAACCCCAGCGAATCGGGTTGGGGCATCAACTTGACGCAGCAGGGCAACACGATTTTTGCGACGTGGTTTACCTACAATCAGAACGGCAAGCCACTCTGGTTGAGCGTCACCGCGACGCCGCAGGACGCCTCCTACACCGGTACCCTGTATCAGGCATCCGGCCCGCCATTCTCCGCGGTTCCGTTCAATCCGGCGAATGTCGTCCAGGTGCCGGTTGGCTCGGCAACGTTTACCTTCGCCAGTGGCAACAGCGCAACGTTTGCCTACACGGCCTTCGGCGTCTCACAATCCAAGACCATCACGCGCGAAGTATTCCAGAGCCCGGGCACGGTCTGCCAATAACCGTCTGCATTCACTCGCACTGGACGGACGAAAAGGTATTCGAAGACCACGCCGAGCTGCCTAACACGGACCAGTTCGTGCAGCGTATCGAGCCGCTAATCGATCATCCGTTTGAAGCGACCCGGGCGCGTCCGCCCGAGTAGGTGGCGGCGTTTACGCGGCCACAGCCAAGCAGAGCGCATCCGATGCCGCGATCCGGGTCGCGCGCCGAGCCTGCAAAACGCCAGGAGCCCAGTCAGGGCCTACGGCTCGACATCGCGACAAAGCGCGCGGGCCAGCCACCTACTTGCTACCAGCAAAATAATTCCGGCGAGAAGATAGAACGGAGTGCCCCAGAGGTCTGCGGCGTAGAAGTAATCAAAATTATCCTGCAACGCGCTTGGCAGTACGGACCACGCCGACGCGCGGAGTATCGGCGCAAGAATGACGGCAAGGACCCCTTGCGCCCCCAACGCGCAAAAGAGCAGGCCGAGCCAGCGAACGAGGATGAGAGCGAAGCTGCGTGCGTTCATGGTAAGTCCTCCTCAAGGAGACTCCACCGCGGTCCGATCCAGGCTTTCAGGCGCCGCCGGCGCGGTGTGAAGGTCGGGCGCGATTTCACATGCGGGCACCTGTCCGTCGGTGGGCGTCCCGGATCTCAGGCAGGCGATAGAAGTTCGGTGCGACCGCGCAACGCCATGATCGAGCGTGGACGTTTTCTAATGCGTCGGACCTGTTGGGCCGGGTCCGATCATGGATGGAGGGCGGTTTATCTGCCTCGCGTGCAATGCACCTGACGACGGCAACCTCGCTCATTTCTTCCAGGGCTTCAATGCTGGAGATGTTGTTGCTGTTTGAATCGAGGATCATGCGCATGCAAGCGATCGTATAAAGCGTAATCGTCGATTGTTTGCCCCTATCGTCCGCGCAGGCGCCCGTAACCGCTAGTTTGGCGAGCTCGGGCGCTGCGCTGGAAGGCTGCTCTGGATGCAGGCGAACGAGGCGTCATTCGCGGTGCCCACTCCGAAGAACCCGGTCAGATCCTCACGATACGCGGCAAATGAAATACGGTTGTAATAGAGTTTCGAGCTGACGTCGAGAAAGTAGTCGTACGCGTTCTGGTTACCACTAGCGCTCTCCAGCCTGAGCATCTCGCCGATATCCTTGTCCCCAATCTGCAGCGGCTGGCATGCGGCACCTAGCTTGCGGATAAAGCCGTTGAACCCGGTATCGTCGACGCGGCTCACGGCTGCGTCGGGCGCGCACGCAGCAAGCAAGACGATCGACGCGAGCAGCAGCGCACATGAGGCCAACCCGTTGCGAAGCACGGTGTTGGTACGGTGTGAACGACGGGTAGTCATACGATTGCTCCCTTTGGCGGGCACTGGAAGACGCTACCACGCCAGGCGGTTGGATTGCGGAGACCTCAAGGCACCAGGCGGCACACGTTCAGATGGATGCAGCTGTAGAGCCAAGGCCAGCATAGCGCGCCGACCGTGATCAGCACGATCAAACCCGCGCCGATGCGAAACCGGACGACGGGCACGACGCCCTGCAGCGACCGGGAACCGGCCAGAGCCGCAAGGAGAAACACGATAAGCACGGTGAGGCATTCCAGCGGCAATACCCACCAGGTCTTGAATTTCCACCAGGATACCGCGGCAGACGATGTTGCAAGCTCGAATATACAGGCGAGCACGACGACAACAATCGCACCCCCAAGCATGCTGTGGTGACGCATCAAGCCATAGCCGAAGCCGAGCGGCAGGGTTGGAACGGCACCGGCGATGATCGTAATGCTGGCGATCGCGATAAGGCCCGTCAGCGGGATGAGCGGCCCGACGATCTGACCGGCGAAGAATACGCGTGACACCCAAACGCAGACGAACAGCGCTAGTCCGAGCGCCAGGCTTGCCAATACTCGCTTTGCTCGCGTCCACATCGCGCAGAGATGGGCCGGTCAAGCGAACCGTACGCGAGCCGCCGGGTGGGAATTCAGCACTGCAACTCCGGGCGGGACCGGGATGAACGTCGGATGGTCTTCAGTCGTACATGCGAATCTTCTGAAAACGAGCCGAATGGGGCTGCCACACGTAGACCGAACATGAACTCTCCCGCAAACAGACACTAATGCTCGGCAGCCGAAACTGAATTGTCAAGGGTTCGCCCTGCCTGCATTGAACATATCCCTTGCCACAGGCGGTCCGAAACACCGTCGCCGACGGCCGGATCGTTTCGAGGACATATCTCTGCGCCGGAGCGCTCTGTTCTTCGGTCAGCCTTATCGTCTGCGGCGTACCTTGAGCGGTGTGCAGGAACACGAAGACCGCCCACGACTGGCTATCGTTGCGAAACAGAATCCAGGCATCGTCGGCGAGGCCGTCGCCGTTGAAGTCGCCGATAATGTGGAACGGGGCATCAGGTCCTTCCCAATCGCCGGTACGGTCACTCGCGCCCGGAAAACGCCAACCCGGCGGGGCCGAATCGGCGATCGATGCGCCAGGCAGGCAAAGCAAGATCAAGGCAAGTGTGACAGACCACATATGCAATGACCCGATCGGGCTCACTTCCCCTCGGCTTCGCGCGGGCGCGACCTGCTCGCCCCCCAAGCCAGGTAGATGCCCAGAAGCAGGGAAAAGGCTGCGTACAGATAGAATAGCTGTTGGAAATGAAGCCAGCCGAGAAAAATCGCCGACGCGGCCTCAGGCGACAGAAACAGGATGAGGAGACTCTTGACCAGCAACAGCCAGCCCACGAGGGTAACGACGACCGGCAATGCGCCACCCGACCAGACATTGTGGCCAAGGATCATCGCCAGCCCTGCGACGACCGCGATCACGCCGACGGCGAACATCAGTGCCGGGGTGTGAACGAGGGCTGTTACGGCCTCCACGGTCGCTTGCTTATGGACCATCATGGATAACGAAACGAGAATGCAAAAGAGCCCGATGAGCCTGCTGAGAAACGCGGTACGTGGCGACATGCTGGTCTCCGTTGGCGGATTGAGCGCTCGGATTGCCGATTTTGACCCCGATTTACCGCATCGTACGCCTCCGCAAAATCGTAGCGGGATGGAGCAAGCGCTGACTGCCGACCGGGGCGTCTTGCTCCCCGATTGCGTGTCCGGTTTCCGTGGCCGCTTTTGCCCGCACCGGTCTGGGATCGGATGCTGGGGTTGGCAATGAGGACGCTTGTCCGGTTGCAGCGCCACCACCAGGATGGTGCGCTGTCTGGCCGCAACGCCCGACCATTGCGCGAAGGCGTCAGCGCCGGAGAAGGTGGCCCGGTAGCCCAGGGTAACGGTCGGCGGTACGATGGCGGCTGCTTACTCGCAGTGCGCGCGCGTGGCGCCTTGAACTCGACCGCAACAGGAATCGGCCCGGGCAACCGCGGCGATGTAATCAGCGCCGTGTCCGGCGTATGCAGTCTCGGTATTGATCAGCCTGACCTATCGTCGTCGGCGGATGACGGGGCGCTGCACACAATCGTCACATGTTAGTTAACTCAAGCGGCGCATCTTCGGCGACTCGGGCCGCGATTTCTCGCGCCGCAGCCGCCCCTCCGATCTGGCTTGCGGCCGTGTTGTGGTTTCTCGTGGTCCAGCCCGTGTTGGCGGCCGGGGCCAGGAATGTGCTCGTTCTCTATTCCAACAATCGATTGGTGCCGGGAAACGTCGAGGTTGATCGCGGGCTGCGGTCCTTGATGGCGAGCCCGGCGGAACAACCCGTGCAGATTTTCTCCGAGTTTCTTGACCGACCGGATTTTGGCGGCACGGCTTACGAAAGCACCGAGACGACATATTTGCGCGAAAAGTATGCCGCGCGACCACCCGCTGTGATCGTCGCGGTAGCCGACGATGCGCTCGACTTCCTGTTGGGTCACCGAGCGCAGCTTTTTCCGCAAACCGTGGTTGTGTACACGGCCGTTTCGAAAGCGCACTTGCAGTCGCTTCCGCCGCTGCCTGCCGACGTGGTTGGAGTGCCAATGGAATACGATTTCGCGGGAACGATTGCGCAGGCTCTACGCTGGCATCCGGCGGCCCGCCGGCTGGTCGTGGTCACCGGCGCGTCCGCTCACGACCGCGAGTGGGAGGCGGAACTGAGGCGCGAAATCCCATCGGTTGCGGGGTCGATGTCTGTCGAGTATCTCGGCGGGCTGCCAACTGCCGCGTTATTGACGCAGCTGCACGGGCTTGGCGCGGACTCCGTGGTGTTCACGCCCGGCTACTTCCTCGACGGCGAGGGGCAGCTATTCAGCCCGCGAGACGCGACCGCCCTGATGGCCGCCGCGTCGACGGCGCCGGTCTACGGGCCATTTGATACCTTTCTCGGCACCGGAGTAGTTGGCGGCCGCATGCCGAGCTTCGAAGACATGGGACGGCAAGCGGCGCACATCTTGGCGCAACTGCTCGCCGGCGCGCCGCCGGCATCGCTGCACCTGCCTGAGCGTGAGCCCATGGCCCTGCGAGTCGACTGGCGACAGATCCGACGCTGGGGGATCGACAAGAAAGCAATCCCGGCCGGTACGGTAGTGTATTTCAGGGAGCCGACGTTCTGGAATTCCTACCGGGACGTCGCCATTGCCGTTGCCGCGATCATCCTGCTTCAGGCTGCGCTGATCGTCACGCTTCTCCTTGAGCGCCGGCGCCGCCGCACGGCCGAATTTGCGGTGCAGAAGCAGCGCGCTGAGCTCGCGCATGCATCGCGGCTGGCGATCGCCGGCGAGCTGACGGCCTCGATTGCGCATGAAATCAACCAGCCGCTCGGCGCAATCCTGACCAGCGCCGATGCCGCGGAACTGCTGCTTCGATCAGGCCTTGACCGACGCGATGACCTGCGCCGGATCGTCGCGCGCATTCGGCACGATGACCTGCGCGCCAGCGACGTCATCCGCCAGCTGCGGTCGCTATTTGCCAAGCACGAACCCGAACGCAAGCCATTTGAGCTCAATGCAGCCGCAGCCGATGTGGTGGCGTTGTTGCGAGTCGAGGCGCAGCGGCGGCACGTGAACCTCGATGTTCGGCCCACCGTGGCGCCAGCCGACGTCGTCGGCGACCGGGTCCAGATTCAGCAGGTGCTCATCATCCTGGTGCTCAACGCGATGGACGCGGTGGCCGACGTGGCGGAGGACCGGCGTGCGGCCGTGCTGTCGGTTGCGAGGACTGAGGAGGGTCTCCGCGTCGTCGTGCGCGATCAGGGCGGCGGCATCTCGCCAGAACACTTTCCCAAGCTCTTCGAGTCCTTCTTCAGCACCAAGCCGAATGGGATGGGGCTTGGGTTGTCGATCGCGCGCTCCATCGTTGAGGCACACGGCGGCCGCATCTGGGCCGAGAGCGGCCTGGCCGAGGGGGCAGCATTCCATGTTGAACTCCCCGATGCGGGCCGGGCGAGCAAAGTTGCAACGGAGCCGACGTGAGCGCACCCCCCTTGATTCACGTCGTCGATGACGACGAGTCGATGCGCACGGCCCTGCTCGAGCTACTCGAAGCGGCCGGCTTCGAAGCATGTGGCTACGCTTCGACCGGGGCGTTTCTGTTGCAGCCTCCGCCCGACCGACTTGGATGCGTATTGCTCGACGTACGCATGCCGGGGCCTTCGGGCCTGGACCTGCAAGCCGCTCTGCGGCGCCAGGGCGTATCGCTTCCCGTCGTGTTTCTGACCGGCCATGCGGATGTGGCCACCAGCGTGCTCGCCATGAAGGGTGGTGCCGTGGATTTTCTGGAGAAACCGGTAGCGCGCGAGGTGTTGCTTGAGGCACTGCATCGCGCCATTGCGCGCGACGTCTCCGCGCGGGCGGCGCGCAAGGAGGCCAACGGGCAAAGCACGCGCCTCGCCGCGCTTACGCCCCGTGAGCGCGAAGTGTTCGAACGCCTTGTAGGGGGCAAGCGCAACAAGGAAATCGCCGCTGAGCTCGGGATCGGCCTGCGCACCGTCAAGGCGTATCGCGCGCACCTCATGGCCAAGCTCGGCGTTGCCTCCCCGGCGGAGCTCGGCCGGTTCGTTGGCGGGCGGCACGACGCGTCGACCTAGGGGTGGCCAAAGCCCGGAGCCGCGTCCCGCCGGCTCCACGCCCGCCGTTGTCCCAGTGCGAGTGGGGGAGCCAGGCTCCGCGTTCGAGCCGCGCTTCCAAGAAATCATTCCCCGGCGTACTGGGCGGTACAACGGCCGCCTGCCTTGGCCTTTGGTGCAATCACACTGCACCTTGTGCCAATTTACGTCCTTCCCACCCCGTGTGAGGATTCGTTGCAAATCAGCCCGGTCCGTCGGTCAGTCAGCCGGTAATCAGGCTACACAGAGATCGGAGATGGTGATGGGCTCAGGCGGGAGGGTACTCGTTGTGGACGATGACGAGGGGATGCGCGAGGCACTCAAGAACTTGCTCGACGCAGCGGGCTTTCAGTCGGTAGCCTATGCCTCCGCGGAGGCGTTGCTCGGAGATCACGCCGTCGAGGGAGCACTGTGCGTTATCAGCGATATTCGATTGCCGGCGATGTCCGGACTCGAAATGCTGACCGAATTGCGCGCCCGCGGCGTCTGGACACCGTTCATTGCCATCACCGCTCATGACGAGCCGCGCGTTCGGGACGAGGTGGAACGCCGCGGCGCCGTGGCCTACCTGGCCAAACCATTCCATGGAAGCGCGCTGTTGGCGGCCATTGAAGGTGTCGCCAAAACCGCGGCCGGCAGCGCGATATAAGGCACCCTGTGGATGCTCGAACAGACGACTACGGCGTCGAATCGACCTGGATTCGGTACCAGCGACAGAGATTTCGGGCAAGTGGGTATCCGCCCATACAACCCGACGCGAGCCCTGATCTGCAGTCGGCGCACGCCGCCGTCGCGAGTCGCTTGGGACGGGGGCGCTTCGCAGCCGTGCTTCTGGCGGAATCGTTGCCGGCACGGCACAATGCTACAGGTTTGCTAGGAATCCGCCGTTCGCGATCGCCGGCGAAGACGCTCAAGGCTTGGCGCCTGTGCTTGGCATCGACCCGTTGTCTGCGACAATCGATCGTGGTCCAACTTGATGAGGAGTAAGCGATGAACAAACGAGTTTATGCGTTCGCCGCCGTGGCTGTGCTGTTGATTGCCGGCGGCGTTGCAGCGCAGGGCATGATCATGGACATGGTGACCAACAAGGTCATCACCAAGTACCAGAACGCGAGCTGCGAGCAGTTGTGGGTACAGAAGGGCGAGCCCAAGTCGGCGGAAGAGCAACGGTTCGTGCAGGCGCTGCACAACAATCCGCAGATTCGCACCGAGTTCATCAACAGGGTTGCCGGCCCGATCGTCAACAAGATGTTCGAATGCGGGATGATTCCGTGAGCTCCCTTCCTTTGGAATGTAACCGCCGCGCGGCAACGCGGGGCGGCATGATTGGCCGCGGGGTGCTCGCCTGTGTCCTCCTGCTCGCGGCCGGGCCGTTGCTCGGTGCGGGCAATGCAACGCCCGCGCAGCCGGCGGCCAAGGCCACCACGGCCGCGAAGGCCGCGAAAAAGCCCGCTGCGGCCGCCGCCAAAATGGGGCTCGAGCCACGCGCCATCGATATCCTCAAGGCGGCGAGCGCCCGCCTGGCCGCCGCCAAGACGATGACCTTTACCGCGATCGTCTCCTACGAAAGTCCGAGCCGGTTCGGGCCTCCGCTCATCTACTCCACCAAATCGGAGGTCACGCTGCAGCGGCCGGACAAGCTCAAGGTCATCACACTGGGTGACGGACCGGCCTCGGAGTTCTACTACGACGGCAAGACAATGATGGCTTTTGCGCCAGCGGAGAACCTGGTCGCCGTCGCCGACGCGCCACCGACGATCGACGCGGCGCTGCAAGCGGCGTACGACTCGGCGGCGATCTACTTTCCGTTCACCGACGTGGTCGTCACCGATCCCTACAAGGACATTGCCGACGGGCTCAAGACGGCCTTCTACATCGGGCAGTCGATCGTGGTCGACGGCATCACGACCGACATGGTGGCCTACATAACCGGCGACGTGTTCGTGCAGGCCTGGATCGGGACGGAGGACAAGCTTCCCCGCCGCGTGTATGCGGTCTACCTCAACGATCCCGCCCGTCTGCGCCACGTGCTTGCGCTGTCCAACTGGAAGCTGGATGCAGCCATTCCCGCGGACGCTTTTACTTCGGCCAAAGCCGCCGGCGCGCAGCACATGGCCTTTGCGCGCCCGGACGCACAGAATGCGCCGGGCATGAAGCCACCGCCGAAGAAGAAGGCCGCCAAGCCGGCGACCAAGGCCCAATGAGGAGTTCATCATGAAGACGATCATCATCGCCTTGACAGGCCTGCTGCTCCCGCTACTCGCATCGGGTCCGGCCGCAGCCTGGGCGCACGCCAACTACCACGGCGGTACCACCTCGCACACGGCCGGTTCCGGGTCCACGACCAGAACCGATGCCGCGGGCGGCAGCGAGACGCACACCTACGGGCAGGGAACGACGGCCCACTCGGCGTACGGTGGAACGGCAACCCACCAGGAAGGATCGGGGCAGACAACCGCCACCGGCGCCTACGGCGGGACCGCGACCCACACCGCGGGCCAGGGCACTTCCGCGACGGGTGCATACGGCGGTTCGGCGTACCACGCGGAAGGGTCGGGTTACACGACTTACACCGGAGCCAACGGCGCAACCGCGTACCACAGTCCCTACTATGGCGCGACCTACCCCGCGTACCATCCCCCCACCACGGTCAACTACTACGGTTCCGGGTGCTACAACTGCGGGGGCTGGAACGCCGCAGGTGCCGCTGCCGCGGGCGTCGCGGTAGGGGTGGTAGCCGGCGCAGCGGTCGCCTCGGCCAACAATGCGAACGCATATAACGCAGGCGTTGCCACCGGCAGCGCCAACACCGCAGCCGCCACGGCGAACGCCTACAACGCGGGCGTAGCCACGGGTGTCGCTGCCGGTGGTGGCACGGTCGTGGTCGCTCCGACCCCGAGCGCGGACTTCGCCATGGGCGGGGTCTATGCGGTACTGCCTGCCAACTCGGTAGCGATCAACAAGAACGGCACGACCTATTACCTGAACGGCAATACCTGGTTCCAGCCGGCATTCGGAGCAAACGGAGTTTACTACCGCGTGGTGCCCACACCTTGACCGCGCTACCCGCGGAGTCGGATCGCGTGGCAGCTTAGGCAAGCGTCGCGCCGGCACAGGGCTCGCACGCGTTGAAAGCAGGCCGCGCGCCGCGGCGAGGAGGATGCCAGGCTCTCCCACGCGGCGGGCAGCGGGGTGCCTGTCGCGACCCCTCGCTGGCGAACAAGCGCGGGCGTCGCCCGCTCGGCGCGGACAGTCGGACGCAGCGGCGCCTGTCGTACAAGCTGCCTTGAGTTGAGCGTGGTCATCGCCGCCCCTTGAACGTGGGGCGAGCGAAGTGAGCTTGCTGCGGTACCATTCGCTGCTGCGCATCCGCGCCTACAAGTCATGTCCGCCACCTCGGTACTGTTGCACGACCTCGACTGGGGCGGGCTCTACATCGCCAGCGAATGGGTCATTCGCGTCGGCTCGCTGGTGTATGTGCCGCAGCGACGACCGCCGAGCGCGACGCGCGCCTGGCTGCTGCTGATCTTCTTCCTGCCGTGGGCCGGCCTGCTGCTCTACCTCCTGATCGGGCGCGCATACATGCCGCGGCGGCGCGTTCGCGTGCAAAAGCAGATCTACGACCTGATTCGCCGCCTGGTGCCGCGCACGGCGTCGTTCGAGGCTGAAGTCGGCGAATCCGTCTCGCCCGAGCTCTTGCCCGCGTTGCGACTCGCCGACCGACTATCCGAGTTCCCTGCCGTCGGCGGCAATTGCTTCGAGCTTCTGCCGCGCTATGAAGCCGCAATCGAGCGGATTGTTGCCGAGGTGGAGGGCGCGCAGCGCTACGTGCACATGCTCTTCTATATCTTTGAGGATGACGAGGTCGGCCAGCCAGTTGCCAAGGCGCTCGAGCGGGCGGCGAAGCGCGGGGTTTCGGTATGCGTCCTATTGGACGCGATCGGCTCGCGGGCAGGGCTCAAAGGTCTGGGTCCCGGACTTCGGGCCGCCGGGGCCGAGGTGATTGCCGTGATGCCGTTGCGGCTGTGGGGGCCCAACGCGGCACGTTTCGATTTGCGCAACCATCGCAAGATCGTCGTCGTCGACGGCGTGGCCGCGTTCTTCGGCTCGCAGAACATCGTGAGCGCCCGTGCGAACCGCGGCTTGGTGAATGAGGAAATGCTCGTGCGCGCGACCGGGCCGATCGTGCGTCACCTGGAGGCCGTGCTGCTGGGCGACCGCTATCTCGAGGTGGGCAACCTGCCGTCGGAGCACGGCATCCTGGCAACTGCCGGACCCGGCCGCATCGACCACGGGCTCGCACAGGTGGTGCCGAGCGGGCCGGGCTACAACGAGGGCACTGCGGAAGCGGTGATGATCGCTCTCATGTATGGCGCACGATCAAAGGTAGTCCTGACATCGCCCTACGTGATCCCGAGCGAGGCGTTCCTCGCCGCCATGTGCAGCACGGCACGGCGTGGCGTCGCCGTGGAGCTGATCGTTGACTCCGAATCGAACAAGCCGCTGGTCCAACTGGCGCAGCAATCCTATTATGACTCGATGCTCAGGGCCGGCGTGAACATTCACCGCCACAGCGGCAGTTTCCTGCACGCGAAGCATATGAGTGTCGACGACGACATGGCGCTTATCGGTTCCTCGAACCTCGACATCCGTTCATTCGCCCTGAATGCCGAAGTCAGCGTGCTGATCTACGATCGCGCCGTCGTGGCGGAACTAAAGCAGATCCAGGAAGGCTACCTGCGACAGACGCAGCCTGTGACGGTCGAGGAACGCCGTGCGCTGCGCCTGCCCCAGCGGGCGCTGGAAAACCTCGCGCGCCTAACCGACTCTCTGCTCTAGCAGCTGGCGGCGGGCGGTCGCTGCCCGTGGTGGTGGCCAATGTGTCGCGACCGATGGCCCTGATGGCGCGCGGAAAGGCGCCGGCGACGGCGGCGGGGTGCCGCCCACTCGGACTGACGCCTCTGGACCGGCGAGCCTTCCCGCATTGCGCCTGCCCGGAGGCTACGCGCGCGGTGGCCAATTGACGCGGACCGCCGGTAGATTATCATCCGGTTCGCTGTTTGGCGGTGCGAGGTTTGCCTCGCGCCGGGCTTGCACGAACAATCGGCCCGCCACGACGCTTGTCGTGGCGGGAAATTCTGGCCGCGGAATGGAGACTTTGGGCAGCTGATGGCGGACGCACGCAAGAAGACGAAACCCCGGGGACAAGGCGCGGCGCGGCTTCGGGCACGCAAACCCACCCCAATGACCGAACGCATCAGCGACCTGGCATGGGCGGGCCAGCATGGCGAGGCAATCAAGCTCGCCAGCGCAGGATTGGCCGAGCCGGGCTTTGGTACGGAGAACCGGCTCGATCTGTTGGACCTGCGCGCGGAAAGCTTCATTGCCCAGGGCGACCTGGAGCGCGCCAGCGTCGACGCGGCTGCGATGCTCGATTGCGCGGACGGCGCCAAGACGGCCGCCTTCAAGGCGCAGGCGCACAATCGCGAGGCGCTGGTGCGACTGCGCAAGGGTGAGTTCAAGGCTGCTGTCGCCGTTGCCAATGCCGCCTTGAAGGTGGCGCGGCAAAGCAAGCGGGCCCCGCTCGAGGCGATGAGCATGTTTCGGCTCGCCGAAGCGTACTTCCGAAGCAGGGTGGATCTTGAGCTGGCGGCCCGCCATGCCCAGCGAGCCGCGAAGCTCTTTCACGCCTTGCGCCACCCCGCCTTCGAGGGCCGTGCGCTGTGGGTTCTCTCTGCCGTGCGCAGCACTCAGGGACGCGCTGCCGAATCGGCCCAGGTGGCCAATGCCGCGTTGGCACTGTGCCGTCAGGCCGGCGACCTGTATGGCGCGGGCAATGCGCTCAACATGCTGGTCTTCAACGAGGCCGATCTCGCCACCCAGTTGAAACTCCTGCACCAGGCACTCGCCGATTTCGAGGCGGCAGGCTACGTCGAACGCCAGGCGGTCATCACCCACAACTTGGGCATTGCGTACAAGGATCTAGGCCTGTACCGCCGTGCCCGTCGCCTGATGCTAAAGGCGGGAGCGATCTATCGCCGCACCGGCTCGCGTGCTGGCCTGGGAACCAGTCTTGGCACGCTCGCCGAGACGGAAACGGCAATGGGGCATTTCGACAGTGCCCGCAGCTATCTCGAAGAAATGGCCGCCATGGCTGAAGCTCTCGACGAGCCCTTAATTACCGCCAGCGTGCCCGTTCTAAAGGGCCGCCTGGCGCTCGTCGAGGGCGATGCGGTGGCCGCGCTGCGTCACTTCGAATACGCCGAGCAGCTCACCCGCGGCAGTGAGCTTGCCGCCACCGAAATCAGTGCCCTGACCGGCATCGGCCAGGCCTTTCTGGCGCTCGGCAAGGCGCGCCCCACATTGGCGGCCACGCGGCGCGCGACCGAATTGCATCGCGCCCATGATCTGGCTGCGCTCGACGCGATGTCGCCGACGCTGCTGTGGTGGACCTACACTCGGGCCCTGCAGGCCAACAAGCAGGCCCCTGCCGCGCGCAAGGCGCTCGAGACCGCCTACCAATTCTTGCGCCAGGGCATCGGCAGCCTGAGCGACGAGGGGCTACGCCGCAATTACCTGAACAAGATCGCGGCGCATCGCGAGATCGTGCACGCCTGGATCAGCGACGCGCGCAAGCGCCGGCTGTCCACGGCCCAGCGCGCGGCGCATCTGGTGGGTGAAGCGAATCTGCGCGAACCGTTCGAGCGTCTGGTAGATACAGGGCTGCGCCTCAACGAGCTGCGCAGCGCCACCGAACTGCATGAATTTCTGATCGACGAGGCCACCGAACTCTCCGGCGCCGAGCGGGTGCTGCTGGTGCTCGAATCGCCGGAAGGTTTGCAACTGGCCGGTTCGCTGGTCCCGCGCGGAGAAGACGCGCAGGCCCTCTTGCACGCCATCACGCCGGCCCTGATCGATGTGCGCCGCACCCGCGCGGTGAGCTTGACGCACGGCCCGGAAGACGCCGATGCATTGGACCAGCGCTCGCGGGTAATCGCCCCGCTGATCGCGCAACGGGAATTGCTGGGCTACCTCTATGCCGACCTCGACGGTGCATTCGGGCGCTTGCGCGAGGCGGACCGCGACCTGCTGGGCATGCTTTCGAGCCAGGCCGCCGTAGCGCTGGACAACGCGCACTGGTCGCAGGGGCTCGAGCAAAAGGTGGCGCAGCGTACCGACGAGCTGCAAATGTCCAACGCGCTGCTCGAGCAGCGCGCCAATGAGCTCGCCATCATCAACAGCGTGCAGTCCGGGCTCGCCTCTCAACTCGACATCCAATCGATCTTCGATCTCGTCGGCGACAAGGTGCGTGACACGTTCAATGCGCAATCGGTCGGCATCGTCACCTACGACCGCAAGACGAATCTGATGCATTACCGCTACATCATGGAGAAGGGGCAAAGGCAATACGAAGATCCTATCCCGGTCGGTGACAAGGGTTTCGGTCCCCATGTCATGCGCACGCGCCAGCCATTGTTGGTCAACGAAGATTTGCCTGCCCACGCCGCCGAGTTGGGTTCGTTCATTGTCGGCGGGGGCGAAGCGCCCAAATCGGGCATCTGGGTGCCATTGGTCATCGGCGACGAACCGCGTGGCGTGATCTCCATTCAGAACCTTGACCGGGAACATGCTTTCACCGATTCCGACTTCCGCCTGCTCATCACGCTGGCTGGAAGCTTGAGCGTCGCCTTCGAGAACGCGCGGCTGTTCGACGAAACGCAGCACCTGCTGAAGGAGACCGAGCAGCGCGCAGCCGAGCTGGCGGTCATCAACCGCATCCAGGAAGGCATGGCGGCCGAGCTCGACTTCCAGGCCATCATCGATCTGGTCGGCGACAAACTGCGCGAGGTGTTCAAAACGGGGGACATCGGCATCCGCTGGTACGACTCCAGGGCGAACCTGCTCTATTGTCCGTACGACTATGAGCATGGCGTGCGGCTGCACATAGCGCCGATAACGCCCGCGCCGGACAGCCCGTTTTTCAAGCTGGTCGAAACGCGGCAGCCGATCGTGACCGGGAACCAGGCGGACCAGGACGCTCTGGGCGTCAGCATCATTCCGGGCACGGACCGGAGCCTTTCATCGGTCCGGGTGCCGATCCTGGGCGGCGATCGGGTGCTCGGCGGGATTATTCTGGAGAGCTTCGAGCGCGAGAATGCCTTCGGCGAGGCCGAGGTGCGGCTGCTCAGTACCGTCGCCGCCAGCATGGGCGTGGCGCTCGAGAACGCGCGCCTGTTCGACGAGACGCAGCGGTTGCTCAAGGAGACCGAGCAGCGCAACGCCGAGCTGGCAGTGATCAACCGCATCCAGGAGGGCATGGCCGCCGAGCTCGACTTCCAGGCCATCATCGACCTGGTGGGCGACAAGCTGCGCGAAGTGTTCAAGACCCGCGACATCGGTATCCGCTGGTTCGATGCGAGCACCGGTCTGATCCACTATGTCTACCAGTACGAGCACGGAGTGCGGCTGCGGCCGCCGCCGATGGAGCCGAGTCCCGGCGGGCCATGGTCCCGATTCGTGCAGACGCGCCAGCCGATCGTTGCCAACAGCCGCAGCGAACAGCGTGCGCTGGGTATCCAGACCGTACCGGGCACGGACCAGAGCATTTCATCGCTCGGGGTGCCGATTCTCGGCAGCGATCGGGTGCTGGGCGCGATTGCCATGGAGGACTACGAGCACGAGAATGCCTATGGCGAGGCCGAGGTGCGGCTGCTCAGCACCGTCGCGGCCAGCATGGGCGTCGCCCTGGAAAACGCCCGCCTGTTCGACGAGACGCAGCGCCTTTTCAAGGAGAGCGAACAGCGGGCGGCGGAGCTCGCAATCATCAACAGCGTGCAGGAAGGACTGGCGTCGAAGCTGGAGATGCAGGCCATTTACGACATGGTCGGCAACAAGATTCGCGAGATCTTCGCCGCGGACGTGGTTGGTATCACCCTGTACCAATCGGTCGCCAATCTGGTTCATTACGTCTTTCTGGTCGATCACGGCGAGCGCTTTCATCCTGAACCGCAACCGCCCAGTGGCTTCACGGCGCAGATCCTTCGGACGCGCCAGAACCTCGTCTTTCATACGGCCGACGAACTGAATCGAATGATGGTCGAATTGAAGTCCAGCAACATCGGCGGCGGCACCCTCGACAACTCGTTCATCTACGTTCCCATACTGCGTGGCGGTGAGGCCAACGGTGTGATCGTTGTAGGCAAGAAGCTTGCGCATGCCTTTTCCGATTCCGACGTGCGCCTACTGACCACGCTTGCGAATGCCATGAGCGTGGCGTTGGAGAATGCCCGCCTGTTCGACGAGACAGAGCGGCTGCTGAAGGAAACCGAGCAGCGCGCGGCGGAACTGGCCATCATCAACAGCGTGCAGCAGGCACTCGCCGCCGAGCTCAACATGCAGGGCATCTACGATGCCGTCGGCGACAAGATCCGCGAGATTTTCCATCAGGCCGACCTCGGCATCCGCATCTACGATGCGCAGACCAATCTGATCCACTACCCGTACCTGTACGAAGGCGGCCAGCGCATCGACATCGCGTCGAGCCCGCTCGGCGCAGTCGGCTTTGCAGCCCATGTTCTGCACACCCGCGAAACGCTGGTCATCAACGAGAACATGGATGCCGAGTCGGACAAGTACGGCAGCTTTACCCTGCCCGGAACCAAGGACGAGAAATCAGCCGTGTTCGTGCCCCTGGTGGCCGGCGAGCAGGCACGCGGAGTGATAAGCCTGATCGACATGGAACGCGAGCACGCGTTCAGCCCGTCGGACGTGCGCTTGCTGCAAACCCTCGCCAATGCCATGAGCGTGGCGCTCGAGAACGCCCGTCTGTTCGATGAAACCCAGCGCCTGTTCAAGGAGAGCGAGCAGCGAGCGGCGGAACTGGCCATCATCAACAGTGTGCAGCAGGCGCTCGCGGCCGAGCTCAACATGCAGGGCATCTACGACGCGGTCGGCGACAAGATCCGCGAAATCTTCAATCACGCCGACGTCGGCATCCGCATCTATGACCCGCAGACGGGGCTCCTGCACTTTCCCTTTACGTACGAGAGTGGGCGGCGGCTCCAGCTTGAGTCGGAACCGCTCGGCGACAAGGGCTTTACCGTTCACGTCATGCGCACCCGTGAGCCGCTGGTGATCAACGAGAACATGGCAGGCGAGGTGGAAAAACATGGCAGCACGATCATGCCCGGCACGCAGATGGAGAAGTCGGCCGTAATGGTACCGTTGGTGGCGGGCGACCAGGCGCGCGGGTCGATCGGCCTGATCGACATGGAGCGCGAGCACGCGTTCAGCGCCTCCGATGTGCGCCTGCTGCAAACGCTCGCCAACAGCATGAGCGTGGCCCTGGAAAACGCCCGTCTGTTCGACGAGACCCAGCGCCGCACGCGCGAAACGGCCGCGCTGGCCGAAGTCGGGCGCGACATTTCGTCGACGCTGGACCTGGCCACGGTGATGGACCGCATCGCCCGGCACGCCAAGGACCTGCTCAACGCTGGCAGCAGCGCCATCTTCCTGCCGGACACGGGCGGGCACAGCTACCGGGCGATCGTCGCCGTCGGTGACATTGCGCAGGCGATCCAATCAACGGTGATCCAGGTGGGCGAGGGCATCATCGGCAACCTGGTCAAGAGTGGCCGCGCCGAGTTCATCAACGATACCCAAGCCGACCCGCGGGCGATCCAGATACCCGGCACCGGACGCGAAGCGAACGAGCGCATGATGGTGGCGCCCCTCATGGCCGGCCAGACGGTCAAGGGCGTGATGGCCGTGTGGCGCACGGGGGGGCTGCCGTACGGCGAGAGCGAGTTGGAATTCTTGGTCGGACTGTCGCTGCAGGCGACGGTGGCCATCGAGAACGCACGCCTGTTCGCCGAGTCGCAGCAACGTGCCGCCGAGCTGGCCACGGTCAACACGGTGTCGCGGGAGCTCGCCGGGAAGCTCGACCTCAGCAACCTGCTCGACCTGGTCGGCGAGCAGATTCGCACCGTGTTCAAGGCCGATATCGCCTACGTGGCGCTGTACGACAGGAACACCGGCATCATCGACTTCCCCTACCAGTTCGGCGACGACATCAAGCCGCTCAAATTCGGCGAGGGCCTGACGAGCAGGATCATCAAGTCGGGCAAGGCGCTGATCATCAACCGCGAGACAGATCGGCGCAGCCTGGAGCTCGGCCCCCAGGTCGTTGGCCGCCACGCGCTTTCGTACCTGGGCGTGCCGATCCTGGTCGGCGGCACCTGCCTGGGCGTGATCAGCGTGCAGAGCACGCAGTTGGAGGGCGCCTATGACGCCGATGACGAGCGCCTGCTCTCAACCATCGCCGCCAATGTCGGCGTCGCGCTGCAGAATGCGCGCCTGTTCCAGGAGGCGCAGGAGGCCCGCGCCTCCGCCGAAGCGGCCAACGATGCCAAGAGCTCGTTCCTGGCCACGATGAGCCACGAGATCCGCACGCCGATGAACGCGGTGATCGGCATGAGCGGATTGCTGCTCGACACCCGGCTCGACACCGAGCAGCGCGACTACGTCGCGACCATCCGCGAATCCGGCGATGCGCTGCTCACCATCATCAATGACATCCTCGATTTCTCGAAGATCGAGGCCGGGCGCATGGACATCGAGGCGCAACCGTTCGACCTGCGCGATTGCGTCGAATCGGCACTGGACCTGGTCACGGCGCGCGCGGTCGAGAAGCATCTGGACACCGCCTATGTCTTCGAGGGCGACGTTCCGGCGGCCATCGTCGGTGACGTGACCCGATTGCGGCAGATCATGCTCAACCTGCTCGGCAACGCGGTAAAGTTCACCGAGGCCGGCGAGGTGGTGCTGACGGTGAGCTCCAAGCCGATTTCCGCCGACCGGGTCGAGCTCAACTTTGCGGTGCGCGACACCGGCATCGGATTGTCACGCGAAGTCATGAGCCGGCTGTTCCAGTCCTTCTCCCAGGCCGATTCCTCGACCACGCGCAAATATGGCGGCACCGGACTGGGCCTTGCTATCAGCAAGCGCCTGAGCGAACTGATGGGCGGGCGCATGTGGGCCGAAAGCGAGGGGCCGGGCCGGGGAGCGACATTCCTGTTCAGCATCCAGGCCCCGACCGCAGCATTGTCACCGTCCCGGCAGCGCGATTTCGTCGGCGTCCAGCCGGAACTGCAGGGCAAGCGCTTGCTCTTGGTCGACGACAACGCCACCAACCGGCGCGTGCTGGGCCTGCAGACGGCCAAGTGGGGCATGGCCTCGCGCGCCACCGAGTCGCCCCTCGAAGCCTTGCGCTGGCTCGAGCAGGGGGAGGCCTTCGACCTGGCGATCCTCGACATGCACATGCCGGAAATGGACGGCCTTGCCCTGGCGCGGACGATCCGCGAGCGGCATCCCGGGTTGCCGCTGGTGTTGTTCAGCTCGCTAGGACGGCGCGAAGTCGGCGACGACGAGCAGCTGTTCAGCGCCTACCTTGGCAAACCGATCCGCCAGTCGCACCTGTTCGATACCCTGGTGGGCCTGCTCGCGGGCAACACGGGTGCCAAGGTCGAGGCCGAGACGGGCAAGCCGCAGCTCGACCCCGGCCAGGCGGCACGGCACCCGCTGCGCATCCTGCTCGCCGAGGATAACGTGGTGAACCAGAAACTCGCGCTGCGGCTTTTGCAGCAGATGGGCTATCGCGCCGACCTGGCCTCGAATGGCATCGAGGCCGTCGAATCGGTGCAGCGGCAGACCTACGACGTGGTGCTGATGGACGTGCAGATGCCGGAAATGGATGGGCTCGAAGCCTCGCGCCAGATCAATGCGCGCTGGCGGCCCCAGGAGCGGCCGCGCATCATTGCCATGACGGCCAACGCCATGCAGGGCGATCGCGACATGTGCCTGGCTGCCGGCATGGACGATTACCTGACCAAGCCCATCCGCGTGGAGCGGCTGGTCGAGGCACTGAGCCAGGCGAGCGCGCGCAAGGACCGATGATGACCGCATCGACGATCGATCAGGCGACCTTCGAGGCGCTCAAGGAGATGACAGGCGGAGAATTTGCCCTGGAGCTCGTGGACACGTTTCTCCAGGAAGCCCCGTCGATGCTCGATACCTTGCGCCACGCGCTCGCGGCGCAGGACGCCGACAAGTTCCGCCGCGCCGCGCATTCGCTCAAGTCCAACAGCAACACCTTTGGCGCGCTGACTCTGGGCGCCATGGCGCGGGAGCTGGAACTCGCCGGCGTCGCCAAGGCGTCCGCCGGCGGTGCCGCCTCACTCGACGCGCTGGCGCAGGAATACGCGCGCGTTGCCGTCGCCCTGTCCGCGTTGCGTCATGCGTGACTTGCGCGGCGCAGCGCGCCTGCTCGTCGTCGACGACAACAAGGTCAACCGGCTGCTGCTGGCGCGCAGCCTGGAGATCCAGGGCCACGATGTGGCCACCGCCGAGAACGGCCGGGTGGCACTGGAGCAGCTGCGGCGCGAGCCCTTCGATCTCGTCCTGCTGGACATGGAAATGCCGGAGATGGACGGCTTCCAGGTGCTCGAACAGCTGGTGAACGATCGGCAGTTGCACGATCTGCCCGTCATCGTGACGTCGTCGCTCGAGGGCATCGCCAACGTGGTTCGCTGCATCGAGCTCGGGGCCGAGGATTACCTGGCCAAGCCGGTCAATCCGGTGCTGCTGAAGGCGCGCATCGGGGCGAGCCTGGAGAAGAAGCGCCTGCGCGACCAGCAAAAGCAGCTGGTGCGCCGCTTCGCCACCCCGGAGGTGGCGCAGGACCTGCAGAATTCAGGCTTCTCGCTGGGCGGCAAGCGGGTGCACGCCTCGGTGATGTTCTCCGATATCCGCAGCTTCACGACGCTTGCGGAATCACAGCCGCCCGAGGAGACCATCGAGCTGCTCAACACCTACTACGCCTTGATGTTCGACGCCATCAGCAGCCATGGCGGCGTGGTGACGTTGATGATGGGTGACGGGCTGATGTCGGTCTTCGGCGCGCCCATGCCGCTGCCGGAACACGAAGAGATGGCGGTGCGCGCGGCGCAGGAAATGGTCGAGATGATCGTGCTGTTTAACCTCGAGCGGGACGCCGCCGGGAAGCCGCCGATCACCATCGGCATCGGCATCGCGTCCGGTGAGATGGTGGCGGGGTACACTGGCACCAACGAACGGGCGACCTACACCTGCGTGGGCGACACCGTCAATCTGGCGGCGCGGCTCGAGACGCACACCAAGGTCGTGCAGCGCGCCATCCTGATCGACCAGACCACGCGCGCGGCGCTGAGCGAGCGCATTGCGGTCGAGCCGCTCGGACTGGTGCCGTTCAGGGGAAAGGCGGCGGCGGTGGATGTGTTTGCGGTCAGTCCCGGGCAGAAGCGCTAGGCACCCGGCATCGCTTGCCCGGGCCGAGAGGTTCGACGTGATCAAGTTCATCCGCCAGCAGTGGCTCGATTTTCTCTATCGACACGCCTGGCTTACCTTCGTCCTCATGGGCTTGTCCTTTCTGCTCTTCGGCTTCTACTCCGTCAATCTGTTCGTGCTGCTCAAAGCCAACGTCGAGCTCATTCTCGAATACGGCATGATGGCATTGGCCGACGGCGCCGCGCAGCAACTGGCCGAGCTGCTGTTCGCCGCATACTTGAGCATGCTCTTCTTCCTCGGCTTCAAGGTGTGCGAGCGGATCCTCGTCGCCCGGCTGACGCGCAGGCTCAAATCGGCGAGCCTGAGGGAAAGCAAACGCCAGGTTTCCGCCTGAGCGGCGAGCCCCCGCCGGAGGCGGCGGGAGTCGCCTGGCATCTGAGCCGCGGTATCTAGCTCAGCGGCAGCATGACGATCTTCTGATACGCCGGCCGTTGCGCCAGGGTGTCGAACCAGCGCTGCACGTTGCCCAGCGCCGGGCGCTCGATCGGCAGGGCCATCCAGCGCCAGATTCCGCAGCCGAGCACGATGTCGCCCATGGTGAAGGCGCCCCCGGCAAGATACGTGGCCGTTTGCAGGTGGGCGTCGACAACCCCCAGGACTTCCGCGGTCTTTAGCCGCGATTCCTCGATCGCCCGCAGGTCGCGCTGATCCGGCGCCGTGCGGACGAGGCCCAGAAACAGCGTCCTGATCGCGGGCCAGAATGTCGTTTGCATCCAGTCCATCCAGCGATCGGCTGCCGCCCTCGTCTTGAGATCCTGCGGCCAGAGGTTTCCAGATGCATGCTTGGCGGCCAGATAACGGACGATGGCGTTCGACTCCCAGAGCACGAACCCGTCATCGTCGATCGTTGGCACCAGTCCGTTAGGGTTGAGGCTGCGGTATCGAGGCGTATTGACGACGCCGAACGCACCGCCGGCGTCGATACGCTCGTACGGCAGCAGCATCTCCTCGCAGCACCAGAGCACCTTCTGCACGTTGACCGAATTGGCCCTTCCCCAGATGACCAGCATGAGCTACCCCCGGGCTGTGGACGACCGCCATCACGACCCGCATGGCACGGCACGGGCGGTGGCTGGAGGCGCGCGGCGCCATCGGCGCGCGGCGCGCGTTGCAACGGCGATGATACGCGGTTGTGCCGGCTCGCCGGGTCCGCACGGCGGCTGCTTCCGGCCCGTCGCGCAGGCACGCTACAATTGCCGCCGGCGTACGGATGACCAGAGGAGCAATGCGTATGGAACGGAAAAGGGCCAGCGATTTTCCTCCGCAAGTGCTTACCCTGTTCGATAGTTACATGCACGGCACCATCAGCCGCCGCGATTTTTTGGATGCGGCAGCCAGGTTCGCCGTCGGCGGCTTCACTGCGGCGGCGATGCTGGAGAGCCTGAGGCCGAACTACGCCCTCGCCCAGCAGGTCCCCAAGGACGATCCGCGCATCAAGACCGAATACTTGACCTACCCGTCGCCGCAGGGCACGGGGACTGTGCGCGGTTACCTCGCGCAGCCGGCGAGCGCGCCCGGCAAGCTGCCGGGGGTGATCGTCATCCACGAGAATCGCGGCCTCACTCCGTACATCGAAGACGTCGCCCGGCGCCTGGCGGTAGCAAACTTCCTGGCTTTTGCACCGGACGCGCTGACGCCGCTCGGCGGGTATCCCGGGGACGACGAAAAGGCGGCGCAGCTTTTTAGACAACTCGACCCGGCCAAGCGCATCGAAGATTTCCTGGCCGCCGACGCCTTTCTGAAGTCGCGTACCGAATGCAACGGCAAGGTGGGTGCGGTCGGTTTTTGCTATGGCGGAAGTGTGGTCAATACGCTCGCCGTGAGATTGCCCGATCTCGCGGCGGTGGTGTCGTTCTATGGCGAGGCGCCGCCGACGGCCGATGTAGCCAAGATCAAGGCGTCGTTGCTGCTTCATTACGCCGGCCTCGACCAGCGCGTCAACGCCGGATGGCCAGCCTTCGAGGCCGCGCTCAAGGCCGACGGCATCCGCTACGAGGCTTACACCTACCCAGGAATGAACCACTGCTTTCACAACGACACCACGCCGCGCTACGACGAGAAGGCAGCCAAGCTCGCTTGGGAGCGCACGGTCGCTTTCCTCAACGCCAACCTGAGGCCCTGAGACGGGGCGCGAAGCGGTTGTTGCGACGGCCCGCCCGCGCCCGGCTGTTACCTGAGGCCATCCGGCTGCAACGCGACGCAGTCATGACCGCAGGGAGCGAGGCACGCTACAGCGTGGTCTGGAACCCCCAGCAGTACCTCAAGTTCGGCGGCGAGCGTCTGCGGCCGGCATGTGACTTGCTCGCCCGCGTCACGATGGAGACTGCTCGGGAGGTCGTCGACCTGGGCTGCGGCACCGGAACGGTGACCGCGCTGCTGCGGGCGCGCTGGCCCGAGGCGCGGATCGTGGGCGTGGACAGCTCGCAGTCGATGCTCGAGCGTGCTCGAGCGGCGCTGCCCGATGTCGTGTGGGAACAGGAAGACCTCGCGCGGTGGACGCCCGCCACCGCGCCGGATCTCATGGTCTCGAACGCCGCTTTGCACTGGTTGGATGATCACGCGACCCTTTTTCCGCGCCTGCTGTCGCATCTGCGGCCGGGCGGGATCCTGGCCGTGCAGATGCCCGCGCAGCACGGCGCGCCTTCGCACCAGATCGGCTACGAACTTGCCGAGAGCCCGCGTTGGCGAGACCGCCTGCGGGGGCTGGTGCGTCGCCGGCCGATTCTCGAGCCGCACGAATACTATGCGCTGCTGCGACCGCGGGTCGCGTCGTTGCACCTGTGGTTTACCGAGTACGTCCAGGCGCTCGTGGGCGACAACCCGGTGGCCGAATTCACCAAGGGGTCGTTCGTCGGGGCATGGCTATCGGCGCTCTCGCCCGCCGAAGCCCGTGATTTCGAGGCCGACTATCGCCGCCAGATCGCGGCCGCCTATCCACCTTGCGGCGATGGCGTGACCCTGTTTCCGTTCCGCCGCTTCTTCCTGCTCGCGCAGCGCTGATACGCGTCGCCGCGGCGACCGCAAGCGGTCACGCCGCGCCACTCGTCATTCATTCGGGACGCGCGCGTCGGGATTGGTGCCAGGGTGATCTTCTGGCATGCTCCGCGGCATACCTGCCGGGGTGGTAGCGACGGCGGCCGTCGCCTGCGGTCGACCCGGTTGCTTGGCCGCTGCGAGCTCGGCTTGCTCGCTTCAGCCGCTGCGCAAGGCGATGGAAGCAGCGCGTGCCGGTTGCTGCACGGCAAAGTGGCGCCCGCCCTGGAACGGACGGGGGCGCGGCATGTAGGGCGGCGGGCGCAGCACCACGATGCCCGCCGGATAGAAAACCGGTACCCAGGTGAACCCGCAATCCATCCATGCACTGTCGCACCCGGCCGCAGGCGGTGGAGGGGCGCTGACCTCATATTCGAGCGGCGGCGGCACCACATTGACCACGTACTCCACCACCGGCGGCGGAATAGCCGGGTATGGCAACGGCGGAGGCGGCAATGGCGGAGGCGCCTGGTGCTGGGCCATTTCGACCTGGTCCTCGAGCTGACCCACGCGCTCGGTTAGGGCCCGCACCTGCGCGTCGCGGGCTGACGGGTCGCCGGTCGGGGCCGGCTCGCTCGCGCGTATGACGTGGATTACCTTGACGCCGTCGGGCGGGGCAAGGTTGCTCACGTTGATCGTTCCCGACGCATCGAGCCACGTGTAGATATCCGCGTGGGCAACTTGCGCGCCCAACGCGCCGGCGAGAACCGCCGCCCGTGATATCCGCACCAGGCCGATGATCATGTTCGATGTCCCCGGGTGCCATTGTAGGCCGCATCACGCGCGCCGGGTAGCGCCATGCGCGTCGGCCCGCGTGCGAGCGGAAGTCTTATCCCTCAGGCGGGACCGGCGCCCCCGGTGCTTTCTTCTCGCGTGCCTTCGCCAGCGCGTCCTTGCAGCCGGCGGATACCTGAGCTCGATTCTGCTTCAAACAGGCAATGATGTGGCCGCCTCCAGGTTGGATACCCGGACACAGCTTGTCGACATCGGCCTTGCACGCGGCGCGTGGGCTCGTGCTCACGGGTTGGTCGGCAGCCACGACGGCGCCAGCGCGCGCGACCAGCAAGAGCGCAACGGGCATCAGCATGTATTTCATGGGGCGATCTCGCTTGGGGTGGATACGCCGACAACCGTCCGCATCGTTGTGCCCGACCGGGGGGGGTCGCCTTCGGCAGCCGGAGCAAAGAACATGGATGCGGCGCGTGCCCTCCTGCTAGCCCTGCCCATGCCAGTGACGCATGCCGATACCGAGATCGCCAAACAGTGCCTCGCGATCGGCCCTGAGCTGCGCCTGCGCGGCCTGCACCTGGGTCTGATCAGCCGGCACCGCGCCGGCATCGTTGGCGACCTGGTCGGCATGAAGCTGGGTGAGCGCTGCCATCAGGGATGTTTGATCGGGTTGCAGCATCCCCTGCGCGTCCTGGTGCAGCTTGCCGAGATCCAGTCGCACCTGCATGCGCGCCAGGTGCACGGCGGTGCGGTCCGCAGCGAGGGCCGCCGTGTTGCCGGCTTGCTCATCGGCTTTGAGCTGCGCGAACGCATTGTGGAGATTGGTGCCGTCCTGCCCGACGGTTGCGCGATCGGCCTGGACCGCGGCGGGCAGCGCCCGCGCTGCCGCAGCATGCGCCATGGGCGATGCGATGAGCGCCATGCTCGATACAACGATGAAAGTGTGTCTCACGCGACGCCTCCGTTATGCAAAGCGTTCCAGCTTGGAACCCCACTCAGACCGGCAGCGCGCGATCGGGGTTCGACGATGGACCGAGCAAAGTGTGTCGAGATGTAAGAAACGCTGGCGCGCGCAGCATCGTCTTACAAATTTTTCCAGCGGTCTTTGCTAATGGACGCGCGACCCACACGGGTATTGCCAGCCTGGCACAAGGAGTGGAGCGCGCGCCGCCGGTCTTAAGGCGCGCTGCGACGACGATCGCTCCGGATACGTCGCGACCCTCGTCGCGCAAACGCGCATTGTGCTCAACCACGTCGCCGAATATAATTCCGCCCGGGCGGTGGGCCGTCTTGGGCGCACCCGGCTAAATCGATCACTCGCCGCGGGATGCCGCAATGCGCGTACTTGCCTTCTCGCTCCCGCAGGGAACTCCGACGTCGGGATCCCATCCAACATGGCCGGCTGTGCGGAAACCGAGCAGCGCGCTTGAACCGCGTCGATCCGCACCACCGATAGGCAAATTTATGATTATCGACGTTGCACGATTCCTACGGCACTTCGCGTTGCTTGCGGCTGTGGGCTTGTTCGCGGGCATGACCGCCGTGCCGGCACGAGCATCCCTGGGTGGAACGCAGGCGAGCGTGGAAACCGACCGGCTGCAGGTCGGCGGCACGGTGCGCGTCCTACCGTCGGCGGCTTATACCGTGCACGAATTGCAAACGCCTTCCGGCACGGTGGTACGCGAATACGTGTCGCCGTCAGGGATCGTTTTCGGCGTCGCTTGGCATGGGCCGTCGATGCCCGATCTGCGCCAGGTCCTCGGCGCGTATTTCGACCGTTATGTGGAAGCCGCGGCGAAGCGCAAGGCGCGTGGTCCCGTGGCGATCAAGCAGCCTGGATTGGTCGTGCAATCCGGCGGACACATGCGGGGTTTTGTCGGCAGGGCATACATCCCCGAGGCGCTGCCTCAGGGAATCACGGTTGACGCAATCCAATGAGAGGCATGCGGATGCGTATGTTGTTGCTGGTTGCCACGCTCGGGGCGGCGCTGTCGCTGGGTGGATGTGGCGGCGGGGGCGGGGGTGGAAGCACGCCGCCGCCGCCGCTCCCGCCCCAGAACGTCCAGCCGATCAGCGTCGATGCGGGGCCAGATGGCATTCCCAACATCGCCTTCGTCAGCGTCACGGTGTGCGCCCCGGGAAGCACGACGAACTGCCAGACCATCGACCACATCCAGGTCGATACGGGCTCATACGGCCTGCGTCTCCTCTCGTCGGTACTTTCCCCTGCGCTTTCCTTGCCGCAGCAAGTCGACGGCAACGGCAACCCGCTCGTCGAGTGCGTGCAGTTCGCCGATGGGTTCAGCTGGGGACCGGTGAAGATGGTCGACATGCAGATCGCCGGCGAGCAGGCAAAGTCGCTGGCCGTGCAGATCATCGGCGACCCTGCGTTCCCGACGATCCCCGCAAGCTGCTCGAGTTCCGGGCCACCGGAGAATACGGTGCCGAGCTTCGGGGCCAACGGCTTGATCGGTGTCGGCCTGTTCCTGCAGGACTGTGGCAGCGCCTGCGCGCAAGCGGCAATTCCGGGCGCTTACTATGTCTGTCCCGCGACCGGATGCGTTCCGACACAGCTCACCCTTGCCCAGCAGTTGCAAAACCCGGTAGGGCTGTTCAGCGTTGACAACAACGGCACGGTCATCGAGCTGCCATCGGTCCCCGCCGCAGGCGCGGCAAGCGTCGCCGGCAACCTCATCTTCGGCATCGGGACCCAGGCAAACAACGGGCTGGGTAACGCCAAGGTCCTGCCGACGGATCCGAATACGGGTTACATCGTCACGCTCTTCAACGCGCAGAGCTACACCATCAGCTACATCGACAGTGGCTCGAGCCTGTTCTTCGTCGGCACCGATCTTTACCCGATATGCACCGGTGCCGCCGCAAGCTTCTACTGTCCGGCGACGACGCAGAACCTACAGGCGACTTTGCAGGGGATCAACGGCGGCGCGAACGTGGTCCAATTCAGCATCGCCAACGCCGATCAGGCGTTCGCGGCCAATCCGAACTTCTATGCCTTTGACGATCTCGCCGCACCGGGTGGTGACCCGTCGATCTTTGCCTGGGGGCTGCCTTTCTTCTACGGCCGGAACGTCTACACGGCGATCGAGGGCAGGCAGACGCCCGGCGGGACGGGACCCTACTTCGCCTTCTAGCCTGGATTCGCGCGCCGGCGCGACCTTATGACGTCGGCGCCAGCTCGCCAGCCGCCGAATACCTCACACCGACATCCGGCATCAATGCGGCATGGCGCGGACCTACGAGGCCGCGCGCGCGGTTGGGTTCGGGGTCGGCTCGCCAATCTTGCGCAGCGTATTGTGGTCGGTGTGGTGGAAAGGCTCGGGACGCTCGCGCACGAGCAGGATCGTATCCTGCTCGTAGGACCAGGTGCCGTCAGCATTTATGGTCACCCGGATCCGGTACTCGAGGGTCCGGAACGCGTACTCCAGGAACGGATTCGAGCAGATTCCGTTCATCTCCGAGCCGCGCTTCGCGACGAGCTCGAAGGTTTTCGCGTCGGCGTGCGCCGTGCCGACCGCCAGCGCGATCTGCCCGCGCGGTATCGTCAGCGTTTGCAGTACGGTGCCTGTCGCGGGCTCCCACAGCCAGTAGCCGACCTGATCGTGGAAGGTCTCGACCTCGTCCGGCTTGACGATCCGGATGTGGTAGCGCAAGCCATAGTAGAGCTGCGGGCCGTTGGTCTGGGCATCGATCGGTTGTAGTTCGTAGCGCTCGATAAACGCGTTCTCTTCGGTTCCTTCCGCTGCGGGGTGGACGTCGAGACCGCGCTCTCCCTCCCAGATGCCCGCAAGAGGCGTTAGGGGCCCGAGGTTGCGCAGCGTGTGCGGATCGGGTTCGGGCTCGGTGAAAATGTCCTTGGGAAAGCGTTTCATGTGGTTTTATCCCTGGCATGCCGCTGCCGCTGACTTGCCCACGACTCATCGTGCCCCACGTCGAGACAAGTGTGTGGGCGGACGAGGCGATGCGTCTGTGAGCTCGCGCGCCCCGATGCCTTCGCGCCACGGTGCAGTGCGACCGCCGGGCGCCGACGCCGGCACCCGAACCGTTGTGGGCGCGGCGGGGGGCCTACCAGCGGAAACTCGCACCCAGGGCAGGGCCGGTAAAGCGAATGTTCTGCAGTAGCTTGTTGTCATTCATGCTGAAATACAAATTCCGGTACGCAAGCAACACGTCGCCCCAGCTGTAGCGGTAGCCAACACCGATGATGCCGTTCCAGCCCGAACTGTTGGAGCCAACGCGGCCGTCGATTTCATAGGGCATGTACCATTTGCCATCGTCGCTCAAGCGCAG
Organism: uncultured beta proteobacterium; assembly: GCA_963750215.1. Lineage (GTDB taxonomy): Bacteria > Pseudomonadota > Gammaproteobacteria > Burkholderiales > Casimicrobiaceae > PALSA-1003. The sequence continues at coordinate 980,012 of CAVVQK010000006.1, forward strand.
GTGGCCTTGCACGCCGAAGATGCCCATCGTGAGCGTGGCGGTCTGGCCAACGCTCCCAGTTTTTGTGAACATTCCGAGCGGCCCCGAAAGATCCAAGTCGGCCGACGCTCTCAGATCCGAGATCCCGACGGCAGCAAAGGCATCGATGGACCCCTGGTCGCTGTGGGCCATGGTGTAGCTGCCGCCGAGCGTGACGATGCTGGCATCCAGCTTGGAGGTTACGTTGACGTCGATCGGCAACTGAATGTCGCCATTGGGCCCATGCAGGGTGCGCACCCTCGAATTGTGGCCCTTAAGATTGACGAAGATCAAATCGTAAATGAACGCGAAGTCACCCTTGCGCACCTGACCGGCGCCCATAAATCCGAACTGGAGGTCCGAAAGATAGCTGCTCGGATTGACCTGAACGTCGACCGAGGTCGAACCCGACGGCAGATTGAGGTTCAGGTCTCCATGAAAGCTTGGGAGCCAGAGATAGGGCGTGAAGCCGAAGCGCCATTGCCCGTCATACATGTTGACCTCTTCGCTTGCCGCGGTGCCCGACGCCAGCATGCCCGCAGCCATTGCCAGCGCCGCGAATCCGAACTTCAGGCGGGCTGCCCAACTCCACTTAGCACTTTTCACGATCGAACTCCCGTTCAAAGTTAGCACTGCATATCGGAACTATCCGCGTTACCGGAAGAGCGGCGGTGAGCGACAATCATGCCACGAAGTCGCAGTCGAGAGCCTATTTCGGGAACATCAACTGGACCTGCGCTCGGACTTGCCAGTTCGGGCCGAAGTCGGGCTTGACAACGTTGTAGTAGCCACCGATCTGGCAGTTTACGGGCAGCCTGCCCAAGTGGAAGATGTGACCCAAGGCGATCCCGAGCGGCACCGTCCACACATTGCTGCCGCTCGCATTCCAGTTGGCGGTTAGGATCGGCGCCGAGGAAAGATACGTGCCGCCCTCGAAGTTATAGTTGACAAACGGCTGTAGCAGAAAATTGTTGTACGAGCCGCCACCGCCGGTGCCGAAGGACCAGACATTGTTGACCAGGAAGCCGTAGACCCAGGGGCTGCCGTGCTCCAGCTTGAGGATCACGAACGTCGGCCCGAGGCCCCAGCGGTCGGAGCCCAGCTTGGTGTTGGTGGTGGTTGGGATTTGGGCGATCGGGCCCACGCCCCAGATCGTGCCCTCGGCATTGGATGGGGAGAAGAACGCCGAAAACTGCGTTCCGCCGATGCCGCTGGTACTGCTCTCGCCGGGCGCGAGCCCTGGCTGCCAGATGACCGGGAGGATGGTGCGCGTGATCAGGTTCCAGTCCTTGTTCAATTCGAACGGGATCACCGGCTGGATATTGAGAATGCTTTGCGTGTCCCTCTGCGGCCCGTAGTTGAGGTTGGCGTTGTATTGAAACGGCACGCTGATCAGGTTTGCTACCGGATTCTGCGCCAGCTTGGCGAGTTGTTCCGCGCTCAGTTCGGCGTGCACTGACGGCGACGCAAACGCAATTGCTGCTGCCAGGGCCAGTACACAGGCCATCGATCGGCTGTCATTCACGCTCGTTTCTTTCCGTTAATTCCTGATCCGACTCGCGCTCGTGGCCGCATCGAGTCGGCGCTCGGGCACTCGGGTCCGCGCCCGCTTCGGTTCACGCTGCAACAACACACGTGGACACGCGCTTTCACCGAGGCCGCAGTCGCGCCATGGACCAGATACATGCGAATTCACGGCTCGTGTGGGTCATGGTGATGTTGTGAACAACTGCGCCGACGACTGCCATGCTACCGATGGAGGACAAATGTTTCAATAGCCAATTCAATACATCGGGAGTAAAGCTGCAACTGAAAGAACTAGCCTCCGGGGGCAGGACGAACGATATCGGCAGATTGTTCAGGTACGCGGCTTATCGCTTCGTCTGCGCGCTCGGTCCGTAATTTCCGCCGTCACACAAGTTCTTTCTTCGCCCGCAGCGGGAACGTTATCGCCGCCAATCCGATCGCGCATGCCCCCATGGGCACGAATGCGAGCGCTGGAATGCCGCTGGCGTCCCATGCCGCGCCGCTGATGACGGCGATGACAACGGCCCCGCCGTAGCTCACGGTGAACATTCCCGCCGACGTGCGGGCGACGTCTGCGGGTCGGCAGAGGAGCGCTGGCAGCGTCAAACCCATAATGAGTCCCGCCGAAGCCGAGAAGCCGAGCAACGCGGCCCAGATTACGGTCGCCGTGCCCACCTGCAACACCAACCCGCCGATCGCCAGGAGTGACAGCAGGCCGCACCCGACATAAGGCCAGGCACGACGCTCCAGTTTGCCCGCCACCAAGAGCAGCAAGAGCGAGGCAGGGAGTTGCCCGAAATTGAGCGCGGTTAGTGCGCTGCTGATCAGATCGGGCCGCCCCGCGCTGGTGAGGTAGATCGGGAGGAACGCATTCGCGGTGAAGTAGAGCGCATTGATGCAGCAGAACAGCGCGCCAAGCCGCCAGACGAGCCCGACGTGCCAATCGGGCAACCACTTGCTTGGTGCTCCCGGCGCTGCCGCGTGCCCGTCGCGCCGACGCGGCGCAAAGAAATAGATCAGGACCGCAATGAGGGCGATGGGCAGCGACCAGAACACCAGTGACAAACGCCAGCTGTCACCCAGCAGGGGCAAGACCAAAGGGATCGTCAACAGGGTCGGGAAGATCTCGCCGACCAGCAGGCCGTTGGTGTAGACGGCCGTGCCCAGCCCGATGCGATGCGGCAGCCATTGCCGCACCGCGGCGGGCATGATCGGCTGCATGATGGCAACCCCCGCGGACATGACCACGGTGGTCGCGAAAAGCGCCGCGTAACTCGCGCTCAGCCCACGCCACGCCGAGCCCGCGGCGACCAGGACGAGCCCCCCGATCAACGCACCGCGGACACCTAGGCGCGCAACGAGCAGCGACCCCGCCAGCGCGGCGATGGCAAACAACGCCGGCGCGATGCTGCTCAGCAGACCGACTTCGGTTGCGTTCAAGGCGAATTCGTCGCGGATCATCGCAATGACCGGCGGGAGGGCCAGGATCGTAAGCCGCAATGCGTTGCCGGCCAGCCAAAGCATTGCCACTGCGACCCACGTTCGCTCTTGTGCTGCAGGTTCTCCGGCGGAGGCGGGCATCGGTCGTGTTTATCGGCAGGCAGCGTCGCAGCCAAACTTCAGGCCCCAGGCGACCCGCCGGCCAAGGCATTGCGCAGGGCCAATCCGCCCAGCACAACGAAAATGAGCGCGGCAAGAACGTGTACGGCCCTGGCGGGAATGCGGTCCGCGAAGCGATGGCCAAGGTAAATGACCGGAATATTGGCCAGCATCATACCCAGCGTCGTACCGCTGACAACGGCGATAAAGTCGTGGAAACGGGCCGCCAGAGCAACGGTGACCACCTGAGTCTTATCCCCCATTTCGGCAAGAAAGAACGCCAGCACGGTCGTCCCGAAGACCCCCGGCGCTCGCTTCGGCACGGTGACTTGCCCCTCGCTTAACTTGTCGGGCACCAGTATCCAGCCAGCCATCAGGATAAACGAGGCGACGATGCTCCAGCTGAGAATCGATGGATCAAGTACGCTGGCAAGCCACGTGCCGAGACCTCCGGCCACCGCGTGATTGGCAACTGTCGCTGTAAGCACGCCCAGGATGATCGGAACCGGCTTCCGGTAGCGCGCGGCAAGAATGAGCGACAGGATCTGCGTCTTGTCGCCCATCTCGGCCAGTGCCACCACGCCGGCGGATACGAGGAAGGCTTGCATGTTCGGATGCGAGCCGGCGATTGTCGCATGAGCCCTTTTGCTTGCCCGGCTGCGGGCGGTAACGACAGTCGGGGGCACGCGAGCGTAAGGGGGCTTACCTCATGTCCAGATGGCAAGGCCCGCCATGGCAGGAGCTCCCAATGACCGTAGGCCTACCATCCGCCGGCCCGGACGGTCGATCCCGCCACGTCAGGCCGGCACGGCTGGAGGGGCGACGTGATGTATCCTCTTCCGGAATCTCGATTGGGGCCTCCCGGCACGACCATGATCTGGTCCGACTTCACTCAGCTCCTAAGCGCGATCCTGCTCGTCGTCGGCGCCATTCTGCCCGTCGTCAATCCGCCGGGCAACGCACCCCTTTTCCTGCGTTTGACCGCAGGGTGCGACGACGCGACGCGCGCCATGCTGGCGAGGTCGATCGCCTTCTATTCCTTCGCGCTGTTGCTGGGGTCGATGGTGTTCGGCTCGTTCATCCTGCGTCTTTTCGAGCTTTCGGTCGCCGTCATTCAGGTGTCGGGCGGTGCGGTGGTCATTGCGCTCGGTTGGAAGATGCTCAACGAGGAGCCTAAGCCGGCCGATATTGCGATCGATCCCCGCCAGGCCTCGGCGGTCGCGCTGGGGCGCTCGTTTTATCCGCTGACCATGCCGCTGACGGTCGACCCCGGCGTCATGTCGGTGGCCGTTGCCGTCGGCGCCCACCACGCGCACACGCTCGATCGCCTGCTGATCCAGATCCTGGCCGCCGTCATCGGTGCGGGCATCGTCGCAGTGGCAATTCTGGTAACGTACCACTTTGCCAAGGGCTTCGCGGCACGGATCGGGCACAAGGGGATGATGGTGATCCTGCGTCTGTCCGCATTCATCGTCATGAGCATCGGCGTGCAGATCGGCTGGAACGGAGTCAAGGCGCTGCTGAAGGAAATCGGCATCCCGTCTTGACCTGCGCGCTGGGACTTTGACTCATACTTGAGCGATCGCATCCATGACCAATCCTGACCCCCGGCGCAGCCACCACGATATGGGCGGCCTCCCGGCCGGGGCAGTCGAGCGCAGCGAACACGACTACGCCCTGTGGGAAAAGCGTGTCGATGCGCTGATGGTGCTCCTCAACCGCATGGAGCGGCCGCTGCTCACGGTCGACGAGCTCCGGCGCAATATCGAAAGCCTTGGCCCCGAAGCCTACGACACGATGAGCTACTACGAGCGCTGGATCCACGCGATCACCCAGACGCTTCTGCAGCGGGGCGTGATCAGCATCGATGAGCTCGGCCGCAAGATCGAGGCGGTCCGCGCCCGGGAAGCGCAACGTGACTGACGCGGTGCCTGCCCGGTTTCGCCCGGGCGATCGGGTCAGGGTGCGCGAGGCCTACCCGATCGGCCACGTGCGCACCCCGTACTACATCCGTGGCAAGCAGGGCGAGATCGAGCGACTCTGCGGCGCGTTCCCCAATCCGGAGGAACGCGCCTACAGCAGGCCGGGGCAACCGGCGCAGCCGCTCTACCGCGTACGCTTTCTGCAGCGCGACGTGTGGCCCGACTATGGCGGCCGACCCCGCGACGTGGTCGAGGTCGAGATCTATCAGCACTGGCTGGAAGCGGAGGCAAACGCGCGATGAACCACGACCACGACCAGGTCCAAAACCATCCGCACTCCCACCACAATCCACCGCGTCCTGACCAGGACGACACGCTGACCTATTACCGGGCGATGGAAGTGGCGGTGCGGGAGTTGCTCATCGACAAGGGCATCGTCACCGCCGAGGACGTGCGGCGCCAGGTGGAGGACATGGACGGACGCAATGCAGGGCGCGGCGCGAAAATGATCGCGCGCGCCTGGCTCGACCCGGCGTACAAGCAGCGCATGCTCGCCGACGGCGCGAAGGCCGCCGAGGAGATCGGGCTCGACGTGGGGCCGCTCAAGCTGGTGGTGGTGGAGAACACCGCAGCGGTGCACAACGTCATCGTCTGCACCCTCTGCTCATGCTATCCGCGCATGCTGCTCGGACTGCCGCCGGATTGGTACAAGAGCCGCAACTATCGTTCACGTGTGGTGCGCAACCCGCGCGCCGTGCTGGCCGAATTCGGGACCCTGATTCCGGATGACGTGCAAATCCGCGTGCACGACAGCACTGCCGATATGCGCTATCTGATTGCCCCCAGGCGTCCGGAAGGAACCGAAAACTGGAGCGAAGCGGATCTGGCCAGGCTGGTCACCCGCGACAGCATGATCGGCGTCGCCTTCGCGGAAAAGCCGTAGCCGTGTACGCCGGATCGCCACTTGCGAGTCGCTGAGGCGAGATACCCCTGGCAGCCAAAGGCGCTCGGGACGGGGACATTCTTCCCCGCCTAGGATCCAGCTGCCGACGCGTTGGCCAGGCGGGACGTCGCGGGGAAAATGACCTTCGCCTCGTAGATGAAGAGTGCCTTGATTTTGTCCCAGAATTCGCCGCCCAACACGAAAAAGCTCGTCAGGAACAGCGTGTCCTCGACCGCGCCGTATACCCAGTGCGGCAATCGCTGTTCGACAATAAGCGAGGTGGCATAGGGCTCGAGAAGCGGACGGCGAGCGGAATGAACAGCATGACGAGTCCGACCCGGTAACGGAGTCTGCTCACGTGCGCTGGCGGCCCTAATCTCCTGGCGGCGCCGAACAGCTGTTCCATCAGGTAATGAAAGCCCGATTTGCCGACGATCGCAATCGCGATCACGGTCAGGAGCTGCGGCAGTCCAAAAATAAGCAGCCCTGACAATGCGGTCTTGGTCGCCACCGGCAGCGGCAGCGCGGTGACGAGCGGAATGGCGAGCGGCAGGAAAAACCCGCCGACCCATAGCGTCATGGCGAGACTCACCCTCCAGCGAACGGCGTGCTCAGGGATTGAGACGGCATCGGCGCTCATAGGAATCTCCTTTAAGCCATCCTTCTAGCGCGCCTTGGCTTGGCGCGAGCACCAGCGGCGACCCGTTCCGTCTTGACTGCGCGCCATTGCCCCGGCCCGCCGGCTCATTTCATCTTCGACGGCAGCCTGATCGAGCGGCCGGCGATCATGAACACGCCCATGCCGCGATGGTGGATCGTGCGCGGGTCGCGCTGCGAGGGGTCGATCCATGCTTTCACCACCTCGAGTATGAAGAAATTGTATCTCGCCACCATCCGCACATCGACCACGCGGCATTCGAGGTTGGCGTAACACTCGGCGACGAGCGGCGCGGCGACGCGCGACGCGGGCGACGGCGTCAGATGAAATCGTGCAAACTTATCGAGCTTCCGGCCCGATGTATTGCCGCAACCGACGACTTGCCTGGCGAGCGCAACGGTGGGAATGGCGATGACGCACTCCTTGGTCACCTTCAGGGCATCAAACGAGTCGTTGCGGTTGCTGATCACGCACCCCACAAGGGGCGGTTCGAACTCCATCATCGTGTGCCAGGACATCGCCATCACGTTGGCGCGCCCCTTGTGCTGGGTCGTCACGAGCACGACCGGCCCGGGTTCGAGCAGTCGATACACTTGAGACAAGCGAAGGGCCCGCTTCACCGCCTTCACTGCGCCGGATCGCGGCGACTCCGGTCGTGATTCCCGCATCGCACGTCCTCGTCGGATGATTGCCGCCCTTTGGAGGTACCCGTTGCGGCGGCGGGCAGGGCGTGCCACCGCCGGATCCGCTCGGCGAGATAGCGCCAAAGAATGAACTCGTTTTCCTTGTACGCCCGCGGGCCGAGCCTTGCAACCTTGTGAGGTCGGAGCAGCCGCCGATCCATTGCCTCGCCAGTCGTGGCCTTCCAGATTGATCTAGGTCAACGCTCGCGCTTGCGGCCAGCGGAGTCCCGATTGGTAGCCCCAGTGGGGCGTCCGTGTTTGCTTGACACAGGTCAATACCGGGTATGGCACGGCCGCTATAGTCGGCCAAACATTGATACAGGAGCGGTTACATGTCTCGGAGGAATCAAACGTCGCGAAAAGCCGTGGTTGGCTTTGCCGGCGCGGCACTCACAGCGGCAGTCGTGCTCATCGTCGGTGGATGCGCCACCGCGCCGAAGCATGTGGAAACGAAGCTCGTGTGGCCCCCACCACCCGGGGTCGCCCGAATTCAGTTCGTCCGCTCCATAGTGAGCGACGACGACTTGGAACACGACACGACGGCCACGCAGAAGATTCTCAACATTCTCGGCGGCGACAAACCGTCAACGAATCAGTTTGCGGAACCCACGGGCATTGCCATATCCGAAGACGGTAACCGGATCTACGTCTCGGACATCATGCAGCGCGCTGTGTACATCTTCGACTTCGGCAACAAGTCGTTCTTCAAGATCGACTCGATCAATGCGCCCGGCGCCGTTGCCTTGGACGCGCAGGAGAATCTGTACGTGGTCGAAACGCTCGACAAGAAAGTCGCGGTCTACGGTCGCGACCGGAACCAGATCAAGGAAATCACCGATCCTTCCGTCGAACGCCCGGTCGGCATCGCCATCGACAAACAGAGGGGCAGGATCTACCTGGTCGACACCGGCACCGCCAAGACGACGAATTTTACCGTCAAGATCTTCAACCTGGACGGGAAGCTCATCGGCCAGATCGGCAACGGCCAGGGCATCAAGCCGGGCCAGTTCATCTATCCGACCTACGCCTGCGTGGATAGCGCCGGCAACGTTTACGTCTCCGACAGCTTCAACGGCAGGGTCCAGAAGTTCGACCCGGACGGCAAGTACCTGATGACCTATGGCCAGCGTGGCGATGCCTGGGGAGAGTTCGACAAACCCAAAGGCGTCGCGGTTGACAGCTTCGGCAACCTGTACGTGGTCGATGCGGGCTGGAGCAACGTGCAGATCTTCAACCCGAAAGGGCAGATCCTGCTGTTCTTTGGCGGCCGCGGAGGTTACCCAGGATTGTTGCGCAATCCGAACCCTATCGCCATCGACAAGCACAACCGTATTTATGTCGGCGATTTCCTTAACGCCCGGGTCGAAGTGTACGACCTGGTTAACACGACGGCTGCAGACAGCTACCTCGAGCCCCCTCCGGGTAAACCAGGAGCGAGCCCCGGTGTCGCCGGAAAGAAATGACCTGAGAGCCACGTTCCGGCGCGACCCACGCGCGTCGGACGCGATCGGAAGCGGAAGCGATGCTCAAATCGTATGCGGTCGGATGGCTCGGGGTTTGCACCATGCTAGGCGCCGGATGGTCGCTTACAGGCTGCGGCTCGGCACCCCAGTCGCTGTCGATTCTCTTTCCAGAACCCGGGCCCAACGATAAGGCACCGATAACGGCGTCGCATAGGCCCAGGCGCCCGCCATACAAGCCACCCGCGCCGGTCGAGGAGCCCATGGGTCCGGAAGAGCCCCCGCCGCCGGATTACGCCGCCATCTACCAGACACTCCCCCGCGACGGGGAGGGCCACGTCGAATGGGTGCGTGCGCTTGCCGACAAGCTGATCACACCCAAACCGGGCCTCGCGCCTGACGCCAAGGACGAGGAGCCGACCGACATGGATGTCGAGCTGGTACCGAAGCGCCAGCCGGAAATGAAGGTCATCTTCTCGCACAAGGTGCACACCGCGTGGCTCGGGTGCAACAACTGCCACACGGGTCTGTTCGAGATGGAAGCGGGCAAGACCGTCATCACGATGGACAAGATTAACGACGGCGCCCAGTGCGGAGTCTGCCACGGCAAGGTGGCGCTGCCCGAACCCTCGAGCTGTCCCGCCTGCCACGTCGCGATGGGCAAATGATTCGCGCCGCCGCCTCTTTCGCCCTGGCCCTGCTGGTCGCCCTCGCACCGGGTGCCACCGCCGGCGCCGACGAGATCGGGGTGGTCAAATTCGCCCGCAAGGGCGAGAGCCCGGGCTCAGAAGGGATCGCGCCGGCAATCTTCCCGCATGGGGTGCACCGCGTGGCGTTCAAGTGTGCGGCGTGTCATGACGACTTGTTTCCGATGAAATCCGGGTCGATCCAGATCACGATGGACGAGATCCAAGAGGGCAAGTCCTGCGGTGCCTGTCACAACGGAACGATCGCCTTCGCATCGTCGATTGCAACCTGCAGCTACTGCCATCGGGAATGAGCGCGCACGCGGGACGCGGCCTTGCCCTGTTTCTCACCGCGGCCTTGCTCTTCGCGGCCTGTGCCGCGGCGCAGAGCCCCGCACCCTCCAATAGCCCACCCGATGCCGCTCCAGTCGCGGGCCAAGCGCCATCAAGGCCGGATTCCAATCCGAGCGCCGCGGCAACAGACGTCGCAGCGGCGGGCCCCTCATCACCAACCGATGTGGGCGGATCCGCCGAGGAAACAGATTTCCTTAGTGAATTGCACTTCGGGCCGTGGAGCGGCAATGTCGGCTTTTATTACTACGGCGATCGCGAGAATGTCTCGACCCCTGCCACGCCGGCGACCGCGCTGACCCCGGCGTTTCCTGCAACATCGACCAACTTCGTCAATTCCAGGGCACTGGAGCAGATCACGATCCGCAACGACGAGTTCTACTACATCGACCCGGGATTCATCGACGGCTACTTTGGCGTCACGCTCGGCTTAACCCAGGAACGGCAAGAACTCGATGGCGCGAACACGTCCCTGCATGGCACGCTGGCGGGATACGACCTTAAGGCCACAATGTTCCGCGACCTGCCCTACAACGGCGATATCTACGCCAACCGCAGCCAGAGCTTCAGCACCGAGCCGTTTGGTGGGAGCACCAAGACAGTGCTTCAAACCGAGGGTATCGCGCTTCGCCTGGGCGAGGACAGCTTTCTGCGCTACATGTATCCGGACATCCTGCCGTATTTCAGCGCCGGCCTCGAGGTCTACCAACAACGCCAGGATGAGAATACGGTCAGTGCCGGCGTCGGCTATCAGGACGATGAAATTCGCAACGTGGTCAATCTGACTGCCCATAACGGCACCGAAACCTCCGATCTGGATTTCCTCTTGCGCTATGTCGACAACAACAACCTCAACTACGCGCCCAACACCTTTACCAGCAACGAGGCGAGACTCAGCTACGACGCAGACTTCGGCGCGAACCTCGCCAACAATTGGAGCTCGCTGCTAGATTACTACGACCGTCGGGGCGGCTACCCAGAGCAAGCGACCACGGTTGACGAGTTGCTTCGCCTCACCCATTCCGATGACACCTGGACCACTTATCATTATTACCTCATACAACAGAACACGGAGGGCGTGAACACGCAGGGCGTGAACACGGAGGGAGGGAGCACGCTGGGCGGCGGAAACGTGATCAGCCAGACGGCCACCTTTGACCTGCACAACGTCCTCTGGCGCAACCTGACGACCACCGTCGAAGCGCAGGCGCTACACGTCAAGCTCCCGACCGGGACGCAGAATCAGGACTACGGGCAGGTTGACTGGGAGTACGCGCGCAACCTTCCCTGGAATGGCCACGTCGACGCGTCATTGGGTGGGCGCTACCAGTATGACGGCAACGACGTGCAGTCCGGGCAGATTCAGGTGGTCGACGAGCCGCATGCGGCGCCGCCCGTGCTCGGCGTCGACCAGGGTTTCGTGCTCGCAAACAATTTCGTCATCACGAGCAGCATCGTCATGGTGGACGCGCGTGGCGGCTCGCGGCTGGTGACGACTGTCGATGTGGACTACACCGTCCTCACCCAGGGCAACCAGACGCGAATCGTCGTATTGCCAACGAGCCCAGTCATTAAGCCCAACGATCCTCTCCTCGTGAGCTACTCTTACGCCGTACCCGCCAACGCGAACCTCGATTCGCGTTCGGGATGGGTTGGCGCTGGTGTGGACTTCGGATGGATCGGCCTTCGCTATCGGTACGACGAAACCAACCAGACGCCACTGACCCCTGCCGCTGCGCTGATCGCCGACAGTTGGCGCGAGAGTGAAGGGGAAGTCAACCTGAACGGCGAATGGGGACCCTTTCAGGCGAGGGGCGCGGCCGCCTTCAAGGATTACAATTCGACTTTTCTTGCCTACCAGGACCGGCGCCTCCGGGCGTTTGCCAGTTTCCTTCCCTTTAACGGCCTGTCACTCAACTTCACCGGCTTGTGGTATCGGACGAACTACACCCTGCCGGTGCAGCGCACGCAAGGGACGCTGGAGCGTCTCGATTTGATCTTTCAGATGCCGGTTGGCGTGACTGGAAATATTTTTGCCTTTCACAGCACGCTCACCGACACCCTGCTGCCCAACGACACGCTCTCCGAAGTGGGGATGACGCTGAGATACAACTGGCGCAAGATCACGCTCAGTGCGACGGCCCAGTACAGCCGGGAGCTCCGCGGCGACGTGCACACGAACGACACGCAGCTGCAGTTGACGGCGGTCCGGGAGTTCTGATGATGAGGCGGCGGATTCTCTATCTGGCCGCAACGCTGCTGACCCTGTCGGCCGCCTCCCTTGCCGCTCCGAGTGACCAGGCGCCGGAGTCACAGCGGGTGCCTTCCGAGGCGCCGGTTCGCTACGTGCGCAACGTGGCCAGCCCGGCCAACTGGGGAGTGACCAGCAGCTTTTTCGGGCGCGTTCTCGATACCCTGACTGGGAAGCAGCAAGACCGGTTCGTCCGGCCGACCGGGGTTGCGGAGCGCGACGGCGTTCTCTATGTCGCCGACCCGGGGGCGGCGGCGCTCTGGATTGTCGACGCTCCGCAGAATCGCGTGCTCAAGGTCGATCGGGTCGGAGACACGGCGCTGGTCTCGCCGGTGGCGATCGCGCTCGGACCCGAAGGAACCGTGTTCGTCGCCGACAGCATGTTGAAGCAGGTGTTTTCGCTCGACCGTACCGGCAAGTTGCTCGGCGTCGCGGCCGCGCAGGGCCTTGAGCGGCCCGCTGGAGTCGCGTTTGATGCGGAAAGTCGGAGCCTCTACGTCGCCGATTCGGTCGCCCACCGGGTCTCGGTCTTCGGTCCCGGCGGCGTCCGGCTCCGGACCATCGGCGAGCGCGGCACGGCCGACGGCGCGTTCAATGGCCCCGCCTACCTGGCAGTGTACGGAAACGGCACACTGCTTGTGACCGACGCCTACAACTTCCGGATCGAGGCCTTCGACCGTGACGGTCGTTTCCTCTGGAAGGCGGGCCGTGCCGGCGACGGATCCGGCGACTTCGCGGCGCCGAAGGGCCTCGCCAGCGACCGCGAAGGACACGTCTACGTCGTTGACGCCCTGTTCGACGCCATTCAGGTGTTCGACGATCGCGGCACGCTCCTGTTCGCCTTCGGCGGGCATGGCGCGGGCGAGGGGCAGTTTTGGCTGCCGAGCGGGATCTTCATCAGCGCGCGGGACGACATCTACGTCGCCGACTCCTACAACCGGCGCATCCAGATTTTCCACCGCACCAGCGACACCGAGAACAGCAGCGCGAAATGATCGCGGCATCGCAGACTCCATCCAACTCGGCCCGGCGCGCACCGCATTGGTGCAGGGCCAACGTCGCGCTTGCCGTCCCCGCGTTCCTGCTCTGCTTTGCTTCGCTTGTGTCGTGGACCGATGCACAAGCGCAGGAATCGGTGGCACACACCGTGCACAACCTCACGCCGACCGGCCCCGGCGCGATCAAGGGGGGCCAGAACGCAGGGGTTTGTATCTACTGTCACACGCCCCACAACGCGAATCCCTCGCCGGCCCTCTGGAACCGGGACACGGCAGGCGTCACCTACCAGATCTACGCCAGCAGCACGATGCTGGCGAAAGTCAATCAGCCGAGCGGAAGTTCGCGACTCTGTTTGTCCTGCCACGACGGCGTCCTGGCGCTTGCCGGAGTGCGCGTGCCGGGACCCGTATCAGGGTCCGCGCTGGGGCCTATGAGAGGGCCGACTGTCCTCGGCACGGACCTGCGCAACAGCCATCCGATTTCCTTCGTGTACGACAGCGCTCTCGCGACCAGGAGCGGCGAGCTTGCCGATCCGGCAAGCCTCCCGCGTGGCATTCACGTCGATTCGAATCGCGAGCTCCAGTGCACCAGCTGCCACGATCCACACGACGACCGGTATCCGAAATTCCTGCGCATGGACAATTCGAATTCGGAGCTCTGCACCGCCTGTCACCGCATGCACAGCTGGTCCACCTCGAGCCATGCCACGTCCCCGGCAAGGTGGAATGGCAGGGGCATCAATCCGTGGCCCGCAGCAAGGCAAGCCACGGTAGCTGCAAACAGCTGTCTCAACTGCCATCAGACGCACTTTGCGCCGCAGGCGCAGGGCCTGCTCACGCAGTCGGCGGAGGTGGCGAATTGCACCGTTTGCCACTCCGGCTCCGTAGCCGGGAAGAACATCGCCGCGGAATTCGAAAGCAGCGCAAAGATATCCGCCCACCCGATTAACGCGGCGCAGGGTACCCATAGTGCGAATGAGAATCCGGCCACGATGGTGCGCCACGTCACCTGCGCCGACTGCCACAATCCGCACACGGCAACGGCCGCGTCCACCGGCTCCCGTGGCATGCCTGGGCCGTTGCAAGGTGCGGTAGGGGTGAACCTCAACGGCGTGCGGGTCGCCTCGGCGACCGCCGAGTATCAGGTATGCATCAAATGCCACGATCCCCGCGAGCCGTCCACGCCCGGGGCGACTCGGGTGGAGGCGACCCGCAACGTTCGGGTCAAGATCAACCCGGCCAACGCGTCCTTTCACCCAATCGCCGCGATCGGCAAGAATCCGGGGGTACGGGGACTGTTGGCCGGATACACCGCATCGAGCGTCATCACCTGCGGCGATTGCCACAACAACAGCGACCCCGGGCCGAGAGGTGCGCACGCGTCCCGGTTCGCGCCCATCCTGGAACGCAATTACGCGGCGACCGACCCGACGCCGGAGTCGCCGGTCAGCTACGATATCTGCTACAAGTGCCACGACCGCAATGCGCTCGTCACCGATAGCGCGCGGACCTTTCCGCACAGGCTGCATGTGGTGAACAACCAGGCGTCATGCGCGGTATGTCATGACGCGCATGGTTCCCGCAAAAACGCGCACTTGATCAACTTCATGGCGCGCGATGCGACCGGCCGGTCTGTCGTAACGCCCAACCGAAGCGGCCGCCTCGAGTACGTCACGACCAGTCCGGGAAAGGGCAGCTGTTACCTAAGGTGCCACGGCGTTGACCACAACCCGCTCAAGTACTGATGTCCCAAGGCCCGCTGTACCAGACCGCGTCACGACGAAGGGGACGAAGCATTTCATGACAAATGCGTATTCTGTGGGACGAAACGGCCGCCGGGGATCGCCGCATCCGGGCATGCCGGGACGCCCGTCAGGGCCCCATTTTTTGCTTGACACTCCGTGTTGCATTCCTGCAACCCGGTACGGCTGCACCGAGGCACAGCAACGAAGTTTGTCCTACGTCAAGGCTTGCGTGCGAGAAAACGGCATGATGAGTCAACGCAAAGTTTTTCTAACCTGCAAGGGAACTAACAAATGAACATTCGCACCTTTGCAACGACGCTCACGGGCGTAGGAATGGTTGCCTTGGCAACGTCTGCAATGGGGGGCGGGGCCCCTGGAACAGGCATGATAGGGTCGGACCATGACGGAACACTTCACGGATCGCCGAATATGTGCGTGGAGTGCCATACACCCCACCAGGCGCATGCGACCATGCTGCTGTGGAACCACGACCTGTCGTCGGCGACGTACTCGTGGGATGTGCCGGCAACGACCGCCGGAACGCCCTATCCGGTTGTGTCGGGCCAGACTTACATGGGACCCTCGGCCAAGTGCCTGAGCTGCCATGACGGCACGCTGGCAACCGAAGCGAACGAGTGGTACAACGCGCAAGCCAACAACGGCACGTACAAGTGCGGCAGTTTCCAACTACCGGTTGCATGGTGCAAGATCGGCGGTCTGTTCGGCACGCCGAATGCGAACCTCGGTGGCGGCAACATGGCAGGCACGCACCCGGTGATGATGCCCTACCCGACCAATAATCTTCCCAGCACCTACAACGGCGTGACCACCGGTGCCGGCCTGCTGACCGACACGTATGAATGGGTCCCGGATCCGACCAACAACAACATGCGGATCTACACCGACAACGGAAGTGGCGTCATCTCGGCCGCCAAGATTCCCGGTGGTGCGGTGCCAGGCAAGAGCGGAATCGAGTGCGGGTCGTGCCACGATGTGCACAATGGTACACGCACGCAGGATGTGTACCTCCTGACCGGCAAGATCACCGGCAACGCAGGCGGACCGGTGGGCGGATACATCTGCGAGAACTGCCACAACAAGTAGTAAGCTGGTCTACCGGCAACAAAGCAGCAAGGAAGGGGCCGACGATGTCGGCCCCTTCTTCCTCTTACAAGCGTTCGGTCTATTCGTTGCGGTCAAAGCTGCCAACTCCCCTTCCGACTCGAAAGGCAAAGAAATGAAACGGCTCGTGGTCTTGCTCTTCTTGCTCGGGTTCGGTGGCGCTTGGGCGGCGGACGCGCCTGGACCCTATACGGCAATTTCCGTCTCGGGAACGGTCATCGAGGTAAAGGACGTCGAGAACTACACTTATTTGCTCCTTAAGACCGCAGACGGAGACCTCTGGGCGGCTATCCCGAAGACGCCGGTTGTGGCAGGGGCGGAGGTCACCATCGTCGACGCGGCGGAGATGGACGGCTTCGAGAGCCCGACGCTGCAGCAGAGATTTGACCGCATCGTATTCGGCCGCCTGGCCGACCCCGGTGCCGTCGACGCGCACCACGGCGCGGCGGCCATGCACGCAGCCGTGGGCAACTCTGCGGAGGTCGCGAAGGTCAGCGTCGCGAAAGCTACGGGGTCGGATGCGCGCACGGTTGCGGAGGTCATCGCAGACAGGGCGGCCCTCAGGGACAAGCCCGTAACCGTGCGCGGGCAGGTCGCGAAGTTCACGCCCGCCGTACTTGGAAAAAACTGGATTCACTTGCGTGACGGCTCCGGCTCGGCGTCGGATGGCAGCAACGACCTCCTGGTGACGACGGTGGACGAGGCGAAGATCGGAGACATCGTGCTGGTGAAAGGCGTGGTACGCACCGACCGGGACCTCGGGTCCGGATATTCGTATCAGGTGCTCATCGAGGAAGCCACGCTGGTGAGATGAGCCTGGCGGTCCGCCTGGACTCACCCGGCCTTCTTCGGCTAAAGCTTGCACCAGGCTGGCGCTACCAGGTTTTTCGTTCAACGTCCGGCACGACGTCGAAGTGGTGGTCGCGGCTGAGCACCGGAAGCCTTTGCTCCAGCGCGAGGGTCGCAATCCAGGCGTCATTGGCCGGAATCGGACGGCCCGATTGCTTGAGCGCGGCGCGCAGCGTGGTGTACGCGATCGCGGTCGTGTCCGTAACCGGAAGGCGACGCTCTAATTCGCCGGTCCCGGCGGATAAAACGCGTGGGTCCAGCCGGTGAACTGATCGTAGACCTCGACCGATGTGACACACTCTCCCGGCACGGCCCCAGGTAGCGGCGTCAGCACGGGCAGCACCTCGACGCGCCCGAAGACACTAGGCGGCAACAGTGCCCCCGGTAAATCAAGGAACGCTGCCTGGCCGGGATTGAGACTCACGGGCAGCGTCCGGCCGATTGGATTGCCGTTCGAATCGACGAAGCCCAGGATGCCGAAACAAGGTTGCGGTGGATGGGCCAGCACATTGAGGCGGATCGTTTGGAACTCTCCGGCTCCAACCGGGCCAAGACCGAAGAAGGGCGAACCGGCCTGAACCGCCGGCAATTGGGGCGCGACGACCGAAGTGACATGCGTGAAGTTGTTGTAGATTTCCACCGTCCCTTGCGCTTTACACGCGGCGACGGTGGGCGGCGGCACCAGGGTCACCACGGCGCGGAGCTCGGCTAGCTGGCGGGGTATCTTCACGAAGTTGGTGATAGGGAAACTGTGAAAGGTCACCGTTCCAGTCCCAGCTCCGCTACTCTGGGATCCGATATTCACGCCATTGCTGTCATAAACCGCAAACTGCAGCGCACACGCGTTCATCGTGGCAACGTTGACCTGGAAGGTCTGATCGAACCCCACACCAACCATCGGAAAATCCAAGACGGTGGCTGGTGCTGGTTGTGCCTGGGCGAGCGTCACGAATGACGACAACAGCAGCGGTAGCCCTATCTTTGCAACCATGGTGTCCTCCATAGGTTACCCGCGCAATCGCGGGGCGCCATTCGCAGAAACGCCGGAATGGCCGAAGCGAGGAAGGACAGCGAATTCTTTTGGGGGAATTGGAACCGCGCGATTATTGTGTGACCGTATTGGCGATCGCGTAGATGTGCACGACAAACGGTTACACAGGGCGGATGAAAGGGTTCCGAGCTCGACGAGCAGGGCCCGCATTGGCACGCTAGCGAGGGGCCGGCGCCACCGGGCAAGGTCCAGCCGTCGCAAGAATGAAGAAAGGACCGGACCTACCAGAACCAGTTTAGTATGACGAAATGAGCGCGGAAGGAAGCGTACTAGTTGCGGGCGTCGGACCAGGTCTGGGCGTGGCTGTGGCCGCTGCATTCGCTCGCGAGGGCTATGAAGTCGCCATGCTGGCGCGCAGCCGGGATCGGCTTACTGCCCTAGCCGCGCAGGCGCCTGGACGCTTGGTGGCGATACCTTGCGACGTTACCGATCCCGCTGCAGTCAGGGCCGCGTTCGAGGAAACCGAGCGGCGCCTGGGGCCGCTCACTTGCGCCGTATTCAACGCGGGTGCGTATCGGAAGGGCTCTATCCTCGACATCACTCCGAATGATTTTGAGCATTGCTGGCGTGTTGGCGCATTTGCTGGCTTCCTGGTTGGGCAGGCAGCGGCGCAACGAATGGTGGCGCGCGGGGCCGGCACGATCCTGTTTACAGGGGCTACTGCGTCACTACGGGGCGGCGCGAACTTCGTCAACCTCGCGTCTCCAAAGTTTGCCCTACGCGCGCTGGCACAAAGCATGGCTCGGGAGCTTGGCCCTCGTGGTATTCACGTTGCTCACGTCATCATCGACGGTCAGATAGGCGGATCGGCGGGTGGCGACGCGGACGGCCGCGCGCCGGACAGCCGGCTTGCGCCCGAGGCGATCGCCCAAGCCTACCTCGATCTGCATCGTCAGCGCCGCTCCGCGTGGTCGCAGGAAGTTGACCTGCGTCCCTGGGTCGAGCGCTTCTGAGCGGGGTTCGCGAAATCCAAGCGGCATGGCGATTCGGGTAGAGTGCTACGCAGGCTATCGTGGCGAACAGGAGCCACTCGCGTTCTGGCTCGGAGAGCGCCGTTTCGCCGTGCGTGCTGTGGTCGATCGCTGGTTCGCGCCAATGCAGCGCTGGTTCAAAGTCGATGCCGACGACGGCGACACCTGCGTCCTTCGACACGATGATGCGAGCGGCGACTGGGAGGTCGTCGCGTATAGTGGTGCCACAGCCCGACCCGCTGCGTAGTTCAAACGGCCGCTTTGCGGCGCCGCGTATCGCTGCTTCGGGGCCTTGCGACGGGCGAGTGAAGGTCGGTGACCGGACGAGCCCGTCATACGGCGCCACGAAGAAGGACAGGTCCAATGCAATGCCGCTTTGCTACACCCGGTCTGTCACCCTGCAATCGCGCGCACTGGTGGATCAATGAGGCGTCATGCATGGAACGACGTGACGACTATGGCGGCGGTAAATTCGAAAATCAGTATCGGTCGTCAAGACCAAGGGGTCGGCGAACGTTTCGGTCATGCGGACGAGGCAGGCATCGGCGAGGCTCATGGGTACGGCTGAGTACTTCTGCATGAGCTTCAGCACCGGCTCCAGGTCGTTTGCCAGGTCGAATGCAACGAGCAACGATCCGCGCCGAAGCAGCGCGGTTAATCCGGGCACGCCGCGCGTTCCGACAAGGTGGAATGCTTCGGACAGAGCGGATTCACACGTACTCCACGGCGGGGCGAACTGTGGTGCCTGCGCTGCGGCCCAGAGATGGTGAGTGTCGCGACTGCTAAGCAGCGCCACCACGAATCCGGCGTCAACGAGGACGTTTGCGGCCATATCCGGTGGTCCCCAGGTACTGTTTCTTTCGGGCGCTGAGATCGGCCGGCAGGCCCTCCACCGACCCGATGAGGTCGGCGATGGTGGCAAGGGACGCAGGGGGGCGCCGTGCCGATCCGCTAGCGAGCCGCAGTCGCTCTCGAACGACGTCAGACTTCGAGATCTTACGTCCGCGCGATTCCGCTTCGATGTCTGCGACGAGTGGCTCCGGCAAGCGTACAGTCAGCGTCTTCATGCGTGAATTGTATTACACACATGTCAGTAATGCAAGACACTGCACCAGGCGGCGGTGCATCAGGCGTACGAGTCGATGACCCGATTCCGCTCGCGAACGTCTCAGTCCGGCCGACGGGTCTAAACTCGCCTCCACGGCAAATCGGGTCGCTGACACGAAGAGTTTGAACCAGCAAAAGCGGAAAGCGCCGGGAACTTGAAGCGAAGCTAAATCTTGGAGGCGGAGGTCGGAATCGAACCGGCGTAGCCGGCTTTGCAGGCCGCTGCTACACTATGTTATAAATCAATAAGTTGCATTCGTTTGCCACCCGCATTGCCAGCCGCAAGTAGCGGAGCTTGCTTTCCGCGAGCACTCCCTCCAAAGCGTTTCCGGGGTTTTTCTATTTAGCGAGTGCCGTCGAGCGTCTTTTCTGCACACGACCACGCAAAGTTGGCAAGTGCCTAATGTCGGCGCCCGTCTTCTGCGCAGCGGTGCGCAAGTCGTAGAGCGATTGCAGATGGAGCCAGAATTGCGCGCTCGTTCCAAAAAAATGCCCTAGGCGCAACGCTGTATCACCGCTCACCGCACGTTGGCCGTTAAGAATCTCGGTAATGCGGTTGGTCGGCACGTTGAGTTGGCGCCCGAGCTCCGCAGCACTCATGCCGAGTTCTTGAAGTTGTTCAGCAAGATGTTCGCCGGGATGAATGGCAGTGCGTGTCCTCATTCGTGTCCTCAGTGGTAATCAACAATCTCTACATTGACCGGGCCAAGCGTACCCTTTGGCCATTCAAAACAAATTCGCCACTGCTCATTGATCCGAATGCTGTACTGTCCTTGGCGATCACCTTTCAGTGCTTCCAGCCGGTTGCCGGGTAGATTCAGGTCTAGGAGCGATGCCGCGGCGTCAAGCTGGTCCAACTTCATCTCTGCCTTATGCTCGAACCCGGCGAAGGCCTTGACTCGTTTGCCTCTGGCAAATTCGCGGGTTCGCTTGTCGCGATAGGTGACAATCACGGCGATTAGAATACTCCGAGTTATGCGTTACGTAAAGCATACCGAACCTATGGGCAAGAGAAGATAGGCCTCGATCACCGTGGGGGGGCTACCTGCACGCTCGGTAACAACAAACCCCCGGTGCGTGCGTAGCCGGTCGGACGACCGAGTTCGGCCAACCGACACTCGCCAGGTCGTCTAATAGCAGACGGTCGGTAAAGGCTAGTTTCGCGTAGGGTCAGAGTTGCACGGCTGCCATCACTGCAGCCTCGGCGCCAATGACTCTGCTCCGGTGCCCGCGCCCGGTAATGTCCTCAAGTAGAACCCTTGAGCCAGGCACTCCCAGGTAGCGGGCTCCGTCAGACACCTCAAACTCCATCTGACCCGAAATGATGAACCGCCCCGGGATTCCAGGAGACTCCATTATTTGAGAGGATGGAGTCATGAACACATCGACGAGGTACTCGCCGGAGATCCGCGAGCGGGCGGTTCGGCTGGTTTTTGAACACCAGGGGGAGCACGACTCGCAGTGGGCGGCGATCAGCTCGATTGCGGGCAAGATTGGCTGCACTGCGGAGACGCTACGCAGGTGGGTGCGCCAGGCTGAGCGTGACCAAGGTCGGCGCGCGGGGGTGACCAGCACGGAGCGGGACCGGCTCAAGGAGCTGGAACGTGAGAATCGGGAGCTGAAGCGGGCGAACGAGATCTTGCGCAAGGCATCGGCTTTTTTCGCCCAGGCGGAGCTCGACCGCCGACCGAAGTGATGGTGTCGTTCATCGATGCCCATCGTGCCGTTTACGGGGTTGAGTCGATCTGCGCGGAGTTGCAGATCGCCCCATCGCAATATTACGCGCACAAGGCGCGCGAGGCAGAACCGGCGCGCCTGCCGCCGCGGCTGCAGCGCGACCGGACATTGGTACCGGAGATTCGTCGCGTGCACGAGGAGAATTTTGGTGTCTACGGTGCGCGCAAAGTCTGGCGGCAACTTGGCCGCGAGGGCAACGAGGTTGCCCGCTGTACGGTCGAGCGGCTGATGCGCTCGCTCGGTCTGCAGGGGGTGGTGCGCGGTCGCAAGCGCCGCACCACCATCGCCGACGACAGTGCGCAACGACCGCTCGATCGAGTCAACCGGCAATTCCAGGCAAGCCGTCCCAATCAGCTGTGGGTGGCGGACTTTACTTTCGTCGCGACGTGGACCGGCTTCGTATACGTCGCGTTCGTGGTCGATGTATTCGCCCGGCGCATCATCGGCTGGCGCGTGGCGCGCTCGATGCATGCCGAACTGGTCCTGGACGCGTTGGAGCAAGCGCTGTGGTCGCGTTCCGGAATCAAGGGGGTCGTGCATCACAGCGACCGGGGTAGCCAGTATCTGTCGATTCGCTACTCCGAGCGATTGGCCGAAGCGGGAGCCGAGCCATCCGTGGGTAGCGTGGGCGATTCGTACGACAACGCGCTGGCCGAAACGATCATCGGGTTGTACAAGACGGAGGTCATTCACCGCCGCGGCCCCTGGCGACATCTGGAGGCCGTGGAGTACGCAACGCTGGAGTGGGTCGACTGGTTCAATCACCGTCGGTTGCTCGAGCCAATCGGCAATGTACCGCCGGCAGAACTCGAAGCGAAGTACTATCATTCAACGAGTCAGCTGCCGTTGGCGGCCTGACTCAAACCCGGACGTCTCCAGAAAACCCAGGCGGTTCATGAAGAACACCCATTGGCGCTTTGGGCTCGGGTGCCAGTCCCCAAAATAATCTGCAGGGACGCTGAGAAAAGCATATGCCGCCGAAGGTTGCAGCGGCGATACATGGATGGCTGGGGCGGGAGGCACAAAGTCGGTTGGCTCAAGCTGCAAGGTGAGGTCCTGCTCAAGATGCGAGTTGCCTTCGGCATCCGCGAACAATCTGACATAGACGAGGCTTGTCGACATAACGCTTCCCCCTTGTGGTCGTGCAACAGGGCCCATCCAGACGCAAACGCGCATCCTCCGGGCTACGCGCTTGCTTTGCAATGGGCGAACACTACGACCGTCGGTCAATCTCAGCGAGTGCGAGTCAGCTTCCGTCGCTCTGGGTGTCAGCTTGGGAAGAAACAGCGACGTCGTCGAGGCTTTTGCCCACGGGTCAAAACTCGCGTCCACGGCAAAACGGGCCGCTGACGCGAGAAGTTTGAAATAGCAAGAAGGGAAAGCGGTAAGAGCCCAAAGCAACACAAAATCTTGGAGGCGGGGGTCGGAATCGAACCGGCGTAGACGGCTT
This sequence comes from uncultured beta proteobacterium, assembly GCA_963750215.1. Classification (GTDB taxonomy): domain Bacteria; phylum Pseudomonadota; class Gammaproteobacteria; order Burkholderiales; family Casimicrobiaceae; genus PALSA-1003. The sequence goes on from CAVVQK010000006.1 coordinate 1,003,140, forward strand.
TGCAGGCCGCTGCACTATGTTATAAATAAATTGGATACATGCATTTGCCACCCGGCTTGCCACCCTACAAGCATCCAGGGTACTTTTTTGGAGATTGGCGCCATCGGCTTGCCGTGGGTGTCGTTATAACATTGTTGACACGCTTCCCGCGCTCGGCTATGGTCGTAACAATATAGTAACGGCCGGCTCAAGAGAGGAACAATGGAACTTAGCATCCGCAAAATTGGAAACAGCAAGGGGCTCGTTATCCCTGCGCCGCTGCTGGACATGTTGAATTTGACTGATGGCAGCACAGTCGACGCATCGGTTGCAGGTGGCGAATTGCGCCTTAAGCCGCTTCGCGCAAGGAAGCCGCGTTACGATCTTCCGGGTCTTCTCGCTGGCATTACCAATGGTAATCGCCACGGACCGATAGAGTGGGGCCCACCGTTGGGTAAAGAGACTTCTACTTAGTTGTGGCTCGCTACGCGCCGGAGCGCGGCGAAGTCATATGGCTCGACTTTGACCCGCAGGCGGGGCATGAGCAGGCAGGCAAACGACCTGCGTTAGTACTGTCGCCCAAGGCGTACAACCAACGAACTAGCCTCGCGCTGATCGTGCCGGTGACGAACCGAATCAAAGGCTATCCATTCGAGGTGCTGTTGGAAGGATGCAAGACGACGGGCTGCGTATTGGCCGACCAAGTACGCAGTCTTGACTGGTCAGCCCGAAAAGCTACACGTATCGAAGCAGCTCCGAAGGCAGTAATCGAAGAAGTGATTGCCAAGTTGGCGGTGCTGCTATTGGTGAAGTGAATTTGCTTGCAGGCGGGGGGCGGAATCAGGTGCTGGACGATCAAGCTGATTGACAAGGATCGGACACGAGCGTGAACTGATTTGGCGCAGCGCGTGCGGCCAGGGTCGAACCGAGGCCCTCGACAATTAGGCCGAGATTGCCAAAAGCGGCCCTTCAACGTCGGCGTTCGTTAGCCGCTGCCCCCATACCCAGAGCCGGTGACGATCGGTGCTGCGCTGTCGATTGCCCCGGAACCTGCTACGCAAGCTTTTGCTACTTCTTCGGCTCGGGCGTCGTTCTTGGTGCTGATGTCGATGTCAGGACGCTTACGGTCGGCAACTGACTAACGGTAGGCTGCGAGGCCGAGTCATCAGAGGGCGCAGCTTGCAATTGCTGGGCTAGAAAGAGCATTAACGAAACGAGAATGGCAACGACGGCCACGGCGGTTGTAATGCCCCATATCAATAACGACGACTTCGACTCGGCGATGGACGCCTTGAGTTCTGCGATGTCAGCCTTCGTAGCGAGCGTCGGCAGAATGACATCGAGCCGTGTTTCAAGGGCCGTCAGGCGGTGCTCTATCTCTACGTCGGGCGGTAGCGGTGGCGTTTGGGCCATAGATGGGGTGTCAGGTTAGCACTGCAAAGTCGTGGGCCACATTAACAATTGCCCTATGACTCGGAAGATATGAATTTTTACCACAGGACCGAACTTTCCTGGCAAGCGGCTGCAGGGTCGAACTCGGCCGGTAGCGTGGCCCATTGCGGGCAGTACGAAACGTGCGTTTTCTTGCGGGAAACGGTCGTTGAGCGAGGCAGGCGTGGCGAAGGCAAATGTGCAATTGGCATTGGCGATGCCTTGTTTTCTAGGCTTTTTCCGATTGGTCAAAACTCGCGTAGACGACCAAGCTGGTCGCTGACGCGAGAAGCTTGAAATAGAAGGAAGGCGAAGCGCCAAGATCCTGAGGTAAAAGAAATCTTGGAGGCGGGGGTCGGAATCGAACTCGATCAATGTCTCCTGCGAAGACTGGTCGCCGGGAACGGTTCATTTGGGCCCTTACCCTCACGGTTACCTCAACGGGTCATCCCGCCGTTTGCTCAACCCAGACGCATCGCCAGAGCAGCTCACATCCCTGTGTGGGGTTCCCGGTTGGGTTCGTCGCTGTAGTACGGAGGCCACGGCCGCCCGGACAGTTCTGCGTGTAGCCGCCTCTCAACGGCCGCTTGACAAGCATATTTATTGTAGCTACAATAAAACGTGCGAATCGAGTTCGATCCGGCCAAGGACGCGGCAAACCAGGCAAAGCACGGGGTATCCCTGTCCATGGCCGGCGAGCTCGACTGGGAAGCCGCGTTGGTGTGGATTGATGAACGGTTCGAATACGGCGAGACGCGAATGATTGCCCTCGCTCCGAAAACCGAGATTCTTTACTACGTGGCATTTGTACACCGAGGTGATGTGCGCAGGATCATTAGCCTGCGCCGCGCCAATCGTCGAGAGGTAAAGCATTATGTCGAGAGTTTCTAAGCGGCCAACGGTTCGCATGCCAACCAAAGAAGAGGACAAGGCGATTACTGCAGCGGCCAAGAGTGATCCTGACGCGCAACCACTCACGCCAGGCCAGCTGAATGCCATGGTTCCAATCCGAGCCTTGCGTGGGCGGCCGAAATCCGAGAACAGGAAGTTGCTCGTCTCGGTGCGCTACAGCCCTGAAGTCCTTGCCTACTTCAAATCCACAGGCGACGGCTGGCAATCGCGAATGGATAGTGTGCTTCGCCAGTATGTGGCACGCCACTCCCGCGGCTCGTGACCGTCGGCTTACGATCGAGAGCGAGTCGACGAATCTAACTGGCTCAGTTCGGCTGCGGATTCAACCGATCGATGCAACAGTTTGGTGAAATCGTTCGGCCGGTGTTTCGAAGTTTAGTGTCTTTCTCGGGCGCTCATTCAATTGCCTTGCCACGGCGTTGAGCTTTGCTTGCGAGTAGCCCGAGAGGTCTGTTCCCTTGGGAAGTACTGCCTCAATAGTCCGTTCGTGTTCTCGTTGCTCCCACGCTGCCAGGGATTCTGTGGATCGCAGAAGTAGACCTGGATGTCAGTCGCCAAGGTGAAGCGCTTGTGATCGGCCATTTCCTTGCCCCGATCCCAGGTCAGCGATTTGTAGAGTTCGTCCGGCAACTTGCGCGCGTGCTTGATCAACGCATTGATGACCGTCTCCGTATCTTTGCCGGCAATCTTGACCAGCATCGCATAGCGGGTATGGCGCTCGACCAGGGTTGCAATCTGGCTATTCTTGCTGCCGAACAGCAGGTCGCCCTCCCAGTGCCCGGGCACGGCCCGGTCTTCCACGCTGGCAGGACGCTCACTGATCGAGACGGTGTCGGTGATTCTGCCGTGACCCTCCCTCTTCTGAGTGTGATGGCGCGAACGGCGCATCACGCGGCTGCGGCGCAAGTGCTCCACCAGCTCCTTCTTCAGGGCGCCACGGGCCTGGATGAATAGGCTGCGATAGATGGTCTCGGGTGACACCTGACGGCTCGTATCGTCTGGATAGGTGCGCTTGAGCCAACCGGCAATCTGCTGCGGTGACCACCGCCGTTGTAGCTTGCCGGCCACGAGGCGCGCCAGCACTCGGTTCTGTGCCAGTTTACAGGTCTTGGGGCGGCGCCCTCGATCCCAGGCAGACTTGTCGGCCTGACTTGCTCGATAGGATTCCTGCCCCCCGTTGCGCTTGATCTCCCGGCTAACGGTGGAGGGCGCTCGGCCGAGCTGCACTGCGATCGAACGCATGGAATGACCCGCAACCACCGCACGCGAGATCTCCGTTCGGCCAGGGTCAGCGCCCATCGGGAGCGGCTGCGGGGGGCCGGACGGATCCCGCCTGTCGGCGCCAGAATCCCTTGTACCGACTAGTGGTTCCGATCAAACAACTGGGCGATCTGCTGGAGCGACTCACCCTTCTGCCAGCGCTCCCACATCAGTGCCCTTTGACTCTCCGTGTAATAGATCCGAGGTCTCATCTGCAACACTCCTCTGATTGCGATATGCGCGGCAATCTCCGAGTTGCTCTTCACACGCGATGCGCAGGCTCTTGGCGGGCTTGTGTTAGCCACACTCCTAATCGCCCTTCCGTTGCAGGCCCTAGCCGGGTTTTTGGCTGGCTGGGTAGCAACATACCGAGCGCGCCGTGGGATCTAGCCACTCGCTCACCGCTGACGCCTCGCCGGCGGCGATATATCCGCTCCACGCCGTGGTTGTTGCTGCGATGGTGCTCCTGCTCGCGAGCTGCACACTCGAAACGCCCAGCTTCACTCGGCCGAGGCCGTGCTGTACGAGGCGGGCCGCCTCATTCGTTATTGACGTCTCGCAACATGCGCTCGATCGTGGCCTAATCACTTTTCGGCGCTTGGGAGCAATGCCGGACATCCAACATTGCTTTGAAGACCGGTCACTCTATCCTTACGCTGGGCGCTTTGATTCAATCAATTCCCTGATCCGTCGCTTTCCTCTTGAGACGCGCGTCGCCGGTACCTACGATTGGCGCCACGAACTCACCGGAAGGGGAGCACCCAATGAAGCACTACGAATCCTCAGTTCCGCGCCTCGCTTGTGGCATTGCCGCGGTCATCATGACCACAGTGACAGTCGGCCTCTTTGTCGTGCTGCCTTCGATGATGGAGCCTGAGGGCCAGGCGTTTTCCACCGCACAGGTGGCGACGACGCCCACAATGACCAAGCGGCATACTGCTAACGGGTCGGTATAGGCCGCTCCGAAGGTCCTCTGGGCGGCGGCGCAACGGGCGCCTTACGATGCTCCAGCTGCCGTAGATCGTTCGCGAGGGGCCCGCGAAGCAGCAGGGCAGACATGGAACCGGATGTTCACGAGGAGAGTGACGAGTCGGCGCTTATCACCTATTCGTCGTAGCCGACGCTCATCCATGACTCAAATTGGTGGATCCATCGGCCGCAAGCTTGCGGTTTTCGCGTAGGCATGGAGAATGGCGTGATTATCAGACTCGAGGGTCCAGATGCACGAAATCGGCTCTGGTCGATTCGCCAACGGCGATTTTGGCTATTGGGTCAGAGTCCCCCGCGCCTTCGACCGTCGTCGTATCGGCGCTGTGGTTCTCGTGACCCTCTTGCTGTCGGTAGGCCCGTTGTTCAACGCCGACCTGTTCAGTTTCTTCTCGCCTGTCGAGGTCGTGCTGGAATGGGTACGCCATTTCACTGAGCTGGCAGTCATTGCTGGAACACTGACGATCGGCTACACGCTGCTCGATGAAGGACTCCCGGGACGAGTTCCGCTGCGCTTGCTAATCCTCTGTGCAGCGCTGCTGGTGATGGCGACGATATCAACCGTGCTGCTCTATGGGTACTATGCCCAGGGGTTCGAGCACCTCCCGCCCCCACGGCGTTTACTCGCGGACTCATTGCGGCTCGGGCTGCCTGCGGTCTTCCTCGCCTTGGTTGCGGACGCTCATCGGCGCGCGCTGCGTGCCGATTCCGCGGCCTGCGCTGCGGAAGCCACACGTAGGCTTCTAGGAGACGACGAGAGCGAGCAGCAGCTCGGGCTGTTGCAGGCTCAGATTGAGCCGCATTTCCTGTTCAATGTGCTCGGAAATGTCCGCCGCCTTTATCGCGTAAAGCCGCGGGACGGGTCCGATATGATTGCCAGCCTGATGCGCTACCTTCTTGCGGCGCTGCCACAGCTTCGCAGCCGCAGCGGTACTCTCTGGGACGAACTCGACCTCGCGCGAGCCTACCTCGAGCTTTGTCGGGTCCGCATGGGAGACCGGATGACGTTCGCTGTCGACGCCGACACAGACCTGCGCGACATCTCATTTCCGCCCATGTTGCTCATCACGCTCGTGGAAAACGCGATTAAGCACGGCTTGGAGCCTGTTGGCGGCGGCCATGTCGTCGTGCGTGCGCAGCGGGCCGGTCGGACGCTCAGAATCGACGTGGTCGACGATGGTGCCGGTTTTGGTACAACGGCAAGCAGCGGCACAGGCGTCGGCCTGGCCAACGTTCAGCGCCAGCTTGCCGTGCGTTACGCCGGCGGGGCGCGGCTGACTTTGAAAGCAAGTGAGCCACATGGCGCAATCGCGACACTGTCGATCCCGTTACCGGCCGAGGCTATTGAAGGCCAACGCGAGCTGCATGTCGCCTGAGGTCGCCGTGTCTGCCCACACGCCAGCGCTTGCCGGCAGCTGGGGACCAGTTGAAGGGAGCGCGACTGGTCTGGTTCACTGGCTTCGAACCCATCGCAGCACGATTGCTGTCGCTGTACTGCTGTCTTTTGCCGGGCCCGCGACGTTTTTTGTCGGCGACCTGAGTGTAATGGCGGAGCCGACGATACGGGCGGTCACGACGAGCGCCCTGTGGTTCGTGCTGTACGGAGGGCTGCTCTGGTGCTTGCTAGTCGTCTCCGGGTATGCGCTGCTTCGGTTCGATCCGCAATCCCGATTTGCGCGTGGCGCTTTGACACTGATCCTCGCAGGCATTGCCGTGCTAGTTGCGGACATGTCGACCGCGGGTCGTGTCCAGTTCGAACTTAAGCAGGGTGTCGTCGCCAGCCAGTTGACGATGCAGCTCTATTCGTCGACCGTCACGCTGACGATGTCACTGCTGTTCTTTGCCCACCTTTGGAGCAGCCGCAAGCACGAGACTGCAGCGGCGAGGCTGGCTGCTGCGCAGGCGCAGCTGCTTGAGTCACGGCGTCGCGCCGCGCAGATGCGGCTGCAGGCGGTGCAGGCTCGTGTTGACCCGCAATTGCTGTTCGACATGCTCGAAGCCGTCCGGCGATGCTACGAGCACGACGCCTCGCGCGCCGAGCGCCTGCTCGACGAGCTGATTGCTTTTCTGCGTGCCGCGCTGCCCCGCCTGCGCAACGCGTCGTCAAGCGTGGCTTGCGAAGTCGAGCTGGCGCGTGCCTATGCGCAACTGCGGGCGCTGGCCGGGGCCGCCGACACGAGCATGACGCTGGAGATTTCCCCTGAAGTGATGCCTGCGCGCTTTCCTCCTGGTGTCCTGCTGCCGTTACTCGACGACGCTCTGCGAAGGCGAACCGCACCATGCCGGCTCGCTGCCACGCGTACCGGCAGCGAAACTCGAATTGTGTTGTCGCTATCCGCGCGCCCCTCAGACGCGGCACTGGATCGTGTCCGCGCGTTGCTCTTGGATTTACACGGCGTCATGGCGAGTCTCGCCGTAGAAGCGTCACCCGAAGCCGCAAACACAACGATCACGGTGCCTTATGAACCCGCCTGAGAGGTCGAAGCAAGGTCCAAGGGCCCTCCTAGCCGAGGATGAACCATTGCTTGCCGACGAACTAGCCGATCTGCTCGGCGCTGTATGGCCTGAGCTGCAGATCGTGGCGCGCGCGAACGACGGGGTATCCGCGCTCAATTTGTTCGAGATGCATGCGCCCGACCTGGCGTTCCTGGACATCCGCATGCCGCTGCTTGATGGCATCGAAGTCGCCCGGCGCATTGCAGGGCGCTGCCACGTCGTGTTTATCACTTCCTACGATCAGCACGCGATAGAAGCGTTCGAGGCCGGGGCTATCGATTATGTACTGAAGCCCCCGACCGCAGGACGACTCGTGACGACGGTGCAGCGTCTGAAGCTTCGGCTGCAGCAACGACCGAGCGATCTGCCGAGCATGCTCAAGGGCTTTGGCGCTACCCCGGCGGCGCCGCGCCACCTGCAGTGGGTGAATGCATCGCGCGGAGCTGCGGTGCGCCTGATCACCGTAGAGGAGATTCTGTACTTCAAGTCCGATCAGAAATATACGATGGTGGTTACGCCTGATTCCGAGTCATTGATCAAAAAGACCATCAAGGAACTCGCCGACGAGCTCGACCCCAACATGTTCTGGCAGGTGCATCGTTCGGCGATAGTCAATGTCCATGCAATCGACAGCGTGATTCGCGACGAGCGTGGCAACCTGACGCTGCGGCTTAAGCAGCGGCGCGAGACGCTGCCAGTCAGCGATGCGTATCATCACTTGTTCCGACAGATGTAGGTCAACCTTCAAAGAGGGACAATCATGACCAATCGCGATGGAGTTTGCGGTTATTCACTGACGCGACGCCAGGCGCTGGCGGTGCTGGCCGCCCTCGGTGTCACGCGCAAGGTGCTCGCCGCAGACGCTGTAAGAGCCGCAGACGCTGTAACAGCGGATCCGCGGTCCTACCGCGTGGTGCTGGAAAATGACCGTGTGCGTGTCCTCGAATACACGAGTCGACCCGGCCTGGGCGTGTGCGGACAAGGGATGCACTATCACCCGGCACACGTAACGGTCTCGCTGACCGGTGCCAAGCTCAAGGAGCAACTTCGGACGGCAAGGTCAACTTCGTCGATGTTCCGGCGGGCGCGGTGTTCTTCAGCGAAGCTGTGACGCATTCGACGGAGATCATCGGCGGCAAGGGCACGCTCTCGTACATTATCGAGTTAAAGGGCAAGGATTGGAAACCGAGCACTGGCTGATCATCGCTGCCCAGCGGCAACCATTCCGCGATTTGGCTCGTTCATCAAGGAAGCCCTTTACAGGGCCGCGGCGGCGCCTATGCTGCAGCAATGGAACGAGTCCGAGGGAGACTCTACATGATCAGCACGTTCGTGATTCTGCACTTGATGAATCACTGTGGTGGTGACGAAAACTCAAGGAGGATGGCATGAACGTATTGAGGAGAATTGTCCTTGCCATTGCACTGGCCACGTCCAGTTCTGCCGCATGGACCGACGTCGTTACCGACTGGAATCAGACGGCGCTCAAGGCGACCGAAGTTGCGGGCATGCCTCCGCCCGTTCAGGCCCGCGTGATGGCGATCGTGCACGCGTCTATCTATGACGCAGTCAACGCATTGGACAAGCGCCACGCACCCTATGCCGTCACCGTTGCTGCACCCTCCGGAGCATCGGTCGATAGTGCGGCTGCCGCCGCCGCGCACGGCGCTCTCGTGCGCCTTTTTCCGCTGCAACAGGCCATGATCGACGCGGCGCTGACAGCGTCGCTTGGGCAGATCCCCGAAAGCCAAGCGAAGGCCGATGGAGTGACGACAGGCCGCGAGGTGGCCGAAAAATTGTTTGCGCTGCGTCAGTCCGACGGCTGGGACAGGAAAATCAGCTACGCGTTCAGCAGTGGTCCGGGCGTGTATCAGGCCACGCCACCGATGAACGCGCCGCCGGTATTACCGCAATGGGGCAGCGTGAAGCCCTTCATGCTCAAGAGCGCAACCCAGTTCGCATTTGCGGGACCACCCAATCCAAGGAGCGTCGCGTTCGCGAAGGACTTCAACGAGATAAAAATCCTCGGCGCCAAGGCGAGTTCTCAGCGGACGAACGAGCAGACGGCTATCGCCATTCACTGGGCTGGCTCGGAGATTCCGCCGATGAACGCCGTGGCCCGTGCCGCTTCGACTGCGCGCGACCTTGACGTCGCAGACAACGCACGTCTGTTCGCTTATCTCAATATGGCGATGGCCGACGCGTTGATTGTTGTCTTCGAGGCGAAGTATAAGTTCAACTCGTGGCGGCCGGTGACAGCGATCCGCAACGCGGCGATGGCGGGCAACGCGGGCATACAGGCCGACGAGGCGTGGGAGCCCCTGCTGGTGACACCGCCGCACCCGGAGTATCCATCCGCTCATTGCATCGCCGCGGGAGCTGCCGAGGTTGTGCTCCAGCAGTTTTTCGGGGACAAGGTGAGTGCCAGTTATATCTATCCGCCACTCGGCGTGCTGCGCAGGTGGGAGAGTCTTGCGCAGATTCCAAAGGAGATCGAAGACGCCCGGGTGTGGGCCGGCATCCATTTCCGCACCTCCGTCGAAGAGGCCACCCAAGTGGGTCGGAAGATTGGCCAGTACGCATTGAAGGAGTACATGCAACCGGTCAGCAGGTGAACCCTGCCCGAGGGACCTCCTCGTGAGTGGCTCCTGCAAGTATAGCCGGCTTTAGCTGAACTTCTATGGCCGCTACTGGACGGTTCTACAGAGGTAAAACAGGGTCATTTGCGGCAACAACGAGGCGATGTCAGAGAGTGTTTGGAGGCGGGGGTCGGAATCGAACCGGCGTAGACGGCTTTGCAGGCCGCTGCACTATCTTATAAATCAATAAAATACATGCGTTTGCCACCCGGCTTGCCACCCGCACGGAGCATTTGTCATGCTTCCCCGGGGATCGGCGTCAGGGGCTTGCCGCCGCCGACTCAAGGTATTACTATATGACTACTTTAGGAGCATGCCTGTGCCGATTGCTGCCACCAGCCTCAAGTTACCGAAAACCTTGAAAACCCGCATAATTCGTCTTGCCAAGCGGGCTGGCGAGAGCCCGCATGCGTTCATGTTGCGGTTGCTCGAGGAGCAGGTTCAGGCCGCTGAGCGATTCGAGCAGTTCCTAGCTGAAGCGCGGCAAGCCGATGAACGCATGCAGGATGATCGTGCTGGCTACGCGGCGGTAGACGTGCACGAGTATCTCGAGACCAAGGTCACAGGCCGTAAGGCGGCTCGACCAAAGCTCGTGCAATGGCGCGAGTAGTGTACTCAGAGGAGGCGCTCGCCGACTTCGAACGCATTATCGAGTTCTTGCTAGAAACCTCGCCTCAGACTGCCAAGCAGACGCTCCTGAACATCAGAAGCGCCGTTGGCATCCTGGAAGCGCATCCCCTCATCGGGCGGCGCATCGATGCTCACATTCGGGAACTGGTCATCTCCCAGCGAGCAACCGGGTACCTTGCCCTCTATCGTTTCGATGCGGCGTTCGACGTAATTCGCATCCTCCGAATACGACATCAACGAGAAGCTGGCTACCCGAACTGACACTATTCAGTGCGCGTGAGTCAAAGTCGTAACGCCAAATTGATCAGTTTCGGACGATCGCAAACGTCTCAATGCGGCCAGGAGCGGACCAATGGCACTCCTCCTGATAACGGATCTACAATACCACCGGCGACTGGCGGCAATCGTATCGGCCGACATGGTGGGCTAATCACTGCTTATGGGCCGCGACGTGTCGTCACCGATGCCGATGCCCTAACACGCATTCGAGACGCGGCACACAACCGCGTTCAGGAGACGGTCGGAAGAGGCCGATATGCAGACCATCCGCATCATTAGGGACGAACACCGATCCCTAGAAGCGGTCTTGGACGGCATGATCTACTTCGTCCACAAGATTCAGGACGGGGGAGCCAAGCCGGATTTCAGTCTGCTCGCAGCGATGATCTATTACATCGATACGGTTCCCGAGCGATTCCACCACCCGAAAGAGAATGAGTATCTGTTTCGCCAATTGCGACTTCGCCACCCGGATGCGGCACCGCTGCTTGACCGACTGACGTCGGAGCATTCGGCGGGTGCCGAAAAGATTCACACGCTGGAGCAGGCGCTGACGCGCTACCAACAGGGGGGCACGACCGAATTGCCCAACTTCAGGGCAGCGGTGGAGGCGTATGCGGCATTCCATTGGGAGCACATCGCAGCCGAGGAAAAGGATGTCCTACCGCTGGCAGAAAAGTATCTCACAGCCAATGATTGGGGGGTGATCGATGCTGCGTTTCTCCGTCACACCGATCCGATGCACGGCGCGGAGCCAGGCGCCAGAGAAGCCTTGTTCGGCCGCATTATCGAGCTAGCACCGCCGGCGATTGGCGCGCTCTGTAGTCGGTGGTGGACTTCGCAGAGATAAGCGTCGCGTAGCGATGGCTGCAACGTACCTAGGTCCAAGGCGGGGCCAGGTGGCGGCAAATTGCCGCCACTAATCTCCGGGTATCCGGCAAAGGTTTGACGTCGGATATTCTCCTATGGCTCCATAGGACGTAGTCCGATAGTGGTGCATAAGCGACCATGGTAAAAACGACCATGATGTCCACCGCTTTCTCAAACAAAGTACCTCTGGACGTGACGGTCTCTGCGCAGCCCCAGTGTTGCGCGCACGGGACGGAATGCGCCGTCCATCAGATGCCGTATGACGCCGAGTTTGCCGTGTGTACGTCCTCGGTTGGCGTCGGATCGGTTCGTCATGAGGCAATCCTAAAAGAGACCTCGTCGGCCTCCATCGATGACCGGGAGAGGGCTGCGGACAGCATCCCGAGACTGGGCGAGCTTCTGATTGCGCAAGGCAAACTCACGCTGGACCAGCTCGCCATCGCACTGGACCGGCAGAAGACGAGCGGCCGCAGGTTGGGCGAAGAACTTATCAAGGCAGGCTATGTGCAGCGAGCGGTGGTCAGCCGGGCAATGCGTATCCAGCGGAGACTCAGCTTCTCGCGCCAGCACGGGAAGCGATGATTAGTTTCCGGGCCGGCCCTAGCCGCTTGAGATTGCTGCATTGGAGCAGCGCGACGCCCGCTCGGGTCGGTTTGCGACAGTGGGTCGAAGGTCGCTGACCGGCCCAGAAGCGGAAGTGGCACAGCGACGCCCAATTCGGTAGGCTACGCCACTGCGCTCAGCGATGGAGGTGATTGTTATGCGATGGAAAGCGATGGCTACTGGAATTGCGTTCGTCGCTACGGTGCTTGGTGCGACGTCGGCGATGGCTCAGTCATCTCCGCCACCCTCGTCCAAGGCACAAGAGACAGAAACGCTGGTCAAAAAGGCGGCGGCGATGATCGAAGCAAAAGGGCGCGTCGCCTTCTCTGAATTTAGAGTAAAGGGAACGGAGTGGTTCCACGGCGATACCTATTTGTTCGCATACGATTTGAAAGGGAATGTCCTACTCAACCCCGCTTTCCCGGCGCGCGAGGGAACCAATGTCAGCGGTCAAAAGGACGCCAACGGGAAGCTATTTCACGATGCCATTATCCGGACGGCCGAAACCAAGGGATCGGGATGGGTGGACTACATGTTCCCGAAACCAGGGCAGATCCAACCATCCCAGAAATGGGCCTACGTGAAAGCAGTGAAAATCGATGGAGTCCCCGGCTTGGTTGCATCGGGCTTTTACCCTGAATAGCCTCTAGATCGCTACGCACAGCCTGTTTACCACCCAACCCCAAGGAGGTGTTCTGTGAAACAGCTGTTCACGCAGTTCGGAGTGATCGCGGTATTGGCCCTGGCGCTGGTGGCGCCGTCGTCATCCCTCGCAGGAGCCGGACCGAAGTACGTCGTCAAGCCGGTCGCCGAAAAGAAGATCACGAAGCTGCCGGACGGTCCGCTCTACTGGCGCGTCGAGACCTTTCCCACGCTGGTCGACGCCAGGGCCGCAGTGGGTCCCGACGGCTGGGACCCGGCCGCCGTGAGCTACGCGACCAAGACCGCGCTGATCGCCGAAGTCGCCGGGAAGGTCTACGTGGTCACGCTCGGCGGCAAAGGCGCCTCGACCCCCGGCGGAACCAAGCTGGCCGAGATCGGGCCGCTGCCGCCGCTCAAAGCGCCCGAGTATCTGCTGCGTCTGAATTATGGCTCCGGCCCGCCCGATTCCACGACCCCGGTGCATTCCCACCCCGGCTCCGAATCGTTCTACGTGATCACCGGCAGGCTGGGCCAGAAGACTCCGGAGGGTACGAACTATGTCGACGCCGGCCAAACGATGAACGGCCATGCCTCCGACACCACAATGCAGGTCTTCAACGCCGGCCAGACCGATCTGCAGGCCTTGATCATGTTCGTCGTGGACGCGCATCAACCCTTCTCGGTGCCGCGCAAGTTCAAGTGAGGTGAGGGCCTTCGTTCTTCTGGAGGCTCGCCCGCTAGGCGATAAATTCTTGGTTCCAATTCGCAACTGACACCTAAGGAGGGACAACATGGCTGAATCCTGGAAAGTCAACGGAACTTACTTCGAAGCGTGCAACTGCGCCGCCGCATGCCCGTGCGTTTTCTTAAGCGCACCGACCGAAGGTAAGTGTACGGTCTTAGTCGCATGGCATATCGACAAAGGCAATTTCGGCGCCGTGCAATTGAACGGACTGAACGTCGCGCTGCTCGCCACCACGCCCGGACACATGATGCAAACAAAATGGAAGGTCGCGCTATATCTGGATGACAAGGCCAGTGGCGATCAACAGAAAGCGCTGGGCGCGATCTTTTCCGGTCAGGCCGGCGGCCATCTGGCCGTGCTCGGTCCGCTGATCGGCGAGGTGATGGGCGTCAAGCCGGTGCCGATCGAGTTTTCGGCGAGTGGCAAACAGCGCAGCCTGCGGATCCCGCAAATCGCGGAAGCCGACATCGAAGCGCTCGACGGGCAAGGCGGTGCGCTCGTCACAATTGAAAACCATCCGTTTACGGCGGTGCCGGGCCATCCGGCAGTGGTCTCGACTTCCAAGAAGCTGAAAATCTCCGATCACGGCATCTCGCTCGACATCAGCGGCAAGAATGGCTTCTATTCGGCCTTCGCGTATCAGTCCTGACCGTGCAGAGCTTCGGCGAGCGGGCGCAAAGTCTTGGCAGCGGCCTGCTCCCGCTGGGCGGCATTGTCATTGTTCTTGCCATCTCCTGGGGCTATCTGGCCTATATGGCCTGGGGGATGGAGAACATGGATGTGGCCGCCGAGTGGTGGCTTATGCCGCGCATGAGCAACTGGGGCGGCGCGGACCTTGCGCTCGTGTTTGCGATGTGGGCCATCATGATGGCCGCGATGATGCTGCCCTCCGCGGTGCCGTTGTTGTTGCTGCTTGCCCGAACCAACTCGCAGCGCTACCGCCGCGCCCGTGCATTGCTTACGACCAACGCGGTGGGTCTCGGCTATGTCACCGCGTGGGGCGCGTTCAGCACACTGGCCACACTGGCGCAATGGGGCTTGCTCGAGACACGGTTGGTGTCGCCGATGATGGCGAGCTCGAGCCCATATCTGAGTGCCCTACTGCTGGCAGCGGCAGGCGCGTATCAATTCACGACGTGGAAGTACACATGTTTGTCTCAATGTCGCTCGCCACTAAGCGCTTTAATGACCCAAAAACGAGGAGGCATCGCGGGCGCATTGCTCCTTGGTCTTCGCCAGGGCGCGTACTGCATCGGCTGCTGCTGGTTGTTCATGGCGCTGCTGTTCGTGCTCGGCGTGATGAACTTGCTCTGGATCGCGGCGCTCACTTTGTTGGTGCTGCTGGAAAAATTCCTGCACCAGCCTCGGTGGTTCACGCGGCTCATTGGAGCCGCTCTGCTGGTTTGGGCCGTGTTGGTCGTTGGGCAGGCCGTGTTTTTGCCGGACTAATTCAACCCTTGACTTGCACAATCGAAGCTTCAACACTCAAGCTCGCGATCTGCATTGCAGACCAATCGGTGTTTCGATTTGTTGTCGAGCAGGACGGCCCCAGCGTTCGCGTGACTTAGTGCCTGATCCCGCAATCGTTGCTGCTGCACGTGGACGAATGAGTGATCGCTCGGTAGGACAGAATCGCTGCCGTGACGGTGCTGGTCGTCGAGTTGGATTTGAATGACCGCATTCGAGCGGCGCTTATGTCGACTTAGGGTCGAGCTGCGAGGTCGGCGATTAGGGCCGCATGCCAGAAGCGGACCAATGGCAGTCTTCCTCATAGCGGACATACAATAGCCGTTGCCGTTGCTATTAGGCGGCATCACTTCCCTATCGTTTAAGCTGGCGAGCCCCTCAGGGAGGGACGCTTGGCACGGGACCACCGACGACTTGCGGCTATCGTATCTGCCGATGTGGTGGGCTATTCCCTGCTCATGGGCCGCGACGACAGCGCCACCCTGGCGGGATTGAAGGCCCACCGACGGGAGCTTATTGACCCCAAGCTCCTGGCCAACCCGCACTTGGCGCGCAAGAATACTCTGTCGAGCGTCTGCTTTCTCAGTGACCCTACGGCTGCTCAGGTTCGAACCCCGCCGGTCGCGACATCCCATTGCGGGCAGTACGAGAGGTACATTTTCCAGAAACGGCAGTTCGCCGACGTAGGCGGCGAAGGCAAGTGCAGAAGCTGGCATCGCCCAAGCCTCGATGGCTGCAGGAACAGCGACGTTCTCGAGACTCTTTCCAAGCAATCAAAAGTCGCGTAGACGACCAAACTGGTCGCTGACGCGAGAAGCTTGAGATAGCAAGAGGCGAACGGGCCAAGAGCCTGAAGCAAAGCAAGATCTTGGAGGCGGGGGTCGGAATCGAACCGGCGTAGACGGCTTTGCAGGCCGCTGCATGACCACTCTGCCACCCCGCCGGGTGGTCGGTCACGCTCCCGTTGCCTGCATGGTAATCGCAAAGGGGAGCGCGGCCACAAACCTAAAGGGAGAGCAGACGCTGTCCCTCGAGAAACTGGAGCGGGAAACGAGTCTCGAACTCGCGACCTCAACCTTGGCAAGGTTGCGCTCTACCAACTGAGCTATTCCCGCATTCGGAAAAGCGAAGCGGATTATAGCGCGGCCAAGAATGACCGGCAACGCACTGCTGGAGCGCTTCTTGCGCCGCTAGGCGATCACAGCGGCAATCGCCTGGGCAACGTAATCGATATTGCGGCTGTTGAGCGCGGCGACGCAAATACGTCCGCTTTCGATCGCGTACACCGCAAATTCACTCCGCAGCCGACCCACCTGCGCGCGCGTAAGCCCCGAATACGAGAACATGCCGCGCTGCTCGAGCACGAAGTGGAAATCGCCCGCGGGGGCCTGATGCTTGAGGCGAGCCACGAGCGCGCGGCGATTGGCGCGGATTCGTTCGCGCATCTCGCCAAGCTCCTGGATCCACAACGCCGAGAGCTCGGGTGAGTCGAGGATCGTCGCGACGAGATCGGCACCGAATGTCGGCGGACTCGAATAATTGCCACGCACCAAGCGCTTGACCTGGGACAACGCACGCACGCTTTCATTGCGGTCGGCGGCCACGATCGTAAGCGCCCCGACGCGTTCACCATAAAGCGAGAACGATTTGGAAAACGAGCTGGCCGCAAGAAGCGGGCCGGGCGTCGACGCGAACTGCCGCACCACGCCTGCGTCGGCCTCGACACTCTCGCCGAAGCCCTGGTAGGCGAGATCGACAAACGGAACCTGTCCCCGGGAACGCACCAGATCGAGAATCCGGTTCCATTGCTCGGCCGAAGGATCGATGCCGGTCGGATTGTGGCAACACGCGTGCAGCACGACAATTGCACCCGCGGGCACCCGCTCGAGAGCGGCGACCATGCCGGCGAAGTCCAGACCGCGGCTCGCCACATCGTAATACGGATACGCGTTGACCTTGAAGCCGGCGTTCTCGAACAGCATCCGATGGTTCTCCCAGGACGGATCGCTGATCCAGACCTGCGCACCCGGCGCAAACTGGCGCAGGAAGTCGGCGCCGACCTTCAGCCCGCCGGTACCGCCGAGCGCCTGCACCGTCACCGCACGTCCTGCCGCCAGGATTTCGCTATCCGCACCGAAGAGCAGCTTTTGCACGGCACGATCGTATGCGGCGATGCCGTCGATCGGGAGGTAGGCATGCGGTGCGCCGCGCGCGCTGACAGCGCGCTCGGCGCGGCGCACGCACTCGAGCAGGGGGACCATGCCGGCTTCGTCCGTGTACACGCCGACCCCCAGATTGACCTTGCGCGGATTGGGGTCGTTGTTGAAGGCCTCGGTCACGCCCAGGATCGGGTCGCGCGGTGCCATTTCGATGGCGGACAGGAGCGGGACGGCGAGGGGAGCGTTCATGGTCGGACGTTGCATTCGGTGCGGTGCGCGAATCTTAACATGCGACAGGCGGGTGACACGCCGCGGAACTCGATTCGGCTACAATGGTCGATTGTTCTTGCACCGCATTTGCCATGGTCGTCACGTTCCCCAACAGCCCCTACGAGCTGCACCAGCCGTTTCCTCCCGCAGGCGATCAGCCCGAGGCGATCGACAAGCTGGTCGAGGGAATCGAAGACGGGCTTTCGTTCCAGACCCTGCTCGGCGTAACCGGATCGGGCAAGACCTACACCATGGCCAACGTCATCGCCCGCACCGGCCGCCCGGCGCTGGTTCTGGCGCCGAACAAGACCCTTGCCGCACAGCTCTATGCCGAGTTCCGCGAATTCCTCCCCGGCCACGCGGTCGAGTACTTCGTTTCCTACTACGATTATTATCAGCCCGAGGCGTACGTGCCGTCGCGCGACCTCTACATCGAGAAGGATTCGTCGATCAACGAGCATATCGAGCAGATGCGGCTGTCCGCGACCAAGGCGATCCTGGAGCGCCCCGACTGCGTGATCGTCGCAACGGTATCGGCGATCTACGGCATCGGCGATCCGTCGGAGTACCACAGCATGATCCTGCACCTGCGTCAGGGGGATCGCCTGGTGCAGCGCGACGCGATCAAGCGCCTGACCGAGCTGCAGTATCAGCGCAACGACACCGAATTCCGGCGCGGAACGTTCCGCGTCCACGGCGACGTGATCGATATCTTTCCCGCCGAACACGCCGAGAGCGCGATTCGCATCTCCCTGTTCGACGATGAGGTGGAGTCGCTGCAGTTGTTCGATCCGCTGACCGGCCACATCAAGCAGAAGCTCGCGCGTTTCACGGTGTTTCCGTCGAGCCATTACGTGACGGGTCGGCACAAGGTGCTCGACGCAGTCGAGGCGATCAAGGTCGAGCTCGCGCAGCAGAAGGAGTTCTTCGTTGCGCAGATGAAGCTGATCGAGGCGCAGCGCATCGAGCAGCGCACACGCTTCGACATCGAAATGATGATCGAGATAGGCTTCTGCAAGGGCATCGAGAACTATTCGCGCCACCTGTCGGGGCGCAAGCCCGGCGAGCCGCCGCCAACACTGGTCGACTATCTGCCGGAAAAAGCCATCGCCTTCATAGACGAATCGCACGTGACCATTCCGCAGGTCGGCGGGATGTATCGCGGCGACCGCGCGCGCAAGGAAAACCTGGTCAACTACGGTTTCCGCCTGCCGTCGGCGCTCGACAACCGGCCGCTGCGCTTCGACGAGTTCGAGAAACTGCTGCCGCAGACGATCTTCGTTTCCGCCACGCCGGCGGAATACGAACGCCAGCACGCCGGCCAGGTCGTCGAGCAGGTGGTTCGGCCCACCGGCCTGGTCGACCCCGCGCTCGAGGTGCGCCCGGCGCAGACCCAGGTCGACGATCTGCTCTCCGAGATCAATATCCGCGTCGAGCGCGGCGAACGGGTATTGGTGACCACGCTCACCAAGCGTATGGCCGAGGACCTGACCGACTATCTGAACGAGCACGGCGTCAAGGTGCGCTATCTGCACTCGGACATCGAGACCGTGGAACGGGTCGAGATCATCCGCGACCTGCGGCTGGGCGAGTTCGACGTGCTGGTCGGTATTAATCTGCTGCGCGAGGGCCTCGATATCCCGGAGGTGTCGCTGGTGGCCATACTCGACGCAGACAAGGAAGGTTTCCTGCGCGCCGAACGCTCGCTGATCCAGACGATCGGCCGCGCTGCAAGGCACATCAACGGCATGGCCATCCTTTATGCCGACACCATGACCGATTCGATGCGCGGCGCCATCGAAGAGACCGACCGGCGCCGGAGCAAGCAGGTCGCCTACAACGAGCGCATGGGCATCACCCCCAAGGGCGTGCAGAAGCGGATCAAGGACATTATCGACGGCGTGTACGACATCGACGAGGAAAAGAAGCAGCTCAAGGCGGCACAGGCCCAGGCCAAGTATGAAGCGATGCCGGAGAAGGACCTGGAGCGCGAGCTCAAGCGCATTGAGAAGGAGATGCTCGACGCCGCCCGCAATCTGGAGTTCGAAAAAGCGGCCGAGCTGCGCGATCGCCTGTATCAGCTCAAGGAGAAGCTCTTCGGCGTTGCGCTGCCGGATTGAAACGTCTCATGACTGCGCGGCGTCCACCCAAGCAAGCGAAGCGATTCGCCGTGCCCAAGCATGAGCAGAGCGTGCTCGTGCTGCAGGGAGGTGGCGCGCTCGGCGCCTACCAGGCGGGCGTTTACGAAGGAATGGCCGAGCGGGGCTTCGCCCCGAATTGGGTGACCGGCGTGTCGATCGGCGCGGTCAACGCGGCCCTGATCGCAGGCAATGTTCCGGAGCGTCGGCTCGAGCGCCTGCGCGCGTTCTGGGATCAGGTGTCGTCGGCCGTGCCGCTGATCGCGCCCGCCTATCTCGATCCGCTGCGCCTGGCCTTGAACCGGGTGAGCGCGATGGCGACCACCACCTTCGGCGTGCCGGGATTCTTCGTGCCGCGCGTGCCGCCGCCCTACCTCGCCGCGGACGGCACCCCGGAAGCACTGAGCATCTACGACACCACGCCGCTGCGGGGGACTCTCGAAAAGCTCGTCGATTTCGATCTTATCAATCAGAAAGCGGTTCGGCTTTCGGTCGGCTCGGTCGACGTGCACACCGGTAATTCCGTCTATTTCGACAGTCAACGGCAGGCGATCGGCCCGGAGCACATCATGGCCAGCGGTGCGCTGCCGCCTGGCCTGCCGCCGATCGTGATCGACGGCAACCACTACTGGGACGGCGGCATCGTATCCAACTCGCCGCTATGGTACGTACTCGACGATGCGCCGGGGCTCAATGCGTTGATTACCCAGGTCGATCTTTTCAGCGCCAGGGGCCCCGTGCCGCAGAACCTCGACCAGGTGCTGGAGCGCAGCAAGGACATCCAGTACTCGAGCAAGACGCGGTTCAACACCACGCGGGTGCAGGAGTTCGAGGGCGTTCGCGCGGCGATGACGCGGCTGCTGGACAAGCTGCCGCCCAGGCTGCGCCAGGACCCCGACTACCTGCTGCTCGCGCCGCTGTGCCATCGGCGACAGCGCGTCACGATCATCCATCTGATCAACCGGCGGACTGCATTTTCGTCGAGCGACAAGGATTACCGGTTTTCCCGTGCCCAGATGCTGCAGCTCTGGGAAGCCGGGCTCGAGGATGTCCGCCGGTCCTGCGCGCATCCACAATGGCGCAGCGCGACCGAGACCGTGCACGGCATTCGCACCTTCGACCTCACGAGCTGACCGCTGGCTGCGAGAGCTGCAACCCTTTCCCCATCACCGTTTTGTTACGAAGTGAGGTTGCCATGAAGCTCAAAGACAAGACTGCCATCATTACCGGGGCCGCGAGCGGCATCGGCAAGGACATTGCCCTGGTGTTCGCGCGCGAAGGGGCCAAGGTCGCGATTGCCGACCTCGCCAAGGATGCGGCCGACGCGACTGCTGCCGAAATTCGCGCCGGTGGCGGTCAGGCGCTCGGCGTCGCCATGGACGTCACCGACGAGAAGGCGGTCAACGACGGCGTGGCCGCCGTCGTTGCGGCATTTGGTGGAGTCGACATCCTCATCAGCAACGCGGGCATCCAGATCGTGCACCCGATCGAGGAATTCAGCTACGCCGAATGGAAGAGATTGCTGGCGATCCACGTCGACGGCGCTTTCCTCACCACGCGCGCGTGCATCCCGCACATGTACAAGTCAGGACGCGGCGGCAGCATCATCTACATGGGTTCGGTGCACTCGAAGGAGGCGTCGGTGCTCAAGGCGCCGTACGTGACGGCCAAGCATGGACTGATCGGCCTGGCCAAGGTCGTCGCCAAGGAGGGAGCGGCGCACGGCGTGCGCGCAAACGTGATCTGCCCGGGCTTCGTGCGCACGCCGCTGGTCGAGAAGCAGATTCCCGAGCAGGCGAAGGCCCTGGGAATCTCCGAAGAGGACGTGATCAAGAAGGTGATGCTCAAGGAGACGGTCGATGGCGAGTTCACGACCGTCGATGACGTCGCTCAGGTGGCGCTGTTCTTCGCGGCGTTTGCGTCCAACGCGCTGACCGGCCAATCGCTGGTCGTGAGCCACGGCTGGTTCATGCAGTAACGGCTCGTAAGGGTCCGGAACCGGATTGATCGCGCCACGGCGGCGCGCAGCCAGCAGCAAGGGCGTGGGAGGGGGCACATTTCATGACCGATTTGCCAAAGGGCGAAGCGACGACTGCTTCGAGCGCTGCTAGCGTGGACAATTCTTCGCTTGCAGCGCGCCTTGCGCGCTTGCGCAATTGGGGCATGTTCACTCTGCTGCTGCTGCTGGTGGCAGGCATCTTCGTCATTCCTGCCTTGATCCCGGAGGGCACGACCTGGCGCCTGTTTACCGACATCTTGATGACACTCGTTTTGGCCAGTGGTGTGTTGGCCATCGCCGACCACCACAAACTTGCGGTCGCTCTGGCCATCTTGGCTGTGCTCGTCGTCGCAATGCGCTGGGCAGAATGGTTCGTGTCTGCTGGCAATCTGCAAACCTTCCGCCACTTGTCGACCTTGAGCGCGTGCATCGTTCTCGCCTCCGCGGTCGGCATCAACGTGTTCGCACCGGGTCGTTCCATCGGTGACCGGGTCTTCGGCGCTATCGTGCTCTACCTTCTGGTCGGCTTGATCGCGTCTTTTGCCTACTCCTCGCTCTATGCCCTGGATTCCGGCGCCTTCTCCAAGCTGCCGAGCGCGAACGGGGGTGACTATGATTGGCTTTACTTCAGCTTTGTTACGCTTACGACCTTGGGGTATGGCGACATCACGCCCATTGCCCGGAGCGCACGAGCACTGGCCATGCTCGAAGCGCTCGTCGGCCAGCTCTACCCGGCCATCATCATTGCGCGATTCGTATCCTTGCAGGGAAGTACCGATAAGTGAACGGTAGAGCGCCGCTCGTGACGGCGCCGGGCGTCGTGCGTCGATGGCGTGCCGTCGCCGACGGTGTCGGCCGACTGTCCATCGGGGCGGTTACTTTTTCGCCTTGCGCCCTCGCTTCGTCGGTTTCCAGCGGAATGTCGACGGTACCATCCAGACGCCGCCGAAACGGGCCGCCCCCGGCACCTTGCCATGCCTGCAGAGCTTCTGCACATGGCGTTGCGTCGTGCCGGTGCGCCCGGCCGCCTCGGCAGTCGTGATGAACTTGGCGGTCAGTCGCAGAGCCATCGCAGCATTGTCGCCTCGGCGAACCAATTGTCAAGGGAGATGAATGATGGAGGCACGCCGCGGGGCCTTGCGCCTTCGCCCGGCATTCGCTAGAGCCCACGCCATCCCAGCTGCGTGCGCATTGCGCGTCTAGATCCGATGGAAAATGACGCCAAGCTGCCTGCCGCAAACGTCCTGTTTGTTTGCACCGGCAATATCTGTCGCTCGCCGACCGCGGAATGCGTCTTCCGCACGCTGGTCGCGCGCGCCCGGCTCGAGGCTTGGATTGAGATTGATTCTGCCGCGACGCACGACTACCAGCTCGGGCAGCCACCCGATACGCGTGCCGTAGCCGCCGCCAGCCGCCGCGGGTACTTTCTCGGCAATCGCGTCGCGCGGCAGGTCCAGGTGGATGATTTCCGCCGCTTCAACTGGATCCTGGCGATGGATCGGCACAATCTGGCGGCCTTGCGGTTGCTGCGGCCAGGAGCCTACGGCGGACGTCTCGGCCTGTTTCTGGATTTCGCGCCGCAGCTCGGAGTGCGCGAGGTTCCGGACCCGTATCATGGCGCGCCGCAGGATTTCGAGCGCGTACTCGATCTCACCGAGCGCGGCGCGGCGGCATTGCTCGAAGCCGTCCGCGCCCAGCTCGCGGCGCAAGCGTCCTAGGCGCGCCGCCTCACCCTCGAAGTGCGCGCGGCGGCGCTATTCGCCTGCTGGCGGTGTCGGATCCTTGTGCACCGTCTCGACCATCTGCAGCGGCTCGTCGACGAGCACAGGGCGCTGCGGTCGGACCCGGCGTGGTCGTGGCGGTTCCACCTCGTCCGCTGCCGCCGGCGCGGCATGGCTGGTTTCAACCAGGACCAGGCCCGAATCCGGAGGCAGCTCGAGAGCGATCCGCGGCAGCTGCGGCGCGGCGTGCGGCTGTGAGGCCTGGGCGATGGGCAGCGGTTCGAGCATGGCCGGGGCTTGCGCTTGGCCGCGCGCGCTATCCGCAACGCCCGTCGGCTCGAACGCCGCCGGTGGCGCGACCGCAGGCGCCTCAAAGGGACGCTCGGAGGGCGTTGGCGCAGAATCGGTTAGGGCCTCGGCCTGTGCGCGTGGCGCGGATGGCGCCTCGTCCCTGGGCCTGGCCGCTTGCGCGGGCGCAGGCCGCTGGCTGCCCCGGTCGCCACGCTGCTCGCCATGTCCGTTTCGCTCGCCGCGATCACGGCCGCCACGACGGCGGTCGCGACGGCGTCGACTGCCTTCGCCATGCTCGGCTGCCGGCGTTGCGCCGGGTTCGCCCTGCGTGATGGCGGCCTGGGACGGATCCGCAGGCCGCGGCTCGCGCGGCGGCCGCGGTTCGCGCGGCGGGCGTTGCTTCTGCGGCTCACGCGCGCCATCGCGAGCGGGCTCGTGATCACGCCGGGGTTGCTGCGGGCCGCCCTGAGCTGCTCGCTGCTGCGGCTGCGGTTCGCGTGTCGCGTCGCGCTTGCCACCGCGCCGGTCCTCCCCGCGTCCATCCCGCCGCTCGCGCCGGCCGCGACCGCCATCCTCGCGCGGCTCGCGCGAGGCCTGCCGGTGGGGCGGGGCGGGAGCGGGCAACACGACTTCGCTCGGCTGGCGCTTGAACCACCCCATGACCGTCGTAAGCCAGTTTTCGTGGCGCGGGGTTTCCGTGGCCGGAAGGCGCTCGATGGGCATCGGCGCGGGCTGCGCCGGCGTGATGCCCTTGACGGCAGCCTCCTGTCGCGGCTCGCGGGCCTCTTCCTTCTTCTGCTTGACGACGTCTTCCTCTTCCGGTCGCTCGACCATGTCGAATGACGCCGGCAGTGGCTCGCTCTGATTCAGGTCGTCATGGCGCAGCCGCTGCACCTTGTAGTTCGGCGTCTCGAGGTAGGTATTCGGGACCAGCAATACATTGACCTTGAACCGCGTCTCGATGCCGTGGATTTCCGGCCGCTTTTCGTTGAGCAGGAAGGTGGCGACGTCGACCGGCACCTGGGCTACGACCTGCGCCGTGTTGTCCTTCATCGCTTCCTCCTGCAGGATGCGCAGGATGTGCAGCGCGGTCGACTCGGTGCCGCGGATGTGGCCGATGCCGTGGCAGCGCGGGCAGGGGATATAGGCCGATTCGGCGAGCGCCGGGCGCAGCCGCTGGCGCGACAGCTCCATCAGACCGAAGCGCGATATCTTGCCCAGTTGCACTCGGGCGCGATCGTATTTCAGCGCGTCCTTGAGTCGATTCTCGACGTCGCGCTGGTTCTTGGCGCTCTCCATGTCGATGAAATCGATCACGATCAGGCCGCCGAGGTCGCGCAGGCGCAGTTGCCGCGCAATTTCCTCGGCCGCCTCGAGATTGGTGTGGAACGCGGTGGTCTCGATATCGCCGGCCTTGGTCGCGCGCGCCGAATTGACGTCGATCGACACCAGCGCCTCGGTGTGATCGATGACGATCGCCCCTCCCGCCGGCAGCGGCACCTGGCGCGCATAGGCCGTTTCGATCTGATGCTCTATCTGGAAACGCGAGAACAGCGGAACGTCGTCCTTGTAAAGCTTGACCCGGTTGACCGTGGCCGGCATGACGTGGCTCATGAACTGCTGCGCCTGCTCGAAGATCGATTCGGTGTCGATCAGCAGCTCGCCGATGTCGGGGTGAAAATAATCGCGGATCGCCCGGATGACGAGGCTCGACTCCTGGTAGATCAGGAACGCGCCCGACTGCATCTTGGCAGCGCCATCGATCGCCTGCCAGAGCTGCATGAGGTAATTCAAGTCCCATTGCAGCTCTTCGAGCGAGCGGCCGATGCCCGCGGTGCGCGCGATCACACTCATGCCGCCGGGGACGTCGAGCTGATTGATCGTGTCGCGCAGCTCGTTGCGGTCCTCGCCTTCGATGCGTCGCGAGACGCCGCCGCCGCGCGGGTTGTTCGGCATGAGCACCAGGTAACGGCCGGCGAGCGAGATGTAGGTCGTCAGCGCGGCTCCCTTGTTGCCGCGTTCGTCCTTGTCGACCTGGACGATGAGCTCCTGTCCTTCTTTGAGCTGGTCCTGCGGCCGGCCGCGTGCGCCGTCGCCGTCGCCGCGCAGGTACTCGCGTGCGATCTCCTTGAATGGCAGGAACCCGTGGCGGTCGGTGCCGTAATCGACAAAGCACGCCTCGAGACTGGGCTCGACGCGGGTGATCACCGCCTTGTAGATGTTGCTCTTGCGTTGTTCCTTGCTTGCGGATTCGATGTCGAGGTCGATGAGCTTCTGCCCGTCGACGATCGCCACCCGCAGCTCCTCCGCTTGGGTGGCATTGAACAGCATGCGTTTCATGTGGTCTTTCCCGGCGCCCATCTCGGCATGGCCAGGGGGTGCAGCGGACGGCGCCCGAGACCATCGGGCGCCGGGAAACTAACGGGCGGCGGGCGAGGACGCGAAGGGCCACGCCGGCAGAACAGGCTGCCGGGCTACGAGGGACCGGATGCGGGTATAGGGCATCTTTGGCTGGCGGCCGTCAGCGGCACCGTGCAGGTGCCGGAGCGGGCCGGTCTCGGGAGCGTGGTCGATGTTCTTCGCGTTGTCGCTCAAACGGTATCGCAACCGCAGCGCAGCGCTTAGCGCGCCACGCGGGCCTGAGCCTCCTCGTAAGGAGGCGCCAGTCGGTGCGGTCGAATACAGAATTCGTTGCGCTTAAGTCGGTTTTGCGCGCCGCGCGTCATCCCGCTTCACCCCGGCTACTGGCCGGTGCGGAGACTGCGCTCTTCCATTAACATCGCTACTTTTCCGGGTCGCAAGGCCCGGACGGTGAGCCGAATTAACCGCATCGCCCCTTCGGGGCAACGGGCGGCTGCCGCAGCCATCGTCTGAAGGCCGCCGCAGGCTGCGAGCCGGACGCTAGAATTGCCTCAAGCGCCGCCTGCCCACGCCTGCCGAATGTCCTTGCCGCTCGTTGTTGCCAGAGACAATTATAAGGAAATGAACGATTTAAGCAAGGATGCTGCGAGTCACCTCGCGGTCGACGAGGCCGGCGTCGGGCAGCGCGTCGACAATTTCCTCCTGCGCGTGCTCAAGGGCGTGCCCAAGAGCCACATCTACCGCATCCTGCGCAGCGGGGAGGTCCGGGTCAACCGCAAACGCGTCCGGCCCGACGCCCGCCTGGCACTCGGGGACGATTTGCGTATCCCGCCGGTACGCATCGCTTCCCCGTCCCCGGCGCCGAAGCATCCGCCGCGCGCCGTCGCCCTGCCGATCCTCTACGAGGACGAGGCGCTGATCGCCATCGACAAGCCGCCCGGGCTGGCGGTCCACGGCGGCAGCGGCGTGAGTTTCGGCCTGATCGAGCAGCTGCGCGCAGCGCGGCCGCAGGCCCGCTTCCTCGAGCTCGTGCACCGGCTTGACCGCGATACTTCGGGCGTGCTGCTCGTTGCCAAGAAGCGCGCGGCGCTGCTCGCGCTGCACGCGACCTTGCGCGAAGGCGGCGCCGACAAGCGCTACCTGGTGCTCGTCAAGGGTCGTTGGCGCGACGCCACGCGCCGCGTCGAGCTGCCCCTGACCAAGTTCGTGACCGCAGAGAGCGAACGAAGGGTTCGGGTCGAGACCCATGGCGGCCAGGCGGCGCGCACGGTGTTTCACCGCCGTCGCGTCTGGGGCGCCGCCGAGCCGCCGCTGGCGTTGCTCGAAGCCGAACTGCACACCGGGCGCACGCATCAGATCCGCGTCCATCTCACCCATCTGGGATTTCCACTGGCCGGCGACGACAAGTACGGCGACTACGCCTGGAACCGGGCCCTGGCCAAGCAGGGCTTGAAGCGGATGTTTCTGCATGCCTGGCGCCTGGTATTGCCGCATCCGGCCACGGGCAGCGAGCTTAAGCTCGAGTCGCCGCTTCCCGCGGACCTCGCCGCATTTGTCGCCCGCCTCGACGCGGCCGCTGTCGGTGCCGGCGATGGCTGAGCGCGGGCCGCGATCGTTCCGGCTTCTGGTCTTCGACTGGGACGGCACGCTCGCCGATTCGACGGCGATCATCGCCAACGCCATTCAGCAGGCGTGCCGCGATCTGGAGCTGCCGGCACCGGACGAGGGCAGGGCGCGCTTTGTCATCGGCCTCGGGCTCACCGACGCCCTGCGCCATGTCGCGCCGGGCCTGCCGGCCGCGGACTATCCGCGCCTGTCGGAGCGCTACCGCCACCACTACCTGGCCCGCGATCCGGACATCCCGCTGTTCGCGGGCGCGCGCGCGCTGCTGGACGAACTCGACGAGCGCGGATTTCTGCTCGCCGTCGCCACCGGCAAGACGCGCGTCGGCCTGACGCGGGCGCTGCAGCAGCACGGCCTGGCCCACCGCTTCGTTGCAACCCGCTGCGCCGACGAGGGATTGCCCAAGCCGCACCCGGACATGCTGCTGGCGCTGATGGACCGTTGCGGCGCCGTGGCGGAGGAAACGCTGATGATCGGCGACACCACGCACGACCTCGAGCTTGCCCGCAACGCGGGGGCAAGCGCGGTGGCCGTGACCTACGGCGCACACTCGCCGGCCGGCCTCGCGGGCATGTCGCAGCTGGCGACGCTCGCGTCGATCGGTGAGCTGGCCGCGTGGCTCAGAGAGAACGCCCGGGTGGCAGGCAATGTGGCGCGGCCGAGCGACTATACTTAACCTTTGCTCGCGGCGCGGCGGGGATTGAAGCATGGCGGAAGAACATTGGGAACGCGGCGTCATCGAACGTCTCGCCACCGAGGGTTTGCGCGAAATGCGGCGCGCGCGGCGGTGGGGCATCTTCTTCAAGCTCAGCACGCTGGTGCTGCTTTTCTCGGCCCTGGTCGTCGTAGTCGGCACGATTTCCGAGAGCACCCGCGGCTGCGTCGACAAGTGCACGGCGCTGGTCGAAATGCGCGGCGAGCTCGACGCCGACGGGCCGGTCAGCGCGGATAACGTAATGGCCGGGCTGCAGGCGGCGTTCAAGAGCAAGGGCACGCAGGGCGTCGTCCTGCGCATCAACAGCCCTGGGGGCAGCCCCGTCCAGGCCGGCATGATCAATGACGAGATCCGGCGCCTGCGCGCGACCTATCCCGGCACGCCGATCTACGCCGTGGTCGAGGAAGTATGCGCGTCGGGGGCCTACTACGTCGCCGTCGCCACCGACAAGATCTATGTCGACAAGGCGAGCCTCATCGGTTCGATCGGGGTGATTATCGATGGCTTCGGCTTCGTCGGCGCCATGGATAAGCTCGGCATCGAGCGCCGCGCGCTGGTCGCGGGCGAGAACAAGGACTTTCTCGATCCGTTCTCGCCGCTGACAGCGCAGCAGCGCGACTATGCACAGCAAATGATCGAGGAGATCCACCAGCAGTTCATCGCCGCCGTGAAGGCAGGGCGCGGCACGCGGCTCAAGGAGTCGCCCGAGCTCTTCTCCGGGCTGGTGTGGAACGGCGCGCGCGGCGTCGACCTGGGTCTCGCCGACGGGCTCGGCAGTGTCGACTCGGTCGCGCGCGAGGTGATCAAGGCCGAAGATGTGGTCGACTTCACCGTGAAAGAGAGCCTGACCGAGCGCCTGACGCGGAAATTCGGCGCGGCGCTGGCAAATGGCGTCCTGGCGGCGGCGCAACGCGGCTTCCACTGGCACTAGGCACGCGGCGGCGGCGCGGCCCCGGGCCGCCGCCGCCGGTCACTCCGTCGCCTTGGGCGCCCGATCCAGGCCGAGGACGGGTTCGCCCGCGCCGATCGCATGCTGGGCGAACCATCCCTTCTTCATCTCCAGCGCGTACAGCACGGCACCGTACGACGGGTGGGTGCTTTCGGTCAGCGGGGCCATGTCATCGATGTTGAGGATGCGTCCGTCCGCGCCGATGAAAGCGATCGATAGCGGCACGTAGGTATTCTTCATCCAGAACGCCAGCGGTTGCGGCTGGCTGAAGACGAAGAGCATGCCGTGATCCGGCTGGAGGCTGAACCGGTTCATGAGCCCGGTCGTTCGGGTCGCCTCGGTGGCGGCAATTTCGGCCACGATGCGCTGGCCCTTGATATGCAGATCGAGCGTCGGCAGGTCGGCCGCCGTCGCCCGCGTCGCACCGAGCGCGATCAGCATGACTGCGGTGACGAAAACACGCATGGTCACTCCGCTTGCCTCATGAACGCATGGCCGTCGACTAGAGCTCGTATTGCTCGGCGTCGCCGCGCAGCGCCGCCTCGATCGCCGCGCGGTCGAACTGCGGCGCGAACAGAGTGATGAACTCGTAGACGAAACCACGCGAATAAACGCCGCGCCGCAGCGCCAGGCGCGTGGTGCTCGGCGCGAATAGATGGCTCGCGTCGAGTTTTTCGAACTGGCTTTCGCGCACCGGGTCGTAGGCCATCTGCGCCACGATGCCGACCCCGAGACCGAGCTCGACGTAAGTCTTGATGACGTCCGCGTCGAGCGCGGTGAGAACGACGTTGGGGGCGAGCCCCTTGGCGCCGAAAGCGGCATTGATCTGCGACCGCCCGGTAAAGCTGAAATCGTAGGTGATGATCGGATAGCGCGCGAGTGCCTCGAGCGTCAGCGGCTTTTCCTGCGCCAACGGATGGCCCTTGGGAACCAGGATGCAGCGATTCCAGGTATAGCAGGGCAGCGTGACCAGCTCGGGAAAATCGGCGAGCGACTCGGTGGCGATGCCGACATCGACCTCGGCGCGCACGGTCTGTTGCGCGACCTGGATCGGATTGCCCTGGTGCAACAACAGCCGGACCCGCGGATATCGCTCGGCAAAGCGCTTCAGGATGGGAGGCAGGACATAGCGCGCCTGCGTGTGCGTGGTCGCGATGGCCAGCGTGCCGACATCCTCGGCCTTGAACTCGGCGCCGACGCGCTTGAGGTTGTTGAGCTCCTGCAACGCACGGCGCGCCGTCGCGACGATGACTTCGCCCCCATCGGTGAGTGCCGAAAGGCGCTTGCCCGCGCGGATGAAGATCGGCACGCCGAGCTCCTCCTCGAGCTGCCGGATCTGCTTGCTGATTCCCGGCTGCGAGGTAAACAGCGCCTCGGCGGCCACCGAAACATTGAGGCCGTGGTCGACCACGGCGCAGAGGTAACGGATCTGCTGCAGGTTCACCGGCGTGCTCGATCCTGGGTCAATCCCCGCGACGCGCCGTCGGGCGCGGCCTTTGCCTCACGAATCTCGATCCCATGACCCTCCCCACCTGCGTCATTGAGCAGCGATAAGACATGTCGATAGCAAACGGCCGCGCGGTTACTGTACCGGATATTGCCGCTTTGAGCCACGCGATCGGAGCGCGCGGCAAAACGCCGGCACGATGCGTCTTCGGGTTACAA
The DNA here is from genome assembly GCA_963750215.1 of uncultured beta proteobacterium. Classification (GTDB taxonomy): domain Bacteria; phylum Pseudomonadota; class Gammaproteobacteria; order Burkholderiales; family Casimicrobiaceae; genus PALSA-1003. The sequence continues at coordinate 1,033,971 of CAVVQK010000006.1, forward strand.
TCCCTGCCGATTACACAGCGAAGCGATGACCGGCCAAGGACGCGGTCGCGACGCATGGCGCAATACTTTTCCATCCATCCGGTGGATCCGCAGCGGCGTTTGATCCGTGAGGCTGCGGCGATCGTGCGAGGCGGCGGGGTCATCGCCTACCCGACCGATTCGAGCTACGCCTTGGGCTGCCGGATCGGCGATGTGGCCGCGGCGACGCGCATTCGCGCCTTGCGCCAGGTCGACGACAAGCATCACCTCACGCTGGTATGCCGCGATCTGGCCGAACTCGGGCGCTACGCCCAGCTCGACAACTGGCAGTTTCGCATCGTCAAGGAAGGTGTTCCCGGCAGCTTCACCTTCCTGCTCCCGGCGACGCGCGAGGTGCCGCGCCGCCTGAAGCATCCGCGGCGAAGCACGATCGGGGTGCGGGTTCCCGAGCACGCCGTGGTGCGCGCCTTGCTCGCCGAACTCGACGCGCCGTTGCTCTCCTCGACCCTCATCGCGCCGGGAGCGAGCGAACCCCTGAACGACCCCGCCGAGATTCGCGCCCAATATGAGCACGCCCTGGATCTGATCATCGACGCCGGCGCCTGTCACCTCGAACCGACGACCATCGTCGATCTTGCAGTCTCGCCGCCGGTGGTAACGCGCCTTGGCCGCGGCGATCCGGCGCGGCTCGGGCTGGTCAGCGCCACCGCCTAGGCGCGGTTTGGGCGGCCGGACGCGCGGGGCCGGCCATGGCAAGGGCAGGCCGGTAGCTGGTAGAATGGCAGCCAATGGAGTTGTCGCTTGCGACCATCGTGCTCTGGGCGGTGCCGGTGGTCTTCGCGATCACTCTGCACGAGGCGGCCCACGGTTTCGTCGCCAGGCAATTCGGCGACCAGACTGCTTATATGCTTGGCCGGGTGACCCTAAACCCGCTAAAGCATATCGACCCGATTGGAACGATCGCGGTGCCGGGTTTCCTGATCGCGGTGTCGGCCCCGTTCATTTTCGGCTGGGCCAAGCCGGTGCCGGTGAACTTCGGCAACCTGCGCAACCCGAAGCGCGACATGTTTTGGGTCGCGGGCGCCGGCCCGGGCGCGAACTTCGTGATGGCGGTGGCGTGGGCCTTCCTGCTCAAGTCGGCGGCGCCGGGCGGGATGATCGACAGCAACGGACTGCTAACGATGGCGAATGCAGGTGTACAGGTCAACCTGATGCTTATGGCACTCAATCTGCTACCTATTCCGCCTCTGGACGGGGGCCGGATCGCGCTCAGCCTGCTGCCGGGACCGCTCGCCTATCGCTACTCGCGGCTCGAGCCGTACGGGTTCATGATCGTGATCGTTCTTCTGGCGACCCGCGTGCTCAACTACCTCATGCTTCCCATTCTGCGCGCCGGGGAATACGCGATCCGGTTCCTGCTCGGACTGGGTTGATGCGGGCCATGCCGAACCTGAAACCGGATGTTTGCTGACCGCGTGCTCTCGGGCATGCGCCCGACCGGGCGCATGCACCTGGGCCACTACCACGGCGCGCTCAAGAACTGGGTGCGGCTGCAGGAGGAGTACGAGTGCCTCTACTTCGCCGCGGACTGGCACGCGCTGACCACGCATTACGACATGCCGGAGACCATCGCCGAGAGCGTATGGGAAATGTTCGTTGACTGGCTCGCCGTCGGGATCAATCCGAACCGGGCGACGATCTTCATCCAGTCGCGCGTGCCTGAACACGCCGAGCTTGCGCTGTTGCTGGGCATGATCGCACCGGTCGGCTGGCTGGAACGGGTGCCGACCTACAAGGATCAGCAGGAGAAGCTGGCCGACCGCGATCTGTCGACCTTTGGCTTTCTGGGGTACCCGGTGATGCAGGGCGCCGACATCCTGGTCTATCGCGCCAACATGGTCCCGGTCGGGGAGGACCAGGTGTCGCACCTTGAGGTCGTGCGCGAGCTGGCGCGGCGTTTCAATCATCTCTACGGCCGGGAAGCCGGATTCGAGGACAAGGCCAAGGCGGCGATCAAGAAACTCGGATCGAAACGGGCCAAGCGCTACGAGCAGTTGCGCACCGCGTTCCAGGAGCAGGGCGACCAGGCGGCGCTGCAGGCGGCGCGGGAGATGGTCGACGCAGCCCAGAATCTCGCCCTGGGCGACCGTGAGCGCCTGTTCGGCTATCTCGAGGGGTCGCGCCGCGTCATCCTGCCCGAGCCGCGGCCGCTGCTCACCGACACCCCCAAGGTGCCGGGGCTCGACGGGCAGAAGATGTCGAAGTCCTACGGCAACGCGATCCTGCTGCGCGAGGAGCCGGCGGAGATCACCCGCAAGATCCGCACCATGCAGACCGACCCGGCGCGGGTGCACCGGTCCGATCCCGGGACGCCGGAGAAATGCCCGGTGTGGCCGTTGCATCGGATCTACTCGGACCGGTCGATACAGGCCTGGGTGCAGCAGGGCTGCACCACCGCCGGCATCGGCTGCCTCGAATGCAAGCAGCCGGTGATCGAGGCCGTCATCGCCGAGCAGGAACCGATCAAGGAACGAGCGCAGAAGTACCTCGACGATCCATCGCTGGTGCGCGCGGTCGTCGCAGACGGTTGCGAGCGCGCGCGCAAATTTGCCGAGGAGACGATGCGCGACGTGCGCGAGGCGATGGGCCTGGCTTATACATGAGCGCCCCGACACCCCCGCGCTTCATCGACCTCGCCCAGGCCGCCGGGGCGCCGGTGGCGCGCGTCTACGGCGAACCGCTGCTGGAGCTGCCGCAGGACCTCTACATCCCGCCCGAGGCGCTGGAGGTCTTCCTCGAGACATTCGAGGGCCCGCTCGACCTGCTGCTCTACCTGATCCGCAAGCAGAACATCAATGTGCTCGATATTCCGATGGCCGAGCTGACGCGCCAATACCTCGGCTATGTCGAGATGATGCGGCGCACGCAGCTCGAGCTCGCCGCCGAATATCTGCTGATGGCCGCGGTGCTCATCGAGATCAAGTCGCGACTGCTCCTGCCCAAGCCGCCGGCAGCTCCCGGCGCGGAGGCGGAGGATCCGCGCGCCGAGCTGGTGCGCCGCCTGCTCGAATACGAACGCATGAAGGCGGGCGCCAGGGCGCTGGACGCACTGCCGCTGGCGGAGCGCGATTTCGCGCTGGTCCGGGTCTGGTTCGATCGCGTCGCGCCCGACCGCCTACCCGAGGTGCGGCCGGACGATCTCAAGGCGGCATGGGCCGGGCTGGTGGCGCGCGCGCGCGCCAACCGCCATCACCTCGTCACCCGCGAGCAGCTCTCGGTGCGGGGCCAGATGAGCCGGCTGTTGAAGCTCCTCGAGCCGGGCCGCTTCTTCGAGTTCACGACGCTGTTCGACGAGCGCGTCGACCGGCCGCGGCTGGTCGTGACTTTCCTCGCCATCCTCGAGCTCGCCCGCGAGCAATTGCTGGAGATCGCGCAAGCCGAGCCTTACGCGCCGATCTATGTCCAGCGCAGGGGCGCGCCCGCGTTCGTTCTCGAAGCCGAGGCGCGAGCCTGATCATGGACGATCTCGGCGAAGTCAAGAGCATCCTGGAGGCCGCCCTGCTGGTTGCGGGCGAGCCGCTGTCGGCGGCGCAGTTGTCGAAGCTGTTCGATCCGCCGCTGGAGCAAGACCTCATCCGCAGGCTCCTCGACGAGATCCGCACCGCGTGGTCCTCGCGCAGCGTGGAGCTCACCCAGGTGGCGAGCGGCTGGCGCTTCCGCGCCAAGCCGGCGCTGCAGCCGTATCTCGACCGTCTGGCCCCGGAAAAGCCGCCGCGCTATTCGCGCGCGGCGATGGAAATACTCGCCATCATCGCCTATCAGCAGCCGGTAACGCGGGGCGATATCGAATCGATCCGCGGCGTCGCCGTGTCGACCCACCTCATCAAGACGCTCGAAGACCGGCAATGGATCGAGGTCGTCGGGCAGCGCGAGACGCCCGGACGGCCCGCGCTTTACGCCACCACCAAGCAGTTTCTCGACGACCTCAACCTGCGTTCCCTCTCCGAGCTACCGCCCTTGGCCGAGCTCGATACTTCCCACCTCTTGGAGTTACCCGATGCCCCAGCAAAGGCCGCCGAGGCCGAACTCGCGCTCGCGAGCCCGATTCTCGGCTCACCGGCATCCGCATCCGCTGACCTCGCCGCATCCGCTGCGGGAGACGCCGAGCGCGATGCACCGGAAACCAACCCGACGTTCCACTGAAACCGTCTTCACCGAGCCGCAGCGCCTGCACAAGGTGCTGGCGCAATGCGGCTATGGATCGCTGCGCGGCCTGGAAGAGTTGATCATTGCCGGCCGCATTACGGTCAATCGCCAGCCGGCCGAGGTCGGGCAGAAAGTCGGCCCCAACGACCAGATCCGCATCAACGGCGAACTCGTGCGGTTGCGTTTCGCGCCGCCGCGGACACGGGTGCTGCTCTACCACAAGCCGGCGGGAGAGATCGTCAGCCGCGCCGATCCGGAAGGCCGGCCATCGGTGTTCGACAAGCTGCCGCGGCTGGGCAGCGCCAAGTGGGTCGCGGTGGGTCGCCTCGACTTCAACAGCGAGGGGCTGCTGCTGTTCACTACCTCCGGTGAACTCGCCAACCGGCTGATGCACCCGCGCTACGAGGTCGAGCGCGAATACTCGGTTCGCGTCATGGGCACGCTCACGCCGGAACAGGAGCGCTCCCTGCTCGAGGGCGTGCCGCTGGACGACGGCATCGCGCGCGTGACATCCCTTTCGGATGCCGGCGGCGAAGGTGCGAACCACTGGTACAAGCTGACCTTGCCCGAGGGGCGCAATCGCGAAGTGCGACGCCTGTTCGAGGCCCTGGGGCTGATGGTGAGCCGTCTCATCCGCACGCGCTACGGGGTGGTCGCCATGCCCCCGCAGCTCAAGCGCGGGCAGACGGTCGAGCTCGATGCGGAGGAACTCAATCGGCTGCTGCAGGCGACCGGCCTGGTAAGCGGCACGGAAGGCGGGCGCGACAGCAACGCGACCCGGCAGCCCTCGCCGACCGGGGAGGTGCAAGGCGAGGATGCGCAGGAGGCCGACGAGGTGAATGGCAACGGCGCGGACGCGAGCTCCGGCGGCGACGAAAGCGACGAGGCGATCGACGACGTCGACGGCAATCGCGCGCCGCCGCCGCAGCAGCCGCCACGCCAGGCCCGGCCGCAGGAGCATGCCGGCCGGCACGGCGGACGCGGCAACCGCGGCCGCAACCGCGGCGGCAATCGCGGCGGCAACGACGGCGGCAATCGCGGCGGCAGCGGTAGCAACCGCGGCGGCGGCGGTGGCAACCGCGGGGGCGGTGGCAACCGCGGTGGCAATCCGGGCGGATACCACGGCGGCAACGATTCCGGGGCGCGCTAGGCCTGCTTGTCCCGAGCCGATGCGGCAGCCGTGCTCGCGCTACAGCTGCCGGTGCATGATGAGCACGTCAACCGCCCCGAGCGCACGGTGGCGGAATGCGCCCGGCACGCGGCCCACGATGGCAAAGCCGTGTTGCTGCCACAGGCGCACGGCACCCTCGTTGCTGGCCACCACGAAGTTGAACTGCATGGCCGTGTAGCCGCGCTTCCGGGCGGCTTGCAGCGAGTGCGCGCACAGCGCGGCGCCGATACCCTGTCCGCGCGCCTCCGGGTGCGTCATGTAGCCGCAATTGGCCACATGATCGCCGAGCCCGGGCTGATTGGGTCGCAGCGCGTAGGTCCCGACGATGCGGCCGGATCGCTCGGCCACATAGGGCACCGCCGGCGGCTCCATCCAGATGCGCCGTGCCTCGGTCATCGTCGTCTGCGCCGCGTACGCATAGGTGTCACCGCCGGCGACGACCGCGTGAAAGATTGCCCAGATGTCCGCGAAATCGCGCGCCAGGGCAGGGCGGATCTTGAGCGCGGTCGGGCCGGTGGCGGCCATCATTCAAAACCCATGCTCGCGCGTTTCGCGGCCAGGTCGCCGTCCCGCGCGCCCTCGTTGGCGGGCGCGGAGGCGTCCTTGAACGGGCTCGCCGCCTCCAGTTCCTCGACGGCGTGCGCCACTTCAACCTGCTCGTCGGCGGCGAAGCGCGCGATCGCGCGGGCGAAATCCGGATCGGCGATCGCATGGGCGGAGCGCGTCGTGACCGGCAGAAGCCCGCGCGCGAGCTTGTGCACGCCCTGCGCACCGCCTTCGAACTGGGCGATATGGCGCTCGATGCAGAACTCGATCGCCTGGTAGTAGCAGGCTTCGAAGTGCAGCCCGGGAATGAATTCCACTGCGCCCCAGTAGCGCCCCCACAGCGTATCGCGGCTGAACACGTCGAGCGCGGCGCAGACCGGCCGGCCACCGCGCTCGCCGAGCACCAGCAGCACGTTGTCCGGAAGGGTCGCGCCGATGCGCTCGAAGAACGCTAGCGACAGGTACGGCGTCGAGTGGTGCCGGCGGTAGGTGCCGGTGTAGCAGCGAAAGAAAAATGCCCAGTCCCGGCTTTCAATCTCGCGTCCGAGCAGCCGCCGAAAACGCACCCCCGAGGCAGCGAGCTTGCGCCGCTCCTGGTTGATGCGCTTGCGCTTGGCGTGATTCATCGTCGCCAGAAAGTCCGCGAACTCGCCGTAGCCCGGGTTGGTCCAGTGGAATTGCACGCTGTCGCGCAGCAACATGCCGGCGCTCGCGCAGGCGCTCGCTTCCTCCGGCAGGGGGAACAGGATGTGCAGCGAGGAGAAGTGCGTCTCGGCGAGGCTCACCAGTGCGCCGGCAAGCAGCTCGCGCCGCACTGTCGCATCGGCGGCGATCAGCCGCGGCCCGGTGGCCGGCGTGAAGGGAACCGCGCACAGCAGCTTCGGGTAGTAGCGTCTGCCGTGTCGCCGGTACGCGTCGGCCCATGCCCAGTCGAAGACGTATTCGCCGTATGAGTGCTGCTTGACGTAGAGCGGCATCGCGCCGACGAGCACATCGGCGCGCCATGCCGTCTGGTAATGCGGTATCCAGCCCGTTTCCGGCGCCGCACAGCCGGTTTCGTGCAGGGCATGCAGAAACGCGTGCGACAGCAGGGGGCGATCGCCGACGAGCGCGTCCCACGCCGACGCGGGAATCCCGGCCAGTGAGTCGACGGTGCGGAGCGAGAGGCGCGGCATGCGGCGAAAAAGATTGCACCGGCATTGTCGCGTCTAAAGCATCGCCGCAGCAAGCATGGGCAACCGTGCTAACATTCACGCATGCGCGTCGGCATCGCCCAGCTCAATTGCGTGGTCGGCGATCTGCGCGGAAATGCGGAGCGCATTCTCGCCGCGGTTGCCGAGGCGCGGGGCGGCGGCGCCGATCTGGTCGTGACGCCCGAGCTTTCGCTCTGCGGTTATCCGCCGGAGGATCTGCTGTTGCGCCCGGCCTTTCTCAACGCGTGCGCCGAAGAGCTCGCTCGCCTGGCCACGCAGATCACCGGTCCGGTCGTGCTCGTCGGCTTTCCCGAATTCGTCGACGGCAAGCGCCATAACGCGGCTGCGGTCGTGCGCGACGGGCGCGTCGCCGCGGTCTATCGCAAGCGCGAGCTGCCCAACTACACGGTGTTCGACGAGCAGCGCTATTTCGAGCCCGGCACCGAGGCCTGCATCATCGACGTCGCCGGGGTGCGCGTCGGTGTCGTGATCTGCGAGGATATCTGGTTTCCGCGCCCTGCACAGCAGGCCCGCGCTGCCGGAGCGCAGCTCATCGTCGTTCCCAACGGCTCGCCGTATCACACGCGGCAGCAGGCATTGCGGCGCGAAGTGGTTGCGGCGCGGGCGCGCGAAACGGGGCTGCCGATCGTCTACGTCAACCGCTTCGGCGGCCAGGACGAGTTGGTCTTCGACGGCGCGTCGTTCGTCGTCGACGGCGCCGGCGCCCTCGCGCAACAGGTGCCGGCGTGGCAGGAGGCGGTGGCGCTGGCCGAATTCGCCGGAGCGGCGCCGAAAACCGTGCGCGGCGCGCTCGACGAAGAGCTCGAGCCCCACGTCTACGCCGCCCTTTGCTGCGGCGTACGCGACTACGTGCAGAAGAACCGCTTTGCCAGCGTCCTCATCGGCTTGTCCGGCGGCATCGATTCCGCCCTCACGCTGGCCATCGCGGTCGATGCACTCGGCGGCGAGCGCGTCCGCGCGCTGATGTTGCCCTCGCCGTACAATGCGGCTATAAGCCTCGAGGACGCGCGCAGCATGGCCGGAATCGTCGGCGTGCGCTACGACGAGATTCCGATCGACGGCGTATTCCAGGCATTCCGCAGCGCGCTCGCCACCGAGTTCAAGGGGCTGCCGGAGGACGCGACCGAGGAGAACATCCAGGCGCGCATCCGCGGCACGTTGCTCATGGCCTTGTCCAACAAGCACGGGGCGATCGTGCTCACCACCGGCAACAAGTCGGAAATGGCGGTCGGCTACGCCACGCTCTACGGCGACATGGCCGGCGGTTTCGCCGCGCTCAAGGACATCAGCAAGACGCTGGTGTATCGGCTGGCCCGCTATCGCAACGGCTTCGGCCGGGTCATCCCGGAACGAATCATCACCCGCGAACCGTCGGCGGAGCTGCGGCCGAACCAGACCGACCAGGACAGCCTGCCTCCCTATGCGGTGCTCGACGCAATCCTCGAGGCCTACGTCGAGGAAGACTTGAGCCCGGCAGAAATCGTCGCTCGGGGCCACCCTCCGGAACACGTCGCCCGGGTGGTGCAGCTGATCAAGACCAACGAGTACAAGCGGCGACAGGCGGCCGTCGGCATCCGCATCACGCCGCGCGGCTTCGGCAAGGACTGGCGCTACCCGATCACCTCCGCCTGGGCCGAGTGGAAGAGTGTTTCGGCGTAGTGTAATGTAGCCTGCGCTGGCAGGTCTGTGCGCATCCGGGGGAGCGGGCAATGAAGAAAGTCGAAGCCATTATCAAGCCGTTCAAGCTCGACGAGGTGCGCGAGGCGCTCTCCGAGATCGGCGTCACGGGGCTCACCGTGACCGAGGTCAAGGGCTTCGGCCGGCAGAAGGGCCATACCGAGCTCTACCGCGGGGCCGAGTACGTCGTCGATTTCGTTCCCAAGGCAAAGGTCGAGGTCATCGTTGCCGACAACCTGGTCGAGCGCGCAATCGAGGCCGTCATCAAGGCAGCGCGGACGGGCAAGATCGGGGACGGCAAGATATTCATCACCAACGTCGAGCAAGTGGTGCGCATCCGCACCGGCGAGTCCGGCGAAGCGGCGGTCTGAAGCGCCCAGGGGCGACGGCGGCCGGGGAGATCAGCATGTCTTTCATGAGCGAGTTCCGCGAGTTCGCGGTCAAGGGCAGCGTCGTCGACCTGGCGGTGGGCGTGATCATCGGCGCCGCCTTCGGCAAAATCGTCGATTCGCTGGTCAAGGATCTGATCATGCCCGTCGTCAGCCGCGCCTCGGGGGGCCTGGATTTCAGCAACTGGTTCATCCCGCTCGGCACCCCGCCACCGGGCTACACCGGGCCGCTGACCTACGAGGCGCTGACCAAGGCCGGCGTGCCGCTGCTCGCCTACGGCAATTTCATCACCGTGGCGCTCAACTTCATCATCCTCGCGTTCATCATCTTCCTGATGGTGAAGCAGATCAACCGGCTGCGCCACACGGCGCCGCCGCCACCGCCGCCGCCGACGCCCGAGGACGTGCTGCTGCTGCGCGAGATTCGCGATGCAGTGAAAAAATAGACCGCTGCCGGGTCGCGCGGCAGACCTTATACCCTTATCGGAGGAAACGATGACTCGCACTCAATGCTTGCTACCGGCGCTGGCCCTCGCGCTGGCCCTTACCGGTGCCGCCCACGGCGCCATCAACGTCGGCGTGACGCTGTCGGCAACCGGGCCCGCCGCCTCGCTCGGCATCCCGGAGAAGAATACGTTCGAATTGATCGGCTCGCCGGTGATCGGCGGGCAGAAGGTGAACTTCATCATCCTCGACGACAAGTCGGACACGACCGAGGCGGTGAAGAACACGCGCAAGCTGATCAGCGAGGACAAGGTCGATGTGATTATCGGTTCGACCGTGACCCCCAATTCGCTGGCGATGCGCGACGTGGTCGCCGAGGCCGAGGTGCCGATGATCTCGATGGCGGCGTCGGCGCAGATCATCGCCCCGACCGATCCGAAGACGCACTGGGTGTTCAAGACACCGCAGAACGACTCGCTGATGGCGGACGCCATCGCCGTGAACATGCGCGCCAACGGCGTGCGCACGATGGGCTTCATCGGCTTCGCCGACGCCTACGGCGACAGCTGGCTGAACGAGATGCGCCGCTCGGCGCAGACCGCCGGCATCAAGATCGTCGCCGAGGAGAAATACAATCGCAACGACACCAGCGTCACCGGCCAGGTGCTCAAGCTCATGAGCGCGCAGCCGGACGCGATCCTTATTGCCGGCTCCGGCACGCCGGCGGCGACGCCGCAGAAGGATCTCGTCGCCCGCGGCTACAAGGGCAAGATCTATCAGACGCACGGCGTCGCCAACGCCGATTTCCTGCGCGTGGTCGGCGCGGACGGCAACGGCACGCTGCTGCCGGCGGGGCCGCTGCTGGTGTACGAGCAGCTGCCGGAGACCAATCCGGTGCGCAAGTCGGCGGCCGAATACGTCACCCTGTACGAAGGCAAGTACGGTAAGGGCAGCCGGACCACCTTCGGCGGCCATGCCTGGGACGCCTACACGCTGCTGCAGCGGGCGATTCCGGAGGCGCTCAAGCACGGGCAACCCGGGACCCAGGCATTCCGCACCGCGCTGCGCGACGCCCTGGAGAACTCGCACGAGGTTGCCGGGAGCAATGGCGTATTCAACATCACCCCCAGCGACCACAACGGCATGGACAATCGCGCCCGGGTGATGGTGAAGATCGAAAACGGCAAATGGGTGCTCGTCAAGTAACCGCCAGCTGACTTACGCCGGCTGCGTCCGCGGATCGCAGCCGCTCCTTTTTTTCCCCTGCGCGGGGCCCTGAGGGCTCCGCCTCGCCGCTATGGACCTTTCGATCGCCGCACTGCTCGCGCAGGACGGCATCACCAACGGCGCGATCTATGCGCTGCTCGCGCTCGCGCTGGTTTTGGTGTTCGCCGTGACGCGCGTGATCTTCGTGCCGGCGGGCGAGTTCGTCGCCTACGGCACGCTGACGCTGGCGGCGCTGCAGATGGGCCAATCGCCCGGCACGGTGGGCTTGCTGATCGCGCTCGCCCTGTGCGCCGGCACGATGGAATGCGTCGCCGCGGCAAGACGCCTGGCCTGGCGCGCCCTGCCGCGCCGCCTGGGGCTCTATGTCGCCGCGCCGCTCGCCATTGCCGCGGCCGTGCACGAGGCGGCGCCGCTGCAGCTCGCCCTGCCGTTGCAGATCGTCCTCGCGGTGGCGAGCGTCACCGCGCTCGGTCCGCTGCTCTACCGGGTCGCCTACCAGCCGCTCGCCGGGGCCTCGGTGCTCGTCCTGCTCATCGTCTCGGTGGCGGTGCATTTCGTGCTGCTCGGCCTCGGTCTGTGGTTCTTCGGCGCCGAGGGCTCGCGTACGCCGGCGTTCACCACGGCGTCGTTGCGCGTCGGCGCGGTCAATATCAGCGGCCAGAGCCTGCTGGTGCTGTTGTTTTCGCTGCTGCTGATCGGCGCGCTATACCTGTTCTTCGAGCGCACCCTCTACGGCAAGGCGCTGCGCGCGACGGCGCTCAACCGCGTCGGCGCGCGTCTGGTCGGCATCAGTCCCAATCTCGCCGGCAGCCTGACCTTCCTCCTCGCCGCGCTCCTCGGCGCGTTCTCCGGCGTGCTGATCGGCCCGATCACGACTGTCTACTACGACTCGGGCTTCCTGGTGAGCCTCAAGGGCTTCGTCGGCGCGATCATCGGCGGGCTGGCAAGCTATCCGCTTGCCGCCGCCGGATCGCTGCTGGTGGGCTTGCTCGAATCGTACTCGTCATTCTGGGCGAGCGCCTACAAGGAAGTGATCGTGTTCACCCTCATCATCCCGGTGCTGCTGTGGCGCTCGCTGACCACGCATCAGTACGAGGACGAGCATGAGTAGTGCCACGCCGCCGGGCGCGGCCGGCGACGTGGATGCGCGCCGGATCGCGCTCGTGGTGTTCGTCGCCGGGCTCGCCGCGGCGCCGCTGTTCGTGCCCCCGTTCTGGATCACGCTGCTCAACTATATCGGCCTGTACAGCATCGTTGCCCTGGGGCTGGTGCTCCTCACCGGCGTCGCCGGCCAGACTTCGTTCGGTCAGGCGGCGTTCGTCGGCATCGGCGCCTACGTCACGGCCTATTTGTCGACGCGTTACGCGGCTTCGCCCTGGATGCCGTGGCTCAATCTGCTGCTCGGGCTGGCATTGACCGCTGCCATCGCTGTCTGCCTCGGCTTCATCACGCTGCGCATGCGCGGCCATTACCTGCCGCTGGCGACAATCGCCTGGGGCATCAGCTTCTATTTCCTGTTCGGCAACCTCGAGTTTGTCGGCGGCCATACCGGCTTGAGCGGCATTCCCCCGCTCTCGCTTGCCGGGCTGGAGCTGCGCAACGAGCGCTACTTCTACTACTTGATCTGGATCATCGTGCTCGCCGCGCTGTGGATGACGCGCAACCTGCTCGATTCGCGCCAGGGGCGCGCGGTGCGCGCGCTCAAGGGCGGCATCGACCTGGCCGAGGCGTTCGGCGTCCGGGCCGGCCGACTGAAGATCATCGTTTTCGTGTATGCCGCGCTGCTCGCCTGCGTTTCCGGCTGGCTCTACGCCCACCTGCAGCGCTTCGTCAACCCGACTCCGTTCGGACTGAACCAGGGCATCGAGTACCTGTTCATGGCGGTGGTCGGCGGCGCGGGCAGTGTCTGGGGCGCGGTCGTGGGCGCGACGCTGGTGACCCTGCTCCAGACGCAGCTGCAGGACTGGCTGCCGCGCCTGCTCGGCCGCAGCGGCGACTTCGAAATCGTCGTCTTCGGCATGCTCATGGTGCTGCTGCTGCAACGCACGCGCGATGGCGTATGGCCCTGGCTGGAAGGCCTCCTGCCGGCGCGCGTGCCGCCGCCGGTCGCCAAGGTCGAGGGCAGCCTGCAGCGGCGGGTGCGCGCCGCGCACAAGTCGCTGCTCGTCGTCGACGGCGCGCGCAAGGTGTTCGGCGGCCTGGTCGCCATCAACGACCTGTCCTTCGAGATCCGCAACGGCGAGATCCTCGGCCTGATCGGTCCCAACGGCGCGGGCAAGAGCACCATGTTCAACCTCATCAGCGGCGCTCTTCCCTTGACCCGCGGCAGCATTGCATTCTGCGGCGAGTCCATCGCCGGGCGCAACGCGTTCAGCATCGCCCGTCTGGGCATCGCCCGCACGTTTCAGCACGTGCGCCTGCTGCCGACGATGTCGGTGCTCGACAACGTCGCGCTCGGCGCCTATCTGCGCGGCAGCGCCGGCGTCCTGCGCGCCGCGCTGCGGCTCGAGCGCGAGGAGGAGGCTCGAACAAGGGCCGAGGCGGCCGCCCAGATCGAACGCGTGGGACTGGCGGCGTATCTGCACGCGCCGGCCGGCTCGCTCCCGCTGGGCGCGCAGCGGCTGGTCGAGATCGCGCGTGCGCTTGCGGCCGGCCCGCGCCTACTGCTGCTCGATGAGCCTGCCGCCGGCCTGCGCTACCAGGAAAAGCAGGAGCTCGGGGCGATGCTGCGGGGCTTGCGCGAGGAGGGAATCACGATCCTTTTAGTCGAGCACGACATGGGGTTCGTGATGGGGCTCACCGACCGCATCGTGGTGATGGACTTCGGCGTCAAGCTCGCGGAAGGACTGCCGGCGGCGATCCAGACCGATCCGGCCGTACTCGAAGCCTACCTGGGCGGAGTCCAATGACGGCGCTGCTCGAGTTGCGCGAGGTCAGCGTCGCCTATGGCAAGGTCGAGGCGGTGCACGCCGTGTCGCTTTCGATCGCACCGGGCAGCATTGTCACCGTGATCGGACCCAACGGCGCCGGCAAGACGACGCTGCTCGGCGCGATCATGGGCCTGCTGCCGGCCCGAGGTGGCATCCGTTACGGCGGCCGGTCCCTCGCTGGCGTCGAGGTCGAACAGCGCGTCGCGCTGGGGCTGTGCCTGGTGCCGGAGCAGCGCGAGCTGTTCGCCGCCATGAGCGTGGCCGACAACCTCGAGCTGGGCGCGTTTCACCGCTACCGTGCGGGCGATCGCTCGATCGCCCACACGCGCGAGGAAGTCTATGCGCGTTTCCCGCGCCTCGCCGAGCGGCGGCAGCAGCTCGCCGGAACGTTGTCCGGGGGCGAGCGGCAGATGCTGGCGCTGGGCCGCGCCCTGATGGCCCGGCCGAAACTGCTGCTGCTCGATGAGCCAAGCCTCGGTCTGGCGCCGTTCATCGTCAAGGAGATCTTCAGCATCATCGCCGCCCTGCGGCGAAGCGGGGTGGCGATTCTGCTCATCGAACAGAACGCGCGCGCGGCACTGCAGGTGGCCGATTACGGTTACGTCCTGGAAACCGGCGAGGTTGCCGTCGAGGGCGAGAGCGCCGCGCTCGCTGGCGATGCGCGCGTCGCGGCCACCTACCTGGGCCAGGCGGTCGGCGCAAACGCGATGCAGCGCTAGCCCATGCCGGGTTTCGACATGCGGATCGTATTTGACCGCATGCCCCCGAAGAAGCGCCGCCTCCTGCTGGCCGGCACCCTGGGGGCCGTGGTGCTGTTTCTTCTGGCGGGGGCGCCGTATGTCGGCCGGCACCGGCTGCCCAACGAAGCAGACTGGGTCTTCAGTTACTTTGCCGAGAACCTCGCCGAGCCGGACCTGTGCGAGAAGATCTCGTGGGCGGCGTTGCAGCGCTACAGCGTGCTCTTCGGCGGTGGCGGCGCCTCGTTCGCCCGGTCCGATTGCTATGAGAATGTGGCCACGAAGATCAAGGATCCCAGCTTGTGCTGGAACGTACGGCCGCTCATCGACCTCAATCCCCTGTCGTCCGGATACTCCGCGCTCTCCTGCTGGCAGCACGTGGTGCAAGGCGATCGCCGCTCCGTCACGCTCTCGCCGGAGAGACTGATCGCGACCTTCAGCGCTATGGGCTACGACGCGGACGAGTTACCGCAGGAGGGCGTGATCGGGCCGGCCATCCGACCGTCGGACGTGTATCGAAGCCTGGCGCACGATCCTGGAATCGTCGCTCGCGTCGAGCAGGCCCTGAATCGACCGGACACCTCGCTGTCGCTCGCCGACAGGGGCTACCTCGCCCAGCTCGCCGCGGTGAGCGCGAGCGACCCGCGCTGGTGTGAGCGAATTCCCACAGGTTTGCCTCTGGCCACGGAACCGATTCCTTTTCGTGACTGGTGCTACATGACCGTGGCGTTCAACACCATGGACGCACGCGTGTGCGCGCGCATGACACCTGCGGCAAGCGAAGAGAAAGTCATCAAGGCCAAGGCCGCGGGCGTGCGCCCGGATATCGCCGAACAGTTATCTGCGCGTGCGAACTGCGCAAGGATCGAGCACTGGGTGGGACCCCGGCCGCATTACGGTCCGGAATTGCCTCAGGATCCGGCGCAAATCGAGAGGGTGATTGTCGCGACGGGAATGGCCATGCCCAGGGCGCGGGATTTGCCGCCGCGCGAGATCGCTGCCTATTACGAGCGCTTTCTCGATGCGTTGCGCAACGTTCACCCTGGAGATCCCCGAGGCCAGGCGGCGCGCGCGAAGCTCATCGGCAGGATTGCGATGCTGCCTTAAGATACCTCAAGGCCGCTGTGGCTTGAAGCGGCGGTTTGAGACCGGCTCCCGGTTGACCCCAGAGCGGAACTTCGGCTGCAATGGCAATCGCCTCGGATTGGAAGCTGGCTTCAGCCCATGCACGTCACCGGCAATAGGAGAGGGAGAGAGATCAAGTGAGCGAGGCCTATGTGCACGGGTACCGACCGCGTGAGAAGCAACGCCTGCAGGATCAGGCCGGAACGCTCCTCGGCCTCCTGCACTCCGACACCTCCTATCCAGCGGGAAGCGTGGTCCTCGAAGCGGGGTGTGGCGTCGGAGCCCAGACTGTCAGCTTGGCTCGACGCAGCCCCGGCGCGCGATTCACGGCGGTTGACCTCTCCGCCGTTTCGCTCGCGGAAGCGAAGAGGACGACGGACGCGGCTGGACTTAGCAATGTACAGTTCACGCGGGCGGACATCTTTGCCTTGCCCTTCGCCCCCGAATCATTCGACCACGTCTTCGTCTGTTTCGTCCTGGAGCACCTGTCGCGGCCCGTCGAGGCGCTGGTGATTCTCAGAGCGCTGTTAAGACCCGGCGGCACCATGACCGTCATCGAGGGCGACCATGGGTCGACCTACTTCCACCCCGAAAGCAACGCGGCGCATGCAGCAATTCAATGCCTGGTGGAGTTGCAGCGGTTGGCGGGAGGCAACGCGTTGATTGGCCGGCAGCTCTATCCACTGATGGTCGAGGCGGGCCTGGAAGCGGTTCACGTGGCTCCGCGCATGGTGTATGCGGATTCGAGCCGGCCCGACCTCGTCGACGGCTTCACCCGGAACACGTTCATCGCGATGATCGAGGGCGTTCGCAGCTCCGCCGTTGAGGCCGGCATCATCGATCCCGAAGCGTTTGATGCGGGCGTTCGAGATCTGCGCCGAACTACCGCCGCGGACGGCGTTTTCTGCTACACGTTTTTCAAAGCGGTGGGAGAGAAGATGCGCCGCAGCTGACCACGCTTGCCCGTACCAGGGCCCGCCATGGCGGGGCCGGATTCATGAGCTGCAAATCGGGCCGGCAAGCGCATGGGGTCGCGCTGCCGGCGCGACCCCCATGCCAGGTCCTCTCAGCGGTGTCTGCGGTGACCTTTCCAGTGGTGCCAGTCACCCCAATGTCCGTCGCCAATGTAGACGACGGGAGGGGCGACGTAATAGGGGTCAGGCCGATAGACGACCGGGGGAGGACCATACGGGTCGATGCCGATGCCAATGCTGACATTTACCCGCGCACTTGCTACTGACGCGGCTGCAAGCGCGAGGATGCCGACGACAAAGCAAATCACTCGTTGTTTCATGACAAACCCTTAAGCTCGATCATTCGATGGAAAATCGCCGCACCGGGTCAGTTGCGCTTTATTTCGTCGCCACTTTGTTTCCTTCGTGGGCGTGCTGCGCGAAGACCTGGTCCGCGAGCTTTTTCTGATCGCCTGGCATTGAGTCATACAACGACGAGAAGGCCGTTGAGAGCTTCTTGATGCTGTCGGCATGGACCTGGACTATGTCGCCATAGGCCTTCAAGTCGTCGATGGCCGTCCCGTGGGCGGCGATCGCGTCGCGCTTGCTGATTGCGCCATCGAGGTCAGCCGCGTTTTCGCGCATTGCCTGGGCTACCGCGTCCCACTGAGATTCCTCCGCCGGAGTGATTTTGAGTTTCGCGTGCAACTCCTTTATGTGCTGCTCGACCTGCATATTGTGATTGGCCTCCGACTTCATCATCGCCGGGGACGCCGCAGCGACAGACGATGGCGTTGCAGCGATTGCGGTGGCGCCACCAAAGACGAACATGGAGGCGACGAGTGCGGGAACAACTGTCTTCATGAAATTCTCCTTACGGCTGACGGCTTCCAATCCGCATGCCTGATCGCTACCGAGGGCGATGCGGTTCACGGGGTGTTGTTTCAGCGCGCATTGCACGTGCAAATACGCTACCTGCGCCTGCCTACGGTTGCCTATCAGCGCAAGTCTGAATGTGCTGTAGGACGGATGGGTAGAGCACGATGGGCAAGAGATTGGGATGGGATTTCACTCGATGTCGCGCGCAACTGCCCACCCGGAGAGCACGCGCACAAGGCGAGATGGCTGCGGCGGACCGGTGGCGGCAGCCGGCGGACTCTTGCGCCGGATGTCGGTGGCGGGGAGGGAACGGGGCAGCTTGGCGCAAGGGTCGCAAGCTGCTGGCCGTCACCCAATCGGCGCAGCGACCTGCCGGGGCCTTGTGTCGCGAGTCGTGCGCCCCGACAATACAGTGTTGGACCCCGCCGCCGTCGCCCAGGATTTCCGTGACCGATCTTTCCGTCCCCGCTCTCAACCCGGCCCTGCTCGAGCAGGCTACGCAACTGCTGCTCGCCCCGGCGGCGCTGGAATTGCGCCAGCTCTCGCAGGTCCTTGCCGATATCCACGTGCATCACGTCGACTACGCCGACCTCTATTTTCAGTACTCGCGGTTCGAGAGCTGGAGCCTCGAGGAGGGGATCGTCAAGTCGGGATCGTATTCGATCGACCGCGGCGTCGGTGTGCGCGCGGTCGCGGGCGAAAAGACGGCCTTCGCCTACTCCGACGACATCAGCATGGAGGCGCTGGCGCAGGCCGCGAGCGCGACGCGGGCCATCGGCCGGCAGGGCCAGTCGGCCGTCGCCGCGATCGAGCACGTGGGCAGCGCACGCGCGCTCTACGCCCCGCGCGACCCGGTGGTCGCGCTGACCGACGCCGACAAAGTCATGCTGCTGGAGCGGCTCGAACGCATGGCCAGGGCACGCGACTCGCGCGTGTCGCAGGTCATGGCATCGCTCGCCGGCGAATACGAGGCGGTCCTCGTGGTGCGCAGCGACGGGCTGATTGCGGCCGACGTGCGACCGTTGGTGCGCCTGTCGCTCAGCGTGATCGTGGAAGAAAACGGCCGCCGCGAGCAGGGCATGGCCGGCGGCGGCGGCCGGCTCGACTACGGCTATTTCGGCGACGCGCTGCTGCAGCAATACGCGGCCAAGGCCGTCGACCAGGCGCTGCTCAACCTGCGCGCGCGCGCAGCACCCGCCGGCACGATGACCGTCGTGCTGGGCCCCGGCTGGCCGGGCATCCTGCTGCACGAGGCGATCGGGCACGGGCTGGAGGGAGACTTCAACCGCAAGGGCACCTCGGCCTTCTCCGGTCGCATCGGAGAGCGGGTCGCTGCAGCCGGCGTGACCGTCGTCGACGACGGCACGCTTCCGGACCGCCGCGGATCGCTCAACATCGATGACGAGGGCAACCCGACCCAGCGCACCGTCCTGATCGAGGACGGCCTGCTGAAGGGCTACATGCAGGACACGCTCAACGCGCGCCTGATGGGCGTCGCGCCGACGGGCAACGGTCGGCGCGAATCGTTCGCGCACGTGCCGATGCCGCGCATGACCAACACCGTGATGCTCAACGGCGATCGCGATCCGCAGGAGATCATTGCCTCGGTCCGCGATGGCCTGTACGCGGTCAACTTCGGTGGCGGCCAGGTCGACATCACCAATGGCAAATTCGTGTTCTCGGCGGCGGAGGCCTGGAAGATCGAGAATGGGGCTTTAGCCTACCCGGTCAGGGGTGCGACGCTGATCGGCAACGGCCCCGATGCGCTGACGCGGGTGGCGCTCATCGGCAATGATTTCGCCCTCGACGGTGGCATCGGTACCTGTGGCAAGGACGGGCAGAGCGTTCCGGTGGGCGTCGGGCAACCGACGCTGCGCATCGACGGCCTGACCGTGGGCGGAACCGTGTAGGGGCTAATGCAGCGGGCCCGCGGGGTGGGCGACCGCCATCGCCGGTGCCGGTGACGAATGGTGCACCACGACGCGCCAGCCTGACGGCGTGCGCAGAAAAATGTTGGTCGCGATGGCTGCGCCGCGCGGCTTCGGGTCGTTGCCCACCGTGACGTGCTCGATTGCGCTCTGCATCGCCAGACCGACGGTCTCGATGACGACGATTTCGTCGAGCCGAAACGACAGCTTGGTCTCGCCGCTGAACAGTTGTTCCCATCCGGCGCGTACCGCATCGTAGCCGACCAGCCGCGGTCCGCCCGGATGCACGCAGACGATATCCTCGTCCTCGGCCCACGCCGCCATCATCGCCTCGAGGTCCTTCGCCTCGAAGGCCTGGTAGAACGCGAGCGCGGCGTCCTGGGGCGAGGTGAATATCGTCGGGGTGCGGGCCTTGGCCATCGCGAGTCGGGGGCCGGTTCAGGACGAAGCGTTGCGCGCGAGAGCGTAGACGGTGTCGACGCTGAGCCCGCGCATGCAGTTGAAATGGCCGAGCGGGCATTCGCGCTGGAAGCAGGGGCTGCAGGCGATGTCGATCTTGGCGATGTGCGCGAGCGGCGACAGGGGCGGCGTGTACACCGGTGATGACGAGCCGAAGAGCGCCACCAGAGGCCGGCCGACCGCTGCGGCCGCGTGCATCAATCCGGAATCGTTGCTGACCACCATCGCCGCCAGTGACAAGAGGTCGATCGCCGTGCCCAGATCGGTGCGGCCGGTCAGATCGCGCGCGCCGGCCAGCGCGGTTGCGATTGGCATGGCGGCCGACTGATCGTTGGGCGAGCCGAGCAGCCATACCGCGTAGCCGTCGTCGAGCAACCGCCGCCCCAGGGCGATGAAATGCTCCGCCGGCCAGCGTTTCGCCGGCCCGTACTCGGCGCCGGGGCACAGGATGGCAATCGGGCGGTGGGTCGACAGGGTAAGGGAGCGCATCGCGGCCGCCGCGTTGGCGGCATTGGGCAGCAGCACCGGCGCGGGCGGCGTGGGTACCAGGGCGCCCTTGGGCACGCAAAGGGCGACGAAACGATCGACCAGACGCGGCAACGCCTTGCGTTCGGGCCGGCGCGCCTCGGTGAGCAGCGGCCGCCGTCCCTCGCCGGCGTAGCCGATTCGGCGCGGTATGCGGGCGAGCCAGGGTATGAGCGCCGACTTGAACGAACTGGGCAGCACGAAGCAGCGGGTATAACCGCGGGCACGGATCTCGCGCGCCAGCGTGCGGCGGCGCTTGAGTCCGAGTTCACCATGGCGGAAGGGGCTGTCGATGATCTCACCGATGCCGCGCATGCGCTCGTACACCGGCGCGCACCAGGGCGGCGCCAGGACGTCGACGAGCGGGTCCTCGAGCGGTTCGTCGCGCAGCACGGCAACCAGCGGTTCGGACAGGATCGCGTCCCCCACCCAGGACGGCGCGACGATCAGGATGCGTTCGGCCATGACGGCTGCGCCCGGCGAGGGTCGCCACCGGCACCTTCGCGCCGGAGGGCGGCGCTAATGCGCGCCCTCGCTCGCTCCCCCCTTGAGCCGGTAGCGGGTGCCGCAATAGGGGCACATCGCCTCGCCTCCCGCGGCGAGGTCGAGAAACACCCGCGGGTGGCTCGACCACAGGGGCATGGCCGGATTGGGGCAATGCAGCGGCAAATCCTTTTCGGTTATTTCAACGACGGGCTGCGCGCTGGCGTCGGGGGGCGACATAGTCGATGGAGCCGGCATGGGAGTCGACCGGCGTCAGCCAGGATTGGTACTTGGCGTTGCGCCCGTTGACGACGTCAAAGAACATCGCCTGCAGCACCTGCGTGATCGGACCGCGATGCCCCGAGCCGATCGGGCGGTTGTCCAGCTCGCGGATCGGTGTCACCTCGGCCGCCGTTCCGGTGAAGAACGCTTCGTCGGCAATGTAGAACTCGTCGCGCGTGATGCGTCGCTCGACCACCGGGATGCCGCGCTCCGCGGCGAAGGTCATGATGGTGCTGCGCGTAATGCCGTTGAGCGCGCCGCCGGCCAGGTCGGGGGTATGGAGCTTGCCGTCGCGCACCAGGAACACGTTCTCGCCCGAGCCCTGGCAGACGAATCCCTGCGGGTCGAGCAGCATCGCTTCCTGGTAGCCGTCGTGAGTGGCTTCCTGGTTGGCGAGGATCGATACCGCGTAATTGCAGACGGCCTTCGCCTGGCACATCGTGACGTTGGGGTGGTGGTGCGTGTAGGACGAGGTCTTGACGCGGATTCCCTTCTCCAGCCCTTCGGCGCCCAGGTAGGCCCCCCAGGGCCAGGCCGCGATCGCCACGCGCACCGGGTTCGACTTGGCGGCGACGCCCATCGCCTCCGACCCGTAGAAGACCAGCGGGCGCAGGTAGCATGAGTCCAGGCCGTTGCTGCGCACGCACTCCTTTTGCGCTGCATCGATCGTGTCCTTGGCGTACGGGATCTTGATGCCGAAGATCTGGGCCGAGCGGAAAAGACGGTCGGTGTGATCGCGCAGCCGGAAGATCGCAGGGCCCGCAGCGGTCGAGTAGCAGCGGACGCCTTCGAACACGCCCATGCCGTAATGCAGCGTATGGGTCAGGACGTGGGTGTTGGCCTCGCGCCAGGGCACGAGCTTGCCGTCGTACCAGATGAACCCGTCGCGGTCTGCCATCGACATGGCGTGCGCCCTTCGCGTCGCAAAACCGGTATTTTAGCCGAAATCGGCCGCCCGGCCGGGGCCGGAGGACTCCTGCCAAGGCCCGCCGAATACGTACTGCCAGAGTTCGCCGATGGCCGCGCGCCGCGCCGCCTGTGGTGCCGGGGCGACGCGCGCCTGCGGCGCGCCCTGGAGGCGAATCTGGTGCTGCAGGCGCCGATACTCGCGGTAGGCATCGGCGACCCTCGCCGCCAGCCACGCCGGAATGAGATCCAGATCGCCGCCGAGCGCAAGCAGGGCGATGTTGCCCGAGTTGCGCGTGAGCGCAGGATGACGGGTGCTGTGCAGCAGCACCAGATACTGGACGCTGAATTCGACATCGACCATCCCGCCCGGATCGTGCTTGAGATCGAACAGGGCGCTGCGGTTGGGGTGGCCCACGTGCATGCGGCGGCGCATGTCGATGACGTCCGCGGCCAGGCGCTCTGAATCCCGCGGCAGGCGCAGGATCGCCTCCCGCGCCTGTTCGAACGCGGCGCCGATTGCTGCATCGCCGGCGACGAAGCGCGCCCGCGACAGCGCCTGGTGCTCCCAGGTCCAGGCTTGCTCACGCTGGTAGCGGCAGAATGCGGCCAGGCTCGATACGACCAGTCCGCTTGCGCCATCGGGGCGCAGGCGCAGATCCGTGTCGTACAGGCGACCGGCCGCGGTGGCGCTGGTGAGCCAGGTGTTGAGGCGGTGGGCGAGGCGCGCGTAGCGTTCCGGCGCGAGCTCATCGGGGTCGTCGTACAGGAACACCAGGTCGAGGTCGGAGGCGTAGCCCAGCTCCTTGCCGCCCAGCTTGCCGTAGCCGATGATGGCGAACCTCGGTGCCGCGGCGCGAACCTGGCCGTGCATGTGCGCCCAGCAATGCTCGAGCGTGGCGGCCAGCACGATGTCCGCCAGTGCCGACAAATGGTCGGCAAGCCGCTCGACGCTGAGTAGGCCGTTGAGATCCTGCACCAGCAGACGAAACACCTGCGCCTGCTGGAAATGGCGCAGGGCGTCCATCTGCCGCTCCGCGTCGCCCTCGTGCGCGCGCAGCGCAAGTTCGAGTTCGCTCGACCACGCGCTCCAGTCGGGCTCGGCGAGCAGAACGCGGCTGTCGAGCAATTCGTCGAGCAGCAGCGGATGGCGGGTCAGATAATCAGCGGCCCAGGCGCTGGCGGCCATCAACTGCGACAGCCGCGGCAACACCGGCGGGTGCTCGACGAGCAACGCCAGGTAGACGCTGCGGCCGCTGACGGCTTCGAGCAGCGCGAGCAGGCGGCCGAAGACGACCTCGGGGTCGGCGCTGATCACCGCCGCTGCCGAAGCCGCCGCGCGCAAAAGCTGCGGCAGCAGTGCGTCGAAGCGCTGGCGCGACAGCGTCGGCAGCTGCAGGTAGCGGGGGCTTTGGCGCACGCGGGCGAGGGTTGCGGCGAGCGCCACCGGTGCGCCGTAGCCCGCAGCGAGGAGCGCGGCGCACTGGGCGTCCTCCGGCGCGGGGTCGAGCCAGACCGACGCCAGGGGATCGTCCTGGCTGCCGACGTCCTCGGAAAACACCGCCGCGAAGTGCCGCTCGACCGCAGCGCGGTGAGCGCCGAGCTCGGCCTGCATGGCCGCGGCGTCGGCGGCGCCGCAGGCCCGAGCCAGCAGCGCCTGCTCGTCCGGGTCGCTCGGGACGTCGTGCACCTGCCGGTCGTCCCGGTATTGCAGGCGGTGCTCGAGGTTGCGCAGGTAGACATAGGCGGCGGAGAGCTCGGCGATGGCAGGGCGCGGCAGCAGCAAGCGCGCGTCGAGCGCGGAGAGCGCCGGCAGCGTGGCGCGCAGCCGCAGCGCCGGCTCCTTGCCGCCGCGCACCAGCTGCAGTGCCTGGACGATGAATTCGATTTCGCGGATTCCGCCCGGGCCGAGCTTGATATTGCGCGCATGGTCCTTGCGCCGGACCTGCTCGCGGATCTGATGGTGCACGTCGCGCAATCCGGTGTAGGCGTCGTAATCGAGGTACTTGCGGAACACGAACGGGACGATGAGCTGCTCGAGCTCCGTACCCCGGTCGCCGGTGAGCGCCCGGGCCTTCAGCCAGGCATAGCGTTCCCACGTCCGCCCCTGGGTGAGCAGATACTGCTCGAGAGCCGAGAAGGACGACGCCAGAGGCCCGCTGTCGCCGTAAGGGCGCAGGCGCATGTCGACGCGAAATACGAACCCATCCGCGGTGACGTCGGCGAGCGCGGCGATGACGCGGCGCCCGAGACGGTCGAAGAACTCCTGGTTGGCTAGCACTTTGGGTCCCGAGGTGGCGCCTTCCTCGGGATAGACGAACACCAGATCGACATCCGACGACACGTTGAGCTCGCCGCCACCGAGCTTGCCCATGCCGACGACGACCAGGCGCTGAGGCAGGCCGCAATCCGCGCCGATCGGCTCGCCGTGCGCCAGGGCCAGTTCCCTGTGATTGAGGTCGACCGCGGCGGTGATCGCCCTTTCCGCCAGCCGGGTCATGGTGGTGCACACTTCCGTCAGGTCGGCTCGGCCGGTCAGATCGCGCAACAGCGTGCCCAGCACGACGCGCTGGCGCAGCCGCCGCAGCGCGGGCGCGAGTGCCGCGGAGTCGTCCGTCGCGGCGAGCTCAGCGTCGTAGTTCTCCAGTGCGAGCGGCTCATCGACGCTGGCCACAAGCTGCGCGACGAGCTCGGGCTGCGCGCTGCGAAGGCGTGCGGCATAGCGGCTGAACTCGAGCGCCTCGGCAAGGTCCATCTGGGCAGACAACGGGCGGGGCGCGCGTCCAAGAGTAAAATCAGCGCCCAAGCCTATCACGCCCATGCAACCCGTACGCCCCAATCCCTTCTGGGTTACCGTGGCCGCGCTGCCGACTGCGGTGGTGCGCCTCACCACGCGCGTGCTCATCGCGCTTGTCGCGCTGTTCTGCATCCTGCTGCTGGTCACGCGTTTCGTCATCTTTCCCCAACTCGAGAACTATCGGGGACGCATAAGCGCGATGCTCGAGCAGCAGATCGGCGAGCCGGTCGAGCTCGGCGCTGTCGCGGGCGGCTGGGATGGATGGAATCCGCGCCTGGATATCGAAAGCCTTCGCGTCGTCGACGGCAAGACCGGCACTCCGCTGCTCGTCCTGCCCGCCGTTCACCTCACCGTCGCCTGGACATCGCTCCTGTTCGTCGAGCTGCGCTTCAAGGAAGCTGTGCTCGACCGGCCCCACCTCGACGTGCGGCGCGATGCGCAGGGAACACTGCACGTGGCCGGACTTACCGTTGGGCAGGGCAACGATGTGGCGCCGGCCGACTGGCTGCTGCGTCAGCGCCGCATTCTGATCCACGATGGCACGATCACCTGGCGTGACGAGCAGCGCGATGCGCCACCGCTGGAGCTCACGCGGGTCGAGTTCCGGATGGAGAATCGGTTCGGCCGCCACCGCTTCGGCTTGACCGGGGCGCCTCCGCCCGAGATTGCGGCGCCGATCGACCTGCGTGGTGACATCACCGGGCGCTCGCTCGCCGGATGGCGCGCATCGTCGGGGCGGCTGTATGCGCGGCTCGACTATGCCGATGTGGCCGCCTGGCAGGCCTGGCTGCCTTTGCCCTACGCGATCAAGAGCGGCAAGGGCGCCGTGCGCGTGTGGCTCGAATACAGCGACGGGGAGGCGCGCGCCGGCGTGGCCGACCTCGTCCTGGTCGACGTGCAGGCAACCCTCGCTCCGGAGTTGCAGGAGCTCACGCTGTCCCGGCTCGATGGGCGCGTCGGATGGCGCAGCGACGGCGGCCAGAGGGAGATATTCACCGAGCACCTCGCTTTCAGCGGCGCGAGCGGAACGCGCTTCGAACCGACCGACTTCAAGCTGGT
This sequence comes from uncultured beta proteobacterium, assembly GCA_963750215.1. Classification (GTDB taxonomy): domain Bacteria; phylum Pseudomonadota; class Gammaproteobacteria; order Burkholderiales; family Casimicrobiaceae; genus PALSA-1003. The sequence continues at coordinate 1,059,887 of CAVVQK010000006.1, forward strand.
GCTGCGCGCCGCGTCGGGTGCGCGGCCGGGAAGCGGGCAGATGCAACTGAGCAACCTGCAGCTCGCCCCGCTCATGCAGGTGGCGGCAAGCCTGCCGTTGCCGGAGCGCTGGCGGCACGAGCTGGCACGCTACAACCCGCGCGGGACGCTCGCCCAGGGCAACCTGCAATGGACGGGCGACGCCGCCGCCCCGGAGAGCTTTGTCACCGGCACGCGCTTCACCGACCTCGGCATCGACGCCCAGGACGGTCTTCCCGGATTCAGCGGCCTGTCGGGGAGCTTCGACGCAACCGAAAAGGGAGGGGAACTCATCCTGCAGAGCCGGGCCATGCTCGTCGACCTGCCCGGCATCTTTGCGGAGCGGCTCGCACTCGACAGCCTGCGCGGTCGCGTCGCCTGGGAGCGCAACGGCCCTGCCGTCGCGGTCACCCTCGCCGGGCTCAACTTTGCCAACGCGCAAGTCGCAGGTACCGCCAGCGGCACCTATCAGACGGCAGCAGCCGGCCCGGGCAGCATCGATCTCAGCGTGCAGCTTCCGCATGCCGACGTGCGCGATGTGTATCGCTACGTGCCAGTGACCGTACCCGAGTCGGTGCGCGAGTGGCTGCAGCGGGGCCTCGTCAGCGGCACGGCGAGCGACGTGCGGCTGCGTCTGTCCGGCGACCTGGCGGATTTTCCGTACGTCGACGGCAAGAAGGGCCAGTTCCTGGTCACCGCCAAGGCACAGGGGGTGACCCTCGATTACGCCCCGCATTGGCCGCCGCTGACCGACATCGACGCCGACGTGCGCTTCGAAGGCGCGCGCATGACCATCGACGCGCGGAAGGGACAGTACTTCGATGCGCTGCTCTCGCCGACCAGGGCGGAGATCGCCAACTTGCGCGCTCCCAACCCCGTGCTGAGCATCACCGCCGCCGGTTCGGGCCCGACGGCAAGTTTCCTGCGCTTCGTCGGCGACAGTCCGATTGCCGGCTGGATCGAGCATTTCACCGACGCCGCGGAGGCGACCGGCGGGGGCAAGCTCGGGCTCAAACTCGAGTTGCCGCTGGGCAAGCCCGCCGACGACCACATCGTCGGCGAGTACACATTTGCCGGCAACCGGGTCAAACTCAACGACGGCTTGCCCGTTCTCAATCACCTCAACGGCACGCTCGCGTTCAACGGACGCCAGGTGCAGGTCTCGCAGCTCAGTGCCGACGTCCTGGGCGGCGCGGCGCGGTTCACCATCAGCAGCGATGAAGAGCATTTTCGCGTCGCCGGAAAAGGCAGCGCGGACACCTCGGAGCTGCGGGTCGAATACCCGCAGTTTGCGCTGGCGCAACGCATCAGCGGCACGACCGACTGGCAGCTCGCCCTCGTCGCCGGCAGTGACGCTACGACGGTGACGCTCGACACCAATCTGAGCGGCGTAACGCTCGACCTGCCCAAGCCGATGGCCAAGGCGGCGGCCGAGAACGTGCCGCTGCAGGTCGTGCGCCGTTCCGGCGCGGACGATCGCGACAGCATCGTGGTGCGTTACGGGCGCATCGGCCAGCTGACCCTCGAGCGGCGACGCAACGCTGCCGGCATGACCACGCAGTCCGGCCTGCTCGCACTCGGCGGCGCCACGGGCGAGGCCGACCGGCCCGGGCTGTGGGTGCGCGGCCGCGTCGACGCCTTGAACGCGGATGGCTGGCTGGTCGTCAAGCGCGAGTTCGAGTCGCCCGCGTCCGACGAGGAGATGAACATCGGCGGCGTCGACCTCACGGTGCACGACCTCGAACTGTTCGGCCGGCAGCTCGATGATCTGCACATCAACGCCAGCCACACGGCGGACGCGTGGCAGATCGGGCTCAACGGGCGCGAGCTCGCCGGCACGGCGCGCTGGCAGGCAGCCGGTACGGGGCGACCCAACGGCCGCATCGTTGCTCACTTGCAGCGCCTCACCGTTCCCGAAGCAGTGGGCGAGGCGGCGCCGAGCAAGCCGGAACCGGTCGCCGCGGACAACCCGTGGCCGGAAATCGATATCGTCGCCGACAGCTTCCTGCTGCACGATCGCGATCTGGGCAAACTGGAAATGACCGCCCAGCCGCTCGGGTCCGACTGGCAGATCCAGCGGGTCGTGCTCAGCAACGACGACGGGAAGTTGTCGGCGCAGGGACGGTGGCGCGTCGCCGGGCACACCCAGCAGACCACGCTCGACGCCGATCTCGACGTCGTCGACGCGGGCCGTTACCTGGCGCGCTTCGGCCTGCCCGGCGCGGTCACCGGGGCCGCGTCGAAGGTCCATGGCCAGGTCAGCTGGGCGGGCGGCCCGGAGGCGTTCGACTACCCGACCCTCACGGGGGCCTTCAGCATCAAGTCGGGGCCGGGCCAGTTCCTCCAGGTCGATCCCGGCATAGGCAAGCTGCTCGGCGTGCTGTCGCTGCAGTCGTTGACACGCCGACTCGCACTCGACTTCCGCGACCTGTTCGGCGAGGGATTCGCGTTCGACGAGATCACCGGCGATGTGCGCATCCAGAACGGGGTGATGAAAAGCGACAACCTCGCCATCGTCGGCCCGGCGGCGCACGTGGCGATCAGTGGCGAGGCCGACATCGCGCACGAAACACAGCAGCTCAAGGTGCGGGTGCAGCCGACGCTGTCGGCCAGCCTGTCGGTCGGCGCGGCGGTGCTGATGATCGCCAATCCCATCGTCGGCGCCGCGGTCGGCGCCGGCTCGTGGCTGGCGCAGAAGGTGCTGCAGGACCCCTTCGAGCAGATCTTCTCCTTCGAGTACGTGGTCAGCGGCAGCTGGTCGAACCCGCGCGTGGAGCGTGTCGGCCACCAGGCAAGCGCGGTCGTCGGTCCGACCGGAGAGATGGATCTCGGTCCGGTCAATCCGCGATGACCGGCGCACGGTTTCCCGTGGCGGCGGTGCAGACGCTCTCCGGCGGGGACGTCGCGGCCAACCTGGCGGCAATCGAGCCGCTCATCGTCGAGGCCGCGCGTCGCGGCGCACAGCTGGTCCTGCTGCCCGAGTATTTCGGCGTCTTCGGCAAGCTCTCCACCGACAAGGTCGCGGCGCGCGAAAGCGACGGCGATGGCGTGCAGCAGGCCTTTCTCGCCCGCGTCGCGCAGCAATGCGGAATCTGGCTCGTCGGCGGAACAGTGCCCCTCGCGGTCGCCGATCCCGGGCGCGTACGCGCAGCCTCCCTGGTCTACGCGCCGGATGGCCGGCGCATCGCGCGCTACGACAAGATGCACCTGTTCGCCTTCAGCCACGGTGACGAACGCTACGACGAGAGCAGCACCATCGAGCCCGGAACGCGGCCGGTTGCCTTCGATACGCCCTGTGGCCGGGTCGGCATGTCGGTGTGCTACGACCTTCGTTTCCCGGAGCTCTATCGGCAACTGGGCGAAGTGGTCCTGATCGTCGTGCCGGCCGCCTTCACGGCGGTGACCGGCGCCGCGCACTGGCACGTGCTGCTCCGGGCGCGGGCCATCGAAAACCAGTGTTATGTGCTTGCCGCCGCGCAGGGCGGCCTGCATCCGGGCGGCCGGCGCACCTACGGCCACAGCCTGCTCATCGACCCCTGGGGCGTCGTGCTCGCCGAGCACGACGAGGGACCGGGCATCGTCATCGGCGCAATCGATCCGGAGCGGCTCGCGCAGGTCCGGCGCGACCTGCCGGCGCTGCAGCACCGCAGCCTCAACACCGGGCCCACCGCGTCGCCGCCGGCGAAGCGGCGAGCGCAGCGGCCCAAGGCGGCTCGCGCAGCGCCGCGCTAGCGGCCCGGCTGCTGCGCGCTCGAGGCCTTGAGCAGCACCAGCACCGCGCCCGCGCCGCCGGCATGCTGCGGCGCCTCGCAATAGGCCAGAACCTCGTCGCGCTGAGCGAGCCAGCGCCGCACCTTGCCCTTCAGCACCGGTTCGCGGTTCGGCGACGAAAGGCCCTTGCCGTGAATGACGCGCACGCAGCGCCAGCCGCAGGTGCGTGCATCGTTGAAGAAGTCCGCCAGCGCGGCGCGCGCTTCATCACGATTGAGGCGGTGCAAGTCGAGCTCCCCCTGCACCGACCAATGTCCGCGCCGCAGCCGGACGAGCACGTCTGCACCGAGGCCCTTGCGCAGGAACGTCTGCTCGGCCTCGTGCTCCTGGCCGATGTCCCAGTGCGCAGGCGACGGCGCGACGCCGTGTCGACTCGCGCGCAGCGCCGCGGCTTCGTCGGCCAGGCGCTGCGCCGGCTGGCTTGGCGGGCGCTGGAGCGGCAGGGCGGCGCGGTTGGCGGCGCGCAACGGCGCGACGTCGGCAAACACGGTGCGCAGGTCGACATCGGCTGCGGCCTCGCCCGCCACGGCGCGCGTTGCCGGCGGGCGCGGGGACGCAGGCTGCTTCGGTGCGGCCCTGTTGGCGTTGGCGAGCAGCGTCTTGAGCTCGGAGAGCTTGGCCACGATTCCCCCGCCGCTTCAGGCGAGCGCTTCGAGATACGCTTCGGCGTCGAGCGCCGCCATGCAGCCGGTGCCGGCGCTGGTTACCGCCTGGCGATAGACATGATCGGCGACGTCTCCGGCAGCGAACACTCCGGCCACACTGGTCTGCGTGGCGCTGCCTTCGCTGCCGCCGTGGGTCCGAATATAGCCGTTCTTCATCTCCAGTTGGCCGGTGAACAGCTGCGTATTGGGGGTGTGGCCGATGGCGATGAACACCCCATGCACCGCAATCTCGCGCATCGCGCCGTCGCCGGTGTGCTTGACGCGCACCGCGTTGACTCCCGTCGCGTCGCCCAGGACCTCGTCGAGCACGTGGTCGAACAGCACGCTCACGTTGCCGCCATCGCGGGTCTTCGCGAGCAGGCGGTCGATGAGGATCGCTTCGGCACGAAAGCGGTTGCGCCGATGGACAAGCGTCACCGTGCGGGCGATGTTCGACAGGTACAGTGCCTCTTCGACCGCGGTGTTGCCGCCGCCGATCACGACCACGTCCTGGCCCTTGTAGAAGAAACCGTCACAGGTCGCGCACGCGGACACCCCCTTGCCCATGAACGCATGCTCGGAGGCCAGTCCGAGATAGCGCGCCGATGCGCCAGTGGCGATGATGAGCGCGTCCGCGCTGTACTGCGCGCTGTCGCCGACCAGGCGAAACGGACGCACGTCGAGGTGAGCGGTATGGATCTGGTCGAACACGATTTCGGTCTCAAAGCGCGCGGCGTGCCTCTCGAAGCGCGCCATCAACTCGGGCCCCTGCACCCCGTCGGCGTCGGCCGGCCAGTTGTCGACATCGGTGGTGGTCATCAACTGTCCACCCTGGGCGAGACCGGTGATGAGCACCGGTCTTAAGTTCGCGCGCGCGGCGTATACTGCGGCGGTGAACCCCGCCGGACCGGAACCGAGGATGAGCAGGCGCGCGTGTCGGGTGGACATCACAAAGGCTCGACGAACGTTGCAGCGGCGAAAATCCGAGCGATTCTAACCGATGTGGGGGGGATTCCCCCGGGACCAAGCCAGGGTCTGCCCGCGCATCCGGCCGGTGTATAATGTGCTGCGTGAAATACGCTTCACAATTCAATGATTTTCAAGAGAAACAGCCCCATAGTTAGCCGCGGGTCGGCGCGCGTGGACGGGCGCCTGACGCGCCGTCACGTGGCCCTCGTGCACGAGGCCTGGTGGCTGCTCGTGGTGGCGCTGCTCGCCTTCCTGGCACTCATCCTCGCCACCTACCACCGGACCGATCCGGCGTGGTCTTACTCCGGCGCCGGCGGGGCGATCCAGAACAAGGGCGGCGTGGTCGGTGCCTGGCTGGCCGACATCCTGCTCTACCTGTTCGGCCTGTCCGCGTGGTGGTGGGTCGTCGCCGGGGTCGTGCTGGTCGTCGTCGGCTATCGCCGCATGATCGCGCAGCAGCACCCCGATGCCGGGGTGGAAAGGTTTCATCCGGCCTGGCTTGCCGTGCCCGGCTTTGTGGTCGTGCTGCTCGCGAGCTCCGCGCTCGAGGCGCTGCGACTGTATCGCCTGCCGGTGACCTTGCCACAGTCCCCGGGCGGGGCGATCGGCGAGTTCGTCGGCAACAACTTCGCCAAGGCACTGGGCTTCAACGGCGCAACACTGCTGCTGATCGCGCTCTTCGCCGCCGGCTGGTCGTTGCTGAGCGGGATGTCGTGGTTCAAGCTGATGGAAGCCATCGGCGGCGGCATCGAAGCGGCGATTGCCCGGGTGCGCAAGCGCCGCGAAGACCGGCGCGATCGGGAGATCGGTGCGGTGGCCCTCGAACAGCGCGAGCACGCGGTCGAAGTCGCGCGCGAGAGCAGCGGCGAGGATCGCGAACCGGTCGTCGTCGTGCCGCCGATGTTCGAGGTTCCCAAATCCGAGCGGGTCGTCCGGGAACGGCAGAAGCCGTTGTTCCAGGATTTGCCCGACTCGCCCTTGCCGCCGCTGGCGCTGCTCGAGGATGCCCCGTCCGCGCAGGAACAGGTGAGTGCGGAGACGCTCGAATTCACCTCGCGGCTGATCGAGCGCAAGCTCGCCGATTTTGGCGTCGCGGTGAAGGTGCTCGCGGCCTATCCGGGACCGGTGATCACGCGGTTCGAAATCGAGCCCGCGATCGGCGTCAAGGGCAGCCAGATCGTGAGCCTGATGAAGGATCTGGCGCGGGCGCTGTCGGTGGTCAGCATCCGCGTGGTCGAAACGATCCCGGGCAAGTCGTGCATGGGTCTCGAGCTGCCCAATCCGCGCCGCCAGCTCGTGCGGCTGGTCGAACTGCTCTCGTCGGCTGCATACAACGACATGCCCAGCCCGTTGTCGCTTGCCCTGGGCAAGGACATCGCCGGCAAGGCGGTGATCGCCGACCTCGCGCGCATGCCGCACCTGCTTGTCGCCGGCACGACCGGCTCGGGCAAGTCCGTCGCCGTCAATGCCATGATCCTGTCGCTGATCTACAAGGCCGAGCCGCGGCAGGTCCGGCTGGTCCTGATCGATCCGAAGATGCTCGAGCTGTCGGTGTACGAAGGCATCCCGCATCTGCTCGCTCCCGTTGTGACCGACATGAAGCTCGCGGCCACCGCGCTCAACTGGTGCGTGGGCGAAATGGAGCGCCGCTATCGGCTGATCTCGACGCTGGGCGTGCGCAACCTGGCCAGCTATAACGCCCGCGTCGCCGAGGCGCGCAAGGCCGGCCGGCCACTGCTCAATCCCTTCTCGCTCACGCCGGAGACGCCCGAGCCGATCGAGGAAATGCCGTTGATCGTCGTCGTCATCGACGAGCTTGCCGACCTGATGATGGTCACCGGCAAGAAGATCGAGGAGCTGATCGCGCGCATCGCGCAGAAGGCGCGGGCGGCCGGCATCCACCTCATCCTCGCCACTCAGCGCCCGTCGGTCGACGTCATCACCGGGCTGATCAAGGCGAACATCCCGTCGCGCATTGCGTTTCAGGTCGCGAGCAAGGTCGACTCGCGCACCATCCTCGACCAGATGGGCGCCGAAACGCTGCTCGGGCAAGGTGACATGCTGTACATGCCGCCCGGCACGGGGCATCCGCAGCGCGTGCACGGCGCGTTCGTATCCGACGGCGAGGTGCACCGGGTGGTCGAACACCTGAAGGCCCAGGGCGGCCCGCAATACCTCGACGGAATACTCGCTGCCGGCGTGAACGGCGAAGACGAAGAGGGCGTGCGCGTCGATGCCGCCGGCGCCGAGGCCGATCCGATGTACGACCAGGCGGTCGCCGTGGTGCTCAAGACGCGCCGACCCTCGATCTCGCTGGTGCAGCGCCATTTGCGCATCGGCTACAACCGTGCTGCGCGGCTGATCGAGCAGATGGAGCGCGCGGGCCTGGTCTCGGCGATGCAGACCAACGGCAACCGCGAAGTGCTGGTGCCGGCTGGCAAGGACTAAAGGCTTGCCCCGGGCCCTGACTGTGCTCGTGCTGTGCGCGCTTATGGTCGGCGCGCAGGCAGCCACCCTGGAGCGGCTGCGCGCGTTCGTGCGCGAAACGCAGACTGCGCGCGCCAATTTCACCCAGACCGTAACCGACAAGAACGGCCGGACGGTGCAACAGGCGAGCGGCGAGTTCGCCATCTCCCGGCCCGGCAAGTTCCGCTGGAGCGTGGACAAACCCTATCAACAGCTGCTTGTCGGCGATGGTGAACGGGTATGGATCTACGACCCGGAGCTGAACCAGGTGGTCAAGCGCCGCAACGATCAGGCGCTGGGCTCGACCCCGGCCGCACTGCTGGCCGGCCGCAGCGACGTCGAACGCGCCTTCGACTGGCGCGACCTGCCCGCCGCGGACGGACTGGACTGGCTGGGCGCTACCCCCAAGGACAAGGAATCGACCTTCAGCGACATTCGCCTCGGCTTCGATGCGTCGGGACTCGCGGCGCTGGAGATCTGGGACAACTTCGGTCAGCGCACGCGGATCGATCTCGCCGGGCTCGAGCGCAATCCCAAGCTGCCGCCCGACCTGTTCAAGTTCACCCCGCCGCAGGGCGTGGATGTCATCGGCGACTGACCTTTTTGTCGTCGCCAACCCGGCCACGCCGCTGGCCGACCGGTTGCGCCCGAAGAGCATCGAGCAGGTCGTCGGCCAGCTTCATCTGCTCGGCCCGGGCAAGGCGCTCTCGGTCGCCTTCGCCTCCGGCAAGCCACACTCGATGATCCTCTGGGGCCCGCCCGGCTCGGGCAAGACGACTCTGGCGCGGCTCATGGCGGAGGCGTTCAACGCCGATTTCATCGCCATTTCGGCGGTGCTCGCCGGGGTCAAGGATATTCGCGACGCCGTCGCCCGCGCCGAGGCGACCCTGGCGCAGTCCGGGCGGCACACGATCCTGTTCGTCGACGAGGTGCACCGCTTCAACAAGGCCCAGCAGGACGCGTTCCTGCCCTTCGTCGAGCGGGGCCTGCTCACCTTCATCGGCGCCACCACCGAAAACCCTTCGTTCGAAGTCAACGCCGCCCTGCTCTCGCGCGCCGCGGTGTACGTGCTCGAAGCGCTCAAACCCGCGGAGCTCTCGCAACTGCTCGACCGGGCGCTGGCCGCGGCGATGCCCGACGCGACGCTCGATGCGCCGGCCCGCGACGCCGTCATCGCCTACGCCGACGGCGACGGGCGGCGGCTCATCAATCTGATCGAACAGCTCGCCGTTGCGGCGACGCAGGCGAATCGCAGCGCGTTCGACCTGCCCTTCGTCGAGGCGACCATCGCCCGCAGCCTGCGGCTGTTCGACAAGGGGGGCGAGGCGTTCTACGACCAGATCTCGGCGCTGCACAAGTCGGTGCGCGGCAGCGACCCCGACGCCGCGCTCTACTGGCTGTGCCGCATGCTCGACGGCGGTGCCGACCCGCTCTACCTGGGCCGGCGCATGATCCGCATGGCGAGCGAAGATATCGGGCTGGCCGATCCGAGGGCGCTGCGGCTCGCGCTCGACGCGGTCGAAACCTACGAGCGGCTGGGCACGCCGGAAGGCGAGCTCGCGCTGGCCGAAGCGGTGATCTACCTCGCGTGCGCGGCGAAGAGCAATGCGGCCTACGTCGCCTACGGCAGGGCGCGCGCGTTCATCGCCGAGGACGGCTCGCGGCCCGTGCCGCTGTCCATACGCAACGCGCCGACGCGGCTGATGAAGGAACTCGGCTACGGCAAGGGCTATCGCTACGCGCACGACGAAGAGGACGCCTACGCTGCCGGTGCGCGCTACCTTCCCGAAGGCATGCCCAAGGTGGCGTTCTACACGCCCACCGAGCGCGGCCTCGAAGCGAAGATCGCGGCGAAGCTCGCACAGCTGCGCGAGCGCGACGCCAGGACCCGCAGCGACGACGAAGAGTCTTGAGCGCTGCGCTTCGGGCATGCCGCGGCGAACCAGTCCGGGTCGCTTGCTAGAATAGGCGCATGCTAGACATTCAATTGCTGCGCAACGATCTCGCCGGTGTCGCCGCGCGGCTGCAACAGCGCGGCTACATACTCGACCGGGACAAATTCGAGCAGGTCGAGGCCGAACGCAAGGCGATCCAGACGCGCACCCAGTCGCTGCAGGCGAAGCGCAACGCGCTCTCCCGGGAGGTCGGCGTCGCGAAGGGCAGGGGGGAAGAGGCGAGCGAGGCGATGCTCGAGGTGCGCGAGATCGGCAACGAGCTGACGGCGCTCGAGCGCGAGCTCGCGGACATCCAGGCCGGGTTGCGCGATTGGCTGCTCGGCATGCCCAATCTGGCCCACCCGAGCGTCCCGGTCGGACACTCGGAAGCGGAAAACATCGAAACGCGGCGCTGGGGCACGCCACGCGCGTTCGGGTTTCCGCCGCGCGACCACGTCGACGTCGGCGCCGCGGTCGGCGGGCTCGAGTTCGAAACATCGGCCAGGCTCGCCGGCTCGCGCTTCTATACGCTGCGCGGCGCCGTGGCGCGTCTGCACCGTGCGCTGTCGCAATTCATGCTCGACCTGCATAGCAACGAACATGGCTACGCCGAGTGCTACGTGCCCTACATCGTCAATGCCGAGACGATGACCGGCACCGGGCAGCTGCCCAAGTTCGAAGCCGACCTGTTTCGCGTCACCAAGGGGGGCGCCGACGACGACGCGCGGCTCTATCTCATCCCGACCGCCGAAGTGCCGCTGACCAATCTGCTGCGCAACGAGATCGTTCCGGGGGACCGGCTGCCGCTCAAGCTCACCGCGCATACGCCGTGCTTTCGCTCCGAGGCGGGAAGCTACGGCAAGGACACTCGCGGCCTGATGCGGGTGCACCAGTTCGACAAGGTCGAGTTGGTGCAGATCGTGCACCCGGACCAAAGCTACGCGGCGCTGGAGGAGCTGACCGGTCACGCCGAGCAGGTCCTGCAAAGGCTCGAGTTGCCCTATCGGGTGGTGACGCTGTGTACGGGCGACACGGGCTTCGCTTCGGCCAAGACCTACGACTTGGAGGTCTGGTTGCCCGGCCAGCAGGGCTTTCGCGAGATTTCGTCGTGCTCGAATTGTGAGGCGTTCCAGGCACGGCGCATGCAGGCGCGCTTCCGCAATGCCCAGGGCAAGCCGGAGCTGGTGCACACGCTCAATGGCTCGGCACTTGCCGTGGGGCGCACGCTGCTCGCGGTGCTGGAAAACTACCAGCGCGCCGATGGCGGGGTGGACGTACCCGCCGTGCTGCAGCGGTATATGGGGGGGTTGACCGTCATCGCGCCTTCGGGCTGAAGTCCTATCCTGCAGCCGGCGGCAATCGGAAGGGGCTGGCCCGCATTCCAGGGCGCGGCGCACCGGTTCTCTATGCAGCGCCAATATTCGCGCCAGCTGACCGGGGGCGGCTTTCGGCGATAATCGGCACTTCGTTCGTTTCGGCAGGGAGTCATTCACCATGCGTCCGCATTGTGTCCGCACCACCGCCATTGCCTGTGGCGTCGCTGTGCTGCTCGTTTCCGAGATCGCGCAGGCGCAGTGGGTGATAGTCGCACGCCGCGCCATCGGCCGCGTCGAGCAGATGTCGCAGTCGCAGGGTAACAATGGGGCGAGCTACGACTCCGCTGCCGTGATGCTCGAGGCGCCGGTGGACAAGGTTTGGGAGGCCGTGCTGCGCGGGTTGCGCGCCAACACCCAGGGAGTCACCATCACTCAGGAAAATCCGGCAGATCATCTGGTCCAGTTCACGAACGGAACGCAGATCGCCGGCATCAAGGTGAGCTCGCTCGGTGACAACCTTACCCATCTGCTCGTTTCTTCGGCACACACTGGCGACCAGCCGAACGCGTCCGCGCTCGTCATGACGAGCGTGCTGCGGGTTTGCAAGGAAATGAACGTCGAATGTGCGCAAGCGAAAGAATAGCCCCTGCGTGCCGTTTCGGAGCGGCCCCCGATCGACAACAATTATTGGTCTGGAACGCGGCCGCACGGACGCTAACAGCAACGGCCCCGCGCAACGCGCGAAAGAGCCCGGAAAGAGGCAGCCTCTTATGCCCAATCCAAGGATTGGCGGGCGGCGCATTGTCAGACCGCTGGGCGGTCCGCGCAGAGCTTCCTGTAGCGCTGCAACAGCTTGGTGGATTCGTTCGGACGGTGTCTCGTAGTTTGGTGTTTTTCTTGGGCGCGCATCAATTGCCTTGCCACGGCGTTGAGCTGCGCTTGTGAGCAGGCTGGATTTAAGCTACTGCGTTGCTTGCAGCTGCACGCCGTAGTACGGTTTGACCAGCCGCAGCAGCACATCGTAGTACGCGCGCACGGACTCGACGAACACCATCGCCTGCCCACCGCGGGCAGCGCCGTACTTGGTCTGATCGGCGAGATCGGTCTGGGCGAGCAGCGGCAGGGTTTTTTTGAGGTCGCTCCACGAGTCGGGATTGAGCTTCTGGCGCGCCGCCAGCACGCGCGCGTCCTCGAGGTGGCCAATGCCGATATTGAACGCGGCCAGCGCAATCCAGGTTCGGTCAGGCTCGGTGATCCGCTGCGGCAGGCTGCGCTTGAGGTCGGCGAGGTAGCGCGCGCCGGCCACGATGCTCTGCCTCGGATCGAGGCGATCGACGACGCGCAACCGCCGGGCGGTGTCCTCGGTGAGCATCATCATGCCGCGGACGTTGGTCGCGCTGGTCGCCTGCGGGTCCCAGTGCGATTCCTGGTAGGCGATCGCAGCGATGAGCCGCCATTCGATCCCGCTCTGCTGCTGCGCCTGATGAAACAGCGCCAGATACGTAGGGAGCACGGCGCGGATCCGGTCCTGGAATGCGCTGGCGTCGATGTGCTCGACCCGGTGCGCGTAACCGACGTAGCGGTCGATCAGCCGCTGCAAGCTGCCGTTGCTGCGAATGCGGTCGAAGAACGCATTGGCCTGGTCGCGCAGCGACGCCTGCGTCGGCGGCAGGATCCAGACCACGTCGCGCTTCGGTCCGACCGTAAATGCCGTCTCGACGTTGAGAAACACGTTGCGTGCAGCCGCAGCCTCGTTCGAGGCGACCACGGCGTAGCCGAGCAAGCCTTCGGATACCTGCTCGATCAAACCTTCGGCGGCGGGTGGCCCGAGTTCGTGCCAGCGCACCTCGGGATGATCGGTGCGGATCTTGGCCAGCAGACCGGTGCCCGCGACGATACCGACCGTTTCGCCACTCAGATCGTCCCACGATGCGGGCCGGAAACCCTCGGTGTTATACACGAGCACCGGCTCGATTGCGTAATAGCCGCGGGTGTAGAGCAATGGCGGCGCCGCTTCGCTGGCGAAGCCCTCGGCCGGCTTGTAGAAGCCCCCGGCGCCGATTTGCGCTTCACCGCTCTCGATCGCCGCAATGAGCTGCGCCGGATTGGCCACCGGCAAGACTCTGAGCGGGAGTCCGAGCTCCGCCGCAAACATCTCGGCGAGGTCGCGATCGAGACCGGCGGCGTCGCCATCGGCGCCGCTGAACCAGGTCGTCGGACCGGGTCGCATCGCCACCACCAGCACCGGACGCTGCTTCGGCGGCTGCGGCGGCACCGGCGCAGGCCCGCAGGCGGCCAAAGCGCCGATGCAACTCCATAGGATGAAATTGCGTCGCAATTCGAGCCCGATGGATTGTGCCGCTCCGGAGGCGATTATAGCGGTGACGCGCGGCGCGCCGCTTGCCGCCCGGGCGGCGTTCACCGATAATGTGAAGGCACTTGCGCTCGCATGGCAACGATCAATGGCGGGCCGCCCCGCATTGCATGATGGTGAACCTGGTCAGGTCCGGAAGGAAGCAGCCATAGCTATTCTCTGCAAGTGCCGGGGATACGGCTCGCCTCCCCCTCTGCTCGTGCCCCGCTCGAGCCCCACCCTGACGCGATGACCCATCAAGCCCTTGCCCGCAAGTGGCGGCCCAAGACGTTTGCCGAACTCTCCGGCCAGGAGCATGTTGTGCGCGCCCTGTCCAACGCCCTCGAGCGGGGCCGGCTGCATCATGCCTACCTGCTGACCGGAACGCGCGGCGTCGGCAAGACCACCATTGCCCGCATCCTTGCCAAGAGCCTCAACTGCGTGCGCGGCGTCACCGCCACGCCTTGCGGCGTGTGCCCCGCCTGTGTCGACATCGATGCGGGCCGGTTCGTCGACCTGCTCGAGCTCGACGCCGCGTCGAACACCGGCATCGACAACATGCGCGAGATCCTGGACAACGCGCGCTACGCGCCGACGGTCGGACGCTACAAGGTATACCTCATCGACGAGGTGCACATGCTGTCGAAGGCGGCCTTCAACTCGATGCTGAAGACGCTGGAGGAGCCCCCCGAGCACGTCAAATTCGTGCTCGCCACCACCGATCCGCAGAAGATTCCCGTGACGGTGCTGTCGCGCTGCCTGCAGTTCAACCTCAAACTGCTGCCCTCGGCCACGATTGTGGCGCGGCTCGCCGAAATCCTGCGTGCGGAAGGCGCTGCCTTCGACGACTCGGCGGTGGCGCTGATCGCGCACGCAGCGCGTGGGTCGATGCGCGATGCGCTGTCGGTGCTCGACCAGGCGCTCGCCTTCGGTGCCGGTGAGGTGCGCGATGACGCGGTGCGTTCCATGCTCGGAACGGTGGATGCCGATTACGCCTTCCGCATCGTCGAGGCGCTGATCGCCGGCGACGGGCCGGCGCTACTGGCGCAGGCGCGCGCGCTTACCGAGCGCAGCGTGTCGTTCGCCGCTGCCCTGGATGAACTCGCGGCGCTGTTGCATCACATCGCGCTCGTGCAGGCGGTACCCGATGCGGGCGATGCGGTTCCGGATGCCGCGCGGGTGAAGGCCCTGGCGCAGGCATTCCCTCCCGAGGCGGTGCAACTCGCCTATCAGATCTGCCTGCAGGGACGCGACGATCTCGGGCTCGCACCCGATGAGCAGACCGGATTTTCGATGACTCTGCTGCGGCTGCTTGCATTCGAGCCCGCGACCGAGGCGCCGGGAGCGAAACTGCCGCCACCGCCGGCCGCGCCCAAGACCGAACCGGCGAGCAACTCCGGAGGCGGGCTCGCGTCGGCTGCGGGCGGGCAGAGCGCGATCGTCCCGGCCGCCGTGCCGGTGGCCGACGAGGCTGCGAACGCGCCGGAGCCAGCAGCCTGGCCCGCTTTCGTCGCCGCCATGAATCTGTCGGGCATGACCCTGCAACTCGCCGCGCAAACCGAACTCCAAGAAGTCTCGGGCAACGAATTCGTGCTGCGGCTGCCGGAAGCGGCGCGGCACCTGACCGACAAGCCGTACGCCGACACGCTGCGCTTGGCGGTGGGGCAGGCGCTGCGGCGGCGCGTGCGCCTGCGGTTCGAGATCGGGGGCATGGCGGCCACCAGCCTGGCCGCCCAGGAAAAGCGCGCGCGCGAGGCCGCGCAGGCCAAGACCGAGGCGGCGTTTCGCGACGATCCCTTCGTCCAGGACCTGCTGGCGCGCTTCGAGGCGCGCATCAAGCCCAATTCGATCAAGCCGATCTAGACGGTTCCAGCGGAGATTTGCACGCATGATGAAAAACCAGCTTGCCGGGCTGATGAAGCAGGCGCAGGCGATGCAGGACAACATGAAGAAGGCGCAGGAGGCAATCGCCGCGATGGAAGTCGAAGGCCAGTCCGGGGCCGGGCTGGTCAAGGTGGTGATGACCGGCCGCCACGATGTCAAGCGGGTGTCCATCGACCCGACCCTGCTGGGCGAAGACAAGGACATGCTCGAGGATCTCGTCGCCGCGGCCGTCAACGACGCGGTGCGCAAGGCCGAGGCTGCGGCGCAGGAAAAGATGGCCGGCCTCACCGCGGGAATGCCGCTGCCTCCCGGATTCAAGCTGCCGTTCTGACACGGCGATGGAGCCGTTGGGGAGCCTCGAGGAGCTGACGCAGGCGTTGCGCTGCCTGCCGGGTGTCGGCCCGAAGGCGGCGCAGCGCATGGCGCTGCACCTGCTGCAGCACGATCGCGACGGGGCAAAACGGCTGGCGCGCGCTCTCGAAGCGGCGGCGACGACCATCCGTCACTGCGAGCGCTGCAACACCTTCACCGAGGGCGAGCTCTGCGCCCTATGCCGGTCGTCGAAGCGCGATCCGGCGCTTCTGTGCGTGGTCGAAACGCCGGCCGACCTGATGATGATCGAGCACACCCAGGCCTACACCGGGCTTTTCTTCGTGCTGATGGGACGCCTGTCGCCTCTGGACGGCATCGGACCGAAGGAGATCCGCCTCGACCGCCTGCTCAAGCGGGCGCAGGACGGCGTGGTGCGCGAGGTCGTGCTGGCAACCAATTTCACCAACGAAGGCGAGGCGACCGCGCATTACATCGGCGAGTTGCTCGCCGCGAGGGGCCTCGTGGTGACGCGGCTCGCCCGAGGCGTGCCGGTCGGCGGCGAGCTCGAGTACGTCGACAGCGGCACGCTGGCGCAGGCGCTGCGGGAGCGGCGTGCGCTCAGCGGTTAGCTGCAAGCTCGCTGTCAGCTCCCTGTCACGGGAAGGCTCGCAACCCCGTTGCACCTGCCCATGATCCGGGAGTACCCTCATCACCTAAGCGGGCGAGGAGAAACCGATGCTGGTCAGCGAAATCCTCCGCATCAAGGGCAACGCCCTGTTCACAACGCCGCCTGGTGGGACCGTCCTCGACGCGGTCAAAGTGATGGCGCAGCACGACATCGGGTCGCTGGTGGTCATGGATCACGGCCAGATGGCCGGCATGCTCACGTTTGCCGAGGTGTTGGAGGCGCTGGCGAAAAACCAGGGACAGCTGGGCAACCTCAAGGTCAGCGAAATCTACGTGCGCGACCCGCTGATCGCCTCGCCGGGGCTTGACGTGATGGAGCTGCGACGGGTCATGCTCGAGCGCCATGCCCGCTATGTTCCGGTGCAGGACGGCGCGATGCTTCTCGGCGTCGTGTCCTTCCACGACGTTGCCAAGGCGGTCTACGAAGAGCAGAGCTTCGAGAACCGCATGCTACGCAGCTATATCAAGAGCTCGCCCGACGAGTGAGCGCGCAGCGGCTGCGGCCGCTGCGTGAATTCAATCCCTGCCCAAGAGAAAGATCGCCGGCCGCCGGGCAAGCGCCGGCCGCCTCAGCTCGCGCCACGATCCGACATGGCGGCTGACGATTTCCTCGCTCGGGAGGCTAAGATCGATCGCGACGCAGAGGCGCGTTTCCGGGCGGCAGGTCGAAAGCACGGCAGCCACGAGTGCCTCGTTGCGGTAGGGTGTCTCGATGAACAGCTGCGTTGCGCCGCTGCGCGCGACCGCGTCGTCTAGCGCCCGCAGCGCGCGCTCGCGCAATCCCGGCTTGGCCGGCAAGTAGCCGTGGAATGCGAAAGCCTGCCCGTTCATCCCCGATGCCATCAGGGCAAGCAGCAGCGCGGAGGGGCCGACCAGCGGCACCACGCGCACACCGGCGCGATGCGCCGCCGCCACCAGCTCCGCGCCGGGGTCGGCAACGCCCGGGCAGCCCGCGTCGGAAATGAGCCCCAGGTCGTGGCCTTCGAGCGCGGGCGCCAGCAGCGCGTCGATCCGGTTCGCCGGCGTGTGCTCGTTGAGTTCGGAGAGCGCCAGCGCCTGCACCGGCCGCTCGGGTGCGAGCGTTTTCAGGAATTGCCGCGCCGCCTTCGGCGTCTCGACGACGAAATGCGTCAGGCGCCGGGCAATGTCGATGGTGTGTTGGGGCAGCACCGCCTGAGGCGGCGTCGCGCCCAGGGGACTGGGTATGAGGTATAGGCGCCCGGAAGGCCCGGGCGCGGCGTGCCGATCGGCGCTCACGCCGCCGCCACCACCGGGCGCACGCCCTCGGCCTCGAGCAGATCGGTGAGACGGATCAGCGGCAAGCCGATCAGCGCGGTCGGGTCGTCGCTGGCAAGGCGCGTGAAGAGGGCAATGCCGAGGCCCTCGGCCTTGACCGACCCGGCGCAGTCGAACGGCTGCTCGCGGTCGAGATAGGCTAAGAGCGTGGCGTCGTCGAGTTGGCGGAACGTGGTCGCCACGTCGACCAGCGCACGATGAACGGTACCCGTCTGCGCATTGAGCAGGGCCACAGCGGTGTGAAAGATCACCGTTCGCCCGCGCATGCTCCGCAGCTGCTCGAGGGCATCGGCGCGGTCGCGCGGCTTGCCCATCGCCACGCCGTGGCAGTCGGCGATCTGATCGCAGCCGATGATGAGCGCCGTGGGATGTTGCGCGGCCACCGCGCGCGCTTTCGCCTCGGCGAGCCGGACGGCGGTCCGCGCCGCTTCCTCGCCTGCGCGCGGCGTTTCGTCGATGCGCGGCGCGACGCTGTGGAAGGGCAGGCCCAGCCGTTCCAGCAGCGCCCGGCGATAGGGCGACGCCGAGGCGAGGATGAGCGGCCTGTTTGCGGGCGAAGTCCTTGTTTCCACGCTTTTCTTTGACAGTGATCGACCGGCGGGCTATTATGCTATGTTTGCTTTGGCTGCGGTGAATTCAGGTGGCGGTCGGTTTAGCTCCCGTGCGCCGTGGAGGCGGCACCGGGCGCAAACCGACCACCTGCGGGCGGCACGGAGACGATGGTGAACCGGGGTGGGGGAGCGACAGGGGCAGGGCGCTTCGACGCGTTCGACCTGGCTGCCCGCGGCGAGCAGCTCGCAGGCGAAGTCGACCTGATGCGCCGAGCTCGTGTGGCCGACCGCCTGGCGCCGATGACGGCTGCGACGCCGATCGCCTGGAAAATCGCCGGCGGGCACGATGCAAGCGGCCATCCGACGCTCTCGGTGGCGATCGAAGGCCGCTTGCCCATGGTGTGCCAGCGCTGTTTGCAGCCCTTCGACTTCGCCGTCGCGCAGCAGACCGAATTGCGGCTGGCGCGCGAGGAAGCCGAGCTCGAGGCGTTGGACGCCGGCGAAGCGGAGGTCGTGCTGGCTGCAGCACCGCTCGACGCGCTGACGCTCATCGAGGACGAGATTCTGCTTTCTTTGCCGTTCGCGCCGAGCCATGCCGAAGAGCAGTGTCCGGCCCTTATCGGCTCCGGCACGGCAGCGGACAAGCCGGCGCCAGGCAAGACTTCCCCGTTCGCGCGGCTCGCCGCCCTGAAGAAGGGGACCGATCGATCGTTTGAGGAGTGACACGACATGGCTGTTCAGCAGAACAAGAAATCGGCATCGAAGCGCGGCATGCGTCGCGCACACGATTTTCTGACCAACCCGCCGCTCGCCGTCGAGCCTATCAGCGGGGAGGTGCATCGGCGCCATCACATCAGCCCTAGCGGCTATTATCGCGGCAAGAAGGTCGTCAAGACCAAGGGCGACGCGTAATCGGGTCGCTGCCGCCGGGGTAGCGCTCCCGACGTACCCGGGCCAAACCCTCTTCGGCGTGGGCGCGAAGCTGCGCCGAGGCAAAGGAACGTAGCCGGCTGATGCAGGTCACCATTGCCGTGGACGCGATGGGCGGCGATCACGGCCCCCCCGTGACAGTCGCAGCTTCGCTGCAGTTTCTCGAGCAGGCGCAGGATGCCCGGATCGTGCTCGTCGGCAACGAGGCTGCGCTGCGCAAACGCCTCGAGTCGGTGCGCTCGGGCGCGGCCGAGCGCGTCAGCGTTCAGCCCGCGAGCGAGGCCATCGAGATGACCGAGTCTCCGGCCGACGCGCTGCGGCGCAAGAAGGATTCATCGATGCGCGTGGCCATCAACCTGGTCAAGGAGGGCACTGCGCAAGCGTGCGTGTCGGCAGGCAATACCGGCGCGCTCATGGCGATCTCGCGTTTCGTGCTCAAGACCCTGCCTGGCATCGACCGCCCGGCGATCGCCTCGCAGCTGCCCACGCGCCAAGGGGTCACCACCGCGCTCGATCTGGGCGCCAACGTCGACTGCACGCCGGAGCAGCTGCTGCAGTTCGCCGTGATGGGCAGCGCATTGGTCGCGGCGGTCGAGGGCATCGAGCGGCCGAGCGTGGGACTGCTCAACATCGGCGAGGAAGATATCAAGGGCAACGACGTGGTGAAGCAGGCGGCGGAATTGCTCAAGTCTTCGGGGCTCAACTTTCACGGCAACGTCGAAGGGACCGATATCTACAAGGGCACGACCGACGTCATCGTCTGCGACGGCTTCGTGGGCAACGTTGCGCTCAAGACCTCGGAAGGGCTGGCAACGATGCTTGCCGATTACCTGCGCGAGGAATTCACCCGCAACGCATTGCGGCGCCTGCTCTCGGTGTTCGCGCTGCCGATGCTCAATTCCTTCAAGCGCCGCGTCGACCCCCGCCGCTACAACGGCGCGACGCTGATCGGCCTGAAGGGCGTGGTGATCAAGAGCCACGGCGCCGCCGATGTGCTTGCCTTCCGCTACGCGCTCAGAAAGGCCTACGCGGAGGTCGCGCACGGCGTGCTCGAGCGCATCGCACAGCGCATGGCCGCGACGTCCGCGTCCCCGCAGGTATCGGCCGCCGTGGCACCGATGGGTTCGGGCGATGCATAGTCGCATCGCCGGGACGGGCAGCTACCTTCCTGCGCAGATCCTGTCCAACGCCGACCTGGCCAAGCGTGTCGACACGAGCGACGAGTGGATTCGCACCCGCACCGGTATCCGCCAGCGCCACATCGCGGCGCCCGAGGAGAACACCAGCGACCTTGCGCTCGCGGCCGCGCGCGAGGCGCTCTCGGCCGCGCAACTCGCGCCCTCGGCAGTCGATCTGATCGTGCTCGCCACGACGACCCCCGACATGGTGTTTCCCTCGACCGCGTGCATCCTGCAGGACAAGCTTGGGACGCGCAACGGTCCGGCGTTCGACGTGCAGGCGGTATGCAGTGGCTTCGTCTATGCGCTCTGTCTCGCGGACTTGATGGTGAAATGCGGCCAGGTCAGGAACGCGCTGGTTGTTGGCGCCGAAATCTACTCGCGCATTCTCGACTGGGAGGACCGCGGCACTTGCGTGCTGTTCGGCGACGGCGCCGGGGCCGTGGTCCTGATGCCGGCGACCGAGCCGGGCATCCTGTCGGCGCACCTGCATGCCGACGGCCACTACCGCAACATCCTGGCCGTGCCAGGCACGGTAGCGCACGGCGGGGTGAGCGGCACGCCGCTGCTCACCATGGAGGGCAACACGGTGTTCAAGTTCGCCGTCAAGGTGCTGGCAGAAGTCGCCCACGAAGCCCTGGCGGCAAATGACCTTACCACAGAGGCGATCGACTGGCTCATTCCCCACCAGGCCAACATCCGCATCATGGACGCGACGGCCAAGAAACTGCACCTGCCGCCGGAAAAAATGGTGACGACCGTCGACCGGCATGCCAATACCTCGGCGGCGTCGATTCCGCTCGCCCTCGACGTCGCAGTGCGCGACGGGCGCATCCGCAGCGGCCAGCACGTACTCCTGCTCGGCGTCGGCGGCGGATTCACCTGGGGCTCGGTCTTGCTCAGATGGTGAGACGATGAAACTTGCATTGGTGTTTCCAGGGCAGGGATCGCAGGCGGCCGGGATGATGAGCCGCTACGCTGCCTATCCGGTCGTGCGCGATACCTTCGCCGAAGCCTCCGCGGTGCTGGGGCAGGACCTGTGGGCGCTGGTCGAGGAGGGTGACGACGCAGTGCTCAACCAGACGGTCAACACGCAGCCGGTGATGCTGGCGGCGGACATCGCGGTTTACCGCGCCTGGCGTGCCGCGGGCGGCGGTGCGCCCAGCGTGCTTGCCGGCCACAGCCTGGGCGAATACGCCGCGCTGGTTGCAGCCGGCGCGCTCGCTTTCGCCGACGCATTGCCGCTGGTGCGTTTTCGCGCGCAGGCGATGCAGGAGGCCGTTCCGGCCGGTGTTGGCGCCATGGCGGCGATCATCGGCCTGGAACGCGCCGGGGTCGAGGACAGTTGCCGCGAGGCGGCGCAGGGACAGGTGGTCGAGCCGGTCAATTTCAACGCTCCAGACCAAACCGTCATCGCTGGCCATCGCGATGCGGTCGAGCGCGCGGTCGCCGCGACAAAGGCGCGCGGCGCGAAGCGTGCGCTCATGTTGCCGGTGAGCGCTCCGTTCCACAGCCTGCTCATGAAACCTGCTGCGGAGCGGCTCGCAGCGTATCTTGCCAAGGTCGCAGTGGATCAGCCGGTGGTGCCAGTCGTGCACAACGTCGATGCGCACGAGGCGCATACGCCCGACGCGATCAGGGCAGCGCTGGCGGCGCAGGCGGCGAGCCCGGTGCGCTGGGTCGAGACGATCGGCGCCTTCGCGGCGCGAGGCGTCACGCACATTGTCGAATGCGGTCCGGGCAGGGTGCTCACGGGGTTGAGCAAGCGCATCGCCCCCGAGCTTGTGGCGCTGCCGTTGAACGACGGCGAGGCGCTTGCCGCGGCCATTGCCGAGACGGCGTAGGGGACGGCCCATGCTGGATGGACACATTGCCCTGGTCACCGGCGCTACGCGCGGCATCGGCCGGGCGATCGCGCTGGCGCTGGCGCGCGAAGGTGCCAATGTGGTCGGCACCGCAACCGGCGACGAGGGTGCAGGGGCGATCACGGCCTACCTCAAGGCGGAAGGCTGCCGCGGCGAAGGGATCCGGCTCGACGTGGCCGACGGCACGGCCATCGAGGCGGCGGTTGCCGGCGTGAGCGAGCGCGTTGGCGCAATCGCGATTCTCGTCAACAATGCCGGCATCACGCGCGACAACCTGCTGCTGCGCATGAAAGACGACGACTGGGACGCGATCATGGAGGTCAATCTCAAGGCAGCCTACCGCCTGTCGAAAGCGGTCCTGCGCGGCATGATGAAGGCACGATTCGGCCGCATCATCAACATCGGCTCGGTGGTCGGGACCAGCGGCAATGCCGGCCAGGCCAACTACGCCGCCGCCAAGGCGGCGCTGGTCGGATTCACCAAGTCACTGGCACAGGAGGTGGGCAGCCGCAGCATTACTGTCAACTGCGTGGCGCCGGGATTCATCGATACCGACATGACGCGCGCGCTTACCGCGGCGCAACGCGAGCAGCTGCTCGCGCGCATCCCTTTGGGCCGCCTGGGCCTGCCGGACGACGTAGCCCATGCTGTCGCGTTTCTCGCCTCGAACGAGGCGGGCTACATAACAGGCGCTACGCTGCACGTCAACGGCGGCATGTACATGGCGTAGCTTGTTCGATCTGGTAAAATCAGCAATTGACAACGCTTGGGACCCCTTTGGGGAGGAGACGCATGGAAAACGTGGAGCAACGAGTCAAAAAAATCGTCGCCGAGCAACTCGGCGTGAACGAGGCCGAGATCAAGAACGAATCGTCGTTTGTCGACGACCTCGGCGCTGACTCGCTGGATACGGTGGAACTTGTCATGGCGCTCGAGGAGGAGTTCGAAACCGAGATCCCGGACGAGGAAGCCGAGAAAATCACAACGGTGCAGCAGGCCGTCGACTACATCACCTCACACCTGAAGAAGTAACGCACGCTCCCCGGGCGGCCTGCCGCCCCACTTCGGTGGTGTCGCCGCGCGGCCAAGCTGCGCCACTCCCGCCACCCCGTTTAAGCCCCATGCCGAAGCGCCGCGTCGTCGTCACGGGAATAGGCATCATCTCGCCAGTGGGTATCGGCGTGCCGGCGGCATGGGAGAACATTCTCGCCGGCCGATCCGGCATCACGCGCATCACGCGCTTCGATGCGTCCGCCTTCGCCTCGCAGATTGCCGGCGAGGTGAAGCATTTCGACGTCACCCAGTTCCTTTCCGGCAAGGAAGCTCGCCGCTACGACACCTTCAATCATTACGGGCTGGTGGCGACGATGGAAGCGATCCGGGATGCGGGGCTCGAGGGCTACAGCGGCGACCTCGACCGCGTGGGCGTGTGCATCGGTTCGGGCATCGGCGGGCTGCCGATGATCGAGGAGACCGCCAAGGCGTATTTCGAGGGCGGACCGCGCAAGATCTCGCCGTTCTTCGTTCCCGGGTCGATCATCAACATGATCTCGGGCCTGGTCTCGATCCATTATGGCTACCGCGGTCCCAATCTGGCGACGGTGACCGCGTGCTCGACGGCCAATCACAGCTTCGGCGAAGCGGCCCGCCTGATCGAATACGGTGACGCCGATGTCATGGTCGCCGGCGGCGCCGAGGCCACGATCAGCCCGCTTGGCGTCGGCGGGTTCTGCGCCGCACGGGCGCTGTCGACGCGCAACGACGATCCGGCAACGGCCAGCCGTCCGTGGGACGTCGATCGCGACGGGTTCGTGCTGGGAGAGGGCGCCGGCATCCTGGTGCTCGAGGAGCTCGAGCATGCGCGGGCACGCGGGGCGCGGATCGAGTGCGAGCTCGCCGGGTACGGCATGTCGGCCGATGCGCACCACATCACTGCACCGCCGGAAGACGGCGCCGGCGCAGCGCGGAGCATGTACAACGCCCTGAAGAACGCCGGGCTCAACACGACCGACATCGATTACATCAATGCCCACGGCACCTCGACCCCGCTCGGCGACCTGGCCGAGTGCGTTGCGGTCAAGCGTTGCTTCGGCGATCACGCCGCCAAGCTCGCGATCTCTTCGACCAAATCGATGACCGGCCACCTGCTCGGCGCGGCGGCGGCGATCGAGGCCGTCTTCACCGTGCTCGCGCTGCGCGACCAGGTTGCGCCCCCCACCGCCAACCTGTTGCACCAGGACCCGCAATGCGACCTCGATTTCGTTCCCAACAGCTCGCGGCCCATGCCGATTCGCGCCGCGCTTTCCAATTCATTCGGTTTCGGCGGGACCAACGCGACCCTCGCCTTCCGCAAGCTGTGACCCAGGAGCGGAGCACGGGCGCATGGCTCTGATCGTGCAGAAGTACGGGGGTACGTCGGTCGGCAGCACCGAACGGATCCGCAGCGTCGCCCGCCGTATCGCCCGCTTTCAGCGCGAGGGGCACCAGCTGGTAGTGGTCGTTTCGGCGATGAGCGGCGAAACCAACCGCCTGCTCGCGCTGGCCAGGGAATTCTCGCCCAATCCCAATCCGCGGGAGCTCGACGTCATCGCCGCGACCGGCGAGCAGGTGACGATCGGCCTGCTCGCGATCGCCCTGCAGGAGCTTGGCCTGAAGGCGAAGAGCTACACCGGCGGCCAGGTGCGCGTGCTGACCGACAGTGCGTTCACCAAGGCCCGCATTCTCGACATCGACGTCGCGCCGC
>CAVVQK010000007.1:0-9823 GCA_963750215.1 uncultured beta proteobacterium
GCGCAGCTACCTCACCTTCAGCGGTGTCGGTAGCAGCGCGTCTGGAGCGGGCGGCGGGAGTGCGGGTGGCGACAGCGCCGGATCGGCTTTCGCGCCTGCAGCGCCGTCAGACAGCGCGAGCGGAACGCCCAGCAGCAACTGATCGGCAATGGCACGGCGCCGGTTCGCCGCCGGTTGGCTGCGGGCTCCGGCGGCCCGAAGCGACGCGCGAAGGCGACGTATTGCTGGGGCGTAGGGCATTGCCCGCTTAGCACGAGCACCTGCCCGCGGAACAGGGCCCGTTCGAGCGCGGCGAACTCCGCGTCCGGGAGCGGCCGCGAAACATCCACAGCCGAGGTCTCCAGCCCAAAACCGGACGCGAGCGGCAGCATGACCAGCTGAAGGCGCTTCGCTTCGATCAGTTGGCGGAAGCGCATTCAACCGTGCCGGGCGCCCCGGCGTCAACCGGCACCGCGCAACCGGCACGGTATACTCATCCGTCGCGGGCCGCACCGACCACGCCGTCGCCGCTGGCGCGCCAGGCGTTGCCGATCGGCGCCTCAGGCAATGTGGAGCCTTCAATGACCATGCGCTGGGCTTGGATACCACTGACTATCGCCGCCGTGCTGGTGGTGCGGCCCGCGTTGTGCGATCACGCATACCCCGCCGATGCGCTGCGGATCGACCATCTGGTGGCGCGCGCGACGCCCCCTGGCGCGAGGACCGGAGTCGTCTTCATGACGGTGGACAACACCGGTAACGAGAGCGACCGCCTCATTCGGGCCTCGACACCGATCGCCGGTGGAGTCGCCATGCACCAAATGACGTTCGAGGACGGCGTTATGAAAATGCGCGCCGTGCCATCTCTGGAAGTGATGCCCGGAGGCAGGCTCGAGCTCAGGCCCGACAGCTATCACTTGATGTTGCTCGACCTGAAACAGCCGCTCAAGGTCGGCGAAAAATTTCCGCTAGCGCTGACCTTTGAACACGCAGGCACCGTTCTCGCTTCGGTTTGGGTCGAGGACATGGGCGCCACGCCAGCAGAGCCGCGATGAGTCAGATTCCAGATCTGATGCTCAATCCGTCTCAACGGGCCCTTGTCGCGCGCATGACTGAACGCGCCGTGCTGACCGTGCGCGACGGCAGGACAGTCGCGGTGTGGCTTTATATTTGCTGCGCGCTCGTCTTCGCGATGGTCGTGGTTGGTGGCGTGACGAGGCTCACTCATTCGGGACTGTCGATCACCGAATGGCAGCCAATTGTCGGCACGCTGCCGCCGCTGTCGGAAGATGACTGGGCCGACGCTTTCGCCAAATATCGCGCTACGCCCGAATACCGGCAGGTCAATCCCGGCATGGGCCTCGATGCCTTCCGGCACATTTTCTGGTGGGAGTACGCGCACCGGCTGCTGGGGCGTGCGATCGGCGCGGCATTTCTGGTGCCGTATCTGTGGCTTCTCGTCCGACGTCGCATTCCCCCTGGCTACGCCGGCGCCCTATTTGGGATCTTTGCCCTCGGTGGCCTGCAGGGCGCGCTTGGCTGGTACATGGTGCAGAGCGGTCTTGTCGACGATCCGCGCGTCTCGCAACTGCGGTTGACGGCCCATCTCGGTCTCGCCTTTCTCATCTTCGGGGCGATGCTTTGGGTTGCGCTCTCGCTCACGCGTCCGCGCAATGCCGGCGGCGGCAACGGTTCGCTCCGGCGCTTTGCTGGGCTGCTCACCGGACTCGTCTACCTGATGGTTCTTGCCGGCGGGCTCGTCGCCGGCACTCGCGCCGGCTTCGCCTACAACACGTTTCCGACCATGAACGGGGCCTGGGTGCCGCCCGAGATCATGATGCTCGAACCGTGGTATCGCAACTTCACCGACAACATGGCGACGGTGCAGTTCGATCATCGCCTGCTGGCGGCGGGGCTTGCGATCCTGGTGCCGTGGTTTGTCGGCGTCGCTCACAGGACGCTGAGATCTCCGCGTCTGGCGCGGCGCGCTAGCGAACTGTTCTGGCGCTGCTCGTCGTACAGGTCGCGCTCGGTGTCGCAACGCTGCTGCTGGTCGTGCCGCTGCCGCTCGCCGCCGCACACAGGGGGGGCCATGCTCCTGTTCGCCGCGGCGCTGAATGTCAGGCACGCGTTGCGCTAAAGCACTTCGCCGGTCCGGGCGACGCGGCACCGTGCCCAGGACGCGGCATTTGCAATTCGGAGCATCTCGGGCGATCATTACAGGCTCGCTTGGGCTGGAATCGCCATGGCCGAACCAAACAAACTCGACGAACCGCTGGCGGAAGCCGAATACGACACGCTGGAGGCATTTTTTGGTTCCAATGCCGTCCCTCAGGATTGCATGGACTTGGAGATGCTCGATGGCTTCCTGACGGCCATCGTCAGCGGGCCCGAGTTGATTCAGCCCTCCGAGTGGTTGCCGGTCGTGTGGAGCGACAGCCAGCGCAGTGTGGCGCCGGTCTTCGCGGACAATGAACAGGCGGAGCGCATACTGGCGCTGATACTGCGTTTGCAAAACGGTATCGTGCGCACCCTTACGGATTCGCCGACGCGCTTCAGGCCGTTGCTCTATCGCGCCGAAGAAGGCATCAAGGGCCGTTCGGCTGACAAGGCCGAGAGCGGACGCAGGGAGGAAGCGGCACCACCCGAGGCCAGCGCATGGTGCGAGGGTTACATGACCGGGGTGATGCTGCGCGAGGAATCCTGGGAGCCCATCTACGCCAGCGAACAAACCCGAGATTGGATGCTGCCCATCGAGGCGCTCGCCTATGGCGACCACGACCCTGAATACCTCGACTGGGTCGATACCGAGGAGAAGCGACTCGGCATGATCGACGAGCTACCGATAGCCGCCGTTCTCATCCACCGTTTCTGGCAGGCCCGGCGCAGCGGAGAGGGCGTCAACCGCGCCGAGCGTCGCGCGCAACGACGCGAGGCCAGTCGCAAGGTACGCCAGCGGCTGCACTAGTACGCGTCGCCGCGCCCGAGTTGCGGCCGGTATCGGCCGATCCCGTCGTTGAAGGCGCTCGAGTCGCCCGGCGGGGCGCAGTCTTGCCGAACTTCGCCTTTAGCACCAAGCCAATGACAAGCAACACGACCGAGCCGAAAAGAACCGGCTTGCTGAAGCCGTCGATCGCAATAAGGGGTGCGGCGAGGACCGGGGTGGCGATCGTGCTTCCGATCAGTGTGCCTACTGCAAAGATGCTGGCTTGACGCAGCAGTGCTTTTGCGTTTCTTCGCTGGCTCATGGTGCGCTCGGATGTGATTGAAGTAATCCCAATCTAGCCTTCCGTCGCCTGCGCCGAAATCGGTCGCAGTCTGATTTGCGCGTAGGACGGTCTCCGAAAGTGACCGCCGGTCCCGGTGGAACCGCTCAGGCGCGAAGAAAATCGAAATCGCAGCCGTCCTCCGCCTGTGCCACGCGCTCGGCGTAAAGACGCTGGTATCCGCGTCGTGGCAATGGCGGCGGCTGCCACTGCGCCCTGCGCCGTGCGAGTTCGGCGGCATCGACCTCGAGGTCCAACCGTCGTTCGCGCACCGAAAGCCGTATCGGATCACCGCTGCGGACGAGCGCCAGCGGGCCCCCGGCGGCGGCCTCTGGGGAAACGTGCAGGACGACGGTGCCGTACGCCGTGCCACTCATGCGAGCGTCGGAAATGCGTACCATGTCTTTCACGCCGGCGCGAGCGAGCTTGGTCGGCAGTGGCAGGTAACCCGCTTCCGGCATGCCGTAGCTGCTTTTCGGCCCCGCATTCTGCATTACCAGGAAGTCTCCGGGCTCAACGTCGAGCGCCGGATCGTCGATGCGGGCCGCAAGATCGGCCGGCGATGTGAAGACCACGGCTCTGCCCCTGCGCTCGAAGAGAGTCGCGTCCGCCGCGGAACGCTTGAGAATGGCACCGTTTGGCGCGAGCGAGCCGAACAGCGCAACCAGGCCTCCCACCGGATGCAACGGCGCCGCGAGCGGGCGGATGATCGCGCGATCGATGTCTTCGGGAGGCGTGGCGAGACGCTCGCCCAGACGCTCCCCGGTGACCGAGACGCAATCGAGGTCGAGCAAAGGCTTGAGCTCGTAGAGCACGGCGTCCATGCCGCCCGCCGCGAAGAAGTCTTCCATGTAGTGTGCTCCGGTCGGCTTCAGGTCGACTAGGACCGGAGTCGTGTCAGACAACTCGTTGAGTCGTGCGAGAGAAACCCTGATCCCGAGCCTGCCTGCAATGGCGGTCAGATGGATGACAGCGTTCGTCGAGCCACCAACCGCAAGCAGCACGCGCAATGCATTCTCCACCGCCGCCGGCGTCACGATACGATCCATCGTCATCCGGGACTGCGCGAGGGCGACCGCAGCGCGCCCGGTAGCTTCCGCGGCGCGCAACCGGTCGGCGTGCACCGCGGGTATTGCTGCGGTTCCGGGAAGCAGCATGCCGAGCGCCTCGGCGATGCAGGCCATCGTGCTGGCAGTGCCCATCACAGCGCAGGTCCCCGCGGTGGTCGCGAGGCGCGCCTCGACACGGTCAAGGGTCGCTCGATCGATCTCGCCGCCGCGGAATCGAGCCCAGAAACGCCGGCAATCGGTGCACGCGCCGAGCCGCTCGCCACCATGACGCGCGCTTAGCATGGGGCCGGCAACAAGGCCGATCGCCGGCACGCCGGCCGACGCAGCACCCATCATCTGGGCCGGAACGGTCTTGTCGCAGCCGCCGACCAGCACGACCGCATCGAGCGGTTGTGCGCGACACATTTCCTCGACATCCATCGCCATGAGGTTGCGATACATCAAACTAGTCGGATGCAGGAAGACTTCTCCCAGCGAGATGGTGGGAAACGCCAGGGGCAGGCCACCCGCGGCAAGCACGCCGCGCTTTACGGCGTCGATGAGCTCCGGGAAATGCCGGTGACAGTTGTTGAGATCGGACGCGGCGGACGCAATGCCGACCGTAGGCTGCCCGAGCAGCGCCGCCGAATAGCCCATCGAACGCGCGAACGATCGGCGCAGAAACAGCGCGAACCCGGAATCTCCGTAGTGGGTCAGGCCGCGGGCAAGGCCCTTGGGCTTGTCTTCGGACATGGGAAATGGCGGTGGGCTTGCTGCGCAATCGCCACGCGCTATCTGGCGAAGGAGCTCTCCGTGCAACTGCCTATGCGCCGACTCGAGGCCGTCACCGTGACGCCCGCGGAGCGGATGGTACCGGTGGCCGAATCGCCGTGATACGTCGCGGAAACTGCACTGGTCTGCTCATCGTCGCCGAGACGGCAGGTCATCGTGTAGCTGATGCTGTTCCCCGACTGC
Source organism: uncultured beta proteobacterium (assembly GCA_963750215.1). Taxonomy (GTDB): domain Bacteria; phylum Pseudomonadota; class Gammaproteobacteria; order Burkholderiales; family Casimicrobiaceae; genus PALSA-1003. The sequence continues at coordinate 5,270 of CAVVQK010000007.1, forward strand.
GTAAAGTTCTTATAACGGCAAATGCCGTCGACGCGCGTCGACTTGCCTTGCAGCAGCCGCTCCATCTCGGCAATGTCGGCGCGCGTATAGCACTTGGCGTTTGCCGATTGCGCCTGTCCGTCAGCGGTGATCGTGGTTTCCCACAACCCTTCATTCATATTAAGCGTCGCCGCGGCAGGCGTGACCGCAAGCGCCGCGACTACGGCCAGCGCACGGATCGAATGCGCTTGCACCCTCATGCATCACTCCTGAAAAATCATTGTAGCCGAGCAAAAGACGATGTGGTGCTACTGCGTGCGCAAGCCATGCTTTTCGCCTTGAAGGGCCCCTTGCTACCAAGCGATTCGCAGGATGGACGCGATCACGTGGCCGTTGCGACGCCACACTTCGAAAATCTCTTGCAACGACGCCCCGAGCGATGCTCGCCATCGACGGCTGCTAGTTGCTCGCGCGATTTGCCGAAACTGCCATACCGGCCACGCTACGCGAGTTCTGAGGCGCGGACCCCTTTGACCGCGAATGCGAGTTCCGGGAGAGGCACTGCCGCGCTGGGGGCGCGGCCAGAAAGAGTCTGCCCCTCATGGTTGACAATTCGGTGTGTGACCGGCGATGCCGCGTCCGCCCGGCGCGCCCATCGCAGGGGGGCGCGGGGTCAACCGGGGGCGGCATTGCCGCGTTAAGTGGGTCGTTGTCTGCCTCCGGCGACGATCGAGTCGCGACGCGAAGACCGCTTTCTGCACCATGCAATCGTCACGGCAGCTTGATCTTGCCGCCACCAAGGCCAGCGGGCGGCAGTCCGCCAGCCAGGCCTGCTGCTGCGCCGGTCCCCGGCAGGACAATGGACGAGGACGCCTGGCGCCGCAATTCCTGCAGCTCACGCACGGCGCGCTCGACGCCGCTCTTGGCGGCTTCGGCGTATCGCTCGACAGCCTCGGCGAGCGTCTGCGCTTCGACCTCGAAACTGATCGGCAGCGGACCCATGTTGGTGAGGATTTGCGCTTCGCCGACATAGAGAGTGGGCCGCGCGGCGTCGATCGCTCCGTCAGCCTTGACCGGAACGAGGACGCGCAAAGTGCCTGCCGCACGATCGGTATAAATCTCCTCGCGGTAGAGCGAGGTTGCGTCCATTTTCGCGTCGCCGGTACGCGAGCCGCCTGGATCTGCCATAGTTTGCTCCCTAGGTCCCAAGCAAAGGATTCTAGCAAATTGGCGCGCATCGACCGTCGCGACAGGTCATGGATGATCGGCGTCGTGTCGCTTGTTCACGTGGGATCAGCGGTGGCCCCGGCTGCGGGAATTCTCCCTGGACGAACTCCGCGGCGTGGGGCTACTCTAACGGTTATGAGAAAAGGAGAGTCCATGAAACGATTCGCAATGGTTTTGCTTGCTGCCGCGACAATGTTCGGCGGCATCGGTATCGCCAGCGCGCAGGGGCACGGCGGCGGGTCCCACGGCTTCAGTGGCGGTGGCTGGCACGGCGGCGGTGGCTGGCAGGGTGGCGGCGGCTGGCATGGCGGCGGCTGGCACGGCGGTGGCTGGCACGGCGGCGGGTGGTACGGATCACACGTGGTTGTCGGCGTCGGCTTTGGTGCCCCGTGGTGGGGATGGGGATACGGATGGTGGCCTGGGTACTACTACCCATACTATCCGTCCTACCCTAACTACTACGGTGGCTATCCCGATGGCTATCCGTATGACTATTCCGGGTCGTACATCCAGCAGGGATGTTCCGCAGTCCACCGAACGGAGCTATAGCCAGGGCGGACAATACTCGTACTACTGCCCCGATCCGCCGGGTTACTACCCGCAGGTGTCGACCTGCAGCCGAGAATGGCTGCGCGTCCTTCCGCCGAGCGCGCCTGGGCCCGCGGCGCCGGCACAGCAGTAGGGAGTCTGCATGAGCATGCGCTTATACTTTGCGGGCTTGGCGGGCGCGCTCGTTCTCGCCGGCTGCGTGACAGTGCCCACCGGTCCGGCGGTGATGGCCTTGCCGGGGACGACAAAGAGTTCGATCAGTTTCGCGCCGATGACGTCGCCTGTCGAGATTTCGCTCACTACTCGCTTGGGCCGGGCGCCGAGCAGGCCGGGGCAAATGCGGCGAATGCGAACGCCGTCGGCGGCGCGGCGATCGGTGCCGCCACCGGGGCGATCATCGGCGCAGCGACGGGGCAGGCTGGTCCTGGCGCCGCGATCGGTGCCGGCACGGGCCTGCTTTTCGGCAGCGCCGCCGGAGCCAACTCGGCCGCCTATTCGTCCTATGACTTGCAGCGGCGCTACGACATGGCCTATCTGCAGTGCATGTACGCGAAGGGCAACCAGGTGCCGGGGGGGCCTCGATACGGACGCCGTTACGGGCCCCCTGCCTACGGCGCACCTCCCGGACCTCCACCGTACGGTCCGCCGCCCGGTGCTCCGCCTGGTGCTCCGCCCCCAGAAGGCTAGGCCCGTCGCGCATCAACCGCGAGCCGCCGCCTCCCTGTGTCGCGGCGGCTTCATTTTGCTTATTATTTAACTTGACTGTTAAATACATTTGCAATAGAGTACCGTCCGTGCCAACCCTAGCCACTCGCTTGCGTCGATCGGCGTCGGACCTCGATCAGACATTTGCCGCGCTCGCTGATCCGACGCGGCGCGCGATTCTGGCGCGGCTTGCCCGCGGCGACGCAGTGGTGGGGGATCTCGCCGAGCCGTTCGACATCTCGCTGCCAGCCGTCTCGCGCCATCTGCGCGTGCTGGAACGTGCTCAGCTAATCGAGCGACGCGTCGACGCGCAGTGGCGAGTTTGCAGGCTCCGCCCTGATCCGTTGCGCGCCGCAGCGCAATGGATCGATCGCTATCGGCGCTTCTGGGAGGAGCGGCTCGACGCTCTCGCCGCGCTCTTGGAAGAGCCCCGACCCAAGAGGAGAAAACGATGACGGCCCGAGACACCTTCGACCTGACCATTTCACGCACGATCCGCGCTGCAAGGCACAAGGTCTTCGACGCGTTCATCAAGCCGGACATCGTCAAACAGTGGTTCAGGCCGCGTGGATTCACGATTACCGATGTTCGGTTGACCCACGCCTCGGCGGACGCTATCGCGTCACGATGCAGCCGCGCTCCGGCGCGCCGGAAACGGTCGGTGGCGAATACCGCGAAATCAAGGCGCCGGAACGGCTCGTCTTTACCTGGAAGTGGGAAGGCAAGCAGATGGGCGAGATGGGGGAGACGCTGGTGACGGTGACGCTCGACGAGCGCCGTGGCGAGCATGGCGTGGAAACCGAGGTTCGCCTTCTCCACTCGGGCTTCCCGGCGCCGGAAGCGCGCGACGGTCACAACAGCGGCTGGAACTCCGTGTTGAGCGAACTGGTGGACCTCGGTCGACCCGCGCCGCAGCGCGGCGACCATAACTGTCTACGGTGATTCGCGCAGCACCTACGTGCGCTCGGTGCGCATGGCGCTCGCCGAGAAGGGCGTTGCCTATAGCTACGAACCGGTGGCGCCGCACAGCGAGAAGGTTCTCGCCATCTGCCCATTCGGCCGCGTACCTGCCTTCCGCGACGGCGAATTCACCCTCTACGAAACAACTGCCATCGTCCGTTATATCGACGAATGTTTCGCGGGCCCCTCGCTTATTGCCACCAACCCCTGGGCACGCGCCAAGATGGAACAGTACGTGAGCCTGATCAATTGTCACGGTTACGACGCGATGATCCGGCGCTATGTGCTGCAATACGTGTTTCCGAAGGGAGCGGGAGGCGCTCCCGATCGTGGCGTGATTGACAAGGTGCTGCCGGAGATCAAGTGCGTACCTCGACGTGCTTGACCTCGCTTACGGCCCGCGCGATGTGCTCGCCGGTGCGGCGGTGACGATGGCCGATCTGCTACTGGCGCCGATCATCTTCTATCTGCCGCTGTTTCCGGAGGGCAAGGCGCTGCTCGCAGGAGCGCCCAACGTTGTTCGCGCGCATGCGGCAATGGCAGACCGGGAAAGCTTCAAGGCCACGGCGCCGAAGCTCGGCTGAGGGCGGAGTTCCTCTCCCGATCGCCCATCATAGCGGAAGCAGAGGGCCGCTACCGGAAACAGCCCCGGGTTGATGCATAATCGCTCCGCGTCGAGTTGGCGCTGGGGCGTTCGGGGGCGGCATGGGTCGAATGGCGATCGGGATCGGCGTGCGCATCCTCGCGGCCGCGGCGCTTGCCTGCAGCTCTGCGGTGCTGGCCGCCGATCCCGCCAAGATCCTGCGCGTCGCATCGTTCGATATCGATACCCTCGACCCGCAGCAGTTCAGCGACAACCCATCGTTCCAAGTGTTGATCGCGATCTTCGAGCCACTCTACGAGCGGAGCTATCTTCGTTCGCCGACCCGACTCTCCCCGGTCACGGCGGAAGGGCTGCCTGAAATCACCGATGGCGGCAGGACCTGGACGGTGCGCGTCAAGCCCGGCATCTTCTTCACCGACGATCCGGCATTCAAAGGTGTGCCGCGAGAGCTCGTCGCCGCCGATTACATCTATTCGTACAAGCGCTGGATGGATCCGAACCTGCGCCGCGGCGGCAACCCTGTGCTCGCC